>JBDWIC010000008.1:0-642213 GCA_039974935.1 Lentilitoribacter sp. | reverse complement strand
ATCTTCTCAAATGAAAAATGCCAATTAGGTGAAGGTCCATTATGGCACCCGCTTCGATCTGAGTTGCTTTGGTTTGATATAACCAACAACACATTACATGCTCAAAATGCGGACCAGCACAGACTTTATAAGTTTGATCATAACATCTCTGCTGCTGCGTGGATTAATGCAACATCTGTATTAATCAGCGGCGAGAGCGATCTAAAGATCTTATCATTAGACACAGGTGAGAAACAAAGCCTGATCGATGTTGATGCGGATAATCATATCACCCGTTCCAACGATGGCCGCGCTGATCGTCAACATGGATTTTGGATCAGCACAATGGGCAAAAATGCCGAGCAAGATGCCGGTGCGATATACAGGTTTTATAAAGGTGAATTACGTTGTTTGCATAAAAACATCACGATCCCGAACGCGATATGTTTTTCTCCGAATGGGGATACGGCATACTTTGCTGATTCAATGGAAAAAACTGTCTTTAAACAAAGATTAGACATTCAGACCGGATGGCCAATCAATGACGCAGAAACCTTCATCGATTTCACTCCAATGGATAAAACACCTGATGGTGCAGTAACAGATGCATTAGGAAATATCTGGATCGCGTTTTGGGGAGAAGCCATGGTTGAAGGTTATTCGCCAGATGGCAAAAGCCTTGGGCAAATTCACTGTCCAACACCGCATACGACGTGTCCAGCTTTTGGCGGTGATGATTTTTCAACTCTCTATGTCACCACTGCCATGCAAGGCCTTGATGATGAAACTTTAGCCAAGGACGAAAATGCAGGTAAAACATTTTCCTGCGCTACAAATATAAATGCTCTAGCCGAGCCACACGTATTGCTCGATTAAAACAGAATTACAGAACTAAAAAGTCTTAGAGAAGCTCTACTAGTAGGCTGTATAAAGGTTTGCGCTACCCTGATTGCGTTTTTCCAATCGTTCAAGATTTATGATGGTTGAAAGCATCAAGCGATCATGGCTCCAATCAGCGGGCTTTTGCACAGTGAACGAAAATATACCGGCAAACGCCACCATTAAAATGGCTAAAAGTGCCAAACGAGTTTTAGAAAACCCATTATCCCAACCGGTAACCGCTGATAAAAGGCGATTTTCTAAAAGCTTCTTCGGACGTGCGGAAAAGAACCCAGCTTGCGTTTGTATAAGCGCGACTTCTGGAACTCTAACTTTAAACAGGCTTGCACGCTTAAATCGTCCATTACATACGCGCAGCAAACATTCACAATAATCCCTGGCAGAGAATAAACCGCGCTTTAGAACGTTTTGATCACATGATAATTCGCGAAGTTCTTCGATCTCCCGCTTAAAATAATGAAACGCTGGGTTCCAGAAAAACAGCGGTGTCAGCAATGCAAAAGCGAACTCCCAGTCAACATCTTTCTGGCGCAAATGCTGTAATTCATGCGCAATAGATACTTTTAGATCCATGCTATTTACCAGCATGCTGGATGGTAAAACAACATAATGATAGCGCAATGTGCGCGTTGAGAACGGGATACGAATTTTATCAGCGAGAACCAATTTTAATTGACCACAACTACGCCAATCATGAGCTTCATCTAAAATTCTTGAAAGCTTAAACATGGTGAAAACAGCGCGCGCCACCATCATAAATGCGGTGATAATGCCACCATATAAAACCATAGTTACGAAAATGTGGTTTGGATCAGACAATTCTGTCATCACATTCTGACGAAATGTCAAAATGCTTTCCAAGAAACTAGGGTTTAACTGGATATTGCCTTGTAAATACTGGGCTAAAACCAACTCTGAAAGCGTCACTGGCACCGGTAAAGCGGACGCAAAAAAGTGACTATAAAGTGTGAGAATAATTGGGAATAAAAAGGTGGCTAATAGGAGTGTTTTGACCAAGCCAAGCTGCACGGCAAAAGCACGAGCCGTATCAGTATTCTTCATAATTTTCCGACCCAAAAACCAAATCAGGGCCGACCCCAGCATAAGTAAATTAACGTCGATATAGCTGGTTACGAGTGTTTCAACCTGAATCATCCCCCAGTTTCCTCCCTAGAAGCACCCTCAACTCCTCCAAAGCATCTTGCGTTAAATGATCATCATTTACAAGTGTTGCGACCAACGCGGCGGGTGTATTATCGAATAGTTTGGCTGACACATCTTTCAAAAGTCGTGATTGATACTCATTTTTTGGCAAAGTAGCGGAATAAATCAATGATTTACCGTCTTTTTTACTTGAAACAAACCCTTTTTGCTCCAAGATCCTCAAAATGGTTGCAGCTGATGTGTATGCAAGGTTCCTATCCTTATCCATCTTGGAAAGAACATCCCGTACACTGGCATCACCCAGCTCCCAAAGTAACGTCATGAATTCCAGTTCAACCTCGGTCAGGAGCTCATGCGTCTTACGTTTTCTCATATTGCGCCACCAATTTATTGTTTAACATTTACGTTTTATCTCAATATGTCGCCACTTACTAGTAAATTAATAGATGAGCCTTCATCATACTTTTGAAAAGCAAAATATGAACCAGCAAACACCTAAGATTAAAGGAATCCATAACGGCATTCCAACCAATCCTAGCCAAGCTAGGAAGATATAAACTGTTCCTAAAATACTCAAGAACAAGCGATCTCCGCGGGTCGTGACAATGCGCAAGGCGCCCATCCTTTCATCACCACCTGGTCTTTTGATCTCAATGATCGTTAAAAGAATTATTGCAGAAAATATCCCAACAAAAATCAGTGCCGTGGGCCAGGTCCATGCCATCCAACTCATAATTACACTCTCCCCATGGCAAAGCCTTTAGCAATATAGTTTCGAACGAAGTAAATCACGATCGCACCTGGAATAATGGTCAGAGTTCCAGCTGCCGCCAACAAACCAAGTTCATACCCAGCGCTGGATGCTGTTTTCGTCATGGTCGCAGCAATCGGTTTGGCTGCAACGGCAGTAAGCGTTTTCGCAAGCAATAGCTCAACCCATGAGAACATGAAGCAAAAGAATGCTGTGACCCCGACACCTGCTTTAATCGTTGGAAGAAAAATCTTCACAAAGAAATGCGGGAACGAATAACCATCAACATAAGCTGTTTCATCAAGCTCTTTTGGTACACCGCCCATAAAGCCTTCCAAGATCCAAACCGCCAGTGGGATGTTAAAAAGACAATGCGCCAATGCGACCGCTAAATGCGTATCAAACAATCCAACCGCGGAATAAAGCTGGAAGAACGGCAGCGCAAACACCGCAGCAGGTGCCATCCGGTTTGTTAAAAGCCAGAAGAATAATTGCTTGTCACCTAAGAAACGATAACGCGAGAAAGCATAAGCTGCAGGTAGTGCAACACATACCGAAATAATCGTATTCAGCGACACATAGATAATTGAATTGATGTAACCCCAATACCACGATGGATCCGTAAAAATCGTTACATAAGCTTCAATTGTGAACGTCTGAGGAAAGAGTGAAAATCCAGCTAGAATTTCATTGGTGGTCTTAAAACTCATCGCAACAAGCCAGTAGATTGGCAGCATTAGGAATACGATATAGACGATGGGAACAATAGATCTCTTTTGCATTAGCGATCTCCCTCAGTGTTTAAGTCTTCTCGGTTCATGAGCGTGTAGAACAGCCATGACACCAGTAGTGTTATTGCAAAATAGATAAGCGACATCGCAGCGGCTGGACCTAAATCAAACTGACCCAAAGCGATCTTCACCAGATCAATAGACAACAGGGTTGTTGAGTTGCCCGGCCCGCCTCCGGTAAGCACGAATGGTTCGGTATAGATGTTAAAACTATCCATAAAGCGCAGTAGAATTGCGATCGTTAAAACGTTCTTCATCTTAGGCAATTGAATAAATCTAAACACTGACCAGTTGGATGCGCCATCAATTTTCGCAGCTTGATAATACGCTTCAGGAATGGAAACCAATCCAGCATATGAGAGCAAAACAACCAGTGATGTCCAATGCCACACATCCATCGTGATAATGGTTACCCACGCAGCAACCGGGTCTTGGGTCATATCGTAATTGATGCCAAGCACGTGGTTGAGCGTATATCCAAGCAAGCCAATATCTGGCAATGCGAAGATGTTCCACATAGCGCCAACAACATTCCAAGGGATAAGCATTGGCAGCGACATAAGAACAAGACAGACAGGAACCCAAAAACCTTTGCGTGGCATAGACAAGGCAATCGCAATGCCCAGCGGCACTTCAATAATTAAAATCAAAAAGGTGAATAAAAATTGCCGACCCAACGCGTTATAAAATCGCTCTGAATTTAGCAATTGTTCAAACCAGGTCAGACCTTCCCAGAAGAATAAATTGTCTCCAAAAGTCTCCTGAACCGAGTAATTGACCACTGTCATCATTGGGATGATGGCGTTAAATGCTACCAGCAACAAAACTGGCAGGACAAAGAACCAAGCTTTTTGGTTTTCAGTTTTCATCAGCTTGCCCCTCCCATTTCGGTTGCAATCCAGCCATCTCGATAAAGTCGTGTTTGGTTTTGTTGAAATGAAAGTTTCACATCATCACCCTTGTTTGGTAGCTCACCTTCAACAATGGACATGACACTGTGATCTCCGACGAGGGCTTCAACAACACTATGTCGGCCAATATCGGAAACCTTCTTCACTTTCGCTTCAAGCCCATCATCACCTAAGGAGACAAATTCAGGCCTAATACCAATTTCGGATTTGCCTGACATACCGGCTTTTAAAGGACCCTCAAGATCAACCTTCTGCCCATTTACGAATGCAGCGCCATCTTTCATCTCACAAGGGAGTACATTCATCCCTGGCGATCCAATAAAGTGCCCCACAAATGTGTGTGCCGGACGCTCAAAGAGTTCAACAGGCGTTCCGATCTGAACAACCTCGCCTAAATCCATGACGACAACCTGATCGGCAAAAGTGAGAGCTTCTGTCTGATCGTGCGTGACATAGATCATAGTATGACGCACCTTCTGGTGCAGTTCTTTAAGCTTACTTCGCAATTTCCATTTCAGGTGAGGGTCAATAACTGTCAACGGTTCATCAAACATAACAACGTTCACATCATCACGAACCAAACCACGACCCATTGAAATTTTTTGCTTATTGTCCGGCGTTAAACCTGCAGCCTTGCGGTCAAGCATGTCTGTGACTTCCAACATTTCGGCAATTTCACGAACACGCATATCAATTGTGGCTTCATCAACTTTGCGATTACGAAGCGGAAACGCCAAATTGTCATAAACCGTCATGGTGTCATAGATCACCGGGAACTGGAAAACCTGTGCGATATTTCGCTGATCTGGCGGCAAAGACGTCACATCATCCTCACCAAACAAGATCTTGCCTTCTGTCGGTTCGACCAGACCGGAAATGATATTTAGTAGTGTAGATTTACCGCAACCAGATGGTCCTAAAAGCGCATACGCACCGCCATCCTGCCATTCAAGGTCAATCTCTTTAAGGGCAAAATCTTCAGGACCTTTTGGGTTTTGCATATAGCTATGTCTGAGCTTTGATAAAGTAATTTTAGCCATGATCTTACCTCACGCAGCCCGGCTTCCATCAGGTGCAAAATATAGGCACTCCGATGGGTTCATATAAAATGTGTGGTCTTCGCCAACCTGATATGGATGCACCCCATGAGAGAGCGAAACCCATGCATGATCTCCAAAGACAAAATGCGCAGAACTCTCTGAGCCGCTCAATTCTGTGACACCAACTTGACCGGTTATTGCGATGTTGGCCTTATCGGTTTTCATTGGCAAAATATGGTGCGGTCGGATCGCAACCTGATACTCACCATCTTTAAGCCCGGACGCTTGAACACTTGCGTCCCATGTCACATCACCCATGGCAATTTTATTGCCCTTTTTGACGACACTGGCATGATTTATTGGCGGATCAGAAAAGACCCGCGCAGCGATTAAACTTTCAGGATTTCTATAAAGGTCAGCAGTATTACCAAACTGTCGTACATAACCATCTTGCATCAGTGCGGTTTGCCCACCAAGCAATAAAGCTTCCTCTGGTTCTGATGTTGCATAAACAACAACCGCGCCACGTCCGGCAAAAAGCTCAGGCAATAATTCGCGTAGTTCTTCGCGCAGTTTGTAATCAAGGTTTGCCAAGGGTTCGTCGAGAAACACGGCTTGGCTATCTTTTGCAATTGCACGCGCAAGTGCTGTTCGCTGTTGCTGACCACCAGATAACTCGTGTGGTCTGCGATGAAGCATCGGGCGGAGTTTTAAAATATCTGCAGCTTCTTCAACACGGCCTTCAATTTCCGACGGCGCCATTTTTGCCACCCGCAAAGGTGAAGCAATATTATCAAACACTGTCATATGCGGATAGTTGACGAAAAACTGGTGAACAAGGCTGATACGGCGCATTTGTGTGGATTGTTCGGTAATATCAACACCGTCCATAACTATGCTGCCAGAAGCAACGGAATCTAATCCTGCCATCAGCTTAATTAGCGAGGTTTTGCCGGCTCCTGTTTCGCCAAGCAAAACATTAAAGTGGCCAGATTCTAAATTGAGGTTGATCGGCTTAATATGCGTCTTGCCCTGAACGACTTTAGTGATGTTTTTTAGCTCGAGCGCCATGGAGCACCATTTTCTGTAATTTGTAATCAGGAATTTTTACGAAATTGCTAGGGCCAAAAAGGGCCCTAGCTTTTGTCGGAATTGGAAATTATTCCAACATTTGGAAGGAACTTAGTTTGCGTTCCAACGAGCCACAAGCTCATCGTAATTAACGGTCTCACCCTGCGGTTTCTCGTTATCAAGCTTAGCTTTCGCGCCGCCTTTACCTAGCCATTCAGAAGGATCTTTTTCTTCGTTCAAGCGAGGGCCACAACCACCGTAAACATTTGCACCTTCATCAGCGCGCTGCATACGAGCCATAGTGATGTCCATCTCTTCAGCAAGACGATCCATAGCTTCTTGTGGTGTAAAGGCACCTGAGTTCACGTCACCAATTTGCTGCCACCAAATTTGAGCAAGCTTTGGATAATCAGGAACGTTAACACCTGTTGGAGACCAAGCCACACGATCAGGTGAACGATAGAACTCTACCAAACCACCAAGTTTTGATGCGCGTTCGGTGAAGCTTTCGTGGTTCACAGATGAATCACGGATAAACGTTAGACCAACGTGTGATTTTTTCACATCAACAGTTTTAGATGTCACGAACTGAGCATAAAGCCATGCAGCTTGCGCACGATCTGTTGGTGTTGATTTTAAGAACGTCCAAGAACCCACATCCTGATAACCAACTTTCTGGCCTTTTTCCCAATAAGGGCCATGCGGAGATGGGGCCATACGCCATAGTGGATTACCTTCATCATCGACAGTGTTATTGCCTTCAGATTTTGGCTTCACCATGTCAGCAGTAAAGGCTGTGTACCAGAAGATCTGCTGAGCAACATTACCTTGGCTTAGAGCTGGTAGTGACTGATAAAAGTCAAAGCTCGCTGCACCTGGAGGTGCGTAATTACGTAGCCATTCATCCCATTTACGGATCGCGTAAACCGCAGCTGGTCCGTTTGCAGCACCACCGCGTGATACGGATGCACCAGCAGGATTACAAGAACCCGCTTCCATGCGAATGCCCCATTCATCAATCGGCACACCATTTGGCTCACCTTTTGAACCAGCACCGGCCATTGATAGCCAAGCATCAGTCATACGCCAACCCAAGTCAGGTGCACGCTTGCCATAATCCATGTGACCATAGATATCTACGCCATCGATGTTTTTCACATCTTTAGAGAAGAAATCTGCGATATCTTCATAGGCTGACCAGTTCACTGGAACACCTAGATCATAGCCATATTTAGCTTTAAATGCTTCTTGTAGATCAGGACGATCAAACCAGTCTTTGCGGAACCAATAAAGGTTTGCGAACTGCTGATCAGGCAACTGATAAAGTTTACCATCTGGACCAGTCGTAAACTGAGTACCCATGAAATCTTCAAGATCAAGTGTTGGCGATGTCGTTCCAGACCATTCACCAGCCATTTGGTCTGTCAAATTGTAAGCCAATTGCAAGCGTGAGTGCGTACCGATCAAATCAGAATCGTTCACATAACCATCGTAAAGATTACGCTTTGTCTGCATTTGTGTTTGAACAGCCTGCACCACTTCACCTTCGCCCAGAATTTGGTGATTAACTTTGATGCCTGTGATTTCTTCAAATGCTTTTGTTAAAACTTCTGATTCGTATGAGTGCGTTGGAATACCTTCCGACAGCACATTAATTTCCATTCCTGAAAAAGGCTCAGCTGCGGAAATAAACCATTCCATTTCTGACATCTGCTGATCTTTTGACAGCGAAGATGGTTGAAACTCTTGGTCAATCCATTTTTTTGCAGCAGCAGAATCTGCGAACGCTGAGTTCATTCCACTCAACAATCCGATTGATGCTACCGTGCATAGCAATAATTTTTGCATTCTTTCCTCCAATCAATATGAGTCAGCCCAAACTGACCCCTATATTGAAACACTGATTGGATCATTTATGTCAACTAATTTTTTAGTAGATAAGACCGTTATTCGACATATCGGAGAGTAACTATATGATATTTATTGAATTTTTAATCTCTAAATTTGTTACACTGTGTAATTTTTTACCACTTAAAGTTTTTCAAAACCATTTAGGTTCAAACAATAACTGGCAAATATTCGCATAAAACAAAAAGGGATTAGAACCAAAAATCAACCTGAAATAATCAAATTCTACTGCGCGTGTTGGCCGGAAAGTTTATCAATAATTGGGCAATCAGGCTTGTCATCACCGTGGCAATTATTCACCAAGGTGTTCAGCGTATTCTTAAGCGACTGTAACTCGTCAATCTTACGATCAATTTCAACTAATTTATCATTAGCAATCGCTTTTACATCACGGCTCGAACGATGATCATCTTCGTATAAAGATAACAACAATCGGCATTCATCAATGGTAAAGCCCAAACCACGCGAGCGCTGCAAAAAAATCAAACAATGAATATCAGCGTCTGAATAATCCCGATAACCATTTTCAAGTCGGTCAGGTCTGACAAGCTCTATATCTTCGTAATATCGAATTGTTTTTACCGATAGATCTGAAAGTTTGGCAGCTTGCCCAATATTCATTTTTCTGTCCGATCCTCTTCGATTTTATACATCATCTCTAATAGCGCGATTTCTTTTTGTGAAAATCCAATAGACTTGGCTTTTGAAAACATAGCTTCGCGACACGAGAGTTTTTCGTCTCGAGTAGCCTCTTTGCCTAGTTTCATATCGTCATTCATTTTCTTTGTCATTTCGTTACTACATAAAGTGATCAATCGCTCGAGGATCAAGTATAATCGGCTATTTTTCAATCAACGCTTTATCAAGATTAAGTGATCTTAAGCGTAGTGCGTTTGATATTACGGAGACAGATGACAGGCTCATTGCTGCAGCAGCTAGCATTGGAGAGAGCAAAAGTCCTGTTATCGGATATAAAATACCAGCTGCAATCGGAACGCCCAAGCTGTTATAGGCGAAGGCAAAGAACAAGTTCTGCTTGATATTTTTAATCGTGGATTTGGATAAGACTCGCGCTTGCGCAACTCCCATGAGATCGCCATAAAGCAGTGTCATGGAAGCGCTTTCCACGGCAACATCCGCACCCGTTCCCATCGCAATACCAACCTCTGCAGCAGCAAGTGCTGGTGCATCGTTAATACCATCCCCCGCCATGGCAACTTTAAAGCCCTTATGATGCAGCTCATCAACGAGCGCTTTTTTATCTTCTGGAAGAATTTCAGCGCGGATATCTAAGATCCCCAACTTGGACGCAACAGCATCTGCTGTAATACGATTGTCCCCTGTCGCCATGATTACTTTTATACCCAAATCAGAAATCCGCTGAACTGCATCTTTCGCATTTGATTTAATCGGATCGGCAACAGATAAAAGGCCAACCAACTCGCCAGCAATAGCGACAAACATCACTGTATTCCCACCCTCTCTGAGCTTGTTTGCAGCATCGAGCACATCAGATGTTTTAATATTGTGATCATCCATCATGCTCACATTACCAATAGCGATATCTTTGCCATTAATTTCAGCTTTAACGCCTTTTCCGGTGA
Organism: Lentilitoribacter sp.; assembly: GCA_039974935.1. Classification (GTDB taxonomy): domain Bacteria; phylum Pseudomonadota; class Alphaproteobacteria; order Rhizobiales; family Rhizobiaceae; genus Lentilitoribacter. Next base: position 632,094 of record JBDWIC010000008.1, on the reverse strand, counting down.
CAGCAGAAAATCCGTCAATAGATGCAGGCTTAATGCCTTTATCCCGCGCGGCACTCGTTATGGCTTCAGCAAGGGGGTGTTCAGATGCATGTTCTAAACTAGCTGCGACTTGCAAAATCTCATCCTGTGTGAATTTATCGTTGAGAATGATCACTTGGTTTAATTCAGGTTTACCCAATGTAAGCGTTCCCGTTTTATCAACCACCAAAACATCAACCTTGGACAATCGTTCCAAAGCTTCAGCGTCCTTGATCAATATCCCTGCCTGCGCCCCGCGCCCTGTTGCTGTCATGATCGACATGGGCGTTGCCAAACCCAATGCACACGGGCAAGCAATGATAAGAACCGAAACGGCGGACACGATAGCAAACACAAAGGACGGTTCTGGGCCGACGAACAACCATATTAAAAACGCGATGACCGCAACCAACACCACAGTCGGCACAAAATAGGATGCCACTTTGTCGGCCAATGCTTGGATAGGTGCGCGTGAGCGTTGCGCGGCCGCGACCATCGACACAATTTTTGCCAAAACTGTTTCATCGCCCACTTTAATGGCTTTAATGATCATCGTACCATTTTTGTTAATTGTGCCGCCGGTGACATGATCACCGATAGATTTCTCAACCGGTATAGCCTCACCCGTCATCATGCTTTCATCAATACTTGATTGCCCATCGATAATAACACCATCAATGGGAATAGCCTCTCCAGGGCGCACGCGCAGGACATCACCTTGTATGATATTCTCTAATGGCGCATCGTATTCCTCGCCATTTTCAAGCACGCGGCGCGCTGTCTTCGGCGATAAATCAAGCAAAGCTTTAATCGCATCTCCTGTTCGTTCACGTGCTCGTAATTCTAATACCTGTCCTACAAACACGAGTGCGATAATGACAACCGAAGCTTCAAAATAAACCGGCAAATGCCCACCTTGCATCTGCAATCCATCGGGAAACAGATTTGGGAAAAAGGTTGCAATTGTGGAATATAGATAAGCGGCACCCACCCCGATCATTATTAGGGTCCACATATTTAAATTCCATGTTTTGATCGAGGTCAAACCCCGGTCAAAAAACGGAAATGCAGCCCATAACACAACAGGTGTTGCGAGCAAAAACTCCAAATAGACAGAGTTTTGTTCACCAAAAAACTGGCGAATAGGAAGTCCTAGCATTGGTCCCATCGTTAGGATCATCAGCGGCACAGCAGCGATTAAACTCACCCACAAGCGCCGAGTAAAATCTATCAATTCATGATTTGGTCCATCAGATATCCCATCAGCAGGTTCAAGCGCCATGCCGCAAATCGGGCAAGTACCAGGCCCTTCCTGTTCGATCTCTGGGTCCATCGGACAGGTAAATATCGCATTCTTCGGTGCTGATTGGGACTGTTTGGCTTTGTTACCAGAAAGGTAGAAATAAGGATCAGCGCCAAATTTATCGTGACAGCTTGGATTACAAAAATGAAACTCATCTTCGTGGTAGTTAAGCGAAGGCTTGTTATTTCCCAACGTAACCGTCATGCCACAAACGGGGTCTATAACAGTACCATCAACAGCAATCGTTGCTGCTTCAAATAGATCTGTAACCGTCTGTGACGCAGCAGCTGGTTTATGATTACCGCTACAACATTTTTCTTCAGATGCGTTTGTGTTTGTCATGTCTTAATATCCAGTTTGTAACATTGCTATAAGGGTTACAGTGACTGGAAGGTCAAGAAAATTTTAGCGCACTCAATCCAATAAAATATTAAAGCGCTCGCGAATTCTCTGATCCGCCTGAAACGATAGATAATCTGGGTGATGGCTATCTAAAATCGATAGAGCTTTTTGTTTTGCAGCACTCCAAGCGTCCACGCGCCCATTATCTGCCCAACTGCGTGGATCATCACGGTTGGCAATTTTTGGATAGTAGTAATCTCGTTGCATCGCATCCATTGTATGAGAACCACCTAAGAAGTGACCTTCGCCATAAACCGCTTCTTTAATCGCTTCAAACCCGAGCGTCTCTTCGTTCACTTCAATACCACGTATCGTGCGATGCACATGGCTGAGCATCTCATTATCAAGCACAAATGCCTCAAACGAAGCTCCAAGCAAACTCGCCATCATACCAGAGCTTTCATAAACCATATTCGCGCCTGATAAGCCTGCAGCTAATGCGCTCAATGCTTTTTCAGCACCCATTTGAGCATCAACTGATTTTGCGTCGCTCATTGAGGATGCAACACCCGACGGCAAACCAAGGTAATTTGAAATCTGTGCGGCGGCTGCGTTCATAACTGAAATCTCACCACCACCACCGCAAAACGCACCCGTGCGCAAATCAATTACTAAAGGCCAGTTTGAAAAGATCATCGGATAACCGGGTTCGAGCAAATTCACCAGCGCAAGACCAGCAAGAGTTTCTGCGGTCGTTTGCGCCAGCATTCCTGCAAGTGTTGCCGGTGCAGTGGCACCTGATTGTGCTGCGATGATCGAATTAATTGGAACACCACGTTTGATACATGCCATCGTGACATCAACAGCATCTTCACCGTAGCGCAAAGGCGATATCACCGGAGAAATATGTGCTTTGCAAAATGGCCTTTTGGCAAATGAACCTTCACCGCCCATCGCAATATCAAACATATCGATAATCGGATCGACGCTTGATCCGAGCGTAAAACTTGTGCCAACCGGCTTAGTAGTCCCGCGCAATAACGCATATGCCGTGTTGATATCTAAATCAAAATTATCCGGCACATCGGTTGCGACACAACAGCGGGTAAACCAACTGACATTTTCGAGCGTGTCAATCAATCGTGTGAAATCATAAAGATCTTTAAGCGTCGAAGGTCTATAAATGCCTTCATTCAGATCCAGCGTCTGAACAGCTGCACCACCTGTGCCAAAATAAACTTTATCGCCACCAACTTCAAAGTCGTGTTTTGGATCGCGCCCGTAATAAATAAAACTCTTAGCCGCACCATCAATAATGTCTTCCATCATAGGTTTCGGGAAACACAAACGTCCGCGATCATTAAGATGAGCTCCCTTTGATAGAGCCAAGTCCTCAATGATTTGTGGCACCTCAGCCATGCCAATTTCAGCAAGAATTTTATATGCTGTATTAAGCGTTTCGATCAGTTCATGCTGGTTTAGTGGCGTATACTGCCCACCTATCTGACCTGGTGCGCTTGGATCAAATTCAGATTCGGGCGCCTTTCGTGCAGCAACGCGACTTGCTCGACCGCCAGCTCGTTTTAATTTTCGCTCCACCATCGCAATTCCTCCGGTGAAAACTATCACGCTTGCGTTTGTGATCGACAAGCGCAATAAATATGATTTAGATAATTCAATTCTTAGATTTGAGAAAACCGATGCAAAAGAACGATAAATCGCGGTTGTCATTTAGAGCAGTTGAGGTCTTTGTTGCTGCAATTGAAGAGCAGTCAATCACCAAGGCTGCTAAACGTTTGGGTTCAAGCCCGTCGTCAGTCTCTTTGCAACTTTCCAACATGGAACAGATTTTAGATGCGCGCCTGATTGAAAGATCCGCTAGACGATTTCAATTAACAGCAGCTGGCGAAATCTTTGCACCACGCGCACGTGCAATATTAGATGAAGTCACTGTTGCAAAAGTTGAACTTTCCAGCGCAAAACATGCACCCAAAATGGATATTCGCATTGGCGCGATTGAAGACTTTGACAATGAAGTATTACCGAGCCTTTTATCAAAACTTCGTCAAAATTATCCGCAATCAAATTTTTACATCAATAGCGGCGCTAGCCACGAAAGCCATGCAACTCTCTCCAGCCGGGGCGCAGATATCATCATAGCTGCGGATAAAACAAGCGAGATCGATTGGGTGGAAGCCCATGCGGTGTTGCACGATCCATTTATTCTCATCACAGCCTCTAAAAAGCTCGCGAAAGCCCCGATAGATGAACTTATGCGACATCCTTTTATTCGCTATTCCCAAGAACAATTAATTGGACGACAAATCGAAGCTCAGTTAAGGCGCACAAAAACTGTTCCAAAATTTGATTTCGAATGCTCAACCAACCATGCGCTGTTATCGCTTATCAAAGAGTTTGATGGATGGGCGATCACCACAGCAATGGCTTATCTTGGTTCGTTTAAACAAAGCCATCCGTTAGATGATTGCTTTATTGCATCCCCTCTTCCCATCCCCAGTTTTGCGCGCACGATTTCCGTTTATACCAGACGCGATACCTTGGGAGAAATTCCTCAGGCATTCACCACGCATTTAAAGCAAACATTGACGGACATCATGCTGGATCGTGTGGTCAAAGAACTTGCTTTTATCGAAGGCTCCGTTCGCATTTTGTAATTTAAAAATACTGAATATTAATTTTAGTTATTTCGAAATAAGATCAATCTAATTGACCTGACTAAGTCAGCTCTCCAATAGTTTAGCAACAGGTTTGGAGATTGATATGAAGCAACATACACAAGTTGTCGTTATTGGTGGTGGCATTGCAGGGTGTTCAACACTTTATCACTTAACGCAGGAAGGCATCACCGATTGCGTTATGATCGAGCGCGATGAACTCACATCAGGTACGACATGGCATTCCGCAGCGCAGGTGACCAATTTTGGCGCCAACCAAACAATGATTGGTCTGAAGACACATTCCATAAATCTATACAAAGAAATGGCCGATGATCCGGAATATCCGATCAATTACCATCACGGCACGGGTGGATTACGCTTAGCGTCCACGCAAGATCACATGGATGGCTATACCCATTTTCTATCGGTTGCCAAAGGAATGGATGTTGATTGGGAAATCTTGGATCCCGAAGAATGTAAAAAACGCCATCCATTAATCACAACGGACAATCTCTTAGGTGCATTATGGGATCCACTTGATGGCGATATTGATCCAGCACAATTGTGTCAGGCACTAGCGCGACGCGCACGCAATGCAGGCGCAGAAATCTATCGGTTCAATCCGGTTGAGGATCTGACCCAAAAAGAAGATGGTACCTGGATTGTCCACACAAAGGATGGCGATATTACGTGCGAAAAAATCGTCAATGCTGGTGGTTATCGTTGTAATGAAATTGGCAAAATGATGGGTGTCGAGCATCCTGTGGCATCGATGGAGCATCAATATATGCTCACCGAAGATATCCCAGAAATCGTCGCCCTTGGTGATGATTTCCGTACCCCTCTTATTCGCTGCCCAATGGATGATTTTTACCAAAGAGCCGAGAAAAAGGGATTACTAATCGGCTTTTACGAGCAGGATTGCCGAACTTGGGGTCTAGATGGCATTGATCCAAATTTCACCATGGCACTATGCCCTGATGATCTTGATCGTGTGGTTGATGTCATGGAGGGTGCGTTTGCACGGCTACCTTGTTTGCAAACAGCCGGGATCAAGTCAATCGTCAACGGACCGATCACTTATACACCCGATGGACTGCCGCTAGTGGGCAAGATCCCGGGCAAGAAAAATGCATATTGTATCACTGGTCTCAGAGCTGGTCTTGGTGAAGGAGGTGGCCATGGTTGGCTGCTTGCGCAAATTATCGCACATGGGGAAGCATGTTATGATACATGGTGCATCGATCCGCGCCGCTTCACGCGATATGCGACAGAAGAATACACAGCTCTTAAATCAATTGAAGATTATCAAAACGAATTTCGTTTCCACATGCCCCATGAACATCGCCCCGCTGGACGACCGATTAAAACAACACAACTCACACCAAAACTTGCCGAAATGGGTGCAGAATTTGGCACCGTCAATGGCTGGGAACGCGCGCTATTTTTCAAGCCCGAGCCAGACTTTGTTGAAAAACATTCGTTTAAGTTCACCAACGCTTTTGATGTTGTTCGAAGCGAAATTGAAAACTTGCAAGACAATGTCGGCATCATGGAAGTATCTGGTTTTAACCGCTATGAAATCTGCGGTAAGGACGCCCACGATTGGCTAGACAAAATCATGTGTAGCCGCGTTCCAAAAAAGACCGGCAGAGTGGGACTAACTTACTTCTTAAACCACGATGGAAATGTGAAGGGCGAAGCAACGCTCGCCAACATATCAGATAATAAAATCTGGTACGGCTCCGCCGCAGCTTCAGAATTCCATGATTGGGATTGGCTGCATGAACACTTGCCTCAAGATAGCGACATCACGATCAAAAGCCTAACCAACACGCACAACATCCTTGTTGTGGCAGGTCCAAAATCACGCAATGTTCTACAAATAGCCGCCCCACGCACAGACTGGTCGAAAGACAGTTTCAAATGGCTTACATGTCAAAAAGTTCACATCGGGCACGTCGAAGCAATTGCCATGGCCGTATCATTCTCTGGTGAACTTGCATGGGAACTCCACATCGCCAATGAGCAATTGGCCTATGCATTTGATGTTCTTCAAAAAGCGGGTTCAGGTTTTGGCATGAAGCCGTTTGGCCTTTATGCGACCGAAAGCATGCGCCTTGAAAAAGGGTATCGCCATTGGAAAGCTGATCTCATCACAGAGTTTGATCCTATGGAAAGCGGGCTCGACAGATTTATCAAAATGGACAAAGAATTCGTCGGCAAACAGGGCCTGGAAAAAAACATGCAGAACGGGCCACGCCGCGAATTTGTATCGCTGACGATTGATGATTATCAAGCGCCCGCACAACCTGGCGACTCCATAGTGTGCAATGACAAGATCGTTGGTACGATTACATCTGCAGCATGGGGATATCGCACCGGTGAAAATATTGCACTTGGCTTTATCGACCCTGAATACAACAATTCAGAAGCTGAACTTTTAGTGCAGCATATTGATAAACACTCACCTGCAAAAATCGCAGAAATGTGCCGTTATGATCCGCAAAACGAGAAGGTCAGGAGTTAATTCCTGACCTTAGCTAAAAGATTATGGTTAGTGATTATTCGGTAAGGTCACTTTTATTATAAAGCCCTCACCGTCGAGCACTTTGATGGTGCCCTTATGGGCATCAACGATTTGCTTAACGAGCGATAATCCTAATCCATAACCTTCAACATTTTGGCGATCTGCACCGCGATAAAACCGATCAAAAATCTTGGCTTTATCTGCATCTGATATTCCATTGCCATGATCCGTCACAATGAAGGATACTTCATCGTCCGATTGGGTAAGCTCTACGATCACAGGTGGCTTGCCATGTTTAAATGCATTACCAATTAAATTACGAACCACGCGTTTTAGCAAACCAGCATTACCGTCAATCATCAATGCTGAGCCTTTAAAATCAATACTTGGGAAACGCTCGCATTCCTCATCAATGATCTGCAATAAATCTACAGCTTCAGTTATAAGTTTCGAATTTGCACTATCTAAGCGGCTCATGAGCAAAATTTCTTCAATTAAGCCGTCGAGTTCTTCAATATCAGATCGCAAGGCATCAAGGCGCTTTTGCTCATGACCAGATTGGTACATCTCAAGCCCTAAGCGAATTCGTGACAATGGCGTTCGCAATTCATGAGAGGCATTTGCCAATAGCGTTTTGTGAGATGCGACAAGATTTTCAATCTGCTCGGTTGCATGATTAAAGCTTGCGGCAAGACTTGCAATCTCATCCTTACCTTCGACAACAACGCGGGTTTTTAAATCTCCCATGCCGACCTGTTCCACACCAATTTTTAGATTTTCCAAACGGCGTGTTAAACGCTTGACCAATGGGTAGGAAGCAATACCAATAGCCAATGCGATAGAACCCAAAACCAACAATAGCTTTATAAAGCCACTATCTGCTCGGTTTTCATTATAACGACCAGTAAAGAGCCACCGTCCATCAGGTAATTCAGCTAAAAAACCTTGATTATTGCCCTGGTGATGCATGCCTTTTTTATCGTCTTCATCAAACGGGAAATTAAACACTTCCCCAATTGACGTAATTAATTCACCTTGCTGGTTAAACAAGCTTACATTCACATCAATATCTTTAAACAGCTCTTGAAGTGCGTTTTTCTGCTGCATGACCGGTTGATCAGCGTCGGGTAATATATTGATTGCAAGTTGCCCAGCTGCCTCCTTAAACTCGAAATCGGTGTCATCACGATTGCCAAGCCAAAAAAACATCGAGGTCAACAAAACGACAAGGATCAAACTAAAGATGATCGTTGCATAAATCTGTAAATGTAGGCGACGTCTGATCATGTTCTAATCCTGCTTTAACGCAAAAACATACCCAGCGCCGCGGATCGTTAAAATGCGTTTTGGATGTTTCGGATCATCTTCAATCTGGTTGCGAATGCGCGAGATATGAACATCTATTGAACGGTCAAAAGCATCAAATTCTTGGCCCTTTAAACGATCAATCAATGTATCACGTGACAAAACACGACCGGCGGATTCTGCCAATGTGTGCAGCAGCGTAAATTGATGGGAGGTCAATTCGCAAATTTTGTTATCAAGCGAGCAGTTCATCGCATCTGGATCTATTTCCAATCGGCCAAACTGAAGCGTTTTAGTCGTAGCGGTCTTAGTTTGCCCCCGACGCATAACAGCTTTAATGCGCGCTAACAGCTCACGTGGCTCAAAGGGTTTTCCCATATAATCATCAGCACCAAGCTCTAAACCCACAACGCGATCCATTGGGTCACCCTTGGCGGTAAGCATAATAATGGGAACATCAGAGCGAGCCTTAATCACACGGCAAATATCGAGCCCATCCATATCAGGCAGCATCAGATCAAGAATAATCACATCAAATTTTTCTTCATCTTCCAATTGGATACCATCGGCACCATTTGGCGCGATCTTTACATCATAACCATTACTTTGAAGATAATCGCTGACCATATCAGCCAGGCGGTTATCATCTTCGATCAAGAGAATGGATTGTGACATATCAAGCCTTTGATTTTGATTTATATTCAACGGGAACTGTTACATAAAATGACCAGCCAACGGAACCCTTTGAGCGTATAATTCGCTTCCAGAGTGCCCGTTGGTTAGTCTTGGGAGAGAGATAAATGATCTAATTATAACCAGCTACCAACTAGTCGTTAAAACGCTTTTGCATGCGCTCAACACGTTCTGCCAATCCTTGACGTTGCTCGACGGTTAGGATCTCTGAAACTTCGGACACAGCATCCAGCATAGTTTTACTGATCGTGTCAGCAGCAGCAAGGCGTTCGGTGCGAAGCGTTTCAATTGCAGCGCGATCAACATTTTCGGATGTTAGCAGATTAACAAGCTCAAATCCTGCGGCTTTAAACTCGTCACGCAGCGGCTGCATCTCTTTAGCTGTTGCAAGAGCAATTTCGATAATCTGCTCTTCTTGCGCATCTGTAGCATCAATTTCAACCGCCATATGACGTGCAATTTTTGTAACGCGTTTTTCAAGCTCTGCTTCGCTCATTTGTGAAAAGCCTGATCTCTTGCCACCCCAACCAGCTTTATAAACGTGGTTCTGATCCATATCAGTCATGACAATTTTCGCATGCTGCGCAACATTGCTGTTCGCAATCGCTGGAACCGCAACCGCTGATCCTAGGATCGCAACGGCACCAACGCTAAGTGCAATGATTTTGCCGCGTGTCATTTCAAACTTGCTTTTTTGTGTTTCGTTTTCTTTTGTCATAATAAGCTCCTTTTTAAATTTCATTTCTGAGAATTGGAGAGCTTATGTTCCTTTGTACCGCTGCTCCGTGGTCTCAACATGATGAGAATTTAGCAAGGCATTGTTTCTGACGTTTGTCGTGAATGTAAAGATTTGTAAACTCAATATTATCTATAAAAAACAATTAATTAGTTTGATTTTTCATGCTTCGTAATGAAATAAGTGACAGGAATTGCAATTAAAATACCTACCAAAAAACATCCAATTAAGTAAGGCCAAGAAAACATATCAGCGACGATGATCACAATGAGACCAATCCAGGTAATCACCATGGCTACAAGCGAGTGTATAATCAAATAAAGTGTCATGAGATTTCTCATCCTTCTTACATTCACCCATTTCTTAAAAGAAATATTCGGCGAATTCATTGAGCTATATCAAATACGCCGACATTTCAGATCGCTATGATTTTCGTAACAAGTATCCGCGCAAGTTTTAGATAAAACATGCGCATTACGTATGAAGGGAAATCAAAATGGTCGATATCGCACTCTTTAAATCTCGCCTCCTAAAGCGCCGGAGCGAGTTAGCAAAAATGATTGGGACATACGAACACCGGTTGGACGATCCAAAACCAAATGATAGTGAGGACCGCGCAACCGAGAGCGAAAGTGATGAGGTTATGGAAGCCCAAGTTGAAGCGGAATATAAAGAGATAAAGGCAATTGATGCTGCGCTTAGTCGTGTAGATAACAATGTTTACGGCATCTGCTTATCATGCGACGGAGCAATTTCCGATGAACGCCTCCAAGCAGTTTTACATGCCACAAAATGCCGCCGCTGTATGGAAGCTGGTTAGAGCTCTGCATAATTCCAGCATACTAGGCACAAAAACTCTAAAGATTATAGGCTTCTTTTGCCAATCGATAGGTCAAGTCATGCGCCAATTCAAACGCATCTTCTTGTCGTAACCGTCCGGTTAAAACCAAATTAGCCAGATATGCACAATCAGACCGTCTAGCAACATCATGGCGCGCTGGGATGGAACAAAATGCCCGCGTGTCGTCATTAAACCCAACCGTGTTGTAAAATCCGCAAGTTTCAGTAACGGCCTCACGATAACGCTTCATGCCTTCATAACTATCAAAGAACCACCATGCCGGGCCAAGCTTAAGGGCTGGATATGCGCCCGCCAATGGCGCTAATTCACGGCTGTAACTCGTTTCATCCAGCGTGAAGATGATGATTGTCAATTCTGGCTCCATACCAACTGCATCAAGCATCGGCTTGAGCGCATCTACGTAGTTGGTAGATGTTGGAATATCAAATCCCTTATCCCGACCATGTTGTTGGAACACCTTCGCTGAGTGATTACGATAAGAACCACAATGGATCTGCATAACAAGCCCATCATCCAAACTCATGCGCGCCATCTCAGTGAGCATTTGGCCACGGAAACAATCCGCTTCTTCTTTGGTAAACTGACCGGATATCACTTTTTCAAACAATTCTTCAGCGCTTTTAGGATCCAAGTTTTCTGTTCGCGCGCTCGCGTGACCATGATCTGTTGCTGTGGCACCTATTTGCTTGAAATATGCACGTCTTATCTGATGCGCTTTTAAATAACCCTGCCAACTCGTTGCGTCTTGCTCTGTCAGTTCACCCAATTGGCGCACATTTCTTGCAAAACCCTCAAACTCTGGATCAACCGTTGCATCGGGGCGATACGTCGTAACGACGCGACCATTCCAATCGCTGTCATTGATCTGCTTGTGCCATTTAAGATCATCCAATGCTGACTCTGTTGTTGCAATCGCTTCGATGCCAAAACGATCAAACAATTGTCGAGGACGATAAGCATCTTCTTTCAACTTTTGATCAATATGATCGTAGTACATGTCAGCTGTATCTTTGGACAAAATTTCATCAATTCCAAAAACATGTTCAAAGGAATGATCCAGCCACATCTGAGACGGCGTACCGCGAAACAGATGATAGTTCTCGGCAAACAAGTGCCAAATATCTCGTGGATCTTTTTCCTGAACCGAGCCATCGGCAAAAGGCACACCTAGATCCGTGAGCTTAACCCCTTGCGAAACAAGCATACGAAAAACATAGTGATCCGGCACCACAAACAATTGAGCCGGGTCAATGAAATGATCGTTTTTGGCAAACCAGCTGGGATCGGTATGACCATGAGGGCTGATAATCGGAAGATCTGAAACCGTTTCGTATAACTCGCGCGCTACATGACGAGCAGAAGGTTCAATTGGAAACAAGCGATCAGGATCATTAAGTGCCATGGGAAATATTCATTTCTATCTTTGATTTGCGTCGGTGTTCATGTTCTATGTGGTTGCCAATAATTGGTCAATAAAGACACCAGATCTAATAGGTCATTCATTTACTCAGGATGCAGCATGACAAATCATCATAAAAGCCAATTCCCTATTCATGATTGGGATCTTGCTTATGACAATCGCGGATATGTACCAAACATCGAAAAGCTCATCGGTGATTTACCCGAAAAGGCAGCTGATTATCGATCTAAGTCAAACTGCAAACTTAATATCAGCTACGGTGCGACTGAACGCATGGTGTATGATCTATTCATGCCAGAAAATACACCCATTGGTCTGATGGTTTTCATTCACGGCGGTTATTGGCATCTGACCGATAAATCTGTTTGGTCGCATTTGGCAAAAGGTGCTGTGGATAGCGGCTGGGCGGTTATCCTTCCTAGTTATGAATTATGCCCAAATGTGAAAATTGCTGACATCACCGCAATGCTGGGCAACGCAATCAATCAGGCTGCCCAAAACATTGAAGGACCGATTGTGTTATCGGGACATTCTGCGGGTGGGCATCTTGTGTGCGAAATGATGAGTGAGGGGTCACCGCTTGGTGACGATGTAATAACACGTCTCAAAAAAGTTGTTTCCATCTCCGGGTTATGCGACTTACGCCCGCTATTAAACACCAAGATGAATGACGTTTTGGATCTCGATATCAATAGCGCAACAGCCGCAAGCCCTGCTCTTAAAGTGCCACTTAAAAATATCCCTTTAGTGGCTTGGGTTGGTGCTGCGGAACGTGCAGAATTTTTACGCCAAAACGCACTTATTGCTAATATTTGGCATGGTCTTGGCGTCGATATCACAATTGTCGAAGAACCAGATAAGCAGCATTTCAGTGTGGTTGAAAGCATGCGCGACCAAAATTCCGCTTTGGTCAACGCGCTTTTAGATATTGGATAAAGCGTAATATTTAAGGATTAATCCAGCTCGCATTTTCAATCCCACCAGATGAATTGTAGCAAAACTTTGCACGACGATTGTCAGAGCGCTGAAGCCGAAACCAGTCTAATTTATCTACTTTAAATTGGATAACACCAAATCGAGAACGCCCTTGCTCAAGTTGCTCATCTGACGGCGGCTCTACTTCTTTTTGTTCATCCAATTGTGGTGGATTTGCATCATCTCCAGGAGGGCCACCACAATAGGTGTTTTTGCTCCAGATTGATAATTTATCCCATTCAGATTGATTGATCTCGGTATTTTCTTTGAATAATTCAACCCGACCTTCAAAACGAATTTGCTCAGAAATATTAGTGCTAAAACCGAGTATCGAAGCCTTTGGATGATTAGATAATTCTGACCATTTATCACTTAAAATGTCCGTATGAAAAATGATTTTCCGCTCGTCTGGATTTAAATCTCGCAACACCAACAAGCGGCTAACAGGCACCTGATCTTGAGATAATGTCGCCAATGATAAATAACGCAAGTCATGTTCACGGCTTTTCGTGGCAGCTATTAAGTTGGCCCATACAGTTTCATCAATAGTAGCTAAATCAATCAACACGAGGCAAATTTCCTTAATTCAGAACACGATAACCCAAGGCACTATAAACTCTTGATTCGTAGTTACATTAAATCAAACATATAGGGTTTATCAGCTTTGGGGAAAACAATTTGGCGTGGTTCTTACACCTTTGAAGACGGGCCCTCACCGCGAAGCTTCTTAACCGCACAATGTTGGGATAAAAACACTTCACCCGTAAGTTCGGAAAATAAATTTGTTCGCTTTAATCGGTCCATTACAGGTCCCTTTACCTCAGTCAAATGAAACGTAACATCCAACTCTTTTAGGCGCATATTCAACGCCTCAATGGATTCCAGCGCACTCATATCAATCGTATTAATTGCCGAACACTGCAACAACACATGTTTGATATCTTGTTTTTTAACTGCCAAATCATAAACGGCATCTTCTAGAAAACGAGCATTGGCAAAATAGAGACTTTCATCAACGCGCACAGAAAGAATGTGCGGATCTGTTATCACATCATGTCGTAAGATATTTCTGTAATGTTCAGATCCTGGAACTTGACCAACAACTGCCATATGTGGGCGAGATGATTTATAAAGGTGAATGAGGATTGAAATCACAACACCTGCTGTCACACCCATTTCAATGCCAAGCAATAGCGTAATGGTCATTGTCGTTAGAACTGCAATAAAATCAGCTTTTGAATAATTCAGTGTTTTCTTCAGGATCGAAAAATCAACCAAAGACAAAACCGCAATAATGATCGTTGCTGCCAGGGTTGCCTTCGGCAAAAAGAAAATAAGAGGCGTTAAAAATATTGAAGCGAACGCCAACCCTAAAGCAGTAAATGCACCTACTGCTGGGGTATCTGCACCTGCATCAAAGTTCACCACTGATCTTGAAAAACCACCCGTCACCGGAAAACCGCCTGAAAAAGATGCCCCAATATTTGCAGCACCTAACCCGATTAATTCCTGATCAGGGAAAATCCGTTGGCGTTTTTTGGCGGCTAACGTTTGCGCAACCGAGATTGATTCAACAAACCCAATAACTGAAATCAGCATGGCCGATCCAATCAAAGATACCCACATTTCATATGAAAAGGATGGAGTTGTCAGCGGAGGTAGGCCTTGCGGCACATCACCAACAAGAGCAACGTTATAATTTTCAAGACCAAATGCCCAAGCCCCAACAATGGTCGTGATGACGGCAAAAACCGGTCCTATCTTGGTGCATATATTTGCAGTCCTTGCCGAGATACCTGAGTTGATCAAAACAGTCTTTAAGCTTCCACGCACAAAAAATAGAAAAACTAAAACGAACAAGCCCACACAAAATGTGTACCAATTTATCTGGTTCAAATTTGATATAAGAGACATAACAAGCTCAATGAAGTTATGTCCTTGCGCTTCAATACCAAAAATATGCTTTAGCTGACTGGTAGCAATGAGAATTCCGGAGGCTGTGATAAATCCTGCGATCACCGGATGGGATAAAAAATTAGCCAAAAACCCAAGACGCAAAAAACCCATTAAAACAAGGAATGCTCCTGATAGAAATGCCAGCGTAATCGCAGCCATAATGTATTCTGGTGAACCAGGGTCAGCAATCTTGCCGATTGCGGCAGCTGTCATCAATGAGACAACGGCAACAGGGCCTACCGCCAATGCTTTACTTGTGCCAAATATCGCATATAGCATAATTGGAATGATGGACGCATAAAGCCCCATTTCCGCAGGCAGACCAGCGAGCAATGCATAGGCAAGCGATTGCGGAATTAGCATGATCGTGACGATCAAAGCAGCAATTAGATCATTGGTGAAATTTTCTTTGTTATAGGTTCTACCCCACACGAAAATGGGAAGATATTGCGATATTCTAGGCATCGAAATCACACGAACTGAAATTGAGTTTCTAACTGGGTCGATTGATCTAGGTGATAAAACACCTTCACCAAAAAACCTACATTTTTGGGATTATGCGTTAAAAGCTAAAGCTTATTAACCGGTACTTTGATGATTGGGTCGCCATCATCATCGCGCGGGATTTCACCAGCTCTCATATTAACTTGTAATGAAGGAATAATTAGTTTTGGCATGGCCAACTTCGCATCACGCTCGGTTCTAAACTTCACAAACTCTTCTTTGGTTTTACCATTGCCAACATGAATATTATGCCGTTTTTCATCACCAACCGTAGTTTCCCACATAATGTCACGTCCATTAGGACCATAATCATGGCACATAAACAGACGTGTTTCTTCAGGTAAGCTCAACACTTTCATGATGGAGTCATAAAGTTCGCCCGCATCACCGCCCGGAAAGTCAGCACGCGCTGAACCACCATCTGGCATAAACAATGTGTCACCAGCAAAGGCAACATTACCCATGACATGAACCATACATGCGGGTGTGTGGCCTGGGGTATACATCGTAAACGCTTGCATATTTCCAATCTGATAAGTGTCGCCATCCTTGAACAAAGCATCAAATTGCGAGCCATCTCTTTGGAATTCTGTACCTTCGTTAAACACTTTTCCAAAGGTCTCCTGAACGACCATAATCTTATCACCAATGCCAACTTTGCCACCGAGTTCATTTTGGATATATGGCGCGGCAGAAAGATGATCTGCATGAACATGTGTTTCAATTATCCATTCAAGTTCCAGTCCTTGGTCCTTGATATAGGCAATCATCTTATCCGCATGCTCATAGGTGATACGACCAGCGGCGTAGTCAATATCCATAACACTATCAATCACGGCACATGCATTTGAGCTTGGATCTTTAACCACATAACTAATCGTGTTCGTCGCCTCATCAAAAAACGCCTGAACCTCAGGTTTAATGCTTGTATCAACAGGATATGAACTCATCTTTCTTTCCTTAATTCGTCAATCAATCTACCGATTTATTGTCTAAATGCAGAACAGATTACGCAGCTTGTGCTGATATTTTCGTGTTTAACAGTCTGGCTATAAAAATCCCTGCAATCAAGGCAAACATGAACATAAATGTTTCACTATAACCCAGACCAAGCGCCGGGATAGCACCACCTGGACAAAATCCCGCAATACCCCAACCAACCCCAAATGTGGCTGAACCCATAACAAGGCGTGAATCGACGTCTTTACGCGTTGGCACCATAAACGCTACATCCAAAACTGGTGACTTTTGCGCTCTAAAAACAAACTGGTATCCGATAGCTGTGGTAATCAATGCACCACCCATCACGAATATCAAACTTGGGTCCCAAGTGCCCGCCAAATCAAAAAAGTTCAGAACTTTTGCCGGATTTGCCATGCCTGAGATTGCAATTCCCAAACCAAAAATCATCCCAATAAGTAAAGTAACAATCAGCTTCATCATATTAACCTCCTAAAACATGGCGAATGACATAAACGGTTGCAAAACATGCAATCATAAAAATCATCGTAGCGGCAATAGAGCGAGGAGATAGACGGGCCATCCCGCAGACCCCATGCCCTGATGTACAGCCTGCTCCATAGTAAACGCCAATACCCACGATGAAACCACCGAAGACGAGAGCCGTTGTTGAAACAGGAACAGCAAATGGTACGGCTCCACCGGATAAAATATATCCCATTGGTGCAATAATAGCGCCAACTAGAAATGCTGCGCGCCATGACCAATCTGATGAAAATGGTGGGATAAGACCTGATAAAATACCAGTCATTCCGGCAATACGCCCACGCACCGCCATCAATATAACCGCTGATATTCCAATTAAAACACCACCGCCTAAAGAGGCCCATGGTGTAAATTCAGTTGAGTAATCCAATATGCACCTATAATAAATCTAAAATCGCAAAAACAATTTTGCGGTTGCTAATATATAAAACATCTTTTATATAAACAATCACAAATATGCAAGGATATTTTTAATGCAGTTTGACATGACAGAGATGGAGCCTAAATTTGAACAGGCATCTAAACTCATGGAAATGCTATCGCAGCCCGCTCGCTTGCGTATATTGTGCATTTTATTATCAGGTGAAAAAAGTGTGCTCGAACTTTCCCGTGAAGTTGGTATGTCCCAACCAGGAATGTCACATCACTTAAAAAAGCTTAGGGATGCAGAACTTGTGACAACAAGGCGCGATGGCCAGACGATCTACTATTCGCTGCATGGCCATGAAGTATCGCAGATTATGCAAACGCTCTATCAGCTTTATTGCGCTTAAAAGCGCAATTACTTAACTCAATCCAACCCATAACATCCGTAAAGACGTGATGAACAAGAACAACGCAAATGCCTTTTTGAGATTTGCAGGATTGAGACTATGCGCAAGTTTGGCACCCAATGGAGCTGTAAATACGCTGACTGAAAATATCAAAACAGCTGCTGGTAGGCTGACATAGCCAAATGAATATGGCGGCCTTAAATCTGCTGACCACCCGGACCAAATAAACCCGATAACAGCTGGGATGGCAATCACCAGACCAAATGCTGACGCGGTGCCAACAGCACGATGAATAGGAAACGAAAAGGCTGACAAAATTGGCACGGATAATGTTCCACCACCAATGCCCATTAAAGCTGAAAAGCCGCCAATAAAGCTTGGGAGCAAACCTTTACCGACAACACCCTTTGGCAATTCATCGGATATTACCAGCTTCTTTGGCAAAGCCATATTAATGGAAACCAACAAGGCAATCACGCCAAATATTAGGGTCAGACTGGTTGAGGCAAGATACTTTGACAATACCCCGCCAATAGCCGCTCCTATGAATATCAATGGCGCCCAGGATTTTAGTAAATCCAGATCGATTGAACCCTTTTTATGATGTGATCGGGCCGATGAAATCGACGTTGGAATAATTGTCGCAAGAGATGTTGCAACGGCAATATGCATGCTGACCTGCGGCGGAATATCCAAATAATCAAATAAAATGAATAGAACTGGCACAATGACAATCCCGCCACCGACACCTAATAGACCGGCTAGAACACCAGCGATAGCGCCAGTGCATAACATGGCGACAGCCAAGACGAGCAGAAAGGCTAGGGTATAATCAGCCATTACGTAAAGCCTTTAATGTGTTAGATGCTAAATTTAAAACGTCTTGAACGTCAGCGTTGTTAATGTGCGTTCAATACCTGCGATATCAAGCAAGTTATCATTGATATATTTGCCAATGTCGACGTCTTTTTCAACATAGAGTTTGACGAGTAGATCAAAATCACCACTGGTCGAATATAATTCAGAATGAACTTCTCGAGCGACAATTTCGTCAGCTACTTTGTACCCTGTACCGGGCTTGCATCTAATCTGCACAAAGACACACTGCATCTATTTGCTCCTCACTTTTATCATTCATAGTTTTCCTATTTCACCCTTAAATCGGATTGACCCACGCATCAAGTCAAAGCAGACTTTATCTCAAGCCATTCTTCTTCAAAACTGCCGTCATATGCAGGTTTACCAGCGCGCTTATACCAATAATCTGCATTGAAACTATCGCCCTCAATACGGTGAACAAAAGCGTGAACCCAATCATATTCTGCCATGCCCTCGCCGCCCTGACAGATAGCATGGGCCGCTTCAAGATCAGCTCCGGTTTGATAATTCCCAGACTTGATAAAATCCAGAGCTTTTAAAAGATCAGTATTTATCATCATCTTCTCCTCATAATTGATATTTTACGCTTCTAACAGCTGCGGAAACAATAGTGAAACAACAAGCCCGGAGCCATCTTTTCGGTTCTTAAGCTCCATCACACCTCCAAATAAATGTGCAATATCTCGCGCAATAGGCAAGCCTAAACCTGAGCCGTTTTTGGAATACTCGCCACTTGAAAAACGTTGCATTAGATCCACTTTCTGCTGCGCGGTCATGCCAATCCCACTATCCTCAATTTCGATATGACATTGATCATCAATGTTGCGGCAACTAACGGTAATATGGATATCTTCACCACCATATTTAACCGCATT
This sequence comes from Lentilitoribacter sp., assembly GCA_039974935.1. Taxonomy (GTDB): domain Bacteria; phylum Pseudomonadota; class Alphaproteobacteria; order Rhizobiales; family Rhizobiaceae; genus Lentilitoribacter. Next base: position 612,739 of record JBDWIC010000008.1, on the reverse strand, counting down.
TTCAACCAAATTACGCAGCATCTCTCGATATAAAACCGGGTCCCCCTTAATCAAAAGATGGTCAATGCCTTCATAACCCAGATCAATATTACCTAATTTTTGATGAGAAATAATATCTGCACACACCAATCTGCAAGTTTCTGCAATATCGCAATTCAGATTTGGTAAATTCTCTAATGCACCTGAATCAATGCGCGCTAAAACCATTAACCGCGAGATCATTTTTTCTGAATCTTTAATCGCATCATCCACTTGAGTGAGCGCTTTCTCACGATCAACATCTGATTTCGCTCGTCGTGCAATCTCAGCTTGGGTTCGCATCACTGCAAGAGGTGTTCGAAGTTGATGACTGGCGTTGGAAGTAAAGTTTCGCATCGCTGAAATACTTGTCCCGATCCGACTTAAGAGATCATTGGTTGTCGTCACCAGTCCCTTAATTTCGTTTGGCACTGCATGTAAAATTGGCCTTAGATCATCAGAACTACGCCGCCCAATCGCATCACGAACTGTGTAAAGTGGGCGTAACGCTCTGGTAACAGCAAACCAAACTGCAATCGCTGCAGTTAAAATGAGAAAACCTTGTCTGATGGCTGATCGGATTAAAATATCCTGTGCCATTTTATTGCGTCCATTGGTCGTCTCAGCAATCGCCAAACGATAACCAAGTGATGATTGGCTCGATGATGCTGCACCTTCTAAAACAGCAATACGAATGGGGAAATTACGAAATTCAGCATCTGAAAATTTAAGATTGTTTTCTGATCTATCAACGGATTGAGGTAAATTTAAATTACGATATCCGGTTATAAAATCCCCTGCCTCACCTTCAATTTTGTAAAACACGCGATCATCTTCCGCAGACGTTAACATTTCCAATGCGACATAAGGAATATCAACATCCAGATCGCCATCATCATTGACAAAAATACGCTCAGCAATCGCCAGCGCTGAGCCTGCAAGAACACGGTCTGAAATTTCATCAGCGGTAAGACGCGCTGAATTATAAGCATCGATGAGTGAGATTATTCCGATGATTAATAATGGCAATAACAGCCAAACCAACAGTCTTTGGCGCAGAGAATATGTTTTGGTTTGCTCGCTCATATCACGCTTCGAGCATCTGCAAATAATAGCCCAAACCACGGGCAGCCTTTATCGTTAAACCATGGGTAACGAGGCGTTTTCTTAAACGGGATATATATTGTTCAATTGCATTTTCACTGATGTCTTCGTCAAAACTCGACAATGTCTCAATCAATCGCGACTTAGATAAAATACGACCATTTGCAATGAGTAACTCACGCAATACATTGGTCTCGCGTGCCGGGAGCTCAATCGAATTTTCACTGGCAAAAACCTGATTGGTTTTTAGATCAAGACTAATCTTACCAAATTCAAGCTGCGATGTTTTCACAGCCTGTGAACGTCGCAACAGGGCCCGAATGCGAGCTTCCAACTCGCTCCATTCAAACGGTTTGGACATGTAATCATCCGCGCCAATATCAAGTCCTTTTATGCGATCATCAAGTCCACCACGGGCGGTGAGAATAAGCACAGGAACAAGGCTTCTTTTGGCACGAATCTCTTTTAAAACCTGCAAACCATCAATATCCGGCAGGCTCAAATCTAATATGATGAGATCATAATTAAAGGCCGCTGCAGCAGACAAAGCTCCATCGCCATCCTCCACTAAATCCGCAACAAAGCTGCTATCATTGAGCAAGTGTTTCAAACCTTGACCAAGTTTTTTATTGTCTTCGACGACTAAAATACGCATTGTTTCTCCCGAAGCAGCAATAAAACACATATTTTTTGAATGTAAAATTGATTTTTAAAGGGGTTTTTCTTGAAAACCAAAATTTATTTCATCATCACCGGGATTATCGCGAGCATTCTTGCATGTGCTCCTGTAGCTGCACAAACCCTTTTTCCTGCTTTTAATGAGGGACCAAATGTGCAAACACTTGTGGTCTATTCATCCCTTGATGAAGATGCGTCAAAACCATTGATCGCAGCATTTCAAGAACAAAACCCTAGCGTTGCTATTTTATATGAAGACCTTCAGTCGCTGGATATATATGAGCGAGTTATCCGCGAAACAGATAATGGCGAGAAAACCGCTGATCTAGTCTTATCATCGGCGATGGATTTACAAGTAAAATTGGTCAATGACGGTTATGCGCAAACCAGCTTTAACGAAGATACCGACAATTGGCCAAGTTGGGCAAAATGGCGAAATTCGGCTTTTGGCTTAACCTATGAACCATCGGTTTTAGTTTATCACAAGCCGAGTTTTCAACAGATCAAGCCCCCAAAAAACCGATCAGATCTGGTAGCGCTGTTAAAAAACAATGATGATGAGTTTTATGGGAAAATCGCGACCTATGACATCGAGCGATCAGGCTTTGGATTTTTGATCCTTGCACGTGATCAGGAGCACAATCGTAACATTTGGGACTTGGTCAGCGCCATGGGTTCAACTGGGGTCAAACTCTATTCAAACTCATCGTCAATCCTTGAACGCGTATCAGATGGACGCTTTGTTTTAGGCTATAACATTGTTGGATCCTACGCTGAAAACTGGGTGCGCCAAAATCCAGACCTTGGTATTATCATGCTCGAAGATTATACCGTTGTGATGTCGCGCATTGCCCTCATCCCACAAGCTGCAGCAAATGCGGAACTTGGCAAAACACTACTATCATTTTTAATGTCAAAAGACGGTCAGGCAGTGATGGCAAGTGATGTTAAACTCCCAGCGCTTCACCCAGATGTTTTTGGAAACAACACCGCCTCAACCCTGCGCGATCGCATGGGAAGTCAATTGCGGCCGATTTCAATTGGTCCGGGATTAATTGCCTACCTTGATCAGGTCAAAAGATCTCGTTTCATATCGCAATGGAATACAGCCCTGCGCGGAAACTAGATTAAGAACTCCTACAATTTTCCTCAAAATGATTCTTTTCATCAGTGTCAGCTAGATGACAGTTTTGTGTGATTAGCTTTGGCAGCTCCGCGAAAACGCGGATGCCTATCATTGGGAGGAAACAATGAAACTTAAGTTTATGAAAACCGCGGCATACGGCGCGGTTATAAGTGCTGCAATGCTAACAACTTCAATTGCAGCTGAATGTATTGCACCAGCTAACCCAGGTGGTGGTTGGGATTTCACATGTCGCCAAATTGGTAAGATCATGTATGACATCAAAGCCGTTGATAAGCCTGTACAGGTTACCAACATGCCTGGTGCTGGCGGTGGTCTGGCTTACAACCACGTTGTTGGCGAACGCAGCAGCGATGCTGACCTTATTGTTGCAGCATCTTCGGCAACAACAACACGTCTTGCGCAGAACGCATATGCAGGCATGACAGCTGACCAAGTTCGCTTCGTTGGCGCTATCGGTGCTGACCCGGGCGTGATTGCGGTTGCTGCAGACAGTAAATACCAATCATTGAACGATCTTGTGGATGCAATTCTTGCTGATCCAGGTTCTGTCGCATTTGCAGGCGGTTCTGCTGTTGGCGGATTTGATCACCTCAAACCACTTATGGTTCTGAAAGAAGCTGGCTTCACTGACATCACCAAAGTTAAATATATCGGTGTTGATGGTGGTGCAGATGCGATCACGCAAACAGTTGGTGGCTTTACACAAGCAATGACTGGTGACATGTCCGAAGTCGTAAGCTTCCTAGCAAATGGTGATATTCGCGTTATTGCTGTTCTAACAGATGAGCGCGTACCAGGCTTTGACGACATCCCAACTGCAAAAGAGCAAGGCTATGATGTCGTTGCTGTAAACTGGCGTGGTCTTTATGTGCCAAAAGGCATCTCTGATGATCAGTTCAACGACTGGGCAGGTAAATTGCAAAAAGTTGCAGATAGTCCTGAATGGGCAGAAGCAATGGCTGCAAATGGTCTTGCACCATTTACAAAAGTTGGCGGTGACTTCCAGTCATATGTCGATGGTCTAGTTTCAGACATTAATGCAATGTCTAAAGAACTCGGGGTTATCCAGTAATGGCATCAGACCGTATTTTTGGTCTGATTACCCTGATCACTGCAGTCGCGTATATCGCGGCTGCCACTCAGATTCAGACAAATCTGTTTTCGGGTCAGTTTCTTCCGAAACTTTTTCCATTTTTGATCGGTGCTGTTGCCGCTCTTTCTTCACTTGTACTCATCTTCAAACCTGATCCAAATCCTGAATGGCCGCAATCGCCAACTTGGATCAACATGGCGATCGCTGTTGCTGTGTTGTCAGTCTATGCCGTTATGATTACGCCACTAGGGTTTATCCTGCCAACTATGTTCGCAGCCGGAATTATCAGCTATCAAATTTCTCCGAACATAAAAAACGCTGCTCTTAGTGGTTTAGGATTAGCACTGGTCTTGTTTGCGCTGTTTAAATATGCATTGGGGCTTGGCAATATCGTAGCTTACAAAACCCCTTCATTTGCTGACCTTTGGGACGCACTGACTATTCTCATTCCATTTGTAGGCGGACACTAATATGGATATTCTTTCCAATTTGGCGCTCGGATTCTCTGTAGCTCTGTCGCCATATACTCTTATGCTCGCGATTGTTGGCTGCTTCTTAGGCACAATTATCGGCGCGCTTCCCGGTCTTGGTCCATCCAATGGCGTTGCTATTCTCATACCCATCACATTTACACTCGGGCTTGATGCAACAGCTGCACTTGTGTTGATGACATCAGTTTATTACGGCGCAATGTATGGCGGCCGCATTAGCTCTATTCTGCTTAATATCCCGGGTGATGAACCTGCGCTTATGACCACTTTAGATGGTTACCCCATGGCCAAAGCTGGGCGTGCAGGTGATGCACTTGTGCTCTCAGGTGTAGCATCATTTGTCGGGGCATTTTTAGCAACGATTGGCCTCATGTTACTTGCTCCAGTTCTTGCGCGCGTTGCCTTCTTGTTTGGACCAGCTGAGTATTTTGCGCTTTATCTCTTAGCGTTTTGCACCTTAGGTGGCATGGCCTCCAACAATCAGGCCAAAAGCGCAATCGCTGCCTGTATAGGTTTGGGTATCGCAATGATTGGCGTGGACAGCTCATCGGGCCTACCGCGTTTAACCGGAGGCAATTTGCACTTATTTGACGGCATTGATTTCCTTGTCGCGATCGTTGGCCTCTTTGCAATTGCAGAAGTTTTCTTCTTCATTGAAAACCACGGCAAGGGTTCTGCCATTGGTGTTGTGTTAGATAAAGTTCGCATCCCATGGAAAGACATCATGGCAACCAAATGGACGATGCTCCGGGCCTCACTTGTCGGGTTTATTGCAGGTGTACTTCCAGGTGCAGGCGCATCTCTAGGTTCATTTATGGCTTATATGTCGGAGAAATCTATCGCTGGTGAAAAAGGTGGATTTGGCACAGGGGTGCCAAAAGGTGTTGCAGCACCAGAGGCTGGTAACAATTCCGCAGCCGGTGGTGCATTGGTTCCAATGCTCACGCTCGGTGTACCAGGTTCTGGTACCACAGCCGTATTGTTAGCGCTTTTGATGACGCTGAATATTACCCCCGGCCCTACATTGTTCCGTGAAAACCCAGATGTGGTTTGGGGGCTAATTGCTTCGCTTTTAATCGCCAATATCGTTCTGCTTTTAATGAACGTTCCGATGGTGAAGATTTTCGTCAAAATCCTAACCGTTCCTGCATGGGTTTTGCTACCAGGTGTGACAATGGTTTCCTTCGTTGGGATCTATTCACTCTCAGGCAGCTATTTCGATCTGTTGCTTATGATCGGGTTTGGTGTTTTAGGCTATTTCCTTCGCAAACTTGATGTACCCACTGTACCTGTCATTTTAGGTATTTTGCTGGGTGGCAACATGGAAGATGCTTTGCGAAGAGCAATGACATTATCAGATGGTGATCCAAGCTATCTCTTCTCAAGTTGGATCGCAATCGGGCTTTGGGTGGCAGCATTTGCTGGTTTCATTGCACCGATGTTCTTGCGCAATATCTTGAAAAAACCTCAAGCCGTTACGGATTAAATAATGACAAAAGTAGTCGTACCATCAGGTGCATTAGGACTGAACTATGACAAACAGGCTTTGCAGCGAGCGATTGCTGCAAAGCCTGACATCATTGCGATTGATGGTGGTTCAACGGATTCCGGGCCTTCATATCTAGGTCGCGGGATTTCAAAATATTCACGAAGTTCAACCAAAATCGAATGGAAGGGCTTGATGGAGGCACGCGCAAAAGCCAATGTGCCTCTTGTAATCGGAACAGCCGGGACCTGTGGTGCAGATAGCGCTGTCGATTGGCTCGTTGATATCACCAAAGAAATAGCCGAAGAGTTAAAACAGGATGTCAAAATCGCGGTGCTTAAATCTTCGCAGGATAAATCCAACATCAAAGCCGCGTTTAAATCAGATAACATTTCTCCTTTAGAACACGCACCCAAGCTGCATGAAAATGATATTGAAACTTTTGAAAATATTGTCGCGCTCGCAGGTGTTGAACAAATCACCGAAGCCTTAAATACCGGCGCTGATATTATCATTGCTGGGCGCACAACTGATACCGCGATTATCGCAGCGCTTCCGATACAAAATAATTGCCACACTGGTGCAGCTTGGCATGGCGCTAAGATTGCTGAATGTGGTGCGCTTTGCGCAACCAACCCGCAATCAGGTGTCATATTGGTGGACTTTGACCATGAAGGTTTCACGGTTACCCCAATGGCAGATAATGCAAAGGCAACACCTCATACGGTGTCAGCGCATATGCTCTACGAGAATTCAAATCCGTTCATTTTATATGAGCCGGGTGGGCATTTGGATGTAACTGCGGCCAACTATTCAGCTATCGATCAAAAATCAGTGCGCGTTGAAGGTGCTCAATGGGTGCCATCTGATAACTACACAGTTAAGCTCGAAGGTTCGCGCATTACAGGTTATCAAGTCATGATCATGGCACTCGTCCGCGATAGCCATTACGTTGAACATATCGACCAATGGACATCAGATATCAGTGCGCTTTGTACAGCTAAAGTAATGGACCGTTTGGGTCTCACAAAAGATGATTTTGATATCGAGTTGCGATTGATCGGTAAAAACGCAACCCTTGGATCCATTGACAAAAACCCAGCTGCTGCGTCTGAAATTGGTGTGATGGGTATCGTGACCGCGCAAAGCGCGGATCTGGCAAAAGAGATTGCTAAAGTTCTCAATCCCTATTTATTACATCACCCGCTAACTAAGGAAGAAGAGGTGCCAACTTTTGCATTTCCTTTCTCTCCGGCTGAGATTGATGTTGGGCCGGTTTATGAATTTGGATTAAATCACGTCTTAAAGTTAGATCATCCAATGGATGCATTTTCACTTGAAGTCATTGAGGTGAAAAATGGCGCGTCTTAGAGATAAAGCAGAAAAAGTCCGCTCGAAAAATGCTGGGCCTTTTTGGTTGACAATTGATATATTTTGCGGTGAGAAAACCGTCTTCCAAGATGTATGTGAAAAACTTCCTAATATCGATATAGCCAATGTGCTTGATGTGGATGAAACCGAACTCAAACGGTTTGAAATCTCATCGCTGAATGTGGTGAAAATCAGCTTGCCACGCCCACAAATTCAAGGATCCATCCGAGATCGAGATATGCATGGCGCAAGCTGGGCTGCGATCATTGGAGAGATGGAAATTTAGCCAATCTTTGACTAGATAGTTTTCGTGTCTGGCAATTGATGCTATGGCACGAGGACTAACGAACAAGGATTGCAGACACTTATGGATTATATTTTCAACCCAGCACCGCAGAGCTTTATTCCAATTGAAGGTTCTGATCAGGCATTTCCGGTTCGACGTGTCTATTGCGTTGGCCGAAACTATGCTGAACACGCGCGTGAAATGGGCCATGATCCTGATCGAGATCCACCGTTCTTTTTCCAAAAAAACCCAAATAACCTGCTGCTAGGCAATTCCGATTTTCCATATCCGCCGAAAACCAAAGATGTTCATCACGAGATTGAATTGGTCGTAGGGCTTAAAAAAGGTGGTACTGATCTATCAATGGAGGAAGCCAAATCCTGTATTTTTGGGTATGCGGTTGGCATTGATATGACACGACGCGATCTGCAGGGTGAAATGAAAAAGCTTGGCCGCCCATGGGAAATTGGCAAAGCCTTTGAGCATTCTGCACCATGTACAAACATGGTTCCGCTTGAAACATGTGGTCTGATCGAAACGGGCGATATTTGGCTCGACGTCAATGGTGAGCGCAAACAAACTGGCAAAATTGAACAGATGATCTGGAATATTGAAGAAACGATTTCCTATCTGTCGGGGCTATTTGAACTAGCTGCTGGCGATATTATTATGACAGGCACACCTGCAGGTGTTGGCCCGGTTCAACGCGGTGATCTCATACAAGGATTTGTCGAAGGTGTAGGGCAGATCGACTGTAAAGTCGTCTAATTTTGAAACTAGTGATTTTTGCTAACATGCCTGTTTAATCGGCGATCAAACCACCCAAATATAATGATCACAATCAATGTCAGCGCGATAAAGTATCCCGCGATAATCGGATATGGCACAAACGGATTAAACGTTTTATCAGCAAAATAACTAGCAAAATACAACGCATCACCTTGTTGGCGCCATGCTGGGAAACTTGAGAAAAATACAAGCGCTGTCGCATGCAACAAGAAGATAGCTTCATTTGTGTATGACGCCCAGGAAAGGCGCAACATAGTTGGCCAAATAATGCGCTTGTTGATCTGCTTCTTAGTCATACCAATGGCTTTGCCAGCTTCTATCTCCCCTTTAGGAACGGAACGTAAAGCACCGTAGAAGATCTGCGCGGAATAAGCTGTGGTGTTTAAAAAGAGCACAATTGTTGCACCAAGCCATGCACGCGTGAGCCATCGTGTTTCAACAGTGATTTCGATAAAGCCTAAATTGATATCAAAACCAATTTTCGGCAATAAAACAAATGCCTCATACAAAAGGAAGAATTGTATAAATAGCGGCGAGCCGCGAATAACAAATATGAAAAATGCAGCGGGTCGCCAGACAAATGGGTTTGAACTATTGCGCGCAAAGGCAACCGATGAAGCGACAATGAAACCTAGACACAGCGCAATGACTGCAAAATAGATGTTCCAAATTAAACCTGATCCGATCAGAACGACTTGCTCGCATAGTGTGATGTCTGCTCTTGGCAATGCGCGCTCGCCAAAACCAAGTGCGCGCAACCCGTAATCAGAGATGGTCTGCATACAACTCATACCTGATCTCCAATCATTGCCTGACCTTTTGAAACCTTAAAGTTTAGACGCGCGAACACTTTTTCGCTCACCCAAGATAACAATAAATAAAATACCAATAACACAAGGAAATAACCCAAACGCCAATCCCCATGCGGATATGCGAAACGTTCAGTTTTAGAGCCGCCTAATTCGCGAGCCCAGTAAACAATATCTTCAACGCCCAGTAAAAATAATAATGGTGTGGCTTTGATCAAAATCATCCAAAGATTGGATAAACCTGGCAATGCATAAACCCACATTTGCGGCAAATGAATGCGCCAAAAAGTCTGTTTTTGCGACATGCCAAATGCAGCAGCTGTTTCTAACTGATTTTTCGGCACAGCCGCAAGCGCGCCGTGCAGCGTGTTGGCAGCAAAAGCACCAAAGACAATCGCAAAGGCCAATGCTGCGAGGAAAAATCCGTAGGTTTCATGCACCCATTGAGGGGATGGACCAAGCGGCATTTTAGCCGCGGCACACACAACAAAATCATTCCCCTGACGAATGGGCTCAGTCCATTCGGGGCATTTTGCGTGGTGTCTGAGATATTCAATTCCTTGATCAAGTGCGATCGGAACGAATAGAAAAAATATGATATCGGGGATACCGCGGACCATCGACGTATAGGCGAGGCCAAACCAACGAAATGGTGCAACGCGAGAGCGCCTTGCCAACGCTCCTGTAAATCCAAACAATAAAATAAACGGCACGCACACAGCCAATAAAGCAAAAACGACCAGAAAGCTGGTGTAGAAATTCATATGCTTTCCGGTTGTCAAATAACATGACCACCAAGACAAACCTTCAAGAATTTTTGGATCTGCGCAATATTCAAACATCAAAGCGAACCGCTTAATAAAATAGGCCGCTCAGAAAGCGGCCTATAATTATCTTATATTAGTATTTGACCATGCGGCCATCAAACCACTTGGCGATCATTGTAGACAATGTGCCGTCCGCTTTGATTTCAGCAATTGCCGCATCAAGCTTGTCTTTAAGCTCTGTGTCAGATTCACGAACACCCATGCCGATGCCGCCACCAATTGCAATTGGTTCACCAACAAATACAAGCTCACCGTTTGAAGCTTTTACAATATCTTGCCAGAAAGCATCATCAGCAAGGGCTGCATCAACTTCACCATTTTTCACAGCTGCGACAACTTCATCTGGTGTTGAAAATTCAACAAGAGTTGCACCACTATCTGAAACATAGCTTGCTTGAATTGTTGCTGTTTGAGCTGCAACGTTACCTTTTGTTGAGTCCATAGTCGCACCAGCTGCAGCAACATATGTTGACGGATCCGGTGGGAAATACTCCTGTGTGAAGTCAATCACTTCATCACGTTCTGCAGTGATAGACATACCAGCGATAATGGCATCATAGTTACCTGAAACTAGGTTTGGAATAATGCTATCCCATTCGTTTGTGACCCACGTACAATCAAGTTTTGCACGCTTACAAAGCTCATCACCAACTTCGCGCTCAAAACCATCAACTTCACCAGCATCATTGATAAAGTTATATGGTGCATAAGCACCTTCTGTACCTAAACGCACAGCATGGCCGTCAGCCATTGCAGATGTTGTAAATGCAGCTGCTAGTGCAACTCCACCCAAAAGTTTAATCAATTTCATGTTTTTCTCCTATTATTATACCGCTAATATGAACTTGCCAAAAACTCCCGACAGCGTTCAGATTTCGGATTATTAAACACCTCTTCAGGTGATCCCTCTTCTTCAATCATTCCCTGATGAAGAAATAATACTTTATTGCTCACATCTCGGGCAAAGCCCATTTCGTGTGTAACGACAATCATGGTTCGGCCTTCTTCTGCCAAACCCTGCATAACTTGCAAAACCTCACCAACCAACTCTGGATCCAGCGCGGATGTTGGTTCATCAAATAATAAAGCTTTAGGCTCCATTGCTAACGCTCTAGCTATCGCCACACGTTGTTGCTGGCCACCTGACAACTGACTTGCATAAGAATTTGCCTTGTCGGCAATGCCCACTTTGCCAAGGTAATCCATGGCACGCGCTTCGGCTTCATCTTTATCAACCTTTAAAACCTGAACCGGTCCCTCAATCAGGTTTTGCAGTACAGTCATATGTGACCACAAATTAAACCCTTGAAATACCATGCCGAGTTGGCTGCGTAATCTTTGAATTTGTTTCTCATCAACGCCGAGTGTTTTGTTGTTTTTGTCTTTTCGGATGATGACCTCTTCGCCATCTAAAACAACGCGCCCCTGATCTGGCATTTCTAAAAAGTTTACACAGCGCAAAAATGTACTTTTGCCAGAGCCTGAACTACCAATGATGGAAACCACATCGCCCAGCTTAGCATGAAGCGAAATACCTTTAAGTACGTCTAATCTTCCAAAACTTTTATGAATATTTTCAGCGATCAAGCTGTAATCAGCATCGCTCATATATACTCATGCCCTATATTATGAGTTTTAATTAGATCAAGGCACATTTTTACCAACTCCGTACAAAGTATTTCTCAGCATCATAAATAGATAGCATCTTGTCAATAGGAACTTGTGCTGCAGATCTGTTGAGGCGCGGAATTGATATACTATTGTTTCGTATGCTGCCAGCATATTTTACTTGTGATTACGTATTTTTTCGAAATTGTTTTATATCTGACACATGGTAGTGATAATGGATCCTATCTTTTTATCTTTATTATCCGGTCTTTCATGAAAAACATTATCTTTGACGTCGGCAAGGTTCTCATTAAGTGGGATGTACGCCCTTTCTTCTTAAAACACTTTGGTAACCAAGAAGCGGTTGAAACCTTCCTCAAAGAAGTTGATTTCTTTAATTGGAATTTAGAGCTTGATCGTGGCCTTAGTTTTATAGATGGCGTTAAAGAACATAGCGCCAAATTTCCACATTATGCAGAAGCCTTCATAGCGTTTAATGAAAATTGGTCTGATACTGTTCCCGGTTCGATTGCTGGAACTGTTGATATTTTATCGCAATTAAAAGCGAAAAATATCCCACTTTATGCGATCACCAATTTCTCGCACGAAAAATGGCCGGTCGCTTGTGAGATGTTTCCGTATTTGGGAAACAGTTTTATCGATACAATTGTGTCCGGCGAACATAAGATAATTAAACCTAATCCTGAAATTTATCAGCTTCTGCTTGAGCGCAACCAGCTCAAACCAGAAGACTGTATTTTCATCGACGATACGATGGAAAATGTTGAGGCTGCTATTGCGCTGGGGATTGATGGTTTGTTGTTCACTTCTCCAGAACAATTTGCCAAGGACTTAAAAGATCGAGACGTTCTTTAAGTTTAATGAAAATTTCGACCTTTTGGCATAACTTGGACTGCTCTTTTCCCACGCAAATGATGCTGGTGCGCCACCGATGCGCCATTATCATTTATCAACTGAATGTTTTGGCGTTTAATGAAGTCTAAGTCCTTTTCACCTTCCTCATCATGCTCAGTTTCCAAGCTTTCCATTTCAAATGTCAGATCTTCAATTCGGTGCGCGACGATATGGATCACACCTGATTCATTTTGTATTTTGCCATGAACACGCAACAACCTACCGCCCAAAATAAGCTTGCGAAAACGCTCAAAGACTTTGGGCCAAACAATCACATTGGCAACACCTGTTTCGTCCTCCAATGTTAAAAAGATAACCCCCTTGGCAGAGCCTGGTCGCTGGCGCACAAGCACAAGACCCGACACTGAAATATTCCGCCCGCTTTTCACCTGAGGCAAGTCTTCGTGCAGCACAGCATTTCGAACCGCTAATCGATGACGAATAAATGAAAGCGGATGGGCTTTTAGCGAGAGTTTTAAATAACGATAATCATTAATCACCTGTTCGCTCAATCGCATTCTAGGCAGAGAAAGCTCGGCTTCTTTTTCGATGGGCGAGTGATCTTTTTTAAACAGTGAACCTTCATCATCAAGCGTTGTTTGATCAAGCGCTTTAACCGCCCACAAAGCTTCGCGGCGATCAAGACCGATAGACCGAAATGCATCCGCCTCCGCTAAACGTTCCAAAATTTTACACGAAAGCCCTGTGCGCAACCAAAGATCACGCACAGAATCGTAGTGACCATTATCATCTCCATCCCGGCATTCAGATATTTTATCCATGTCACCTTCGCGCAAACCTTTAATTTGTTTAAACCCAAGGCGCAGCGCATATTCCGTTCGAATTGTTTTGGCCATCGCATGCCGTGGCTTTGACATAGAACCAGGTTCAAATGATCCATTTTCCAAAATAGAATTCCACTTTGAATAATTGATATCAATCGGCCGAATATCCACCCCATGCTCACGCGCGTCCCGGATAAGCTGCGATGGTGCATAAAAACCCATAGGTTGGGAGTTTAAAATAGCGGCGCCAAAAATATCCGGGTAATAAGCTTTAAACCAGCAGGACGCATAGACCAAAAGCGCAAAAGATGCGGCATGACTTTCAGGAAAACCATATTCGCCAAAGCCTTCGATCTGTTTGAAACATCGCTCGGCAAACGCCTCCTCATATCCGTTTTTGACCATACCTTTAATCATCTTCATCTTAAAAGTATGGATAGTGCCAACCCGGCGAAACGTTGCCATAGCACGGCGCAATTTATCTGCTTCTCCGGGCGTGAAATCAGCAGCAACAATCGCAATCTTCATCGCCTGTTCTTGAAAAAGCGGCACGCCCAAAGTTCGCCCTAAGACCCCCTCCAACTCTTTCTTCGGAAATGTAACAGGCTCCAACCCCTGACGCCGGCGCAAATATGGGTGAACCATATCGCCCTGAATAGGACCGGGTCTGACAATAGCAACTTCAATCACCAGATCATAAAACTCTCGTGGCTTTAACCGAGGTAACATCGTCATTTGCGCACGGCTTTCAATTTGGAAAACACCAATTGTGTCAGCCGCGCAGATCATATCGTAAACTGTTTGATCTTCATCCTGCAGATCCGCAAGCGTTTTATAAATACCATATTTCGTTTTCAGCAAATCAAAAGCTTTCGCCAGACACGACAACATACCGAGCGCCAAAATATCAATCTTCAATATTCCCAAAGCTTCCAGATCATCCTTGTCCCACTCGACCATGGTACGACCTTCCATTGCCGTATTCATCAATGGCACCACTTCATCCAGCCGATCTCTGGTGATAACAAATCCACCAACATGCTGGGATAGATGACGGGGAAACCCGATAAGCTGGGATGCATAATCAAGAACGCGGCGCGTTGTAATATCGCGAATATCAAGGCCTGCCTCCTTGGCTTCCCGCTCGGTGATGCTTTTTGATGACCAACCCCAAACAAGACCAGATAATCCAGAAATAGCGTCGTCTGATAACCCGAATGCTTTGCCCGCTTCGCGCGCAGCCATGCGCGCTCTATAAGTCACAACAGTCGCAGCAAGACCTGCATGATCATGACCATATTTACGGTAGATATATTGAATAACTTCTTCACGCCGTTCATGCTCAAAATCTACATCGATATCCGGCGGTTCATTCCGTTCTGGGGAAATAAACCGCTCAAACAAAAGGTCAACCTTGTTTGGGTTTACATCAGTAATTTGCAAGCAATAACAAACGGTCGAATTGGCCGCAGACCCACGACCCTGACACAGTATGTTCTGACTGCGGGCATATCGCACAATATCCCAAACCGTTAAAAAATAAGGTGCGTAATCGAGCTGTTTTATAAGCGCCAGCTCATGTTCAATCTGATCAGTTATGGCTTTTGGAACACCATCTGGATAACGCTCTTTAGCGCCTTGATAAGCAAGCTCAGTTAGAGTTTCCTGTGGTGTTTCGGTTCCAAATTTTTCATCTGGATATTGGTACTTCAACTCATCAAGCGAAAAGGTCAGCTGCTTAGCAAACGCGATAGTATTTGTAATGGCTTGCGGATATGTCTTTAAAACATGGCTCATCTCTGCACTTGATTTTAGATAACGCTCGGCATTTTTGGACAATTGAAAACCCATATCATAAACGGGCTTATGATGTTCAATTGAAGATAAAACATCGCGCAATGGACGACGACCATGCTCGTGCATAAAAACATCATTGCTCGCCATTAAGGGTATGGATATTTTAACAGATAATTCCGACAAACAGGCAAAACGATATTTATCATGGCCATCGTAATGGGGGGTCAGAGCTAAATATAATCTATCATTTATATGCTCTTTTAGGAACTCAAGTTCCTCACTTAATTTGTCCGGATCACTATGCGCATCCATTTTTGCTAAGACACAAAATAACAGATCAGATGACCAAGTGATCAGATCATCACGGGTTAATTGACAATCGCCTTTTTCAGATCGCAAATTTCCAATTGTCAAAAGACGACATAAATGCCCCCAACCTTTGCGGTTTTTTGGATAAGCCAAAATATCAGATGTGCCATCGGTAAAAACAATACGGCATCCGGGATGATAAATAATATCAGCTTCTTTTGCCGCCATATGCGCACGAACCACCCCAGCAACTGTGTTTTGATCTGCAAGACCAATATGGGTTAATCCCAGTTTGCCCGCACGAACAATCAGCTCTTCAGGGTGCGAAGCGCCCTTTAAAAAGGAAAAATTGCTCGCAACACCAAATTCGGCATATGGGGTAGTGGCCGTATTCACGCAAACAATCCATGCATAAACCACTTTGGTAATAGACCATCTGACAAATGTGTTTCACGCTCATAAAGACCCTGACGAAAGATCCAGAACCTGCGCCCTGATTTATCTTCAACACGATAATAATCGCGTGTTTGTGCGCTTTCGCCATCAATCCACCATTCAGCACCAATACGCTCCGGCCCTTCCGCGCGAGCAACCTGATATTGACTACGCCGCCATTTAAACCGAATGGGTGGTCCCTCAGGCACTTCCGCAATTGCAGTTACCGGTTCCGGGTTTGAAAACAATCTGATTGGCCGTTCGCCATGATTGTTTTGCAAAATTGCCTCATCATGCTCTTTATGTTCAATAATCGGTGCAAAAGATGCGGCGCGTTCAGGGATAAAACTCTGATGAAAAACAGGTTTAACAACACTATCTTTTCCCAAGCGCGCCGTTATTTGATCAGCCAATTGATGCATATTGGTCTGAACATTGCTGCCATTTACAAATGATTCTTGAACATCAGACTTAGCAACAGCCTGAATGACACAAAGCCTGATCGTTTCAAATCCCGCACCCGCATCAGTTTCATCATAAATGGCTGCAAGCTTTTGCGAAAAAAGTGCTCTGATACGTTTTGCATCACGAGATGGCGCAGATAAACCAATCATAACCTTGCGCACAATGCCATCCATACGAAATAACAACAGCATAAACTCTTGCCCAGCCTGACCGCGCTTTTCTAAATCCACACGCAGCGAGTTTGATAATTGCTCAATGCAAGTTTCAATATCTTCTTGTCGTCCAATAGGTTCAGCTAATCGGCGTTCAACGGATAAATCAGACACAGGCAAACGCGGAGAAACAGGTTCTTCTTCCTGTCCCAAAGCCTGATCAAGCCGCTTTAAAAGCAAGGGGCCAAATCGGCGCATTAATGGTTTTCGAGGAGCCGATATTATGTCCTTGACCTTTTTCAGCCCTACCCGATCAAGCGCTAACAACATATCAAGCGGTAAACGCAAAGCAGCCATGGGAAATTGGCGAAATCGCGCGTCCAAATTGTCCCAATTCATAATCGCATTCTTAGTTATATGATCATAAGGTTCATGTTGCCGAGCTAACCCCCATGCCAAACCAGGTGTAGGAGCAATCGAGCCGTGCGCATAAATACCCATTTTATCAAACCGTGCGATGATATCTTTAAGCATCTCAGCTTCGCCACCAAACAAATGCGCACAGCCTGTAATATCTAAAAATAGCCCTTGTGGTTTGCCAAAAGGCGCATCAATACCAATGAGAGGCGTATAACGATCAGCCCAGTCAGCAAGCGCATTTAAAAAGGCTAAATCAGCCACATCATCACTGGGGATAATATCAAGATCTGGGCAGATGGCGCGTGCTTCTGTGACCCCTTGCCCCTCACGCAATCTGTGAGATTGAGCACTTATATCAAGCGCGGCCAATCGCATGGCACCTTTTTGTTTTGCCACACACACCATAGGTGCAAGACTTTGTAGCTCGCTTTGTGTTTTATCCAAACGCCAAGATGCGCCCCATCTCAAGCGCTTGATCCGGTCCGTCGCCAGATAAGGAAACGCCACCGCCAATATCCGGCGATTGCTCTTGATAAAAATCGACTGCGTTGGAAGAGATGTCTTGATATCTTGTGGTAAAAGAGTGGCTGTCATTGTTCCATTCCAAAATAAACGATTGGGGCGCTGGGTTTTTGCTTTTCTCTAGCGTGATCTGAAATGCAGGACGTGAAAGACTTCTGGAAAACAGCTGTTGCGACGGCAGTGTTCGTAATGCTGCTGGCGCTGATTGCACACCAAAACGAAGACGTGCAGCTGTTGCTTCCTCATGCCCTGCTTGCCGCAATAAAAAAAACGGACGGCCCGAACTTTGCGCTCTTAAATGCAAACGCCGCGTTCCGGCCATATCAAGGTTTTGAGGATTTCCGCGTACTTCCAAGATCGTCGCTGCGACCGATTTTTGTTTGGCCGCAAGCTCTGCAACCCAAAGCGCATCATGTAGGGAACGAGGCTTTATAAAAAGGCATGTTGCAGGATTAATACCTAATGAGGCCAGACCGGGTGGATATATATGCCCGCCTTCAAGGCACGAAGATGTTTCACTGATAAAAAGAATCGGCAAATCTTCATTGTGCTTTTGTTTTAAAAAGCTTTGCATTTGATGCGCTAAAACCCAAGTAAATGCGCTTGCAGCACCTGTTTGCCGAGTTTCTTGTGATCTAAACTCTGTGAGAGCAGCAAGGTTTATCCCGCCTGATAAGGCTGTATCTAAAATCGGATCATCAAATCCAAGAACATCATCATTCTTCTTATTGCCATATTGTGCGGAAAGCGTAATCAAACCTTTCTCTTTGCTCTCATGCTTTACAGCTGATTGTGCAAAAGACGTGTCATCAAAACGAGCCGTCGACCGTTTTTCAATTTTTGCTATCTTATGCCGAAGACAATTTAAGTTCTCGCGCGCCAAATCCTCGCGCACCAAGTCTTCATGCGTTTGATGCTTTCGCATTGCACGTTCACCCATATCATTATGTTCACTATTTGTTCTAATATAGATTCCAGAAGATCAAAAAAGAGTCAAGCACATTTTAAGGAATAAATTCCTTACAAAGATTCTGAGACCTAACGTATCTCCGGCTCATAAAGCGTCACATCAAGCTCTTCAATTTTCTCCATTAGGAAATTTCTTGCGTCCCCAATAGCTTGATTATATTGACTGGGACCGATTTGTTTAAGCATAAAATCAACAACTTCGGTTGCTTGAAACTCACTCAACTCATTGTCAAATTCATCTTGGAAGAACCCTTGTAATGCACGGGCAACATCTAACTTCCGCTCATCGCTTAATTGTAAACCCATATTATGCGCTCCTGCATATTTATATAAAACCGCCACTTAAAACTTAGCGGGTGATTGATGCAAGAGGCTTGCAGGTTTTGCCCAAGAAGGTTTCACACCATCAATCATAAGCGGTGATTTTAGACGCTTAAGGTCCCCCAAAGCAGTTTTCTCAATCAATGAGCAAACATCATCATTCGTCTCAGACGTGGAATTGACACCAAACTGATCATCCTCTGTGGTTTTCAAAAGCTCAGCCGTGCGCGCCAGGGATAAACGCACAGAACACGCTTCACCATGATCACGCAATCGCGATAAACCACGCAAAGCACTCGCTGCAATGAGATAGCCTGTTGCATGATCAAGCGCCTGAACGCTCAAGGGACGAGGTTTATGATTTTGGGAAATTTCCATGCCTTTCGCAGCAATACCGCAACTCATCTGCACCAAACTGTCAAATCCGCGCCTATTACGCCAAGGACCAGACCAGCCATAAGCATTATGAGCAATATCGATCAAAGAAGGGTTGAGTTCTCTTAAAACAGAAGCATCCAATCCAAGGTTTTCAAGCGCATCGGCGCGATAGCCGTGGATAAGAACATCCGCCTGCAAAATGAGCTTCTTTAAATGCGCCAGATCTTCAGCATCTTTTAAATCAAGCGTTGCGCAGGATTTGCCAGGCGTCATATCCAAAATATGCTCACCCTCATCCCAACCTTTAGGGTCAATGCGCAAAACATTTGCGCCAAAATGAGCTAAAAATCTCGTTGCCACCGGGCCAGCAATTATCCGGGTTAAATCAAGAACCTTTAATCCTTCTAAAGGCCGTATTCCGCGCGGGATATGTTTAAGCTCCGCATCGTTGAAATGCTGCCAAGCAATCAGCGGTTCATTTGATAAAGCACGCCCCTGAGGGTGCGCTGCCCAATCTTGACTATTCATCATTTTCGCCGCCGCACCACCACTTTCAACAATTAAAGCTTCAAGTTCATCTGCTTGATAAAGCGCTACCTTTTTTGCCACTTGATCACGATGTAAATTGCCCAAAATTTTGGTAACAACATTGCGGTGATGCGGCGCATTTGTGTGCAAACGAATAAATCCATCCTGAGTTTGATAATCTCCCGCTAAATCATCCCAAGGCGAAGATAAATTCCAACCTTGTGGCCGCAATGAGCTACCAAACCAAAGATAAGCTAGGTGCTGATCAACGCTGAATTCTTCCTTAAACTGAGAACCAAAGGCATATTTTGCCAGCGCCAACCCAGCCGCTGCGATTGAATTTGATGCAAGGTCTGTCACCGCAAACACATCCGATGATGCAACATGATCGTTTTTCACGTGAATCATTGATGCCGCAGAGCAATTATCGTCCATATCCAATGCATCTAAAATGGGACTAATCAAAACCATCAGAACGCCTTTCATAATCTGAATTGTTGATGAAAGGATTTCGAGAACTTGACAGATCGTCAAGATTGATCAACATAATCAACATGAAAAAAGATCAGGATGTCTTTACGCTAACGGCAAATGAAGTGTGTGAAACACTCAATATTTCACGCCAAACGCTTTATGCCTATGTCAGCCGCGGCAAGGTGCGAGCCCATGCGCAACAAGGTGATGCGCGCAAAAGTCTGTATCATAGCCATGATGTTGAAACGCTAATTGCCAGCAAGAAACGTGGACGCTCTAGACGCGCGATCGCAAAATCTACCCAAAGCTGGGGCGAACCGGTTTTAAAATCAGAAATCAGCCATATTGATCAAGGCAAACTATATTACAGAGGCTATGATGCGATTGAGATGTCCAAAGAGGCGACATACGAAAATGTTGCCAAATTGTTGATCAACACGGATCTCAAATTTGACCCTGATTTCAAGTTTGTGCCGATAGAAGGTAAAAACGCCTTTGTGCGCATGCTCGCGGCCGCAACACATATTTTAACGACGAATTATCCCTTAGAAGAAGCAGAGCGCAACGGTTTTATCCTTAAATCGCTTCTCACAGCTATTTGCCAAATCGAAACGCTATCGGGCGAACCATTTCATAACCAACTCGCAAACTATTTCTCTGAGGATGATAATTTTGCAGATATCGCGCGCCGTTGTCTGGTTTTATGCGCGGATCATGAACTTAATCCTTCAGCATATACAGCGCGTGTTGCAGCATCCGCGCATGCCAGTACCGAAGCCTGTATTTTAGCGGCGCTTGCCAGCTTTTCTGGAACAAGGCATGGCTCGATGACATCCATGACACGCTGGTGGGTGGGACGAGCCGCGATGAAAAAAGACAATGATCGGATCGAATTTATCAAGGGGATCAAACATCCACCGGGATTTGGTCATCCGATTTACCCCAAGATTGATCCACGAGCTGAGGAATTGCTCAAACATTTTGATATGCCCGATGGTTGGGGCGAAATCATTAAACAGGTTGAAAAACAATACGGACTTTATCCCAATATTGATTTCGCTTTGGCTGCCATGGAAAAAAGCCTCGGGCTGCGACCAAAAACTGGGCAAACATTATTTGGCTTTGGACGGGTGATCGGATGGATTGCGCACACTGAAGAACAGCGCGAAAGCGGAAAACTTATTCGCCCCAGAGCATGGCGCTAATCGTCCAAAACTTATGCAAACTTCAATAAATAATCCAAAGCCTTACGCGTTTTAATTTTCAATTCTGCTTCATTGGGAACCGACATCACTCCAATAGCGCGTCGAATTTGCATATCTCCAATTAGAAGGCTCAAATAAAGATTACCTAATTCATCTATCTCCAAATCATCAAATGTCCCCTGTTCTTTAATCTGAGCAAGGACTTTTGCGATTGAAGGGAATACACGCTCACGACCGACTAAAGATAACGCCTTGCCAAGTTCACCGCTCGCATCTGCAGCAGCTGCGCGGTTTAATGCAATCGCACGGTCGCTGGATAGAAGCCGCAGTAACTTCAAACTAATATCTTCAAGTATTTGCATAGGATCACGTTGACGATCGAGATCTTGAAGCAGGCTTTCATAAACATCATCCGCATTGCGGATCACCATTGCCTGAAACAAACCTTTCTTGTCACCATACCAGCGATAAAGCGTTTCGTTTGATGCTTTTGCACGTTTGGCAATCGCAAGCATTGAAATATTATCATAGCCCTTTTCGTCAATGAGCTCATAAGCGGCTTCTTCAATTAATCGCCGACGTTCTATTTGTGCACTTTCACGCATAATCACCTCACTTGACAGATATCGTACATTAAATTACGGATATGTAAATACGTACACTAAATTACGTTTTTGGAAATTACCATGACTTTATTGCTAAAAATATCTGCCTTCATATCCACGCTATTAGCCGCAGCCATATTTGGGTTTTTCTATGCCTGGGTCAGTTCAACAATGTGGGGGCTAGATCAAATCGACAGCGAAGTTGCCATTCAAGCCATGCAAGGCATGAACGCGTCGGTAAGAAACGCGATCTTTGGGATCGTCTTTTTTGGCACCGCGCCAGCACTATTTTTAACCGCGGCTATCGCTGCAACAATGAAGCTTAAAAAACTTGCGGCGATTTTTACATGCTCAGGCCTGGTATATCTATTCGGCGGCGCAGTTTTAACATTTATGATCAACGTACCGATGAATGAGCAGCTTGCACTGGTTCAATTGCCATTATCGCCAGAAGAGGCGCAATCGATATGGCAAAATTATTCAAAAGAATGGCAATTTTGGAACCAGACACGCACCGTCTTTTCAGGCCTAGCATTTCTCATAGCCGCATACGGAATTTACACTTTGGGAAAAACTACAAAACCGCAAAACTGAGAAAGCTAAAGCCCAAAAAATAACCTTACGCAGCTTCGTTAAGCTGCTGCGTAAGATAAGGTTCAAGATCAAAAGATAACTTCTTTCGAACTGGTGCTTTTTCACCCAGAACGCGCCAAAACGGTGTCACTTCAGACAAGCTCGCACCATTTTGAACATCTTCATTTGAGGTTTCGCAGATTATCCTTACGAAGATACCGGTCGTAAGCGGGCACACAACATCAACATTTGTCTGCTTTGCCAATTCCGCTCGTAAAAAACTGGTATCCTTTATCTGTCCATGCGGAATGGTGGCAATAATATCTGCCACCATTTCAGGTGTCGCGATGAGCATCTTTTGACCGGCCTTCATGCCCATCATATCTTTTCTGACAGACTTTATTTCATGACCTTTGGCATTAGCAATGTCATATTTTTCGCTCCAGCTTTTTACAGATTTACCCATTGCATCAATTCCAATCTAGTTCTTCAACGGAACATGAATTTCAGTTATTAAGTCGCTTGGTGATGTATCCCGTGGGCTGTTGAGATATTTCTCAAATGGCGGCGCATCGGCAAATTCATGGCCAGCTTCTGGGATCCAGCTTCCATAAAACCAGGTATAGGCTTTGGACAATTCTCCATATGGGCCTTTATGGGTCAAAACAGCATATTTCCCGCCATCAATTTTTGACACTTCTAGTGGCGCTTCAACGCTTTGGTCATCATTAATAACTGCGCCGGCAAATGACCGCAATTCATCAACAGCGACAGAACCAGGATCATCGTAATAAATACCGATCATGGCAATCATATCTTTAATCGCGCCCTGGCCAATACATAACCCAACCGCTTGTTCAAACTTACCGCCTATCTCCATATAGGACCCTTTATGGGGAAGGCCCGCAAGGGTTACAGCGTCAATTGATTTAATCTCTACATCATACATTTTTGTATCTCTTTCAGAACTAGGAACATCATAAACCGTATGATAGCCACGATGACGATATTCGCCCGGCGGCATTTCAAAATGGTCTGCGAAAATGCGCGTGAAAGATTGCAAATTTGGATAACCGTAACGCTTCCCAATATCTTCAATTGATAAATCAGTCGAAATGAGGTCACGTCCCGCAAACTGCAAACGAAGACGCTTAACAGTTTGCGTAATTGTTTCACCGGTCATACCGGCGTAAACACGATGCCAATGATAGGGCGATAAACAAGCAATATCTGCCAAGGCAATTAGATCAAGGTCTTTATCAAGATTATTTAGGATGTGATCGGTCACCCGCTCCATCCGATCATGATAATTGACCCAAAGGTGCTGGGCATTTTTTCGTTTGTTCATAAGCAATATCCTATCGCAATTTTCACTCGCAAATAAGACGTAACATCACCCTGCTTGACAAATCTTGCTGACTTGATGGTAAGCTTATTGTTCACCAAGTTTCATATCCGGCGAATAGGTTTTACCTTCCACTTCTTTACAGACGGCTTGGCCACATTGCATGCGATTGTCTGCCTGATTAAATGTGTAAACAGGCGATCCATGAAGGGTCCATCCCTTATTCAAAGCATCGGTTATGCGATGACAAAAGCTTGAATCATCCGGTCCGGACAAAAAACGGTAAAGTTTCATAATAATAACCCTAATTTGATATCAACTTCGATTTTTCAACGAGCTTCTCAGCCATCTCTAAGTGAAGGCGCTCAACCATTTTGCCATTCACTTGGATAACGCCCGCATCTTTATTTGCAGCATCAGCAAAAGCATCAATAATCTCATGCGCCTCGCTCAAAGCATCGGCTTTAATCCCAAATGCTTCATTTGCAAAGTCTATCTGGTTGGGATGAATAAGCGATTTACCATCAAAACCCATCGCGCGGCCATCTAGGCTTTCCCGCTCAAATCCAGAAGCATCTTTAAAATCATTATAAACCCCATCGATCACATCAAGGCCATAAGCACGTGCGGAGAGCACAATTTGGCTAAGCCAATTGGACAAATATGGGCGCCCTTGTTGCGGGATCACACCTGTTTCTTTGATCAAATCATTCGTTCCGGCCACAAAACAATCTAGTCTTGTGCCCGGTGTACGGGCATATCTAGCAATCGAAGCAACATTTAATATACCGCGCGGGGTTTCGATCATCGCCCATAAACGAAGCTCATGAGGGGTATCCATTTCAACCAACGCATCATTAACCTCGATAATATCATCAGCTTCCGAAACCTTAGGTAATAATATCGCAGATGGCATGATAGCGCGCGCAGCTATTAAATCTTCGCTACCCCAGGGGCTGGAAAGCGCGTTTATCCGGACTAAAATCTCTTTTTTGCTATCTTTTATGCCGTTTGGAAACTTATCCTTTAAAAAAGCCCGTAATGTCTCCCGCGCTTGAGCTTTTTGCGCCGGTAAGATCGCATCTTCCAAATCATAAATCACCACATCTGATGGCAATTGAAGTGACTTTTGCATCGCACGTTCATTATTTGCGGGAACATACAGAACCGATCTTCGAGGCCGAACAGGTCGTTCTGCCTCAGGGATTTTAATATTAGAAAGGTCGTTATCACTCATATCTATCTACTTTTTAAACTTCTCTGACACCAAATAGTCGTCTCTTAACCGGATCAAAACACAGCAAATGGCTATTTCTTTCAAAAAACACTTCTTTTTCTCACATATGTTTGGTAAACGCAGCTACAAACTTCATATGGATGAAAATAATGGAAAAATTCACAACGCTCACTGGTGTTGCAGCACCTTATCCTGTCATCAACATTGACACGGACATGATCATTCCAAAAGACTACCTTAAAACAATTAAGCGTACGGGCCTTTCTGTTGGTCTTTTTGCTGAATCTCGTTTTAATGAAGATGGTTCTGAAAAACCTGATTTCGTGCTCAACAAACCAGCTTATCGTAATGCAGAGATTTTGGTTGCTGGTGATAACTTTGGTTGCGGTTCATCTCGTGAACATGCACCTTGGGCATTGCTCGACTTTGGTATCCGCTGTGTGATCTCAACTAGCTTTGCGGATATTTTCTACAATAACTGCTTCAAAAATGGCATCCTGCCAATCGTAGTTACAGCAGAAGAACTTGAAAAGCTTCTTGATGATGCAGAGCGCGGTTCAAACTCAACACTCACTGTTGATCTTGAAAGCCAGCAAATCAAAGGTCCAGATGGCGGCACGATTTCATTTGATATCGACCCATTCCGCAAACATTGTTTGCTTAATGGTCTTGATGATATTGCGCTTACTTTGGAAAAAGCATCTGCAATCGACACTTACGAAGGCAAATTAGGCGAAACACGTCCTTGGGCGTAAATAGGACGCAATCGACATAACACTATTGCGCAAGACAATCACTTTGAGGGAACGAGATGCGAAATCTAATCTCAACCGGATCGGATTTTGAAAAGATAGCTGGCTATTCGCGCGCTGTCGTTCAGGGTGATTTTTGCTTTGTTTCTGGCACAACCGGTTATGACTACAAAACCATGGTTATGCCAGAGGCGGTTTCCGACCAAACTTTAAATTGCTTAGCGACTATTGATCAGGCAATTAAAGATGCTGGCTTTGAGCGCTCAGACATCATCAAAGCAAACTATATCATCACCAAGGCTGAATTTGCCGATATTGTTTTCCCAATCCTAGGGGACTTTTTCAATGGCATTCAACCCGCAGCGACCATGATTGTGGCCGGCCTTATTAAACCCGAGATGAAAGTTGAAATAGAGGTTACAGCCCTTCGCCAGATGACATCTTAATCAACTTAATCAACTAAAATAGAATAGGTATTTCCCATGACACGCAAATTATTCCTTCTTCCAGGTGACGGCATTGGCCCTGAAGCCATGAACGAAGTTCGTAAGTTGATCACTTTTATGAATGAAAAACAAAATACGGGCTTTGAAACAGATGAAGGCCTTGTTGGCGGCTCAGCTTATGATGCACATGGGGAATCAATTTCAGATGCCGATATGGAAAAAGCCATGGCGGCAGACGCTGTGTTATTTGGCGCTGTTGGTGGACCAAAATGGGATGATGTTCCATATGAAGCACGTCCAGAAGCTGGTTTGTTACGTTTGCGTAAAGATATGGAGCTTTTCGCCAATCTTCGCCCCGCCATCTGTTACCCAGCGCTGGCAAATTCATCTTCGCTAAAGCCAGAAGTCGTTGAAGGTTTGGACATCTTGATTGTTCGCGAATTAACCGGTGGTGTTTACTTCGGTGAGCCAAAAGAGATCATCGATCTTGGCAATGGCCAGAAACGCGGCATTGATACGCAAGTTTATGACACATATGAAATCGAGCGTATTTCTGGTGTTGCATTTGAAATGGCACGCACACGTCAAAACAAAGTTTGCTCCATGGAAAAACGCAATGTGATGAAGTCCGGCGTCCTATGGAATGAAGTTGTAACAGCCAATCATGGCGCCAACTATTCAGATGTTGAACTCAGCCACATGTTGGCTGATGCAGGTGGCATGCAGCTTGTTCGCTGGCCAAAACAGTTTGATGTCATTGTCTGTGACAACCTATTTGGTGATATGCTCTCTGATATTGCGGCGATGCTCACAGGTTCACTTGGCATGTTGCCTTCAGCTTCACTTGGCGCACCGGATGCAAAAACTGGCAGCCGTAAAGCGCTTTATGAGCCAGTTCATGGTTCAGCACCTGACATTGCCGGCCAAGGCATTGCAAACCCAATTGCGATGATTTCATCTTTTGCAATGTGTCTTCGTTATTCGTTTAACATGGTTGATGAAGCAAACATGGTTGAAAAAGCTATTGCAAACGTATTGGACACTGGCAAACGCACTGGCGACATCATGTCTGAAGGCGCTACACAGATCTCAACAAGTGAGATGGGTGATGCAATCTTAGCTGAATATGCATCTCTATTGGGTTAATCCTTCATTTAACGCATTAAGTTAGATTGACTCTTATTAAAAATCGGGGCATTAACCGCTCCGATAGGTAAGAAAAAGAATTGTAATGACTTCAATTGAATTGCAAAATTTAAATTTGAAAAATGTAGTAAGCATCAGCTTGTCTGCAGCGCAATTCTCTTTTTCAAATTCCATCGCCAAAACGGCAATCAAGACGACAAAAACAACGTAACACCTCTCGTCTGCCGCACTCTCCCCGGTAGTCGGGGATGAGGCCACGTTGAAAGTGGTCAAGAATGCGGAGAGAGACAGGACATTCAAAATGAGTTTTAAAATTGCAATCGCCGGTGCTACTGGCAATGTTGGGCGCGAAATGCTCAATATTCTTGAAGAGCGCGGCTTTCCCGCATCTGAAATTATTCCACTCGCTTCTTCTCGCTCTGTTGGTAGAGAAGTTTCCTACGGTGATAAGACACTCGTTGTTAAAAATCTTGAAGCTCACGACTTTTCTACAACTGACATTTGTCTCATGTCAGCGGGTGGTTCAGTATCTAAAAAGATGTCGCCAAAAATTGGCGCTCAAGGCTGTGTGGTCATCGATAACTCATCAGCTTGGCGTTATGATGCTGAAGTTCCTTTGATTGTGCCCGAAGTAAACCCTGAAGCCATTGATGGATTTACCAAAAAGAATATCATTGCCAATCCAAACTGCTCAACAGCGCAGTTGGTTGTTGCGCTAAAACCGCTTCACGATAAAGCAAATATCAAACGTATTGTGGTTTCAACTTACCAGTCTGTATCAGGCGCTGGTAAAGACGGCATGGACGAGTTGTTTAACCAAAGCCGTGCAGTTTTCGTAGCAGATCCAATTGAAAACAACGTGTTTACAAAGCGCATCGCGTTTAATGCCATTCCTCACATCGATGTCTTCATGGAAGATGGGTACACAAAAGAAGAATGGAAAGTTCTGGCAGAAACTAAAAAGATGCTGGATCCGAAAATCAAAGTAACTTGCACAGCGGTTCGTGTTCCTGTGTTCATTGGTCACGCTGAATCAATCAACATTGAGTTTGAAAACGAAATTACAGCCGATGAAGCGCGCGATATTCTGCGCGAAGCACCAGGTTGTTTGGTTGTCGATAAACATGAAGATGGTGGCTATGTCACACCGTATGAATGTGCGGGTGAAGATGCGACTTACATCTCTCGTATTCGCGAAGATGCAACCGTTGAAAATGGCTTGAATATTTGGGTTGTATCCGACAACTTACGCAAAGGCGCTGCATTGAATACGGTTCAGATCGCCGAGCTTTTGGTAAATCGCGGTTTGATCAAAGCAAAATCATAAAATCAGTTAATTCTGAATTTACATCAAAACGACGCCTTTTATCAATCAGATGGAGGTGTCGTTTTTTTGTTTTCTAGGGTAGGTTATGCTCGTTCCAATTTGATTCGATAAGATTTAGACCTCGCGGGGAGCGTTCAATGATCAAGAAATCTACTATTGCAGTTACACTTTTAGCAGCTTTGACATTTTCAACACCAGCATTGGCGTTAAGCTGTTCCAACACATCAGGTAACTTCTCAAAATGGGTTGGTGAATTTAAAAAAGAAGCCGCAGGTAAAGGAATATCGAAGAGAACGCTGGATCGTGCTTTTGCCAAAGCGACCTATGCGAAGAAAACGATTAGCCTTGACCGAAACCAACGTAGTTTTAAGCTATCGTTTAATCAGTTTATGAAAAAACGTGGTGCACCAGCCATCATTTCTCGTGGCAAAAAGCTGAAAAAGACAAATGCGGCTCTCTTTAAGCGCTTAGAAAAGAAATACGGTGTTCCTGCAGGTGTTTTAATCGCAATTTGGGGCATGGAATCTGGTTTTGGCCGCTTCAGCGGTAATCAACACACAGTTTCAGCAGTTGCCACATTATCATATGATTGCCGACGCTCTGAATTCTTTACAACACAACTTTACGCACTTTTAAAACTGATCGACAAAGGTTGGCTTGATCCGAACTTTAAAGGTGCAGCCCATGGTGAAATTGGCCAAACGCAGTTCCTACCAGCAAATGTTTTAAAATATGGCGCCAATGGTGATGGCAATCGCCGTCTCAACCTGAGTTCAAAGGCTGATGCACTTGCATCAACTGCTAACTTCTTAAAAGGCAAAGGCTGGAAGCGTGGTGCTGGATATCAAGTTGGTCAGACTAACTTCCGGGCTATTAAGGCTTGGAATGCAGCCGGGGTATACCAAAAGGCTATTGCAGCCATTGGTGCAGAAATCGATAAATAAAACGAAAAGCTGAGTTTAAAACTCAGCACAATCGTCTGCGATGGTTTTTTGTACAGACTTGATGATCATACCTTCATTGAACTCAAAGGTTTCAACAGTCATCAACTCATTTGACGGGAATTTATAACACACTTTTGTGGTTATATTTTCCTCAGTTGAAGCGTCTTCATCGATTTTATAAGCGATAGATCCATTTTCGATCGCTTCTTCCCAATTGTCCAAAGCCTCAACAAACTCTTCTTTTGACTGCGTGATGTCGTAGTCCTTCAACTCAATCTGCGCATCTTCAGCTAAGAGCTCTGAAATGACCTCGCGATCAACCGGCGACAAGGCTTGAAACCACGGTTTGATAGCTGTTTTGTTGTTTTGGGCAAAAGCTGTAACGCAAAGACTGCTTAATGCACCCACAAAGATAATGGTATTAATGGCAACGCGCATAAGTTTTCCCCTCAAACTATTTAACGCTAATAATCTATTTAGAGAGTTATGATTTTATTTAGACCATATTAGGGCGGATAAAGTCACCCGTTGCATGGTCCATCACCCAAAGCTCACCTGATGAAATATCAAACCAGGCACCATGCAAGTTTAAAGACCCACGATCTTCCAACTCTTTAACACATGGGAATGTCCTCAGGTTTTCGATTGAATTGCGAACCGAAATGCGCTCCAAAACCGTTTGACGTTCCGCGTCTGTCATATGCTTTGTGTCTTTGATAACCTCAGCGGCTGGTTTTAGCATTTCCATCCAATTACCAATAAAATCGCCAGGAGATAGCGGTTCAGCATTTCGTGAAAGAGCTGCGGATATACCACCACACCGGCCATGGCCCATGACAACAATTTCTCGAATTTTCAGAGATTGCACTGCAAATTCAAGCGCGGCTGATGTTCCATGATACTGATCGTCAGGCGAATATGGCGGCACCAAGTTTGCAACATTACGCACAACAAACATTTCGCCGGGACCGCTGTCAAAAACAACTTCTGGTGCAGAACGTGAATCACAACAAGCAATGACCATCGTATGTGGCTTTTGACCTGTTTTGGCTAATTCCTTATATCGCGCCTGATCTGTATCATAGCGCCCAGACATAAAGTTTTCATAACCTTTAAGTAGGTTTTTTGGAAATGTATGCATGAGAGTTGCCATAAATCCATTCAAAAAGAAGATCAATAAAAAACGTGTTTTCTATTAAACTATCTACAAATTAGCATCAATTCCTATCATGCAGTTTCCGCATTTGAACCATTGCTTGCGGTCGAACAAGACTAGAAATGTCTTGTTCAAGGACTAATTCGTTGTGGCCAAATTTATTTGTCTGGCTAAGTATCTCAAAAACACTTGAAGTCACCCACTGCAATGTCTTTTCTTGATCAAAGCCTGATAGTGTTCGCGCCAACAATAACGCTGCGGTTAAATCACCCGCTCCATTTATGGAAGAATTAAACAGGCGATGCTCTGAAAGAATGTTGCTATTATTGCAGTGTAATAGATTTGCCATCGAATTTCGCATCATTGCAAATGCCGATGTCGTTAGAACGGTTCTTGGTCCTAAGCTTTTCGATGCATCAATAATGTCTTGGTTATCTTTTACATCGCGACCACTCAACCATGATAGTTCGTATTGATTTGGTGTTGTTACATCTGCAAGCGGCAGCAATTCATCTTTTATCGCAGCTGCAGTTGCTTCTGGCACATAAAGACCACCTAAATCACCAATTACTGGGTCACAAATATAAAGCGCATCCGGCGTTTTCGCCTTTACAGCCTTAACAAGCTTAGCAATAGAAGCTGCTTGTGATGGATCACCAAGATAACCGGTTAAGATCGCGCCAACTTCTTGGAGCCATGGCGCGACACATAGATCATCGATAATTGCGTCAAATTGTTGAGCATCCGGTACGATGCGTGTTGAAGGTCCGTGTCCTGGATGCCAAGGCAATGTAACTGTTTGTAACGCCCACACAGGAAAACCCAAAGCTTCAAGAGCAAACACAGCTGCACGGTTTCCAACAGAGCCACGAACCACATGACTAGAAATTACAATTACAGCTTTTTGACTTGGAATGCGCTGATGGGGGCTAACAGAAGGAGTATCTGACACTAGACTCAATCCTAGTTTTGGAAATATTTAAGATATAACCAGATCGATAGTGCGATAAAAGCAATCAAAGATAACCCTCGGGCAATTCTTGTCCCCCAGAGTTCAACCGGATCATCTGCATCCACATCATCGGCACTGAAATGACCACGAACTGTTTTCGATTTTTTCTTCAAACGAGGCGCGTTTAGCAGCCCTCCATCCTCAGATAATTTCTCAAGTTCACGCTTGGCTTTTCGTGATACCTCATCATCTTTCATCATAAACTCCCAACGCTTTTTGATGACCTTTGGTTTATCTACGCTGAAGCTTAAAGTAATTCCAATAAAAAATTTGATTCGAATTTAACCAGAAGCGGACCAACTTGATAATTTTGGTGCAAAAATTACCTCATATTGATCAAATTCATCCATTTCTAATCTAAAAATCTTCAAGAAGTGAAAAAAATACGAAGTTTGCAACTAATAAGCTCGCCATTTTCATTTCTTTTGTTAGGGTTCAGTATTGTCGGTCGCAGATTGGGAGATTGCAAACATGACACCGGGCACAAGCTTCAAGCAGTTAATTTTAGAAACTGAAAAAGCACTAAAATCCAAAAAGGCCAAACGACACTTACCGATTGAAATATTTGCCCCCACAAACAGCGATGATATTTCGCTGTTTTTACCGAAAATGCTGGCTGATATAGCCATATTTGGCGCAAGTGAAATTGACAACTGGTCAGGCAAAACTCCAAAGGTCAACATTCGCCAAAGTGATGATATCCATGTTGATGATAAACCAACATCAATTATCTCGATCACCTCGGTCAACAAACCGTTTTTATATGATTCTGTCATCTCCGAAGTGACCGCAGGTGGCAGACAAATTTACATGTCATTGCACCCAATTATTTTGTGGGATGAAAAAGGTAATCTGAAACTTCGTAACGCCAATAATAAAGAAGGTGATGAGCTGCAAGTCAGCCACATCCAGATTGTCCTACCACAGTTTACAAAACCCGAAGCGGCTGATTTCAAATCACGCATAGCTAATGTTCTTAAACAGGTTAACAATGCTGTGCGCGATTGGCGCCCAATGCTATCGACCATCGATAAAGCAATATCAGACATTGAGAATATCCCCAGCAAGAAAGACTACAAAGGCCGCCAGGAGGCAATTGCTTATCTAGAGTGGCTCAAGGATAAGAACTTCACTCTTTTAGGTATGCGCGAATACACTTATTCAAGCACAGCGAAAGTTTCCAAACTCAAGCATGATGGAAAAAAAGGCTTGGGCATTTTGTCTGATCCTGATTTGGCCGTGTTGCGTTTGGGCAAAGAAGTGGTGACAACAACCCCGGAAATCGTTGCATTTTTGGAAGGCAAAGATCACATCATTGTCACCAAAGCCAATATGCGCTCAGTTGTCCACCGCCGGACATATATGGATTACATCGGTGTTAAAAGATATAATTCCAAAGGCGAGGTCACTGGCGAATTACGCATCATTGGTTTGTTCACCTCAAGCGCATATTCAACATCGGTAACAAAGATCCCGCTGCTTCGGACAAAGATCAATAAAGTAATTGCCAAGTTTGGCTTCGATGAAGATAGCCATTCAGGCAAAAACCTACTCAACACGCTTGAATCCTATCCGCGGGATGATCTGTTTCAGATCGATGCGAAACTGCTTTATGAGTTTTGCGTTCAAATCAACGATATGGAAGACAGACCACGGGTAAGAGTTCTTCCTCGCATCGACCGCTTTGATCGCTATGTTTCTATTTTGGTTTATGTACCGCGACATCAATATAATTCGATTGTTCGTGAGAAAATTGGTCACTACCTGAAATCCGTTTATGGTGACAGGGTTTCAGCCTTCTATCCTGCATTCCCAAATGAAAGTATCACGCGTGTTCATTTCATCATCGGTAGATCAGGTGGGAAAACGCCAAAATTTGACCAAAAGCAACTCGAACATGATGTTCAAATTATCGTCACGCGTTGGGAAGATCAATTTAATGAACTTGCTGGCCAAGATGCTTTACGCTTGTCAGTAAATCAATCTTACAAAGAGCACTTCTCAGCTGACGAAAGTTATGCTGATCTTGAAAATCTAATTGCCTGCACAGAAACTGATGAAATGCGTATTACGTTTTTAAAACGTGATGACAATCTTGATGATCATATTTCAATGAAGATATTCCACGCGCGCGAAGCCTTAAGCCTATCGCGTCGTGTACCACTATTGGAAAATTTGGGCTTTGGCGTCATCAGCGAACAAACCTACGAAGTTGACGTTAAAGATGACAAGGGCATACCAAAACCTGTCATCATCCACGACATGGAATTAAATCTGCCAAGCAACACAGATCTTGATCTTGCGCGAGATCATGATCGTCTTGAAGTTGCGTTTAAAAATGTGTGGCGTGGATTAAGTGATAACGATCTTTATAACCATCTCGTTGTCTCAAGCGGTCTAACCGTGCGTGAAGCCAAGGTTATGCGCGCCTACGCACGATATTTGCGTCAGGCTGGAATTACCTATTCACAACGTTATATCGCTGAAACTTTGGTAAAATATCCAGAAATTTCAGCAAATCTATTTAAGCTATTCCAAAATAGGTTTGACCCTAGTCTATCAGAAAACAACAGGGCCAGTGCTCAAAGTAGCATTTTAGCTGATATCAATTCAGCGCTTGAAAATGTACCAAGTCTTGATGACGACCGTATCATTACGCGTATGTCCAACGCTATTTTAGGCACCTTACGCTGTAACTATTTCCAAGTTATGGAAAATGGTCGACCAAATCCCATTCTTGCATTTAAATTCAACCCGCGTGAGCTTGATGGTTTACCAGAACCTGTCCCGTTCCGTGAAATATTTGTTTACGGTGCTGATGTTGAAGGTGTTCACTTGCGGTTCGGCCCGGTCGCACGCGGTGGTCTACGTTGGTCAGATCGAGCGGAAGACTATCGAACTGAAGTTTTAGGCCTTGTAAAAGCACAACAAGTTAAGAATGCTGTAATTGTGCCCGTTGGTTCAAAAGGCGGTTTTTATCCTAAAAAACTACCTGTTGGCGGCGACCGCGATGCATTTATTCATGCAGGTCGCGAAGCTTATAAACTCTTCATCTCCACGATGTTGTCAATCACAGATAATCTAAGTGGCGATGATGTAATACCTCCACAAAACACAGTGCGTCATGATGGTGATGACCCATATTTCGTGGTTGCAGCCGACAAAGGAACCGCGACATTTTCTGATACGGCAAATGCGATCAGTCAAGATCATGGATTTTGGCTTGATGATGCGTTTGCATCAGGTGGTTCAGCTGGTTACGACCATAAGAAAATGGGTATTACAGCAAAAGGTGGCTGGGAAGCAGTTAAACGACACTTCCGCGAGATGAATATCGATATCCAAAACGAACCGTTTACCGTCGCTGGTGTGGGCGATATGTCAGGGGATGTGTTTGGCAATGGCATGTTGTTATCTGAAAAAATCAAACTCGTTGCAGCATTTGATCACCGAGATATCTTCATTGATCCTGATCCGGACTGCGCAACCAGCTTTGCAGAACGAAAACGATTATTTGAACTCGATCGCTCGTCATGGCAATCCTATAACCCTGAATTAATGTCTCAGGGTGGAATGATCATCTCGCGACAAGAAAAATCAGTTAATTTAACAAAAGAGGTTGCTCAACTTCTGAATATGGACGCAAAAAATGCGTCACCACATCAAATTCTAACCGCGATCCTAAAGGCAAAAGTTGATCTGTTGTGGTTTGGCGGTATCGGTACTTATATCCGCGATAAAAGCGAGAACGATGCTGACGTTGGTGATCGCGCCAATGATCCAATTAGAATAACAGCAACACAAGTCGGCGCAAAAGTCATTGGCGAAGGCGCAAACCTTGGAATTACGCAAAGCGCTCGCATCTCCTATGCGCAAAACGGCGGAAGATGTAATTCAGATGCGATTGATAACTCTGCTGGAGTAAATTCATCTGATGTGGAAGTAAACATTAAAATTGCGCTTGCAAACGCCATTCGTGAAGACAGGTTGGATCTGCCTAGACGTAATCGATTGTTGTCATCCATGACCAACGATGTGTCAAAATTGGTGTTGCGAAACAATTATCTGCAAACACTGGCTATTTCCCTTGTCCAGCAACAAGGCGTGACCGCAGGTGGTGAGCTTGCCCGTCTCATGACAATCTTAGAAAACAACGGTCAACTCAATCGGCAGGTTGAAACTCTACCAGATGACGTAACCTTGCAGGAAAGACTTGCGGGCGGCAGTTCTCTTACCCGGCCTGAAATCGGGGTCTTATTATCTTATGCAAAAATCGTTCTATTTGACGATGTGATTGATAGTAACTTGCCAGATGAAGATTATTTCAAGGATACGCTTGTCAGTTATTTCCCCGGTAAAATGCTCAAAGCCAATGAGCAAGATATCATGTCACATAGATTGCGCCGCGAAATCA
Source organism: Lentilitoribacter sp. (assembly GCA_039974935.1). GTDB lineage: Bacteria > Pseudomonadota > Alphaproteobacteria > Rhizobiales > Rhizobiaceae > Lentilitoribacter. Next base: position 576,400 of record JBDWIC010000008.1, on the reverse strand, counting down.
TTTCAACGCTGATTGTCAATGATGCGATAAACCGAGGTGGACCTGCGACAATCGTTCAGATGCAAGATAAAACAGGTGCGTCTGCCGATGAAATCGTCAAAGCATATATTTTGTCCCGTGATGGACTGTTTTTTGATTCAATATTTAGCGCAATCGATAATTTGGACAATAAAATCGATGGCTCATTACAAAATAGACTTTATGGAAAAGCCTGCGATGCTTTGATTAAAACTACAGGATGGGCGCTAAAAACCAACGCTATTCACAGCAATTTATCTTCATCCGTGCCGCGATTGCAAAATGCGTGTGAAGAATTAGGTCCAAAGCTGGGTCAGTATTTACCTCAGTTTATGCAAAATCATATCGATCAAGTGCAAGAACGGCTCATTACGCAATCCGTTCCTAAGAAACTTGCAAAAGAGCTTTCTGAATTAAATATTCGCACTTTGATACCTGAAATCAATCAGATATCAGCGCTGACACAAACAAACTTAGATGAAGCGTCTTCTGCTTTCTTCCGCGTCACTGAAGCATTGATCATCGGTCGATTGCTCAATGCGGCCGATCAAGTCGTTGTGTCAGACTTTTATGATAAGCTTGCGCTATCACGCAGCTTGGATGAAATATCTCAGGCTCGACGCGTCTTATCAACATCAGCTTTGGTGAAATTTAAAGATAGCAAAGCCCCTGTAGATGCATGGGAAGCTGAAAACAGTCTCCGAATTGCGCAAGTTCAGGGTCAAGTGAGTGACTTAATCAGCTCCAGCGATGCAAGCGTAGCTAAACTAACAATTGCTGCCGGGCTTATTACTGATCTTTCCCGCGGATAAAACAAAAAAGGTGAGGCCTTAAATAAAAGCCTCACCTTTAATGTTTACCATTACTTAGACGGCTAATGACGGAAATGACGCATTCCGGTAAAGACCATCGCAATACCCGCTTTATCAGCCGCTGCGATCACTTCATCATCACGCATAGACCCACCTGGTTGAATAACAGCTGTCGCACCCGCTTCAACGGCTGAGATTAAACCATCTGCAAATGGGAAAAATGCGTCCGATGCAACAACACTGCCATTGGTTAAAACATTGTCAGAGCCAATAGCATCAGCGGCATCTTGCGCTTTTCGTGCAGCGATACGGGATGAATCAATCCGGCTCATTTGACCTGCACCGACGCCAACCGTTGCGCCATCTTTCACATAAACAATTGCATTAGATTTCACATGTTTTGCCACACGGAAAGCAAATTTTAGGTCATTAAGTTCAACATCGCTTGGTGCACGTTTTGTCACAACCTTTAGATCAACATCGTCAACATTGCCATTGTCACGATTTTGCACCAGCATACCACCAGCTACTGTTTTAGCAGTCATGCCATCAGCACGCGGATCAGGTAGACCACCTGTTACGAGTAATCTTAAGTTTTTCTTCGCAGAAATAATCTCACGAGCTTCTTCGCTCACAGATGGGGCAATAATAACTTCGGTAAAGATCTTGATCACTGCTTGCGCGGTTTCAGCATCCAATTCGCGGTTAAATGCGACAATCCCACCAAAAGCTGATGTTGAATCGCATGCAAATGCTTTTTCATAAGCATCTTTAAGGTTTTCACCTTCTGCAACTCCGCAAGGGTTTGCATGTTTGATAATCGCACATGCTGCAACACGGGTCGGATCAAACTCACCAACAAGTTCAAACGCTGCATCTGTGTCATTGATGTTATTGTAAGATAATTGTTTACCTTGCAAAAGTTCGGCTGTCGCAACACCTGGACGTTTCTCACCGGTCACATAAAAACCAGCAGACTGATGTGGGTTTTCACCATAGCGCATGACATCTTTCAATGTTCCGCCCACTGCGCGATAACGCGGATTATCAAGACCAAGCTCGGATGCAAACCATGTTGCGATCGCAGCATCATAAGAGGCTGTACGCGCATAAGCTAAAGCTGCCAATTCCTGGCGCAACTTATATGGCGTTTGACCATCATTCTCACTAATAGCTTCAGCCACCCGATCATAATCATCTGGATGGGTAACAATTGTCACATAAGCATGGTTTTTCGAAGCTGCACGGATCATTGCAGGCCCACCAATATCAATGTTCTCAACAATGGAGGGATAATCACCACCGGAAAAGCGAACTTCTTCGAATGGGTAAAGGTTTATCACCGCAAGATCGATGTCTGGAATATTATGTTCCGATTGAGCTTTTTGATGTTCTTCATCATCACGGATAGATAACAAGCCACCATGAACGCTTGGGTGTAAAGTTTTCACGCGCCCATCCATCACCTCCGGAAAATTGGTAATGTCGGACACATCGGAACAAGCAAGACCTGCATCTTTTAATGCTTTTGCCGTGCCGCCAGTTGAGATAAGTTCAACACCTTGATCAGCGAGCTTTTGAGCAAAATCTATGAGACCTGTTTTATCAAACACGGACAATAATGCGCGTTTTACTTTAACATGATCGGGTGCAGGATATTTTTTAGATTGAATGCTCATCGCTATTCCAGACTAAGTAAGATTTCGTTCGGTACCAGCAGCGCAAAATTTTTTAAATTTTGGCGAAACCAGTAAAATATGAAGGTGATGGCGATCCGTTAACATGAAAACATGCTAAATGAAAACAGCTGGGCAAATAAAAGGGCTAATATTAGCTGACTTCAACAGCCTTTAAGATCCAGGCAATGCGATGATGTTCTGCTGAATCAAAAGAAACGCATATCTGTTCACTTCTGCGCGCACCTAAAACATCTGCAAAAAAGATATCCTGCTCGATCTTGGGTTTAACAGTGGCATTAAATATCCAACGATCACCATCATGCGTATTTAACAGGATTGAACCATCAGTTAACTGTTCAAGCTGTACAGAAGGATGAATGTGAAAACGGATATCAATATCCCGACCTGCTGGCGTTGATTTTTTCACACTGTCCGGAGTTTCAAGTATATCAAGGCCAGACAGTGATTTTCCATCTCTTTCCAGCCGGACCTGCCTTTGGTGAACAAGTCCATAAGAACTTAGATAACCATCGTGAGAAGCACGAATACCCATATGCTCCTCATTGCTGAGATCTTCTAAAATGATCTCTTTCGGACCATGCACAAATATCGAACCCAAATAGTCTGAATCTGACACACGTGATGAAGATGTGTTTTCAATAACCAGTGCTGAATGCGCCGCTGTTAGGCGCGCAAACTCGCCAAAGCGGGAGATTTGAAATCTAGGAGCACCAGAATTGACGATAAGGCGATTGGCACCATTTGAAAATTCAAATGACAAACACCCTGCATTTGCTTTGCGCGATACCGTACCTTTTGGACTGTAACCATTATCCATGAGCACAATGCTTTTACCCGCTTCAAGTCTGGTAAAACCACTTTGTGGAAGATTAACCGGCGACTGAGCACCTGTTTCATCATTTTGCAATATCGACATTAAAAAATTCGCCGATGCATGGGTTGCACCGTTAAACAAAGCAATCTCACCACTTGAGTGTCGGAAAAAACGCAATGCGACAAACATACGATCAATTGCCGGCAACATAGATAAAGGTAAAGCAGAGCCTAGGTTGATATATGTCTGCCGTAACGGCAATAAATCAGCCAAAATATTTAGAACGACTTGCGGATTGCGCGAGACATGTCCACCGTCAGCAAATATCTGGTTCTCTAACTCTTCATCAAGCGCATTTGCAGCTGATCTAAGCAATGTATTTGATGATGGTAAACACAAGCTAGCCATCGCAACAGCTATGCGAGCCTGTAAACGCCAAGTTGGATTTCGATGGGATGGTGCTGAACGCCGTAAAAACCTTACGTGAAGCGCTATATTTGCCATAAAACGTTTATAAAAATCGTGATCGGCTTCAGCGAGAATAACCGGAGAATGAGATAGCCATGAGATCAACCGCTTTGAGACAATGTCAAGCTCCCAAGCTGGACCTTTCAAACGCTTTGCATGATGAACCATCCAGCTTGAAACTAAACTTTGTGCTAAAAATTTTGTGTCATCGTCTTCACTTGCACGCAAATGCCGAAGCCATCTAAATCCATGCAATTCGTTGAAAAACTCATCATGCGGCAATGCTATTTCAAACGGTGTCGTATTGTCTGTTTCAATAACCTTATCAGCAAGTGGAAAACGACCGGATGCCATTTCTTTGGCAATAAAAGCATCTGAAGTTCGAAGATCGACAGGCGCAAGCATAAGTCTATCAGGTGATGAGCCACTAAATCTTAGTGGTGACATCCAGCCCAATATGATCCGCCTGTTCAGCCGTTTCCACGTTTCCGTGAGATACAACTTCAATGGCGCTCTGACTTTTAAAGACCTTGCAACCAATAATATCCCCTATCAGCTATGCCGATATTTTCCCTAGTTGCCGATCCTGTCCGAAATTGAGCAACTAATCCAAAGGATATACTTAACGAATTACCAAATGTTTTAAAATAGTCCGATATAATGATTGGATAGCAAAAACTGATGATTTATGGTTTTTTACGAAGAATTGCGGCAAAAAATCCGTCTACACCTTGAAATTTCTCGTTTTCATCAACGCAAAAGTCAGGCGTCGTGCGCACAAAACCTTCTTGCGTAATAGCACTTTCAAAGCCTCGGCAAAGTTGCGCATCAACTGAGATAAGTTCGACCTTATCTGAATTTTCTTCAACAAATTGCTGCACCATGTCTTCGCCTTCATCAGGTTCAAGTGAACAATTAGAAAAGACAATGAGACCACCCGGCTTAATCAAAGAAATCGCATGATCAAGCAGACCTTTTTGTACGCCGGCCAAATAGGTAATATCATCTAGACCTTTCGTCCAAACAACATCAGGATGACGTCGGATTGTCCCCGTTGATGAACAAGGTGCATCCAATAAAGCCATATCGAACGGCTCATCGGTCTCATATTTTTCCATGCGGGATAGTTCAATATGCGCGGTTAGTTTCAAACGGTCTAGGTTTTCTTTCAGACGATTTAGACGACTTTTAGAGCGATCAAGTGCCGTCACATCAGCACCCGCAGCGATCAGCTGGGCGGTTTTCCCACCCGGCGCTGCACACAAGTCGATAACCCGCTTACCAGATAAATCACCAAACAATCGTGCTGGTAAAGATGCAGCCACATCCTGCACCCACCAGTCACCATCATCAAAACCTTCTAAAGACTGGATCGGCCCATCAAGTTTATCGAGGCGAATAGACCATTCTGTAAGCTTCGTTCCACCAAGTTTTTCAGCCCAACCATCGACATCCGACTTCACAGTGATATCAACAGGCGCAGGCTTTGACATGAGCTGCATCATGCCACGCGCTCTATTAAAACCATAAGATTTCGATAGTTTTTTGGCATACCAATCGGGCAACATGGCGGTCTTCTCACCAAGTTTTGGCAACATACTGTCTTTCTCACGAACCATACGTCGCAAAATCGCATTGACCAGATTTGCAAATCGTCTGTTACGAGGGTCGATATTTGCTTGTTCCACAGCCAAATCCACCGCAGAATGATCTGGCACATCCAGATATAAAATCTGTGCGGCGCCAATTCTCAAAATATGGCGCAAAGAAACAGCACCAGATGGCAATGGTTTTTCGAGCAAGTGATCAAGGAACTTTTCGATAATCTGATAATTACGTAAAGTACTAAGCAAAATAGCTTTAACCAACAATCGATCCTGATCAGATTGATCAAGGTAGGCAGGGTTTCCACCTTTTAAATCCAACAACCCATCCATTGATGTCTTTTTATCAATGATAGCCGATAGTAACTTACTTGCTGCCTGGCGCGAGGAAAGCCCCGGCTTGTCATAATGACGTTGGTGATCAGTCAAAGAATACGAACCTTATTTTTTAGCGCCTTTTCGGCCCCATGGTCCTGGTAGGTCAGTTGATTTAGGCGCAGGTTCGGGTTTTATGTCCTTTACCGGGCGCTTATTCTCATACTGCTCACGCTGGTGTTCCCAAGGTGTCGTTGTAGATGGCGTGTTTGTAGATCGCATATGCGCGTCTCGATCAGCTTTGTCAAATCTATCATCTTCATATTGATCATATTGGCTTGAAAACTCTGCCTCCATCTGACGAAGCGCTTTAATTCTATTCTCTGTTGCAGGGTGTGTGGAGAATAGATTATCAGCACGCTGACCATTGAGTGGATTAATAATAAACATATGTGCTGTTGCAGGATTGCGTTCTGCATCCTCATTGACGGTTCTACCACTCGCAGCGGCTATTTTTTCAAGCGCTGAAGCGAGCCACATAGGATTATCACAAATCTCAGCCCCGCGTCGGTCGGCTGAATATTCTCGGGTACGACTGATTGCCATTTGAACGATCATTGCTGCAAACGGCGCCACGATCATTGCAGCCAATACACCGATAAAACCCAGCGGGTTGTTTCGGTTTCCACCAAAGAACATCGCAAAATTGCCTAGCATGGAAATAGCACCGGCCAATGTTGCGGTGATTGTCATAGTCAAGGTATCGCGATTTTGAATATGAGCAAGCTCATGGGCCATAACGCCTGCGACTTCTTCCTGAGTTAACGCATTTAAGAGCCCGGTTGTTGCAGCAACAGCAGAGTTCTCCGGATTACGTCCCGTGGCAAATGCGTTTGGTTGTGGGTTATCGATGATATAGACCTTCGGCATCGGCAGACCAGCCCGGTCAGCCAATTGTTCAACAATGCCATAATACTCCGGTGCGTTTTGTCGGTTTACTTCTTTTGCACGATGCATAGAAAGCACCATTTTGTCCGACTTCCAATATGAAAACAGGTTCATACAGGCTGCGATCACCAGCGCGATCATCATACCGCCCGTTCCACCAATCATAAAACCAACACCCATAAAGAGCGCTGTCATAAAAGCGATCAGCATTGCCGTTTTGACCATATTCATTTCAGTTTTACTCCATTGATCGATCTGAACCATGTTATATATACGTAAAGATGGTAGTAAATTACGGCAGTTTCAACATGAAAGAAACCATTGCGGATTATGAAAGGCCATATCCATGAGCACTGAAAAGCAAAATCACGACAATCAAAATAATGAAAACTTCTCTCAAGAAGACGTTGTTGTTGTGAAAAAAGAACTTTCAGACGTAGCAAAACGCGCATTGGCTGAGGCTGAAGAACGGCGCAAGTTAGCCGATGAAAAACGCGAAGAAATTGCCAAAGAGTTTGGTGGTCGCGGCGGCGCTGATCCATCACGATTTGGGGACTGGGAGATTGATGGCCGCGCGATTGATTTTTAAAATCTATCTATGATGCATCCTCATTGTGCATCCCCATATTTCGGGATCAGAATAGGCGCAAAAACGGCCACTGATTTTTCTTTATTTCCCACCAATTGCAATTTGTTAAAAATCTAGCTATAAGCTCAGGCAATTCTCCGGAAATTGTGGTAAACTACCCCACGGCTCGCGTAACCGGCGCGACGCTTAAGAAAAGGATTCGTCTATGGCACAGCAGCTACTCATGCCGAAAGCAACAGCAATTTGGCTGGTCGACAACACGGCGCTAACATTTGATCAGATTGCCCTTTTTTGTAGGCTTCATCCGCTCGAAGTTAAAGCAATAGCTGACGGCGAAGCCTCACAAGGCATTAAAGGTCTTGATCCAATTTCAACGGGTCAATTGACACGCGAAGAGATTAAAAAAGGTGAAGAAACACCAACACATAAATTGGTGCTTTCAACTTCTAAAGTTCATTTGCCTGAGAAAAAGCGCAAAGGTCCGCGTTACACCCCACTTTCAAAACGTCAGGATCGCCCAAATGCGATTTTATGGTTGGTGCGTAATCACCCTGAACTTAAAGACGCACAAATCTCTCGCCTAGCTGGAACAACAAAAAATACCATCGCTCAAATCCGCGACCGTACGCACTGGAATTCAGCAAACCTCACACCAATGGATCCGGTATCTCTTGGTCTATGTTCACAGATCGATTTGGACATGGAAGTTGAGAAGGCTGCGAAAAATCGTCCAGCAATGGAACCTGCTGCACAAGGTGAAACACTTATGCCTGCGGAACAAACACAGACTTTTGCTGGTGATTTAAACACACCTTCTGAACCAGTCGAAAACGATATGGACAAAGAATACGATGCTGATTCGGTCTTTGCTAGCTTGTCATCGCTTAAGAGCGACGATGAAGATAATAGCGCTGAAAAAGATGGTGAAGAAAACAGCTAATCAGCTGACATTACGATTCACGTGAAACATTTAAGGCTGGCCTTCATTACGAACGCCAGCCTTTTTCTTTGACCGATAGTTTAGCTATCGTCATCCAACTGCATGGAATAACCAAGCGGCATGCGCCCGCCATCTGTATAGATAATCTCGCCCGTTACATAGCTTGCATCTTTAGAGGCAAGAAAAGCTGCGACCGATGCGATTTCGGCGGGATCACCAATGCGACCCATCGGTGTACGTTCAAGAATTCTATTCTCGGCCGCCTTGTCCGCCAACACGGTAGCCAACATTTCCGTCTTAATTGAACCTGGTCCAATACCATTTACACGGATACCATAGGGCGCTAACGAAACGGCCATAACACGGGTTAACTGTTTAACAGCACCTTTTGATACAGTGTAGGCAATCTGTGTTGGCAAAACCATCGTGTCATTAACAGAAGAAATGTTGATGATAGATCCTGGTTTTTCTCCCTGCTCCACGCGCGAAACAAGATGCTTAGCAACTGCTTGGCTAGCTAAGAACATACCCTTGATATTGATATCCATGACCTGATCGAAATCTTCTTCAGTAATCTCAAGAAAATCGCCAGCTTTAACCACACCAGCATTGTTCACCAGAACATCAATCTTACCAAAAGCACTAAGCGTCTCAGCCACCAAATTGTGCACATCAATGCGGTCAGCGATATTGCCCACAAAAACTTCCACCTCACCCAAAGGTGATAGCTTGGTTTGAGCCTCCAATACTTTTGCCTCGTTGATGTCACTGATCATGACCTGAGCACCATCTTTGATAAACCGCTCGGCAATAGCAAAACCGATGCCTTGTGCGGCACCGGTAACAATAACTGACTTTACCAAGGCATTCTCCCTTTGGTGTATTTAGCAATGAGGCAGGTTTAAACCAGACTTAACTTAGATCCTAGCTGCGATAAACATCAATTGCTGATTTAATCTCATCTAAAATTGCTGGATCATCAATTGTCGCCGGCATCTTCCACTCAAGACCATCATATATCTTTTGCATGGTTCCACGCAAAATTTTACCTGATCTAGTTTTTGGCAATCGCGGCACCAGAATAACAGATTTAAATGCAGCAACCGGACCGATCAAAGAACGAACCTGTGCGACAATTTCTGCTTCGACTTCCTTGGCTGATTTCTCAACGGCGGAATTTACGACAACAAATCCAATTGGCAATTGACCTTTCAGTTTATCAGTCACACCAACCACTGCACATTCAGCAACGCTTTCATGTGAGGCGATCGCTTCTTCGATGCCGCCCGTTGAAAGTCTGTGACCTGCAACATTAATAATGTCATCCGTCCGCGCCATAATATAAAGATATCCATCTTCATCGATATAGCCAGCATCCGCAGTTTTATAATAACCGGGGAATTCCGCCATATAGGCATCAATGAAGCGTTCTTCTGCATTCCATAAAGTTGGCATTGACCCGGGCGGTAATGGCAGCTTTACAACAATGTTGCCAAGCTCATTTGCTGCGATTTGTTCACCCTCGTCATTGACGATCTGAACATCATAACCAGGCATTGGCACGGCAGGTGATCCATATTTAACAGGCAAGAAACCAAGCCCCATTGGATTGCCAGCAATTGTCCAACCTGTTTCAGTTTGCCACCAGTGATCAATCACCGGAACTTTTAGAACTTCTTCCGCCCACTTAATCGTATCTGGATCCGCGCGCTCACCGGCTAGGAACAAAGCTTCAAAATGCGACAGGTCATATTTCTTGATGAACTCAGCATCAGGATCTTCTTTACGAATAGCACGAAATGCGGTCGGTGCTGTAAACAGCGACTTAACTTTGTGCTCAGAGATAATGCGCCAGAAAGTTCCTGCATCGGGAGTTCCGATAGGTTTACCCTCAAATAGAATGCCAGGATTGCCAGATAAGAGTGGACCATAAATAATATACGAGTGACCAACCACCCATCCCACATCAGATGCTGCCCAAAAAACTTCGCCCGGCTTAACGCCATAAATATTATGCATCGTCCAATTGAGCGCAACAAGATGCCCACCATTATCACGAACCACGCCTTTAGGTTGGCCAGTCGTACCAGATGTATAAAGGATATAAAGCGGATCTGTTGCCTTCATCGGCTCGCACGGAACATCAGCACCTTTGTTGTCCAAGAGCGCCTGATCAAAATCAAAATCACGGCCATCAACCATATCTGCTTCAAGTTGCTCACGCTGATAGACAATTGTCGCAACTGGCTTATGCTTTGAAAGCTCAAGCGCATCATCAAGCAATGGTTTATAAGCAATTGTCCGTGCGCCTTCGATACCGCAAGATGCTGAGACAACAAGTTTAGCCTCGCAATCATCAATTCTCGTTGCCAATTCATTGGCTGCAAAACCGCCAAAGACCACAGAATGAACCGCACCAATTCGCGCACATGCCAAAACCGCAACGACTGTCTGCGGGATCATCGGCATATAGATGATAACGCGATCACCCTTGCCAATGCCTTTAGCTTTTAGCGCAGCAGAGAATGCAGACACATCCGCTAAGAGATCATTATAAGTAAACTTTTTGACGGTATTGGTGACCGGGCTGTCATAGATCAGCGCAACATTATCACCCTTGTCATTTTGCACATGTCGGTCGAGACAATTGTAACAAGTGTTGACGACACCATCGGTAAACCACCGACCGTAAACACCCATGTCTCCATCAAAGATATTCGTTGGCTCCTCAAACCAATCAATAGCTTTGCTTTCTTCTGCCCAAAAACCTTCAGGGTCTTTTTTCCACGCCTCGTAAACTGAGTGATACATACTGGTCAAATGCTCTCTCCCGCAATTTATGCTCATTTAAACTTATGTTGCACCACACAATTGAACGAAAATGACAGCGGTTTCAAGCTTTGAAATTGTTTTAAGTATAGTCGCGTGCGCCAAAAATTGCGGATCCGACACGTACATGCGTTGCGCCAAAAGCAATCGCGGTTTCGTAATCTCCGCTCATTCCCATTGAAACATCTTGTAATTCAGCCTCTTGTGCCAGCTTACAAAGCAATGCGAAATGAGGCCCTGGATTTTCGTCAGCCGGCGGTATGCACATAAGCCCAACAATTGGCAGCGACAATTCGTCTTTACAAAAACGAACAAAATCGACAGCTTTTTTGGGTTCAATACCAGCTTTCTGCTCCTCTAATCCTGTATTGACCTGCACAAACAAGCTTGGGCATTTTCCCAGTCTTTGAGATTCTTTTGCGATCGAACGTGCAATCTTCTCACGATCGACACTTTCAATCACATCAAATAGCTCCAACGCATCTGCCGTCTTATTCGACTGCAACGGCCCAATAAGATGCAGTTCTATATCTGCGTTTTTCGATTTTAGTTCCGGCCATTTACCTTGCGCTTCCTGAACGCGGTTTTCACCAAAAATGCGCTGACCTTCGTCAATCACTTGTTGAATGACGTCCGCACCATATGTCTTAGAAACCGCAACCAACTCAAGATGCTTTGAAGGCTTTAGCGCATTTGATTTGGCTTTTTCGATGTTCTTTCGAACCATTTGCAAATTTTCTTGAACAGACATTTAAGACCTCTTAAGCGATTCACGTGAAACATTTTGCAAATCAACACGTGTGGCATGACAATAGATATTCGTCTATTTAGATCATCTTTTATCAAATATGAACCGCTTAGCTGTTGACGATAGGAAAGTTTCACGGCTATTGCTCGACAAATATTTTCAGCAATTGCGCTGATAGGTAATAATACAAAGCACCACAGGACAATTTAATGGCCGTTGAACGTTATAATCCGCGACAATCTGAACCGCACTGGCAACAGGTTTGGGACGAGCATAAAATCTATGAAACAGATAATGCTGACAAGCGCGAGAAATATTATGTCCTGGAAATGTTCCCCTACCCTTCCGGTCGCATTCATATGGGCCATGTTCGCAACTATGCGATGGGTGATGTTGTAGCACGTTATCGTCGGGCTAAAGGCTTCAATGTTCTTCACCCAATGGGTTGGGATGCGTTTGGTATGCCAGCGGAAAACGCTGCGATGCAAAATAACACGCACCCTAAATCCTGGACATATGAAAACATCGACACGATGCGTCGCCAGCTAAAATCCATGGGTTTGTCTTTGGATTGGTCGCGAGAGTTTGCAACATGTGACGTGGAATATTATCACAAGCAACAACAGCTTTTTGTCGACTTCTTAGACAAAGGTTTGGTTTACCGCAAAAACGCGAAAGTTAACTGGGACCCAGAAGACATGACGGTTCTTGCAAATGAGCAAGTGATCGATGGTCGCGGTTGGCGCTCAGGTGCGCTTGTTGAGCAACGTGATCTCACGCAGTGGTTCTTCAACATCACTGACTATTCAGAAGATTTGTTAAACTCGCTTGAAACGTTAGATAACTGGCCTGAAAAAGTTCGTTTGATGCAAAAGAACTGGATTGGCAAATCAGAAGGTCTGCAAATCCGCTGGGAGTTGGATTCCAACACAGCACCCGAAGGTTTTACTGAGCTTGAAGTTTATACAACACGTCCAGACACATTGTTTGGTGCTTCTTTCATGGCGATCGCGGCAGATCACCCATTAGCGCTAGAAGCTGCAAAATCAAATCCAGAACTTAATGAATTCTGCGAAGAATGTAGACGTGTCGGCACTTCAGCTGCCGCGTTAGAAACAGCAGAAAAGCATGGCTTTGATACAGGCTTTGAAGTCGTTCATCCATTTAACAAAGACTGGAAGCTTAAAGTCTTTGTCGCTAATTTCGTTTTAATGGAATACGGAACTGGTGCGATTTTTGGTTGCCCTTCAGGTGATCAACGCGATTTGGACTTCGCCAATAAATACGGCTTGCAAGTTACACCTGTTGTTATGCCACAAGATGGTGATGCGGCAAATTTCCAAGTAACAGAGGAAGCTTATGCCGGTGACGGTGTTATGATCAATTCTGAGTTTTTAAATGGCATGAAGCCAAAAGAAGCTTTTGATTTGGTCGCAAAGAGACTGAGTGAAACAGACTTTAATGGCGCACCACAAGCTGAATTGAAAACTCAATTTAAGCTGCGCGACTGGGGTGTTTCACGGCAGCGCTATTGGGGTTGCCCAATTCCAGTTATTCATTGTGATGATTGCGGTGCTGTTCCCGTCCCAAAAGCTGATCTTCCAGTTATTCTTCCAGATGATATCAATTTCGATAAACCAGGTAATCCGCTTGATCGTCATCCGACATGGCGTCATGTCGCCTGCCCTTGTTGCGGGAAAGATGCGCGCCGTGAAACAGATACAATGGACACGTTTGTAGATTCGTCTTGGTATTTCGCACGCTTTACAGATCCTCATAATGACAATCCAACTGATCCTGATATGGCAAACCACTGGTTGCCGGTTGATCAATATATTGGTGGTATTGAGCACGCGATCCTTCACCTTTTATATTCACGCTTCTTTACGCGTGCGATGCAAAAGGCTGGACATTTAGATATCAAGGAACCGTTCAAAGGTCTCTTTACTCAAGGAATGGTGGTTCACGAAACTTATAAAGGCCCGAACGGCTGGATCACACCAGCTGAGATTGACATCAAAGAAGTCGATGGCGTTCGCTCAGCAAAGATGAATGACACTGGCGAACCTGTAGAAATCGGTTCAATCGAGAAAATGTCAAAGTCTAAGAAGAACGTCGTTGATCCAGATGATATTATTGCATCATATGGCGCTGATACGGCCCGCTTCTTCATGTTGTCTGATTCTCCTCCAGAACGTGATGTGATCTGGACTGAAGCAGGTGTTGAAGCGGCACATAAGTTCGTGCAAAGAATCTGGCGTATTATTGCAGAAGCAGCCCCTGAGCTTAGCGATGTAAAACCCGCTTCTGCGTTGGATGGAGAAGCCAATGTAATCTCTAAAGCTGCACACAAGACATTAAAACTTGTTGGCGAAGATCTTGAAAAGCTTGGGTTTAACAAATCTGTTGCTCGTATCTACGAATATGTAAATGCAATTGCGCCAATGCTTGCAAAAGTCGCTAAGGGCGAAGCTGATGATACAATCAAATCTGCATCTCGCGAAGCTAGTGAAATCCTTATTCAATTGATCGCACCAATGATGCCTCACTTGGCGGAAGCCTGTTGGCAGGAATTAAAGTGTGAGGGTATGGTGGCAAACGCAGCTTGGCCTCAATTTAATCCTGATCTTGTGGCAGAAAATTCGTTTACTTATCCCGTGCAAATCAACGGTAAAAAGCGCGGCGAGTTAACCATAGCCGTTGACGCAGACAAAGACGCGATTGAAAAAGCTGTTCTTGCACTTGATTTTGTTGCCGATAAAATCAATGGTCAACCTGTGAGAAAGCTGATTGTCGTTCCAAAAAGGATTGTGAATATTGTTATTTAATATCCAACAGATCAAATCTATCGTTAAACCGCTCGCTTTAGCCGCGTTTATCCCGGTTCTATTGGCTGGCTGTCAGGTTAAGCCACTATATAGCTCCGTTTCAGGTGAACCGATTGCGGTTATTGATATTTCTCAGGCAGATACACGTGTTGAACAAGTTACACGAAATCAATTGGTGTTCTTAAATGGTGGCGCGCAGGCCGGTACCGCTGAATATAGATTGGATTTAAATGTCACAAGCTCGGCAGCTGGTGTGCTTGACGCGGGTACTGACAATATTTTTACTGCTGGTCGAATGACTGTTTCCGGCAGTTTTACGCTTTCAAGACTGTCTGACGGCGAAGTTATCCGCAAAGCAAATCGTCAAGTGACATCACAATATGATTTACCTGATCAAGAGTTTGCTAAAATTCGAGCTTTGAAAGACGCGGAAAATCGCGCTGGCCGCGAGTTGGCAGATGTGATTTATGCTGACATTTCTGCGGCTTTGCGCAAATAGTATTACTGGGCTCTTATGGGACAGATCAAAGCACACGAGTTTGACGGATTTATCAAAAGAGCTGATCTGCCCTATCGTGTGTTTTTAATTTATGGTCCTGACACTGGGTTGGTATCAGAGCGTGCTGCCGAACTTTCCAAAAAGACCGGTGTTGATCTTTCCGATGATTTCAATCTCGTACGTTTAGATTCAAGCGAAATATCAGCTGACCCAGGCCGATTGGCAGATGAAGTCGGTTCCATCGGGCTTTTTGGTGGCTCAAGGCTTATCTGGGTCAAAAATGCAGCCAATGATAAAAAGCTTGTAAGCGCACTTGCTGGCGTATTGGAAGACATTGGCGATGGCGTCTCTGTCATAATTGAAGCCGGCGACTTAAAAAAATCATCGTCCCTTCGTAAAACCATTGAAAAAGCTAATCCTGCCGTTGCGATCCCTTGCTATGCTGATGATGGACGCGCGCTCCAAAACTTGATTGATCAAGAGTTGACGAATGCAAATATGCGTATGGATATGGATGCACGTCAATTACTGCTTACTTTTTTAGGTGGGGATCGCCTCGCAAGCCGAGGAGAAATCCAAAAGTTGACGCTTTACTGCCATGGGCAGGAACAAATACATCTAAATGATGTAATAGCGGCAATTGGGGATGCATCATCGATATCTGTTGATGAGACTGTAGATGCCATTTTATCTGGTAATATCAATGACTTAGATAGTTCATTCAATCGAATAATCTCATCTAAAACACCTATCTTTTTAATACTAAGGTCCTGTTTAATTCAGCTACAGCAACTCGATTTAATGCGTTCTGAAGTCGAAACAAAAAATAAGCGTGCTAGTCAGGTAATGGCTGAGCAAGGTAGATTTATTCATTTCAAACGCAAACCTGTGTTCGAAAAAGCTTTAAATAAATGGAATTGCCAAAAACTTAGACTTGAAATGGATAAGATATCCAATGCAATTTTGGAAACTCGTCGTAATGCAACGCTTGAAACAAGTATTGCTAGACAAGCTTTAATGCGGGTTTGTTTGCTAAGTCGATAAACTTATTGCTTAACCGGCAACGCCAAGTAGTTTACAAATAGAATCAAGTTGTTCCAGAGATTTATAACTAATCTGCAACTTTCCTTTTTCACCTTTATGATCAAGCTGGACTTTTAAACCCAGAACATCTGTAAGGCTTTTCTCAAGTGCCATTGTGTCAGCATCTTTTTGGAAAGATTCTTTTTTCTCAACTTGTTCAGAAGTTCCATTAATGTCTTCTTGTGCCAGGCGCTCAGCATCACGAACTGATAAACCCTTTTCAACGATCAATTTTGCCAAGGCAAGTGGATTAGATGTTGAAACCAATGCACGAGCATGACCTGCAGACAGACTTCCATCAACCAACATATCTCGAACACTATCGGGTAATTTTAATAAACGCAGGCTGTTTGCAACATGTGAACGGCTTTTTCCGATTACTTCACCCAAATCATTTTGCGTATAACCGTAATGAGACATTAATTGCTCATAACCCAATGCTTCTTCAAGCGGATTTAGATCAGCACGTTGAACATTTTCAACAATCGCAATCTCTAAGGCTGTTTTATCATCAACATCCCTAACTAATACCGGAATTTCTGTAAGTTCAGCCTGTTGAGCCGCGCGCCAACGTCGTTCACCAGCAATGATTTCATATCTGTCGTCATTGACACGACGAACAACAATTGGCTGAACAATACCGTGCTTTCGGATAGAACGCGCAAGATCTACCAAATCATCATGGTCAAAATTTTGTCGCGGGTTTTCAGCATTACGAACAACAAACTCAATTGGAACCTGTTGATCTGGGCTAATTGTTGATTGGCTAGCTGGTTTATTGTTATCGACGTTATCCATTTCGCCAATTAGTGCAGCCAAGCCTCGACCTAAACGCTTTTTTGATTGTTCATCACTCATAAAACAAACCTATCTCTATCAATTGGGCAAACTATGCTGCTTTGTGGCTTCGTTCTCGTTGAATAACTTCTGACGCCAATTTTAAATAGGCTTGGCTACCTGAACACGCCAAATCGTACAATATGGCTGGCTTGCCATAGGAAGGCGCTTCTGAAACTCGGACATTACGAGGAATAAGCGTGTGATATACCTTCTCTCCCAGGTTTTCGCGTACATCCGCCACAACTTGGTGAGCAAGTTTATTACGCGAATCATACATCGTCATAACGATGCCCTGTATTTCAAGATCAGGATTTAATGTATCACGAACTTGTCCAACTGTTTCAAGGAGTTGGCTCAAACCTTCCAACGCAAAAAACTCGCATTGTAGCGGTACCAAGACCGAATGCGCGGCCGCCATAGCGTTCATTGTCAAAAGATTTAATGAGGGCGGACAATCAATAAGAATGTAATCATAATCACTTGCATCCGCTGTATTAAGAACTTTCTTCAAACGAAAAGCGCGTTGACTATCGCTAGATATTTCCATCTCAAGACCAAGTAAATCCATGGTGGATGGCACAATATCCAAATTTGGAACAGCAGTCTTTTTGCATGCTTGAGATAACTCAGCCTCATACATCAAGACATCATAAGATGATAAATCTCTGTTTGCGCGCTCGATACCAAGACCCGTACTTGCATTACCTTGCGGATCAAGGTCCACAATCAATACATTTTCACCAATAGCGGCTAAAGCTGTTGCAAGATTAATCGCTGTTGTTGTTTTACCAACACCACCTTTTTGATTAGCAACTGTAATTATCCGGTTTTTAATCTGAGACATTGCACCCAACTTTTACCAAAAACCACAAAATCCTAGTCTAAAGTCTCTTGAGGCTATCAATTTGCAAAATTACTGATCCATCTTGAATCTGACTATCATATTTTACCAGATTAAACGCCCAACGACTACGGGCAAGTTCAATTTCCAACTGGTAATCCCGGCCTTTATGAAGGTATGTGGACAATTTATTATTCTGAAGAAACCAGGGCTCTGACATCTCAAGCAAATCATCCAAAGATGCCAATGCGCGTGCTGATATAGCATCAATTTCAGCCACAATATCAAAAGCGTCGGCGACTCGAACCGGATGAACACTCGCCCTTGCACCAGTTTCAACAATAACACTACGAAGAAAAGCTGCTTTTTTCTGATTGCTTTCTATCAGATAAACCCATCCAGAGCCCTGCTCTGCAAGGCAAATCGCAGTGACAATACCCGGGAACCCGGCCCCGCTACCCATATCAATCCAAGTTTTCGGATTTGGGTCAATTGACCATATTTGCAAGCTATCAAGAACATGGCGATCCCATAGATCATTCACAGTAGCAGGAGAGATGAGATTGATGGTTTTTTGCCATTTACGCACAATATCCGCGTACTGATGCAATCTCGCCCATGTTTCACGTGAAACATTCACGGACTCTTCAAAGTTTTTTGACATAAAATACCCGGTTAAGACGCAATATTTGCATCTTTTTTAGTGTGTCTTTTTAAATAGGTCAGAATCAATGCAATCGCCGCAGGCGTCATACCATCTATCTTATTAGCATGGGCTATAGATTTCGGGCGGTTAGATTTAAGCTTATGCTTCAATTCATTAGAAAGACCTGGAAGAACGTCGAAATCAAAGTCATCGGGTATCAATCGACCCTCTTCACGTTGCTGGATGCGAATGTCATTCTTCTGCCGGTCCATATAGACAGCATAAGTCGCATCAATCTCAACTGTTTCCAAAACATTGCGATCATACTCTTCCAATTCAGGCCAAACTTTTAAAATGTCATCAAGTTTAATCTGAGGATATGAGAGTAACTTAAATGCTGAACGACGAATCCCGTCTTTATTCAGCTTAAAACCATAATTTGCTGCTTCATTAGGTGTCAGAGACAGATTTTCAAATGCATTTCTACAATTATCAATATCGTTTTGCCAATTTTCGAAACGTTGGCGGCGCACATCAGACACACAGCCGATCTCAATACCAAGCGGTGTCAATCTTAGATCAGCATTATCAGCTCGAAGAGTTAAACGAAACTCAGCGCGAGATGTAAACATTCGGTACGGTTCAGTTACGCCATGTGTTGTGAGATCATCAATCATCACACCAATATATGAAGAGCTACGACTAAAGATGATCTCTTTACCGCCCATAGCTCTGCGAGCGGCATTTAATCCTGCTACTAGCCCTTGCGCACCAGCTTCTTCATATCCTGTGGTCCCATTGATCTGTCCAGCTAGGAAAAAATTCGGTAACTTTTTAAGCTCCAAAGTCTGCTTAAGTTCCCTTGGATCCACATAATCATACTCGATGGCATATCCAGGCTGCAGTATGGTTACATTTTCTAATCCAGGGATAGTTCGAATAAATTGATCTTGAACATCTTCTGGCAACGACGTCGAAATTCCATTTGGATAAACAGTATCATCATCTAAGCCTTCAGGTTCTAAAAATATCTGGTGACCATCACGATCGCCAAATTTAACGATCTTATCTTCAATTGATGGACAATATCGCGGCCCAACGCCCTCAATTTGTCCAGAATACATCGCTGATTTTGAGATGTTTTCTTCAATAATCTTATGAGTAGCCTTCGTTGTACGTGTTATTCCGCAAGGAATTTGTTTTTGCTTAATCTCTTTAGTCATAAAAGAAAACGGCACCGGATCTTCATCTGGACCCTGTTCTTCAAGTTGATCCCATGCGATGGTTTTACCATCTAACCTAGCCGGGGTGCCAGTCTTTAAGCGTTCAAGCTTCAAACCCAAAGATTCTAATCGATCAGACAAACCTAGCGCGGGCGCTTCATTCATCCGACCTGCGGGTATTTTCTTATCGCCAATATGAATGAGGCCACGAAGGAATGTCCCTGTCGTTAAAACGACAGCACTACATTTAAAGATACGACCGTCCTTTGTTAGAACGCCTGATATTTTATTATCAGTCACTACAAGATCATCAACTTCACCCTCAATAACATCTAAATTATTGATAAGTTTGATGTTTTTCTGCATAGATTCGCGATATAAACGTCTATCAGCTTGTGTCCGCGGACCGCGAACAGCTGGGCCTTTGCGACGATTGAGCATTCTATATTGAATAGCGGCATCATCAGTCACACGTCCCATTAAGCCATCTAATGCATCAATTTCACGAACTAAATGTCCTTTTCCAAGGCCGCCAATAGCGGGATTGCAAGACATCACGCCAATTGTATCGAATTTATGAGTGATAAGTGCGGTTTTTACACCTAAACGTGCAGATGCAGATGCTGCTTCGCAACCTGCATGTCCACCACCAATGACGATCACATCAAAATCCATAAGTCACCTAAAATAGTAATGATATCTATGTTTCACGTGGAACAGAGTTACAATGTTTCACGTGAGTCATCTAAAAGACATCTAAATGTTTCACGTGAATCATTTACCCACGCAAAACTCGCTAAATATAACACCGAGAAGATCTTCTACATCAACTCGGCCTGTAATTCTACCCAAATTATCTTGGGATATGCGTAAGTGTTCACTTCTAATCTCAATCGGTAGATCAACCTCTTCGCTTGCAAACTCCAGTTCGGATAAAACACGATTAAGTAAGTCTATATGGCGGCGTCTCGTTGGAACTACCAGATCATCCTTTAAATCGGAAATAGCTAATTCTCTTTTGATAAGATCCAGCAAAGTATCAAGATCTTGAGAGGATCTCGTCGATATACAAATATCTGTTTTTATTGGCCAATTTGAACCTTCAACGTCTGACTTCGTACCTATGACGATAGACTTCTTTACCCTAGATAGATCTAGGGCAACGTCTTGTTCACCCGTACTAGGTTCAACCAAATAAAGCACTAAGTCAGCATTATCTAATTCGTCCTTAGCCCTACGAATACCCTCACGTTCAATTATGTTATCTGTATCTCGTAGACCCGCTGTATCTTTTAAAACCACTAATAAGCCATCTAGATCAAGCCGAACTTCCAAAACATCACGCGTTGTTCCTTGCTCATCAGAAACGATTGCGACTTCCCGACCAGCAATTGCGTTCATTAATGATGATTTGCCGGCGTTTGGTGCCCCTGCTATAACAATGGAAAATCCATTTCGAGAGACTTCACCAATTTTAGACTTAGTCAAATGAACTTTAATTTCACTTATAAGACCAAAAATGTTCTTCCAAATTTGATCAGATACAGAACCTGGAATATCTTCTTCATCAGAAAAGTCTAATTCGGCTTCTATAAGAGCACGAGATCTAAGGATTTCAGCATTCCAACGTTCATACAGGCGCCTTAAGCCACCGTCAGCTTGCTCAACGGCTAATCTTCGTTGCATTTCTGTCTCAGAAGACAAAAGATCTGCTAAACCTTCAGCTTCTGTCAGATCCATCTTGCCATTATCGTAGGCACGCTTAGTAAATTCACCGGCTTCCGCTAATCGTAGACCATCTATCGATCCTAATTCATCAAACAGCGTATCAACCACCGCTCGCCCACCATGAACGTGTAATTCAGCGCAATCTTCACCTGTAAAAGAATATGGGTTCGGGAAAAACAGTACCAAACCCTTGTCAATTATAAGATTGTTTTGTTTCCGAATCGTTTTTAATGAGGCAATCCGAGGAGTAAGACTTGAAATAGATAATGTTTCGAGTGCGAATCGAGTCCTATCGCCGGATATACGAATAACCGCTACGCCAGCAGGTACAGAACCTGATGATAAAGCAAAGATGGTGTCAAATTCACTCAATTTCACACGCCTTTACAATTTGGGAACAACTAAGTCATTCTAAGTATTCATAGAATCGAAGAATTCCTGATTACTCTTTGTCTGCTTAAACTTATCGATCAAGAATTCAATCGCATCCGTTGTGCCCATTGGAGATAAGATACGGCGAAGGACAAAGATCTTCTGAAGATCTTGTTTAGGAACCAATAGATCTTCTTTACGAGTACCAGATTTCAAGATGTCCATTGATGGATAGATACGTTTATCTGAAACTTTACGATCAAGAACCATCTCAGAGTTACCAGTACCTTTAAATTCCTCAAAGATAACTTCATCCATGCGAGATCCGGTATCAATAAGTGCTGTCGCAATAATTGTAAGCGAACCACCTTCTTCGATATTACGCGCTGCACCAAAGAAGCGTTTTGGTCTTTGCAACGCATTTGCGTCCACACCACCAGTAAGCACTTTACCAGATGACGGAACAACAGTGTTATACGCACGACCAAGTCGGGTAATAGAATCGAGCAAAATAACAACATCACGGCCATGTTCGACCAGCCGTTTTGCTTTTTCTATAACCATTTCAGCTACTTGCACGTGGCGAACAGCTGGTTCATCAAAGGTTGAAGATACAACCTCACCCTTCACAGAGCGTTGCATATCGGTCACTTCTTCCGGACGTTCATCAATCAGCAATACGATCAAATAACATTCAGGATGATTTGCAGTGATTGAATGCGCAATATTCTGCAATAAAACCGTTTTACCCGTGCGTGGTGGCGCAACGATCAAACCACGTTGTCCTTTACCTAAAGGCGCAACAAGATCGATAACCCGACCTGACATATCTTTATTGGTCGGATCATTAAGCTCCATATTGAAACGTTCGTCCGGATAAAGTGGTGTTAAATTATCGAAATGAACTTTGTGTCTGATCTTTTCAGGATCATCAAAGTTGATTGTGCTGACTTTTAAGAGCGCAAAATAACGTTCGCCATCTTTAGGGCTGCGAATTGGACCTTCAACAGTATCACCAGTTTTCAATGAAAACTTACGTATCTGTGATGGAGATATATATATATCATCAGGACCTGGAAGATAATTCGCACTGGCTGAGCGCATAAAACCGAAACCATCCTGAAGAACTTCAACAACGCCTTGACCGATAATTTCAACATCTTGTTCAGCGAGTTTCTTCAAAATGGCAAACATCAATTCCTGTTTGCGCATAACACTCGCATTTTCAACTTCAACGCTTTCGGCGAATTCTAAAAGTTCGGTTGGTGTTTTGCTTTTAAGCTCTTGCAGCTTCATTTCTTGCATGAAAAATCCAGATAATATGAATGAGAACACATCCGCGAGGTTAAACCGAAGGACTCGGGCGGATAAATATAGCTCCTAAATAGCGATTATTGTCCAAAACCGCAAGAGGGAAGCAAATTTTAGCTGATCACGTTTCAATTCACTCTTAAAACGGTCGAACAATTACCATAATAACAATTCCAATCATCAAAACGGTCGGAATCTCATTTGCCATACGCCATTGCTTCTCAGAAAGTTTATTTTCATCGTTTGCAAATCGTTTTTGAGACTTAGATAACCATCCATGTGCACCGGACATAGCCAAGACAAGGATAAACTTAACCCAAAACCATCCTGCTAAATCAACAAGACCACTAAACATAAGCCACAACCCAGCGCCCCATGTGACCATCATCGCCGGATTAATTATAAATTTCAGTAACTTATATTCCATTACCTTGAATTTTTCAGAGACAGCAGACCCAGCTTCTTCTGGTGCGTGATACACAAACAGTCTTGGTAAATACAACATGCCTACCATCCATGAGATAACAGCTATAATGTGCAGTGCTTTGATCCAAAGATAAAAGTTTTCGTTTTTCCAAGTTAAAGCTAAAAACGCGATGAACGCTACCGAGGCGATCGCAGCAAGAGGCTTTTTCTTCGATTTAGCTGTAACTTTGGTCATTTTTGATAATTCCGCACACGTTCGATTAGTCGAGTTACATTTTCAGGGTCAGCTTGCGGCGTAATACCATGTCCAAGGTTAAAAATAAGCGGCCCGTCAGATAATGCTTCCATTATTCGATCGATACCGTCATCAAGAGCTTTTCCACCTGCAATCATCAACATCGGATCAAGATTACCTTGAACAGCCCCTTGTTTTTGTAACTCCTTGGCAAAACTCAGTGGTACTGACCAATCAAGACCTATTCCATCAGAACCAACTGCTGCACGATAATTGCGAAGTAGAACACCAGCTCCCTTTGCAAACGCTATAATCTTAGCATTTGGACGTTTGGCACGAACTTGATCTATAATCCGCTTTACCGGTGCTACCGCAAACTTTTCAAATTCGGTTTCACCTAAAACGCCTGCCCAAGAATCAAAGATCTGCACAGCATCTGCACCTGCATCAATCTGTGCGATGAGATATTCAGCTGACATATCAGCAAGCAGATTCAAAAGCTTCATAAATGAGGCTTCATGTTGGTAAGAAAATAAACGCGCTGGTGCTTGATCAGGGGTTCCATGGCCGGCAATCATATATGTCGCAACCGTCCAAGGTGCGCCACAGAAACCTAAAAGTGTTGTTTCATCTGGTAGCTCACCACGTAATCGATGCACCGTTTCAAAAACAGGTGCTAGATGTTCTAAAAATCCGTCTGTATCAAGCGCATCAATACCCTTAGGATCGATAGGATCCATTTTAGGACCTTCTCCAGCTACAAATCTAACATTACGAGCGAGAGCGTCTGGGATGACTAATATATCCGAAAACAATATTGATGCATCAAAGCCATACCGTCTTATCGGTTGCATTGTGACTTCAACAGCTAAGTCTGGTGTGTAACACAAATCTAAAAAGTTAGGTGCTTGCTTCCGTGTGGCGCGATATTCTGGAAGATAACGTCCCGCTTGTCTCATGAGCCATATTGGTGGTGGAAAAACGGTTTGACCATCTAGCACTTTTAGCAATTTACGCTTTTCGGACACTTATCCACCCCTGTCTATATATAAGTAATTTTTGTATTTTGTTTTATTTTTATTAGAGTCTGTGAAGATTGGTTATTATATATACAGCACAATCTATCAACAGCCTATCCACAAACTTGTCGCATCTCAGTATTCATCGATATTCAAATATTCTTTATATTTATACATATTTTTCAATAGTTTGCTGCTTTTACGAAATTTGTCCCCAAACTTAAATGGAAAACTTCAAAATCAATTGGATTTAATTCACAGCTACGCTAATTGTGTATAACTTCCAATTTATTCACTGGCTTTTTCCAAAATTTTTTCAAAATCAAAGTTATCCAAAGCGCTCAACAGGTGCTAAAGAAAAGTGTGGTTAAGAAACGGTTAAAAATTGACTCTTGAATAGAATCACAAACGCTGAAAAAATCGTCGAGTAATCCAAGATATGAATAACAAAATAGTACTTGCTTCACAAAGCATCCATCGTAAAACTCTTATGGAAAATGCTGGGCTAAATTTTACCTGCCAGCCCGCGGATATAGACGAGCGCGCCGTTGAACTTGCAATCGAAGGCACAGGCGCTACCCCGAAAGAATTAGCCCTTATCCTGGCAAGCGCAAAAGCATTAGACGTTTCACAAAAATTCCCAGATGCTTATGTCATTGGTTCAGACCAAACACTTTCACTAAATGACGAGCTGTTTCATAAACCCGAAAACATGGAAGCGGCCCGACGAACTTTATTAAAATTATCAGGCCAAACTCACACGCTTAATAGCGGCGTTTCAATCGCTCAAAACGGTGAAACAATTTGGCAGCATGTCTCTATTGCTGAATTAACAATGCGGAATCTAAGCCCAGAATTTATCGGAAGACACCTATCTGAAGCAGGTGAAAGTGTTTTAACTTCCGTTGGTGCCTACCAACTTGAAAAACAGGGTGTACAATTATTTGATAAGATAGAAGGCGACTTCTTCACGATTGTGGGTCTTCCAATGTTGCCCTTACTAGCCCAGCTACGAGTACTTAATGTGATAGAAGGTTGAACCATGAAAAACGCTTTTGTTACAGGGTTTCCAATAAAACAGTCCAAATCACCGCTTATTCACGGATATTGGCTTAATCAGCTTCAAATTGATGGTTCTTATAGGGCTGTCGAACTCGAAGAAGATGGTTTTGCAAACTTCGTCGCACAACTCAAATCCGGTGAAGCGAATTTTGAGGGTGGCAACGTAACAATGCCGTTTAAAGAAGAAGCCTTTCAACTGGTCGATGAAAGAGATGCAATTGCAGAAAAAATAGGAGCCGTGAATACAATCTTTCGCAAAAATGGAAAATTGTGTGGCACCAACACAGATGCTTATGGTTTCGCTGCAAATCTGGATGATTTGGTTCCGCAATGGCGCCCAAAACAAGAGAGCGAAAGCAAAGCCGTGGTTTTTGGTGCTGGCGGCGCAAGTAGAGCAATCCTATATGCGCTCATTGAAGCAGGGTTTTCAGAAATTTCACTTTATAACCGTACCTTGTTGCGCGCTGAAAAGTTAGCCTACGAATTTGGGTCAAGCGTAACAGCCTATCAAATGGATGATGTTAATCAGGGTTTGATAAATGCAAACTTGTTCGTAAATACATCATCATTAGGTATGAATGGGACCGAAGTACCTGATCTTAACTTTGCTGGCATGGCTGAAGGCGCAATAGCGACTGATATTGTCTATCACCCGCTTAAAACCAAGTTTTTGGAAAACGCTGAAAAACAAAATATAGCGATTGCAGATGGTTTCGGCATGTTGTTACATCAAGCCGTCCCAGGATTTGAATATTGGTTTGGTGCTCGACCTGATGTTACCAAAGCATTGCGCGATAAAATATTAGATGGACAATCATAATATGAAGATCATTGGTTTAACCGGATCTATCGGTATGGGAAAAACCACAACGGCAGAGATGTTTAAAAAACATGGCGTGCCAACCATAGATGCTGACCAAATCGTTCATCAATTATATGAAAACGAAGCCGTCGCGCTTATAGAAGAAGCCTTCCCTGGAACAACTGATGGCAAAGCGGTTGATCGGGAGAAATTGTCAGCTTCTGTGATTGGGCAGCCAGATAGTTTTAAAAAACTAGAAGCCATCATTCATCCGCTCGTGCGCCAAAAACAAGATGAGTTTATTAAATCTCATCGTGAACAGGACGCAGATTTAGTTTTACTAGATATTCCACTATTGTTTGAAACAGGCGCACAATCGCGTGTTGATATTACTGTTGTTGTAACCTGCGATCCCGATATTCAGAAAAAACGTGTTTTGGCCCGCAAAAACATGAACATTGATAAGTTCAATGCGATCTTGAAAAAACAACTACCAGATGCTGAAAAACGAGAATTAGCAGACCATATTGTGGATACATCGGTTAGTTTTGAAGAAACTGAAGCGCAAGTCATAGCGCTTCTATCAAACTTGCGTCAAAACTAGATAAACCAATCTTACGTTTAAAGGCTTGTTATGCGCGAAATTATCTTCGATACGGAAACAACCGGGTTAAGCAATAAAGACGATCGCATTGTTGAATTTGGTGGCGTTGAGCTTGAAAATAAGTTCCCAACTGGAAACTTCTTACACATTTATATCAACCCACAAGGTAAAAAAGTTCATCCTGATGCGCTAGAAGTTCACGGTATTACCGATGAGTTTTTATTGGATAAACCATCATTTAAAGATATCGCCGAAGAATTATTGGAATTTGTGCAGGGTGCAAAGTTAGTCGCGCATAACGCAAACTTTGATATGGGCTTTTTAAATGCTGAACTTGCAAGATTAGACAAATCGCCTATCGGCAATGAGCATGTCATCGACACATTAGCCATTGCCCGCCGCAAACATCCCATGGGCCCAAACAGCCTTGATGCGCTTTGCCGTCGTTATGGAATTGATAATTCCAAACGCGAAAAGCACGGAGCTTTGCTCGATGCCGAATTGTTAGCTGAAGTTTATATTGAACTTTCTGGCGGTAAGCAGACAGCACTAAGTCTGGTTAGCAGCGGGAATACAGATGAACAAAATACATCTGTAACTGAAGAAACTGCGCGCATAAATGCGCGGCCAAGCCCTTTAGCGTCTCGAATTACCGAGGAAGAACGACAAGCGCATGCAAAGCTTGTTCAAGATTTGGGTGAAAATTCGATTTGGGCAAAATCAGCAACATAAAAAACCGGCCTAAATCAACAAAGATCTAAGCCGGCTCTAAAAATTAAAATCTAACGTTTCTAGTTAGTTTTTGGCGCTTCAACCTTAGCTTTTGCTTGCTCTTCAGCCATACGCTGTTGGAACATTTGTGCAAAATCAATTGGATCGATCATCAATGGTGGGAAGCCGCCATTGCGAGTTGCGTCTGCAACGATTTGACGAGCAAACGGGAATAGCAAACGCGGACATTCGATAAACAGAACTGGAAGAACGTGTTCTTGCGGGAAGTTAGCCACGCGGAAAATACCGCCATATACCAATTCGATATGGAAAAGCTGCTCATCACCATTTTTAGCATCAGCTGTAAGGTTCAAAACCACGTCAAAGTCAGTTTGTGACATTGGGTTGGCATTTACATTCACGTTGATGTTGATGTCAGGCGCTTTTTCTTTTGGACCAAGAGACTTAGGTGCACCAGGGTTTTCGAAAGAAAGATCTTTGATATATTGTGTTAGAATATTCAATGATGGTGGTGCAGAAGCTTCGCCGTTTGTTCCCGCAGCGCTGTTATCAGCTTTATCTGACATATTAATTTCCTTTATTTCCTCGAAGGCTGCGATATCTTTGACAGCCGATAAATTGAAAAATCTTGACGGTGAGCTAGCATCTCAAACCATGCCTTACAACCAAAAAAAGGTAAAAACGCTATTTCTGCTTGTTTTCGCCTTCAATCCAAGGTGAATTTGGATTGGGCTCAGAGCTAGGTTTTGGTTCTGGATCGCGCGAGTATTCATCTTCATTAAGATCTACAAAAGGCTCGCCTTTATAATTTGGACCTCTAGGGGAACCCGCGTCTTGGCCAAATCCGGCGCCACCAACATTAATAACGTTGATGCGTGTCTTTAAAAAGTTCCAAGCGATATCTCTAAATGGTGGGAAGAACAATAAAAACCCAATTGAATCTGTTACGAACCCCGGGGTTAAAAGCAAAACGCCAGCAATCATAATCATGGCGCCATGAACAAGCTCACGACCTGGAATATTGCCTGAACGGCTTTCGGTCTGCAATTTTTGTAAAATTGAAAGCCCTTGTTGCCTTAAGAAAAATGTTCCCAAAATGGCGGTGACTAAAATCATTCCTAAAGTCGGAAAGACCCCAATTTGCCCGCCAACAAGGATGAAAACTGATATTTCTAGTATAGGAATGATCAATAATAGTAATGGGATCAGTGAAAATGGCATAAATTTGTGTTCATTCTAATGAGTTAAACTGATGTAAGAGCCAAAATAGCGCTCTTTTGCGATCTGAATTGGCTTTGTTTCGTATAGATAATGCATGTTCTTGCATTTTTAAAGGTAAATGGATTTGAATGCGCGGCGTAAGCACTCTATATGCTTATAGAGACTAATAATTTAGATGGCGATTCTGATGGGTTCTTTTGATTTTACAACTTTGTTCTTTTTTGTAGTGGCAGTTATTGTATTTATACAATTGCGCGGCGTTTTGGGTAAACGCACTGGACATGAAAAAGAACATCATCACCAGCAACGTGAAATCAACGATATGTATTCTGAATCCGAAGCGGATACTAATGTTGTGACATTGCCTCGTCGCGATGATGCTGAAGAGCCGATCAATAAATTTCTTAATGTTGATAGCTATGCAGAACCCGGCACACAGCTAAATGATCAATTAAGAGATGTCATTCATGCTGATCCAAATTTTGCACCAAAGCAATTTGTTGATGGTTCAAAAATGGCCTATGAGATGATTGTGACAGCATTTGCTTATGGCAATCGTAAAGAGCTTAAAAACTTATTGTCCCGAGATGTATATGACAGCTACGTGGCGGCTATTAACGAGCGTGAGTCACGTAAAGAAACGGTTCGATTTGACTTCGTTGGCGTCGATAAGGCTGAAATCGTTCAGGCAGAAGTTGTCGGCCGTGATGTGAATGTGACCGTCCGCCTCGTTAGTCAGATTATTTCAGCCACTTTGGATAGTGGTGAAGATGTAATTGAAGGCGATTTGGAAGAAATTGCCGAAGTCATCGATATTTGGACTTTCTCTCGTGATGTTAAATCGCGTGATCCAAACTGGCGTCTCGTCGCTTCTGAGCCTGACAACGGCTAAACTAATTCTTCTCTGATGATAGATAATCTCCAGCCGATCGACTTTTCGCAAGTTCCCGGCTGGAACGATGATGATCACCTGTCTGCGTTCACAGCATTTTTACAAACGGCTAGATCCCATCTCAACTCAAAGCCCTACCGTCAAAAATCTCTCCTTTTAGATCAAGCCGCATTCCATCAGATCTGTTCAGGCGCACTTAGAGTTTCGCAAACAAAAGATCTGACAAATTCAGTAGCAAAGGCATTTTTCGAGCGGTATTTCAACGCTTATCAAGTGCAAGAAACTGGTTTTGTTACCGGCTATTATGAGCCGGAATTAAAAGTACGTTTTAGCAAAGACGAGATTTTCAAATATCCGTTTTATCAAAGACCAGATGAATTGGTTGATATCGTTGATCCAGATAATCCCCCAGATGGAATAGAACCAGGCTTTGCTTTTGCTAAGAAATCGGCTGATGGTTTATCGCCCTTCCCAACGCGCTGCGAAATTGATCAGGGTTATCTTGAAAACCGAGGGCTTGAAATCGCTTATGCGGAAAGTAAAGCGGATGTATATTTCACCCATATTCAAGGGTCAGCCAGACTGATAGATGATAATGGCATCATTAAGCGTATTACATATGCGGCAAAATCTGGTCATCCATATACATCCATTGGAAAAATTTTGATTGAACGTGGTGATATCCGCCAAGAAGACATGTCCATGGATGCTATTCGTAAGTGGATGGATGATCATCCAAATTTGGTCGATGAACTGTTATGGAACAATCAATCCTATATCTTTTTCAAAGAACTAGTTGATGATGACCCAGAATTAGGGCCGGTGGGTGCCGCAAAAGTTCAACTCATAGATAAACGCTCGATGGCGGTCGATAAATCTATTTATCAATATGGTTTGCCAATATTCATTGCAGCGAAAGATTTAGATAACTTTCCTTTTCAAAAGCAGTTTTGCCAACTCATGATCGCACAAGACACAGGTTCCGCAATTTTAGGTGCCGCAAGGGGTGATATTTTTATTGGATCTGGTTTAAAAGCAGGACAAATAGCCGGTAGCATATCGCATAAGGCTCAGTTTTATGTTCTGCTACCTAAATTAGAGATCTAAAAAAACAAATGTCAAAACGGATAAAAAAACTATCATTAGATGATCAGAAAGTTTGGCGTCATGTGACCCAAACAGTGATCCCTTATGGTGATCCGTTAGAAATTGACGTGTTTGAGGATGAGATAGAGCAAGACGAAGCGCTTAAAAGCGTAAAGCCTGAAAAAGTGCGACTTCGATCAACAGCTGATAGTTATTCTCCACCTGTGCAAACACCCAAAACTAAAATGAAGTCGAGCGAATTGCATCCTATTGAACGTCCAGTTCATAAAAAGATTGCAAAGGGCCGTGTTACGATAGATGCGCGTATAGACCTTCACGGTATGACGCAACAAATTGCACATCGAGCGCTATATAATTTTTTGACCGACGCATATCTGTGTGGAGATCGACATGTTTTGGTGATCACAGGAAAAGGTAGCTCCTCAGGTGGTCGGGGTATCTTGCGTCAGGTTGTTCCTGAATGGTTTAAAAACCCTGACTTTAAAGAATTAATCTCTGGATTTAGATCTTCAGCGCAAAATCACGGCGGCGATGGCGCATTATATGTTCGTTTGCGCCGAAAACATGATCCGCGCAATTAGGTTATGGTTGAATAGGTATTTGCAATGACACCTTTTGGAAAAGCTATTCGGGAATTACGCGGCCAGCGCGGTATAACACAAAAGCAAATGGCTGAAGCGTTGAATGTAACACCAGCCTATTTGTCCGCACTTGAACACGGGCATAGATCAAAGCCAAATTGGCATTTTGTTCAACGTATCATTGGATATTTCAATATTATTTGGGATGATGCAGAAGAGTTGATGAAGCTTGCAGGCCTATCTGATCCAAAAATTACCATCGATACGTCCGGTCTATCACCACAAGCAACAGAAACAGCCAATCAATTGGCAAAAAAGATAGCTAAATTGTCAGATAAAGATCTGCAAAAAATCAAGAACATCATTGATGAAGCTTAAAGGTTAAAAGCTACCACTTAGCGATAATGCTGCGCAGTTCTTTTTCATGCTTATTAACAAACCAACCGTAGTAGTTTTCTCGTGGATATTTACGTCCACTGCGCCGGAATTTTCGCGCGCGCTCATCAGGTTTTCCAAGGTTATATAATGTTGCTGTTAAGCCAGGGTTTTTCGAAATGTCGACGCGGCCAGCTTTTTTATACTCATCGATAGAGACGCGGATCGATGCTGCCATATAGGTCAGCGTTGTGTTCGGATCCATAATAGCTTCATAAACACCGCGTGCATCCGAAGCCTTAATCTT
Organism: Lentilitoribacter sp.; assembly: GCA_039974935.1. Taxonomy (GTDB): domain Bacteria; phylum Pseudomonadota; class Alphaproteobacteria; order Rhizobiales; family Rhizobiaceae; genus Lentilitoribacter. The sequence goes on along the minus strand of JBDWIC010000008.1, from coordinate 543,881 downwards.
TTTATGTCTAGTGGTGGTGTTGACTTTATCGGTAAGTTTGAGCGCTGTAAGCGGATTGATCTGACCCAAACCAAAAGTCTGGCCTGCATAAAATGGTTGGAAGAAAACAGCGCTAAATCTACCCTTGGGATATTTTTTCCCATCGACTTTTTTCCCGCTAAACTTCTTGTTCCAGATGTTTTCGCGACAGGACCATAACTCAAAAGAACCTTTGAGTTTCCCGCAGGTCTCAAACTCGTCTCGCTCGACGAAATCCATCACATTCTCGCCGTCATACTTAAAATCAAATTTAGTATTTGTATAAGCCGCAACTTTCACCAAATAGGATTGAAATGTATCATAAATATCGACGTTAAAAGTGTGCTCACCTACAATTGCACCAACCATATGAATAGGATCGATCTTGTAGGCAGAAGAATATTTTTTGATGCCGCGCTGTAGCTTGCGATCTCTCTCAAGGAGTTTTTTGACCTTCTCGTATTTAGCGTCAAAGGTCGTTTTTTTAGCAGACGTGCGGCGACTGGATGCAGACGGGACTTTGGGTTGTTTAGAATATCTGTTTCCAGAGGGCACGACGCGCGTAGACGCTGCAGCAGCAATGTCTACTGACAATAGACCAAGTATTGCCCCAATAGCGATCAGTCCCCGCATCTCACCAAATTCCTGTCTGCCCATCTTCTATGATTTGTTTATAGTATGAATTTAGACAAATCTGTGTCTTGTGCAAGATCACCAACGTGTTTTCGGACATATTCTGCATCAATTGTGACTGTAGTGCCACTCGTATCAGGTGCGGAGAACGAAATTTCATCTAATACGCGTTCCATAACCGTTTGCAACCGCCTTGCACCGATGTTCTCAACTGTCGAGTTTAAATGAACCGCGACATCGGCCAATTCGTCAATTGCATCATCGGTAAAATCAAGCGTAACCTCTTCGGTTTTCATCAAAGCAACATATTGTTTGATCAAGCTCACTTCGGTTTCGGTGAGAATACGGCGGAAATCGTCTTTTTCAAGTGCGCGAAGTTCAACGCGGATTGGCAAGCGACCTTGCAATTCAGGTAGCAAGTCTGAAGGTTTTGCAACATGAAACGCACCTGATGCCACAAATAAGATGTGGTCAGTTTTTATCGGTCCATATTTGGTAGAAACCGTAGTACCTTCAACTAAAGGCAATAAATCGCGCTGCACGCCTTCGCGCGAAACGCCAACGCCAGCGCCACCGTCTTTGGCCGCGATTTTGTCGATTTCATCGATGAAAACGATCCCGTCATTTTGTGCAGATCGCATGGCTTCTTGTTGGATTTGCTCATCATCAAGCAGTTTATCTGATTCATCGTTGATCAATTGCGCGTATGAATCCTTAACGGTGGTTTTGACCTTTTTGGTTTGTCCACCCATGGCTTTGCCAAACATGTCGCTCAGATTTAAAACGCCAATATTTGCTCCCGGCATTCCTGGCACTTCAAAATTTGGCATGCCTGATTGGTTGTCAGACAATTCGATTTCAATTTCAGTATCGTCGATCAAGCCTTCGCGAAGTTTCTTGCGAAATGAATCTCGTGTTTTCGGCGATGCAGTGTTACCACAAAGAGCATCAAGAACGCGTTCTTCAGCATTTAAATGTGCTTTGGCTTTTACTTCCGCGCGTTTTTTCTCTTTCACAATAGAAATACCAGCTTCAACCAAATCACGGATGATTTGTTCAACATCACGGCCGACATATCCCACTTCGGTAAATTTTGTAGCTTCAACTTTGATAAATGGCGCGCCAGCGAGTTTAGCCAAACGACGAGAAATTTCTGTCTTACCCACGCCTGTCGGCCCAATCATAAGTATGTTTTTTGGCATCACTTCATCGCGCAAATCTTCCGGCAATTGTTGGCGGCGCCAACGATTTCTCATGGCAATCGCAACAGCGCGTTTAGCGTCTTGTTGTCCGATGATGTAGCGATCAAGTTCTGATACGGTTTCACGGGGTGAAAATGTAGACGTGGTCATAGATTTTTAATTCCATATTTTGGGGGATAGTTGCAAATAACAGTGCTAATATTTGACTAGTTTTCAGTCTCAAGCGTTTCTACAACGATGTTTTGGTTGGTATAGACACAAATTTCACCTGCAATACCCATTGCTTTCTTAGCAATGTCTTCAGCAGATAAATCGGTGTCCATCAATGCGCGTGCGGCGGCATAGGCGTAGTTTCCGCCAGAGCCGATGGCCATGGTGCCGTGTTCTGGCTCTAAAACATCACCATTACCTGTGATAGCTAATGTGACATCTTTATCAGCAACAAGCATCATAGCTTCCAAACGGCGCAAATAGCGATCGGTACGCCAATCTTTGGCAAGTTCAACAGACGCGCGCATTAATTGACCTGGATATTGCTCAAGTTTGGCCTCAAGACGTTCAAGCAGTGTAAAAGCATCAGCCGTTGCACCCGCAAAACCGGCGATAACGTTTCCGCCTTTACCAATTCTGCGAACTTTGCGTGCATTTCCCTTCATAACAGTCTGGCCAAGGCTAACCTGTCCGTCACCTGCCATGACCGAAACACCGTCTTTTTTGACGGTAATAATAGTTGTTGCGTGCATTGGCGCATAAGGCGCAGCGCTTGGGTTCTGATCACTCATAAATATTCCTATCTTCCGGCCAATATTGAGATTTGGCCCATAAATGCAATTCATTGATCCCATATGTAGGTGTGAAATGTAGAAAATCAAAAGGTAATTTTTATAAAACCGTCGTCTCACTTATGGAAATTTGTGCCTTGGCCTGTTATTGAGCACATATTATTTTATCACTTGGAGCAGCCTATGGCTCAAGATATGTCGAAAAGATCAGCATCTATTGAACGTAAAACCAATGAAACAGATATCTCTGTTTCGGTTAAAATCGATGGAACAGGCGTTAACAATATCAAGACAGGCGTTGGGTTTTTTGACCATATGCTTGATCAGTTATCGCGCCATTCGCTTATTGATATGGATATCCATGCCGATGGCGATCTGCATATCGATGATCACCATACTGTTGAAGATGTTGGGATTGCCATTGGACAAGCTTTGGCAAAAGCGTTGGGCGATCGCAAGGGGATCACCCGCTATGCTAGTTTGGATCTTGTGATGGATGAAACCATGACAAAGGCTGGGATCGATATTTCTGGTCGTCCGTTCCTTGTTTGGAATGTTGAATTTTCAGCGCCGAAGATTGGAACGTTTGATACCGAGCTTGTCCGTGAGTTTTTCCAAGCCCTTGCACAAAACTCTGGCATGACCTTACATGTGAAGAACTATTATGGTGCTAACAATCACCATATTGCCGAAACATGCTTTAAAGCTGTTGCGCGCGTTTTACGTACTGCATGTGAAATTGACCCTCGCCAGGCGGATAAAATACCGTCGACCAAGGGAACATTGGGTTAAACGAGGAACCAAATGAAACCGTATTTAATACTCGGTTCAAAAACAGCTACAAATGCTAGCGAACTTATCGCAGTGGGTGATAAGTTCTCTTGGCTTGCGGCATTGTTTGCACCGTTTTGGTTTTTATGGCGCGGAATGTGGTTGCATGCATTGTTGGCGTTTGTTGCTCTTTCTTTCATTGGTGGAATTTCTGCCGGCTTTGAAAGCCAGATACTATCTGCAATCGCGCAAATTGTACTCTCTTTGTGGTTTGGGTTTGAAGCGCGCTACTTTTATATCGAGCATTTGCAAAGGCAGGGTGCGCCAATTTTAGGAACTTACTTGGCATTTGATGCGCAAATGGCGATGGAATTGCATTTAGATGTGCATCCGTTTTCAGATCAAAAACACCAAGACGGGTCCAATATTATAACCTCTTACGATAAAGCATATCATGCCGATATGATATTTGGCGGTAATTAGGAATATTCATGAAAGTTGCTGTTATTGATTATGGATCGGGAAATCTTCGATCCGCTGTAAAGTCATTTGAGCGCGCAGCGCGCGAAGCAGGATTATCTGCTGAGATTAATTTAGTTGATACACCCGAAGCTGTGCTTTCTGCTGATCGTGTTGTTTTGCCCGGTGTTGGCGCATACGCTGATTGTCGCCGTGGATTAGGTGCAGTTTCAGGCATGGTTGATGCTTTGCATGAAGCCGTGATCGAAAAAGCTAAACCGTTTTTCGGGATTTGCGTTGGTATGCAGCTTATGTCCACGCGAGGGCTTGAGAAAGAAACAATTGATGGTCTTAATTGGGTGTCAGGTGATGTCGCTGAGATTAAGATCGACGATCCGAACCTTAAAATCCCACAAATGGGTTGGAACACAATTGATTTAACGCGCCAACATCCATTATTTGATGGTATAAAGACTGGAGTGAACGGCAAACACGCATATTTCGTCCACTCCTATCACTTTGTGCCAGAAAATCCCGATGATGTTTTAGCAACTGTTCAATATGGCGGCACCGTGACCGCCGTGATTGCTAAAGACAATATGATTGGTACGCAATTTCACCCTGAGAAAAGCCAGGAACTTGGTCTTTCGCTCATTACAAACTTTTTAAAATGGTCTGTGTAATATGATCCTGTTTCCTGCAATTGATTTAAAAGACGGCCAATGTGTGCGCTTAAAACTGGGTGATATGGACCAGGCAACTGTCTATAATGATAGCCCGGGTGCGCAAGCAAAAGCATTCGAAGAGCAAGGTTTTGATTGGCTCCATGTCGTGGATCTTAATGGCGCGTTTGCTGGCGAAAGTGTCAATGGTGCAGCTGTTGAAGAAATTTTGGCATCGACAAAAAATCCCGTGCAGCTTGGCGGTGGCATTCGTAATCTTGATCATATCGCATCGTGGCTGGATAAAGGTTTGGCGCGTGTGATCTTAGGAACGGTGGCAGTTCGCGAACCGGAATTGGTCAAACAAGCTTGTCGTGAATTCCCGGGCAAAGTCGCTGTGGGTATCGATGCGAAAGGTGGCAAAGTAGCCGTTGAAGGTTGGGCGGAAGCGTCAGAACTTGGCATTGTGGAGCTAGCAAAAGAGTTTGAAGGTGCGGGCGTGTCGGCCATTATCTATACGGATATCGATCGCGATGGTGTGCTTAAAGGCATCAATTGGGAATCAACGCTGCATTTAGCACAATCTGTCTCCATTCCGGTCATCGCTTCCGGTGGTTTGGCATCTATGGAAGACATTAATATGATGGCAAGCGATGAAGCACAGATACTTGAAGGCGCTATTTCTGGTCGTGCGCTTTATGATGGCCGCATTGATCCCAATGAGGCACTTAGCGTATTAAAAAACGCGAAAAACAAAGGATAAAACATGCTGAAATCTCGTGTCATTCCATGTTTAGACGTTAAAGACGGCCGTGTGGTTAAAGGCGTCAACTTTGTTGATCTTGTTGATGCAGGTGATCCAGTAGAAGCTGCAAAAGCATATGATGCGGCAGGAGCGGATGAATTGTGTTTTTTAGATATCACCGCTTCATCGGGCAATCGCGAAACAATTTTTGATGTTGTTGCGCAAACGGCAGAACATTGTTTCATGCCGCTTACGGTTGGTGGCGGTGTGCGTGAAGTCAAAGATATCCGCAAATTGTTGCTGTCGGGCGCTGATAAGGTGTCGATCAATACTGCCGCCGTTAACAATCCTGACTTTGTTGGAGAAGCAGCAGATAAATTTGGCAATCAGTGCATTGTTGTTTCAATTGACGCGAAAAAGACATCCAAGCCCGGTGAAGAAAACCGTTGGGAAATTTTTACCCATGGTGGACGCAATGAAACGGGCATCAACGCGATTGAATTTGCAATCCAGATGACTGAATTGGGTGCCGGTGAGTTGCTTGTGACATCTATGGATCGCGATGGATCCAAAATAGGCTATGATATTGATCTAACGCGCGCAATAGCAGATGCCACGTCTGTGCCTGTGATCGCATCGGGTGGCGTAGGCGATCTTGATCATTTGGTTGAAGGCATTAGAGATGGTCATGCAACGGCTGTACTAGCAGCCTCCATTTTCCATTTTGGAACCTATACAATTGGTGAAGCTAAACAATATATGGCGGACGCTGGTCTTGCTATGCGGCTCGATTGATCGACAAACTTGACCGATTACGCTCAGGCTGCTTAAAGATATAAGACGAGGGGAAGATCGATAATGAGTGAATTTGATCTCAAAGATCTTGAAAAGATTGTAAGTGCGCGCGCCAACGCGTCTCCAGATGTGTCTTGGACGGCAAAGCTTGTTTCTAAAGGTCCGGAAAAGGCCGCCAAAAAGCTTGGTGAAGAAGCCGTAGAAGCGGTGATCGCTGCGGTTAGCAATGATCGCGGCGAACTTATTAAAGAATCTGCCGATGTGTTGTTCCATCTCTTAGTGGTATTAAAGATCGCAGATATTCCGCTGGCTGAAGTTATGGCTGAGCTTGAAAACCGGACATCGCAGTCCGGCATATCTGAAAAAGCATCGAGATCGAGTGGATAAGCGCTTTTGGATATCATTAATCACATGATGAACGAAGACTTAGATAGCCAAGACCATATTGGTCGTGAAAAGTATTCTCCATTTCGTGCGTTTAGTGCAAAAAGATGGTCTGAATTTCGAGCGACTACACCGCTTACACTTTCTGAGGATGATGTTAAGCGCCTTCGTTCACTTAATGACCCTGTGGATCTTAATGAAGTTGAACGTATTTATCTTTCACTGTCGCGTCTTTTATCCGCCCATGTGGAAATGTCGCAAGGCTTGTTTGCTCAGCGTCGGCAATTTTTAAACTTAGAGCGCGCTACACAAAGTCCATTTATTATTGGTATCGCAGGATCTGTGGCCGTGGGAAAGTCCACAACTGCTCGTGTTTTGAAAGAACTTTTGAGCCGCTGGCCATCTCATCCTAAGGTCGATCTTGTTACCACAGATGGATTTTTGCACCCAAATGCCTACTTAAATGAACATGGCATCATGGATCGCAAAGGTTTCCCAGATAGCTATGATATCGGCGCGGTTTTACGTTTTTTATCGGATATTAAATCTGGTAAAAAACGCGTTGATGCACCTTTATATTCGCACATGGTTTACGATGTTTTGCCGGATAAGTATCAAACAATTGAAAAACCAGATATTCTTATTTTTGAGGGAATTAACGTCCTTCAAGTCAGAGATTTGCCGGCTCATGGCCGCATGGTACCATTTGTCTCTGACTTCTTTGATTTCTCGATTTATATCGATGCTGAAGAAGAGAAAATTGAGCAATGGTATATTGAGCGATTTTTACGGCTAAGAGATACCGCGTTTAAAAACCCGGAATCCTTTTTCCATCGATATTCTGAAATATCGGAAGACGATGCTTTGGAGATTGCAAAAGGTCTTTGGCAGAATATTAATATGAAAAATCTCTATGAGAATATTCTACCAACACGCCCACGCGCTGATCTGATACTTCGAAAAGGTGATAACCATCTAATTGAAGAAGTCTTGCTGCGCCGTCTTTAGTCGCGATAAATTAAACAAATCTTAGAGACAAACTTTTAAATTGCCACCATGGCAGTAAAAGGTGCGAATATGGTAAGATGTTTTCATACAAGAGAAAGAATTATTCTATTCCTCTCTGTATTGGTTTTATGGATCATAATGCCGCTTTTGGTCCATTTTTCACACATCGATGTGGATTATGCATCATTCAGCACCTTTTATTATATTTCAGCAATTTGTTACATCCTCAGTTTTCTGATGATCATTATTAAAGATAAATATGTATCACCAATTGTTGAGGTTATTGGCGCTGGTTTTGCTTACATGGTTCCGATATTTCTTGCCACCTATTTGGCCTATTCATTGAATATGCCTTTAGCTGATGACACCCTTGTTACAATGGATCGGAGTTTAGGTTTTAACTGGCTTGCATTTATCCAATTCGTTGACAGTAGCGAATCTTTGTCAAATTGGCTGAACACAGCCTATGGATCGCTTAAATACCAACTACTTTTAACCCCCATATTGTTGTGTTTTGTAAATCAAATACCGCGCGCTATAGCGTTCATATTTGGCTATGCGTTGATGGTGCTATTAGCCAGCCTCATCACAATTTGGTTTCCAGCTTTGGGTACATATACTGTTTATGAACTTGACGCATCTTTGTTGCAAAATATCAATGTAAAATTTGCCTATCATTTTCTGGATGAATTTAATGCTGTTCGAAGTGGTGAACCTTTTACTTTAGAATTGTCTAATGCGGCTGGCATAGTAACATTTCCATCGGTTCATGCAGGAATGGGTTTCTTTATAATTTGGGCGTTGTGGCGAGTAAAATATCTTAATTTGCCGTGTTTGTTTTTAAATATATCCATGGCGATTTCAGCGATATCTCATGCCAATCATTATTTGGTTGATGTTTTAGCAGGGCTATTATTGGCGGGAATTGTTGCGAGCATTGGAAACTTCATATTTCTTGGTTTGCGACCTACTTCGTCGAACTTTAATTTTAAAGAAACAACTGTTTCAAGCTAAGTAAACGGATTTACCCGTCTTAACGTGAGATTTATCCGACCGCCATTTTTTAATAATGGCGACGTATCGGGGTAAATTTTATCAACGCCATGATACACCAAACGAGATTCGCCAGCTAACACAACGATGTCGCCAGAATTCAGCTTAAAGCTTTTAGTTTGGCCACCTCGCGTCGTCTGTCCAACACGAAACAAGCAGGTATCGCCTAGCGAAATTGATACAACCGGCGCGTCAAAAGTTGCTTCGTCTTTATCCTGATGCAAGCCCATTTTCGCCGATTGATCATAAAAATTGATCAAGCAAGCTTCAGGCTGGTAATCAATTCCCGACATCTCATCCCAGATCTTTAACAGCTCGTTAGGGATTGCAGGCCAGGGAAGGTTGGTTTTTGGATGTGTCGCTTGATAGCGATACCCGCCCTTTTGATCAGATACCCAACCCAATTGCCCGCAATTGGTTATGCGAACGGAAAACGGTTTGCCGTTATTAGGCATTTCAGGTCGGTAGAGGGGGGCTTGTTCGACGATTGAACGGATCGTCTCGACAAGTGCTTTTTGCGCAGGATAATCAAGAAAATTAGGAATATGTTGAAAGCCCTTGGGAAGCACCTGCATTAGATTTATCTCCCCAAGGGCAAACTTAATTAATCAAGTGCTGGAATGCGTAGAACTTGACCTGGATAGATAAGATCAGGATCTTTCAGCATTGGTTTGTTGGCTTCGAAAATAACCGTATATTTTCCGCCCTTGCCTTTACCATATGCAGCTTCCGCTACTTTCCAAAGGTTGTCACCTTTTTGAACAGTGTGGAATGTTGGTTCTGCAGCGGCAGTTTCAGCAACTTTAAGCTCAGCAGCTTCCACTTTGGAAATGCCAAGCGTGTTACCCACAGCCAAAATAGCTTTTTCAAATACGGATTGATCTTCAACTGTACCTTCAAGAACGATGGTGTCGCCTTTAACGGCAATTTTTACATCATCTGTGCCAAGTTTGTGCGAGGCAAGTTCTTCTTTCACAGCGTCTTCAGTTGGTTCTTCATCATCACCTATGCCGAGTTTCTTGCCGGCAGATTTAATAAAATCAAAAAAGCTCATTCTATGCTCCCAAATTGAGTTTCTTTCCAACAATACTGTTGGTTGATTGAGATATAGGAATTTTAAGACACTTTGACAAAGGTTTTCATCAAATTCGATGATAATTTAATCATCTGTGACGCGGTTTCGCATCTTTTTTATGCCGGATCTGTTGGATTTTTCCTTCAAGCGCCGTTCAATAGATCCGCGTGTTGGCTTGGTTTTTCGGCGCGGCGGTGGTGGCGGTTTGCATGCTTCTTTTAACAAGTCCGCAAGTCGTTTGCGCGCATCTTCGCGGTTTCGTTCTTGTGAGCGATGTTTACTGGCTTCTAAAACAATGACCCCTTCTTTATTGATGCGGCGGCCAGCAATACTTTTAGCGCGAGGTTTGATCTGCTGCGGCACTGATGGGGAGTTTAAAAGATCAAAGCGAAGCTGGACGCTTGTTGCTACTTTGTTGACATTTTGGCCACCCGGACCTGCTGAATGGATAAACTGTTCGACAAGTTCCCAGGGCTCGATCATGATTTTGTCATTGATATAAAGCCGCTTATCGACCAATTCTCGTTCCTCTCTGGTTTGGTTCAACCATTGCATTAATACTTTTTTCATAAAAGTTAACAAAGTATTAAGAAATCGTAAATTTCTCAAGTTTCAGGCAAGGCTTAGCATATTAAACAAAGACATACATATATAAGGAGCTAAGTCATGCCTGGTTCAAAAGTACTACTTATTGATGATAATATTCATCAGCACGAATTGTTTAATTGTTATGCAGCAACAGCTGAGAAAATTGAATTAAAATCAGCTGTCGATATTAATGAGGGTATGGTGTCCATGATGGATAAGCAACCTGATGTTATTCTGTTGGATAATCAATTAGAGTTTGATGAGACATATAAGGATAGCGTTCCGCAGCTTCGCGCGTTTGGTTACAATGGCCCTATTGTTGTCATATCATCTGACACGAGCAATCTCTCAAAAGATGAGCTTGAAGATTATTCAGTGATCAATTGCGCTGATAAGTTTGATTTTGATCTCAATAATTTTGAAAACAAAATACACGAGCTCATTGCTGCGTAGTTTCAATTATATAAAAATAGAGAACCCGCTAAGCCTGATGCCTAGCGGGTTTTTTGTTAACTGGAGGAAATTAACGTCGTTTATTCTGCAGCTAGTCGAACGCCGGGGGCAGCGTCACGCACAGTGCCGTCAACATGGCTTTCAAACTTCTCAAAATTAGCAACAAACATGTCAACAAGACGTGTTGCCATTTGATCATAAGCCTCTTTATCTTCCCAAGTAGAACGTGGATCCAAAATTGATGTTTCTACTCCGTCAACTAAAACAGGGACCTGGAAGCCAAAGTTTGCATCCTGACGGTAATCAGCGTCATTTAGTGTGCCATCAAGCGCGGCTGTTAAAAGTGCACGAGTAGCTTTTATTGGCATGCGATTTCCAACACCGTATGCACCACCTGTCCAGCCAGTATTTACGAGCCAGCAATTCACCCCATGTTCAGCAATCAGCTTGCGCAGCAAGTTGCCGTATACGGCAGGGTGACGAGGCATAAACGGCGCACCAAAACACGTTGAGAACGTAGCTTCTGGCTCAGTCACACCTTTTTCAGTACCTGCAACTTTTGCCGTGTAACCAGATAGGAAGTGGTACATAGCCTGATCTGGCGTTAGCTTTGCAATTGGAGGTAAAATACCAAACGCATCTGCTGTGAGCATAATGATATTTAGCGGATGCCCTGATTTACCTGATTTGCTTGCATTTGGAATAAAGTGTAGCGGGTATGCACAGCGGGTGTTCTCAGTTAGCGAACCGTCATCAAAGTCAGGCTCGCGATTATCGTTTAATACGACGTTTTCAAGCACAGTGCCAAAACGTGTTGTCGTGCCATAGATTTCAGGTTCAGCCTCTTGCGATAGGCGAATAGTTTTTGCATAGCACCCGCCTTCAAAGTTGAAGATACCATCTTCGCCCCAACCGTGTTCATCATCACCGATAAGGGTACGGTTCGGATCAGCTGACAAAGTTGTTTTGCCCGTGCCTGATAGACCAAAGAACACAGCTGAATCGCCGGTAGGACCGACATTTGCTGAACAATGCATCGGCATAACGTCTTTGCCAGGCAAAAGGTAATTTAGCATGGTAAAGACAGATTTTTTCATCTCACCAGCATATGAAGTACCACCGATAAGCACGATACCTTTGGTAACATTGAGCGCAATGACAGTTTCAGAGCGGCATTCGTGACGTTCTGGGTCAGCGCGGAAGCTTGGGAGATCAATGATCGTCAGTTTTGCAGCAAATTCTTCAAGATCTTCACGGCTTGGACGAATTAGCAAGTTACGGATGAACAGTGAGTGCCAAGCAAACTCTGTCACCACGCGAGTTGGAAGCGCATTATCTTGATCGGCACCGCCAACCAGATCCTGCACAAACAAATCACGACCTTCTGCGTGTGAGATCATGTCATCGTAAAGGCGTTCAAATGCGGAAGATGACATTCCCTTATTATTATCCCACCAAATCTGATCTTCGGTGTTGGCATCGCGAACTGTAAACTTGTCAGCGGCAGAACGACCAGTATGTTGGCCGGTGATTGCACGCAGCGCGCCATGCGCTGTTAAGGTCGCTTCTTTGCGTTGGAGGGCCTGCTCATAAAGCTCGCCCTCGGTCAAGTTATAATAAACAGACGAATTCGTTGTTAATCCACATTGATCGATGCCAAACGCTTTATTGCGTAAACCAAATTCCTGGGTCATAGCAGGAGCCTTTCCAATTTAAATGACGCTTAAAATTAGTCTCGAAACATACATTTGTTTTTAAAATAGACAAGAAGAATCTAAAAATAAATTAATAAAAACAATAATTTAATCGTTTTAAATAAATTAAAAAAAATCTAAATCGTTTTAAATCATTGAAAAATAACATTTGACAACCGCGTGCAAAAATTCAACTTTTTTTGGCAAAAATTTAAACTGGTGACTTTAATTTACGCCTGTGCCACATTTTGTTCTCTTTTTATCCGCATTACGGCACAGCACACAAAACGCGTGCGGGTGTAAATTATTCAATTTTGGAGATATCGATGCAAACAATTGCTTTGGTGGACGACGACAAAAATATTCTAACTTCGGTATCGATCGCATTAGAGGCTGAAGGTTATCGGGTAGAAACATATACCGATGGCGCATCTGCATTAGATGGCCTTCTAGCACGCCCTCCACAGCTTGCCGTTTTTGATATCAAGATGCCGCGCATGGATGGTATGGAATTGTTGCGTCGCTTACGACAAAAATCTGACATCCCGGTGATCTTTCTAACATCAAAGGATGAAGAGATTGACGAGTTATTTGGACTTAAAATGGGTGCAGATGATTTCATTACTAAACCATTTTCTCAAAGATTGTTGGTCGAGCGTGTAAAAGCAATATTGCGTCGCGGTGCTAATCGTGAAGCTGGTGCTGCGCAGAAAAGTGAAGGTGGCGAGCAAAAAATTCTCGAACGCGGCCATCTTTCAATGGATCAAGAGCGTCATATTTGTACCTGGAAAGGTGAAGTTGTGACATTAACGGTCACAGAATTTTTGATCCTTCTATCGCTTGCTCAACGAATTGGCGTCGTTAAAAGCAGAGATTCATTGATGGATGCCGCTTATGATGATCAGGTTTATGTGGATGACCGGACAATCGATAGCCATATTAAACGTTTGCGTAAAAAGTTTAAAATGGTCGATAAAGAGTTTAATATGATCGAAACACTTTATGGTGTGGGCTATCGTTTTCGCGAATCATGATAGCATTTTGCCAAAATGAAGCGATAAAACAGGTTTAGATTGTAGTTAAATTGGATGATGTTCCAACCAAATTATCGGGGTCTGATGGTAAATCTCAAAAGCAGATTTCCCAAACCGAGTCTCAAGCAGATACTGGTAAGACCCAATCCAGAATGAATGCGCTGGACAAGCGCGTGAGTGAACAGCCGCGTTTTAAGTTTACGCATCCGTTCACATTTATCCGGCGGATATTTGGTGGTTTTATTTTTTCAAGCCTAACACGCCGGATATTGTTTTTAAATCTTGCAGCCCTTTTGGTACTGGTTTCAGGCATTTTATATCTAAATCAGTTTCGCGAGGGGTTAATTGATGCGCGCGTAGAAAGCCTCTTAACACAAGGGGAAATTATTTCTGGTGCAATTGCCGCATCGGCGAGTGTTGAAACGGACTCCATCACCATCGATCCACAAAAACTACTTGAGCTTCAGGCTGGTGAAAGCCTGTCGCCAACGGTTTCAGATGACAATGTCTTTCCTTTTGATCCAAAATTGATCGCACCTGTTTTACGCCGCGTTATTTCACCAACGCGAACCCGCGCGCGTATTTATGATCAAGACGCAGTGCTGCTGCTTGATTCAAGGTTTTTATATACCAGCGGGCAGGTCTTGCGTTTTGATCTTGGTGAAACAGAAGATGAAGATGTACCCATCTGGGATCGGATTTCTAAGTTTTTTAATGGAATCCTTCAACCGGGAAACCTCTCTATATATAGAGAATCCTCGCAAGCCGATGGCTCAATATACCCCGAAGTGATGAGTGCGTTAACGGGTGGCCGTGGGGCGGTTGTACGCGTAACTGAAGACAGCGAATTAATCGTGTCGGTCGCCGTGCCTGTTCAGCGATTTAGAGCTGTTTTGGGTGCGTTGCTGTTATCAACTCAAGCAGGTGATATTGATAAAATCGTTCAGGCTGAACGTGAAGCTATTTTCCGTGTTTTTGGCGTGGCGGCTTTTGTAACCATTATCTTGTCGCTTTTGCTGGCAAGCACGATTGCCAATCCGCTTCGTCGGTTATCAGCTGCTGCTGTGCGGGTGCGCCGCGGGGTAAAAGCACGTGAGGAAATACCAGATTTCTCCGCGCGCCAAGATGAGATCGGAAATTTATCTATTGCATTACGTGATATGACCAGTGCGCTTTATGACCGAATAGATGCGATTGAAAGCTTTGCCGCAGATGTGAGCCATGAGCTGAAAAACCCATTAACCTCGTTACGCAGTGCAGTTGAAACTTTGCCATTGGTGAAAAACACAGAATCTCGAGATAAGCTACTTGGCGTCATCCAGCATGATGTAAAACGTCTTGATCGCTTGATCAGTGATATTTCAGATGCATCCCGCCTTGATGCAGAACTTGCACGTGATGATGCAAGGATTGTTGATATCGCTAAGTTACTTAAGGATCTGGTAGAAATTTCTTCACAAGTCAGTCGACGCAATAAGAATGTTCAAATCAGTCTCGACATTGACGAAATTTCTAAAGATCAAACGTATGAAGTTTTTGGACATGATCTGCGTTTGGGACAGGTCATCACCAATCTTATTGAAAATGCTAGAAGTTTTGTTGCTGAAAAGACAGGTCACATTCAAATCCACTTGTCACAAGTTGAGAACACATTGACAATCAAAGTCATGGATAATGGTCCAGGCATTCAAATCGAAGATATCAACCGTGTCTTTGAGCGGTTTTACACCGATAGACCTGAAGGTGAAGATTTTGGCCAAAATTCAGGCCTTGGTCTATCGATTAGCCGACAGATCATCGAGGCGCATGGCGGTGAGATTGATGTTAAAAATGTGATCTCGCAAGAAGATGGTTCTATTTCGGGTGCTTGTTTTGAGATTTGTTTGCCATTAGTTGAGTAGGCGCTGATACAAAACACCCACTTAGCGAGACTTTTTGGCGCCGTGCACCAGTAATTTCAGTTTTTCTCAATCCTTAGATCAAATTTTGCTTGAACTTGACGCTTGCCTGTACATGATAGCGAAACTGCAAATCAGCTTCGATATAAGAAGTTATGACGGTATGGGGTCTACATGATCGGATTGGTGCTCGTCACCCATGGCAATTTAGCCGAAGAATTTAAAAATGCGCTTGAGCATGTGGTTGGGCAGCAAGATGCTGTTGAAACCATCTGTATTGGTCCCGATGATGATATGGATCGACGCCGTGAAGATATCGTCAATGCGGTCAAAGAAGCAGATCAGGGTAATGGTGTTATCATTTTAACTGACATGTTCGGTGGTACACCGTCAAATCTTTCTATTTCTGTTATGGATACTGGGGAGATCGAAGTCATCGCAGGTATTAATCTGCCTATGTTGATTAAGCTCGCTCGTGTTCGGGAAGACAATGATATGCAAAAGTCTCTCCAGGAAGCACAGGATGCGGGCAAAAAGTACATAAATGTGGCGAGCAGCCTGTTAAGCGGAAAATAATCAATGGCACATAAACGGACGTTTGAAATCACGAACAAACGTGGACTTCACGCGCGCGCTTCGCATAAATTTGTTCAAACTGTTGAGCAGTTTGATGCGAAAGTCACCGTGAGCAAAGACGGTATGGACGTTGGTGGCGATGAAATTATGGAATTGCTCATGCTCGCTGCAAGTTGTGGCTGTTCAATAAATGTTTCTGCTGACGGATCTCAGGCTAATGAGGTCCTTGATGAGCTTGAAAAACTGATTGCCGATAAATTCGGTGAGGGCGAATAGTATTATAAGGATATAAACATTTCTTTATATCTTTCTTGCTAGATACATCTCAAAATGATAAACGAAGTGCAAAATCAATTAGTGTTGGTTTCATTCCCTGACCTCATTGGAGACATTTATGAGCGAATTTAATGATTATATCGTAGCCGATATCTCACAAGCGCCTTTTGGCCGTACGGAAATAGATATCGCTGAAACTGAAATGCCAGGTCTTATGGCATCACGTGAAGAATATGCAAAAAGCCAGCCTTTAAAAGGCGCGCGTATTTGTGGTTCTTTGCACATGACAATTCAAACAGCTGTGTTGATTGAAACACTTGTTGAATTGGGCGCAGAAGTGCGCTGGGTATCTTGTAATATCTTCTCAACACAAGACCATGCCGCAGCGGCAATTGCAGCAGCTGGTATTCCAGTATTTGCCGTTAAAGGTGAAACACTGGAAGAATATTGGACATATACAGACCGTATGTTCCAGTGGACAGATGGTGAGCCTTGCAACATGATTTTGGATGATGGTGGCGATGCAACCATGTATATCTTGCTTGGCGCACGTGCTGAAGCTGGTGAAGATGTATTGTCAAACCCAGGTTCTGAAGAAGAAGAAGTCTTGTTTGCGCAAATTAAAAAGCGCATGGCTCAAAGCCCTGGTTTCTTTGCAAAGCAACGTGATGCAATTAAAGGCGTGACAGAAGAAACAACAACTGGTGTGAACCGTCTATACCAATTGCAAAAAGCAGGTCAGTTGCCATTCCCTGCAATTAACGTCAATGATTCAGTGACAAAATCAAAATTTGATAACAAATACGGCTGTAAAGAGTCACTTGTTGATGGCATCCGCCGTGCAACTGATGTGATGATGGCTGGTAAAGTAGCTGTTGTTTGTGGTTATGGTGATGTGGGTAAAGGTTCTGCAGCTTCGCTCGCAGGTGCTGGCGCTCGTGTTAAGGTAACAGAAGTTGATCCAATTTGTGCGCTTCAAGCAGCTATGGATGGTTTTGAAGTTGTTCAGCTTGAAGATGTTGTTTCAACAGCTGATATTTTCATCACAACAACTGGTAACAAAGACATCATCAAAGTCGATCACATGCGTGAAATGAAAGATATGGCCATTGTTGGTAATATCGGTCACTTTGATAATGAGATTGAAGTTGCTGAACTTAAAAACTTCAAGTGGAACAATGTGAAGCCTCAGGTCGATATGATCGAGTTTCCTAAGGGCAACCGTATGATCCTTCTCTCTGAAGGTCGTTTGTTGAACTTGGGTAATGCAACAGGTCACCCATCATTTGTGATGTCGGCTTCATTTACCAACCAAGTCTTGGCGCAAATTGAGCTTTATACAAAAGGTAATGAGTATCAAAACGAAGTTTATGTTCTACCGAAAAAGCTTGATGAGCACGTTGCGCGTCTGCATTTGGCGAAGCTAAACGCAAACTTGAGTGAGTTAAGTAAGGATCAAGCGGATTATATTGGTGTGACACCAGAAGGTCCATTTAAGCCTGAACACTACAGATATTAATTTAATATCAATTATACACAACATATTGTGGCCGCATCCTTGACTTTTAGGATGCGGCTTATTTTTTGCCTTTTCCCCTTCACGCTGATTCTCAATAAGGGTATATTTTAATCGATGATTCGATTTGCATTTTTAGGGGATGGCGATGTCGGATCTGCGATGTCTTGTATAATGGCGGCGATAAGGATCAGGGCATGCCGAGTTTTATCTCGAAGGTCAGACAATTCAATCATGCGCAAATGAACCTAAATATTGGGTTCACAAAGCGTGCCATTAAAAAAGCCAAAGACTTCAAGCGATTTTTCTACGTAAAGTCATTATTGCTGGCGAGTACCTCGTTATCTTTCGCACAAACTGAACAGATTACTTCGGCTGATTTAAAGCCTGTTAAAGCCATGGGCCTATCGGCGTCTTCCATGGATATTCTTTATTTCTCAATGATCATCGGCGCAATTTCTGCGACAATGATTTCAGCCGTATGGTTGATCCGAGAGCGCGCAAAAATAGAGAACGAAAATACCAAGCTACGCGCGCAACTTCGTGAAGTGCAAGCATCAAAAAATCGCTATAGCGCGTTAATTTCAGACTCAAATCAACGCCTTATCGTATGGGATGGTGAAAGTGGACCGGCAGAAGCACTAGGTGGGCTTCCAGATAGTGTAGCCGCACCAACTGATTTAGATGGTTTTTTAAAATTTGATCAGTGGTTGGATTTGCAATGCGCGGATAAGCTCAACAAAGCTTTGCAGAAACTAAAATCCAATGCTGTGCGCTTTGATGAATTCGTTGAAACAGTTCGCGGCGATATGCTTGAAGTTCAGGGACGGGTGTCAGGTGGAAGCGCATTTGTGAGATTTGTCGCACTCAACGACGTTCGCGAAGAACGTGCGTCTTTAAAGTCAGAACGTGATCGTCTTGTTGGAGCCCTTGAGACATTTCAGAACCTACTCGATATTATTGAAATGCCTGTATGGATGCGCGGTTCCGATGGAAAACTAGTCTGGGTAAATGAGGCATTTGCTCACGCGACAGAAGCTAAAAACCGACAGGATGCGATTGACCGTAATCTTGAATTACTTGGCATTCAGGCGCGTGAAAAGATCAAAGCGGAATCCACGCCGGAACGACCTTTTTATGATAAAGTCTCCACCGTTGTCCGCGGCGCTCGTAAGTTCTTCGATGTTGCAGATACAAAAAGCGCGACCGGTTCTGCGGGTCTAGCTGTTGACGTTAGCGCAGAAGAAGCTATCCGCAACGAACTTGAGAGCACACTGCAAAGTCATATTAATGTGCTTAACTCATTATCGACCCCTGTGGCGATTTTCGATAAAAACCAGCAATTACAATTCTATAATCAAGCGTTCCAGCAATTATGGGAGCTTGGTACTGACTTCCTAGCTTCAAAACCAGATAATAATGCCTTCTTCGAACGTTTGCGCGCCGATAGTAAATTACCTGACCAGCCAGGTTGGCACGACTGGAAAGAAGAGATGCTTGCAGTTTATCGCTCTGTTGAGCCAAGTCAGCACCTTTGGTATCTCGCTGATGGGCAAACAGTGCATGTCGTTGCCAATGCAAATGCGCAGGGCGGTGCGATTTGGGTCTTTGAAAACCTAACCGAAAAAGTTGATTTGGAAACGCGCTATAATCGTTTGCAGCAAGTTCAAGGTCAGACCATTGATAACTTGGCTGAGGGTGTGTGTGTGTTTGCATCCGACGGTACGCTTGCACTTGTTAATCCAGCTTTCCGTGCTCTTTGGGCAGTATCGGAAGAAGATGTGCCGCAAGGCGCGCATATTCGTGCATTGGTGAAGGCTTGCGAAAAATCTTACGAAAATCCAGATGGCTGGAAACAATTTGCTGATATCATCACCAGCTTGGATGATACGCGCAACAGCCATGACGGACGGCTAGAGCTTGATACCGGACTTATTCTTGACTTCGCACTCGTCCCGCTTGCCGGTGGTTTGACTATGCTGACCTTTGTGAATATGTCCGATAGTGTTCGAGCAGAGCGCATGCTGACAGAGAAGAACGAAGCGCTGGTGAAGGCTGAATCACTGAAGAATGATTTCGTGCATCATGTATCCTATGAGCTGCGCTCTCCGTTGACAAACATTATGGGTTTCACTGACCTGGTCAGAACGCCTGAGATCGGCACGCTAAATGAACGCCAATCAGAATATCTTGATCATATCGCAACATCTTCATCCGTTCTTTTAACCATTGTGAATGACATTTTGGATTTAGCGACTGTCGACGCTGGTGTGATGAAGCTTGATGTGGATGAGGTGAATATTTCAAGACTATTCGAAGAGACTTGTGGGCAAGTTGCTGATCGGATGAAAGAAAATTCACTTAACTTGAAAGTCGATCTATCAAGCGCACCTGTGCATATAAAAGGTGATTATCAACGGCTTAAACAGATCTTGGTGAAGCTTTTGGGTAATGCCGCAAACGCCTCACCTAAAGGAGCGGACATTCTGCTTGATTGTTTGGTTGAGAATGAGAATGTTATTTTCCAAGTGAAAGATTTCGGTGCAGGCATTCCAAAAGAAGAGATCGATAAAGTCTTCGCACGATTTGAATCGAAAGGTAAAAATGGCCATCGCGGTGGTGCAGGTCTAGGCCTTTCAATTGTTCAGAGTTTTGTTGGGTTACACCATGGTGATGTAAAGATCGATAGTGTGATTGAAGAGGGCACAACGGTCACTTGCGTATTACCGATAGATTTTGAAAACCAAACAGAGGCTTCGCGCCGCGACATTGGCTAAGGTAGGATCATATTGACTACCAACGATCACAGAATAAAAATTGAACTTGTAAATGAACGCGCGACAGTACAATTCGCGCAAGATCTTGCTCTTGCAATTTGTGTTGGTGATTGCATCACACTTTCCGGCGATTTAGGCGCAGGAAAAACAACGCTTGCCCGCGCAATTATCAGATCTGTAGCGAATGATGAGTATCTAGAAGTTCCCAGCCCTACCTTCACACTGGCACAATCCTATGAGTTGCGGTTTACAATTGGTCATTTTGATCTTTATCGGATTGGCGATCCAGATGAGGTTTTCGAGCTCGGGTTAGATGATATTTTAGAACACGGTGTTGCGCTTATTGAATGGCCACAAATGGCAGATGGTGCGCTCCCCAATAAGTTGATAAACATCAAGCTAACTGGTTTAGATGATGTCCGTACGCTGGAAATATCTGGTCCCCCCTCTTTTATGGACCGGCTCCAAAGGTCGTTGACCATACGCAATTTCATTAATGATGAGGGTTTGGTAGACGCTGATCGATATTTTCTTCTTGGTGATGCATCTACTCGGACATACGAGCGTTTGCAGATTGCAGGATCCGACCAGATGATTTTGATGAATTCGCCCAGACAATCTGATGGGCCCATCATAAAAGATGGCAAAACCTATTCAGAAATTGCCCATCTTGCCGAAGATGTAGTTCCGTTTGTCGCTATCGCAGATTTACTTAAAGGATATGGTTTAACTAGCCCGAACATTTTGCATAGATCAATCGATGATGGCATTTTAATTGTTGAGGACTTAGGTGCTGAAAAACCAATAAACGATCAGAACGTTCCGATATCAGAACGATATATCGCTTCTGCTGAAATGTTAGCCTTCCTTCACAGTCAGGCATTACCAGGCGTGCTTAAAATTGATGGCGGTTACAGCCATTCGCTCTCCTATTATGATGAGGATATCATGCAAATGGAGATTGAACTGCTCCCTGACTGGTATTTACCTTATAAAACTGGCCATCCCACAGAAAGTGGTGTGAAAAACGAATTCATATCGATTTGGCGTGAACTTTTCTTGGAGCTACGCAAGGCTGAAACATCCTTAGTGCTGCGAGATTTCCATTCGCCCAATATTATTTGGCAGCCCCGCTATCAAGATATCAAACGCGTTGGATTGATTGACTTTCAAGACGCCCTTATTGGACCTTCTGCATATGATTTAGCTTCGCTCGCGCAAGATGCTCGTGTTTTAGTTTCTGATGAACTAGAACAAAAAATCCTTAAAACATACAGATCAATTCGGCTGCAGAACGATAAAAATTTCGATGTCAAAGCATTAGATGAAGCTTATGCCATCATTGCAGCGCAACGTGCGTCTAAGGTGATAGGAATATTTGTTCGGTTAAAAGAGCGTGATGGTAAAGCGCATTATTTGCAACATATCCCTCGTATTGAAACGTATTTACAGCGTCTTTGCCATTATCCAATTCTAAAACCATTGCGCGATTGGCTAGAGAAGTACCAGGTTCTATAATCAAAGGATCGGTAACGAATCAACGGGGCTATCGGGTTTTGAAAACGGCAATCATTTTGGCAGCAGGTCTCGGTACGCGGATGAGACCTTTGACGGAAAAAATACCGAAACCATTGGTATCAGTTGGTGATAAGCCACTCCTCCAATATTGTTTCGATAGTCTTGAAGACGCGGGATTTGAGCAAGCGATCGTTAATGTTCATTATCTGCCAGATCAAATTATCGATTATGTTGCGCAAGTTAAGCAATCATTCAAAATCTGTGTTTCTGATGAGCGTGAAGAATTGCTAGATTCAGGCGGCGGTATTGTAAATGCCCTCAGTCAGATTGATGACTTTGCCCATGCGCCATTTTTGCTGCTCAATGCTGATACATTTTGGTTAGATGATGATGATCAAGATGAAAAGAACATCAAACAGCTCGCAGATCGGTTTAATGTTGAGGAAATGGACATTTTATTAATGATCGTGCCAATTTCAAGAACCACTGGCCATCATGGTAGAGGCGATTTTAACGTGGATGAGAATGGACGTCTAACCAGGTTTCGCGGAACAACGCCAGAATCTATGATCTATGCCGGTGCAGCAATCATTAATCCAACAATTTTCGATCAAATCTCAGAACGTAAATTTTCAATCAATCAATGCTTTGATGAAGCCATTGAAAAAGGTCGGCTTTATGGCCATGTCATGCATGGCCATTGGATCACCGTTGGCACGGTGGACGCGATCAGTGATGCTGAAAATTCGGTGAAGGCATTTGCGAGTGATTGATATCAGCACCAATCATTCAAGGGAGACACCCAACCTTTTCACTATTCCGCCCGGTGTGCCATTTCTTGAAACCTTCGCGCAGAGCCTCATGCGCGGTAACCTTCTAACAGATTTTAAGTATGACCCAGACCAACCTCATAAATTGGCCGCTTGCCGGATTTATGTGCCAACACGACGGGCTGCGCGTGCCTTAAGGTCTGAATTTGCTGATCAAATTGGTCATCAATCGGTAATTTTACCCGATATTCGAGCGCTTGGTGAGGTTGACGATGATTTAGGTTTTTTCGAAAACGCAATTTCTGCTGATTTGTCTCAGGAAGAGCCTATATCGCAAGTACAAGCAATGTTGATATTGGGCGATCTTATTCTGGCTTGGAAAAAGGCTTTACCCAAGGCATTTAGTGAACAATTGCAGTCAGTGCCATTGGTCGCGCCTGCAAACCCATCTGATGCTTTGTGGTTAGCAGCTGAGCTCTTGTCTCTTTTAGAAGCGTCCGAAAGTGAAGAGATCGACCTTCGAAAAATTGATTATATTAATCTTCAAGAACATGCTGAATGGTGGCAGCTTACGCTAGAGTTTTTGAGGATTGTTCGTGAATATTGGCCTGAGCGATTAAAGGAAATTAGACGGCAAAGTAATGCATCTCACCAAGTAAAATTGCTCGATCGACAAACCCAGGACTTAATTGCAAATGGACATGATGGACCGGTTATAGTTGCTGGATCAACCGGTTCCCTACCTGCAACAGCTCGTCTGATAAAAGCCGTCTCGATGTTATCTCAAGGCGCCGTTGTGTTGCCGGGGTTAGATCAGGACATGCGCCACGAGGATTGGTCATATATTTACCACTATGCAGATGACCAAAAGAAGTTTGCACCATCTGAGCAGCTAACTGCTGTTGTCACGCAAGGGCACCCGCAATTTGGTTTGGCAAGATTGCTTTATCGAATTGGACTTCGTGTGGACGATGTTTATCAGGTGCCCAAGCTGGGCGTGGAAAATGTTGAGCGCCAAGCGCGTGGTAAGATCATCACTAAAGCAATGCTACCTTCAGCGATGACAAAAATTTGGGCGGATACGGCTCAGAGAAACATTGAGCAAGAGATTGCGGCATTTAAAAATGTCAGTTTGCTGCAGGCTGGCAATGATCGTGAAGAAGCTGCTGCAATCGCGGTTGCAATGCGCCTCGCGCTTGACGGGTCGACACAAACCCACAAACGTAACGTTGCCTTGGTGACGCCCGATAGAAACTTAGCCCTCAAGGTTTCCATCGAATTACAAAAATTTGGCATTAAGGCTGATGATTCAGGCGGCGTATCGCTTTCTCAATCTCAGATTGGAACTTTGCTGATGCTCACCTTAGATGCATCATTAGGTCTACCTGATCATGCTGTTCTAGCGTCTTTTTTAAAGCATCCATACACCAGTTTTGGCACTGAAGTTACCGCGCGAGATAAGGCAATTTCCGTTATAGAGCGCACGATATTGCGTGGCGCTACGCAAAATTATCGTCCACATCAATTGTCTAAGGCGTTGAGCGCATATTTAGAAAATTTGGATCAACAAACCCATACCCCCTTGTGGTGTCAAAATATAACCTCCAGTGATATTCAAGCCGCTATTTTATTTGCCGACAAATTAAATGAAGAATTCAGTAGATTTTATGCGCTCTCAAACGAACAAGACATTGAACTAAATACACTTTTATCTGTTGCGCAATGGACCGAGAAAACGATTTCTTTGCTTGAAGCAATAACTTTATCCGCTGATGAAAACTATTTGGTGTGGGACAGCGAAGCAGGTCAAAAACTTGTCTCACTGTTGGAAGAAATTGTGTCGTGCCCAACAGAAATGCATGTCACAGGGCGAGAATGGTTGCAAATGCTCGAGCCGCTTTTAAGTGGCCAAGTCGTCAAGCCTCAATCCGGTAGTCACCCTCAAGTTATGATATGGGGCGCACTGGAAGCGAGATTGCAAAACGTTGATACGATTATTCTAGCTGGTTTAAACGAGGGAATATGGCCAAGCACATCGTCCAACGACCCATTTTTATCAAGGTCGATGAAGTCAGAGATTGGTCTTGAACCACCAGAAAGGCGTATTGGTCTTGCTGCGCACGATTTTCAAATGGGGATGGGTGCACAAAACGTTGTTCTTAGTCGATCAAAAAAATCAAACGGTGCGCCAACTGTCGCATCCCGCTGGGTGCAAAGACTATGTGCAGTGTTAAGCGCTGATACTGTTAGTGCAATTCAATCGCGCGGTGATGATTTGATCTCGTTTTCAAACACGCAGGTAAGTGGCGCAACAGGGCAAATTGCCAAACGCCCAGATCCCAAACCAGCGTCAGATGCGCAACCTAAAACTTATTCATTCAGCGAAGTATCGACGCTTCGGCGTGATCCTTATGCTGTTTATGCGAAGCGAATTTTGCGCCTGCAACCTTTCGAGGGATTTTCAAATGAGGCTGACCTGCGCGTGCGTGGCACGATATTTCATGCGGTACTTGAGGAATTTTCAAGCCTTTTATCTGATGAGAAATCGGACGGGTTGGAACTTTTATTAGCTGACATTTTAGAACAAAATTTTGCAAATAGCGGCTTGCCTCATGAAATAGCCATCTTATGGAAAGATCGTTTTTCGCGTTTGATTAAGCCGTTTGTTGAATGGGAATTGCGCCACGGAGAAAATGTCCACGATAGAATTATCGAAGCTTCGGCAAAATGCCGATTACCAGGTGATATTGAATTTTTCCTAACAGGCCGTGCTGATCGTATTGATGTTTTAGAAGATGGCTCGGTGGATATCATTGATTTTAAAACAGGGCTTAGCCCCTCGGCAAAAGAGGCGCGTAGTTTGCTGGACCCGCAGCTCCCACTCGAGGCATTTGCTGTGATGCAATCAGGTTTTAAAAATATCGAGCCAAGTTCGGTTCGAAGTTTAAAATATGTACGATTAAAGCCCGCAGATCAGTTAATTGTCGATCAGGTTGAAGCAAAGCCGACACGAAAAGAGCCAGAGCCATATTCTGCCGAGCAATTGGGGCAAAAGGCGGCTGATGAACTGTCCCATTTACTGCAGGAACTTTATCACAACAAGATTGGGTTTAAATCGCGTACCATTCCAAAAATGGATCGTGATTATACAGGGGACTATAACCATTTAGCACGTGTATCAGAATGGTCTGTCGTTGATGTAGCAGGTGATGAGGGCGAGCATGACTGAGCAATCTCAAGCCATAAAATTAATAGGTGAAACAACTAGCAGGCAAATGCGTGCTGCAACGCCTGGTATTTCTGCGTGGGTTTCAGCTAATGCTGGTTCAGGTAAAACCCACGTATTATCCCAACGCGTTGTGCGGTTGTTGTTAAATGGCACGCCACCATCTGCGATATTGTGTTTAACTTACACAAAAGCTGCAGCTGCTGAGATGTCGCTGCGGATTTTTGATATTCTCGCAAAATGGTCACAGATGACGGATGAAGCGCTTTATGATGAATTATCAAAATCAGAAGATTTGCCGACTAATTCTAAAAAAGTAACTTTTGCTCGAACCTTGTTTGCCTCCGCGCTTGAAACCCCGGGTGGTTTGAAAATTCAAACCATTCATGCATTTTGTGAATCGCTACTACATCGTTTTCCACTCGAGGCAAATGTCGCGGGCCATTTTCAGGTATTAGATGATGCCGCGGCCGAAGAGCTGCAAGAAGAAGCTCGCAGCAGATTGCTTAATATGGCAGCAAATGTGCCCAATAAGCCGGTATCTATCGCGGTTGCTAGGGCACTTGATTGCGTGCTTGAGCAAGGCGGTGAAACCTCGCTGGATGACTTGATCAATAAGTTCATATCAATGCGTCACGCAATATCGGACTTTATCTCATTTTCTACAGCTAAACACGATCTAAGATCCGAGATAGCCGAACGACTTGAAGTAAATGCAGATGATCAAAACCCATATGATGACTTTTGGCCGTTGCCATCCATGCCTGATGAGCAGATTGAAGCCTATTATAGTGCTGCGTTAGACGGTAAAAATAAATCGCCAAAGGACTTTGCAGGTTGTTTGATGGATTGCAAAAAAGCTGCATCCAGTCAGCGAAAGTTTGAAATTATTTGTGAGGGTTTTTTAACTCAAGCAGGCAAACCAAAGAGCCTAAAAAATGCTGTTTCCAAAGATATAGCCGTAATGCTTCCTGATATGGCAGAGCGCTTGGAAGCATTAAATGATCATATAAGTACCCAGATTGATTATCTTAAGCGCCGCAAGTGTCTTGATATAACCGAAGAGGCACTGGTTTTAGCTGAGCAGTATATTCAAACCTATGAGGGTTTAAAGCGCCGCAAGGCAATGCTTGATTACGAGGATCTGATCGTAAAAACCGAACAGCTTTTGTCAAAAAGTGGTGCAGGTCCATGGGTGCATTACAAATTAGATCGCGGAATTGACCATATTTTGGTGGATGAAGCTCAGGATACAAGCCCAGTACAATGGAGCGTGATCCAATCATTAGCCGACGAATTTTATACAGGTCAATCTGCGCGTGAACTTAATCGTTCAATGTTTGCAGTGGGTGATGAAAAACAATCGATTTATTCATTTCAGGGCGCTCGACCTGAGCGTTTTGATCAAGAACGCCGACAAACTCAAAAGCGAGCTAAAAACGCCGATAAAGCATTTGAATCAATTTCATTGCGTGTTTCATTTAGATCCACATCGGAAGTATTAGATCTTGTTGATCTCGTTTTTGCCGATTTTGATGCAAAACGCGGGTTAACCTATTCAGATAATGATGTGTTGCATGAGACGGTTCGTCAAAATGCGCCAGGTCAAGTTGAGCTGTGGCCCATGTTAGCCAAAGAACCCAGCCAAGAGATGGATAGTTGGTTGGAACCCTTTGATGCTGTTGCAGAGCGTGATCCAATTAACATCTTATCACAGCAAATCACCTCTGTTCTCGATAGCTGGATTGGTAAAGAAGAAATTCTGGATCACAAAAGTAACGCGCCCAGAAAAATCCGGGCTGGTGATATTTTAATATTGGTGCGCAAACGTGATGCATTTGTCCCCACATTGATGCGTACATTGAAATCGACAACGGATATCGCCGTTGCTGGTGCGGATCGGCTAAAACTCACTGACCATATTGCCATCCAAGATCTTATGGCTTTGGGCCGTGTTTCATTATTGCTGGAAGATGATTTATCGCTGGCCTCGCTGCTCAAAAGTGCTTTTTTTAATGTAACTGAAGAGCAATTGTTTGATCTTTGCGCTGGGCGCGGAAAAGAGATTTCGGTTTGGGCGCAATTGCAAAGCCAAGTTGACGTAAGTCCATTCTGGTATGATATCTGCAAGCGTATATTGAATTTGCAGAATTTATCGCGAAAAACTTCAGTACATGGGTTTTACAGTCATATATTAGAAGTTATGGGCATGCGTGATGTGTTCCTTCTGAGATTAGGTCATGAAGTTATTGATGTGCTGGACGAATATTTAGCTCTGGCGCTTGATCACGATCAAAATGGCATTTCAAGTTTGCAAATATTCCTTGATCAACTTGAAAGCTCAGAACCTGAGATTAAACGGGAACAAGAGCAAAGTTTAGATGCGGTGCGCATTATGACGGTTCATGCGTCCAAAGGTTTGGAAGCACCAATAGTGTTCTTGGTTGACCCTGGAAGCGCAGCTTTTCATTCGTCCCATATGTCATCTATCCGGTTATTAGATCCGCCTGAACATCAATCCGACATACCAAAATGCCCGCTTTGGGTACCAGGTTCAGCGATTGAAAATTCAAAAACGGATGAGATCAAACAAACCGCAGAATTTATGGCTGAAGAAGAATATCGCCGCCTTTTATATGTGGGATTGACCCGTGCAGCTGATCGATTAGTGGTCTGTGGTTATCGAGGAACACGTGAACCTTCAAAGCCGACATGGCACATGTTGGTTGAAGGTGGATTTAATCGTGCCGAACCCGAAATGAAACAGGAAATTGTTTATGAAATTGACGGCTTGTCCTGGAATATTCAACGTTTTATGCAAGAAAGCCGATCAAATCAAAATGCATTAATAGAGCCTGTTGAAGCGAAAGATGAAGACCTGAAACCGCGTCCTGATATTTTAAATCAGCCGATTGAGAAGGTGAATGATTTACCTCGCCCATTGGTCCCATCTGGTGCATCAGTTCTTATTAATGGGGATGAAAGTGCAAACCATATTGCATCACCATTTGCTAAGAACAACGGTGGGAATATCGATGCGATTGAATATGGCAAATCTGTTCATAGATTATTACAAGTGCTGCCGAATTTGCCGTCAGATACATGGTATGAAAGCGCCAATAATTATCTCAAGAACCGATTGCCCGATAGTTCAAGTGACGTATGCGATGATCTGATCCGGAGCGTTATAAACGTCATGACGGATGCTAAGTTCTCTCCAATTTTTTCATCTGATAGTGCGGCTGAATTTTCAATCATGGGCAGCTTGATGATCAAAGATGAAGAGCGGATCGTATCAGGCCGCATTGACCGGCTTGTTGTTCAAGATGACCGACTTTTAATCGTTGATTATAAAACCAATTATATCTCGCCATCGGGAATTTCTGATATTTCGCCGTCATATATCGCCCAATTGGCAATCTATAGAGCTGTTCTTCAGCCGCTATATCCAAATAAAAAAATCGAGGCTGGGTTGTTATATACAAGAACCCCCAAAATTATTGAGGTTCCAGCCAATATGCTTGATGCGGCGATGCAAGAATTAAGTTCAAAATAATGTGAGCCACTTGAAACACGATCTAGAATAGATCACATATAGACCACGAAATCAGTTTAAAGGAGCGCCAAATGGCTACCGTAACAGTGACGAATGACAATTTTCAGTCTGAAGTATTAGAATCAACGACTCCAGTTGTTGTGGATTTTTGGGCAGAATGGTGTGGCCCATGTAAGATGATCGCACCGAGCTTGGAAGAAATTTCAAATGAAATGGGCGATAAAGTCAAAATCGTGAAATTGAATATTGATGAGAACCCAGATATTGCAGCGCAGTTTGGTGTGCGCTCTATCCCAACTTTGGCAATGTTCAAAGGTGGTGAAGTGTCTGACATTAAAGTCGGTGCATTGCCAAAAACTGGTCTGTCATCTTGGATCGGCGACGCGATTTAATTCATATCCATAAAATTATTTAAACCCGCAGTTTATCTGCGGGTTTTTTTATACCTATTCAGGTGGCGAACCATTTTGCGCCAAAACATCTCCAACAAGATAAAGCGAGCCGCATATCAAAATACGCGGCGGTTTTGTATGATCTGTCTCGCGATGCAATTGGGAAATAGATTTAAATGCTGATCTTAGATCCTCAGCCGGTTGCGCCGGTATGCCTGATTGTTGAGCAATTTCAGCCAACTTATCTGCTGGTATTCCAGCATCTGATGTAACCACTGGGATTGTGATCAGATGTTCTACTTGACCAGCAAACGTTTCAAAAAAGTCATGCGGTTCTTTGGTGTTAAGCATTGCCGATATGAGATAAAGCGGCCGTTCGTCCATCTGTTTGATTGAATTGACGATAATATTCGCTGCATCGGGGTTATGTCCGCCATCGATGTAGATTTCAGCCTCTAAGCCACTGACAAGATCTGCCAATTGACCATGAGGCAGGGATTGCATGCGCCCCGGCCAATAAACGCTTCTCATCGCTTGCTCAGCTGAACTTTGCGTTACGGTAAATCCTGCATCTTTCACCGCCCTTATTGCTGTTGCAGCATTGGCATATTGGTGTTGGCCAATAAGTTGCGGTTTTGGCAGGTCTAGCAACCCGTTTTCATCTTGATAGACAAAGCGGCCGTGTTCTTCAAACCCAGCGAAATCCTGACCAAAGACAGAATAAGCGCTGCGGATTTTTTCAGCTTGGGTGATGATAACATCTAAAGCTTCATCAAATGGCTGAGCGCTGATAATTGTCGGGCAATTTTTTTTGATAATTCCGGCTTTTTCAAATGCGATCTTGGCCGCGGTATCGCCAAGTAACATTTGATGATCAAGAGACACTGGCATGATAATGCTTGCAGCAGGTGAGGTGATAACATTTGTAGCATCGAACTGGCCACCTAGGCCGACTTCGATAATAGCCACATCAGCTTCATGTTCTGAGAACAGTAAAAACATCACGACAGATAAGATTTCAAAAACCGTAATGGCAGCGCCGTCATTTGCATCGGCTACGCGCGCAATGGCATTGGCTAGCACATGGTCTTCAACGAGTTTGCCACCATCTTCATGCGCCAGTCTAAAGCGTTCATGCCATGAAACCAGATGAGGAGATGTATGGACGTGGACTTTATAACCCTCCGCCTCTAATAGCGCGCGTGCAAAAGCTGTAAAAGAGCCTTTTCCATTGGTGCCTGCCACATGTAACACAGGTGGTAGTTTGTCTTGAGGGTTATCAAGTTTTGCTAAGAGCCCGGTAATTCGCTCTAAAGATAAATCATACCCTTTCGGGTGCAAAGACATCAGCTGATCAATGAGCTGATCAGCTGTCATAAGACTATGATGATTCATAACTATGCCTTGGCGTCTTCACCCGCATCTTCAGAAACTTGCTCAGCGGCCGGATCATTTTCCGATACGGCATCTTCGCTTACGGATTCTTCGGTTTTAGCCGTGCTATCATCAGCAATCGCGAGAAGTTCTTCTTGCTTTGCAGGTTCTTTTGCCAACATGCGAAGAATGCGTGCAAGCGTTTTCGGCAATTCATGACGATGAACAACCATATCAACCATACCATGCTCAACTAGATATTCAGCCGTTTGGAAGCCTTCAGGCAACTTCTCCCGAATGGTTTGCTCAATCACTCGTTTGCCGGCAAACCCAATCTCAGCGCCGGGTTCAGCGATATGAATATCACCAAGCATCGCGTAAGACGCAGATACACCACCGGTCGTTGGGTTTGTCAAAACCACAATATACGGCAAACCAGCTTCTTTGAGCATTTCAACCGCAACTGTTGTGCGCGGAAGCTGCATAAGAGATAAAATTCCCTCCTGCATGCGCGCGCCGCCAGACGCCGGGAACATAATCAATGGACATTTCTCAGAAATGGCACGTTCAAATGCTTTGATAATTGCTTCACCAGCTGCGATGCCGAGAGAGCCGCCCATGAAATTGAAATCATGCACACATGCAACAAGCTTAACACCATCAACATGGCCAAGTCCTGAGACTATCGTGTCTTCAAGATCTGTACGTGCACGATAATCGCGTAGGCGGTCAGTGTATTTCTTTGAATCGCGGAATTTAAGCGGATCCTGAACAACTGTTACGTCGGCTAATTGTTCGTATCCATCATCAAATAAATGGGCCAAACGTTCCTTGGCCTTCATTTTCATATGATATTCAGACCCAGGAACAACAAAGTGGTTCTCTTCAAGATCTGTATGAAAAACCATCTCGCCTGTCGTTGGACATTTGATCCATAGGTTTTCAGGCACATCACGGCGACCCAGCATTGAGCTAATTTTTGGTCGGACGTAGTTTGTAATCCAGTTCACGCTAAATTCTCCAATTTCGTCTCGTATATTTGGTGGTTTTACGAGACTTTTTCAATACGTGCGTTTGCTACACCTTGAGCAAGCTCTTTGATGAGCGTTGAAACATTTGAAACCGTATCAGCTGTCGCAGCTCCGTTTTCATCGAGTGAATTAGCAATTTGGCTGACAATTGCAGAACCAACAACCACTCCATCTGCATCTGCGCCGATAGCCTGGGCTTGTTCAGCTGTTTTAACGCCAAAGCCAACACAAATCGGTAATTCTGTATGTGATTTAATGCGTTTCACGGCTTCAGAAACATTTGCAGTTTCAGTAAGGGCAGATCCAGTAATTCCGTTCATTGAAACATAATAAACAAAGCCAGATGTGTTTTTGAGCACTTTTGGCAAACGCTTATTATCAGTTGTCGGCGTTGCTAGGCGAATGAAATTGATACCTTTTTCAAGAGATGGAATACATAATTCGTCATCCATTTCCGGCGGTAGATCAACAACAATCAACCCGTCAATACCAGCTTCAAGTGCAGCATCTAAAAACCGATCAACGCCATAAATATAAATCGGGTTATAATAACCCATCAATACGATTGGCGTATCTTGATCTTCTTTGCGAAACTCTTTGGCAATTTCCAAAGTCTTTTGCAATGTTTGACCACCTTGTAGCGATCTGCGCGCAGCCATTTGAATAGCAGGACCATCCGCCATCGGATCAGAAAATGGCATGCCAAGTTCAATAACATCAGCACCTGATTGTGCAAGCGCCTTCATAATGCCAACAGAGCTATCATAATCTGGGTCACCACCCATAAAATAGGTCACAAGTGCAGGTCGGTTTTGCGCTTTTAAATCCGCAAATCGTTTATCCATACGTGCTGTCATTTTATAGCTCCACACCCAAATGTTTGCCCACAGTAAAGACGTCTTTGTCACCACGACCACAAAGGTTCATGACAATAATTTTGTCTTTGTCCATTTTCGGCGCGCGTTTCATAACTTCCGCCAAAGCATGACTTGGTTCAAGCGCAGGGATAATACCTTCAAGACGGGTCAAAAACTGAAAAGCCTCGAGAGCTTCATGATCCATAATAGGTACATATTCAACGCGGCCGGTATCTTTGAGCCACGAATGCTCCGGTCCAATCCCAGGATAATCAAGACCCGCGGAGATGGAATGACCCTCTTCAATTTGGCCATCATTATCTTGTAAGAGATATGTTCTATTACCGTGAAGTACCCCAGGGTTACCTGCGGTTAGTGATGCACAATGCTCGTCCGTATCAAGACCTTTACCACCCGCTTCAACGCCAACGATTTGTATATCTTTGTCATCAAGGAAAGGGTGGAACAAACCAATTGCATTAGAGCCGCCACCGACAGCAGCAACAAGCATATCTGGCACACGGCCTTCGCGCTCAATCATTTGCTCACGAGTTTCTTGACCAATGACGGATTGGAAATCACGAACCATCTCAGGATATGGATGAGGACCAGCGGCCGTACCAATAATGTAATATGTATCATCAACATTGGTCACCCAATCGCGCAATGCTTCATTCATTGCATCTTTAAGTGTGCCATTGCCCGCGGTTACAGGGATCACTTCTGCGCCCAAAAGCTTCATACGGAAAACGTTTGGCGCCTGACGTTCAACATCTTTTGCACCCATATATACAACACAAGGTAGTCCAAAACGCGCCGCAACAGTTGCTGATGCTACACCGTGCTGCCCAGCGCCTGTTTCAGCGATAATGCGCTTTTTACCCATGCGTTTTGCAAGCAGGATCTGGCCAAGACAATTATTAATCTTATGCGAACCTGTGTGATTCAATTCATCGCGTTTGAAATAGATTTTCGCGCCACCTAACTCGTTGGTCAAACGCTCAGCAAAATACAACGGGCTCGGGCGGCCTGTATAATGCTTGTTCAAATCTTCCAGTTCATCTTTAAATGTCTGATCAGTTTTTGCAAAATCCCAATGCTCCTGCAGATCAAGGATTAGCGGCATTAAGGTTTCAGCTACAAATCGGCCACCATAGATGCCAAAGCGCCCATCTTCGTCAGGACCTTCCCTGAGTGAATTAGGTAATGATTGTTGGTTCACGCGTTTCTCCTCGGATCCAAATTATGAACATGATTTGATAGCGCTAAAAAAGCCATCCATCAATTCTTTATCTTTAACGCCCGGTTTTATTTCTATCCCCGAAGAGACATCCATTCCAATTGCATGTGTGTTATTGATCGCTTCACCCACATTTTGAGCATTTAGCCCACCTGACAGCATATATTCAACACTTTGATCTAAGCTTTCAAGCAAGCGCCAATCAAAGGATACACCATTACCGCCTGGTAATTGCGATCCCTTTGGCGCTTTCGCGTCAAATAGCATGCGATCAGCAATGCCAATATAGGGTTTAACCTTTTCCAAATCATCCGCATCTTGAATGGAAAAAGCTTTCATCACTGGCAAATTATAACGAGCTTTAACCTCTTTAACGCGCTCTGGTGTTTCCGAACCATGCAGTTGCATCATGTCAGGTTTAAGGACTTCATTGATCTCATCAAGATATTCTTCACTTGCATTGACCGTAACCGCTACAATTTGTGACTTTCCACGCGCTGGCACTGCCGCTGCTGCCGCCTCTTTTGGCGATACATGGCGAGGACTTTTCTCAAAGAAAATAAACCCGATCTGGTGGGCACCATTCTGTGTAGAATGCGCAACCATATCAGCAGTTTTCAAGCCGCAAGTTTTGATCAAAATAGTCATAGTTTCGCAAGTGCCATGAATTTCGCTCAGAGTCGAGACATTTGATGAAAATGCGGCAATTAGCTCCCAAAAACACTTGGGATTTGGTTAGCCAAAATCAACGGCATGCAACAAACTGCCGTTTTGTTTGAGCCACTTTTTACCTTCTTGCATATGTGGACACAAACTTTCGCATAATTGCCAAAATTGTGGCTCGTGGTTCATCTCAACCAAATGCGCAACTTCATGCGCGGTCAAATAATCTAAAACGTAGGATGGCGCCATAATAATGCGCCACGAATAGGACAATTTACCGTCAGATGTGCATGATCCCCAACGACTGCGCGTATCGCGCAATGTGAT
Source organism: Lentilitoribacter sp. (assembly GCA_039974935.1). Taxonomy (GTDB): domain Bacteria; phylum Pseudomonadota; class Alphaproteobacteria; order Rhizobiales; family Rhizobiaceae; genus Lentilitoribacter. The sequence continues at coordinate 508,528 of JBDWIC010000008.1, read as the reverse complement.
CGATTTATATGGCTTTCCAAGTTGTCCTGCGTGATAATTGGTAAACTTTTCTAAATCATCACGAGCTTGTTTTTTTAAATAATCCGCTATCCGGCGGTTTAGATGTTCCTCGCCCCCCGAAACGCGCAGGATATGTTGGTCCCCATCGCTGATAGCTTCTGTCACACCACGAATTTCACCCGTGCGTTCGATCACATGATCAACTCCGCGAATTGGAATGGTATGCCCTTCACGAAGGCCGCTTTCTTTGGGAAATTTTGCGAGCTTAGTAAGGATCCATCCATGGTATTTTTCGAGAAATTCAGATATTTCACTTTCATCCAGATGGGGTGGAACTGTAAGGCTTAGCCCACGACCTCCGGGGTCAATTCGAAGGGTTATTCGTTTTGCGCGCTTATTGGATTTAATTTTGAGCGGCAATACGCGATCGCCCACCGCTAATGTGCGGTTTGCAGGTGGCAGGCTTGATCTTTTTTTCGCAAACGAAAACATGTCTTTATTTTATCTGATTCGCAAATGAGCTGTTAAATATCTTTCACGCATAAAAAACGGCGCTATGAAGCGCCGTTAATTAGAAAAGCTTAATACCTATTTTGTGGTTTTGGGAACCGAACTTTTTTTCTTTGATTTTTCATCAGATCTTTGACGGCTTTTCATAAAAGCATCAAATTCTTCGCGGTCACGTGCTCTGCGTAGATCACGCATATGCGCATCAAACTCTTCACGCATTTTATCAAGTTTGCGACGCTCTTCGTCCAAGCGATCCAATTCTTCCTCACGCCACTCATCAAAAGCTGTATTTCCTGATCGGTAATGTGCGCCAGATCGGCCATAACGTTGATCTGTTGAGCGACGGCATGATTTGAAAAAACCGTCCGTTGCATGATTAACTTCGGCTTTAAATTCGTTTAGCCGATCGCCCCACAAAATATAAGCAAGCATTGCAAGACCCAATGGCCAAAAGACCATAAAGCCGAGCACCATTAGCGCAATTGTCGCTGGTGTCCATGCAGGTCGAATTAAGGCAGACTGTGTCATTTCTTGGTAATCCTCATCAGCTCTAAAGAACAAAAATTGCTCTCTTACTGGTATAGATGTGGTGAGGATTTTAAGTCGTTTCAAGACAATTTGATCGAATTTACAGTGTTCCTGATCAGTTTCATACCAAGAAAGATCAGAAATCGAACGAAATTCAGTTACTTAAGTAAATTACGAGAAGACGAAGAAATTTGAAGCTTAAGCGCTTTTCTTATCCAATTTACCAATGAAATCTAAAATCATTGGAGAAATTTCTGCACGGAATTTTGAACCGTTAAATACGCCATAATGGCCAACATTTGGCTGGACATAATGTTTGCGTTTGGATTTCGGGATATTTGGGCAAATCGTTTGGGCGGCTTCTGTTTGGCCAACACCTGAAATATCGTCGTTTTCGCCCTCAATCGTCAAAAGCGCACATTTCTTAATAGCGCCTGTGTCGATCAATTCTCCGCGGTGCATCATCTCACCTTTAGGAAGCGAGTGCTTGATGAATACGGTTTCAACCGTCTGGAGATAAAACTCTTCTGTTAAGTCCATCACCGCAAGATATTCATCATAAAAATCACGATGCTTCTCAGCAGTTTCCCCATCACCTTTAACAAGATTGAGAAAAAAGCCCTGTTGAGCTTCCATGTGCTTATCCAAATTCATCGACATAAAGCCAGATAATTGTAAAAAGCCTGGGTAAACACGACGTCCAGCACCCTTGAGAGGCCATGGTACAGTCATAATCACGTTATCACGAAACCAAGATAATGGCTTAGATTCCGCAAGCTCATTCACTGCTGTTGGGTTAACGCGGGTATCGATTGGACCGCCCATTAAAGTCATGGAACGTGGAATATTCTCTTCATTTCTGCTTTCCATTAAAGCAATAGCGGCAAGAACAGGCACAGATGGTTGACACACAGCCATCACATGCGTGTCTGGACCGAGTGTATTGAACATATCAATCAGATAGTCGACATAATCATCAAGATCGAACGAGCCGTTGGATTGGGGTACAATCCGCGCATCAGTCCAGTCAGTGATGTAAATTTCTGCATGAGGTAATAGCGTCTCAACAGTACCGCGCAGCAATGTTGCGTAGTGGCCTGACATTGGCGCAACAATCAGAATTTTAGATTGCGCTTGATGGTTTTTCGGTAGATCTCGTTTGAAATGAATGAGATCACAAAATGGTTTTGACCAAACTACGTGTTCTTCAATATTCACAGGACCTGAAGCCAATTGTGTTGTCTCGATACCAAAATCTGGTTTGCCATAGCGACGTGTGGAGCGCTCAAAAACTTCAAACCCTGCATTCATTGCACGGCCCATAGGCGTGTTGGATAATGGATTGGCAGGATTTACATATGTAAAACGCATGGCGTCCGCAAACGCACGAACCGGAGCAATAGCTGCGTGGTTCATTTCATATAGTTTATAGTACATATACCTACCGCCTATGTTTGGAACCGTTTTTATTGTGGCCCTGGTAATCGATTGCAAACTATCATGCTGATTTTGCATTGCAACATGCGCAACATTATTTTTGCATTGAGAATCATTAAATAAGTTAATGCTGGTGCGAAAATGACCAATATTATGGATTATTGAGACTTATTCTAATTTAAATTGAGAACAATGCGCATTTTTGTAAAATAGTGAGACTTCCTCTTGATTTTTCTGTAAATTATATCGATATGCACTCATAAATTCCTATTTAAGTAATGAGAGTGAGATTTCTGCGAAATGAGCCAGGAAAAACCAGATGAAAATCTAGAGCACAATGACGTAGACAATGATCTGAACGACATTCTCGATGCGTTAAATAACGCTGAAGAGAAGATCGCAGACATTCCTGCTGATTATGATGTTGGTGAAGACGATGAGCATCCCAGCGATCATGAAGTCCTCGAAAAGCTATTGATTGAAAATGAAACGTTAAAACAAGACGTCTTGCGTGCTGCTGCTGACATGCAAAATTTGCGCAAGCGCACGCAACGCGAAATCGCCGATGCGAAGACATTTTCAGTTTCAAACTTTGCGCGCGATATGCTGGGTGTATCAGATAATCTGCGCCGCACAGTTGAAGCTGCACCTAAACAGGATGATGAAAATCTAAAAACGCTTTTAGAAGGCGTTGAGATGACAGAGCGTTCAATGTTGTCTGCACTTGAGCGTCATGGTGTGAAAAAGCTTGAAGTGCTGCAAAAGAAATTTGATCCAAATTTCCATCAAGCAATGTTTGAGGTTCCTGATAAGGAAACGCCAAATAATACGGTCGTTCAAGTCGTTCAAGATGGTTATATTATTGGATCCCGAGTTTTGCGCCCAGCCATGGTTGGTGTTGCAAAAGGTGGTCCAAAGATTGTTGAAGCAGAACAAAGTTCTGACGACGAATAAGAAACTATATTTAAATTAAAAAAGCCGGGTCATTGCCCGGCTTTTTTTGTTTAGCTAATCAAACCAGCTTCTTTTGCTAGATCTGATAGTGACTCTTGCAGGCGAGGCCCAAGCTGTTGAATAATTTTGCCGGCAACGAAATTACCCAAACGCGCACAAGATTCAAGATCCTGACCATTGGTGTAACCGTACAAGAACCCAGCAGCATAGAGATCACCAGCGCCAGATGTATCGACAATGTTATCGATTTTATCAATCGCAACTTCAATAATTTGACCGTCAGACACAACAACAGAGCCGCGGGGTCCGCGTGTGACAGTTGCAAGCTTACAATCTTGTCCCAATTGTTTAATCGCTTCATCAAAGCTATCAGTTTGATATAATGATTTTGCCTCATCTTCATTGGCAAAAATCATGTCGACAGTACCAGTTCTTAAAAGCTCCAAAAATTCACTACGATAACGATCAACACAAAATGAATCTGATAATGAGCCGGCTACGATGCGGCCGTTTTCGTGCGCAATTTTTGCGGCAAGTTGGATCGCGTCTTTTGCACGCGGTGGGTCCCACAAATAACCTTCAAAATAGGTGACTTTGGAGTCCGCAACGATTTTCTCGTCGATATCTTCTGGGCCAATTTCCACACATGCACCCAAATACGTGTTCATGGAGCGCTCAGCATCCGGCGTTACAAAGATCATAGACCGTGCAGTTGGTGGATGACCTTCAAGTGGCGTACTTTCAAAATGCGTTCCGATGGCGCGAATATCATGGGTAAAGATTTTACCCAGTTCATCATTTGAAACTTTTGCGAATAGTGCAGTTTTTGCGCCAAATCCAGCAACGCCTGCGGCTGTGTTACATGCGCTGCCGCCAGATGTTTCAATCGCAGGGCCCATTCGCTCGTATAATAACTCAGCGCGGTCCGCATCAATTAGGTTCATAGCACCTTTGATAATCTCGTTATCGTCAAGGAATTTATCATCACATTTCGCGATGATATCCACGATTGCATTTCCAATGCATACAACGTCGATGGATGGCATATTAGTTTTCTTTCTTGGCTAAGCTGCGCTTTAAGTCGTAAAGAGCTTCCAGAGCTTCGCGAGGGGACATATCATCAGGATTGATGTTTTGCAAAAGATTCTCAACTTCGCTCTCTTTTGATGATTGATTTTTATCGCTTGTTTCTGCCTGCACCGAAAATAACGGAAGATCATCAATGAGCTGTTGAGCAGGGTTTTGGCGATCACTCTCTTCAAGCTGGGTCAACACATCACGTGCACGATTAACGACCACTTCAGGCAATCCGGCAAGTTTGGCAACCTGAATACCGTAGGAACGATCTGCAGTTCCTGGCCCAACTTCGTGCAAGAAAACGACGTCGCCGTCCCATTCTTTCACTTTCATTGTTGCGCTTGAAAGACGCGCAAGTTTTTCTGATAATGCGGTCAACTCGTGGAAATGCGTTGCAAATAAGCCGCGACATTTATTCATTTCATGCAGATGTTCAACAGCCGCCCATGCAATTGATAAGCCATCAAATGTTGATGTGCCGCGCCCAATTTCATCTAAGATAACCAACGATCGCTCAGTAGCTTGATTTAAGATCGCTGCTGTTTCAACCATTTCGACCATAAATGTTGATCGACCCCGCGCAAGATCATCTGACGCGCCAACACGAGAGAACAGTCGATCCACAACACCTATATGTGCGCCACCTGCGGGAACATAAGAGCCCATCTGGGCCATAATAGCGATAAGCGCATTCTGGCGCAGGAATGTGGATTTACCGCCCATATTTGGTCCAGTTAACAACCAGATCGCCGCATTCTTCTCATCATTTGGTGGAGATAGGTCACAATCATTTGCCACAAATGGGTCTGCGGACTGTTTGCGCAACGCTTGTTCAACAACGGGATGTCGCCCGGCAGTGATCTTAAACTCAGTTGTCTGGTCAACAATGGGTCTGCAATACCCTTGCTCTTGTGCAAGATCCGCATTGGCTTGCGCAACATCTATGGTGGAAATTGCATCCGCTGCATTTTTAATAATGGATGCGTAATGAACTGCACGCTGAGAAAGTTCTTCAAATAACTGCAATTCTATTTTCAATGCCTCACCCGCAGCATTTGCAATCTTGCTTTCCAAATCCGCAAGTTCGGTCGTAGTAAAACGCATTGCATTTGCTAAAGTTTGACGATGAATATATTGCGCTTTCGCTTCATCATTGTCCGTCAGCGCATTGCCATACTGTGCGGTCACTTCAATGAAATATCCCAACACATTGTTATGCTTGATTTTGAGCGTTTTTACCCCCGTATCGTCAGCATATTTGAGTTGCAGCTCAGCAATAATTTGGCGTGATTGATCTCGAAGCGCACGAAACTCATCAAGTTCTAAATGACAGCCTTGGCGGATAAATCCACCATCCCGCTTTAGTAAAGGTAACTCATCCATAAGAGATGTGTCTAAGATATCGATCAGATCATTAGGTACTTTTAAAAGATGCTCAACCGCGTCTTCAATTTCCTCTGGCATGAGCTTATCGCTAAACAAACTGGCAATGTCGCGTGCTGCCAATAATCCACCTTTAAGCGTACCAAGATCACGTGGGCCGCCTCGATTTAAAGAAAGACGCGACAATGCACGTTGCATGTCAGGTACCGATTTTAGCGATTTCTGTACATCATCTGACAAGATGTTATCTTTGATAAACCAACTGACAGCGTCTAACCTCATATTAATCAGATGTTGGTCGGTGAGTGGCGACATTAAGCGTTCTGATAAAAGCCGACCGCCGCCACCTGTCACGGTACGATCAATGGTTTTTAACAGGCTACCTTTTTTCTCACCCGAAAGCGTTCTGACAAGTTCTAGATTTGTGCGCGTTGCCGGGTCAATAAACAGGCTTTGACCTGCGCCATCATATTCAGGATATTCAAGAACAGGTCGTTCGCTTAATTGAGTTTTTTCGATATAGGCGATTGCTGCGGCGATAGCTGAAAGCTCGGCACGGTCAAATGTGCCCATACCATCAAGTGCAGATAAATTGTAATAGCGTTTGATGCGATCTTCAGCGACCGTGCTATCAAACAACACAGATGATTGCGGCACAACAGCCTTGCCTAATATGTCAAATGTTCCGCGCATGCTTTCGTCTTGGAACAAAGTATCTGATACGACGATCTCACTCGGTTCAACGCGCATAATATCGGCTAAAAGCCGCGTTTGCGTGGATTTTGCCACCCGAAAATGCCCGGTAGAAATATCGACCCATGCCAAACCAAATAATGGCCCTTCGGCTGACTTGATCCGAGAGACCATCATCAGATAATTTGATTGTGATGGGTCAAGAAGCTTTTCTTCGGTAATTGTTCCCGGTGTTACTAATCTGACAACATCGCGTTTAACGACGGATTTTGCGCCACGTTTTTTAGCTTCTGCGGGGTCTTCAAGCTGTTCGCAAACAGAAACGCGAAACCCTAGTGCAATGAGTTTTTGTAGATAATCATCCGCTGCATGTACGGGAACGCCACACATCGGGATATCCTGGCCCATATGTTGGCCGCGCTTTGTAAGTGTAATTCCAAGTGCGCGTGATGCATCCACAGCGTCATCGAAAAACAATTCGTAAAAATCGCCCATTCGATAAAATAGAATTGAATCCGGGTTTGCGGCCTTGATCTCGATGAACTGTTCCATCATCGGAGTGGCTTTTGCACGACCTTTTGCACTCGAAAGTGATCCGGGAAGTGTCTGTGGTTTTGCTTTGATACTCTGCTCTGTCACAATTTAACCGATTAAATAAAGTTTTCCACCCAAAGGGACATAGCCAGAATGGAAAATACGATCTAAAACTTTGCACTACCCTACTCGTGCGCAGTGAAATAACAACCAAAAACACATCGCGAGTAGCCACTTACCACAGGCTCGTGCATGCGAGCTGTATTTTCTGGAGGAAAAATGCCCGCAACCGATAAGTCAGACCGCGGTTCAACCGCAGTTACCGATCAAGAAGCCCTCGATTTTCACTCACAAGGTCGCCCGGGAAAGCTTGAAATAACGCCAACCAAACCAATGTCGTCGCAACGCGATCTATCATTGGCTTATTCACCAGGTGTTGCGGTGCCGGTTAAAGCAATTGCGGAAGATCCGCAAACAGCTTTTGATTATACCTCACGCGGAAACATGGTTGCCGTGATTTCAAACGGTACAGCCATTCTCGGTTTGGGCAATCTAGGCGCGCTTGCATCAAAGCCTGTAATGGAAGGCAAATCCGTTTTGTTTAAGAGATTTGCTGATGTGGACTCCATCGATCTTGAGGTCGATACAGAAGATGCAGATGAGTTCATTAATTGTGTTAAATTTTTAGGGCCAAGCTTTGGCGGAATAAACCTGGAAGATATTAAAGCTCCAGAATGTTTTATCATTGAACAAAGACTGCGCGAGATCATGGATATTCCAGTTTTCCATGATGATCAGCACGGCACCGCAATTATTGCAGCTGCAGGGCTTATCAATGCATTACATTTAACCGGTCGCGATCAAAAGGAAATCAAGATCGTTTGTAATGGCGCGGGTGCAGCGGCGATTGCTTGCATTGAGCTGATTAAAGCGATGGGAGTGCCGGCGCAAAATGTTGTTCTGTGCGATACCAAAGGCGTGATTTATCAAGGTCGCACTGAAGGGATGAACCAGTGGAAATCTGCGCATGCTATCAAAACAGAAAAGCGTACACTGGTTGAAGCCTTAGATGGCGCCGATGTGTTTTTAGGCCTTTCGGTCAAAGGTGCGCTGACAACAGAAATGTTAAAATCGATGGCGCCGCAACCCATCATTTTTGCTATGGCAAATCCCGATCCAGAAATTACGCCGGAAGAGGTTGCAGAAGTCCGTGGTGACGCGATCATGGCAACGGGCCGTTCTGATTATCCAAATCAGGTGAATAATGTCCTTGGTTTCCCTTATATCTTCCGTGGGGCGCTTGATGTGCGTGCAACCACCATTAACGACGAAATGAAAATTGCGGCGGTACACGCATTAGCGTCACTTGCTCGTCAGGACGTGCCAGATGATGTGGCTGCAGCTTACAAAGGATCGCGTCCAAAATTTGGACCAAATTACATTATTCCAGTTCCGTTTGACCCCCGCTTAATCTCAGATGTGCCATTGGCAGTCGCAAAAGCGGCTATGGAATCCGGTGTTGCACAAAAACCGATTGAGAGCTTTAGCGAATATCGCAAACAATTATCTGCGCGCAAGGATCCAATAGCATCATCATTACAGCAGATTTTTGATCGCGTGCGTCGTCATCCAAGACGTGTTGTCTTTGCCGAAGGTGAAGAAGAAAAGGTCATGCGTGCCGCACTATCTTATGCCAATCAGGATCTTGGCACAGCACTGCTTTTGGGACGCGAAGAGCAAATTCGCCAAACGGCAAATATTGCGGGCATTGATCTAGAACATGAAAATTTGGAAATCGTAAATGCGCGATTATCCCAACGTGTAGAGGCCTATACCGACTATCTATACTCACGATTGCAGCGAGATGGTTATTTGCTGCGTGATTGCCAACGGTTAATCAATACGGATAGAAATCACTTTGCCAGCTGTATGGTTGCGCTTGGGGATGCGGATGCAATGGTCACCGGTACAACGCGAAATTATGCAACTGCACTTAATGATGTTCGCCGCTGTATTGATGCAAAACCGGGCCATAGGGTGGTTGGCGTTTCGCTTGTCTTATCAAGAGGACGTACTGTCTTTGTTGCTGATACGTCTGTGACCGACATGCCAACCTCTGAAGAACTTGCAGATATTGCAGAAGAGGCTGCAGGAACGGCTAAGCGAATGGGTTATACCCCGCGTGTTGCGATGTTGTCTTATTCCACATTTGGCCAACCTGTCGGCGAACGCTCTCTTAAGATGCGCAATGCCGTAAAAGTCTTGGAAGAACGCAAAGTCGATTTCGAATTTGATGGTGAGATGGCTGCAGATATTGCTCTTAATCCAGAACTTCGAGATCAATATTCGTTTTGCAAGCTCTCAGGTCCGGCTAATGTTTTGGTCATGCCGGCCATTCACTCAGCCTCCATTTCGACCAAAATGTTGGAAGAATTGGGTGGATCAACGCTTATTGGCCCATTGCTTGTGGGTCTAAACAAGTCTGTTCAGATCGCTTCAATGGGTGCAAAAGATTCAGATATTGTGAACATGGCCGCAATTGCTGCCTATAACTCAACGGTTTAAAATAATGATCTGGTGTTGTCTCGTGCTAGGCTAATTTTTAACCCGCACAGGCAACGCCAGTTCCTTTAAGCCCGCAATATCCACCTGGGTTTTTCGCAAGATATTGCTGGTGATAATCCTCAGCGTAGTAAAACACATCAATCGCCATAATCTCGGTGGTGATCTCATGGCTCACCCCCGCATTTCTAAGATTATCTTGATAAGCTGAGCGGCTTGAATTGGCTATATCCAACTGTTCTGGGGATGTTGTATAAATTGCTGAACGATAGGTCGTGCCAACATCATTACCCTGGCGCATGCCTTGCGTTGGGTCATGCTCTTCCCAGAATGTTTTCAGCAATGTTTCGTAGGTGACTTTCGAAGGATCATAAACGACCATCACGATCTCTGTGTGGCCGGTTTTTCCCGTGACAGTTTCTTCATAAGTCGGATTGGGCGTGATGCCACCTGCATACCCTGACGCTGTGACATAAACGCCTTCAATATTCCAAAAAAGACGTTCAACACCCCAAAAACACCCCATGCCGAAATAAGCTATTTCAAGTCCTTCAGGCCCCGCTGCATCCTTTGGCCAAGGCCCTTTGAGCGAGTTGCCATTTACAAAATGGAGGGTGGATGTTGCAATCGCTTCTTCACGACCTTGAAGGGCATTTTCTAGCGTTGGCATTTCAGTTTTCTTCGAAAATAAATCTTGAAATAACATGTCAGTCCTACCTTCTTGTTTGAGGTCAATTATCCAGCAAAAGATTATCTAGCTAAAAAACGATCCTCGGGTCGTTTGCGCTTGTAGCTTAAAGTGTAAAACACAAATGATAGCGCTAAAAATATGGCAATAGTGGGTTGAAGAAGAAGCCATTCCATGACTGGATCCCACAAAAATCCAGCAAGATTATCCACGATCAACACTTCAATTGCGGCTAATGAATCTGCATTAAAATTTGACCATGTTTGACCAAGTGGGGTGAGTTTAAGCGCACCTGAGCCGACCGACTCTAAAGCATCAACAACAGCAGTGATAATGGCAATTGCAAGAAATATGAGGCTAAATATGCGCGCTATAAATCTCATTAAACAGTCCAAGCTTTTAATAATAACGAATTGTGAGATTTCACACATAAGTCTTGTGAATGGTCAAAGCAATCCCAAGAGGAATGTAAAAGAAACCAAACTTTGGTCAAACACGTCAAATTTGCCTTGCTAAAACCAATGCCATGGTTATATTGCGCGCAAATTCAAAGCAGTTTGCTTTAAGTTTGTTCTTATCATCTATAGATGCATTAAGAAACGGAGAGGTGGCCGAGTGGTCGAAGGCGCACGCCTGGAAAGTGTGTAGGCGGGGAACCGTCTCGAGGGTTCGAATCCCTTCCTCTCCGCCAGACACCCCATTTGACATCTTAACCCTTTGAAATCTATAGTTCTCAGTAGGTTAGCGAGTCGCAGGGAACTAAAATGGGCACTACAATGGGAACTACTTTGGGCACTACTTTCCACCCTCCCTCACTTATTCAGATACCTTCAAAGGGTAACAAATGGTTCGTCGTTTTGACGAAACCAGATGAGCTTCGGACATTTTCCAAAGGTAAACAGGTGCGACGATCAACTGGAACTTCTGACAAGAAGCTTGCCGAAACCAGAAGTGTTCAAATCGCAAATGAGATTTACGAAGAATTTCAAAAAGAGATTGATGAGATACATCTAAAGGCAAAAGCTCGCCTGTACGATCCCGCTGCGAGGCTAACGACACAAATATCAGTCGATCCGAATACATGCATTACTACTGACGCATTCTCCATTAAGCATTTCGGTCTTGATAAAGACCCGAAACTAAAATTTAGCCGACTAATTCCGCAATACATCGAACACCTCGAGATGCTGAATAGGGAGTCTCGTAAGGAGCGCAATACAAAACTATCGAAACTCAATGAATTTCTCAAAGTGGTGGATGAGAAACAGGGATTACAAATTGAAGATGTGAAGAAGGTTCATGCATACGATTATGCCGAATGGATGGCTCTTCAAGGTCGAGCCAATAAAACGATTAGGAGCAATGTTTCTCGTATTTCCGCAATGTTGGGCTGGGCGGAGCGAAAAGGCTTCATTGAACTAAACCCATTTGTACAACTTGATCTAAAGGAATACGGCTCTGCATCTAAGTCATGGTTACCATTTAGTTGGCAGGAACTCGTCGATATATTCGCTCAAGAGATGTTGAAAGACGATAGAATAGCTCTAACGCTTTTAGCCACAACAGGCGCTCGTCTTGATGAAATTGCTTTGTTGGAATGGTCGCAGATCAAACACGATATGGGAATCACGTATATCGATCTATCGGAGGCGTTAGTGAAGAACGCTCCTTCTCGTCGTGCAATCCCCGTTCATTCAAAAGTGGTTGATCTCCTGAAGGAGGGCGGCGAAGGGCGCATATTCAAATACACATTGGACAAAGATGGCAAAGCGCAAAACGATGCGGGGAAGCAACTAGCAAAGTATGTGGACAACATCACGTCTCATCCTCAGAAGGTCCTTCATTCGTTCAGAGGCACTTTTAAAGACTTGCTTAGAAATGCAGGTCTAACGAAAACCATGATGGACAAGCTGGAAAGTGGTGAAGTCACATTGGGTGAGGTCTCAGTTCGACTGGATGAACAAAGTGTTTCAAAAGAGCTTAATGATAGAATTACAGGCCATGCCCAATCCGATGTGGCAGGAAAGTATGGCATCGGACATCATTTGGTACGACGAGCAGCGGCGATTGAGAAAATAGATGTCTCGTTTTTACCGAATGGCTAGACGCCTGTTGTAGCCACTTATTTCAAAGACCGCTTCAGCAGGTTCTCATATTTGGCAACTTTGACATCCTCAGGTGCAAGCTCGGCAGCTTTGATACGATCTGCTTCAAGACGATACAGTTCGATAGTGAAGTCGGCCCTATCTTCAGCACTGATTCTAAAGCCTTTGTCCTCAAGCCACTCATCCAGTTGCTTGACCACATGATGTAGAATATCCAGATTAATCTCTCCCTCGTTTGGTGAGGTGATAAACAAATCCTGTGGCTCGATATCGAGTGCGGAGGCAATCTTGGTCATCATTGATTGTGTTAATGATGACTCTCCCGTTTCGATCCGTGACACGTGTGTTGTTGATGTGCCGACGAGTTCTGCGAACTGAGCTTGGGTTAGCTCTCTTTGTTTGCGGAGAGCGGCAATAGCGTTCTGGACTCGTGCTCTGGGTTTTGTCGGGGATTTCATAGATTAGCGCCTGCTGCATTGAACTTGGCCTCCAAGTTGAAGTGATTTGCCTGATATTTTGAATGCTCCGTGATGTGGTGTTAGTTGTGTTTTATAACACATAACGTTATATATTGATTCTATACATCACACAATAAGGCGAATATAACGCCTTTCAGGAGGCTCACTTGATCCATCACTCCATTCTTTACTCTGTCCTTCGTTCGCTGCTGCTGGCTATGTTGGCGAGTCTATCGCTTGCTGTTCCTGCCTATGCGGATATGCAAACCGATAGCGACTGGAACTGGTCAGGAAAGCCGAACTGTAAGCATCCAAGAAATGACAGTGCCCAGTGGATAGAGGAAGATGGAAGGCGCTTTGTACGCTTCCAACTACGCGACGGTGATATTGGTGGCTGTCCAACTGATAATAATAAGCAGCACAATGCTAAGTATGACAAACCCTATTCAGAAAGGGCTGAATGGACTGGGCATCTGTTTAAGAATACTGGAAAGGCGTATCACATCAGCTTTGATGTTCGGTTTGTACAGGGCTTTGATCAGGACGCAATGACTGCAACATTCTTCCAGATCAAGGACTGCCCAACAAGTCGAGTACCGGTACAAGCCAAGCTAGGCGGGTGGCAGAAATCATCCGGCGGACGCGGCAAGTTCGCATTCAATTTGGGAACACAGACCAGCGGTGAGGAATATATCAGCAAGTTTGTCGATAACGACCCAGTTGATAACCAATGGCATAAAATTGAAATTCTGTACGGAACTGGGCGTACACACAGTCTAACAGTTTCTATCGATGGCTTTCCGCTCTTGGCTGAAACAGAGTTTCCGAACCTCTTCAAGTGTGGTCGGCCTAAACTGCATATTGGCATTTATCGAGCAGGTGATAAAGCAGGTAACAGCCATTCAATCGTAGACTACGATCACATCCAGATCGGAGAGGTTGATGAGTAATCAATCTTCCTGTCTAGCTTTCATCACAAAATAGATCACCGGCCTGATGGAGGCCAGCAGGAGAAAGAAGCCAACTGCTAAGATCGTTACTCCGCCGAGGCTGCCCAAATCTTTGCACTCGCCGCTGTGATAATAACCACCATCTCGTCCGCACACTAAGCTCATCTCACTATTGATATAGATCATCAAGCCAATTAGCCCCAATACAATTGCAGCACTCACAATTGTTGCTGCCCAGCCAAATATGTTTAATCCGCATCGTATCAACGTATGTTCCCATTATTGAATACTTCATTCAATATCAGCCTATCATATCGAAATAAATTAGTTCGTCACAAACTAAAAAACGAAACCCCAGAGAATTGGGGCTTCGCCTAACAAAAACACATAAAACTAAACGACCTGACAACAAAACGCTGTTCATTACAGATCACTCATAAACTGGCCCAGTGTCCTCCTCTTCTTGATATCGTTCATCCCAGTAGTCACGGATTGCATCACTGACGATGTGCCCCATGAAACGACCTTCATCCTCACGAAGTGTTCTGAGCATATCGACGGTTTCATCATCCACGGACCTGATGGTAATTCGTTTCCTCAATTCATAACCCTCATTCATTTCCTGACATCTGTATTTAGCAATGTTGTAGACCTTTGCGTTGACTTTGGTCTGACTGGAAATATCTCCCCTAAATAGGATCATGATTGGCAGCCTCATGGCTGACTGCGTGTTCAGTGATTGAGGTTGGTATGGATATAGATCAGATAAATGATGAAGAACGACAACGACTGAATGTCGCTCTGGGTAAGCATGGCACTAACCATGGAAAGCGAAAGGCTGTTCGTACAACCTCAGACACCATGCCTGAATTAGAAGATCGCAACAGACGTAGAGATAGATGTTCATTCCATCGACCATGTAATCTGCCAGAGTGCGATCACTGTGGAAGTGGTATGCCGTACAGAAGCAATACCAAGAATGATGATATCTATCAGCTACGAGCAGACCCCAAGCAATCACGGAGCAAGTCCAAGAACTATCGATCCGTTGCAGGTAGATGGTTGACTGAGCCATTCAATGGCTTTCCTCAATCGCAGTGTCATCCATTCACCATTGATCTGTTTCTTGAACGAAGAGATATGAATGGCATAGAGACCACCAGACGCGAAAGAGCCAAGTTCCAAGAGTTCATCAAGCAAGAGATGCCTGACGCTGTTGTACGGATGATCTGTGATGTCTCAGCATGTATGGCGGACAGCCAGTATCTGTTTATGCCAGAAACTGATATCCATCCAAGCTTCAGGAACGGTAATAGGTCATCTGAGATCGCTATGAACTATCATGGTCATGGTATCATTTGGCATCCATTCCTCACCAGTTATCAGATAACCAAGAAGATGCGGCAATTCTATCCGGGTGACGGTCGTATCTGTTTTAGTAATCCAAAACCTACAATGGAAACAACTGATGGATATCTATCAGGTGGCCTTCAAGGTTGGGGTGAATATGCAGGATTGGAACAGATGAAGGTCGATCTACCGTTCAGTGATCCAGACAACGATAATGTATCAGCAATTCGTGATATGCTTCTGATCAGAAACTCATGGCCAAGATCATCTCGTAAGATAACCTATGGAGATAAAGCTCAACGAGTACAGGAACTACAGCTTCTGTCATCAATGACTGTTAGTTCTGATACTTCTTCTTATGACTCTTACAGTGATACTTTCGATATAACTGATAGTGATTTCTATGTATCTTCTTCTGAGTCTATTCCTCTTATAACTAGTCCCACACCCGGATTCACCCAATAGCCCAGAGTTCTGGGGTTTGTAGCAATTGTAAAACGGAAACTTGGTCGGCAGAGGGTGATCGATGCGTTTGCGAGTTGTCTGCCAAATAGCGATAAGCGGACATGCAGAAATCAATTGCGAGTTCGTCTTCGTGCCAATTGCGGAAATCTTGCTTCCAGAGTCATAGGGATGTTTCATAACGCTGCTAAATCTCCAGCCCCTCTTAACTTCCAATAGCGTTCTATTTAAAGGGTATTTGAAAGGGCAAAGCGAAAGATGGCGGTTTACCATAATAGCCTTCGTGATCGAGTGTTACATACTCTGAGAAACCAGCGGCGATTAAACTGAATAGATACAAACAATGATGAGAGTGGCCTTTTGGAATACGCGTTTCACACTTGCCTCGTTTCCTTTCAATACCACTCGTCATCAGGAAATGTACTTATCGAGCGTTTTTGCGCTTATCGTGCATTATTTTCACGCCGTGCACCCCTTTCCATTTAAATTTCTCCCAAGATTGAACCAGGATATAATAGCCTCGAGGCCCTACGTAGCAGTTGTTGCCCTGATCTGCGAAGGAATAATATGCGCCATTTTTACCGGTCAGATTTTTTACCTTAAAACCTCGTCCATCGCGTGCGACACGTGCACGGATACCATTTGCGCCGTAGAACACACCAGGGCTTAGTGCAATCTCGCTGGGTTGAAATGACTGACCGGATCTACCGCAGTTCGCGGAAGCAGCAACAGTGTAGGCGCTCAGCGTAGTGACGGTTAGGCCTGCCAATAATAGGTTCTTTGTGAAAGTTGAAAAATTCATGTTTTTTCTCCTCGGCTTGTTAGATTGAAGAGAAACCATCATGCGAAAACGCAGCAATTTATATAGGGGATTTCCCTCATTTATAAACGGGATCACATCGTCAAATCAGAAATAAAAAAGGGGAGCTATGGCTAGTTATAGCTGAAATAAATCTTATGATTTGAGGGGATCACCCCATTTCATTGACTGATAATATAGCTGAAAATAGATCAGACTGTTATAAGGTCATCTTTGATCGCACGAACAAGCAAGGTAGCTGTTGAATGAACATTGAGTTTTCGCATCATATTTGTTCGATGATTGTCAACGGTTTTGGGACTTATACCCAAATGCTCAGCGATCTGCTTGTTGGAAAGTCCTCGGGCAATAGACTGAAGCACTTCTATTTCCCGTACCGACAATTCGTCGCTATACTTTATTTCATTCAAAAACTTTTTCGTCCCTGCCCCTATAATTTTTCGGCCATTTGCAATGTCTCGAACTCCGTTAAGCAACTCTTCAACTGGCCCAGATTTAAGAAATATTCCATCTGCACCAGCATCAGTGATTTGCGAAAAAATTTGTGCCGAAGGGCTGCCTGTAACGATTATAAATTTGGTCTTAGGACTCCAACGTTTGGCCTCGACCATAATTTCAAGGCCAGTTGCCCCGGGGATAATGAAATCCAAAATTGCGGCATCAGGACTGAGCCGCTTGATTTGAGCGATAGCATCAATACCGTTACGAGCTGTACCGATAACTTCAAAATCAAAAACGTCATCAAATGCATTGCAAATGCCATTAATCGTCAGTTCGTGATCATCCGCGACAAAAACACTGTGAACCATACCCCTACCTTTGGCCTACCAAACAATTTTTATCTATACATCTTAGCTTTATTCCTGTCTATTTTTGCGATTAGTGACACAACCACATTCGCTGCCTCCGCTGAACGAACCTTAAAATTATCGAGTGCTATCGACGCAGATCACGTTGCCAAATATATCGACATATATGTGGACGAAACGCGTAAATTACAAATATCCGATATCGTTCAACGAAAGCAAAACGCATTTCAACCTATTAAGACTCGGGTAGTTGATGTTGGATATACAAATGCCAATGTTTGGATGCAGCTAAAACTTGAAAACAAGTCCAATAGTCAAATTGATTGGCGTTTATATTTCCATGAGAATTTCAAACAAATTTTTCACATTTATATCGTATCAAATGATGGCAAGATTACACACGTTCTAAATCAAGGATTAACATCCGGTTTCGCAACTAGACCAATTGCTTATCCAGAAATTGTTGCTCCAATTACAATTGCACAGAATGAAAGAAAGACTGTTTATGTACAGTTTTGGACTGAGGGGTCCACAAACTTGCCTCTCAGTATTGAAACAATTGAGTCGTTTACAGCAATTGCAACAAGAAACTTTGCTAAGCAGTTTGTGTTTTATGGCATGATGCTGATTTTAATTGTAGCTGCTCTTCTCGCTTGGATAGCATTACAGCATGCAATCTTTCCTGCATATATAGCCTATGCCGGATCAACATTATTATATCTTTTGCATTCAGATGGTGTTGCATTTCAATATTTATGGCCTGGCTTTCCTGCCTTCAATAGCTATGCTTCTGTTGTGACTGGAGGTTCTTATGCGATTTTTGGCGCCTTGTATGCTAAGGTTTTTCTCAGTACACCCAAAGAACACCCAGTTATTGATAAGTTTCTACTTGCTATTATTCTCGTTGTATCTGCAATGATAATATCTGGTTTATTTATTGACCCGAGGCTTATCAAAAAATTTCTGATTATTGTCGTCTTGGTATCATTAATGGTATTTACACTTGCAGCCATTCTCGCAGCCAGAAAGCGTTTTAAAGAGGTGCGTTTTTACGTTTTTGCATGGCTAGGCGCATGCATTTCAGCATCCATGATGACACTAAGGCATTGGTTTGGAATCGAAATTTCTCAACAATTTCAATATGACAGCATGCGGTTTGTTATGATTTTTGATGCCGTTATGATGGGACTTGCCATCGCTGACAAATACAATCAACTTCGGGAACAGCGTCAAAGAGCGCTTCAGAATAGTCTCAAACAGGCTGAGCGGAACCTTGATATGACAACGCGATTGCAGGGTTTAGAAGCACGTTATGAGCTTATTACAAAAGATGCTTCGAGACGAGATGAGCTGTTTGAAAATACGATCCATGATCTGCGCCAACCCCTACAAGCACTTCGTCTTGCGGTCCATGGGGCCATGCGCAGCGACGCCAAAACTGCCGATAAACAATATGGAGATATCTACGATAGTTTTGATTATGTTGATGCTATCTTGGCAGACTGGAACGAAAAACATGAACAATCTGAGTCTAAAAATCCCGTCATTGATATGAAGATCGGGGAGATACTCTCGAGTATTTATGAGATGTTCTTGCCAGACGCTAAGGAAAAACAACTGGAATTTAAGTTTATACCAACATCTTTGAATATCTCTATTCCACCGCTGGATTTGATGCGTATTGTGTCAAACTTGGTATCCAATGCTGTCAAATATACACCTTCCGGAAAAGTCCTTCTCGGTGTTAGGCGTGGCGTTCGAAAAATTTATGTTGAAGTGCACGATACCGGACCAGGTCTAACCGAAGAAGAATTCCATGACGCATGCAAACGAGGTATGCGCCTGGATCAAACAGTATCAGATACAAAGGGTAAAGGACATGGAATGGCTATTATCTCAGAACTAGCACACAAGAATGGATTTGAGTTTAGGTTAAATCCTGGTAGATCATCCGGAACCTCGCTTTCTATAGCTATTCCAAATGAGCCACACTGACGATCTGCCGTTTCATCTGCAACATGAATATCGCTTTACAGGCACTGAACCTGGCTAGCAAGCCATGATAAATTTTCCGTAAGTTTTATACGCACAAACCACTTGACGACCGACTTCTGTAACACAGCCATTTTCGGGTAAGCTCAGTCGAAGCCCAACCGTCTTTGCCTTCGCTGATAAGACCGCGAAAATGCTGCCCCTTTGTTGAATCATCGGCAAAGCCTGTCTCAATTAAATTAAACTTGATTCCATCACCAACTGGTTCCAAGGTTAGTTTAATTTTTACACGTTTCTCCTCAGCATCGGGGAAATGTTTCAAAAAAGGTAAAAGGGCATTTATAGCTTCATCTGAAGCTTCAGGGTCTATTATACGTATCTCATGAAATTCATCCTGATCAACTGTAGCTTGCTGTGCAAAACTGGCCCCTATCAAACTCACGGCAAATGTCATAACTAGAAGGGCAATATTTTGACTATTACGTTTCATACTTGTCTCCGTTTCCATCATAAAGAAACCTACTCCTCATTTGAGGAGTAGGCTTATCACATTAGGTTGCGAAACAACGCAAACCGAGCAGCGCTTGTTGCGCCCTTTATGTGATTATATTGCTTGGTTATCTTGCGTCCTTACGATCATCATGCATGATCTTAAATCCATGCACACCTTTCCATTTAAATCGCTTGCTTGATTCTACTTGAATATAAAAATTACTCGGCCCCTTGTAGCGATTGCCACCCTGATCTGCATAGTAGTCTTTTGGGCCATTTTTGCCGGTTAAATTTTGAACAGTGTAGCCGCGACCACTGCGAGCTACACGCGCACGGATGCCATTTGCTCCATAGAAAACACCTGGACTAAGCGAAATATTGCTGGGCTGGACAGTTTTGACAGGCGGCGGCGGCGGAGGTGTTATTCCGCCACCATTGCCATTATCCACAGATACAGAACATGCACTTAGTGTTAATGCGGCTACACTTGGAAGCAAAATAGTTTTTGTCAGAGTTGAGATATTCATAGTGTTCTCCTCGGTTTAAAAGATTGACGAGGAGAGGATTATGTAAAATCGGATCCTTTCACATAGGGGATTTCCCTTATTTATAACTGCAAAGCAGGCAGTCAAGTTTTAGAAAATAATTTATCTCAAATATCTCGTTTGGGCCAAATGGGGACATATTAAGCTCTCTACTATTTCATTTAAAATGTGCCAGAAGTTGACATTTGACATCTTAGATTTGCTTATAATGCAGTTACTATGGCGCATCTATTAGATTCAGAGTTAAGCCTTAGCATCGTTTCTATTCGAGAGAAGTCTGTAGAATTTTGTCATAGGTCACCATGCCAACCGGACGCCGCAATTTCTTCCATTCGGAACTCAGCTACAAATTGAGTTTAAATTCACACAAAACGGTCGATATTTCTCTTTATATCGCGACCCAGCGGCGTGAAAAAGACGCGTTTTGATTCTCGCACCCAAATGGACGCAGCCAATCCAAATGCAAAAAAAGAAAACATCCCCGCCGTTGAAATTAGGAGTTGATACTGACTTCGCAAAGATTCTTGTACAAATACGTCTGAGCTATTAAAAAAAATATCGAACAAATTAGTATTGATTACTGGAAATAAGGTCAGTATTCCAATCACAATCGCAGGAACAAATAAGCTGGTTTTTAAAATAGAACGCTCTTCGACTATTCCAAGGGAAATCAATCTTGTGGTTTCGCCGTTTGATAGACTGCCGCCCATTGAACCAAGATTGGAAATCGCCTCAACATCGTATGTATTAAGTGATTTTAGGATCTCTAAACTCGCCTGATCATTCCGCCCGAGAATTTCACTTAACACGGCCTGCCACTTTGCAGACTCTTCGGGCGAAATATCTGGGTTCGTCTCCGATGCTTCATCTATCCACTCGAAAAGACGTTTTCGCTGTTTTCGTGTTGGTTCCCTTTCGGGACTTGTTTGCTGCTCCCGTACGGCATCCGCATGGCGTCTAAGGTTATCTGTTTCAGCTGTTGACAATTCTTCTCCATTGGAACTTTTATAATCAGCAACTAATCCTTTTCCAATCTCAACCGCCAAAGGACCAAACAGGTTTTTGAAAATCTCGTCTTGCGTACCTTTAATCGCTGGCAAATGGATATCTGTGCCACCAACCTTTGTTATCTCGCCGGATGAAATTTCCCCCACCTTAATCGGCGTAGCAGTGTTAGGAACTGTATCTGCTACGCCTTTGGCTTTCCCGAAATATTTTCTATGATTGTATCTTGTCCGGAATCAATCAGTTCGGATTTAATACCCTTTTGGAAGCCAGAGATGCCTTTGATAATCGTGTCGCGGCTGGAGCGTATGGTTTTGACATCAATACCCACATATTTAAGCTCTTCCTCTGGGACATTCTCTTCAATCGCGGTATAAAGATTTGCAATTAATTGCTGAACTTCAACATCTTTTAATAGTTCTGGTGTTAACCTAATTTCTTTCTCTACAGATTGCTTGAAACTTTCATCATGAGGGTCCTTTTCAAGCATCGTTATTGAGCCAACAGAAAACTTTTCCGTAATTAATACCTTCAAGCCGGAATAGGCGTCCTTGACTATTTGTCCAGCCGTGTCCTTCAAGGCAACGGTGGCTCCGGCGATAAGAGCCGTCAAAATTGTAGCTGGTTCCATTTATTTCTCCCAGAAAAGTATTTCACGGTAAAGTAGAACAGAAATTATATATCTACAAGTATGATGAAATGTAATTATTGGATTATCGCTCCGTTTCAACATTGTTACTTCTGAATTTTTAACTTTGCAAAAGCAACGCAAGTCTGCATTGGGCCAATCAATGAACTTAGTAAGATACACTGCCATGTCTGTTGTTGTACAAAGTCCAGACGAAGTTGGTCCATCGCCTATTCGGAATATGTGCGGTGGTAAGAAGGTAAACCTGCAATGGAATCAGACTCACAGTGCGTTACAGATAGCATCAGAAAACATCGAGAAAGTGCATTGTATATCTTTACATTGTCGCCATCTAATATAAAGAAAACAAATGCAAAGAATTGGACCCCTTATCAAGTCAGTTCGGATGGGACTTGATTATACTCAGGCAGATATTGCGACACGTGCTGGTGTGTCACTTCCAACACTGATTGGATGTGAGAAGGGTGCTGGGAGCATTACATCACTGATGTTGATTATCCATGCATCGGGCCATCAACTGGTTTGGGCAGGCTATGATAAGGAAGTTGGTTATCATGGATCACTAGCAGCACGTCGCAATGCTCGTGGATTATCCCAACGACGATTAGCCAAAGCCATTGGTGTGAGCCAGACAATGATCATATCCTTGGAGAAGAACTTCAAGGGTCGTATTGAGAATCTGGAGAGGGTTCTGCATCAGCTTAAGCTGGTACCGAGGTTGATGAAGGTAAATGGTACACCTGACGTTGTTGATATACATCATCAGTTACCAGACGAAATTGCTGATCTACTGGATAGAAGCGATAGTCTTGAGGACAATCCATTACCAGCTTTCATCGTTGGTGATGCAACAGATATTCTGAAGTTATTTCCATCAAGCATCATCGACATGGTGATGACATCGCCACCCTATTATGGACTTCGAGAATATGAAGCGGCGGGTATTGGTCAGGAAGAAAGCTTGGATCAATATGTGACCAACCTGATGAAGGTCACCAAGGAGCTTCATCGGGTATTAAAGCCTGCTGGATCATTCTGGCTGAACATCGGCGATAGCTATATCAATAAACACCAGCAGGGTGTGCCATGGCGAGTGGCATTAAAGCTGATTGATGAACAGGGCTGGATATTACGTAACTCCAATATCTGGCATAAGAAGAAGGCAGGCATGGATAATTCATCTGATCGATTACCCAATCGCCATGAGATGGTCTTCCACTTCGTCAAACAAACAGACTATTACTACGATGCAGATGCTATTCGAAAAACACCGAAGCAACCCAAAATGCAAGATGGTGAACTCGTCACAGCAACGGGTATTTCCTATCAGACGTATCATGACAAGATCACAGAATCAGATCATTTAACCGATAGTGAGAAGATCAAAGCACTCTATGAACTCAACGCAACCTTTGATGAGATCAGGAATGGTGATCTCAACGACTTCCGAATGATACTTAGGGGATCACATCGGGCAACTCATTCTGAACAATCAAGCAGAGGTAAAGCCCTTCAAGACAATGGGTTCTACTTCCTCAAATATGACCCCAGAGGATCATTACCATCAGATGTATGGGATATTGCTCCAGAGAGCACCAGAGGCCGTGATACGCATTATGCGGCCTATCCTGAAGAACTCTGCCGCATTCCAATTCTATCCACCTGTACAGAAGGTGGCATTATCCTTGATCCATTCCTTGGCACAGGCACCACTACACTCGCCGCTATGAACCTCAATCGCAGAGCTATCGGAATTGACCTGTCAGAGACATATGTCGGGCTTGCTAAGGCAAGATGCGAATAAGATTTCATTTAGTTGACAGGACAATGTCGATAGAGCATGGGTAAACTCACACCAATGGCGGTTGCTACATCCTTTGCAGCCGTTCCAGCTTCTAAGAGCTTCAAAGCTGCATCTCGTTTATCATCTGTCATAGTTTTTGGTCTGCCACCTACGCGGCCACGTTTACGTGCTGCTGCCAGACCTGCCCGAGTTCGTTCTCGTATCAGGTCTTTTTCAAATTCAGCTATCGATCCAAATATGTTAAAAACCAATCGGCCACCAGCAGATGACGTATCGATGTTTTCACTGAGGCTATGAAAGCCAATACCGCGTTGATCAAAATCATTCAGAAGGTTCAATAAGTGAGAAAGGCTCCTAGCTGCTCTATCGAGTCGTACGACGACGAGAGTATCTTCAGCACGAAGAAAATCCACAGCTTCTTGCAGTACTGGACGATCTGATCGTGAACCAGATGCAATCTCCGTGAAGATACGTTCGCATCCCTCTTTCTCTAATGCATCCATTTGAGATTGCACTGTCTGTTCATTCGTTGAAACCCTGCAATATCCAATCTTCATATGTTCTCCTCATGATTCTTAAAACTCATGAAATTATATCAGGAGGCTATGTTGGTTTTGAGATTAGATAATGAGAATGCAGGGCGTTGGAAGAACTATTGTAATCGTTGTGGTTTTCCGGCCGGAACTTAACAGTGGTTTTGATAATCAAAAACGACCGTTTTCAGAAATCATTCTTTCGTCTCATAGAGCTATAAACACAGGCGAAAAATCGTGTAATGGTTTTGTTTAATCCTAGAGGCAGCATTGATTAACTATGATATCACAATTTCAAATTGTAATAGCATTGATCAGGCAAACATCCGGATAACATAGGGTATATTGAATTTTAAATTCGGTCCATCCACCAAATCGCAATCGCATCGGTTGCCGATGTTCAAATCTGAAAAGTCAAGATTAACAGCCTCATTGTATAAATGACCATGAATAGTTAATCACACTGACATTTCAGGTAATTGGCGGTATCATGCGTCAATAGATATTTGTACCATCAAGAGCACGCTGTCGCCATGAGAGAGGATCATAACAGTTTATTTTTCCCGTTCCGTTGAGTAGTGCTTTTGCTTCTGAAAATGTTGCACTTGTCTCTTTTATTATATCGCTGTTCATTAATTTTTCTACGGAATTGACTACATGCTCCAAAGAAGAATCAACCATGACAATGGACTGGCTGCACAATACGCTGACAAAAAAGGCTATTCTTAAATCGTCGATAGAATTTTTCCAATCCCCTTCCAATGAGGAAAAGTACTTGGCAATCGGCGAATGTGGCAAGAAATACGAATCGCCAGATGTGCGGATGGCATCATACCCTTCTAATCCCGCACAATTTATTTTATCTGGTTTTACTGGAAAATAAGTGTCGAAACTCGATGATGTACGAGTATGTCTCAAATGATCGAGAAGAATGTTATAAAAATCATAGACCTCTGAGCTTTCTAAATCTAATAAAGCCTGAACTATTTCGTTTGCTTCGATCCAAAGGCCAGAACTTTTAACCCAACGTGCATCCAAGCGTTTTTCTTCAACGCTTCCTTTTAAGTAGTCAATTTCGAATTCTTCATTAACTAAATCTTTGGCAACTCCGAAGTTTTTTATGTTGGATACTACCAACTCGTCGGGAACATAAGCTGAATCGCCATATACCAATTTCAACAATGCAGTCCTCGGCACTTCTCGTTTGGCTTCTCGCACCAATTGCTCTGTTGAATTTAATAGCACTGAATCAGTTGTCCAAAATTTACCTGCATTCTCTAAATCGGCACAAGAGTAAACGTCACGTTTACCTTTTATTTCGCCTAAGTAAATTTTGGTTCGTTTTAATTCTTGTGATTTTGCGACTTGCACTTCGGTATTATTCGTCCGACCTTTGTTGTGGATGATAGGCAGCATCAATAGCGGCATTTGCTCGACAGCCCATGTAAGTGAATAATTTTCTTCTCCAACTAACCGAACACGCTCAGATTCAACAGCCTTAAGTAATACTCGGTTGATAATTGAAGCAGAACGCTCCAATTCTGAAGTGGCTTCAATTGCAGTTCTAGCAACGTTTGTTTTTGGTGCTTTTTGACCAGTAAGATTTACAACAGCAACCAATTCTGGATCAAACTCGCCAATTAGTCCCTTATGTACAACAATTCCTTCTATGCACGTAGACACTGGTGAAAAGTGTTTTTCTTGTCTTGCCGACCTAGTTCTGTTTTCACGGGAGCGAACAAATTGCCAATCCCTATAATGACTGCTATAGGCCATCGCATAAGCAACTTTTACACCAGCCGCTTCGACTTCTCTCACTTCTGTCTTTGTCCTACCATATAGGTTGGCTGTTTTTTGGGCTTGAAGATAATCTTCCAACGCAGACTTCGGAGAGTCATATCCTATTTTTGATGGGTGTTCACCATTAATTTGAAGTTCAACATCACAGTCTGGAAACATAACATAATTTTTAAGTGCTTCCTCGACATCAATTCTTTTGGCTGATGCTCTAAAAGTTAAGGTAAAACTCGTACCATGCGCACCTAGTTCGTCAATCTCTCCTTTATAATCTTTTTCTATCAGTTTAATTAAATATTTGCCATGAACGGATCTTAAAGATATTGAACGGGCAAGCTCTTCCGCTGGGCAGATTGTCTTTATTTCAACTGTATCGGCAACCATAAAGGCCGTAAGCACACCAATACCAAAGCGGCTAATGGGATTAAAGTCAGGATATTTTTCTTTAAACTTAGAAGATTGATATCGAGATGATCCTACCTTAAGCAAGTTGTTCTCTATAACTTCCTGAGTCATGCCAGTCCCATTGTCCCTGATAGTCAATCGAGATTTATCTGTGTTCCAATGAACATGGACTTTACCATTTTTTTCCCCACTTTCATGATTCTGAAGGCGTACAGCATCGACTGCGTTTTGTGTCAGCTCTCTTATGACTACGTTACTGTTGTTGTAGAGTGTATGCCCAGTTAATAGATCTAGAATCTTTTCTTGATCAATTTCAAATCCGAAAGGTTCTTGTTCAAAACCCTCCACCATGATGTTAGAATCATCAATGTTTTTCCATGGGAAGCTATATGGTTTGGGAGAAGTATGTTTTGTACGTTCAAGGATTGCGTGCGTTTCTTTTAATTGCTCAGTTGCATAACGGATGTATGAGTTCAATCCGAAAAAACCGATCTCCTCGTCGAAATTAGCAAAGATTTCAATTGTATCACTTTGTTGCTTGGGTGCAGGTATGCCATCACTATCTAGTGGAATTTGCGCTCTAACCGTGCGTACCTTGTTTTGCTTTGCCCATTCTTGTTGGCTGATAGGGTCTACTGGGTCAATAAGTCTGTACAAAGAAGATGGAGCTCGTCGACTTGTAATTTGTATTAAGTCGATTGTCCTAAGAAGTGCTGATATATACTGTTTGTTAACTGTTTCCTGAGGGTTGTTGCCAAATGGTGCATTTTGGAAGTATTTTTTGCAGTCTTCTAAATCATCGAGGCCATGGCTTTCACATACTTGCCCTAGAGAGGTTCTGAATTCTGCCGAAAGAGGTGCTAGTAAATTACTGATAATTTCTACCTGTGACTTACAGTATCCATAGAGGTCAGATTTCTTTCCTTCTATCCAAGTTTTAACTCTTACGGGATGATTGTGCCTAACAAATTCCTGATATAAAAATTTCTCCTTTTCAGTTTCTTCAAGAGAATCTACCTTGGCTTTGTAGTCAGATCCGTCAGAATCAGCATACAAAATTTCCTTACAAAATGTTGGGAATCCAGTTTTTTTGCGATTAGAAAACTCATCTTTAGTTACAACTAATCCCATATCATGAAAATAAATGCAGAGCACTAACATTAGCCAATCGCCAGATGTCATAATTTCTTTTGTGTTTTCTGGAATGATCCAAGTTGCGGTTAGTAACATGTCATCAATATGCGACATATCGTGTGGAGTGTATTCAGAAAACAAGCCGTCTTTACCAAACTGGCTCAATATCTGTTCCACATTACGTCTTATATCTAACAAATTAATACCAAATGCAGGAAGAGATGTGGCTTTTTCTGCAAGAAGTTCTATTTTTGATAATTCTTTTTCAGCCAATTGTTCATTCCATCTGTTTGCAATCTTCTCTAGTCTCAGGTTTTATGGCCTGCAATAGTTCTAGATGTCGAATATGCTGCTTTAAGAAAAATTTCAACCTAAAGTTAAATTGCTTCCCTCTTAAAGTCCATCTTATGCGAAGTATATTCAGTTACTATCCCATAGTTTTCCAGAGTGTTTTGGCTGTGATTGCGAATCGACTATTTGTTGTTCTCCCAGAGATAATAGTAATGTTGTACGACTTATAGTTCCCAAGTTTCTATCACAGAGAGATTATCTAGTATTAAAATGTAACGCTAATTTGTGTTTTTCGTTGTTGGTTGTGTCCGCCAGCCTGAATTAGCTGCTTTTGAAGAGTCGTAGAGTGCACCAATACGCAATGAAACGTGTAGGTTCATCAGGATATTCTCCAATCTATTCAGCTGTTTTGATTGCCCTCAGAAGACAGTTTTTGCGTAGACGCAGGAAATAGTTTGGCTGAAACTAACTCAATCGGGATATGGTTGCTGGAGAAACTCTAAAATCCTTAGCGATTTGCCGACAGGACTCTCCATTGGCCAACCGGTTTCGCACTACCTGTTGTTGATCCGGTGAGAGAATTGGTTTTCGTCCGAATCGTACATTTTTGCTCTTGGCTATCTCTCTCCCCTCAGCGGCACGGCGTATGATGCGTTCTCGTTCGTCCTCTGCTAGAGCCGACATGAATGCTAGAATGCCTTTGCCCATAGGCGTGGTAAGATCAAGAAAGGGTTTGTCCAGCACTTTCACCAATGCACCCCTATCTGCTACGCGTTGCATGATGTTGAGGCCATCTTGCATAGAACGGGTTGCACGATCCCATTCGGCAACGACCAAGATATCATCTGTACCTAACGCATCGATGGCTTTATCAAGCTGGGGTCGCCCCTTGAGGGATTTACCAGACGCTTTCTCACGGTAAATGTTGTCACAGCCTTCTGTACGAAGTGCAGCAACCTGACGGTCTAAGTTCTGTGTGTTTGTACTAACTCTGCAATAGCCGATTCTCATATCTTATTATAACGGAACCGGAACAATATGTGAAGATAATATAGTATGAAACTTGATTCTCGTTATTTTCTACTTTTCTTTCTCGCGGCCCTTTCCTTCGGTCTTTCGCGATCTAGGTTTCTAATCAGAGGCGGATAAACCGTCTATTGAAACAAACTACGGAGGCCAAAAAATGGCAGTAGAAAAAGAAGAAAAAAAGAACCAATTGTTTGAACACATGATGGCAAAGCGTGAAGATCAATTCGACTATAAACAACTTGCGGCAGATATTCGTCGCAAGAAAGATGATTACAGCTTGATTGAGGATAATTACAACGGATTAGTCGATATCAATAAACCGACCACTGTTCCATTTCGTTGGAAGCAAGAAGATGCGGGAAAGGAAATGGTGATCGTCAATGAAGTCGGATTGTTTGGCCCGCAATGTATCGTCGAACTAACACTTACAAGTCTCGATGAGGATGGCGTAGAGTTCCAAATTGATAAGTATACACTGATTGATATTAGTGCAGATGGTGCTTTTCAAATCATCGATCAGGAAGAGTTTGATTGCGGCGGTGTTGTACGCATCAAGCATAGTGAGATCGTCAGCGGTGAACTGCTTGGTCAGATGAGTGAATTTGTATATGGCCCTTATGGTGCACCTGACTACAAAGAATTTGGTCTCTATGCACTTGTACAATATTGGGCGCATCACCACGTGTTGGTTCAGAACCTACATCAGGCAGCAGAGCGTCGTGCTCTTGCAATGGCTGGTCTTGAAGCCGCCAATACCAACGAAAATCGTATTTAATTACGAAACGTAGATATGAAACACTGCGAAGCCCAGTTCTCTGGGCTTCCTGAAACTGTTTCAAATGTCATTACTTTTACACCAGCTCCTAAAACAGATAAAGTTGCAAGCACATCTATCCGGCAAATTGAGGCTATTCTTGAATTGAAATAGACTGCATCAGCTTCTACACTTGAACGCATCCAATATGCATTTCTTTTTCCTCGAACCACTGACTGATGATGTTACCATTTAGGTAGTGCATGTATTGCCGTCCCTCTACTCTGAACGTGGCGTTATTTGGAAAGCCAACGTCATTAAATCCACAAATTGGGTCCATTTTCATCACTTCTCTAACATACAAAATTGTATAGTGAACCCCATCTGGAATTGGCCCAATAGTTGCAGCCTTTTCTTCAATATTAGATGTAGCACGAAACAGCTCCACCTCTTGATCGAAGTATTTATCCTGACTAAGCGCGTCTTTTAAGAATGTCTTCGTATCTTTCATTTTTTCTGTTGACGCCATTTCTAAAAACTCAAATGTTTCTGTAACTTTGGTGGGCAATTCAGTATTAGCATCATCTGTGCATTTGCCGGGGAGTGTTTTCGTCGTAAACACGCTATCAGAAACACCTTGTATCCTTAGGGTGCCTTCTATTTTGGTGATGCGCTCTTCTTCTGGGAGAATTTCTGAGGCTTTGCTGTAGCCACTTTCATTAGGTATTAAGCTACCATCAACAACTACACTTGCTTCAAATGGTATTTCAACAGTAGTTTCATAAACTAGAAGAGTGGCAATACCTGCTGTATTACTTGGAATTGGAATATTGACGCTAACCGAACGCGATACGCTTTCACTCTCAGACCATGAGCTGGCTTCGCCAATACTCACAGTTTTACTGAAGCTGATATTTGTGCTGGCGCTACCGAAAATACCAGAATAGGACAAGCTTAAGCCAATTGATCTTCCCCTACTAACACTTTTAGACAGCGAAACAGCGTTGCTGCTGTTAGCGGTAATTGACATTGCAATTGAGACCGATGGGGTTAGATTGTTGCAGTTGAAGAATTGTTGCCGCTGCATTCGAACCTTTTCTGGGAACTCCTTGATGCGTTCTTCCAGAAAAATTAAATCTCTTATTTCTATAACTTCAGCTGAATCAATTTTAGCAACATCCGAGTACTTTTCGATAAAACTCTCCGATCCTTCGCTGCAACGAATAATCGGCTCTAGTGGGTCATCACCCACACCGTAACATCGCATCACAGCCCTTCTTGCCGTCCTACTATATTGTATAGGTTTTGCATTAGTGAGCCGATCGGATAAAAAGCTATCAATATCAGTTATTTCGTACATGAGTTTTCCTTTCCATACACAGTACCCCAGTCTTTTGGAAAAAATTTTATTGTGGCGGTCTAGTCATGTTCAAATATGGGCGAAATGAATTATCAGCGTCATTCACAAAAATAGTGCTGAAGATTTGTAAATGATTTTCCACAATCACTATTATCACTCAAACATCATAGTCAAGTCATGAATTAGCCGTCATTCCTCAGAATCTAAGTGTTCGGGTGAAGGTAATTGTTTTATTTCTTCCGGCGCACTTAATTGTTCTATCGTTTTCTTAGCTTTATCGGCTATACCAAACACCTCTCTAACTCTATCAAATACGGGCTTAACCTTTTTCCCAGAAGTACCAAGGGCTTCGCTAGTCTCAATCATTCCATTTAAGAAAACTCGATAACTACTGATAGGTTTGTCAATTTCAGTTTGAAAATTACTGACAATTTTTAAAAGACGAAGTTTATGATCTTCATCTATAGAGTCTGAGCTTCTGACTATTTCTCTGATTTCAGACAAAAGTATTTCAATTCGTTGAACTTGACTACTTTCAATCTCGATTAGATTCTGATCGACAGAGATTATTGCATTACCAGCGATTGTGTCTCTAACCTGTACTGCTTTCAGGTGTCTATGCACATCTCTAATATACCTCCTTGCCGACGTGGATCGAGAATCGCTAGGTACCAACAAGCGAAGGAACAATGACTTGGAGTTGGAAGGTTCTTCTAATTGGTTTTTGGGAGCGTCATCTCCAAGTACAACATTAAGCGTATAGGCAATATCATGGGGATCGTCTTTAAGAGTGCCAGAAAAAAAATCTTCACATATTTTTAGTGCAGCCTCAACTTTTTGCTTCGGTAATTTCGCGATATATTCGCTATCTAACATTTAATAAATCCAACAATGAACAATATTTTATATGTTGCACATTATTACGCTTATAAATTTATGTAAAGTGTGAACACAACCTTTAGAGGCTTTGCGGGTCATGGTATATTTCGTGGAGACATCGATGATGTCTCTCCTACCACGCCATATTTATTAAGATATTGATTTATAATATCTCTCGAGAGAATGCGAAGTACTACGATGGGGACTGCTTTTGATACTAATCGCCTAAGTTTTAAGACCGTAGTCTACTGTTTGGTTGTTTTTCGACTGGATAATTTGTCGTGTCATTATTAAATTGTGCCGATGAGTTATATAGATTTGAAAGATGAACATCAAGAATACA
Source organism: Lentilitoribacter sp. (assembly GCA_039974935.1). Classification (GTDB taxonomy): domain Bacteria; phylum Pseudomonadota; class Alphaproteobacteria; order Rhizobiales; family Rhizobiaceae; genus Lentilitoribacter. The sequence goes on along the minus strand of JBDWIC010000008.1, from coordinate 476,196 downwards.
CCCAGTAGTTCGATCCTCAATGAATATCAGATCGTTCCTATATCATGTTGGAACACTAAGGGCACTACAGTGGGAACTACACCATTTAAAAATACATAATAATATCATATATTTAAACTGAAAATTAGATATTCCCTTCCTCTCCGCCATGTTTTGACCCGTTGGTTCTGCTTAGTTTTTAAAACCTTGGTTTTGGTACGTACCCACCCATGTACCCGAAAGGTGAGCTATGTATTTAACACGTCGAGAAAACGGCTTTAGATTTCAACGTCGAATCCCCAAAAACCTTGAACCTATTTTAGGTAAATCACCCATTCGTATATTATTGGGCAACCTGCCTGTACGTGATGCGTCTCGTATTGCGCGTTTACTCGCTAGTAATTCTGATTTGTTATTCCAAAAAATAACTCTAGTAGGATGCGTAACTTTGTCAGATATACCAGATGATCCGAACAGTCCTGATTATAATGAAAAGCGTGAAGCACTAATCGCTGAGCTGATAGCATCCGTCGCGGAGAATGAAAAGCTTGTCAAAGAAGCCTTCAGACTTTCCGATTTTATGCACCAAAAACAGGAAGAGGCGCATGCTGCAGAAATCAAAACACTGGAACTTAAACTTAGAAATCAGGAGATTGAGTTTAAAAAAAGACTAAAAATCGAGACCATAAAACAGGAACAAAGGTCAGGACTTGAGGCGACTGAACAAGAACTAAGACTTAAAGTGGAGCTTCATGAACTAGAGCTAAAGTTAAAAGTTGCTGCCAAAGAACATGAGCGTGAGCTTAATTTAGAGCGTTCCAAAAACCAAGCAACGTTAATGATTGAACGCAATAACTCTCTAAGAGCACATCACGGTTCGCTAGCCAGAGTTTTAGCGATGTTGACCACAGTTAATTCTAAAAGACATGCTCAAAAAGCTGAAGCCGAAAAATCGCAGATAGAATCATTAACAGAACAATTGGCTGCTATGAAGGTATCCTTGGATCAAAATCTCGAAACGGAGATTAAGCGACCCGTTACATCCGATGCGCTTGAAGACTGGCACCATAATATTCGTCTTAAAGAAGGTATTAATGTCAAAAAGACAACAACCGATTACAATCGCATCAATGACTTTATTGCCTTTGCAGGCGATCAACCGGTGAATAAATATAAGTTTGATCAGTTTCAAAAATACGCGATCATGCTTGCGGCGGTACCCTCTAACTATAATAAAAAACCAGACTTACGCGACATGTCACTTGAAGATGTGTCAACCTATAATCAGAACCTGTCAGACAATGAGCGTTTGGAGACGCTTTCCGCTAAAACCATCGAAACGAACTATCTATCGCTTTTGCGAGTGTTTTTTAAGGATATGGGGAACCAATATGAATTTACCTCACCTGTCGTTGATAATAAATTCAGATTACCAACCTTTACAAAAGGTACGGTCGATCGCAAACCGTTCACGGTTGATGAGCTCAATAAATGGTTTGCTGTCTCAGCCAATGCCAAACAACCTGATATGAAGTGGATGCCATTACTAGGCTCTTTCACTGGTGCTCGTGTGGGAGAGCTCGTTACGCTACAAAGAAAAGATATCTACAAAGTTGAAAGTGGTGGCTGGGTTATTGATTTAACGACAGACATCATCGATGCGGATGGTGCTGCAAGAGTTCGGAAAGTTAAAAATACCAGCAGTCGCCGGATTATTGCTTTGCCTGAGTTTGTCATCAAAACTGGCTTTATCGATTATGTGAAAACAATTCCAAGAGATAGCAACTTATTCCCGGGCTGTTTTTACCATGGCAAAACACGCGTTAAAGACCCGGCAGGTGCGGCATCTAAACGGCTTAATACACAGCTGAAGAAAGCCGGATTACATAGCAACATTGAAACTACGTTCCACTCTACGCGTCATACAGCCAAAGATATGATGCGCGTCGCGAGGGTCGATGAGCGAACTCACGACAAGCAAACTGGGCATTCCAATAAGACGGTGTCTAGGAACTATGGTGCTAAGAACTTGTTAAATGAAGAGATTGAAGTTTTGCGCGCCCTGCCCATTCCTGAAGGGCTGGATTTATCACCATACTTGTCAGATGAATAAGCTTAGCAGCATCAGATGCGTAAATGGGGTAATCTTGAAAACCCTAATTCCAGCGGGTCAACTATGTGGCTTGTGATCAATAAGGCACATGAAGCTATCATCCTCATTTTGCGTCCCATTTCACCAAAATCCACTCAGCACTAAAATCCGCTAGAGTTTTGCGATTCTTATGCAAACGCCATTTTATGAAGTAATGGGGGGAAAGCGGGACAGGATGATAAACACCGTTTGCATATGAATCGTATGTTTGAAAGCAAAATGGATCAATTTGGAAAACTAGAAATTCCGATTGGTGTCACCAAAGTAGGTTGTATATGACAGCGTGATCTAACTGAGGCCAGCTTTATTCAGAGGCATGGGTATCATTTTGTAGATGCCTTTTGAGCCTAAACGGAGGCAGGCTGCCTGCATATTTTTTGGCAAGGTCATCAAATACATCTTCACTCTGACGTTCATCAAAGCCCTGCTTCACAAGCCCGCTCATAATCATGTTGCATAGGTTATCTAATTCCTGTTGTCGGTTTGTAACCTTCTTATTCTGCTGAAGACCATTAATCATCTGCCAGAGCAGCATGCGGGCAAGGTCATCTCGATTTGGCCGCCTCAGCTCTTTTGCGCATTGCCGTATATTTTGCTGCCGTAACCGCTGTTCCTCATTGCGTTGATGTAAGGATTTTTTAGCCATAGTTCTGTTCTCCTCTGGATATGCCTGTTTCTCCTATTATACCTCATTTTGGGAGCCGCCAGGAAACGCCGATGGCAATGAATCGCGGAATTCTAATTATGAATCGGTTTGTTCTAATTAAGAATCGCAACAAGATAAATTGAGCTGACTTTTTTCAATTTTTAGTAATTTACCCGCACTTTTAAACACATTGATTAAATGTCCGAGCAATCTGATAAAGCTTGTCGGCAAGGCAGATTGAAGAGCAATTAAAACGCATTGGAAGCTGGCTTTGAGTGTCAGGCAACATTCTTCTGGGTAATCTTATGGCTCACCCAGAAGACTATCACTCAAGAGCTTGAGGTGCCACAGCGACTTATTGTTTCGGATATCCCCCGACTAAAACCCTTGCCGATTTCGATAGTATCGTTTCCTGATGAATAGCAAGAGAGTTGTTTTGAATCGAAGGGTTCTATTCTTGAATCGGTCTGGCTTACTTATGAATCGGATTATCCTATCCGTGAATCTCTTTGTTCTAACCACGAATCGAGATGTTATGATTGTGAATCGTAAGAACAGATTTTTGAATCGAATGAGTCTAATACTGAATCGAGATTTTATAATTCTGAATCGCTAAACTATTATCTCCGGCAGTTGGAACTATGGAATTCCAGTATTCATTTTCTTGCAAACTAGGTTGTGAACCTCATCACCATCAAGTACCTTTTCGGTTGCCAGACGCTTTGTTAGTTCCGGCAGAACATCTCGGTTCTGGTTGAGTAGCTTTTTTGCCATGGCTTCCGCAACCTCAAGCCTACAGTGGACTCTCTGAGCAAGTTGGCGATCGCCCGTCAGCATTGCAGATTGATCTTGAAAGCGGCGATAAAGCAAAGGATGGCGTTTCCCAAAACCAAGATTATTTTCTGCATCAAGAGCTAGATTAGTAGCTTGAGCTAGATCAGAATGTTCTGTTCCTCCTGATCCCATGCCAGCGTCACCTAAAATCAGTACCTCAGCTGTTCGACCAGCCAAAGTAAATGCGAGCATGCGATTGATCCAATCTTCACCTTGTATGGCGTGTCGCTTGATGTCGCTCTCAACAAACCCACCAGCGCCCGTCCCAACGGATATGGTCTGGATTGTTCCCAAATCAAACCCAATCATTGCCAGCGCATGTCCTGATTCATGAATGGCAATCCGCCATAAAAGTTCCTTTGGCATAGAGCTTTGGCCAATTGATAAAGCGTCCTTAATATCATCATATATTAGCTTCCGTTTCTCTCGCCGTGCTTTCTGGCGCTCCTCACGGACTAAGCGCTCAATATCTGCTTCTGTTCGCCCTAGTGCCGACATCGCAAGCGGTTTGAGGACTAGCCGTTGGTGTGCCTCCTGTTTGAGGGTAGTCTGTTGTGCAGGCAGTTGATCTATAGCGGGCATTTTATGAGTCTGGTGGTCTGGTGATGTGGTTTTATTCCCATGCCCATTTAAAGGCTTCTCAATATTAGTCATGTGAGGCTTCCTTAACTGTATGGCTGTGGTCTCCGCCAGAAACTTTATTAATTCCGTTACTGGCGACGTAATTATTTGAATCCAATGTTTTACCGTCTTGCACATCACGTAAGCTATTTTCTGTAACGGCAGCCGCAGCCTCAGCACCTTGCTCAACAATGGCATCTAGGTCTTGGCCGAGATGATGAGCTATTATGCCAATCAATGCCTCGGTATCTGGCGGAGGAATAATGATATGTTTTTCCAAGCGGCCTGAACGTAAGAGAGCCGAGTCAATCTTATCGGGCCTGTTTGTTGCTCCAAGGATAACTACGCCGTCGGTTTTGGCAACACCATCAAGCAACTCTAAGAGCCTGTTGATCAAACTCGCCCAATAGTCATCATTTTTATGACCATTGCCTGAATTGCCACCTCCACTGACGCTGCCAATGCGACTGCCAATGTTATCAATCTCATCGATGAATAAAATACATGGGCTGTTCGCATTTGCGTATTTAAACGTAGCTGAAATTGCAGCAAGCACGTCGCCTAGATGGGATGCTTCAAGCCAACGAGCCACAGATGTGGAGATCAATGGAATTTGAAGCGAATTGCAAAAGGCTTTGGCATAGGTTGTCTTGCCAGTGCCTGGTGGGCCGCTCAGAAGAAGCCTTGTACTTAGTTCAGCCCAATCAACCTCCTTCTCGTCCCAAGCATCTAGGTCTTGTTTGAGATCAAGCGCCCATTGTTGAGCATCGCCATAACCTGAAATGGTTTCAATTAATAATTGATTTTTATGGGACGTTGAACCTACGCCCTCGGAAGCCAGTTCAGATGGTTCAATTACATCGTAAAAACCTACGTATTTATCGGGTTTGGAAAATTTGGTTGAGTTGCCGCGTCCGCCTAGATGTCCTCTTCCATTAAACCTTACGGTATCCTCGTTTGCATCTTCATGTCGTGATGCATTGTCAGCCTCCAGCATCATCAAGGTATCCACAATCCGGGCCAAAGATCGTCCATGGCGAATGGCAACAGCCATATCGTCAATACCTAGATGCGAGGGATTAAAATCCTTTTTAGTCATCATGGATAAAGAATCTACTTTCGGGATATTGCAGCAGATAGACAGTGCATCAGCGATCAACTTCAGATCGATCCTGTCTCCTTTTAATGTGAAGTCAGAAACTGCCAGTATACGAGCTGGTATTGAAAGCATTTCCTCATCGGCAATAATGACAGGCTTAATCTGTGTGAGCACATTTTTTGAAATGGATTTGCGAAGTTCATCGCCGTCGTCATTACACCTTGCGAGCTTGCCGCTCATACATGCAATAGACTTACGTCTCTGGGCATCAACCAAATCATTATAACGTCCAGACAATGATGGCTCAGCTTCAATTGGGCTTAATGATATAAAGAATGGCAAGATTAAGCCATCTTCCAGAATCAAGCCAAACTGTCGGACAAAACCAAATACGGGTACTTGAACCAAGATGATTGGGTTAAATTTTTCCATTGCAGACATGAGCTGTTCGAATATACCATCTTCACGATTAATAGCTCTTGCGAGCAGCAAAGCCGTTGTCACTTCTGTGGGCTTGAGGGACGGAGCCAACCTTTTTAAAAGAGACAGAACATGATCTTGCGGATCAGCCAGTTCTTTGCGTCTGGCTGGAGGCAGCGCGACATCTTTATTAGCTAAGCTGATTGATGGCGGGTTGGTCGCAGCACCCGTATGATCAGTTTCACTAGGATTGATATTATTGGTAAATTCTGAAGACATCTCAGCTTCAATCACGATCTCAGATAAATGTGACCGACATGATGATCTCTTCATGTACTTCTGAATCAATTCAAAATCATGCTTCTCATCACCGTTGAACTCTAATGTGCAATCATCGGCAATACGCCACTTCGATCCGCTGCGTCCATTTTCACCGATGTAATCCCTGTCTAATTTGCCAGCTTCAGCTGCATATTCAAAAGCTTCATGCCGTGCTGCTTTGAATTGGCGAGCTAAAAGATAGTTGAGAATGCGGTTTTTAGCTTTAGTCATGACCAAGCTCCTCCCGATTGGAAGAACGCGCATAGGTTTCTTCAAAACCATCAGGCAGAGCATGCAACTTGCCATTCAGCCAATCTCTTAAAGTAATGCCAGCAGGATGATCAAAGTCACATAGAAGTTGTAGCTGCCGGCTTAATACTTTTGGTAGGGTTCTGGGTAATTGATTGTCTGGTCTGCTGCGCTTTCGAACACATCTAAGAACACGACGGACAATGGCGGGTGCACATTCATCAACGAGTTCTTGAGTAGGATTGCCCTTTGATGCAAGCAATCGCACATACTCCTTATTTTGCTCGGGTGTGGGCGAAGGTTGTGATGTTGTTCTTTTTGGGTAAGGTGTTTGCTTTAGTTTTTTTCCAGGTTTTTGCCGTGGCAGCGGACGTGATTGTCCCAGCAGTCTGAACGGGATGATGTTGTCACCGTGTATTTGTTTGAAATTTGACATACTTGCTCCTTGCGCCAAATCATAAGATCGGCGCTCTAAATGGATAATTTGATGGGACACGACCTGCCGGCATAAATACGGCAGGTCTATCGGGGCTATTGGCAGCTAGGTGCCAAACATTCCTTGGCGGCGCGGAGACATATTTGCCTTGCGTGATAATGCCTGGACGTTTGCAACTTGATGCTCAGTTTTTTGCTCTAATTGAATTAGCTTATGAAACTGATCAGTCTGCAAAGCTCCGTTTTTATCCTTGGGAAATGAGTTATCTGCAAACGCCAGTTTCGCCTGGTTTACTGCATCATCAATCATCTCATTGACGTTTTGAGATGCAATAAACCGATCGGATTGTGCCATTAGTACAGCTTCACCACGAATAAATTCTTTTGCCATATATTCGCGTGCCAGACGATATGCGGCTGCGATATTCTTAACACCACATATGACATCCAAACTCTCAAGGTTGAAAACACCTGCTTCTTTAAAACGAGATGGCAAATCTACTTGGTCTGAACAATCGATAATTGCCCAAGACACAGCATCTTCATTAATAGTCATGCGCCTATGTTTCTGGTATAGAAAATCCCGAACTTGAGCACGAGCTATCGTTAGATTATCGGCAATTCTATTGAGCTTAGTTGTTTCAATCGTGGAAACTTGCCGTTTAAAATCTACAAGACATGCAGTATTGTTCTTTCGGTTAACTATCAACGTATCAGGACGGTAAGTCGGGCCTTTCGGTTCTGGATCATAATCCGTCTGTAAATCAGCTAAACGTGCTGCATCGTTTGATTGAATAAGACTTAGATATTTAGGATCAATGGCAAACTTTAGGCCGCTATTGATAACAGTGAGTTCTTCAACATGTTGCGCAACAAGTCCCAAGATTTTCTCTTGTGCTAGCCCATCATTGCGAGGAAACATCATGTAGTAAGTCGCTAAAGAACTTGAGTTGGCCAGTACAGGATCAGTACGCGCCGCCCTTGCTTGTGCAAGTGATTTATCAACTGTTTCTTTGGCTAGAATTTCTAAGTCCGTCCAGATCAGATCAAGATCAAGTTCAGGAATGCTACGATGAAGATGTTTGCATGGTGGTTGTGTGTTATTGTTCATAGGGAAATCCATTAATTCTAAGCAACCTGGATATGGCTTCGCCGATTAATCCAGCTGGGGAGCATAAAAAAGCCTGCTGTCCGTAAGATTCGGCACACATCAATCTTAGCTCACCATGTAGGCTGCCTATTTCAAATTTAATTATTGAGATGATTTTGCGTTGAGACATTCAGCGAAAGACAGTTGTACAAGTGCACAAAGCGAAATGCCCTGCGTGCGTATACAGCATCTATCGAAAATCAACGTTAAAACGAGAAACGGGATATTCCCTATGGGAAATTTAGTGTAAAGAATCGCATAGCCGTGCTCCTATTCACGTAGGGGTTTCGGTCAGGCCTTCGTGAAGTGTTAGCGCACTTGCGGAGGCCGATTTATATCAGAAAGCATTGTTTGCTCAACGACAAAAAGAAGATAGCCCGGAATATCTACTTCGACAACACGAAAAGAACAAGCCGGGAACAAAATTCCAGGTTATGGTTAATAAATCTATCCTTATGTCCGCTAGGTGTTTTGAAGCGGATATCAAATTACTACGGATGAATAGCGGCAGTGTGCCAGAAGGAGGTATAACCGAACATCCACTAAATCGTTTTCTGGCGTTGTTTGTTCTTTTGGTCTGAGACCGTAAACGCAGATATTAATTTCTCGAAAATGATCGGTTTCTCAATAAATCCATGCGTGCCGTCATAGTTCTCACTAAGAGATGATTTGCCAGACATAAGAAATCGATCCGCTTGAGGTAGTTTATCTTCAACGATTTGCAAAAAGTCCTCGCCATTTATTTCGGTACCCAAGTCGAAATCGCTGATTATTAAGTCAAAGGCATTGCGATCTATCAAAGATAAAGCTTCAGATATTGTCTCACAAGTCATCGTCTTAATGTCCAAGCTGCTGAGTTGTGAGCTAACGGTATTCAATACATTTTGATCATCATCAACGACAAGCGCCAATCGATTATCCTGGTTGGTGGCAACGTCAAGTTTGGGTTCGACGGCAGGAAGCGTAACAAATATTTTAGTGCCTCTTCCCTCTTTGCTATCAATTTCCAGGTTGCCGCCAGATTGCTTGATAAATCCATATACAATTGAAAGGCCCAATCCGGTGCCACCCTCGCTTGCGCGTGTTGAGAAAAATGGTTCAATTGCACGGATGCGAACATTTGTTGGCATCCCAATCCCATTATCTTTGATCACGATCATTGCTTCGCCATCGCTGCTGCGCTCTAATTTCACATCAATAACCCCAGCATCAGGAATGGCGTTGTTCGCATTGAGAATGAGGTTAAGCAGGGTCGATTCTAACTGTCCTGGATCGGCAAGCACATATAGCTCTGATTTTGAATATTGAACACGGAGCTTAACATCGTCTTTAAGGCCAATCTCCACAAGGTCAATCATCCCCGCAAGAAGGTTGTTCAGCTCGATGGTTTCCGGGGTAAGGTTTTGTTTTCTGGCAAAAGCCAATAAACGTTCGGTTAGTGAGGAACCAAATTCAATGGCATTTTCTATTGCAGATAAGTTCTTTGTTATTGAGCCAGGCGGGCTCGTTTTAAGCAAGTGAGAATGTGTTCTAATGGTCGACAGTATATTTGCAAAGTCATGTGCTGTATCACCGGCCACCTTGCCTAGCGTCTCTATTCGATCAATCTGTGCTAGTCGCTTTGATAAATTTTGGCTTTCAGTCACATCCGCGAGAAGCCAAACACGGCCGTCATCGGGCAATTGACTGGCACGAAGTTCTAAAACCTGTCCATCGTCTGCGGTGAGCTCAATTTGGCCACGAAGAGAGATTTTAAGATCGTGAGCCTTTGCCGCAGCATGGAATTTTCCACCATAAAACCAAGTGGCCAAGGGCTCTTTGATAGGGGATTCTTTTGTAAGCGATAAAATTCTGGAGAATGCCGGATTGGATGCTGTGATCTTCCCGGCGACATCTGTAATCGCAATGCCATAGGCAATATTTGCAAACACTTTCTCAAACAGAGCGTTTCGTTGATTTAACTGCTTGTTTGACCGATCTAGTCGAAGCGCATTGGCTCGAAAACTTCGAAATGATCTGAACAGATCTCCGATTTCGTCATCATCCCCGATTTTGCGCGGCAAGGCTGAGCTACGATCACCTCTTGCCAAACGCACCATGGCTTCAGAAACCCGAGAGATATTGAAGGCCACATAACGCGAAACAAAAAGCGCTGCAGCGATTGCTAAGATCAGGCTAATGATGCTGAGGGCTGCAACTGTCAGACGTATGAACTGGATAGCAGAAGAAGAGTTTGATCGTTCTTGAGCTAAAAACGCTTCAGCGCGTCCAGCGTAATTTGCCGCAAGTTCGTTGACGGAATTGGCATCTCGGCGAATTCTAAACAATGCATTTTGTGCTTCTAAGTTAACCGCCAGTTCCTGCCGCCGCAATTCAAATATCCCACCGGCATTCATCGTGATGTTTTCTAATTCATCTCGGAAAATCGTTTGTAATTTTGTCAATTGAACGGACGAAAGTTGACGTATTTGACGTTGATAATGACGTTGTTCTTCGCCAACACCTATGAGATTATTAGCATAAGCTGCATTCAACGCATCGGCGTTCATACTTTGTAATGTCCACCAAATGAGACGGGTCGCATCGCCAATGTTTGGATTTTCAATATTTGCAACAACGTGCTCTCTCAGTTTCCCAAGCTTTGCGATCGCTTCTCTTACATGTGATTGAATGACATCGAGATCTTTGGACGCTTCAATGAGATCCTCGACCGCGCGCTCCATTGCATCAGTGATAGGGCCAACGGCAAGCGGTTCATCATGCTCTCCTGTAGTCTCGTTTGGCCATTCTTGGCGAACCTGTTTTAAAACAGTAATCAGCTTTCGGCCTTCCTGATCGATAAGGAAATTGGACCTTTGGTTGAGAAGATAAGGCGCTGATGTCGCCAGATCTGATGATCGTTTTGATAAGTCGATCGCTTGAGCGACACGACTTAAAGACTGCTGATGCAGCTCTTGCATTCTTTCATCAACGCGCTGAAGCGCAAACCAAGTTGAAATACTTACACCCAACACTGCCGCCGATAAAAGCGCTATAACCGTCCAAAGGCGCGCGCGTACCGAACGTGGAACAAGGCTGATCATGGCATTGTCCGCGTTGGGTTGGGAACAAAGATATAACCCTGTCCGCGTCTGGTTTGCAGATGTATGGGTTTAGATGGGTTTTCTTCAATTTTTCTGCGAAGGCGCAGGATTAAGACATCAACTGTTCGATCGACATATTTTGAAAGATCGCTGCCAAGCTCATTTAATAGATCAAATCTTGAGATAATTTCATTGGGTCTTGATAGAAAGAACTCCAACAGTCGAAACTCGGCATTGGTGAGCGTAATTTCCTCATCGCTTGAATTATAAAGTGCTCGCTCTTGTTGGTCGACGAGAAGATTTCCAAACGAAATGACGTTTGCACCTTTTGTGGTCTGTGATGCGAAATGTGTGTTTGGATTATATCGTCGAAGCACCGCTTTAATCCTTGCCACGAGTTCACGCGGGTTAAACGGTTTTAGCATGTAATCGTCCGCGCCGATCTCTAAGCCGACTATCTTGTCAGTTTCATCCCCTTGTCCCGTCAGCATTACAATCGGCAGATCTTCGGTTTTGCGTATGACTTTCGCAAGCTCCAAGCCGCTCTCATCACGAAGACGTAGGTCAATCAAAACCAGGTCAAGCTTCACCGATTTGCTGACGACGGTAAAATCGGCAATGCATTCCATTGGAACCGGTTCAAATTGATTTTCAGCCAATAATGCAGACAGGGCTTCACGCATTCCCTCTTCATCATCAACTATTCCAATTCTTGGGCGCGACATGCTGATTTCACTCCTTTGGCATTATTTTACCGTCATAGTTTGAACTCGTCGCGAGTTTTTATGTTTCAATTATTACAATCGCTGAGCTATCTGTAATATTGTTAACCGATAAGGCGGCGTATTGTAACTTTGTAAATATTGCTTTTATTTCGCAGCCTTAGCATTCCTCCTATCTTTGATAGGTAACTGCGCACCGGGAGGGTGTCGCAGATTTATTATAATCCTTGGGAGGATAAGATGAAAAAATTTGGCATAGTTCCAATGATAGCATTGTTTGCTTCAACATCTGGACTGGCACTTACCGTAACCTCAGATCATGCAGCGGCTGATGAAATTAATGTCGTCTGCAGTGCAGAGCAAGATTGGTGTGATTTGATGGCAGCAGCTTTTGAATCAGAAAACACTGATCTAGATGTGCTCATGGTGCGTAAATCAACCGGGGAAACATTGGCGCAGGTCCGCGCAGAAGCTGGTAATCCAAAAATCGATGTTTGGTGGGGTGGCACGGGTGATCCGCATCTCATCGCAGCAGAAGAAGGTTTAACGCAGGCTTCCGGAGTTGATACAAGCGATCTTCTTGGCTGGGCGCAAAACATGTCGAAAATTTCTGAAGGGCGTACCGTTGGAATTTACGCTGGTGCGCTTGGTATTGCTTATAATGCGGATATCCTTGACAAAAAGAACATTGAGCCACCTCAATGTTGGGCGGACCTCGAGGATGCGCGTTTTGTAGGTGAAATCCAAGTGGCGAATCCGAACAGTTCAGGTACAGCTTATACAGAGCTTGCAACTTTTGCTCAGCTGTTTGGCGAAGATGAAGCCATGAAGAAACTCGCAGCTGTCGGGAAGAATGTTAACTCATATACAAAATCAGGTTCGGCACCTTCAAAAGCGGCCGCGCGCGGTGAGACAGGTGTTTCCATCGGCTTCATGCACGATATGGTCAAACTTGCCTCTCAGGGCTTTCCTTTAAAGATTGTGGCACCATGTGAAGGTACGGGTTACGAGGTTGGTGCAGTCTCTATCATCAAAGGTGCAAAAAACGAGGAAGGTGCAAAAAAATGGGTTGAGTTCGCGTTGCGGGCAGATGTTCAATCTCGTGCACCAGAAGTTGGCTCTTTCCAAGTGCCGTCAAATTCAAATGCGAAAGTCGCACCTGAGTCACCCGATCTCGCGTCGATCAAACTAATTGATTATGATTTTGCAACATATGGCTCCAGCGAGACACGTAAGCGTTTACTAGCGCGCTGGGATAAAGAGGTTGGTGATCCCAACGCTCAATAATCCTCCGAAAGATCGCAAACTATTGCGGTGATCGAGAGAAGGTGCCTCGCTTTGGTGAGGCACCAATCTTACCGTCAGGAATAATTATGAAACGCACGACTTTGTACTGGCTCATTTGTGGGCTGGTTAGCTATATTCTATTGCCTTGGCATATGACAGAAAATAACTTTTTCGATTTTGCCTGGATAAGTGATGATCATCCATCAACCGGACTTTTTCAAATCATTGGAGGTCATTGGTGGCTATTGCCAACTGGATTCGCATTAGCTTTATCGCTTATTTGCCAATTGGTCATCACCCAACCCGTCATTCGAGCCAAGGCGACATTATGGATTTCGTCAATCGGGTTGATACTCACCGCACTACAAGGGCTTATTATTGTCCGAGATGGCCCAAGAGTGCTCAGCGATTTTTTAGATGGTACGTTGATATCATCTGGACAAGCTGGAGTGGGGGTAGGTGCAGGTCTTTGTATCTTAGCTTTGCTCTTTGCCGTAACAACTTCAATTTCTCAGTGTGGAAAGGGTCAGGGCGATGCATTCGTGGTTGGCGCTATCGGGTTAATAGTAGCGCTTGTTGGCGTATTTGTTTTCTTTCCGGTTATGCACATTCTTATCCAAGCTTTTCAGGTGGAAAACGGCTATGCAATTGGTGAATTTACCTCCCGTTTCTTCAGCGGTGATATTTGGGGTTTAAGCTGTTTGATCAGTGATAGATCCTGCGGGGTAGGGATTAACTCCTTGTTCCTCGCGATCATGACTGGTCTTGGGACAACGCTTCTCGGATTATCATTTGCGCTTATCTTCACGCGGACAGATTTTCGCGCAAAGAAACTTCTGAGAGTTTTAACGGTGATCCCAATTATCACGCCACCTTTTGTAATCGGTCTTGCATTGATTTTATTGTTTGGCCGGGCGGGCACGGTCACAGAGTTTTTTGCCGAACTATTTGGACTGGAAGCAACTCGTTGGGTCTATGGATTTTTGGGTGTTTATTTCGCGCAACTCTTATCCTTCACTCCGATAGCCTTTTTGGTTTTAATCGGTGTCGTGCAGGGGGTAAGCCCATCCATGGAAGAGGCTTCGCAAACGCTTGATGCTGATCGATGGCAAACCTTTAGATATGTCTCACTTCCTTTAATGCGCCCAGGATTGGCAAACGCTTTTCTCCTTGGCTTTATTGAAAGTTTGGCCGATTTTGGAAACCCGCTTGTTCTGGGCAGTGGTTACTCGGTTCTTTCAACAGAGATTTATTTTGCAATCGTGGGCGCTGTTGCAGACCCCGCAAAAGCTGCAATTCTTGCAATCGCGTTATTGACCTTAACGTTATCTGCATTCATGGCGCAAAGAATTTGGCTCGGGAAAAAATCATATGCCACAATAACTGGTAAAGCAGATAGCGGGCAAAATGCATCGCTAAACCCTGCGCTGCGCACAATCTGTTATGCAACAGCATTACCTTGGGCAGCTCTTACCGCAATTGTATATTCGATGATCGTGTTTGGAAGCTTTGTTAAACTGTGGGGTTATGATCACAGTTTCACATTCGCGCACTATATTCGCGCGTTCGGCATTGATTTTGCTAATGGTCGTTTTTCCGGTGTAGCATGGGATAGTTATTTTACGACTTTGACAATCTCAAGTGTTGCTGCACCGCTCACGGCAATTGTTGGTTTAACAACAGCTTATCTTTTAGTTCGCCAAAAGTTCATTGGTAAAGATGCCTTTGAGTTTTCAACAATGTTGAGCTTTGCCATCCCGGGAACGGTGATTGGCGTGAGCTATATCATGGCATTTAATTTCCCGCCGATTGAACTCACCGGGACATCGATTATCCTGATTATCGTTTTTGTTTTCCGAAATATGCCAGTGGGTGTTCGTGGTGGAATTGCGGCCATGTCGCAGCTTGATAAAAGCCTGGATGAAGCATCTATCACGCTTGGCGCGAATAGCTTTTCCACGGTTCGACGGGTGATCATTCCATTGATGGGCCCTGCCATTTTAGCGGCGCTTACCTACAGTTTTGTACGAGCCATCACATCGGTGAGCGCAGTTATATTCTTGGTAAGCGCTAAACATAATATGGCTACCTCATTTATTGTTGGTCGGGTTGAAAATGGTGAATTTGGTTTGGCGATTGCTTATTCAGCGGTGCTGATCATCACGATGCTGGTTGCAATATTAATCTTACAATTATTGGTCGGAAATAGGCGTCTACGTCGTTCTGATCGCATTCAACAAGATGCCAAAGCTTAATGGTTCTTGAGGAGATACTTATGACGAATAAAGAAATTGGGTCGGTGCGCTTTGAAGGTGTCGTTAAAAAATATGGATCCGTTACAGCGCTTAAAAAGCTTGATCTGAAGGTGGAGCAAGGAAAGCTCATGACGCTATTGGGTCCCAGTGGTTGCGGTAAAACAACCACGCTACGATTGATCGCGGGTCTTGAGATGGCAACGGAAGGTAACATTTATATCGGCGGCGAAAACGTAACCCATTTAACAGCTACTTATCGCAAGGTTTCGATGGTTTTCCAATCTTATGCATTGTTCCCGCATATGAGCGTCAGGGAGAATGTCGCTTATGGTTTAACTATTAAATCCATACCAAAAGCTGAAACTGCTGCAAAAGCGGAACATGGGCTAGAATTGGTTGGTCTAGCTGGATATGGAGATCGGTTGCCAAGTGAATTATCTGGCGGTCAACAGCAACGCGTTGCCGTTGCACGTGCAATTGTTTTAGAACCGGAGGTGCTTCTGCTTGATGAACCTTTATCAAATCTTGATGCTAAGCTTAGACGTCATGTCCGTGAGGAAATCAGACAAATTCAGCAGCGCCTTGGCCTTACCGCAGTTTATGTGACACATGACCAGGAAGAAGCTATGGCGGTTTCAGATCATATTGTGGTTATGAACAACGCAGAAATCGCTCAAAAAGGCACTCCGTTTGAACTTTATGAACAGCCTAATTCGGAATTCATCGCAGACTTTATTGGAGATGCAAATCTGGCGGGTTGCGAAGTTGAGAAGATCAAAAATGATATGGCAGACGTCGTCATCGCTAATCAGAGATATAAAGTTCCGGTAAACGGTGTGAACAAGGGTGAGGCCAAGCTTGTTCTTCGCCCTCAAGCAATTGCGTTGGCGTCGCCTGATAAAAATGGTATTGCTGGGGAAGTGAAATCCGCTGCTTATCTCGGCAAAGAAATGCAATACACAATTGAGACCGGTATTGGTGATTTATTCGTTATAAGCTCCATTGTTGTGAACCCATTTGCGATCGGTGATGGTGTTTCAGTTGTTGTTGATGAAGCTAAGGCGCGATTGGTTTCTTCGACGATTTAACGAATAATGCAATTTCGCTTATTTTGTATCTTATGAGTTGTTGATAGTCAGTATTGTATGATTGGGCATCAAATGTTTGATGCCCGCTTCGGGCCATTCTTTGCCGAAAACTGTCTTGCAAATGTTATCTGGTAAACATTCAAATGCGGAATTCGGCGATTAGATAGAATACGCCAACCTCGTGCCAATTGCGGATATTTACTGCATTCTTTTCAAGGTCATACTAAGTTTTTGCTTTAATGCAAGCTCTGCAGATATAACAATAGTTCGTTGTCGTTCCGTTATTTGCCGCAGTGGTATTTTTTTAGAACCATTTGTTTAGCAGCGACCCCAGCAGACTCGATATATGTTGGGTCACGATGGACAAGTACAGTTGAAAACGCTCCGTCAACCAATAAAACAACATGCCGCGCAAGTTCTGCGGGGTTAGAAATCCCTTCGTTTTCAAATTCTTGCTCAAGCCAAGACTCAAATTTCTTCTTATGTGCCGCACCAACCTTCATGGCAGGATGCCCTGGCATGTTTGTAAGTTCGGCTGCTGTTCGCAGAAATCCGCACCCTTTCCATTTTGGATGGCGAGCAGCATTTGCTAGGTTGATGAAGATCGCCATAACTTTATCCGGGAGTTTACCCTCAGCTTCATCAAACCATTTTCGAAATTGCTCAAGGTTGGGTTGATCCCGCGACGCAAGATAAGCTTCAATCAGATCGTCTTTACTTTTAAAGTGATAATAAAGCGTCTTTTTTGTGATCTCTGCTTTTTTTGATATTGCATCCACGCTCACAGCTCGGATGCCTTCGGCATAAAACAACCTGTTCGCTGCATCCAAAATACGTTCTTTAGCGGGCTGATTTTTTAAAGTCATGCTCCATGTATACTAATCAGTGAGTATACGTCAAATGAACCTTGCGATATTATTTCCAAAAGCAATGGAGAAACGCATGACAAACCTGATACAAATTGAGCAAAAGGGTGCAATTGCACTTATTACATTAAATCGTCCCAATAAACTGAACGCTCTCAACTACGCTGCTAATGATCGGTTATTGGAGCTATTTGATACGATAGAAGTTGACCCAAATATTCGTGCCGTAGTGCTAACTGGTGCTGGCGAACGCGCATTTTCTGCCGGTGGAGACATTCATGAATTTACTCAGAGTGTCAAAGCCGGAGTGGACATAGCAGTTAGGGATTTTTGCAAACGTGGACAGGTCATGACCGCTCGGCTTGAGTCCTTCCCGAAGCCAATAATCGCAGCGGTGAATGGTATTGCATTCGGTGCTGGATGCGAGATCACTGAAGCTGTTCATCTGGCTGTCGCAAGTGAACGAGCTATCTTTGCGAAACCAGAAATTAATATAGGAATCCCTCCGACATTCGGGGGGACGCAGCGATTAACACGGCTTGCTGGCCGCAAACGAGCGCTGGAACTTCTTCTGACGGGGGATACTTTCTCAGCAGACCGAGCGTATGACCTTGGTGTTGTCAACAAAGTGGTTACACATGACCAGTTGTTACCTGCCGCCTTTGATTTGGCAAATAAAATTCTTTGTCATTCCCCACTTGCCGCGTCACGAATCATATCTGCAGTAACAAGAGGCATTAACACCACGATTGATGAGGGACTGCTTATTGAGCGAGAACAATTTGCGCGAATGGCTGCCACCAACGATGTCCGCGAGGGCTTGGATGCCTGGATCACGCGACGTGCTCCACAATACAGCGGAACATAAAAGAAGATCGCGCCTTCTTTTCGATTATTGAAACTAGTAACTATTCGTGAGGGAATTTTTTTATTACACTACTCAAGGTGGACTCTCCAAAATCTATATTACAGCCGATAAGTGGTTACACTAGTCGGCTGCTCTGGGCCAAACTTAGAATCTCAGGTATAAGCGCGTTTATTCCGGCACTAGTTTTAAAGCAGACGTCATTTTTAGTTTAGGTTAGGCGGGAAATGGCCCAGAGCGGACACTCATCAACGCTCTTGCAAGATCATGCCTGCAGCTTTCTCAGCAATCATAATCGTCGGTGAATTAGTGTTGCCTGAAGGAATTGTTGGCATAATGGACGCATCTACGACACGTAATCCTTCAATACCTTTTACCTTCAGCTGCGCATCCACAACAGCGTGATCATCTGAACCCATTTTGCAGGTGCCAACAGGATGGAAAATTGTTGTACCAATTTCACCAGCGACATTAGCCAGGTCTTCGTCTGATTGATAGGCACTTCCCGGTTTGATTTCAGATGGATTATATTTCTCCATTGTCGATTGTGCGGCAATTTCGCGTGCCAAACGTATTGCACGCACAGCCACTCTTTTATCCGCTTCAGTGCTCAAATAATTAGGATCAATAACCGGATGATCTCTAGCATCCGCTGAATTGATATGAATTGTGCCGCGGCTTTGCGGTCTTAAAGGCACGACACTGGCGGTAAATGCCGGAAATGGGTGCAATGGATCACCAAATTTCTCCAGTGATAATGGTTGGACATGAAATTCAAGGTCTGCTGTTTCAACCTCAGGTCCCGATTTTGCAAATATTCCAAGTTGGCTTGGCGCCATTGACATTGGCCCGCTGCGGGAGAGCATATACTCAAGACCAATGCCAAGGCGACCAAGCAGAGAACCAGTCCGCTGGTTAAGTGTTTTGACGTTTTCGACACGAAAGGCAACACGGATTTGAAGGTGATCTTGAAGGTTTTCACCTACACCTTCTGCTGAATGCAGAATGTCGATTCCCATTTTCTTTAGATGGTCAGGGTTCCCAATTCCGGACAATTCTAAAATTTGAGGAGAGCCGACGGCGCCTGCGGATAAGATCACTTCATTACTGGTACGATAAGTTTCAAGATTGCCGTGGCGCTTTACCTCAACACCTGTCGCACGTTTGCCATCAAAAATGACGCGTTGGACTTGCGCATGCGTGACAATATGCAGGTTAGCACGGTTTTTAGCTGGGCGAAGAAACCCTTTCGACGTATTCCAGCGCCAGCCGCTTTTTTGATTCACGCGGAAGTAAGACGAGCCAGCATTATCACCACGATTAAAGTCCTCAACTTTGGAAATGCCAATTTCTTCGGCGGCCTCGCGATAGGCATCTAGGATTTCCCAAGATAAACGCTGTTCTTCTACTCGCCATTCACCACCTGATCCATGCATTTCATCTGCACCGCTGTAATAGTCTTCAGACTTTTTGAAATAGGGCAGAACATCATCCCATCCCCAGCCTGCATTTCCCATCTGGGCCCATTGATCATAATCATTGGCTTGTCCGCGCATATAGATCATACCATTGATTGATGAACAACCGCCTAAAACGCGTCCTCGAGGATAATTAATCGCGCGTCCGTTCAAGCCTTCTTGTTCGCTGGTTTGATATTGCCAATCTGTGCGTGGATTACCCATGCAATATAAATATCCAACAGGGATATGAACCCAAATATAATTGTCTTTACCCCCGGCTTCGAGCAAAAGTACCTTGTTTTCAGGATTCTCTGAAAGGCGGTTAGCAAGCACACATCCAGCAGATCCACCCCCAACGATGATAAAGTCATAATTTTCGTTTTGTTTTGTCATATTGCTGCCTGCGATTTAATGTTGTTGTTACTTATCTTCAGCTTTCGTGCTGAGTTGGAAGCTAGAGCTGATGGCCATTGTGGAGAATTATCTTTATCGACCAATATGGCGCGCACACCTTCTGCTAAATCAGGATGGAAGATCGCACGTTGAACTGCCTTAAATTCGCGTGCCAAACATGCTTCAAGCGTTGAGCCGGCACCTCTCCTTAACAGTGTGATGGCTTCTTGCAAACTACGTGGAGAGGCAGATTGCAACGCTAACTGTG
The DNA here is from genome assembly GCA_039974935.1 of Lentilitoribacter sp. Lineage (GTDB taxonomy): Bacteria > Pseudomonadota > Alphaproteobacteria > Rhizobiales > Rhizobiaceae > Lentilitoribacter. The sequence goes on along the minus strand of JBDWIC010000008.1, from coordinate 456,003 downwards.
CGTCATGAGCTTCGGGGGATTCTGCACTGGCCAAACAATCTTGGATGCTGCAGATGGTAGGTTGTTCAAAGCATTGAATGGCAGACACAAGATTTAATACACTGGTTTGATAACCCAATACGCCGCAAAATTTCTCAAGGACCTGTTTTGTTGTACTTTTTGAGGTGCACAACGCATCAAACACCTTATCGAAGGCTAAAGCACGGGACATGTGGGTAGATAGACCTAAGGCATGAGCATCAAAACTTCGAACCCGGGCACCTGTTAAACCCATCCAATAGCCTGCATGATAAGGCAACTTAGGCAAGAAATAACTCCCGCCAACGTCGGGAACAAAACCAATTCCAGTTTCCGGCATTGCAAAGACAGCGTTTTCCGATGCTATGCGGTAGTCGCCATGCATGGACAGGCCAAGCCCACCACCCATACATATACCATCGATGAGAGATATATACGGTTTTGGGAAATTCGCGATACGCAAATTGAGTGCATATTCGGTTTGGAAAAAGAGTTCAGCTTCATCGTGAAAACCTGCGGAGGTTAAGGCGCATATACGTCGTAAATCGCCGCCGGCACAAAACGCTCTGCCATGATCTGATCTGAGAATAACCCGCTTAATCTCAGGATCGCTTTCAAACCTGTCTAAAGCATGCGTTATATCTCTGATCATGGATAAATCAAGAGCGTTTAAAGCTTTTGGACGATCAAGACCGATCACACCAGCTAGTCCAATTTTTTCCGCAGTTACAAATGACATGTGACGTCTTTCGAATTAGGTTTTGTGTTAGGTTTCATATCAACAATTTCGAAATACTGGTGCTCGTTTGGCGACAAAGGCTGCCATGCCTTCTTTTTGTCCATCTGTTGCGAACGCTGCCTGGAACAACCGTCTTTCATGAAGAACACCTTCTGATAAGCCTGTTTCAAAGGCGCGATTGACAGCTTCTTTTGCCATCGCAACAGCAGGCGCGTTCAAACCTGCAATTTGGTGTGCGGCTTCAAGTGCTGTTTGCAATAATTCACCAGATTGCACAACGCGTGCGACAATTCCCGCTGATTTTGCTTCATACACATCAATCGTGCGTCCAGTGAGAATAAGATCCATGGCCAATGCCTTGCCGATAGATTTGCTTAAACGTTGAGACCCGCCAATGCCTGGAAGAATTCCAAGCTTAATTTCTGGTAGACCAAATTGTGCATCTTCGGTTGCAATTATGGTATCGCAGAGCATCGCCAGTTCAAACCCGCCACCAAGCGCAAACCCGCTTACCGCGGCAATAACTGGTTTTTTGATGAAACGCATTTGATCCCAGTCGGCAAAAATGTCGTTTTGAAGTAATTCGACGAGCGTTTTTTCTGCCATCTCCTCAATGTCGGCGCCGGCGGCAAATGCTCGAGGGCTACCGGTGATTACAATCGCACCAATGCGATCATCCTCATCAAATTTTTTTAGTTGCGACATAACTTCTGACGCCATCTGAAGATTAAGTGCATTGAGGCTTTTGGGCCGATTTAAGGTGATTAAACCAACGCGCTCGCGCCGCTCGACAAAGATGGTTTCCATTGTTTCGCGTTGCTTTGGTAAAGATTGTACAGGCGTTAACTGGGTCGGCGCGTTAGTTTGCTTTTTGGTCTTAGTCATCTTGTTTATCTCCGAAAAAATAGTTTTAAGGTGCAGCGTTATAGGCAATCCAAGGATTGTCTTCGCCAGCTGGATCATCGATATTCGTAGGTGGCGTTGCAGATTGTTGGTAGGATTCTTCGCTTGCCATGACTTCCGCTAATATGGCTTCTCGATGTTGATTAAGCGCAGGGGCTTTTTTAGCTGTTTTAGGATCGAAGTCTTTGTAAGCTGCAATTTTGACGGGGTTGCCAGCAGTACGAAACGGCTTTGCGCTTTCACCTTCAACTTGAACAATCATGTTGCGCGAAAGAAGTTGTGGGTGGTCTAAAAGTCGATCAATTGAGTTGATTGGTCCGCATGGCACACCGATTTCGTTTAAAGCATCAAGCCAATATTGCACGGGTTTTGTACGTGTTGCTTTTTCAATTTCAATCACCATGTCCGCGCGATTACGCACTCGCAGGTCATTAGTTGAAAAAGCAGGATTGAGTGTAAGTTCAGGCGCATTTAATGCATCTGCTAGTAAGAGGAATAATTGATCGTTACCGGCCGCTATGACAAAGCGTTCGTCTTCTGCTTCAAAAGTCTCAAACGGTGCCAAAGATGGGTGGCAATCACCTGTGCAGGTTGGTATTTTTCCCTCAACATCATATCGCGCTAGCGCAGTCTCCATAAGAGCTGCCTGACAATCTAGCATACCAATATCTACCCGATCACCTTGCGCATTCTTTGTGCGTTTATAAAGCGCTGACAAAATACCGATGACACCAAAAAGTGCTGCGCCAAGATCGCCGAAACTTGTACCAACGCGAGCGGGACGTTCACCTGGCCAGCCGGTCAAGCTCATCACTCCGCCCATGGCTTGAACCACCATGTCATAACCGGGTAATTCAGACATAGGGCCGGAATGTCCAAACCCGGAGATTGATGTGTAAATCAGATGCGGGTGCGTTTTGGCTAACCGTTCAGGGCCATAACCCAGCCGTTCCATTACACCAGGACGAAAATTTTCGACTAAGACATCTGACGTGTCGAGTAGTTTCTCCAGCAATTCTCGATCTCGTGGAGATTTGATATCTAGCACAATGCTTTCTTTGCCACGGTTAAAACACATGAAATATGCGCTTTCGGCATCGATGAAAGGTGGAAATGCACGGGTATCATCACCAGTACCGAACTTCTCAATCTTTATAACGCGGGCGCCTAAATCAGCCAGGACCATAGTGCAGTAGGGACCTGCTAAAACACGAGAGAAATCAAGGACAGTAATCCCCGATAACGGGCCACCATCCAATTTATCATCATCAGAATTTATCATTACTTAATCCCTATTTATTCTGTTGAAATATCTATATTTTTGTTTTTATTACATAAATTAATTAGACCGATCGTCTACAAAAAACCAAAAAATGTCAGATTGCGTACCCTGCAAAAAATCCTTTCGCAAATTGACGAAGTGGTTTTTCAGACTGTTCGAGCTTCGCGCGTAGCACTGCACCTTCCCAGCCAATCCAAAAATATTCAGCTGCAGCATCACAATCTGTATTCTGTTTGATTTGACCTTTTGTGCTAGCTTCTTTTAAGCAAGCGGCGGTCCGCATTTGCCAGTCATGGAAAACTTCGACCAACAGACTGCGGTAGGCAGGTGGAAGCGCGCCCATCTCTTGACCTAAATTGCCAACCAAGCAACCGCGGTTAAAGTTAAAACGCTGCATGCCGATGATCGCATCTTCAACAAAGTCATCCATTCGCTCTAGCGGAGAGCGTTCCCTATTAAGCAATATGCGATCTAATTTGGACGAAAAGTATTGCGCATATCGCTCAATCAGTTCTGCGCCAAATGCTTCTTTGTTTTTAAAATAATGGTAAAATGAACCTTTCGGCACATTAACGCGCTGTAGGATTTCATCGATACCTGTGGCAGAGAATCCTTTTTCAGTTAACGCAGCCACACCTGCGCTTAACAAGGCTTCTCGTGTTTTGCTAAAGCCAGCTGTGTCTTTAGGCGGGCGACCGCGTGGCCGCTTTTTCGAATTTTGTTGCAATTTAAGTTCCAAAATTTCAGATCCAGCATTAATTAGACCGATCGTCTATAAAATGTCAATATGACTAATTTGATGAATGATATTTTCCTTAGTCCCAAGTATTTCTGCTTTTGGCACGAGGTTGACGTATTCCTCATAAGCTCTATCTTCCGAGTTTGAATGTTGACCGGACTTCAGTTGTGTATTTGCCTGAGGCTGGAAATGGCCCAAACGAGACATCAACTACAGCAGGAGCTGCCTTCCTGGATCGGCGGACAGGGAACAGTCGCATATGAGCAGTAGACACAGCAGTCGCCTTGTTTGGGTTTAAGAAGCGTTCCGCAACTCTTGCAATCATAAAACCACTGACATGCATCTGTCGGCATGGTTTCAGTTTCAATATGGCCACATTCTGGGCAAGTGATGGTGGATTGGAGTTCTACTTTGATTTTCTGCGTCGCCATAATCCTACCCCTGTTAGTATGATGAAAAAGCCCAATGCTGGCAACAAGAAGATATCGATATACGAAATAACAGCCGATAAACCGATGGCAGAAAGTAGCCAGACAAGCAGAGGTGTGAAACAACATAAAGCGGCCAAGATTGTGCCAATTATGCCTGTGGCAAGTAGTTTATCTTTCATCTGTTGTCTCTTAAATATTCCCACATTAATCTGGCAATGCCATCTTCCCAATATGGTGCAGTCAATGCTGCGGTAAAAATGATTGTGACAAATAGGCGAATAAGAAGCGACTTCTTGTTGCCTAGCAAGCCGCAGGGTGAGCTATACAAGCTGACCCATGACCAAAGTACAATAAGCCCAACGATTGTGAGCAAATAAACTCTATACTCAATAAATGGCGCCAAAACAGATAACCATGAGCCTCCTAGTCCGACAATTGCCAGACCAAGTGGCAAGATACAGCAAGAGGCTGTTAGCAATGCGAGAATAGATGCTCCGCCCAAGGCGAGATCGTTTGTTTTGCCGTTGCTACCATCATGTTCAATGTCGTTTTGAGTTCGATCCATATTAGTTATATACATCCTGTAGTTACTACAGGAGCAAGCAAAAATTGACACATGCAATTGGAAATGCCGCAAAACTTAGCGGGGTGAATATTGAAACGATTAGATATTATGAACGAGAAGGCATTGTTCCCAAAGCTAAACGGGCGGAAAATGGTCGTCGAACTTATGATGAGGACGCAATTTCCAGACTAAGATTTGTCAAACGCTGCCGTGAACTTGGTTTTGCCATCGTTGATATCCGAACTTTGCTCCGGCTGTCAGATCAAGATGCGGGAACATGTGACGAAGTTCGTAATCTGAGTGAGATGAACTTGGCGGCTGTTTCAGCCAAAATAGAAGATTTGGTAAGAATGCAAAATGCATTGCAAGAACTTATAACCTCGTGCCGTTCAGGACAGACGGAATGCCCCATGTTAAGAAACTTATTCGCGGAATAGTAATTTCGCGATGGCTTTGATCAATGCAACATCTTACCAGAAGCCATTCCAAGATGATGAGCTTGATGGTGTGCCCCAGTTGCCATGAGGCCAAAAAATCCGAGAGCTTCAATTCGAGGCAACTCCGAAACATCGCTGGGAGTGACTGTTAGAGTGGCACCGGTTGCTGTTGCTTTGCCCGATACAGCCCATTCATCCATTTTGTTCAATTCGTTAGCATGTGCTGGCACCATATTTTGCAATGCTCTCAATGTTGCACCTTTACCCTCGGCTATAAATGCAATGCTTGTGACACTTTTATCCATTGATACGCTAGTATCAAGCGTAAGTGCATCCATATCGACGAGATGTTCTCGTAGGGCATTAATATTGACCTTAGACCAGTCGGTGTCAGGATCATTTTCCAAAATAGACACAATCTCTGCAATGGCAGCAAAGCCAGATTGCCCTTGTTCAGTTGGATATACTGAAACCGCACCGCCATTTGTGTGATGACCTGAATGATCACTTGTTTCGTTGGCTATGGCATATCCTGCCGCAACACCAACGAAGCCTGCAATAACGATTGGCATGAATTTCGATAGTTTTGTCATGATAAGACTTCTCCTGTTGTGGAGAAAGATATACGAGATCAACTTGCTCTTATATGATTTCAATCATATAGTTTTTAAATGCTGCTAGCCCCTTTTAATACGCTCCCTAAAGAACAATTACGGCGTATTGAATGTGATGCAGGCGATCATCTTTTTCGCCAAGGTGATAAAACCCATTCGATCTTCTTCGTCGTTTCAGGCGAAGTTCAATTACAACGTACTTCCGAAAATGGTGATCTTATTGTCATCCATCGGGCATTCCAAAATGAATATTTTGCAGAGCCCTCACTCTTTGCAGCTTCCTATCACTGCGATGCTGTTATGAATTCAAATGGGCTCGTCATTTCGATCAAAAAGGCTTTGATACTCAAGCATATGAGTGTCGATCACGAATTTAGTATCAAGGTAACAAAATATCTTGCACGTCAGGTTCAAGACTACAGAAGACTCTTGGAATTAAGGGCAATTAAATCAGCGAAAACCCGCGTACTTGCTGGATTGCAAGAGGGTTGGCATAAAGGAAACATCATGTCTTTTGCTTCCCAGTTGGGATTAACGCATGAAGCTACGTATCGAGCGTTGAATGACTTGGTTCGTGCTGGTCGTGTCGTTAAGAAAAAAAGAGGTGATTATCACCTAAGCTGATTTTAATTTCGTCTTCGCTTGACCTTACAGTTAGTGGAGGGATTATGCTTCATTCAAATTCCACTTACGTGAGACGTACAAATGAATAACCGGAACCTCTTCATCTTATCAGGCGTAGTCATTCTTGCAGGTTTAGCTATTTGGTATTCTGGCCATCGCTCGATGTCTGGGGATATGCCTATGGTGGATCATGAGAGCAGTTCAGTGCCCATGGTTGCGGAAATCAAAATTCCAGATTTAAATACGCTAGAGCTGCTGGGTGAAAGTAGGTTTGTTGAAAATTGCGCCGCTTGCCATGGCGAAAATGCTGCGGGTCGTGAAGGCGTTGCTCCGCCTTTGATACATAAAATATATGAACCTAGTCATCATGCAGACATATCGTTCCAGTTGGCAGCAAAGAACGGTGTTCGTGCACATCATTGGCCATATGGAGATATGCCGCCCGTACCGTCGGTATCTGAAACAGATGTTGAGAATATTATAGCCTATATACGTACTCTACAGCGTGCAAATGGAATACTCTGATTGAAATAACACTATTAACTGGGAACTATAATGATAAAGAAATTCGCTCTGACAATTGCTGCAACACTGATTATTTCATGCAATGCAATGGCACATTCACCTCTTAAATCTACATCACCGAAAAACAATGCGGAACTAAATAAAATTCCAGATATGCTTCATTTCACATTTGGCAAACCTGCAAGAATGGTGAAAGTAACAATGACGCATTCGACAAGTGATGTATCTCATGAAATGAAGCTTGATCTTCCCAACAAAGATTTGGTGGAAGAGTTGCATTTAACACCTGATTTCATGGGCAATGGGAATTACCTTGTTGAATGGCGTGCATTGTCAGAGGATGGGCATGCATTGAAAGGTGAGTTTTCTTTCACTGTGAATGGTGGTTAGTTTCAATGCTTGAATGGGATGTGTGGCTTGTCTCTACCGCCATATCCAAATTTGCAATTTACCTGACAAGCCTTTTTGCCGTGGGGTCAATGCTTTTTCTTTGGATGCTGAAACTATCATCCAGCGTGCTTATAAATAAAATGCTAAAATACGCATTGTTAGCAGTTGTGTTATCCGCAATACTTACGACTTTTCGAATTTCGCTACAGGCTGGACAGCTTTATGATGAAGGGTTTTCCGGCCTATTTAATGCTGAAATGATTGGCCTGATTGTCGAAGGACCATTAGGAACGTCATCTTATGTGCGTCTTGCAGGATTGGGTCTATTGCTGGCAGCAATTCTATTCTCTGCAATCCGTGTTCCACTCACAATAGCGGGTGGTATTCTCGTAGCTGTTTCATTTGCTTTAATAGGTCATGCTACCAAAGATCAGTTTATTCTTGGTACTTTAATCACAATCCATTTGTTGGCAGTTAGTTATTGGTTCGGAGGATTTTACCCTTTGCATAGATTAGCCAAGCAAGGGCATGATCCAGAAGCTACAGGAAAGCTCGCCCATTCATTCGGTAAACAAGCCGCAATTATTGTACCAATTCTTATTGGTGTCGGCGCAATATTTGCGATCTATGTTACTGGCTCCCCAATAAAGTTGATAACATCTGACTATGGACAGATACTCATTATCAAGATTGTTATTGTCGCAATATTACTCGCACTTGCTGCGCTCAATAAACTTCGATTTGTACCTAGGCTTCTTTCTGCAAGCGAAGAGGCCGCGCTTCATCTTAGACTATCTATAAAGCTTGAGCTTGTAGCCTTCCTATTAATCTTTGCTGCAACAGCAATTCTAACATCGGCAGTAAATCTGCCAGAAATGTAGGTGATTAGATGAACCTGAAAACCTCTCTACCTGTCGGATTACTTGCGCTCGGAGTCATTACACTTGTTGCGACATTGACATTTTCTGCATCGCCACTCGCAAGTCAGAATAAACTCGGCCAGATATTCCAGCCAGATAACAATGAAATTGTTGATTTGGGTAAACAGATTTATGCAGATAATTGTGCATCATGCCATGGCGTAAACTTAGAAGGGAAAACGCCTAATTGGCGTTCACTCGGCCCAGATGGAAAATTACCAGCTCCACCACATGATCAGAGCGGCCATACATGGCACCATACCGACGAGTTACTTTTCAACATAACAAAATATGGCCTTAAAAAAGCAGCTAACCTGAAAAATTACAAATCAGAAATGCCAATTTATGACGGCATACTTTCTGATAATGAAATCATTGCAGTGTTATCTTTTATCAAGAGTACGTGGCCAGAGGAAATTCAGGAACATCACGATCAAATGAATGCTGCAAATGCATCTTTGAAGTAAGTCTATGGAAGTTTCGGAATGTCCGGTTGTGGCACACAGCGGCATCCTCAATATAATGAATGGAGGTCTGAATTAGGATGATGAGCGGTCATCTCGTATCTGATTTGAAACTGTAACTTCTGGCCCAATGCGGTCATTTGCTGCATTGTAAAGGTTAAGACATTCCTCAAGTAACGTCTTTCGCAATAGTGACAATTTTCCCATGGAAACGTCAGTCCAAATAGACTAATGGTACATTCAGCGAACAAGTGATGTTTTTTCGAAAGTATCGAAATAGCTTTTATGCTTCGCCGTATCTAAGTTTTTATCTGCCTTCCTATTCGATGCGAGATGATTATGACCCCTATTCCTGTAAAAGATTTAAAAAATGTGTTTCAGCTTCAGATTATGAATTATCTGTCTTCAATAATTATTGATCAGGTACCTGAACTCAAACAAGACCTGCCTTCGTTCAACAATAGCGTCTTCAATATTCAATTCGATGAAAGCATATGCATCGCGACGATTCAGTTTAAAGATGGAGGAATACCTTCTTTTGGCACCATCGAAAGTGACGAATTTACGAAACTGAAATGCGTGGTGGGAAGTGCTCGTGACTATTCAAGTTTATCTCAGAAACAAGAGCTAGCAGAACGGTTTGGGTGGGACCGAACGTTAATCGCAGTGGATGTTGAAAATGAAGTTATCAATTGGGCTAGCGTCGCCTGCGACCTAGTAAGCTGGGCAAATGACGAACCTTTGTCTCGAGCAGTTAGGATCAACGAGAGCCGAGTTAAAAGGGCGTTACCAACTCCGCCCCAGTATTCTCTTATAGATATTGAGGCCGCTATGTGGGTCCTTGAATGCGACGTGGCTTGTACCCAAGGAACTGCTTTTGATCTTGAAGGCTTTGGCACAATAACAAATGAACATGTTTTAAACGGAACTTCAAATTTGATGGCGTTCCGACCAGATAATATTTCTAGGAAATACCCAGTTTCAATCAAGAAAAGTAATAAGGCCCTTGATTTAGCAATCATTGAGATCAAAACCGGCGAGGTTTCTAATGGTCTAAAACCATCAGGCAGTGAAGTATGCAAGATGGGTCACTTGGCTGTTTGTGGGTTTCCAAATTATTGTTACGGAGATTCCGGAATTCTCTCGCCCGGAATCGTGGTTGGTTTTCGAATGAAGTCAGGGGTTCGCCGTCTCCTTACTAATGCAGGTATAGTAAGTGGTATGAGCGGAGGTCCTGCGATTGCTGAGGACAATCGAGTAGTTGGTATATGCGTGACAGGTTCAGATTACATGCAAGAAAGTCGAGAAACTGAAGATCAGTCCATTATTCCAGTTTCTGCCTTGGATTTGTTGGATTAGTTCAAGTAGCTGCGATTGGGGCTTATAGGTGTTCGTGTTCCGCCTCGGACACTCTTCAATAAGTATCGGATGCATCCTAACAAAAGTATCAAAAATGCGCAGGGTTTTGCGTAACGGCGAAAGTCTCCTTCGTTAGCTAGATTGACCTTGATACGGTTGCTCAAGATTAAGGCCGGGTTCAATACGGAGGGTCCGCTTCTGGCACTATCCTGAAGCATTCCACATAGGTTTTTTGTTCCGAGTTTGAATGCTGATCAGACATCATCTACGGATCTGCCTGTTACAGAGAATGGCCCAAAGCGGTCAATCAAAACCTTTATGACTGATGTGATGTGTCAAACCAATCAATACTAGAAATGCTGAAAATATACATGCAGCAGTTCTAACATTATTCCAAAATGTCCAACGAGGTATATATGTGATTTCCCAATATAGCGTCAGCTCCGCAGTATTTGCCGCATGCTGAGCTAGTGTATTATTCATCGGAACATTATGGATCACGGTAACGCCAAAACAACCTATAAAATAACTTAATCCGGCAAAAGTCATGAGAAAGCCCAGGTAGCCTTCGACATATAAAAAACCATATGCTGTCATCATAATAGATAATGGTGCAAGTGCGATGAACAAAGTCATAAAGATCCAGCGAAATACTTCGCGATTGATAATCTGCATTCCTATCGCACCCTTCGGAGTTGATGCTAAAGAGCGCATGATGAAATCTGAAAAAGCTAAAAAAACACCGCCCACAACAGCGTAAGCAAGAATTGAGAACTGCAAGAGCATGAGTAAAAATGGGGACATGTTAAAACTCCATATATTTATCGGGTGAAAGGCATTCTCCTTTCACCCGATTTGCCGAATTAGGCTATTAATCTGTTTGATTTCTTCGAGCTATTTGCGCGCCCCAGAAGATGGCGTGAAAAAGCTATAAGACTAACGGCTGCGATGACTAGCTCAAAAATAAGTGCACTGAAAACAGCCATGGAAGGCATACCATCAAACATAATGCTAATAAGTCTCCCTGCCGGAAAAGTGATAAACACGACAAGAGTAGAGAAGATTGAAATCTGTGCTAATACAGGGCGAATAATACCAAGTAACATAAACATGCCGAGTGTTAAAAGCCCTGCGGCAGGGGCTCTTAATTCACTTAGCAAATTCACATCATTATCAAGCACTATTCCACTGCTTGCATAAAAACTGTGTGGTGTGAATACAATTAGACTGCCAATTCCAAAAGCAGAAATGCCTGAAATGAAAAGCGCTGTTTTTTCAAAGCGATTAAGTTTCATGAGTTAACTCCTAGTCTAATTTCCATGCGCCAGATTGCGCAGCGTTTTGTGCAAATCCTTTAAAACTGCGCGGCGCTCTGCCAAGCGCTTCCATGACTCCGTTGCACACCTGACTATTCCGTCCATCAAGTGTTTCTCGTGCAATCGCCGTAAAAACGTCAGCAACAAATTCACCACCGGCTTTAGCAACAGAGGTATGAAAATCTTCAAATTCGATGGGAATGTATTGGATATGGCGGCCTAGTGTTTTCGCCAGAATTTCTGCCATTTGGGCAAATGTCAAAAGCTCTGGCCCTGTTACTTCATATAGCTTGCCGCTATGATTTTCCTCGGTTAGCGCTGCAACAGCAATATCTGCTATATCATCGATATCGATGATGGGTTCTGCAACATTACCCCCTGGCATAGGTAAAACCCCGCCCATAATGGGTTCACGCAAATAACCTTCAGAAAAGTTTTGCGCAAACCAAGATGAGCGAATGAGGGTATAATCGATACCTGAATTTTTGATGGCTTCCTCGCCAAGACGCGCATGATGCTCGCCACGACCAGAAAGCAAAACCAATCGGTTCACACCTTTGGTGCGAGCAGTTTCTGCCAACATGGCTACCTTTTCGACCGCGCCGGGAAAGGCCAGATCAGGAAAATATGTGACATAAACTGCCCGCACACCCTCAAGCGCTGCATTCCACGTTTTGTGGTCATCCCAGTTAAATGGAATTGTGGAGCTGCGCGAAGCTTTGCGAATTGGGCGATTTAATTGTTCTAACTGGTTGGCAACACGTGAGCCTGTTTTACCAGTTGCACCAATAATTAATGTGGGTTGGGTATCTATAATCATGTTTCTTTAAGGCCCTATAGTGGTCATTTTTGTGGAATGAACAGAGGTTAAAAATAGGTTTTAATGAGAGTAATAGGGTTTTAAAAACCGCTTGGAGCGATAGGCGGAAAGTAAAAAACAACGGTCAAAAGACCGAAAACAACAAACGTGAAAAGTACAAAATAACTTTGATCGGACTGCATCGGACATCTCCTTCATGTGATTTGATGAAGGCAAGATGCAGGATTTAGGTGGGATTCGTATTGACCTTTTCTGCCGTGGTTTTGACTGAAACTGTCATTTTGGCAAAATTAATTAGCGAGCAGCGCGTATCTGACCGCGAAAGTCAGCGGGTGTCTGGCCGTTCCAACGCTTAAAAGCACGATTAAAAGCACTTTGTTCTGAAAAACCTGTGAGATATGCAATTTCAGCTAATGATTGGTTGGTATTACGCAATAAATTACTGGCAAGTTTTTTGCGCGTTTCATCGCATAATTCACGATAGGTTTGACCATCATCTGCAAGGCGCCGATGAAGTGTCCGTTCACTCATTCCCAGTTGTACCGCGAGCTCGGCAGCTTTCGGGACACCTTCTGTTAAAGTCTTACTCACAATGTTGAGTATTTTTTCTGCTAGTGTTTCCGGTCGTTCGGTAGTGGCCATTTCCTGATCCAAATGTGTAATCAGAAACTGTGAAAGGGCGACATCACCTAACTTGTTAGGATGGTTAAGCGTGTCTTCAGAAAACAACATACCGTTGACCTCTGCATCAAAGATGACCTCACAATTAAAAAACGTCTCAAAAAGATGCGCATCGAGTGATGGTTTATGCCGAAATAGAACTTGTTTGGGATTTGCATCTTCGTTTGATATTTGACGAGCAAGACTGGCTGTTACTGCAAGGCCTGCTTCTGGGCTTAGAACAACGCCCGGGCCATCCGCAGCAAATAATTCTTGGTGTATAAGAACATCCTGGCCGGATTGTTCCATTTGATAGACAACATTTTCTGAAAGAACTTTTGAATAACGCACTAGTCTTTGAAATGAACCATAGAGATTGGGAGCTGCTTTATAAGATAAACCAAGCGTTCCCATCTGATTTATATCAATTAATCCCGCATAACGGATAGCTAAAGCAGCTCTGCCGGGTGTGTTTTGAGCGATCCAGCCAAGGATACCATAATGCGCTTGTGAAGATATACGCCCATCACTAACCGCGACTTGAAGCACCGTTTTTCCATTGACAACAAGTGCTCCATCGGCTTCGAGTTGGAAGCCTGCCGCATAGGCAAGGGATTTTGCAAAAACGATTGAAACGGACGCCATGGTAATTATACTAGCATCCAAATCTCTGATTTTAAAAGCCCTTAATACTATTAAGTGGAGCAATACTGTTTTGACGTTATGGAGTGGATAGATAAGCATTTTTGTAACAGCTTTGTTGCCGGTTGGCCTTGTCTTAATAATGTTTAGCCTCGGCCTGGGGCTGACACCCGCCGATTTCGGCCGCATTGTAAAACGCCCTAAAGCATTCTTTGTGGGCGCGCTGCATCAATTAATTATCCTACCGATCTTAGCATTTAATCTCATTCTGGTCTTTGAGATTGATGGGGAAATTGCTGTTGGAATTATGATCCTGGCAGCCTGCCCTGGAGGAGCAGTTAGCAATATCGTGAGCAAATTTGCCGGTTGGGATGTCGCCTTATCTATAACACTGACAGCGACCTTGAGCCTATTATCGATGATTACGGTGCCATTAGTAATGGGGATTGCTATCAATCAATTTATGGGCTCAACAGCGCCTGAAATCAATATCATATCAACCGTGATTACGATGTTTTTGTTTACTGTTGTACCAATAACAATGGGTCTGATCCTACGAGTTTATTGGCCTTTGAAGATCGAATTGATGGAGCCCGTTTTCAGCAAAGTGGCGGTGACATTTTTTTTCATTATTATTGTTGGCGCTATTGCCACAAATTGGAACTTGATTGTTCAAAATTTAATGCAGGTAGGATTGGTCTTAGCGGCCTTGATAATCCTGATCACTTTTATTGCTATTTACATCTCCCAGAAGTTTGGATGTAGTGGGAAAGAAGCCAAGACAATTTCTGTTGAAACAAGCGTCCAAAATGCGCCGCTAGGCCTTGTTGTGGCTTCAATTCTTGCGAGTGGTCAAGAAGCTATGAGCCTCTATGCAGTGCCATCTGCTGCTTACGGGGTGGCTTGGTATTTAACCATGCTGCCTATTGCCCTTTGGATGTTGATCACAAGGCGGAATAAGAAGGTCAATCGGTTTAAATCATGACGCCTCGTGTTCCAATGTCTGATGTTTAATGAACGGATGGATGGCGGAATGTAATTCTGCCAATGCATTTGATTCAGTTATACATCCAGTTTTAACATCAAATACATCATAGAAACTTGGAATGGAGACAGATGCCTTTAGATCTGCACCAAAAAACTTGGCAGACTCTTTTGCGCTTTTCAATACGCTTCCAGCGCCACCGGGACCTGGCGAGGTTGCAAGGTAGATAACTGGTCTATTTTGGAAAACTAGCTGATCGATTCGGCTCGTCCAGTCGAACAAATTTTTGTAAGCTGCAGTATAAGTTCCATTGTGCTCAGCAAATGAAATTATAATTCCGTCAGATGAACTAATTCGTTTAAAAAACTCAATTGCTGCTTTGGGTTGTCCAATCTCTTTTTCAAGATCTTCACTGAAGATAGGTAGTTCGAATTTACTAAGATCCAAAACTTCGACTTCCGCATTGGGAATCAATGTGGCAGTAAAACTAGCTAGTTTCTTATTGATGGAATTTTGGCTGTTACTAGCACCAAAAGCTAAAATTTTCATAATTGTTCTCCTTAATGAAAGTGATGAAGGAGAACTATGTGATTTTACGAGATGAATATTGACCGTGATGGCCAAAAATTTGACCACATATGCCAAACACATCATTTGAGTCTCCATTCACGATCAATTTACGATGTCCGTTTGTCGTACGATTTTAAACTTCCCTTATTACTCATAGACTTCTAGTTTTAGAGATTGTAGGGTCACTGAGAACTGCTTTCATTGGAAAGCTTTTCATATGGGCAAACATCATCTTCGAATGGAACATGCCGTCGCCTACATTTAGCCCTCTCAATTCAACATCTAGCTCACCATCGTTATGTTTATGCAGCTGTGCTGTAGTTACAGCTCGATGCTGTTTCAAAACGATGCCGGGCTGCTCCAGGAGGAGGCTGCGTAGACGTTGTAATGTATTATTTACATAAATCGTCTTTAATGCTCCGCTAGGCGGTAAGGGTTAAAGATCAAAATGGTTGATAGTCGTAATATCCAAGATAAAACATCTACAAATGATGCGGGAAATCATAACACCTTAAACGTGTCTGAAGCCCAAGAGCTTGAACGTTTTCGAAAGCTTTCAATTCTATGGAAAGACACCACAGAAATTATGGCTCAAGGTATTCTGGTTCATGACGGTACCAACATACTGTTTTGTAACAGTCGTGCTAATGATCTTCTGGACGTTCCCACTAAAATTCTAGCACCGGGAAAAAGTGTAAGAGGTCATCTCTTATTCCGTATAACTCGCGGTGATATGGGCGATGTGGTTGATGCCGAAAAGCACGCTGATGAAATTCTCCGGAATGCAAAAGATGGTGACGCTGGTAATACCATCTCCAAATTAGCAAATGGAATGATCGTTAGGTCTGATTCAGTGGGGCGCCCGGGTGGTGGGCAAATTGTCACTTTTACTGATATTACGATGGATCACGCTTACGAAGCTGAACTTCAAGATATTAGAAACCAAAGTAATGAACTAAACATGATATTGGATGCGGCCACTCAGTTTATGGCCCAAGGCATTTTGGTTCATGATTGCGAGACAATTCTTTTTTGTAATAAACGTGCCAATGAATTCCTTGATATAAGCGACCAATTTTTAGCACCAGGGAAACCTTATGAAACTTACCTGAAACACCTTATTGCACGGGGTGATTTCGGTAAAACAGATGATGTGGAAAAAAGTTATAATGAGTTTTTGGGGGGGATCAACAATGGACAAGATCTTTCCAGCATCACGAAAATTCCGAATGAACGAATCATTCAATCCCATGTCGTATTTCGTCCAGAGGGCGGCGAGATTGTAACGTTCACAGATATTACAGCAGATCAGCAAAAAGAAGTGGAACTCCAAAAAGCCAGAGATCTTACAGAGCAACTCCATTCGATGCATGATGAAGCAGCACAGAAAATGGCGCAGGGGTTCATGGTTTTAGATGGAGACGAGATTGTTTTCTCAAATGCTAAGGCTGCAAATCTGCTAGAGGTACCTCCGCATTTGTGCGAGGTTGGCTGCAGTATGGAAGCCATGATCCGTTATTCTGCTGAACGTGGAGATTATGGTGTTGATCAGGCCGAAACCGCGATCGCGCAGATGCGCAACTGCATTGCCAATAATGCGCCCTATCAGATTGATAGGTTTACACCTTCTGGTCGCAGGTTATTTGCAGAGGTTACACCGCGTATCGGTTGCGGTGCTATCGTTACCTATACTGATGTGACGGAAATGTCTCAAGCACTTGAAAAGGCTGAAGATGCAGAGCGAGCTAAGAGTGAGTTTCTAGCAAATATGAGTCATGAGATCCGTACACCGATGAATGGTGTTATGGGGATGGCTGAACTATTGGCAAAAACTGAATTAGATTCCAAACAAGCCATGTTTACGGATGTCATCATAAAATCTGGCGCATCCCTTCTTACTATTATCAATGATATTCTTGATTTTTCCAAAATTGACGCGGGTAAAATGGAACTTGATCCAGCCTCGTTTCAATTGGCTGAAGCGGTTGAAGATGTTGCAACACTTGTGTCATCTAAGGCTGCAGAAAAAGATCTTGAGTTTTTGGTACGCATTGATCCTCAGGTTCCCGATTTTGTTATAGGTGATGTTGGCCGACTTCGTCAGATCATTACCAACATGATGGGAAATGCCGTCAAATTTACTGAAGAGGGTCATGTTTATGCAAACGTTATGGCCATTGGTGATTCAACACAAAACGGTCCCGATAAAATTCAACGATTGCGGTTTGAAATCGAAGACACTGGAATTGGCATCCCCCTAGAGGATATTGAAAAGGTATTTGATAAATTCTCTCAAGTTGATGCATCTTCTTCGCGTAAGCATGAGGGTACGGGATTAGGTCTGTCTATCGCATCATCGCTTGTTAAACTGATGGGTGGTGAATTTGGTGTCTCCAGTGAGTATGGCAAAGGTACCACATTCTGGTTTGAAATTTCATTGAAAGTCGACCAATCTCAATACAAACAGCGAGTTTCAATGGATGTGTCCGGCTCGCGTATCCTTATTATCGATGATAACAAGGTCAATCGATCTATATTGACAGAACAAATGAAGTCTTGGGAATTTGAGTGCGCGGCGGCCAAGTCTGGGCAGGAAGCGTTAGCATTCATGGACGCAGCAAATGGACAAGGTTTGAAAGTGGATTGCATTATCCTAGATTTTCAGATGCCTGGAATGACCGGAAGCGACGTGGTTTCCGCACTTAAATCTGATGCACGATTTAAAGATGTGCCGATCGTCATGCTAACATCCGTGGACCAAACGGAAGATGGTCGGGTGTTCTCAAGCCTTGGAATTCAGGCTCATTTGACCAAGCCAACGCGCTCATCACACTTGTTGAAAACAATTACCAATGTGCTGCAGGATACTTACATCAACAATTCAAATGTAGATTCAGAAGACAACGCTATTAATTCAAAGGCACTAGACATTACTACGGATAAACCACCTCTTATCGCTCAGAGTGATATCGAGATCGATATTCTCGTTTGTGAAGATAATGAAGTCAACCAAATCGTATTTACGCAAATTTTGAAAGACATTGGATATAGGTTCAAAATTGCCAATAATGGTGAGGAGGGCGTTGCTCTTTTTCAGAGATATATGCCCAAGGTCATTCTGATGGATGTTTCGATGCCGGTTATGACCGGTCATCAAGCAACTCAAGAAATTCGCAAAATTGAAGCTACTTCAGCTGTGCGGGTGCCAATTATTGGCGTGACAGCTCATGCGCTAAAGGGCGATAAAGAGAAGTGCTTTGAGGTTGGTATGGATGATTATCTATCCAAGCCAATCTCGCCAGATGCACTCGCTGAAAAGCTTGTAAACTGGCTTGAAAAATCCGAGGCTATTGCTGGTGGTTAAGGAAAACTATTCTTCTGACGGCGGGAGCATATACGTGTGTAAGCTCAAACGGCATTCCTGCCATAATGATTTTTGTCGAGTTATTGAAAGAAGAAATTCAGACTGCTAACTCGAGACAGTAATTAATAGAGATTTTTCACCAAATCAGGCAAACGTCTCCTCTTGGCACACAGCGGCATTTCATCAGTAATAATTTGATATCCGCTTCAAAACACTTAACGGACATTAGGACGGCTTCATTAATCATAGCTCTCAATTTTGGACCGGGCTTGTTCTTTTCTGTTACCGTAGCAGATATTCTTGGGTAACCTCTTTTCATCAGCATGCGCACAATGCTTCCGATATAAATAGGTCTCCGTAAGTATTAACAACATTTCAAGAAGGCCTGACAGAAACACCTGGGTATATGACCGAAGCTCATCTGGTTTCGTCACAACGACGACGTATTTATTGCCCTTTGAAGGTATCTGAATCAGAGAAGGAGGGTGGAAAGTAGTACCCATTTTAGTTCCCTTCGACTCGCTAACTTACTGATGAATATAGATTTCAAGGGGTTAGGGTGTCAATACTAGCAATGGCGGAGAGGAAGGGATTCGCCGCCAAGTTGGCTGTAACCTATTGATTCGTGGTCGCCAAAACTCGGTCTGGGTACGGTAATGGGTACATTTGTGAAAATATAGGGCTCTACTGTTGGAGTCAATTATATATATGCATGAAATTTATACAGTTAGAAGCCAAGGGTTTTCTAACAAAGTAATGATAATTTCTCGCGACAAACAAATTTACCATTTTCATTAGTGAATTCAATCAATGTTCATATTGAAGTTAGAACAGTACCAATTTTCCAACAATCCAATTTGACAACTATTTTCTGTTACGCATCTTAAAGCGGAATTGTTTTCAGTTCAGCAAATAATTGCCTCATAGAAACATCATCCTTTTCTTCCTTCAAAAAAGGAGGAAGAAAGATGGAAAATCAACAAATGAAATTGCCGCTGTCTCGGCACATACCTTGGAATAAGGGCAAACTACTTGGTCAGAAACCACCGCTCCAGCCAAAACATATCTGGTCTATTCGAACACAGCTACAATTAGCAGACAAGGTACGGGATTTGGCTCTGTTCAATCTCGCAATAGATAGCAAGCTACGAGCCTGCGATGTGGTCTCTATACTGGTCGAGAATATTGCTCCTCATGGTTATGCAATTGACCGAGCAACAATCCGTCAACGCAAAACAGGTCGGCCAGTCAAGTTTGAATTGACTGAACAGACCCGGACAGCGATCGACGATTTCATTTCCAAATTCAATCTCAAAGATCAAAAGTATCTTTTTCAGGGACGTGGAATTCAACATCTGACGACGAGGCAGTATTCAAGACTGGTTGGCGATTGGGTCGAACTTGTAGGATTGGATAGGAAACGATTTGGGACGCATTCTCTCCGCCGAACAAAAGCAGCTCTGATTTATAAGAAGACGGGCAACTTAAGAGCCGTCCAACTTCTTCTGGGTCACACAAAAATTGAAAGTACCGTCAGATATCTGGGTGTTGAGGTGGATGACGCGCTAGAAATAGCAGAAAAGATTGAGGTCTGAAGCTGAAAGTGGAGCGGAAAATTCTGCTCCACTTATCTATGTGAGAATTGTGCCATAAGCTGCAATTTCCATTTAACTATTGGGCAAGTTTTGCTTCCTCAAGTCGTTCGACACTTGTTGGGAGTAAGCTATATCTATCTTTGGGTTCCAGAATGAGCCTTGGTGAGGTTTCGATCTTAGACAATTCATTAAAAACTGGACCCCAAGGGATAATACCCTCAAGTGGGTGCCAATGGCGATCAGCATAACCATCCACATCCTGCAAATGAACGTGGCTCAACAGCTCTCCCGCTGCGATGATAAAATCGACAACGGCCGGTGCATTATTGTTGCAATGCGAAAGTTGGGCATGGCCTGTATCTATAGAAAGTTTGAAATGGTCAGTGTCGAAAGTTTCGACCAACTCCTTGCGGATAAATGGATCGGTATCATCAATATTCTCAAGAACCATTATGCAGCCAATTTCTTCGCAACGCTTGATAACGGGGCCCAAGACATCCTGCGAGGAAGCAAACATATCTCGTTTAATACTCGGCATGTTGAGTTCATTGATTGATAACCACGCGCTAAATGGTGAGTGGACGACCATATGCGTGCCACCAAGCTTTTCACAGACATCCAAGCCCTGCAAAAGACGTTTAGTCGTGACCGCACTGATCTCTTTATCGATAGCGGCTATATCAAGATTAATAAACGGGCCATGGATACCCACCAGACCATTATGATCTGCAAGAAACGATTTATAGTCTGAAATCAAATCCTCATGCATCGCACCTAAAGTGGCACTTGGGACAAAGTCTTGAATTTCGAGCGCACGGTCTTTTTCAAAAATCCAGTCCTTGATAACTTGGAAATCTTTTAAGCCGCCAGCCACACCTAAAATCGGAAGGTTCATGTGTTCTTCTCCGTCACTTATTTGATGCCCGCACGCATAAAACTTTGGACAAATTGTCTTTGAAATAGAATGAAGCCGATCAACAAGGGACCAGACGTGATCAACGTCGCTGCGTTGATGATGGACCATTCAGTGCCAGAATCTGTTGTTGCAAAGATTGATAGGCCGACCGTTAACGGTCTGGTTTCTACCGAATTGGTGATGATTAACGGCCAAACGAAATTGTTCCAATGCGCGCTTACTGAAACGAGCCCAAACGCCAGATAGGTTGGCTTTGCCAGCGGTACATAAACGCGTTTCAAAAGAACAAAGATCGAGGCACCTTCCATACGCGCAGCTTCGTCCAATTCAGTTGGGATAGTCATGAAAGTTTGGCGTAGCAAAAAGATACAAAAGCCAGATGCCATATAAGGAAGGCCAATTGCTAAAATCGTATCAATCAGGCCCAACTTTCGCATGGTCTGATAGTTCTCGACAATGAGAATGTCGGGCATCACCATTAACTGCAAAAGCACCAGAGTGAAGACAAAATTCTTACCTTTAAATTCAAGTCGTGCGAATGCAAAAGCTGCCAAAGTACCAAGGATCAATTGCACCACCAAAATGCTGGTTACAAGCATAATCGTGTTCAAATAATACCGTGCAAAAGGAGCTTGCATCCAGGCTTTGTAAAAATTCTCCAGCGTCAACGGGGCAAATAGTTCAAACCGCGTCTCGTATGCTGCGGGATGAAAAGCTGTCCAGATAGCATAGAGCAGTGGTAGGGCCCACATGATTGCCAAAGCCCAGGCGCCGAAACTGAAGAGATAATCATCAAATGATTTTGTGTGCTTTGCCGCGAGGGTGCTCATTTGTAATGAACCTTTTTGTCAAGGAAGAAGAACTGGCCAATCGCAAGCACGGATAATATGATGAGCATCACAACGGTGAGGGTGGACGCGTAAGCGGTATCCCAAAACGCAAATGCGACGTCATAAATGTAATAAAGTAAGAGGTTTGACGCGTTGTTTGGGCCGCCTTGGGTCATTACAAAAATATGGTCGACCAGCCGGAATGCGTTGATAACCGCGTTAACCGAAACAAAGAGTGTGGTGGGCATAATTAGCGGTAATGTAACGCGTTTGAAAAACGTCCAGCGGCTTGCACCTTCAATTGCAGCAGCTTCTCGCAGAGGCTGTGGAATGGCTTGCAATGCCGCAAGATAAAAGATCATGAAAAATCCGGCCTCTTTCCACACAGCAACAGCGATCATTGTGTAAAGAACAGTGTCTGGTTGCCCAATCCAGTTTTGTGCAGAAAAGCCGAACAGAGCACGGATCTGATCAATCAGCCCGATAGTTGGCAAGTAGAAGAATATCCAGATATTGGCGACAGCGATGAGCGGCAATACGGTCGGCGTAAAATATGCCATACGCAACAGGCCAACTCCTCTGCGCGGTGAATGAACAAACAGCGCCATAGCAAGAGCAAGGCCAATGGATGCAGGGATGGTCACGAGCGCATAAATCGCATTGTTCCACAGAACGCGCTTGAATACATCGTCGCTGATGAGGCGTTCGTAATTTTCCCAACCAACGAAAACGGATGGACGTCGTCCTCTTGCTGTTGAGAAGAAACTGTCGATAAAAGTTTCGATTGCCGGTAGATAGGTAAACCCAAGCAGGATCACCATTGCTGGCAATAAAAGCAGCCAAGCATAGATCCATTGTTGATTAAGTTTGCCCATGAATACTCTACCTGCAGGAAAATGACAGGCGACAAACAATGCCGCCTGCAATAGTCAGTGATTTTGATTAGTTTGTTGAACGATATGCTTTTAGAACATCATCAGCTTTGCTCTGCGCTTCTGCCATTGCATCAGCGGCCGATTTTTCGCCAGAAATCGCAGAAGCGAGTGCGTCATTGAAGATTTTTGACACAAGCTTGTTCTCATATGTTGAAAGTTCAGCAACCGCGAATTCAAGTTGGTTGCGTGCAACAAGCGCTGCCGGTACTTCTTCAACATAGGCTTTCATGGCATCTGTTTCCCAAGCACCTGGGCGTGGTGCAACGTAACCTGTTGCAATTGACCAGACAGCTGCTTGCTCAGGAGCGGTGATCCATTTTACAAAATCAACGGCTGCTTGTTTTTGCTCGTCAGATGCGTTTTTAAACAAGTAGAAGTTACCACCACCAGTTGGCGCGCCACGACGTTTTTTCTCCGGCAACATTGCAACACCAAAATCAAATGGTGCGTTGGTGCGGATGTTGGTCAAGTTACCGGTTGTTGTCCAGATGATTGCAGCTTCTTTTTCAAAAAATGCTTTTGGTGTTGCACCCCAGTTGATTGAACCTGGCTGCATGATTTTGTGCTCAGCTGAAAGGGCGACAAGATATTCAAGTGCTTCAACAACTTCAGGTGCATCAAACGTTGTTTTGTTACCATCAGCATTAGCAAGGATCGCTCCATTTGGTGTTGAAAGGCCTTGGAACAACCAATATGGGAACCCAGCTGTTGGGATGCGAAGACCCCATTGCGTCACATTACCACTTGCATCAGTTTTGGTTAGCTTCTTGCCCATTTCAACAAGCTCGTCCCAGTTTGCTGGCGCAATTTCAGGGTCTAAACCTGCTTCTTTAAAGGCTTCTTTGTTCCAATACATGACAGGTGTTGAACGCTGGAACGGGATACCCCAAGTTTTGCCACCAGTTTGGCTGTTTTCCATGAATGATGGGTAGAAGCCGCCAATCCATGTTTCTTTCTCAGCGTCAGTTACATATGCATCAAACGGCTCGATCAAATCTTCATCGATCAGTGTGAACATTTCAGTTGATAAAAGCACCGAAATTTGTGGTGCGTTACCACCGCGAGCAGCTGTGATCGCTTTTGCAGATGCATCATTATATGAACCAGCGTAAACAGCTTCAATATTCACATCTGGGTTCATTTCGACATATTTTTTTGTTAAAGCTTCGATTGTGTCCGCCGCACCACCGCCCACAGCGACAGGGAAATAGAATTCAAGATCAACGGCCACGGCTGGTGTTGATAAAAGCGAAGCCGCAAGGACTGTGCTTGTGACTAGTTTTTTCATTGAGTACATCATTTTAACAGTTTCCTTTAGATGTCTGTTGTTGAAATGTTATTTGCTGCTGAATTTGTCCATCGATGGCCACTCGCACGATCAAATATGTGAAGTGCATGTGCCTGCCACGAAATACTGAGCTCTGAGTCTGTTTCCAATTTTGAGTTTGCAGGGATGCGAGCTTCAAGATCAGAACTCCCAATTCGGAATTTGACCAACTGATCTGCGCCCAGATATTCAATCTCTGTAACACTGGCTTTCACGATGCCAGAACCTTTCGTGATTTCCATATCTTCTGGGCGGATCCCGAGAACCGTATCTTTAGGAAAACTCTTTGAATCACCATTTAAGAGATGCTTATTCAAGTCATCAGATGACACTAAATTCATAGGCGGTGAACCGATGAATTTGGCCGTGAACATTGTTGCAGGCCTACCATAAATTTCGCGTGGGCTGCCGACCTGTTCAATTTTACCCTTGTTCAAAAGCACGATCTGATCGGCTATTGTGATGGCTTCTACTTGGTCGTGTGTCACATAAACCATGGTCAGCCCAAGCTTTTGTTGAAGACGCCTAATTTCAACCCGCATTTCGTGACGTAATTTTGCATCAAGATTTGATAACGGCTCATCCATTAAACATATTGGACGCTCGCTAATGATGGCGCGCGCCAAAGCCACGCGCTGTTGCTGCCCCCCGGAAAGTTGAGACGGCTTGCGATTTAAGAGTTCGCTCAAACCCATCATTTTTGCGACATGCTCTAAACGCTCTAACTGGTTTTCCTTTGGCGTTTTGCGAACCTGCAGACCAAACAAAATATTATCTGCAACCGTCATATGAGGGAAAAGAGCATAGGACTGAAACACCATGGAGATATTACGTGCTGAAGCTGGGAGGTGGTCGATCTTGTCTGCACCTACAAATATATCACCTGAAGTTGGCACCTCCAACCCGGCGATCATGCGCAATAGTGTTGATTTTCCACACCCGGAAGGCCCCAGCAAAACCGTCAATTGGCTTTTTGGGATATCTAAAGAAATTTGATCAATAGCAGCGTGATCATCAAATGATTTCACGAGATTATTTAGCCGAAGGCTGTCTGTTTTCATATTATGAGCCAAATGCTGGATATCTGTTTAGCAGTGAAATTTAGTACCTTTCATTCACACCGAAGCCTTATAAACAGCGTGACGTGTCGTTCCTGTGACGGGAAGATTGCATTTTTGTGAATGTGGAAAATATGCTTCAATGAACGCTTATAAAAACTGTCATTAAAGATTAAAATAAATGTCACCGTGATGTCACTGGTTGCGGTGTAAAAAGCAGCTTAGATCGATAAGGTGCTGACTATGTCCAGTGAATTCAAATATCGCGCGATTTTCTTATCCGACATCCATTTGGGCACCAAAGGTTGTCAGGCAGATATGCTACTTGATTTTTTGCGGGAGTATGACGCTGAATTTATCTATCTAGTTGGTGATATTTTTGATGGTTGGAGGCTCAAAAAGGGCTGGTTCTGGCCGCAGTCTCACAATGACGTAGTTCAGAAACTTTTACGAAAAAGCCGTAAGGGCAGCAAGATCATTTATGTACCGGGCAACCATGACGAAGTGATGCGCAATTATTTGGGCACGCATTTTGGTGGTATAGAGGTTAAAGATCGCGATATCTACACATCGTTACGAGGCGAGCAGTTTCTTATCATTCACGGCGACCAATATGACATGGTTGTAATGAACGCAAAATGGCTCGCCCATGTTGGTGATTGGGCCTATGAGACAACACTAAAACTTAGCCGCTATGTAAACAAGATTCGCCGCTTTTGGGGTGGGCAATATTGGTCACTTTCACGCTGGGCTAAGCACAAAGTTAAAACTGCCGTTAATTTCATTGGTGACTATGAACAAGTTCTCATCTTAGAGGCACAAAAGGAAAAAGTGGACGGCATTATCTGTGGTCACATTCACCATCCAACAATCAACAAAATGGGTTCCATCACTTACATCAACACAGGCGATTGGGTGGAAAACTGCTCCGCAATTGTCGAACGTCATGATGGGGAATTTGAGTTAATTGAATGGTCAAAGATCATTCAAGAGCGGGCAAAAACCCAATCTGAAACTCCACTTCAGATCACCAGTAAGGCGCAAAGAAATAATACTGCCTTGGCCAAACATTAAATGAAATATTATTGAAAGGGGCATGTCATGTCAGATTCAATTGCAGTTAAACATCGCTTGAAAGATGCTGTTTCACAGAACGGAGCGTTTACAAAAAGGGGCTTACAGGAACGAATTTTCGCACATGCATTTACCAATTTGGTTTACCCGCAAATTTGGGAAGATCCAGAAGTAGATATGCAGGCCTTGCAGATAAAGTCGCATCATAATCTGGTCTGCGTTGCATCAGGTGGGTGCAATGTTATGTCTTACCTTACGAAAAACCCGTCATCGATAACAGCGGTTGATTTATCACCGGCGCATATTGCCCTACTGAAATTGAAATTAGCGGCAGCAAAACATATGCTGAATTATCAGATGTTCAGAGAGATGTTTGTAAATGCGGATAAAGCATCAAACATCAATCATTATGATACCTATCTTAAGCCGCATCTTGATAAAAAAACACAAAACTATTGGGATAGCCGTTTAGGGTTAATGGGTCGTAAGATCGATATGTTCAGTAAGGGCTTTTATCGTTTTGGCCTCTTGGGCAAATTCATTCGCGCAACCGGTACCCTTGCTAGATTTCATGGTGTTGATCTCAAAGAGTTTGCTGGGTGTCGTACACTTGATGAGCAAGAACGCTTCTTTAAGCGCCATATAGAACCGATCTTTGAAAGCAAGTTGCTTCGTTTCATCGCAAATAATCGTTTGAGCTTGTTTGGTCTTGGTATTCCTCCACAGCAATATGAGGAGCTTACCGCAGCTGGAAATGGCAACATTATTAAAGCTCTGAGAGAACGTACGCATGCCTTGATGTGTGATTTTCCATTAAGTGAAAACTACTTCGCATGGCAAGCCTTCACGGGCGGGTATAAAACTGATGACACGGCACCTCTTCCACCATATTTACAGATTCAAAACCTGCATAAGTTGCGCAATACAACAGACCGCGTTGATGTGCGAAACGAGGCCTTTACGGACTATCTGTCACAAGCACCAGCACAATCGAAACATGGCTTTGTACTGCTAGATGCTCAGGACTGGATGACCGATGATCAGCTCAACGCATTATGGACTCAAATTACGCGAACAGCTGTTGAAGGAGCGCGCGTTATTTATAGAACAGCCGGCATCCCAGATATCTTGCCCGGCCGCATAGCAGATAATATTCTGTCTCGGTGGGATTATTTGAAAGATCAGTCAGAAACACTTCATAAACAAGACCGCTCCGCGATCTATGGTGGCTTCCACATCTATCAATTCAAGGGAAAAGAATGATACGATCGGGCAATGTGCGGCATCAATCATTGATGAATCAGATTTATGGCAAACAACGATACATCTATGATGCGAGCCGTAAGTTCTACCTTTTAGGACGAGATCGGCTCATTAATGAAATGCGCCCGCCAAATGGTGGCGCAGTGCTCGAAATCGGCTGCGGCACCGGACGTAATCTGGTAGCAGCAGCACAAATCCGAAAACGTGCCTCATATTTTGGTATTGATATTTCAGACGAAATGCTGAAATCAGCTAACAGGTTGATCGAGCGTTATCAACTTTGCAAAAAAGTAAAAACCGTACAAGCTGATGCAACGAATTTTGATCCTGAAAACCTATTTGGCATAGAAAAGTTTGATCGGATTTTTATGTCTTATACACTCTCAATGATTCCTGATTGGAAGGTAGCCATTGACGAAGCACTGGAGCACCTTGCTGACAATGGCTCGCTGCATATTGTTGATTTTGGAATGCAAACCGAACTGCCAGCGTGGTTTCGTAAAATACTCACACAATGGCTTAAGCTTTTTCACGTCACACCGCGTTCTGACTTGATGCAATATCTTGAAACGAAAGCAAACCTGGAAAATCGTGGACTAATTCACAAAAAACCTTTCCGAGACTATGCGTGTTATTATGTTATGGGCCCCAAGCGCATCAAGTAACTTAATGTCACTGACCCAGTGAACCAATCAATTTGGATCGCACCAGCTTATTACGTTCAACATAATTCTAGCAGTATTCATAATGAGGTATACACTCACTGACATACTTTATTATTTTAACTTTAATCCTCGATTGATAACTGAAATTGGATATTCAAGCCTTCAATTTACAATTATAACAGATTTGGAACCATGAGTTTTGGCTCAAGGCCATCTATTGACCTAACGTTGGCGAACGTTAGTGATCGCTTAACATCGCAACGCAGAAACCAGTCGAGAGGCAATCTTATTCAACTTCGTGCCAGAAGCAGACAGCACCATGGTACTATCTGATCATCGTTAGTTTATCCCATTGGGAATATTCAGGGCTGCCTTCATTTCGAATTTCGCCATCATAACCATATTCAACCATCTGGATCATGGTGCTATTTTCATCAGCGAAGATCACGGCATAGGCTTCTGTTAAATCAGCCGCAGATAACAAGCGTTTTGCGGCAAAATCCGGCCACCCAGCATGGTTGGTACCACGTGGTGCGAAAAACGGAATTCCATGGAAAGTGCCTGAGAGCGGCAAATGACAATGGCCATGAAATATATGGGAAACCTTGTCTTTAAAGGGTTTGATGGTGTCCCCAAAAAGATCAGAGTTTAGCAGCATAATCTCGTCCATTGGTTTCACCTGTGTCGGTACAGGATTGTGATGCATGAAGAGCCAAATGGGTCCGTGAAGTTTTTCCAATTGCCTGTGAAGCCAGTTCGCGCGTTCCTGACAAAAGTGACCTGCATGGCTTTCTGGTCCCCATGTATCAAGCAAAATTGCATGGCCCATTGAAAGGGGAATGATGGATTGTACGAAGCCACCTTCGCCAACTAAATCAGGAAATTCCTTTAAAAAAGTCGGGCGATCATCATGGTTGCCGATGCATAAATGTACGGGCATTGGTAATGTGTTGATTTCATCACGAAGGCGCTTGTAATCATCAGCATCCCCCCAATCAGATAAATCACCTGTTATAAAAAGTGCTTCAGCCTCTGAATGTTGTTCCATCGCATGCGCTAGTGCTTTGGTAAAGTTCTGATTTGGTGCGCGTCCACCAATCGTCTGGCCAGGCGTTGTGAGGTGAATGTCTGTAAATTGCAGAAGTTTCATGTTCAGTCCATTGAAGATAGTTTGCAAAAAAAGCACCCCATTTCTGGAGTGCCCTAAATTATGAGGTGAGATTTAAGAACCTGCAGGAAGCAGGTCCTGAACTTCTTCACTTAGCTCAACTTGAAGCTCTTCCATGTCATCATATTCACCAGTGACAATGCCCTCGATTGCATCATAGATGACTTGTGTTGCAGCAAGACCGTTATCACCTGGATACGCCTGCCAGTCGCGAAGCAATGGTAGTTGGCGAACGGCTGTCGCTTTTGCAGGGTTTTGGTCATAGAAATCTTTCAAGATAATTTCATTAGCTGCCTGGTTTGGCGGCATGTAGCCAGTTGTACGCGCAACTTCGGCAGCACCTTCACCTGATGTGATAAATTTGAGCCATTTCCACGCTGCGTCGAGGACTTTCGGATCATCTGATGTTGATGTGAGCATAGCTGAATTACCACCAGCTGGAAGGCCAAGTGGGCCACCAGCTGCAATTCCAGGGTATTCGTTGGTCACCAAGGTGAAATCACCCATTGAACGCTCCACGGCACCAACGGCTGACGTTGACCAATACATCATACCAATTTCACCAGCTGAGAACGAAGCAAGGGCTGCTTTCCATTCGATGTTTTGCATTTCACAACCGCGGAAAATAGACTTCATTGTATTAAGCGCTGTTAGACCTTCCGGCTCATCAAGCTGGAAATCTGTGCCCATAACTGTAGGCTTGTCTTGGCTCCACATAAGCGCCTGCAAGAACCAGTTGCCTGTAATATTCCATCCCCAGAACATTGGGTTTTTAACGCCAGCTTTTGTCAGCGCTTCACAAGTTGAAATCACCTCGTCCCAAGTCTTTGGAAGCTGATCAATTTCTGTGATGCCAGCTTTGGCCATCACTTCCATGTTGTAATAGCCAACAGGCAAAGAGATGGAGAATGGAAGACCATAAACTTCTTCGTTAAATGTACCCAAATCAAGCATCGCTTTGTGATAACCGTCTTTGGTAAAATCTGCTTCTTTTGCGATGAATGACTCAAGTGATTTTGCGATACCTTTGTCGACAAGAATTGCCTGACGGTTTAGACCTTGCATTGTTACATCTGGTAATTCATCTGCAACAGCTTCGCGAAGAATGACGTTTGATGCGTCTTCATAGCTTTCATATGTTGCGCGGAATTTTACTTCGATATTTGGATGAGCCTTTTTAAATGCAGGCATGATTTTTTCATACGTCACATCAAAAAGGTGCGAATATGGATATGCAAATTCGATGGTGACTTTTTCGTCAGCCATTGCAGAACTTGCAAATAGAGCTGAACTTGCAAAAAGTGAAACTGCTATTGCAGAAAGAGTTTTTTTCATTAGATTATCTCCTGTTGCCGAGAGGTTCGTTAGGTTTAGCGATCGTGCGAACCTTGTTGATCCCATTTGGGATATGGTGAAGGGGCGTGCTTTAAGGCGCGCCCTATTTCATTCCTGAGAGTGTGATCCCTTCAATAAATCTGCGCTGAGCGAGCGCAAAAGCCGCAAGAAGAGGCGTTACAATGATGACTGCTGTCGCCATCATTGGCCCAAAATTATCGCCGTCTGCATCGCCTTTAAATTCGCGAAGACCCAAAGGCGGTGTGAAAAGCTCTCTGTTGCCAGTAATGACAATGCGCGGCCAAAAGTAATCGTTCCAATGCGCGACGACGCTGAAGATCGCAAATGCCATGAGTGCTGGAATTGCCGTTGGCAGCATGACATTCCAGATGATGGAATACTCACCCATGCCGTCCATACGTGCTGCATCTATTAAATCATCAGGTACAGTCATGAAAAACTGCCGCATGAGGAAGATACCAAAAACTGATATTGTCCAAGGAACAATGAGTGCTGCATAGGTGTTGGTTAGGCCAAGTTTTGCCAGCATGATGTAAAGTGGGAGCGCTATGGCATGCACCGGAATAAGCAAGCAAAATAGAACCAAAGCAAAGACTGTCTCACGGCCCCAGAATTTTAGTTTCGCAAGTGCATAGGCGCATGGCAGTGCGACAATTACCTGAATGAAAAAGATAGATGCTGTAACGATAACGCCATTGAGCAGATATCGAATAAGTGGCGCTTTCTCAAAAGCTGTCGTGTAATTATAAATCCAAGGTGTGACCATACAATCTGCGACAGCATTACCCAGCTTGATGCAATAATCGTCGCGAAAGGGGATTTGTGCGCCAAAAAAACCACCGGTATTTTGCATGATCTCCGCAGGTGATTTTAGCGAATAAGACACCATGACATAAAAAGGCAGGAGTACGATTAATGCGCCAAATATTAGAATAGCGTGCTTGATTGTTGCCGATGTTGAAAAACGGAAGGTGTTTTGATGATCAGACATAATGTGTCCTCCGCTCGACTAACCAGCGTTGCAAAATTGTTAAGAACATGACGAATAAAAGGAAGACCACTGTGATTGCTGCACCCACGCCCATGAGATTTTGTTGGATGCCTTTTTCATAGATCGCAAACATCATCACATAGACAGATTTTGATGGACCACCACCTTGCGGGTAGAAAGCTTCCACCATATCAAAGACCTGAAAACTGCGGATGAAACTAATGGTGACAACAAACACCGTTGTTGGTCCAAGCATTGGCCAAGTTATCAGTTTAAATCTTTCCCACCCGGATTTGGCACCGTCCATTTCGGCGGCGGCATAAAGCTCTTTTGGAATGCCAGTTAAGCCGGCAAGATAGAGCACCATATTAAAACCGAAACCCTGCCACACGCCAATAAATGACACAGTCCAAATTGCGTAATCTCTGTTCGTGAGCCAAAGCGGGAATGTTTTTTCGCAACCATTTGCGTACCAATTCCAGCCTTCTAAAAAGGTTCCGCATCCGCGTTCAAGTGTGGAGTTGATGATGCCAATAGTCGGATGAAATGCAAACTCCCACACAATGGCCATCGCAATTAGCGCGGACATAACCGGCAGAAAGTAAATGGTTTTATAAAGATCTCCAAAGCGCGTCAGAGAATGGATCAATAAAGCTGCGCCAAGTCCTAAGCCAACTGTTAAGGGAACAACGGTTAGGACATATCTAAATGTTGCACCGAACATTTTTTCATAAGTTGATCGGCTGAATATCTGCGCATAGTTTTTAAACCCAACAAA
The DNA here is from genome assembly GCA_039974935.1 of Lentilitoribacter sp. Taxonomy (GTDB): domain Bacteria; phylum Pseudomonadota; class Alphaproteobacteria; order Rhizobiales; family Rhizobiaceae; genus Lentilitoribacter. The sequence goes on along the minus strand of JBDWIC010000008.1, from coordinate 423,680 downwards.
TTCTGCACCACTATTACCTAGCGAGAAGCTGGTGAAGCTGATGCCAAAGGCAACTAGGATTGGCAGCAGCAAAATCAATAACATCAGTAATAAGGCTGGGCTTATAAACCATACATGGGCGCGAGACGGTGTCATGATGCGATCTCATCCATCAGTCTGCGATGGGTTTGTAAACGTGTACCATCTGATGCGAATGCAAGTGTGGAATTGAGATCAAGTTCGAAATGCACCAAATCATCTACTTGATGTCTTTTGCCATTTCCGACCGCTGATCTTATGACCAATGGGCGTTCTTCGTCTTTGATTTTGACATGGTAGAAAAGATCTGCGCCTAAATTTTCGATGTGGTGCACAAAGCCTGATATGGATGACGACGTCTTATCACTGAAGGTTAAGTGTTCCGGTCGTGCGCCAATGTTAATTTTTGGCTCTTGTGTGGGCGCGAAAAGATCAAGGACCAGATTATCGATACAGATTTGCGCATAATCATTCACCGTTGCAGATAAAATATTAATCGCTGGTGAACCGATAAATTTGGCGACTTCAGCCGTAGCAGGGTTCTGATAAATGTCTTCAGGCGAACCATATTGCAAAATTTTCCCGTGCATCATGACAGCCATTCGGTCAGACATTGTCAGTGCTTCAGCCTGATCGTGGGTGACATAGACAAAAGTTGCGCCCAAACGTTGGTGAAGCTGGGTTAGTTCTGCACGCATGTGAACGCGCAAGGCGGCATCAAGATTTGATAAAGGCTCGTCCATCAAGAAAGCCAGCGGCTTTCTCACCATGGCGCGCCCCAAGGCTGCGCGCTGGCGCTGCCCTCCAGACAATTGGCCGGGTTTGCGATCCAACAATTCTGTTATTTTTAGAATTTTGGCGGTGCGATCAACTTGGCTGAGTAGTTCTCTATATTCCTTGCGCGCGAAAAAAGGACCGATAAATGGCAGGCGCTGAGATGTGCTCAAGTCGCGCAGTTTAAGCGGTGTCATCATATTTTGGTGGATGGTTAAATGCGGGTATAACGCGTAGGATTGAAACACCATGGAAAGATTGCGATCGGCAGCTCTTGTGGTTGTCACATTTTTTCCGTCGATCAGCACTTGCCCTTCATCGGGTTGTTCAAGACCTGCAAGAATTCTTAATAGGGTAGACTTACCGCAACCAGATGGTCCAACAAGCGTTACAAACTCTTTATCTTCGATATCGAGATCAACACCTTTGAGAACTTCGGTTTGACCAAATCTCTTGGTTATATTGTTGAGGCGAATGTTTGACATGATTGCTCCCATCGACTGATGGGGAGAACTTACTTAGTTCAATCAACAAATATGTGACGTAATATTAGTGTCACTAATAGCCGTTAGAGTCTGAGCGTATAAAGAGGCTTTCATGCGCACAAATCCATATCAAATCACTGCATTTGCCCATGTTGCACGAGAGGGAAGTTTTTCCGCAGCAGCAGAAAAACTCAATGTATCTCAATCGGCAATTAGCCAGCATTTATCTAAGTTGGAACAGACTTTGGGCGCCAAATTACTCATTCGCGATCGCGATGGTTTTTCGCTCACGACAACCGGGTCTGAGTTCTATGATTTGGCTGATAGGTTCGTAACGCTTGATCGTTTGATCGATGAAAAAATATCTCGCTATTCACAGATGGAACGTGGGTATATTTCAGTTATAGCAAATGCCCCTTTACCTGCATTGCGACACATTGCACTGTTTAATCAATCCTATCCTGATGTGAATATTGATTTCACTTTATATGATTGGACGACCGCGACATCTTTGTTGCGCCAACGAAAAGCGGATATTGCTTTTATCACAGAACCCCAGCAATCAGATGATTGGATTTATCATAAAGTCGCAACCGTTAAATATGTTCTTTATGTTCCCAAAGGACATCATCTTGAAAAACGAAGAAGCGTTGCGCTTGCTGATTTATGGAATGAGGCATTGTTGCTACCAGAAAAAGGTTCGCTGACGGAAAGAGAAGTTTCCCGCGCGCTGAATAAACATAATGTTTCAATTAGACGAACAATTAAAACAACGACATTTCCGGTTATGAAAGAGGCTATTCTTCATGGTGTTGGCGTTGGTATATTTCTCGATAATAGCACAACACAAGAGCACACATTGGTCTCTATACCGATTAGGGAAATGAGTAAAACCTATGATACGTTCGTCGTTGTTCCGGAAGATAAATACAATCTACGGCTGATCAAAAGCTTTGTCGATGCATCTGTGGGGCAATAGCAAATTCTAACCAACTTTCTCAACCCGGGTTGAGAATTGCCGAGCAATCAATGACTAAAATGAGCCATTAGTAACCCCGAATAAATCAAAATCTAAGGACTGCTAATAGTTCAAGATCGGAGCTAAAAAGACCGTGGTAAAACTTCAGTCTCGTGCCAGAGGCAGACATTTTCTATAAGAAAACTGATCTGAATATCATTCAATAATGTTTGCTAGGCAGTGGCGGTTAACTTTACCGAATTGTAATTCGCCATAAGGTCATTAAATTTCTCGCCTTGGATGGCGACGTGTTTTCTTAAACATTCCGCTACTTTATCTGGATCACCTGCTTCAATAGCTGCCACAATTTCATGGTGCTCGCTCATGGATTGAGGCATTCGGCCTCGAACGCGGAGTTGCATCCGCCGGAATGGTTTTAGTCTTTTATGAAGAAACATCGCTTGCTGAGCCATAAAGCTATTTCCGCAGGCATCATATATCAAATGATGAAATAACTCATTTTCACGATAATACTCATCGCTATCACCGGTTTTAAGAGCTTGTTCACAGCCGATTATTGTGTTTTTGATCAAAGCTAATTGTTTGTCTGATATGCGTCTCGCAGCGCGAATTCCGCACATAACTTCCAATTCAGCCATAACCTCAAACATCTCTACCAATTCAATGAGGTCGGGATACTTGACGAAAGCTCCACGCCTAGGAACAAGTTCTAGAAGCCCTGACGCTGCTAGACCCTGAAATGCTTCGCGAAGTGGTGTGCGAGATACGTCAAATTTATCAGCCAGCTTTACTTCATCAAGTCGTTCACCGTCGAAGAATTCGCCAGCTACGATCATTTGTTCCAGTTCTTCACGAATCTTATCAGCAGTTCTAATTTCCATATCAGGAGCATAGTAATAATCACAACAAAATACAACAATTATATTCTTGTATACAAAAATATTGACATTGAATACCAACTTCCCTAGTTTCGCGAAATGGAGTCGTTTCCATCAAATGAAACGTAACCGGGAGGAAAAAATGAAAACGAATTATATTAAGACAACAATTGCCGCTTTGATGACATGTAGCGCAGCATTTGCGGCTAACGCTGCTGAACTAAGACTATCGCATCAATGGTCTACGAAAGACGTGCGACACCAAGTAGCTCAAATGGTAGCGGACGAAGTTGCAAAAGCAGATGTAGATCTATCTATTAAGATCTTTCCATCGAAATCTTTGTTTAAACCAAGAGAGCAATACAAACCCCTATCACGCGGCCAGTTAGATATGACTGTATTTCCGCTTTCATATGCGGGTGGTCAGCGTCCAGAGTTTAATCTGACATTGATGCCGGGCCTTGTAAAAAACCACGATCATGCGGCGAGATTGAACAATTCTGACTTTATGGGTGATTTAGAGAAGCTCATGGCGGAAGATGATGTGCGAGTTATGGTACATGGTTATTTGGCCGGTGGTTTTGTAGGTAAAGAAAAATGCATAACCAAGCCAGACGATGTAAAAGGCCTTCAAACACGTGCAGCTGGTAAGGCATTTGAGCAGATGCTGGCATCCGCTGGCGCATCAATTGCATCAATGGCATCATCGGAAATCTACAACGCGATGCAAACAGGCGTTCTCCAAGCTGCGAACACGTCTTCTTCTTCTTTTGTATCCTATCGAATATTCGAGCAAGTTAAATGCTACACTCCGGCTAGTGATTTTGCATTATGGTTTATGTATCAACCGATGTTGATGAACAATAGCGCATATGAAGCATTAAATGACGAGCAAAAAGCTGCACTTGATGCTGCTGCCGCAAAAGCTGAAGCGTTCTACCTAGCAGAAGCGAAAAAACAAGATGCTGCGTCGGTTGAAGCCTATAAAGCGGCTGGAGTCGAAATCGCAAGTATGACGAAAGAAGAATTTGCAGCTTGGCAAGCAGTTGCCAAGGAGTCATCTTACAAGAAATTTGTCGAGGAAGTTGATGGTGGTCAAGCACTTCTCGATAAGGCATTGGCTGTCGAATAGACGCCCTTTCTGATCACAAGGCGGTTACTGCCGCCTTGTGATATTCTCAAATTTCTAGGTTAGTTAAATGGCTACAATAAACAACAGTTCGGTTGCGCGAACCGGTGACAATCCTTTTTTGAAGCTCGTCGCAATACTCTCAAACCTGTCAGGTTGGATTGCTGCAGGTTTCATTCTTTTAGCAGTCTTTATTACCTGCCAAATGATATTTGTTCGATTTGTATTGAACCAATCAACAATATGGCAAACCGAATTTGTTGTTTATCTTATGATTGCTGCCACGCTTATGGGATTACCATATGTGCAATGGCTGCGAGGCCACGTAAACGTCGACCTTCTACCTCTGATGTTGTCGAAATCATCACGCAAATTCCTCGCGATCTTTACCCTATTTTTGGGTATCTTAATGGTTGGGATAATGGTGTTTTACGGTTTCGAATTTTGGCACGAAGCGTGGTCGCGCAATTGGCGATCAGACACAGTTTGGGGCGTAAGATTATGGATTCCCTACTTGGCGATGCCGATAGGTTTTATCCTTTATTTGTTGCAACTCATTGCCGATCTCGTGGCAATTCTAACGGGCGTCGAAGAACCTTTCGGCATTGAGGGAGAAAAATAATGGACCCACTTACACTTGGTGCGATCGTTGCTCTGGCCACTATATTGGTTCTTTTTTCAGGAATTTCAGTTGCGACAGGATTGCTTGTTGTTTCAGCCGTTTTCCTACTCATTTTCGATGGTTTGCGCTCATTAGAGTTGCTCCCTGAGATATTATTCGGCAAACTTGATAACTTTGCACTTCTTTCAATTCCAATGTTCATAATAATGGGAGCCTCAATCGCATCCACTAGAGCTGGTGCTGATTTGTACGAGGCGTTAGAAAGATGGCTAACTCGCGTTCCTGGCGGACTTGTTATATCCAATCTCGGTGCTTGTGCTTTATTTGCGGCAATGTCGGGTTCCTCACCTGCGACCTGCGCAGCAATTGGGAAAATGGGCATACCTGAAATGCGTAAACGCGGATATCCAGACGGTGTGGCTGCAGGTTCCATAGCTGCAGGTGGGACACTTGGTATCCTGATACCACCTTCTGTAACTATGATTGTTTATGGCATTGCTACTGAGACCTCGATCGGACGTCTTTTCTTAGCGGGCGTTTTGCCCGGGCTCTTATTGGTGGGGCTATTTATGGTTTGGTCCCTATATTCAACGTGGAAACATGGTTCAGCCGAGGTTCTTGCAAAACGATCTTATACGTGGCGTCAGCGGATGGAAATTATGCCAAAGGTACTTCCATTTCTGTTGATTATTTTTGGTGTTTTATATGCCATGTATGGCGGCGTTGCGACGCCTTCTGAAACAGCAGCGGTTGGTGCGCTTCTATGTTTGATGATTGCAATGATTATTTATAAACTCTGGAGTCCATCTGCACTTTGGACAGTTTTGCGGGATTCAACCCGCGAAAGCATAATGATTTTGTTCATAATTGCGGCAGCCGGTGTCTTTTCTTACATGCTTTCAAGCCTGTTTATAACACAAGCCATAGCTGAATGGATTGGCACTCTTGATGTAAATCGTTGGGTATTGATGGGTGTTATCAATGTGTTCTTGCTTGTAGCAGGATTTTTCTTACCACCAGTTGCAGTAATCTTAATGGCTGCTCCGATCCTACTTCCAATTATTACAACAGCTGGGTTCGACCCCATTTGGTTTGCTGTTGTTTTAACTATCAACATGGAGATCGGTCTGATTTCACCACCAGTTGGTCTGAACCTTTATGTGATCAATGGAATAGCACCTGACATTTCTTTGAAAACAATTCTTACAGGTTCAATTCCCTTCGTGGCATGTATGGTGATTGCGATTATATTGCTTTGCATCTTCCCAGATATTGCTACTTGGCTGCCTGATGCAGTTATGGGACCAACTATATGACACTATTTGCTGACATCCTATCCGCTGTTTTTGAGAGGCGGATACGCCGACCTTCTTCCTCTCAAGCAGGGGATGGACGTCCACTGGAGGAAATGGCACACGCGTTAGTCAGCGCGACTGGAGAAACCTCTCGCTTGGCTTTTGCTAGGGAAATTTTGCAACGCTACCAGTTGCTTGATGATGCCGATAAATTAGCTTTCTTTCGCCACATAGCGAAGTCGATGAATATAGATCCAGAAGCTGTAAGAAGCACTCTTAACGACTATGAACACAATGTAAGTAAAGAGAGTTATCTAGCTTTCATCAGTGCAGCTGAACCACTTCGGCAAGAACTCATACGTCGTATGAATATCGTACCGGGCGCAACAGGCATTCTTGTGAATATGCGTGCTGACCTGCTGAGATTGGGGCGCAATGAGCAAGAACTCCAAGCTTTGGATCTTGATTTTCGGCATCTTTTTGCAAGTTGGTTCAATCGTGGATTTCTCGTGCTACGCCCGATAAGTTGGGAGAGTCCAGCACATATTCTGGAGAAAATTATCGCATATGAGGCAGTCCATACCATCGATAGTTGGGAAGACCTCAGGCGGAGACTAGAACCAACTGATCGACGTTGTTTTGCTTTTTTTCATCCATCAATGCCCGACGAACCTTTGATTTTTGTTGAGGTTGCATTGACCAAAGGCATTCCTTCATCTGTGCAAATGGTGCTTGCGGAAGAGCGGCTAAGTGTATCTGTTGATGAAGCGGACACAGCCACTTTCTATTCAATCTCTAATTGTCAGGCTGGTCTTGCCGGTATTTCATTCGGGAATTCCTTAATCAAGCAAGTAGCCTCAGATCTTTCCATTGAGAACGATGGCCTCAAGACCTTTGTAACACTGTCCCCAATTCCAAACCTATCGAAATGGCTTAGCAACAAAGGTTCGAGCACAAACGATTGCGACAGTGAAGCCCTACGTTCTATCGCAGCCCATTATTTGATTAATGCCAAATCTCGAAACAATCTGCCATATGACCCGGTCGCGCGTTTTCACTTAGGAAATGGGGCAATTGTACATGATGTTCATGCTGATGCAGACACGTCACCAAGGGGACAAGCACAGTCTGCAGGCGTAATGGTCAACTATCTCTATGATCTTGATAAAGTTGAGCAAAATCACGAGGAATTCATGAACACAAAGAACGTACACTCCTCCCAAGTGATCAAGGATTTGGCTAACGCTTTCTCTATCCCAGAAGATAAAGGGTTAGAGATTGTTGCAACCTCATCCTCCGGATAGCTTTTAAAGAAACACAAAAACAATACAGGGAGAAGACATATGAATGTCCTTTTCGATGGCCTCTTAAAAAATAAGAAACTTGATGACATTTTTGCAGAAATTCCTTCATCTGGCTCTTCCCGCTATTTCAGCTATCAGGGGCTAATAGATGCATCAGGGCGGTTTGCCAATGTTTTGGTCGATGAAGGTGTGCAACCGGGAGATCGCGTTGCTGTTCAAGTCCACAAATCAATCGAGGCCATCATACTATATCTCGCGACAATAAGAGTGGGTGCAGTTTTCCTTCCCTTGAATACAGCTTATACGGTGTCAGAAATAGCCTACTTTCTGGAGAATGCGTCACCAACACTTTTCGTGTGCGATCCCAAACGGACTGACGATTTCAAGACATTGCTTAATGGTTTGGATATAAACAACGCTACATTAGGAGTTTGGGAAAATTCTGAATCTGATGCTGGCACTCTGTTTGCAAAGGCCCTGAAAGCCTCCGAAGATTTCGACACCGTTCCACGTAACGAAAATGACTTGGCTGCCATTTTATATACATCTGGTACGACTGGTCGATCAAAAGGTGCAATGCTTTCGCATACCAATTTATTGTCAAATGCGCTTGCTTTAAAAGACTACTGGCAATTTTCCGATGAGGATAAGCTACTTCACGCTCTTCCAATTTTTCATACTCATGGCCTCTTCGTTGCAACGAATGTGACGCTTATCGCAGGTTCCACTCTGATATTTTTACCGGCATTTAACGCTGACACAATTATAGATTATCTGCCAAATGTAAGTTGTATGATGGGTGTTCCAACTTTCTATACAAGGCTGCTTGACGATCAACGATTAGACCGGAATTTAGTCGAGCATATGCGACTTTTCGTTTCTGGTAGCGCGCCCTTATTGGCTGAAACACATATCGAATTTGAAAACCGAACTGGGCATCGAATTCTTGAGAGATACGGTATGACTGAAACGAATATGAATACCTCAAATCCTTATGAAGGAGATCGGCGAGCCGGGACGGTCGGCTTTCCCTTGCCGGGTGTAGAGATACGAGTGGCAAATCCAGAGACTGGTGAAGTTCTTGCTAACGGTGATGTAGGAGTTGTTGAGGTTCGAGGACCAAATGTCTTTTCCGGTTACTGGAAAATGCCTGAAAAGACAAAGGAAGAGTTCCGAGATGATGGCTTCTTCATTACCGGTGATCTTGGAACAATTGACGAAGACGGTTACTTAAAAATTGTGGGTCGCGCAAAGGATCTAATTATATCAGGAGGATATAATATCTATCCAAAAGAATTAGAGCTTTTGTTGGATGAACAAGATGGAGTTTTGGAGTCCGCTGTAATCGGCGTTCCTCATGCAGATTTTGGTGAGGGTGTTGTGGGTGTGCTGGTCGCCAAACCAGAACATGCGCTGGATGAAGCTGCGATTATGTCTGATATACGCGATAAAGTCGCCCGGTTTAAACAACCCAAACACTTAGTCGTTGTCGATGAACTTCCACGCAACACGATGGGTAAGGTTCAGAAAAATTTGTTGAGAGAACAATACAGCAACCTACTAAGTTAATAGGGTATATGGGTAATAGCTCTGCAAGTAGAAGCGATTGAAGGTCAACATTGGGCCAATCACTGTCTAAGTAGTTATGACAGCTAGGGTCTGTTTTGCAACCAAAAGCGGAAATGGCCTTCGCGTGCCAAGAGTTCAATTATTGGCCCATATCAGACATGCGGTTTGAATACTGGATGTAATTCAAATTCAATCTCAGTCACCCCATATCGGAACATTCCCGACACTGACTTCACCTTATCAAATGGTAGTTCTAAAATTTACAGCCCCAAACATTGATTTAGTCATCATTGTGAAAAATTTCCTCTATGCGTTTTTGAAACAACCCGGCAATCTTGAATGCTAAAGGCAAGGAAGGGTCATATCTTCCCCCCTCGATGGCGTTTATAGTTTGTCGGGAAACATCTAGTTGATCACCTAACGTTGCTTGCGACCAACCCCGTTCTGCACGAAGTGCTTTAAGATGATTTTTCATCAAAATACGCCTTCACGTTTTGATATGAAAGTTATTGCCAGACCTTGTACGGACCAAAATATCGGGAGCATCCAGAAGACCTCAAATCTTGGTACATCGGTCAATCTCTCAAGCTGCCCCCAACCTGATGCGATTATCATCACAAAGGCGATACCTACGAATGCACCTTTTATTTGTATTAAGCGGAGAAATTCGTCGAGTTCGAGCGCAAAGCGCCATTGTGCCCAGAAAGCTACAAAAATAGCGCCGGTTGGCAATAAAGTCAGCGAATATAAAAGATAGTTAGAAGTATTGCTATTATTTGAAAGTGCTGCAATGCCGGCTGTTGTGATGATGTAAACCAACATTGCTGGAACGAAGATTTTAAAAAACCGGGTAGAAGATTGGTTCGTTGTCATATCAGACACTCCTTAAATGTAAAACAACCTTTACATACATCATTTCAAGCAAATGTAAAGCAAGCTTTACAAAAATTTCCAGCCCATATTTGATATCTTCAGTTTCTTCATATTCCTCTTCTAGGCAATGAATAGATTTGAAAACTGAGTTTGCTGCCGTTTAGTTGAACAGTGCAATTAGATCGCTACATCCTCAAAACCTTCGATCAAACTAAAGTTCCACCTAAAATACATAAAACAAATAAATATGCAGTTGCATATTGTTTGCTTCTCCGATAATAAACATGACAAAATTAGTATAGTTTAAATTGCGTATATTTCGCGTCTTTATTAGTAGGGGAAAAAATGAATATCTCTAGTACAGCAGAATTAAAACGAGTGTTAACAGGAGGCGTAGCTATTATTGCTCTGCTGTCTTTAACAACACCTTCCATTGCGGAGGACGAAGAGGTCGAATTAGATACTCTAGTCCTTAACAATTATAACAAAGATCAGTTTGCGGAAGCTGCTGACCGTAACAGTTCAATTTACATTTCCAAACAAGCGATTGATCTGGCGGTTCACGGTGACTTAAAAGACGTCTTTGCAGAGGAAGCATCTGTGTCAGTTGGTGGCGGAATTCCAATTGCGCAAAAGATGTTTGTTAATGGCCTAGACATGCTTAATCTGAATGTGACGATTGACGGCACACAGCAAAACAACCGCGCATTCCACCATGTTGCTGCAAACTCAATTGATCCCGGGCTGTTAAAGGCCGTTCGCGTTGATGCTGGTGTAGCAGCAGCTGATTTCGGGCCAAACGCCATCGGTGGTTCAGTCGCATTCCAGACAGTTGATGCTTTAGACTTGCTCGAAGGAGACGACAAGTTCGGCGGATATACAACTCTTAGCTACGATTCAAACTCAAACACATTCACAGAAAGTGTTGCTCTGTATGGCCAGAATGCCGGGTTTGATATTCTCGGTTACTTTATGAATACCGACGGTGACGATTATGAAACCGGAAATGGCTGGACAATACCTGGCACCGCTGCAGACCTGCAGAGTTACCTTTTAAAAGGTGGCTATACATCTTTAGATGGGGATCGCTTAGAAGCGACAGCTCAAGTCTTATCGGACGATGCTATACGCGGCAATCGTGCAAACTTTGGTGGCTTGAATGGAGAGTCATTGCTCAGACGTTATGATACACTTCGTGAAAGTTATTCATTCCGTTATGTGAAGGAAGATGCCACAGGTTTTTGGGATCCAGAAATTACTCTTGGCTACAGTGAGAACTCAATTTCTGTACCGGAGTATTACCCTAGAGGAAGCACGACGACGACGACAATCAACAGCTTAGGTGTGTCAAACACGCTGAACGGTAAGATCGCCAATACATTTCATTTAGACGATGAAAACACGATTACAGCCGGTGGTGATTTTTATGTGAAAACGAGTAATTACACAGATACAGGACCAACGGATCTAACCGAAAAATCAAGCAATATTGGTGTATTTACGCAAGTAAGATTACAACCATTTGATCCACTTAAACTATCCTTTGGTGGTCGTTATGACGCGCAAAGGTTTGAAGGCATCTCAAACTATTCAGACGATGTAGATGGCTTTAGTGGCAATGCATCCGCTGCATTTGAGATCTTTGAGGGGTTAACACTTAAAGCAGGTTACGCAAATGTATTCGGTGGCATAGGCCTTGAAGATAACTACACATTCTCAAGCAGCTGGGATTATACCGGTCTACAAGCGGCTCGCTCAGAAAGCGTAACGGGTGGTTTTGAATATAAATATGGTGATTTCAGTTTTGAAACAGAAATTTTCCAAACGAAGGTGGAAAATGCTCGATCTGGAGTTGGCAATACTGATTTTAAAACAGAAGGTTTTAATGTATCAGCGCAATATAACTGGTTAAGCGGCCATGCAAAAATCACCTATTCAAACACTGATATTTCGGTCTATGGAGCAACAGCAGATGGTTACACTGCACTTGATTTTGCGGCTCCACTTGGTGAAATCATCGCTATTAATGTTGCGCATGAACTTGACCAATACAATTTAACATTGGGCGCAAATCTCGATATCGCATTGGATTACACTAACAACGGTCCCGAAACGACGATTAGTGAACTTCCAGGATATACGGTTGCAAGTGTTTATGCTGAATATGAACCTGAACGCTTTGAAGGATTAACTCTTAGTTTTGAAGTTAATAACATCTTTGACGAAGACTATGCTGACAGATCAACATACGGTCAGGACTTTGTTTCAGTTGATGAGTTAAAAGAACCGGGTAGATCCTTTATGTTCAAACTCAAAAAAGAATTCTAGCCTGCACTAGAAAAACTAACTTTTGGGCCTGATTAAGGATATAACTTAATTAGGCCCTTAAACAATTCGAAAGCTTCATCTTTCGTAAATCGATCTTTCAATTCTTCCTGAATTATTTTCTCATAAACCGGCCAAATCCCATGATTTAGAGTTTTACCTTTATCAGTGATTTTCAGATAACTAATTCTTTTATCCTTATCATCTTGAACTTTGACTATAAGCCCGTCCTTCTCCAATCGAGAAAGATGCCGTGATAGATTAAACTGGGACATGTAAAGCTGTGGCAAAAGCTCAGACGCAGTTATGCCAGTTTGACCAGCCTCTTCTATCTTCAACAATATTTCATGCCAAAGTGGGCTTTTCATGCCATTCTTCTTGAGCTCAGCTTGAATTTTCGGAAATAAATTTCGATGCGCTCGCATCAAGTTAAACCATACACGATTTATCATTTCTGTTTCGCTAGCTTGTTTGATTTGCTCGATCTGAGGATCCATCTAACGCTCCCAACAGTAATTGAAAAATACTAAACCCAATTACCGGGTAGCACATCTACAACTATTGCAATAAAGTTCAATTACAATTCAGACAATAGTAAAGGTTAGATATCGGTCTAATTTTTTATGGTTATTGGAATGACGTATTTACGTTTTGCTCCAGTGGGAGGCGTTGGAAATGGCGCAGAACGTCTGATGTGATCAAGAGCTGCCTGATCTACCTTTCTTGATCCTGAGCTGGTTCTGATAGACAATCCTGACAAACCACCACTAGCTGTTATAGTGAAGGAAACCCTCACCTTTCCCTTTTCACCAGCACGTTTATGTCTCGTTCTTTTAATCTTCCTTGCAACTTTTCCTGGGTAATTGGAAACGGCGGCGTTGCCGGCTTTTTTTGATTTACTCTTTGACTTGTTTGTAGTCGAAGACTTTCCACTTTTCTTGCCGGACGCTTTGCCTGTTTTACTGTTCTGTTTCGCGTTTCCTTTAGCAGAACTTACTGTCTTTTTGGGCGCCTTTTGCTTGGTGGTCTTTTTAATTGGCTTTTTCTTATTGGGCTTTTTGATCGCTTCCGGCTTAGACTTTTTCTTTTTGGTGGAACTAGCTTTGTTACTTTTTTTCCGCTTAGGTAACTCTTCTAAGTCAGTTCTAAATTGAGGGATTGGAACGCTTTCCTGAACCAGTGAGGTTACAATTTCAGGTTTTTCATCAATAGCGTCTAAAGCCGCTATCTCGTTCGCTTTTGCCTCTGTTGGTTTAACTTCGGATAGTTTTGGTTGCGGCACAACTTCAGGCGTAAGTGGAGCTGCATCCAACACTGGAACAACGGCCTCCAGCGAAGGTTTCGCTAAGATCGCATAAGCTGTTTTAAACGGCACATTAGATGACTGTTGAGAATTGGGCTGAACATCTAAAACCTGAATATCAGGTGTAATATTAATAGCCTCTTGCATAGGCTCTAAAGGAGTAATTGTCGCCTTATTCTGAGCGCGTGCCAATTGTGTTGGTTCGGTCAGTATCTTAGCAGTCAGGTCTTGCGGACCAACGTTATCAAGCTGCCTCTGCTGAGGGTCGACATTTTTTATAGTGTCATTATCTACGATGGGCTCCATCGGCTCGGGTGTGTTGGCATCAAGCTCTTCAATGACTGGTGTGTTTGGCTGATCACTACCGGCCACCAAATCTTGAAAACTATTCCCAAAGGCCAATGTTTGCTGTTGCTCAGCACCTTCAATCTTGACGTCCTGATCGCCTGTAAAAACGCCAGCAACTGCAAAATGTATACCGACTGAAGCCAGCACAGCACCTAATAATTTTACATTCGGCCAAGCATTAAAGTTCATTAGTTTTCATTTCCGATGCTTCTCTCAGTCACAAGAAAAATTTCCTTAACACCCAGCTGGCGTATCGTATTTGAAATCTCAATCAATTTTACCGCCGATGTATTTCGATCAGGAATTATACGCAGGCGTTGCATTTCATCATCTGTAAGACCGGTTACATAGTCCGATAGTAAAACCTCCAACCCCTTAAACTTGGTTGAGCCATCCGCTGAAATAACTAAGTGATTTGGTGGGGGTGTTTGTGCCAATTCTTCTGTTGTCACAAGCTCCAACTTATTATCCAAAGGTGCGGTAATTTGTGCGGATACGAGAAAGAAAATCAGCATCAAAAACACGATATTAATCAGCGCAATCGTGGGTTCCGCTTTCTGTTTTTCTGATTTTTGATCAAAGATATTCATAGCTCTAATGTATGATTTGGAGGCTAAACCCCTCAATTGGACGAATACTTGTAAGAACGTTGACCAGGCGTTGCGCTGTGACATCTTGAGAAACAGATAAAATCAATTTTGTTGTAACTTCAGATCTCAAGCCTTGGAGCGCGACTAACAAATTATCCATTGTATAAGTCTGCCCGTTAAGACTGATTTTGTCTTCATTCAATTTCAAAAATACCGGCGATTGTTGCAGGTTGCTTCCGGCGCCAGAACCCGCAGGTGAAAATGGTATGTCGCTAAATTTTGAAAACGTTGATGTCAGCATAAAGAACAATAGCAACAGAAAAATAACATCGATGAGTGACGTCAGTGCAAGTCGTTTCGCGCTGGTCGTAGGCAACGTAATATTCATGTTGCTACAACTAACTTACGAGATTGCACATCCACTGCGCTTTCGGAAACTTGCACTGGGTTTGTCACAGCGGATAAAATCTCTTCAATAGAGAGTTGCAGACGCTCTAGACGACTTTCAAAATAGCTCAAACATAACGAAGATGGCATTGCTATTGCTAGCCCAACCGCTGTGGTTAAAAGTGCCACCCAGATCCCACCGGCTAGAAGCGAGGGATCAACAGAATTTCCAGCATCTTGCAATTTCTGAAATGCTTCGATCATGCCTAGAACAGTGCCAAACAACCCAATTAATGGTGAAACTTGTGCAATGGAATCTAGTCCTCGCAGTCCAGTTGAAAGTGTTTTGAGCTGTCGTTTTGCAAGCATAGAAAAATGCTCCAACAAGTCTTCATTTTCGTGTTTTTTTTGAGCGACCAACGCATCTTTAAAGAGAGTTGAAAGCAAGGATTTATCTTCTGACAGACTGTTTATAGCCGCGCTTTGGTTTCCGGTTTTACACAGTAAAAGTGCCTGTTGCACGGCATCAGTTCTCCGGATCCCAGAACGCCAAAACTGCCACATCTTGGATAAAATAATCGCGAGAGAAACAACAGAAATGCACAGAAGAACCCCAACAACTGGACCGCCTAGACTCACCAAATTTGTGACAACATCTATCATTTGATTGAACATCTATCTAACCCAATAACTCAATTGAAATTTTCGAACTCACACGTAACTGATCAAGGCAATTTGCTTCGATCAAAGTATCACTTTTACAAGTATCGACACCATTGATGAGAATTTTGGATATTTCACTACAGGGCATGTTCGGCAATTCAAACTGGCGAACCCGCGGCCTATCCTTCGGCAAACTTTGAAAGTTGAACAACGTAAATTTATTCACGCTTCCAGCTTTATCAAAAAGCACAGTTTCAAGTGAATATTGCTCAATCGAATGACCCGTCAAGTTTTGAGCTTGGAAAACAATTCTACAATTTTTTTCAACTTGCTGGACACTGTTCAACTCAAGTACCAAGCCGTTTTTTTCTTCAGCCTCCGCCCCCACCGGCTGAAAAATACTCACAACCAAAGTGGCTGCCATCAATATCTTTGACATAGAGCTCGATAAATTTAGGTAGAGTGAATCCATGTTTTTTCTCACTAATTAGATCGATAAATACAAACAACAATAATACATGCACTTGCATATTTAATTGAGTTATGAAATACGAGTAAAATAGTCAAGTTTTATATTTATTAACTCAGTTTTCTAAGGCAATGAGTGTTTAAACTTGACATATGATAAAGTTGATTATTTTAGTCCACTTTAATTGCCGCTGAAACAAAAAGCAAATTTCAATAGTTCTCGCAACATATTTCGTGGATATCACTATGAAAAAAATTATCGTTTATTCTCTACTTAGCCTATCAATCGTTATGTCTCAGAAGACGTTGGCAGATGACGTATCGATTGAGACATATCGCGGACCTAGCATTGTTGAAATAGGTGCAAAGAAGATGGCTGTTTTAGATATTGCGGCGGTTGACACTCTTAATTCGCTCGGCGTCGATATCGCGGGCATACCCTCACCACATTATGTCGCGTATCTTGATGAGCTTGCAGGTAATGCTGACAATGTAGGCTCATTATTTGAGCCTGACTTTGAAAAACTTGCAAACATGGACTTAGACCTAATTGTTGCAGGAGGCCGCTCTTCCAGACAATACGATCAACTTAGCAAAATTGCGCCAACAATTGATATGACGATTTGGGGTGAAAACCATTTAGAACAAGTAATGTCTCGCTTGTCAGCATACGGCGCAATTCTTGATGTTGAAGAAAAAGCGAATACTGTTGCATCAGATTTTCTTGCAAAAATCGAAACAGCAAAAGCTGCGGTTTCTGACAAAGGTAACGCTCTTATTATCATGGCCAATGGCCCAAAAGTGTCAGCCTTTGGCAAGGGGTCGCGTTTTGGCTGGTTGCATGATGCGCTTGAACTACCAGAGGCTGTTCCAAATGTGGACGAGCAAACCCATGGTGAAGTAATTTCATTTGAATTTATCGCAAATGCAGACCCAGATTGGTTACTTGTTATCGATCGAGCAGCGGCCATTGGACAAAATGGAGAAACAGCATCTGAAACGCTAAACAATGCTCTTGTTACAAATACCAAGGCTTGGAAAAACGGCAATGTGATTTATCTTAATTCAGCAAATGTTTACATCGCAGGCGGTGGCATTCAAGCCATGCAACAAACACTTGATCAAGTCATTGCAGCCTTTAACTGACTTAAATACTTGAGCTAGCGATCCTGAAATGAGTTTTGGAACTAAAGAGTTTTTTGCAATCCTGTCGCTGGTAGTTTTGGGATTAGTATCTGTTTCTTTAGGGACAGCTGAACTTAGCTTTGAAGTGCTCTATCTAAGTCGAATTCCAAGGACATTATCTTGCATTCTCGCAGGGGCCAGCCTCGCTGTTAGCGGGTTAATTATACAGATTTTGGTTCGAAACAAATTTGTTGAACCAGGCACCACCGGCGCTACAGAATCTGCAATGCTTGGTGTGCTGATCGCAACACTTTTTGCGCCTAGTGCATCAATTTTCATAAAGATGGTTTTTGCAGTTATTTGTTCTCTCATTGGCACTTTTGGTTTTCTTTCGCTCGCCAGAACATTGCCAAATGACCAGCCACTTTTAATTCCCTTAGTTGGGCTTATCTACGCAGGTATCATCGGAGCTGGAGTGACTTTTATAGCCTATCAAGGCGATTTACTCCAATATTTAGGTGTGTGGATGAGTGGTGAATTTTCCGGTATTTTATCCGGTAGATATGAAATTTTGTGGTTTGCAGCGATAGCGGCATTGATCGCTTATATGAGTGCAAATCAGCTAACTGTTATTGGCCTTGGGGAAAGCACAACAGTCAATCTGGGCCTTAACTATCGTCATGTGATGTTGATAGGAATTGCAACGGTTGCAACGGTATCAGGTATCGTGGTTGTTACGATAGGTATTTTACCATTTGTCGGTCTCGTTGTGCCAAATGTAGTCTCCCGTATATTCGGTGATAATCTAAAACAAACCTTGCCGATTGTTGCATTCTTAGGTGGAGTTCTTGTTTTAACAAGCGACATTATTGGTCGTATTGTCCGGTTTCCCTATGAAGTTCCTGCAGGCACGATTTTTGGTATCGTTGGAGCGGCTGTATTTCTATATTTGCTTTTGAGAAAGCCTGCTCATGGCTAATCGACAAATATGGCTACTCGTTGCTGGATTACTCTTATCTTCAATGATTTATTTGCTTTGGGGCTTATCGGGAAACATATCGTTTATTTTAGAATTACGAAGCAAGAAACTTCTAACCCTCATCGCAGTGGGTGGGGCGATTGGGGTTGCAACTATCCTATTTCAAACTATCAGCGCCAATCGCATTTTAACACCAGCCATTATGGGATTTGATGCGCTATATATATTGCTGCAAACTTTGTTTGTTTTCATTCTTGGTGGAATGAGCATAGCGCTACTTCCAAACAGTGTTGTGTTCATGGGAACCAGCGGTATGATGGTTATATGTGCCACCATTCTTTACCAGTTTTTACTCAAAAAAGATGGTCAAGATTTACATGTTCTCATATTAGTGGGAGTTATCTTCGGTTTATTTTTCAGATCAATAACCAGCTTTATGCAAAGGCTTATCGATCCTTCGGAGTTTGCAATGATACAATCATCAATGTTTGCAAGTTTCAGCTCCGTGGACGGGTTTTCTCTCATCATCAGCTGTATTTTGATACTCACATGCTTAGCCGTGATATTTAAACACTCTCGATTATTAGATGTCTTAGCGCTGGGGAGGGAAATGGCGGTTTCATTAGGTGTTTCATACATCGCCCATCAAAGATATTTTCTAATAATAATCTCTCTGCTTGTTTGCATTTCCACAGCACTTGTCGGGCCAATCACCTTTCTTGGATTATTAGTGTCAGCCATCACCTATCATTTGGCCCCGAAATTCAAACATGCCCAATTGGTATCAATTTCCTTTCTTCTCGGCGCGTTATTTCTAGTACTGGGGCAAACAGCATTTGAGCGCGTTTTGAGACTACAATCGACGTTATCAATCGTGATTGAATTTATCGGGGGCACCTTATTTCTTTATCTTGTCATACGAGGGCGACTTAAGTGATCAATATTTCAAATGTTAGCCATCAGATAGGCACAAGCGTAATTCTTGATGATATTTGCTTAGAAATACCTTCAAACGGCATTACAGCCATCATAGGCCCCAATGGCGCAGGCAAATCAACATTGGTAAATTTAATCGCACGCCAAGCCGCTTTGCAAAACGGCCGGATTGCTATTGACGATCTAGATCTAAGTTCTACAGCTACAGAGGCGCTTGCTCTAAAGATGGCATTGGTCTCTCAAAGTGTGGGAGTAGCCAGTCGTATTCGCGTTAAAGAACTAATTGCCTTTGGTCGCTGGCCACATAATAAAGGCGTACTACGGGAAACAGACAAAAATGTGATCAATTTGGCCTTGGAAAGATTTGATCTTGTCGAATTGCAAAATAGGTTCTTGGATCAAATTTCAGGTGGACAACGGCAAAGAGCATTTATTGCGATGGCCTTTGCGCAAGAAACCGATTGGATGCTGTTAGATGAACCGCTGAATAATTTGGACATGTTTCATGCACGCGCTCTAATGCAAGAATTACGATCACTTACAGACCATGGCAATAAAGGAATTGTCATGGTCATACATGATGTGAATTATGCAGCACGTTGGTCTGACAACTGTATTGGGCTTCAGTCCGGAAAACTTATTTTTTCTGGCCCGACAAATGAAGTTCTAACACCCAAGAATATAAAAGATTTGTTCAAGATTGAGGTTTCCAGAGTCAGCTGTGGTTCACAGCAACTTTTTGACCATTATTGACCATGTAAAATTTAGGGGTGAGGATTGTGACTTTAATTTCTGATGTTAGACAAGTTGGGTCGAATCCCCGACGCAGAACTTGATTTTACGAGGGCGCTCGAAATTAAACCTGAAGGAACTCGTGCATTGATTGAGCTTGGCAACATCGAGCTTGGTCGCAGCAATCTCGAGCAGGCTTTGGTGTACTATAAGAGAGCCGAACACTTGGAGCCAAGAAACCCTGACCTCCTTAGCAACCTGGCTCTTATTTTCCCGAGCTAAGTGACAGTTAAAATCCTTCTCAGCTTTTCTTCCAAGAAAGCTCTCATCTGCGTTGTTCAAACCTAGAAACATCATAATCGTTAAACACGCCATTGGCTTTGCTGTTAATCCAGATATTAACATCTCATGGGGCATGGGTTTTAGTTACAAAGACGGAGATGAATTGGAAGGGCAGGTTGAGCAGCATGCCTGAGATTCAAACGACTGTTAAATCAGGTGTGTCGCCTGTTTTCAGAGGGTGTTTCATTAAACCAACGCGTAAACGCACGATAAAAAGAGCTTTGCTCTTTATAACCTAGCTCAAAGGCAATTTTTGAAAGAGATAAATCGGGATCTGCAAGGAGAGCAGTTGCACGTTTTTTTCGTTCTTCGTCTTTGAGTTCTTTCAGATTAAGACCCGCATCTTTCATCCGGCGATGAAGGGTTGATCTCGACATCCCCAATTCGCGCGCTAAAGTTTCGCTGTCTGGCCAGTCTTGAAGCGGTTTTTTCAAGCATCTTTGTACGATGTTAAAACGCAAACCATCAGCGTCGTTATAGCCCCTTAAAAAAGCTTCCGGCAAAGTCCTCAAAAATTTTTTCAATTCCTCTTCAGAATGCCTGACCTTTCGCGTGAGAAATTTTCTATCAATCACAATTCGGCTCGAAGGTGCTTCAAAAGAGACAGGAATACCAAAGAATTGGCTGTAATCATTGGCCTGTTTTGGCTCTTTGCATCTAAAGGAGACCTCCTTGAGCGGAATGCGTTCTCTTGCAGCCCAACAATTAAATCCATGAATGATCAGAAATAACGCGCGATAGGCAAACGCAGTATTTGGATGACCTTTTTCATTAAGCGTGATGATGCAATTATCGTCAGTTATTTGAAATGTGCCGTAAGGTTCTTCTATGGTGATCTTGAAAAACCTGAGCAATCGTTTGAGATAAACCTCAAATGTTGCGGCACTTGCAACAGAATGCCCGAGTAAAGTCGTACTACCCGGGCGCAATGCCCGCTTACCCAACCCAAAAAACTCATCTTCCATTTGATAAGATAGTTCCAGCCAAATCCTACCAAACTCAATCGTATTGAGATGTTCTAGATTCTTGTAATCAATATCGAGCTTAAGAAACATTGCCTCAATATCGATATTTGCTTTTTTCGCACAGTCTAATGCTTCATCAACAAAGATCTTTGCGACGGGAATTAGAGACAAGATTTCGTCATTTTGTGTCATCATTTTGAAATTTTATGACACTAGATACACTATTTTTCAAGTGATATCCTACATCTTAAGGAGAACTTTGATGATAAATGGATCGATTGTTGTATCTGGTGGCGCGTCCGGTTTGGGGGCTGCCGTCGTTGCAAAACTAAGCCAGTTTGGCATGAAAGTCGCATCCATTGATTTGGCAGAGAACTCAGAGCTTACACATAACGATCATTGCGCATCTTATATCTGCGATGTAACAGACGCTGACTTAGTAAATCAAACATGTTCGCAAGTATCAGATGACCTTGGACCTATTGGTGCGGTCATTTGTTGTGCAGGCATTGCGCCTAGTTCGAAAATTCATGGCCGCAAAGGTTCCCATGATGTGGCTCTTTTTGAAAAGGTTCTTTCCATCAATGTTGTTGGCACATTTAATCTAGTACGTGCCGCCACACCTATGATGAAAGTTAATGAGCCGGATGAAAATGGACAACGTGGGGTGTTTATCACCACCGCATCCGTTGCTGCATTTGAAGGGCAAATTGGGCAGATTGCTTACGCTGCTTCTAAAGGCGCGATCGCATCGATGACCTTACCGATAGCAAGAGAACTTGCGCGAGATGGCATTCGTTGTGTCTCAATTGCGCCCGGCGTTTTCGATACGCCGATGATGCAAGGCATGCCTGAAGAAGTGCGTCAGTCCATCGCTGAAACAATTCCTTTTCCGGCAAAGCTTGCTGATCCTGATGACTATGCAGGCTTAGTTTCACATATTTTAGAAAATAAGACGCTTAATGGCGAGGTTATTCGTCTTGATGGTGCATTGCGTATGGCAGGAAAATGATAAAGCTGATCGCAATAGATTGCATTGTCTAAATGATTTGGAGGACATAAATGAAAGATCCGATAGTAATTGTCGCCGCAAAGCGCACACCGATGGGTGGACTTGCAGGCGAATTAAGTCCGCTAACGGCTTCGCAGCTTGGCGCTATCTCCACCCGTGCTGCACTTAAAGAAGCGGGCGTGGATAACAATGATGTCGATGAAGTATTGTTCGGCAATGTGCTCGGTGCTGGACAAGGTCAGGCGCCAGCAAGACAGGTTGCGCTCGGTGCTGGTCTTCCTGAAAAAACTATGGCGACAACGCTGAATAAAATGTGTGGTTCTGGCATGAAAGCAGTGATGTTTGGCCATGATATGTTGTCCATGGGCTCCGCTGATATGGTGGTCGCAGGCGGCATTGAAAGCATGTCCAACGCACCTTATTTGCTGCCCCGCGTGCGTGATGGACTGCGAATGGGTCATTCGCAAGTTTACGATCACATGTTTTTTGATGGCCTTGAGGATGTCTATGAAAAAGGCACGCTTATGGGTGTATTTGCTGAGCGGACCGTTAGTAAATATCAGTTTTCGCGAGAAGATCAGGATAAATATGCGATTGAATCGCTCAATCGTGCGTTAAAAGCGCAGGAAAATGGTTATTTTAAAAACGAAATTGCAGCTGCTGAAGTCAAAACGCGAAAACAGTCTTACACAGTTGATCGCGATGAACAGCCCGCGAAAGCCAAACCTGAAAAGATCCCGAGTCTTAAGCCAGCATTTGCCAAAGATGGCACGGTTACTGCCGCAAATGCATCGTCCATTTCAGATGGAGCTGCAACGCTGATTCTCACAAGATTATCGACAGCAGAAGCAAAAGGGCTAACGCCTTTGGCAAAAATCAACGGACATGCAACCCATGCCATGGCACCTGAGGATTTTCCGATTGCACCTATTGGAGCGGTTGAAAAACTGTTGGAGAAAACTGGCACGCAGCGATCTGATTACGGATTATTTGAAATCAATGAAGCGTTTGCTGCAGTGACTATGGCGGCGATGAAAAGTCTCGATTTGCCGCATGATATAGTCAATGTGCATGGCGGTGCTTGTGCGCTTGGGCATCCCGTTGGTGCGTCTGGCGCCCGTATTTTGGTTACACTTTATCACGCGATGAAAACGCATAATGTCGACAAGGGTATGGCGGCGATTTGTTTAGCGGGCGGTGAAGCCACAGCCATGTCCTTGGAAATGATGGAGTAGCTTATGATCTTAAATGAAACACAAGAAGCCATCAAAGACATGGCGCAGCAATTCGCCACTGAGGTTTTATGGCCGGGTGCTGAAGAGCGAGATAAAGAAGCGCGCTTTCCCAAAGAAGAACTTAGTCAAATGGGTGAACTTGGCTTTATGGGTATGAAGGTTGCTGAGCAATATGGTGGTCTTGGCGGTGATTTTGCAAGTTATGCTATCGCAGTTGAAGAAATTGCCGCCGGTGACGGCGCATGCTCAACCATTATGTCTGTTCATAGTTTGACTTGCGAGGTTTTTGAAAAATACGGCACGGATGCGCAAAAAGATAAATATCTGCCAAAACTTGCAAGCGGCGAATGGATTGGTGGCTTTGCTTTAACCGAACCACAAGCGGGATCTGATGCATCCAATCTAAAAACCAGTGCCGTTCGCGATGGTGATCATTATATCCTTAATGGCACCAAACAATTCATTACAAACGGTGAGAACGGCAATGTACTGGTGCTATTTGCGGTAACCGATAAAGATGCGGGTCGTAAGGGCATTAGCGCTTTTATTGTTGAGCGTGACACACAAGGATATGAGGTTGTCAGCGTTGAAAAAAAGCTCGGCATTACCTCATCAGATACTTGTCATCTTGCATTTGATAATATGCGCGTCCCTGCAGAGAACCTATTAGGTGAAGAAGGCGAAGGTTACAAAATTGCTTTGGCTAACCTTGAAAGCGGGCGCATAGGTATTGCAGCTCAAGCTGTCGGCATGGCGCGTAGCGCATTTGACTATGCCCGCCGATATGCCAAGGAGCGGCAAGCCTTTGGTAAACCGATTACCGAGCAGCAAGCAATTGCATTTACTTTGGCTGATATGGATACCCAAATTGAAGCGGCTAGACAGATGGTTATGCATGCATGTGCTCGAAAAGATGAAGGTGTGCCATGCATTCGTGAAGCATCAATGGCGAAGCTTTTTTCATCCGAAATCGGCGAAAAAGTCTGCTCTAAAGCCATTCAGCTTTTAGGTGGTTACGGTTATCTTTGTGACTATCCGGTGGAGCGGATTTATCGCGATATTCGCATATGCCAGATCTATGAAGGTACCAGTGAAATCCAGCGTTTGGTGATCAGTCGGGACGCAATTAAAAGAGACTAAATTTCAGCTCGTTCTATAGAAGAAAATACGGAGTGAGCTTGACGCTTATCCAAGTTCCTCCGCACGCAATGACATTGAGAAGCCGTTCATATTTGCGACATTTAAATCCACATTGAAAACTTCTAACGAATACGAGTTTGTTACCGCATTTGGCAGATTTTAGAAATGTGCCGGTGGGTCAGTCATCTTATGTTCCAAATGCAAACACTCTATTCTCAATTTCATTTGGTGCAGAGAAATGCGACGTAATCATATCGCTAATGATTTCAGATGTTGCAGCGGAGAGTGTCCACCCAAGATGCCCATGGCCTGTATTGTAGAAAACCCCAGATTTCTTTCCAGGCGCAACCTTTGGCAGCATGCTTGGCATCATCGGTCTTAGGCCCGCCCAAGGCACAGCATGCTCAGTTGACACTTGTGGGAAAAATTCCTCACACCATTGAATAAGTGGGCGAATTCTATCATCTCGAATATCACGATTATATCCATTAAATTCGGCTGTGCCGGCTATTCTAAATCGATCATCACCCAATCGGCTTGCAACAATTTTTGCTTTGTCATCCAAAAGGCTCACACGTGGCGCGAAGGCCTGACTCTCGTGATCATTTAAATTGACTGTGATTGAATAGCCTTTAACCGGATAAATATTCACACGGTCACCAAATTTTTGTGCGATTGCGCGACTAGAAACCCCAGCGCAAACGACGATACTATCAAAGCTTTCTTCTTGCTTTTCATGACCTTTGAACCAATTCAATTTATGTGTTGTGTTTTCAGATCCAATAATTGTAATTTCAGTATTGTAATGAAATTTCACGCCACGGCGTGAACATGCTTTCGCAAGATTTTTTGCATAAAGGTGAATGTCTCCGGAAAAATCACTATCAGTATAAAATCCACCCGTTAGGTCGCATTTGATTGTAGGTTCAACTGCATAGGCGCCCTCAGCGGAAACTTCGTGTCTATTTAATCCGCCTTTAGCGAGTAAATCATTGACGCGCCTTGCGTGATCAAACTCTTTTTGATCACGATAGACATGCAATATGCCGCGATTTTCGACATCAAAATCAAACCCTTCTTTTTCAGCAAAACGTTTCAAGTGCTGACGTGCAGATATTGCTAAACGAACAGTCTCAATCGTGTTTGTTTCGTATTTAGGTATATTTGCCATGAATTCGGCCATCCAAGAATATTTATGCCAACTCGGTTTTGGGTTCATCAAAAGTGGCGCGCCTGGCTCAAACATCCATTTGAGACCTTTAAGAACCGTGCCCCAATTGGTCCAAACTTCCGCGTTGGATGCAGAAAGTTGCCCGCCATTGGCGAATGAAGTTTCCATTGCAGCGTATCTATTGCGATCAAACACGGTTACATCATAGCCTCTCTCAAGCAATGAATAAGCGGTGGTAATGCCGGTTATACCAGCTCCAATAACTGCAATCTTCTTCATCTAATTAACCCTTATGCTGACCTAAATTTAGGATTATCAGAACTTCATTCATGACCGATTTTAAAATTTGGACGTTGGTTCATCCAGGTCATGGCTGTTCGTTCAAATACACCTCCTTTTTAGACAAAACGGTGCAAGAAAAATTTCTTAATTTCTTGATAAATGCAGAAATATTCGTAATAGTTCCGAATAAATCAAAAATATTGGAAAAAATTCTCATGGATAAGATTGATACCAATATCCTTTCAGCCCTTCAAAAGGACGGGCAAATTTCTATGTCTCAGCTTTCAAGTAAAGTTGGGTTATCTCTATCTGCCTGTCACAGAAGGGTGAAAACACTTGAAGCTAACGGTATGATTTCCCACTATACCGCACGCTTAAATGCCAAAGCTATTGGTTTGGAGATCCAAGTCTTCATAGCCGCCAAGTTAACGAGCCAGCGTCAGGAAGATATTATAGCTTTTGAAAAAGCGATCTTAGACATGCCTGAAGTGCTTGAATGCCACTATATTTCAGGAGAATCTGATTACCTACTTCGTGTTGCAGCAAAAAATACAGAAGATTATCAAAAAATTTATCGCGAACGACTAACCTTAATTCCATCCATATCACAGATGACAACAATGCTGTCTTTATCCACGATTAAAGATTTTGACGGTTTTCATTTAACCAGTTAGTCACTTCGTCATCCATACACAGCAAACATTGAGGTTAAGGATGATTGACCTTAACCCTCTTTTCGTTTGAATTCTTGATGTTCGTCTTCCACCAATCCAATTTTCCAATATCCAGAAATGTAGAGATCTTTTTTTGCCACTTGTTTCTCATTTTGAAGAAAACTTCTAAGAGATCGGATGACATGGGATTCGCCAGCAATACAGGTTTGCACCCGTCCTTCTGGCCATTCAAGAGAACGAATAAATGCTTCTTGTCCTGTTGAATTTACATAAGGCTTGGGATGTTCAATCCAATGAATTTCGACCCCCGATGGTGCATCTATCGCTTGTTTATCTTCAAGACTTGTGACTTCAAAAAGTGCAATGCCTTTCGCATCTCGCGGCATGGCTTCCAATGTTGCAGCAGCAACAGGAATTGCAGAGGGGTCAGCTGCAACTAAATACCAATCAGCTTCAAAATGAGTGACCTTCGCTCCGCTTGGACCGGCAAACCCTATGAAGCTGCCGGGCTTTGCTTTCATCGCCCAACTACTCGCTGGTCCATTATCGCCGTGTGCAACGAAATCGATATCAAGTTCCTGCACATCATTGCGATAATGCCGCACTGTATAGGTTCGCCGTACCGGGCGTTCGCCACTGTTAAGACGCTGGGTAAATGCTTCTTTGCTTTCATCCGCGTTCGGTAACATAAGCTTACAATTACCGCCCTCGCAACCAATTGGGAAGCCATCAAGTTCAGGCCCCGCAAATGTAATGCGGATCATATTAGGTGTAAGATAAGATGCGGTTTTTACCGTGAGAATTCGTGGGCCAGGTCGTCCTGTGACTTTATTAGCCAATTTCTTTAGAGTTGTTTGTAGCGCCATGAAAACTGTTCCCATCAAATTGTGATAATAATACTTGATTATTTTTATCAAGTATTATGTGTCTCGGTCAAATGGGTATTTAATGAGCGACTTGCAAGACCTGTATGTTTAATCCACCAGGATGTTTAATTTTGAAGCCCAGATAAAGTCATTTTCGCTTAACCCATCAATTTCATGGGTTGTCAAACGCACAACCACATAGCCAAATCCAAAACAAATATCTGGATGGTGTCCCTCTTTGTCTGCCAGCCATGCGCACAAGTTTGCAAGATATGTGGCTTTTGCAAAGCCTTTGAATTTAAAGTGGCGCTCCAAGATTTTGCCGGAAGCATCCAATTGCCATGCCTCTCCCAGCGTTTTTAATTGCGCATTTACAATTTCCGGCGATAGGACAGCCATGTCGCCGGAACATGGAATGCAAGTTTTATCATTTTCAACCATAGTTTTCTCACTCATTGTGCTGCGACTATCTTGTCGGGAAACTTGTTTGGCAAAAGCCCTAATTTTTGAGCTTCGTGCACATCCTGCAGCAGATTGCGATCTGCAGCGGATAATAATATTTCAGGATCATCAATAACAAAATAACCCATTTGGTGCATATCAATCCGATAAGGCGTCCGTAGGATTGTCGTTATATCAAATGGATCGCGGTCAGGAATATCACTTGTCACAGAATATACCAGCTCAGTTGGTGATGACGCCAATCCTGAACCAAACGCTTTGATGACACCATTTTCGCGGCGTAAGCCGAATTCGATAGAAAACCAATAAAGCCTTATCAGCCATGCATAGTCTTTCTCATTCGCGTTAAGACCAGCTTGACCAATTGACTGGCTAAACGCTGCAAAACGAGTGTCACTTAAAAGGGGCGTGTGGCCAAAAATCTCATGAAATATGTCTGGCTCTTCAATGTAATCAAAATCTTCGCGTGAGCGTATGAACGATGCTGCTGGAAACACACGTTCTGACAACATTCCAAAAAAAGTTTTGAAACCAATTAGTGCCGGCACGGGTTGTACGCGCCACCCCGTCAGATCGAGTAATCTTTCAGAAAGGTCTGCACAGCTTGGTACCTCAGTTTTTGGTAATTCCAACCGTTTCAAACCATCAAGATATTCTTGGGCCATATAGGTTTGGACATTATCTTCTTGCGCGGCATATAGATCAGCCCAAACTGCGTTTTCCTCATCGGAATATTCAATATGCCCGCGCTCATCAGGCACTTTTGCAACATACTTGCTTGATTTTGGCATTGCTGTTCTCCTTAAAGGTTATATTATGTTGTCAACAAGGAGTTTTCATTTCAAAAAGTAGCGTAAACGCATTATTTTGACTTGTTTGCTTTTAAAAGTGAGTAATTATGACATATTCAATTCAAAATGCAGATGTATCAATTCTACGTGCCTTACAATCAGACGGGCGGTTGTCCATGCAAGAGTTGGCTGAAAAAACAGGGTTATCTGCGTCGCAATGTTGGCGCAGAGTAAGAGATCTGGAGGCCTCAGGCATTATTTCCGGCTATGCTGCACAAGTATCTGCAAAATCGGTTGGGTTAGCTGCAATTGCTTATGTACACATTGCATTGCGCGACCATAATGAAGAACATATCAACGCGTTCCTACGTCTAATTGAGAGCGAGGACCAAATCGTTGAATGCGCTTCAATTACCGGAGATCATGATTTTGTTCTTAAAATTTATGCTCAGAGCCCAGAGGATCTTGAGCAATTTATCATGAAGCGATTACTAACCTCCGGGCTCGTTAAAGACACCCGAAGTAATTTTGTTTTAAGGGAAATTAAAACTCGAAAACCGCTTCCGATTTTGTAAGAACGGGCTTAAGTGCTATTGAATGAGCCCTTGTTCATCGTGTGGCTAGTGCACTATTCACTCAGGGATGATCGGGATCAGCTCGTTGGAAAGCTATATTGCCTTTACATTGTTTTTCGATGGATAAAACGCGCGTTAAGTCCGAATAATCAACATTCCAGCGTCGGGCGTTATAAAGCTGAGGGATGAGGCAAATATCTGCCAGTCCAGGCGTATCGCCCGTTGTATATTTTGTTGGCGTCAAATTTTCTATTAGCTTTTCAAAGGCAATCAAACCTGGGCGAATAAAATGCTGCATCCATTCAGTCCGTGCTGGATCAACCCCACCTGTTGCGCGCTTCATAACTGAAAGATTGCATATAGGGTGAACATCGATAGCTATTGAATAAGCCAAGGCTCGACATGTTGCGCGAGATCCAGCATCAGAAGGTAGTAAGTCAAGTTTACGGGTATCATTTAGATACTCCAATATAGCTAATGATTGCGTTAACCGTTTGCCATCGATATCCAAAACTGGAACAAACCCTTGCGGGTTGCGCGATAAATACTCTTGTGTTTTATGCGCGCCCTCAAGAAGGTTGATGTTGACTATTTCATGTTCTAACCCGGCCAAATGAAGCGCAATGCGCACCCTGTATGACGCAGAAGATCTTGGATAATCATATAGCTTAATGATCGAAATGGTAAACCTCAGGAATCTTGCATTAGTACTTTTGAACGTGTTGTTCGATCTTGCCAAATATGCTGTTTCCAGCCGTATCTTTCATTTCAATTGAGACTTTATCACCAAAACTCATGAAGGAAGTTGTTGGTTTGCCATTCTCAATTGTTTCAATCATGCGTATCTCTGCAATACAAGAATATCCAACTCCCCCCTGATCAATCGGCTTACTTGGTTCGCCACCTACTTTATTTGAAACAGTGCCTGAACCAATAATTGTTCCTGCACGAAGAGGCCGCGTTTTAGCCGCATGGGCTACCAATTGACCGAAGTCGAATGTCATATCGATGCCCGCATTCGCTCTGCCAAATGGTTTGTCATTATATTCAACCAATAACGGTAAATGAACTTTTCCATCTTGCCACACATCCCCCAACTCATCAGGAGTTACAGCAACCGGTGAAAAAGCAGAGGAAGGCTTCGATTGGAAAAAACCAAACCCCTTGGCGAGTTCATTTGGAATGAGACCGCGTAAAGACACATCATTGACCAGCATGATCAATCGAATTGCATCAAGTGCTTCGTCTCTATCCGAGCCCATTTTAACGTCATCAACGATGACAGCGACTTCACCCTCCATATCAATGCCAAAAGCCTCATCAGATGCAAGAATTGGGTCTCGAGGTCCTAGGAATGCATCCGAACCACCTTGATACATCAAAGGATCGGTATAAAAACTCTCTGGCACCTCTGCGCCGCGGGCTTTTCGAACCAGCTCCACATGATTGATATAAGCGGAACCATCTGCCCATTGATACGCTCTTGGTAGGGGTGAAAGGGCTTGTCTTTCGTGAAATCTTTGTTCGGGTTGGGAGCCTGTTTCCAGCGTGTCTGCAACGCGTTCTAACCTTGACGATATTGTCGACCAATCATCAAGTGCTGCTTGTAGGTTTGGTGCAATGTGACCAACAGCTGTACAACTCGTCAAATCGTTTGATACGACGACGAGAACACCATCGCGTGTGCCGTTATCTAATGTGGCTAATTTCATTGAACTACTTTCTAAAGGTTATTTTTGACCTGATGTTCCATCAAATTTCTTTTCGATATCAACCCAGCAGTCAATATAATCGTCCTGTAACGGCGCTTCCTTTGCCGCAAACTCCGTTAAATGCTGAGGAAAGCGTGTCTCAAACATAAACGACATAGTATTTCCAAGCTTTTCAGGTTCAAGATCAGCATTGGAAGCCCCTTCAAATGCATTCTTGTCCGGACCATGCGGCAGCATCATATTATGCAGTGACATGCCCCCAGGTGCAAATCCTTTGGGTTTGGCATCGTAAACACCGTGAATATTTCCCATCAGTTCAGACATAACATTTTTATGGTACCAAGGTGGCCGGAAGGTATCTTCAGCAACCATCCAACGATCTCGAAACAACACAAAGTCTATATTTGCGGTGCCCGATTGACCCGATGGCGCGGTCAGCACAGTGAATATAGATGGATCTGGGTGATCAAATAAAACAGCTCCAATTGGGCAAAAAGTTCTCAGATCATATTTGCATGGTGCATAATTTCCATGCCATGCAACAACATCTAATGGAGATTGACCAATGCTGGTTTCATGAAATTGGCCACACCACTTTACAGTGACTTTGCTCGGTGTTTCTCTATCTTCAAATGCCGCAACGGGCGTTTTAAAATCACGGCTATTTGCCATGCAATTGGCACCAATTGGACCACGTGAAGGTAGTTCAAATTTTTGCCCATAATTCTCGCAAACAAACCCACGACAAGGGCCTTCTAAAACCTCAACTCGATAGACAAGACCGCGTGGAATAACGGCGATCTCCTGCGGTTCTATATCAATTACCCCAAGTTCCGTGCAAAACCGAAGTTTACCTTCCTGCGGCACGATTAACAGTTCTGAATCTGCTGAATAGAAATATTCATCCACCATAGATTGGGTAACAAGATAAATATGGCTTGCCATACCCACTTGCGTGTTTACATCACCGGCCGTCGTCATAGTTCGCATGCCTGTTAGCCAGTTTAAAGGATGTGCAGAGTGCGGTAACGCATCCCAACGATACTGACCAAGCGAAACTATGTCAGGGTGAATATTGGGAGCCGACTGCCAATTGGGAAGCTCGATTTTGGTAAATTTATGGGTATGCTTTACCGATGGACGAATACGATAGCACCATGTGCGCTCATTCTGGTGGCTAGGTGCAGTAAAGGCAGTTCCAGAGAGCTGTTCACCATAAAGGCCATAATTACATTTTTGTGGACTGTTCATCCCTTGAGGTAATGCACCCGGTAACGCTTCTGTTTCGAAGTCATTACCAAAGCCAGACATATATCCTTTATGTGGCCCATCAATTGATGGTGCAAATGTGAGCGTCATTCTGCTATCGCCTTTTTACCGTAATCTCCGTTGGCGATCTCTTCTGCCTCAATGCTTTCAAACAATGCTTTGAAGTTTCCTTCCCCAAAGCCATCGTCTCCTTTGCGTTGAATAAACTCGAAGAAAATTGGGCCAATCACTGTTTTCGAAAAAATCTGCAACAAAATCTTGGTTTCTCCACCGTCAATGACGCCTTCACCATCAATCAAAATGCCATGTTTTTTCATTGCATCAATCGGTTCATCATGATTTGCAACACGGTCAAACGACATTGTGTAATATGCACCAGGTGGCCCAGGCATGAAGTTAACGCCACGATGTGCAATCGCGTCAACTGAATTGTAGATATCATCGCTTCCTACAGCAATGTGCTGTATTCCCTCACCTTTATACTTTTTCAAGTAATTGACGATCTGACCGGTTTCACCTCGATCCTCGTTGATAGGAATGCGAATGCGACCGCAGGGAGATGTCAGTGCTCTTGAAAGAAGGCCGGTGTATTTTCCTTGAATATCAAAAAAGCGAATTTCTTTGAAATTAAATAGCGTTTTGTAAAATCGGAACCAGACGTCCATATTGCCTTTAAAGACATTGTGCGTCAGGTGGTCCAGATAATAAAACCCCACGCCACTTGGGTGAGCATTTGTTATCCACTCAAACTCATCATTATAGGCGCTTTGATCATGATATTGGTCGATGAAATAGATCAGTGAACCACCAATGCCGATGATCGCAGGAACGTCCATCACCTTGCCATTACCATCATAAGGCTTGGCGCCGTTTTTCACGGCATAGTCAAATGCATGTTCTGCGTTGACAACACGCCACCCCATGGATGGGGCGCAAGGTCCGTGTTCTTCTATAAATTCAGAAGCGTGAGAGTTTGGCTCAGAGTTTATAAGATAAGAAACATCGCCTTGTTGCCAAAGTTCAACAGACTTTGTTTTGTGATTGGCAACATGCGTATATCCCATTTTCGAGAAAGTATCCCGCAAGCATTGAGGATCAGGATGGGCAAATTCAACAAATTCAAATCCGTCCGTTCCTGCGGGGTTTTCAGATGTAATTGTTGCGCGTGGCGCTTCATGAGGAAAAGGACCCATACGATATCTCCAAGTTTGATTTGCAATATTGTAAATCGGGTCGAATGCGCCGGGGTTGCATTTTAACCTCGTTTTGCCATAAATTTGCGAAATATACGCAAGGAATAGAATAAAATGACGCCAGCTTCTCTTGATAGTTATGATCATGCAATTTTAAGCGCATTAATTGCTGATAGTACGCAAACAAGTGCGCAACTCTCACAAATTGTAAATCTTTCAGCATCGCAATGCGCTCGTCGTAAGGCGAGACTAGAGGAAATAGGCATTATTTCAGGTTATGGTGCTCGCACAAGCGACGAAGCACTGGGGTTTTCATTGCGAGCGATTACAAGGGTCAATCTTACTCAACACAATGAAGACATCGCCAATAAGTTTGCGCGGTTTTTAGAAACCACTCCCGAGATTGAGGCTGCTTGGTCTGTATCGGGCGACGCAGATTACGTGCTTAATGTTTTAACGCATGACCTTAAATCATTCGCTGAATTTATCCATAAGCGGTTGCTGCCACAACCAAATGTAACTCAGGTCAAATCCGAGATTGTTCTGCTGACTTTAAAATAGGGTAGAGATAGTGCTGCAAAGCTAAAGACCTAGTCTATTTAGATTAAGTCAGTACACCCCTTAAACTTACGAAATACTGCGGTATGAAGCGCAAGTTTAAGTATTATCGTGATGACGATAGAATTATCCAAGTATAGATTTTATAAAAAAGAGCTTGATTGATTTTTGTAATTCTATTATTAACTAACAGATGGTTATTAATAAAGATATAAGCGGTACACCGGCAAGTCTTCGTAAAACCCACCGTGGGATGATCTTGTCACTCATTCACGCAGAGCCTGGAATTTCTAGGGTAGAATTGGCTCGCACATGCGGCTTTTCAGAGATGGCTGCTACTCGAATAGTCAGAGAATTGATGGCTGCTGGCATTATCGAAAGCTCAAACGATACGACGAAAGATACGGTTCAGAAAAAACATGTTGGCAGACCAAAAACCGGTCTCCACATTGTCAATAACGGATTATACGCCGTAGGTATCACAGTTTCAGCCTATCATTCTGAAGTCTCCATTTGCGATGCAGGTGGCAAGCTTTATGCAAGCCGTAGACTTGAATACGCCTCTTTTGATAGCGCCACAGAGGCCGCACGATTTTATGCAAATGCTCTGCGGGATCTTATTAACACAACAGGAATTGATGCCGATCGGATCGTAGGTGTAGGCGTGGCACTGTCCGCCATTACATCGTCTGAGCGAAGTGAAATTGTAGTATCTGAATATTTTGGTTGGTCAAATGACGGAGGTCAATTCTGCCGTGAAATTGAGCAAATACTTGATCTACCCGTTGAAATTGAAAACATTTCAAATGCCTTAGCCATCGCCGAAATGCGGTTTGGTGTTGCGCGCAACATTGAAGAGTTTACGCTAATTCACGCTGCGATCTTCGTTGGCGCTGGCGTGGTTTCAGGAAATAGGCTGGTGCGTGGTGATGCCGGAGTATCTGGTATGTTGGGTCATTTTCGTTCAGAAAAACGTCCCTTAACCTGCATATGTGGTCGCGATGATTGCCTCAACCTATCTGCAACTGGTTTTGGACTATTGTCACAGATGGGCAAGTTGAGCCATAGGGCTTTTGACATATCTAAATTGTCATTTTACGCCGCATCTCTCCTTGCTGCGCTTGATGACCCTAAAAACTCTGAGTTCGTGGCAGAAGCGGGCGAGAAGCTTGCACCTGCTTTGGATAGCGTCAGTAAGCTTTTGGGCCCAAAAATGATTATCCTAGGTGGCCATCTTGGTGCCGATGATTGCTATTTCAATGCGGTTAAGTCGGCAATGATGGAAGAATATGATTATGATCCATCTTCATCATTCCAGCTGGTAAAGAGCACTATATCATCCGTTGAATCTGCCGCGCTTCTTGCCTTGCATGCCTTCTGCTACTCCTCAGAATTGGACTATGACAGGTTCGCTCGTCTGCCTGAGCAGTCAGATGTGGCTGCCCATGAATGAGGTGATGTCGCAAAAATTGCTTTCGGGCATTATTGCAATGGCTGCTGTGCTGCTTGTTACACTAACGCTATACACAGCGTTTATGGGCGTTTTTCCCGATGGTATACAGCGCAGCGCTCATCTCTTACTGGTTATGGTTCTTGTGTTTTCCATTGCATTTAGATCCACTTATAATTCAGATGATTTTGTTAGAACCGGCCCACTTTTGTGGCTTAATCGGGCGTGGATTGCTCTTGCATTCGCTGGGGCGGTTATAGCAACAGGGCATCAGTACTTTAATTTTGATGCAATTAACGATCGGTATGGTGCCATCACGCAGGGCGAGATTGTGCTCGGGATTATCTTAGTATTGGTGCTCTTTGATGCCTGTCGACGAACGATCGGTTGGCCGATTGTTATACTTGCCAGCACATTTATCCTCTATGGCATCTATGGTGCTTATTTGCCTGACCCATTGGCTCACCGAGGATATTCACTAAAGCGGGTAGCATCGCAGATTTATCTTGGCGGCGGCGGCATTTTTGGTACGCCATTAGGGGTTAGCGCAACGTTTGTAACGGGTGTTGTTGTCCTTGGTGCGCTGCTAGAAAAGACAGGTGCAGGCCAGGTTCTTATGGATTTTGCTACAGCGCTTACAGGCAGGATGCGCGGCGGACCTGCAAAGGCCGCAGTCGTCGGGTCGAGCCTAATGGGCATGATTTCAGGCACGGCCGTTGCTAATGTATTGACCACGGGTCCAATTTCTATCCCTCTTATGCGCAAGAGTGGATACCGGAAAGAAACTGCAGGTGCTATTGAAGCTGTTGCCTCCACCGGTGGTCAGTTAATGCCACCTGTCATGGGTGCCGCAGCATTTATAATGGCTGAATTTACAGGAACATCCTACCTCACAATAGCTAAAGCTGCGTTTCTACCGGCTGTTATATTTTACGCTGTCTTACTTGCTATGGTCCATTTCGAGGCTGTTAAACGTCGCATCCCAGTCTTGAGAGATATTGGTTCGACAACAGATTGGGCAACAATGCTCAAAAACGCCTACCTTTTAATTCCCTTGCCGGTTTTTGTATCCATGCTGCTGAATGGCTACTCGATAATGTTGTCGTCTTTTTGGGCGGTCATGGCTTCAGTGATGGTCAGTTATTTCAATCGCTCTACTGCGCTGACACCGCGTCAAATGGTCGACACATGTGTTGTTGCTGCACAGGCTGTTATCCCGGTTGCATTGGCATGTGCAGCTGCAGGTGTGATCATCGGAATTATTACGCTGACCGGTATTGGACTAAAATTTTCAACTCTTGTTGTTGCTCTTTCGGGTGGGTCGCTGCCTTTAGCGCTGGTTTTGACAATGTTAACATGCCTCATTTTAGGCATGGGTTTGCCAACTGCAGCAGCCTATATTTTGGTCGCAACATTAGTTGCACCTGCACTGGTGAACCTGGGTGTTAGTTTGCTAGCTGCGCATCTGTTTGTTTTGTATTCGGCCATGTTGTCATCTATCACCCCACCCGTGGCGCTTGCAGCCTATGCGGCTGCTTCAATTGCAAACGGAAATCCACTCAAAATTGCCGTGTTGGCCTGTCAGTTTGGAATAGCAGCTTTCGCCGTTCCATACTTTTTTGTCTACGATCCAGCGATTTTAGGAGTGGATGTGACATGGGTGCAAATGATCCTTTCGTTCGTTACCGCAATTATTGGTGGCATATGCGCGAGTGCCGCGATGATAGGCTATTTCACAGGGCGATTAAACATCATCCAAAGACTTCTTTTTGTATTAGTCGCCATCCTTTTCATGAACTCAGACTGGCGCGTTGATCTAGTTGCATTCGCATTGGCTGCTGGCATCGTCTTTTGGACATTGCAGAGCACACCCCCATTAGAAAAAGAAGCGGGACAAAACCCGTAAAATATCCCCCCAAGACGCATACCCCAAGAGAAATACCTTAAGACGCAAACCCCAAAATGGAATCTTCAAGGGAGAACAAAATGAAATTGAATTTTAAAACAGCACTCTTCACTGTGGCAGCTTTCGCTGCTCCAACTTTCACACAAGCGGCAGACTTTTTATCAATCGGCTCTTGCCCGGTGACATGTACAGCCTATACGTGGTCCGCTGGTATCGCAGATGTTATTAACAAAAATGTCGATGGCGTACAGGCAACCGCTGAAGAAACAAAAGGCTATGTCGCCAATATCGCGCTCATGCAGTCTGGCGAAATGGAAGCGTCTATGGCGACGTCACTGTCAGCTTATGAGGCTTATACAGCGACGGGAAATTATGAAGGCTCCGAAGCCGGTAAAATCATGGCTTGGATGTCCATCGCACCTGTTGCCATGCATATCATCACTCTAGACGGAGGGCCTGTGAGCTCAATAGGCGATCTTAAAGGCAAACGCATCGGCATGGGTCAACCAGGCGGTGTTTCTATGTTGGATGCCAATGTTTTGATGGCAAAAATCGCGGGTGAAGACTTCGAACCATTCCGCGTACGTTTAGGCGATATGGTTGATATGCTGAGTGATGGAAATATCGATGCAGCTTTGTGGAATGGGTCTTTTCCGCTCGCCCCTGTGATCAAATTAAATGCCCAGCGTGATCTAAAGCTGATCCCGGTTGAAGATGATTTCTTCGCAGAATTAAGGGCTGAATATCCACCATACTTCCGTTTGTCTATTCCAGGTGGCACCTATGAAGACGTGACAGCTGATACACCAACATTTGGATTGGCGAATGGATTGGTAATCTCTTCTGATGTTCCAGAAGAGCGCGTTTATCAAATGACCAAAGCAGTATTTGAAAGCTTTGAAGAGTTGGCAGGAATTCACCCCGCATTTGCGAAGATGTCGGCGGACACAGTTTTAAACGGCTTTGGTTCACCTTTGCATCCTGGCGCACTTCGCTACTACCGTGAAATCAATGTGCCGGGCATTGAAGAGTTTGTCGCGAGAACTGGTGGTTAACCCCTGCCTCATTCACCCATCCAGGTCGCTGTTTAGCGATCTGGTTTTATATTAGTAAAATCAGGATTTCGCCATGTCTCGCCCAAATATTCTTGTTATTCAAGCCGACCAAATGACCGCTTTATGCTTGTCCTCATACGGTAAACCCTATGCCATCACGCCAAATATTGATCAGCTCGCAGAGAATGGCACGACTTTTACAAATAGTTATTGCAACAATCCTGTATGTGGTCCATCTCGTGCTTCGATGATGACAGGGCGACTGCCATCTGATGTTGGTGTTTTTGATAATGGCGCAGAGTTTTTACCATCTGAACCAACCTTTGCGCACTATTTGCGCACGCTTGGCTACAAGACTGCACTTTCTGGAAAAATGCATTTCGTAGGTCCCGACCAACTTCATGGATTTGAAGAGCGTTTAACGACTGATATCTACCCGTCTGATTTTGCTTGGACCGCAGACTGGGACCAAACAGAAGAACCTTATGCGCCTTCTGTTATGAGCCTTCTAAGTGTTGTTGAAGCCGGGCATTGTGAGCGTAATTTGCAAATTGATTATGATGAGGAAGTGTTCAACGCTGCCAAACAAGAAATGTATAATCACGCGCGATCCACCGATGACCGGCCATTCATGCTTCATGTATCTTTCACTCAACCGCACAATCCTTTTGTCGCTGGTAAGAAGTATTGGGATATGTATGAAGGAGTTGATGTTCCTGAGCCTGAGGTTAACCATATACCATATGAAGAGCGCGACCCGTGGGCGCAACGATATTACCTGACAATCCGTCAGGATGAGTTCGATATCACCCCTGAACAACTTTACAATGCGCGTCGTGGTTACTTCGCGATGGTCACTCATTTTGACGAAATGATTGGTGGTTTGATCGAGACGCTAAAGAGTATAGGCGAATTGGACAATACATATATTTTCATCACTTCCGATCATGGTGAAATGCTCGGCGAGCGAGGCATGTGGTTCAAGTTCAACCCATATGAGGCCTCAATTCGAGTACCGATGATTGCACAAGGCCCGAAATTAAAAGCTGGATATCGCGAAGATGCGCTTGTCTCTTTGGTCGATTTTCTTCCGACCTTTACCGATATTGCGAGCGATGGTGAATTTAACAATTTTGTAGCGCCTTATGACGGTCGAAGTTTGTTGAATTTACCTGAATGCGGAAGTGAAGATGACAAGATATTCATCGAGTTTAACGGTGAGGGACTTTATGCACCAGCGATGATCATGCTTAAAGGAAATATGAAATTGGTGCATAGTCGAACGGATCCAAAAATGCTGTTTGACCTCAAAAAAGATCCGCTTGAGTTAAACAACTTAGCTGATGATCCTAGTTATCAAAATGTTATTAATGAAATGTTTGAAGAAATGCAAACGCGCTGGGATGAGGATGATCTTGATCAGCGTATAAGAGCATCGCAACATAAAAGACTGTTTATCCAAGATGCTATGAAACACGGCCGCTTCCCATCATGGGATTTTGGACCGCAATATGACCCCTCTAAGGTTTATGTGCGCGGTGGCAGTGACCCGAGCACGACAGCAACCAAACAGCGCGGGCGCTATCCTTATGTTCCAGTTACCCCTCCACAACATCCAAGAGCTGCATTAAAAGAAGCTAAATAATGAGCTTGGGTGAGCGCATATCAAAGTGTCTATTGAGCGCGGTCAACTACTAGGAGGTATTCCAGAACAATGAAATCCTGCTGCATACCTAGCCGAAATCAAGCTAAAGGTTCAAACCCCGAGGTAGCAGACGCCTTTGGACGGAATAAGGATAGCGCCAAAAGCAATGAGCAACGCGTGCGGGCTGCGCCGTTACCGAAAAACGATATCGTTGCCATCCCTGCTGGCACGGCATTGCTTGGTACCAATAAACCATATTTTCCTGTTGATGGGGAAGGTCCTTTACGCCGAAAAAAAGTCTCACCGTTTCGCAGTGATACGACATCTGTGACCAATGAACGATTTCAGGACTTCATCTCAGATACAGGCTATATTACCGAGGCAGAACAACTGGGAGATTCTCTTGTGTTTCAGGGGCTCTTACCCAAAGGATCGCCGCCAAGTCGAGCGGTTGCTGATGCGCCTTGGTGGCGGATGATACCGGGAGCAAATTGGCGTAACATCTATGGAGCTAGTAGCAAAGATGAACTCAGGCTTGACCATCCAGTCGTTCATGTTTCATGGAAAGATGCGACCGCTTTTGCAGATTGGGCAGGTGGGCGACTGCCCACTGAAATCGAATGGGAACATGCCGCGCGCGGTGGGCTTGGTGATGTGGCTTTTCCGTGGGGAGATGAAGAGCCCAATGATCAAGATTTTTATCCATGCAATATCTGGCAAGGTCAGTTTCCTCATAAGGATTTAGGACTTGACGGTCATATCGGAACGGCACCAGCACAATCATATGAACCCAATGGCTATGGTCTTTATAATATGGTGGGCAATGTTTGGGAGTTCACATCTGAGGTGTTTAAGGTTAGATCTCTTAAAAAAGTAACGATAGCAATGCATGCTGGGAAAAAGGGTTTCAAGCTAAGCAAAGGCGGCTCATTCTTATGCCATAAGAGCTATTGTTTTCGATACCGGATC
This sequence comes from Lentilitoribacter sp., assembly GCA_039974935.1. Lineage (GTDB taxonomy): Bacteria > Pseudomonadota > Alphaproteobacteria > Rhizobiales > Rhizobiaceae > Lentilitoribacter. The sequence goes on along the minus strand of JBDWIC010000008.1, from coordinate 382,626 downwards.
GCGGCAAGAAATAGCACATCTGCCGATACATCAACGTCGCATTTGGGTTTCCGTCTGGTCTATGAATAGCCAGATTACGCTTCTCCTAGAATACGTTTTAATCTTGCCTGCCAATTAGATTGATCAACACAAGATTTTCCCATGGCTTGATGCCCAAAATAAAGATGAAGCAAAACATCGCCCAATTCTAAGCGATGTTCTTTCGACTTGCCTATTTTATGTTTCTCAAGCACCCCAATAATGCCAAGTTTCAATCTATTTGCCATGGCATTGGTTTTCGCAGCCACAAGAGGGTTATCAGGTGCTAATTCTACCATTGCATTGCAGATGAAGCATCCCTGTTTTGGATTTGTTGAGGGCTTGAATATTTGCATAAGGCAATCGCTGGCCAAGAGTGCGTTGCAGTTCTTCAATGCGTCCAGCGTCTTTGCCACAACAGCTATGTCATACTCATCAAGCGCTTTTAAATAGACGTTTTCTTTATCTCGAAAAGCCTTATAAAAGCTGCCCCGAGTTAGCCCCATGGCTTGCAAAAGTTCTGGTAAATTAGTGGCCTTAAATCCCTGTCGCCAGAAAATTTCCATCGCACCAATGAGTGCTCTTGTTGTGTCAAATTCTCTTGTTCGGGCCATTTTCAATTACCTTTGTATCGTGGCGCACTCATCACAAAAAGTTTATTTGTACTATTTGGTTCCGAATGGCAAGAAGATTATTAGGAACCAAATGGTTCCAAATTATGAATTGAAAAGGAAACCTATTATGAAACCATTCAAATCCATCCTCACCGGTGTTGCATTATCTGTTGCTTTGGCGACACACGCACTTGCCGCTGGTGTTGAACTAAATGCAAGTTCTACTGGTTTAGCGCTGCAGGGTTATGATCCGGTGGCTTACTTCACAGAAGGTGAGGCTACGCCTGGTAATTGGCAAATTACATCATCCCACAATGACGCCACATACCGTTTTGCCAATGAAGAACACAAGGCAGCTTTTGAAGCTGATCCTGCAGCTTACCTTCCACAATATGGTGGATATTGTGCATTTGGCGCGGCAATGGGATTTAAGTTCGACGGCGATCCACATCAGTGGAAAATCGTCGATGGCGAATTATTCTTGAATATATCAAAAGATATTCAAGAGCGTTGGCTAACTGATGTTCCTGGATTTATCAAAACAGCTGATGCTAACTGGACAGATATTGCTGATAAGGACCCGGCTAGCCTTCAATAAGCTCATCCAGATTTGTTTTGTTAGCTTTTTTGGCGCCCTGCTATTTATCAAATCAGTGGGGCGCTGATAAATCTCAAAATCATGAACAGAGTCAAAAGTTTGCCTATCTGTTTAGAAGATTCCTGATGCATCGCTATTCCCATTACGTCTTCTCCATTGCATCCTCACGTTATTATATCCCAGTTTAAAAATATTGCTTCACGTAGCAAATGTAGTTGCAATTATCATGTATCTATCTTAGTTACGTAATATCATTACATTTTAATTGAGGATATATTTATGTATGATACGCGTCTCCCTGTGACGGTTCTTTCTGGCTTTCTTGGTGCAGGTAAAACGACACTACTTAATAGAGTTCTGAATAATCGAGATGGTCGCCGCGTGGCGGTCATCGTTAATGATATGTCTGAAGTAAATATCGATGCTGATCTTGTGCGAGCAGATACAGAATTGAGTAAAACAGATGAGACTTTGGTTGAAATGTCAAATGGTTGCATCTGTTGTACATTACGAGAAGACCTTTTAGATGAGGTTCGTAATCTAGCCTCTGAAGACCGTTTTGATTACTTGTTGATTGAATCAACAGGCATATCAGAGCCATTACCGGTTGCGGCAACCTTTGATTTTCGCGATGAAAATGGTCAAAGTCTTGCTGACGTATCGCGGCTTGATACGATGGTCACCGTTGTTGATGCTGTAAATCTGCTCAAAGACTTTTCATCTCATGACTTTCTAAAAGACCATGGCGAATCTCTTGGTGAGGAAGATGAGCGAACGCTTGTTCATTTGCTGACAGATCAAATCGAATTTGCCGATATTGTTATCTTAAATAAAGTGAGCGATGCCGGACCTCAATTGGTTGATGCAGCGCGCAAAATTATCCGCAGTTTAAATGCTGACGCCAAAATTGTTGAGACGGACCATTCTGATGTAAATGCAGATGAAATCTTAAATACCAAATTGTTTGACTTCGATAAAGCTCAAGAGCACCCGATGTGGGCCAAGGAATTATATGGTTTTGCGGACCATGTTCCTGAAACAGAAGAATATGGCGTTGCCTCATATGTGTACCGAGCGCGCCAGCCATTTGTACCTGAAAAAATATCGCAGTTGCTCAACGGCCCTTTAGAAGGTGTTATCCGTGCAAAAGGTCATTTCTGGCTCACTTCGCGTCCTGAATGGGTTGCGGAATTTTCACTTGCAGGTGCACTTTCCTCCATCTCGCCATTAGGGCAGTGGTGGGCAGCTGTGCCAGAGGCTAACCGACCGCAAAATGAAACAGCGCAAGCTTATTTCAAAGAGCATTGGCAAGAACCATGGGGCGATCGCCGCCAAGAGATTGTTTTTATCGGCGCCGGTATTGATTGGGAAACGTTGAAAACTAGATTAGATGATTGCCTAGTCCCCGCTGATCAAGCGTCTTCTTTAGATGAACTACCAAATTATCCTGATCCGTTTCCTGCATGGAGACGCGCGGAGCAAGCAGCATGACGTTCATCTGCGAGGAAGTGATAAATCTCCCCAAAGGTGTCATTATCGCAGAACAACCAAAAGACTTGGTAAGTTTTCGTGAGGTAAACTGCGCAGCGGCTGTTTGGGAGCGGCAGCTAATGCCTGAGTTTCAGTCTTGGTTAAATGATATTTCACCACAAAATTTGCCAGAAGGTCGTCTCATATTACGTGTTGAAGATGTTCCAGATGCAATTGTTCAGCTTTGTGAGATTGCAGGGACAAAAGCCTCTCCTCAGCGAGAATTGTTGGTAAATGACATCGCAGCGCTGAGCGAATTATTTGCAAGTTTAGTAGGAGCAAAATATATCAGGGTACGGTTAGATAATATAACCGACAACGCATGTAGTAAATTTCATAAAGATGCAATTGAAGCTCGTTTGGTTTGCACGTATCGTGGAACAGGCACCCAATATGGAACGCTAGAAAATGAAGAAGAGCCGCTAAAAATTCATACAACGCCGACCGGTGCACCAATCCTGCTTCGTGGAAAATTATGGCCCGAAAAACCAGATTCAGGTCTTTGTCATCGATCCCCACCAATTGGCGGAACAGGTGAAACGCGTCTCGTTTTGGTAGTAGATCCCGTTGCTGATCCTGACAAAGAAACCTAACCGCAATAATATTTGAAACGAAACAAACCTTGAGTATCCAAAGGAAAATTAATGCCTAATCTGAAACGAATTATCACAGCGTTCATGCTGGCGCTTGCGTTGGTCACCACCGCATCAGCTCAGCAAGATAGCCTTTCTATTGCCATAACATTTGGTCCAAATGCAGAAGTACCAGACCCACGAGCAGGTTATAATGGTTGGATGTCGAACCAAACAGGCGTTTCCGAAACGCTAATGGGTATTGACTATGATATGAAATTATATCCACGTGTTGCGCAAAGTATTGAGCAAGTTGCCCCAACGAAATGGAAAGTGGTTATCCGAGATGGTGTCTTTTTCCATGATGGTTCAGAGGTAACTGCGGATGCGATAATTGATTCCATCTCAGCTATTTCAGATGAAGGTCATCAAGGCCATAATGCACGTGTGTCAAAATTGCTTGATCTTAAAGGTATGTCAGCTGATGGCAAAAACGTAATTGTGTTTGAAACCAACAGCCCAAATGCCGCTTTCCCTTGGACATTGTCCGAACCTGCGATTGCAGTTCTTGGTCCTGTGTCCGATGCGTTTCCAATAAATGCAACAGGTCCCTTCATTTTTCGTGAAGCAATACCGGATCAGCTTTATCGCGCTGAAGCTAACGCCGATTACCGTCTTGGTAAGCCGGGCCTAAAAGAAGTTCGTGTTGTTGTGTCCAGCGATCCTGCCTCTGCCGCTCTCGCATTTGAAGCGGGCGAAGTTGATATGGTTATTAATTACCCAGAAGCAGATTTCAAACGCATTCAAGATGCAGGTTCACTCGGATTTTTTGCGCCAACAGCGCGATTGTATTTTTACACAATTAACGCTGCTTCAGGGCCGATGTCTAATCCTCTAATTCGTAAAGCTGTGTCACTTGCAATCGATAGACAAGGCATCGTTGAAGCAGCTCTTTCAGGTGTTGGTGGAGTGCCTGCGGGAACAGTTTATCCTGAAGGTAAGGGTTGGGCCGCAGATATTGCCGCAACATACGATCCAGCTGAAGCGCAAAAACTTCTCGCCGAAGCCGGTGCGATTAAAGAAGGCGCGAACTGGACACTTGATGGTAAGCCGCTTGAGATTGATATCGTAACATATTCATCTCGTGCCGCACTTCCACCTACAGCTGAACTCACGCAAGCTTTCCTTCAAATCATTGGTGTTAAAGCAAATGTTCGTGTGGGCGAATATAGTGCGAGTAATGATGCGATAGCAGCAGGTGATGCAGATATGTTTTTGCAAGCATGGGTTATGACACCGCAGGGTGATCCAGGTGCAGTTCTAGAAGCGTTACTCAAGTCAGATGGTGGCTCAAATTCTGGTCAATATAACAATGCTGAACTCGATAAGTTGCTCGCCGAAGGCCGTACGACATTTGATACCGATGCGCGCAAAGTTATTTATGACAAAGTTCAAATGATCGTTGCATCAGATGCTGCGATGATTCCAGTGTTCCATGTTGCTCAAAATAACGTGGCGAAAGCGGGATTGACAGGCTATGCTGTTCACCCAACAGAAACATACTGGATAACACACGAAACGGCTTTCAAGGAATGACACTTTCAGTATCCGGTCTGACATCCACAAGGTCAGGCCGGACAATCTTATATCCTACATCGCTTACCTTTGAGCCCGGTGCACGCATCGGGCTTGTTGGTTCATCCGGATCAGGTAAATCCACTCTTGGTCATGTCTTGATTGATACGCTCCGTGCGCAAGGTGAACTCGTTGCTCATGTACCGCAAAGTCCTGATGAAGCGCTGGATCCTTTGCGTCGGTTAGACTTCCATTGGCGGGAAGCTGAGGTGGCGATGAATACTGAACATGATCGGCAAAAACAGGAAAAGCTGTTTGATGCGCTTCACATAAAAGGTGCCGACCTTACCAAACGCCCTTGGAGCTGGAGTAGAGGAATGCAGCAGCGTTTTGTAATCGCTATGGCATTAATCGGAACGCCAAGTTTAATAATATTGGATGAACCAACTTCTGCACTTGATCCTGTCGTTGCCGCAGATACTATGAAGCTTCTTCAAGAATATCTTTCACACAAAAATACTGCAATGTTGTTCATCACGCATGATCTGGGTTTGGCGTCAAAACATGTTGATCGGCTTATGGTGATGCATGAAGGCAAAATTGTAGAAGACGCAACCACGCAAGACATACTTCAAACACCTAAAACCGAAGCAGCTAAATTACTATCGTCGCATAAAAGTTGGTTATCGTTGCCATGTTAAAACTTGATAAGGTTTGCGTAGAACGCGGGCCAATCTTTACACTCGATGAAGTATCATTAACGCTCAATTCAAAACAAACGCTGATGGTTGTCGGTGAAAGCGGTGCAGGAAAATCAACACTTATTGCAGCCATACTTGGGTTGATAAAATTATCTTCAGGCACAATAAGCTGGAACAATGCTCCGGTTAAAATTTGCCGACCTACATTGGTTATGCAGGAGCCGCGCGCGGCATTTAATCCCGTGTATAATCTTCGGCAATCCGTTATGGAGCCCATAATTGCACGCAAAATGAAAGTTGCACCGGACCGCATACAAAAACTATGTGACGGTCTCGAACTTCCACAGGCATTATTAGATCGAAAACCCTATGAAGTTTCAATCGGGCAAGCTCAGAGAGTGGGAATACTTCGTGCACTTATTGCTTCTCCGTCCTTGGTTTTATTTGACGAACCTTTGTCTGCTCTTGATGCAATCACGCAAAAGCATACAGCGCGGCTAATTTCTGATTTACAAGATGAAGAAGGATTTGCTGCGCTGGTTGTCACGCATGATCTTGGCTATGCAGCAGCCCATGGTGACGCGATCGCTGTTCTTAAAAATGGGCAAGTTGAAGAATGTGCCGATGCAGGTCAGTTTATTGAAAGCCCAAAAACGAACTATGGCAAAGAACTTCGAGATGCAGCCTTCGCTTTGGGGGCTTTGGGGGCTTTGGGCACATTGAGTGCGCCAGAATCTGAAAACGTATGCGTGACAGGAAGCAAATAATATGAGGGGCTTATTCTTTGGATTATTGTTCCGAGGGCTATTCGTGTTAACTGGAACGGCTGTTGTAACCTTTTCGCTCTTATGGAATGCACCAGGCGATCCGGCACTCTCGATTGCTCTTGCACGTTTTGATGCCCTCGTGACGCCAGATCTTGTAGAAGAGATACGTAAAGAAGTAGGTTTTGACCAAGGGTTTTGGTCCGCATTCTGGTATTGGTTACAGCCGCTAATGGTCGGTGATTTTGGCAATTCGTCAGTCACAGGTCGTGCAGTTTTACCAGATTTACTGGTTACTGCATCTTATACCGTACCACTTGCACTCACCGCCTTATGTATTGGTTTGGTCATGTCTATCGTGTTGGCAATTTTCGCAACAAAAAAGCCAGGTGGATGGCTCGATCGCTTTGCAGTTGGGATTGCATCAGTTGGTGCTGCAATACCTGCATATTGGTTGGGACTCCTTCTTATATTGTTATTTGCAGTTCATCTATCCTGGCTTCCGGCCATGGGAGCCAGAACGCCTTCACACGCCATACTCCCGGCTTTAACGCTTGCGCTTGGTGTAACCGCAGCACTCACACGTATTATTAGGTCGGGTATTTTAGAAGCACGTAGCCAAAGCTTTTTGCCAGCATTCAGACGCAGAGGCGTATCAGATAAAAGTATAGAACGGGCACATATTGTGCCGCATGCGGCTATCCCAGTTATCACAGTCTCAGGTTTAGAACTTGCCTTTTTGCTCGAAGGTGCGGTTATGGTGGAAGTCATTTTTTCACGTCCGGGTTTAGGAACGTTTCTTATCAATGCAATTGATGCCCGTGATTTCCCGCAGGTACAAGCTGCGGTTATCGTAATTGCTTTAGTATTTGTTATCGTAAATCTCTTCATTGATCTGATTTACCAGTATATTGACCCCCGAATTGGAAAACAGGATGCGTAGCGTTTTTATCCTTATAGTTTGCTTGATTGCACTGGCCGTCTTTGGTCCGATGTTTGCGCCACATGATCCAACAACGATCAATATTCCAAAACGCTTGCAATCACCAAGCAGCGAGTGGTTGATGGGTACGGACGCTCTTGGCCGAGATATTTTTTCTCGGCTCTTGCATGGGGCCCGTTGGTCTCTTGGACTAGCGTTCTTAATCTCTGTTATTGGCCTTTTGATTGGAACGTTGATTGGGATGACCGCGGCAATTGGCGGAAAAGCAGCCGAGTGGATTGTAATGCGCACAACAGACACATTTCTTGCATTTCCAGAACTTGTAGCCGCCATTGTGATTGCAGGATTCCTACAGCCGGGTGTAAATAGCCTTATCTTCGCGCTAAGTGTGACTGCGTGGATGCGATATGCGCGTGTTGCGCGGGGAATTGGTTTATCTTTGCCGGCGAAGGGATATGTAGTTCAAGCAAAACTTGCTGGCATGTCATCTGTGTCAATTGCGCGGTGGCATTACCTACCAGCAATTGTTCCATCATTAACGGTGGTTTGGACAGGTATGTTCGCCCGCTCAATTTTAAGTATTTCTGCATTGGGCTTTTTAGGTTTTGGCGTTCAGCCACCCATGCCGGAATGGGGGACGATGCTATTAGATGCGCGTATACACATGCGTTCGACGCCACTTCAAATGATATGGCCTGGCATGGCGGTACTGATATGTGTGCTAGCAATTAATCTGGCTGGAGATGCTTTGCGCGATTCTCTGGTTGAGGAGAACCGTTCGTGAGCCAAGACAACAGGGTTGGTTTGGGCATCACACTGCGCATTTTATCAGGCCTGCTCGGCGCTGGGATGTTTATGTGCGTTAAGGCCGTCAGTGAAAAAGTTCCACTGGGTGAAATAGTCTTCTTCCGTTCGTTTTTCGCTATCATTCCGTTGTTGATTTTTCTTTGGTTGAGAAAGGAGTTTCCGCACGGATTGATGACAAAAAGACCACTTGATCATCTAATTAGATCAGGCTTTGGCACAATATCTCTTTTCTTGGCCTTTGCTGCAATAGCGCGGTTAAACTTGGCTGAAGCAATTTTGATTGCGCAATTATCTCCAGTGTTGATGGCAGCAGCAGCTGTCTTCTTCCTGTCAGAGCGAATGACAATTTGGCGATTTGGCGGTTTAACACTGGGATTCATTGGTGTTGTAACACTCGTGTGGCCTGATTTGGTGAATAATTCTTCAGGTGAGGTACGATTGGTCGGGTATATACTTGGTTTGCTATCTGCAGGCTTTGGAGCAATAGCACTGACAACCGTTCGTAGTTTGAACAGGACAGAATCCCCTGGGGCTATAGCGTTGTATTTTGTTATCGCCTCAATGGCCGGCGCATTGCTAACGATCCCATGGGGTTGGATAATGCCCTCAGGATCTACCTTACTTCTTCTCGTTGGTGCTGGGTTATTTGGTGGATTTGCTCATATCGCAATGACGCTTGGTTTTAAATATGCGGAAGCATCACGCTTGGCGCCGTTTGAGTATTTAGCGCTGCTTTGGCCACTTTTAGCCGACTTGCTGATTTTTAAGTTGCCGTTGTCTACGTCTTTCTTGCTGGCTGCACCCCTTGTTTTAGCCGGAGCAGCTTTTGCGGCGATGGAGCGAAAAGCAAAGTAAAGCCATCACACCGACCTTCATACGAATTGTGTATTGAAGGCTTTTACCAGCTTTTCTATCTCGTCAATTGTATTTACTGATTTGGGATATCGGCAAATTATCTATTCTCGTCGCACAACTTGCCGGTTTATGTAATCACTTGTTCATCAGAGCCAAAGAAATATAGGCGTTCAGGACTGAAATGTAAGTAAACCTCTTGCCCTTTGATCTCAGCGCCAACATCATTTGTTCTAACAACAATTGTGCCCAATGCGCCTGCATTGATATATAAAAATGTGTCAGAACCCAAATATTCTGCAACCTCCACAATACCTGAACAATGTGCGCCCTTCTTATCGCCAAGCGTGATGTGTTCTGGTCGGACACCAAGGCTTACTAGGTTGGTAGTATCGCCGCTTAATCCATGCGCCGCCGTTCCATGATCGGTGAGCGTGAAATTATCACCTTCAGCACTGCAAGGCATGACATTCATTTTCGGGCTACCAATAAACTGTGCAACAAAAAGGTTAGCCGGCTTTTCATACAATTCTCGCGGAGAACCAACCTGCATAATGAGGCCGTCCTTCAAAACCACAATTTTATCGGCAAGTGTCATAGCTTCAACTTGATCATGCGTAACATAGATCATTGTTGTTTTAAGCTTGTCATGAAGTTTTGCGATCTCAAAGCGCATTTGAACACGCAACGCTGCATCCAAGTTAGAAAGCGGCTCGTCAAATAAGAAGCCTTTCGGCTCACGAACAATAGCGCGGCCAATGGCAACGCGTTGTCTTTGACCACCAGAAAGTGCTTTTGGTTTGCGATCTAAATACGCATCCAGTTCTAGGATCTCAGCTGCATGGCTTACCTTCGCATCGATTTCAGACTTTGGTGCCCCCGCAGTTTTTAAACCAAAACCAACATTCTCGCGAACGCTCATATGAGGATATAGTGCGTAGGACTGAAATACCATCGAGAGTTCGCGCTCACTTGGCACACGATCAGTCACATCATTTTCATCAAGAAGAATCTTCCCTCGGCTTGTTTCTTCAAGCCCTGCAATCATGCGTAATAAGGTCGATTTTCCGCACCCAGATGGCCCTACGAAAATGACAAACTCCCCATCATTTATCTCAAGGTCGATCCCCTTGATAACCTGTAAGTTGCCAAACCATTTTTCAACTGCATCTAAACGTATAGATCCCATGGTATCTCCTATGCCGCGATGGCGTTCTTATTGGGTGAAATCCATGCAAGCCACAAAGCAGCAGTCCATGAAAACTGTCTGCCAATGCAACCTTCACCAGTTATGGAGTTAAAGCATTCATAAAAACCTGATTGCTCAATTAATGCTGCATAATCACTTCTGATTTTTTCAGCCATTGTATCAAAGCCATGTTCTCTCAAACCTACAGAGATCATGTAATTCATCTGAGGCCAAACCGGGCCACACCAATAACGCTGGGGTTCAAAATCAGCCGCATCTGGATCCCAACTTGGCATCATAAATTTTACTTTTGATTGGATCCGCTGCATATTTCGGATCGTTTCTGTCTGTTGTTTTTCAGAGCCAACACCTGCGTAAAATGAAAGCGCGCTGGCATTTGAGAACCCGTCAGAAAATTTACCTGTCTTCACATCACGCGCGCAGTAGGCTTTGATTTTATCATTCCAGAGATATTCAGATCCTGCTTCCCCTTCGTCAATCCATGATTGGATCTCGCTGAGATATTCAGATTTCCCAAATTGTTGCGCAAGCCACAATAAATCGCGATCTGCACGCAGCAAAATGAAATGAATGCATGGATCGGCCATCAAAAATGGCCCTTCATTGGTTAAAACCTTTTGGTCCCAATTATGATCTCGGCCAAATTTTACGATTGTTAAATACTTATCATACTGTTCTTTACTTGGCCGTTCACTGGCATCCGCATGCACAGTGTCCATGCGTTTATAGTCTTCAAGATCAGGGTCGACGGTCATATTTTTGAGTCCGATTTCCCAATCAGGGCAGTTATCACGCCCGGTTTCCCATGGGTGCACTGTTGCGACAACAGGGCAAGCGTCTGGCTTGCGCTCTTCATGATACCATTTGTGCCAACCGTAAAATGCACCAAAGAGTTTTTCGGCAAAGTCTCTGTCAAACTTGCTACCGCTCTCAACGAGAGATCTCGCCACAGAAGCTGCAACAGGTGGTTGGGAAATGCCGGTTGAAAGCACTTTGCAATCATTGCACTGCCAAGTTTCAGGTCCTGGAAAATAATCAGGATCATTGCGACGGAAAATTATCGAAGGAACCATTCCGTTGTCCCATTGCCCATCAAAGAGAAACTCAATCTCCTGCCAAGCACGCTCCCGGTCGTAAGTCGCTAATCCAAGCGCAACAAAAGCTGAATCCCAATTCCATTGATATGGATACAAACGTGCGGTTGGAACCGTATAGCCGCCACGATCATTATTACGCAGAACTTCAACTGCGAGTTCATCTAAATTCGAACTCATTAATTTACCCCTTCACACTGCCGGCTGTTAGGCCAGCAACTAAGAATTTTTCAAACCATAAGAATATCGCAAGGACAGGAACAGTTGCGACAACAGCACCCGCCATTAAGTGTTGCCTTGGCACTTCAGATGAATTGAGTGAAACAACCCCGCGAGAGAGTGTGAACATGTCTAAATCATCTAAGAACATGAAGGCGAACAAGAATTCATTCCAGGCAATCATAAAGACATAAAGCGCAACAGAAGCTAGAGCGGGCAATGATAATGGCATTGTGATTTTTGCAATCACACCAACGCGCGATAAGCCATCCATAAGCCCTGCTTCTTCAAGTTCACTTGGTAGCCCTCGAAAATATCCTTGCAGCATATAAAGCGCCACGGGAATTGTTGTTGCGGGATAAACAATAAGTAAACCAGTGAGCGAATTGCGTAATCCTGCTTGTGAAAATACAGCGTAAAGCGGAATTACTAAAACAATCGCTGGAACCATATAAATCAGCAAAATCGAACGTGATAAGAAGACCTGCCCTGGAAAGCGAAGTCTTGCGACAGCGTATGCGCCCGGTACCGCAAATAAAAGCGTGATGATAACCGTTGCCACTGACACAAGCGCAGAGTTCATTAAGAATGTTCCGAAATGATATTGCGTGAACAATTCAATATAAGAACGGAACAAAAGCTCTGGCCCTTGCGCAAGATTGATCGAAAAATCAAGCGGATTTGATAAAAGTGACTGCTGACTTTTAAGACTTGTCATAACCATAACGTAAAACGGTAGGATGACGACGATTGTGAATAACACAAAAGCCAGCCCTTTGAGAACGCGAATGAGCAACAGCTCCATGCGATAACGTTTTGCAGAGCCTGTTTGATAGTCTTGCAAACACATTTTGATTGAGATAACCACGAGCGCTGACCAAATAGCCCATGCCAAAATTTGATACAAAATGCCTTGGGAAATCGTTGTTCCGAAAACTTGCCCGCCCGTCAGGAGAAAGAGCAAAACAGCAACTCCAACGCCTAAAATAGCAAACGCTGTTCGAGTTCGTTTTTCAATGGGAAGAAAAATAAATGCTAAGCCCGCTGCCAATCCAGCGATAAGCGCTGTACCCGCCGGGGGCGATGCGGTGATACCTGACACCAGCATAAGCAATATGCCGATTACAACCATCCAGATGGCGCCCCAGATCGCACCAATAATGGCTGCGGATATTGTAATTGTTCCGATCTTCATTATCCGTCATCCTGTGGTGAGAATTTGAAAAAGATGAGTGCGAAGAAGAGCAATACGAAGAACACGACGACAGCAACCGCTGCACCAGCTCCTAAATTGGAGACGGCAAATGCCTGCTCGTATACATCCACTGTGAGTGTCCGTGTGCCCGCCGCACCGCCTGTAAGAAGGAAAATGTCGTCAAACTTGTTAAATGTCCAAATGAACCGCAATAAAAAGAGTACCGATAAAATGCCTAATAGTTGTGGCAATGACAGATACCAGAATTGTTGAAGTGGAGTTGCCCCGTCAATTTCCGCAGCTTCATACATATCAGTTGAAATCGACTGCATTCTTGCAAGAATAAACAAAAACGACAGTGGGAAATAGCGCCAAGCTTCGAAAGTGATCACTGTTGTTAACGCCATGGGAAACTCAAATTCTATCCCTAATAAGGAAACTGGAATAGCGCGCTGACCGAGGAAATTAATCGGACCTTCAATTGCGCCCATACGGATCAACATTGCGTTAAATGTACCGCCCGGGCCCGCATCTAGTAAGAGAACCCATGCAAAGGCCACAGCAATTACCGGAGCAACATATGGGAATAAGAACAAGCCGCGTAAGATGGCTCGGCCTTTAAATGCTGTGTTTAATATTTGTGCAGCAAACAAGCCAAGAACGAGTGCGCCCAAAGTTCCAAAGATTGTATAATACAAAGAAACTCTTAGAACCGACCAGAATTCTGATGACGAAAAGACTTTGTCGAAGTTTTCTAAAGTGAATTCAAACGATGTCAGAATATTTTTTGACTGACCCGTTAAAACAGATTTGCTGTCCCGTGGTCTTTCACCATTATCGATATAAGCTTGCTCAACAGTTGCGGGGATATCAAGATTAAAACGCCCGCCCGCTTCAATGGTGCCAAAATCACAAAAGAGTGCTTGGCCATTGAGATCACATCGCTCGTCATTGAGCTGCAATATTAAACCAGCTGGAACTGTGTCGCTAAGTGTGACTTCTGTAATTGGGTCCTTTTGCGATGAATTTCGAATGCGATAACGCATAATGACTTCGTCACCAGCAGCTTTCGGACGCGGTCTTAGTTGCTCGTTGACAAGAGTTGACGCGGCGCGCAAATCAGCTAACTGGACAGGTTTAAAGCTGATCCAGAAGTTGGCCAATAAAGGTCCAAGTACGATGCCTAAGACAATTAAAAATGTCGGCAACAGCATGATATATGCTAGGCGCTGCTCGCGCTTTGCTAGTGCCCCGAAACCTTTCGGCGGGCCTTTTGATAGATTTTCAGTTGCAGACATTTTTAATTACCGTCAGTAAATTTGCACTGCGAACACCAGGGATGTTCGCAGTGCTGTTGTGGTTTAAAGTTCTTTATGCTTAGCAACGATTTCATTCGCTGCGGCATCAAGATCAACTTCACCATCGATATATTTACGGATGACTTGTGACATTACACGAGCGTTCACAAGTTTTGAGGCTGTTTCAAGTTGGCCATCAGCCACGCCCCAACGGTCACCAACAGATAGACCAGCAACAATATCGTCAATCACTGCTTTTGGATAAATATTGCCAAGTGGCTCTTTACGATCAACACCAACATTGAGGCCTGACCACATAGTTTCGTAATCAGTTTTGCCTTCTGCGCTGCCTTTACGTACTGGGAATTTACCCTCTGGGGCCATTCCAAGCCAGTCGCCGTAACCTTCAGATAGCGCAAATTCAACAAACTCTTGTGCAACTTCTGTATTCGCATCGTTTGTGATGCCCAAATAACGAACATCCGCATATGCGGCACCTGCATCATTGCCAGGGCCCGAGAACACAGTCACAAATCCAGTATCTTTAGCGAGATCTTTCGATGTCGGATCATCATTGATTGTAACTGGTGCACTGTCGCGCAAACCACCAAGCTCATCCAACAAAGATGGAGACCAGATGATCATCGCAGCTTTGCCGCCAAGATAAAGCTCGCGGGATTGCTTCCAGTAAAGATCACCTTCTGGAGATGCATCTGCAATTGTCTTATAGAACGTCAAAACGTTTTTAAGTTTGGATGTATCTTCATTGATTGAACCATCGGCATTCACGGGTGAATATCCTGCTGCCAATGAAATGTGCTCAATAAGCTGCATCATGTAAGTTTCATCGATTTTTGTCGCAGCTACAAAACCATACATGTTTGGTGGGTTGTGAAGTTTTGCGATCGCAGCTTCAATATCAGCAAAAGTTTTTGGAGGGTTTAGACCCATTTCTTTAAACATGTCGGCACGATAAACAACAAGCTGTGTCCAGCCGTCTGTTGGTACAGATACGATCTCACCGTTTGATTTAGCCATGTTAACTGGACCAGAAGCAAAAGAGCCCATGCCAAGGTTTTCAACAACTTCTGTTGCTGCACCGCTATCAAGCATGCCAGCAGATGCAAATGGCAGCAAATGTTGAACTGTGTGGTTTAACACATCCGGCAGGTCACCCGCACCAAAAGCGGCTGTTGCGCGTGTTGAAATATCTTTTTCAGACACCGGGACAATTTTTACATCATGGCCAGTTTTGGCCTTAAAGTCAGCGGCAATTTTTTCCTGAGCTTGCATGCGCTCAGGCTGCTCTTCCATTGTCCACATTGTGATTGTGTCGGCAAGGGACATGCTCACGGTTGATGCCGATAACAATAAACCTGCGGCAAGTAGTTTTAAGGGTTTCATTCTTCTCTCTCCCATTTACTCATTGATTGAGTTTGATTTTCGGTCCAAACCGGACCGTCACTTTTTCTTCGTACCAATTCAGCACGACGAAGGACTTGATGTTTCTTCGGATCGTCACCATCGATGATTGATAAGATCATGTCTCCCAATTGACGACCGGAGTGAGCTTGCGGTTGAGCCATGGTGGTTAAAGGTGGATTGGTGTGTCTGCCAAACCGAACGCCATCATAGCCAATAACTGAAACATGTTTTCCTGGAACCAGACCACGCGAGTGCAAGGCAGCTAGCGCGCCAAATGCCTGCGTATCTGTTAAACATAATAGCGCAGTTGGAGGGTTCTCAAGATCAAGAAGATCGTGGGCTACGCGCTCCCCACCATCATCAGTAAGCTCAGTGATTTGCACCAAATCGTTATCGAGTTCGATGCCGTTGGTTACAATCGCTTCGCGATATCCATCAAGACGCGTCTGTGCAAAATTATGGTATGTCGGTGCGCCAATAAACCCAATCCTTTGGTGTCCGAGGGCGACCAGATGATCAACAGCATCCATAAAGGCGGATTTACTATCGACATCATACCAAGCGTATCCGCTACTTTCCAGCGACCGACCATGTACGACAAACGGCATTTTTGCATCTTGTAGGAGCTTTATTCGGGCATCTTTTTTGTGTGGGCGCGATAATACAACGCCGCTGACTTTGTGGCTCGAGATCAAGCGTTTTATTAGATCTTCTTCGTTTTCAGCCGGAGACGCTTGTACAACGTGCATGTCCCAACCTCTTCTAGCAAGCGATTCTGCCAAGCCAGCAAGTAAAGATGCAACAAAGGGTTCAGATATCGTGTTGCCATTTTCAGGCATGATATATGCAACCGCTTCTGCAACGCCAGTCGCAAGGCGACGGGCTGTTGGGTTGGCTTTATAACCAAGTGCTTGGGCAGCCTTTTGAACGCGTTCTCGCGTTTTCATGCTGATATCAGGATAATTGTTTAAAGCCCGCGAAACTGTGCCTTCAGTTAAACCAAGGTGTGCTGATAATTGCTTCAGATTTATACGCGTCGTCATTTCGTCACCAAACTTATACTTCCCGAAAGCGGTTTCGCGAGTATTTCCGAAAGCGGTTTCGAAAGCAAGAGAAAATTTGAATTTGTGTATAATGAGATGAGCTCTATCAGAATTATAATAATTTTATCAAATGGTTAGAGATGGAAAGTTTTCTAAGCTGAGTTTACTTACGCGTTTTGGTGATAATTTTGATGAACAGAGTAATCGGTATAAATACTGCGTTTGTGCCAGATGAATTTATTCTCAAGTAACCAAGCAGATAGCGGTGATCATGCGATATTGAGTTTCACCAAATGAGTTAGTTTAGAGCGATTATAAACTATACTATTTGACTCCACTTTAATTATACTCTACTGAAAAACTCAAGTTAATGCCATGCGCTCATGAGTAATCAAATGTTCCAACCAAATTCTAGCAATCAAGAATGCCCCGCAAAGGCATATCTTGCGCGTCAACCGGAAGGTTTGACGATTAATGGCTATAGGAATTGGGTTGCAGGTTATGTCACAAAATGCGAAAGACACTGGGAGCAATGCCAGCAAGAATTCGTCTCAGTCTTGGGCGAACCAAACGGGCAAATAGCTGCAAATGCACTCAGCAATTTCGTTCACAGCTTAGGCAGTTGCGCGACATGCCCATTAAAATGCTACGCACCAAACTCGGGTCATCTTAATTCAGATGAATGCATGCTTTTAGGTCTTATCGCTGCGCTTCAACATGGAGACGATGAGGCATTGCAGGAAAGCATAAATGCTCTGTCATGCCTTGCAAAATGTTCACAAATTCTGGCACCAGCTGGCGAATATGCGATGGTTATGAAATCCGCAGGTTCGTTATTATTACCGATACCGGCTGCTGTGCTGGCAGAAATTCACGCCAAAAATCATTTTCAAGAACACATAACGAATTATACAATTCATTAGAAAGGTTAAACTTATGAATTTTAAATCACCAATGCTTGTCGCAGCTTTAATGACAAGCACATCACTTTTTGCTTCAACAGCAGCTTTTGCAATGTCAGACGTTACAGCGGAAGCCGTTGTTGAAAATTATGCAAATATTGCTGAAGCAAAATATGCAGATTCACTTTCAACAGCAAAATCATTAGATGCTGCAATTGATACATTTTTGGCAGCGCCTTCGGATGAAACACTTGCTGCGGCTAAGGGCGCTTGGCTTGCTTCACGCGTACCATACCAGCAAACTGAAGTTTACCGATTTGGTAATGCAATCGTTGATGATTGGGAAGGCAAAGTAAACGCTTGGCCGCTTGACGAGGGTTTGATTGATTATGTTGATGCGTCATACGGTACTGAAAGCGACGAGAACACACTTTACACTGCAAATGTGATTTCTAACGCTGCGATCAAAATCAATGGTGAAGACGTAAACGCGGCTGCAATTACACCAGCATTTTTGTCTGAAACATTGCACGAAGCCGCAGGTATTGAAGCCAATGTTGCAACAGGCTATCACGCTATTGAATTTTTGCTTTGGGGCCAAGATCTAAATGGTAATGGTGCAGGTGCTGGTAATCGTCCTGCGACAGATTTCTCGCTAACAGATTGTTCAAACGGTTCATGTGAGCGCCGCCGCGAATATCTTAAAGCTGCATCTGAATTGATGATTTCTGATCTAGAAGAAATGGCAGCAAACTGGGAAGTTGGTGGCGCTGCGCGTAAAGCTTTGGAAGAAGCTGGCACATCTGGTAGTCTTTCAACAATTCTTACTGGTATGGGCTCACTTTCATATGGTGAACTTGCTGGTGAGCGCATGAAGTTAGGTCTTTTGCTTGGTGATCCTGAGGAAGAACATGATTGCTTCTCAGACAACACTCACAACTCGCACCTTTATGACGCAGTTGGTATTCAAAATGTCTATCTTGGAACCTACACTCGCGTTGATGGAAGTACTGTATCTGGTGCGTCGCTGATGGATTTGGTGAAGTTAAAAGATGCAGGTGTTGCAGCTGAGTTGGAAGCGGATCTTTCAGCAACTGTTGATGCAATGCAAGTTATGGCAAAGCGCGCTGAAGCTGGTGAAGCTTACGATCAAATGATCGGTGAAGGAAACACGGAAGGCAACGCAGTTGTACAAGCAGCCATTGATGGTTTAGTAAAACAGACAAAATCAATTGAACGCGCTATCACCGCACTAGAATTGGGTGCAATTGAGCTTGAAGGTTCTGATAGCCTTGATAATCCAAATGCTGTTTTTGAATAGTATTTAAGATACCGCGGTTTAACGCCGTGTATTATTGTTGTTATATGCAAGCAGTTCATTTGAAAATTTGAGCTGCTTGCTGCTTTGTTTGAGGAATTAATCGTGCAAAGAAAATTGCTTGTTTCAGTGTTGCTTCTTTTTGCGTGCGGTGTTGCACCGCATGTTTCTGCAAAAGATCATAATATTTCTGAAATTCGAAATGATCTGATTCCCAAAGATTTAAAACGCGTTCAGAAGATTACGCAACCAACTACAGATTTTACCAAAACAGAACGTTTTGAAGCAATGCAGGGCGGTGCAGGTACGTCCTTAAAACTTGTCAACCAAGACGCATTTTCTCAGTTCAGCGCAAATCTGACATTTGAAGAAGAAATGAATTTTAAGCTTGGTAATGCTCTTTTTCGAAAGCTTTGGGTTTCATCGCCTTCATCAACGCATGCATCTGATGGTCTTGGACCACTGTTTAACGCTCGAGCTTGCCAGTCTTGCCACATAAAAGATGGTCGTGGACACCCTCCAGAAGGTGATACAGATGCAACTTCGATGTTTTTACGACTAGCGCGCGCACCAGAAAATGACACCGAGCGTCAGGCGCTTGCTGACTATGTAGTACAAACTTTGCCCGATCCAAATTATGGTGGCCAACTTCAAGATTTAGCGGTGCCTGGCTTATCCGCTGAAGGCACGATGGTCATTTCCTATGAAGAAACACCAGTTACTCTTGAAGATGGCACTATCATCTCATTGCGCAAACCAAGCTACAAAGTCGCCGACCTTGGCTTTGGTGATTTGCATCCTTTAACAACTTTATCACCCCGGGTAACCCCTCAAATGATTGGTTTAGGGCTGATTGAAGCCATACATGCATCTGATATTTTGGCTTTGGCGGATCCATTAGATGAAAATGGTGATGGCATATCTGGCAAACCGCAATTTCAGTATAATGCTGATAAAGATGCATTGGAGTTGGGTCGATTTGGTTGGAAGGCACAGAATGCGACGGTTGAAGGTCAAAGTGCCGGTGCGTTTTCAGGAGATATCGGCATATCGTCTCCGCTTGCAATGTCGCCCTATGGTGATTGCACAGATCTACAAGAAAAATGTCTTGAACTACCTACAGGCGTGCAGCCAAGACTAGGTCAAAGCGAAGCACCAGATCCGGTTTTGGAATTGGTTACATTTTACTCAGAAAATTTGGCCGTGCCTCAGCGCCGCGACGTGGGAGACGTGAATGTATTGCGCGGAAAAGAATTGTTTTATAATTCCGGCTGTATCGCGTGTCATACCCCAAAATTCGTTACAAGCCGCAAAGCCAAAAACAAGGCGCAAAAATTTCAACTGATTTGGCCTTATTCGGATTTTCTACTTCACGATATGGGTGAAGGATTGGCTGATAATCAGCCTGTGGGCACTGCCAATGGTCAAGAGTGGCGCACGCCACCTTTATGGGGTGTTGGATTGACGGAAACTGTGAGCGGTCATACCTTCTTCTTACATGATGGCCGGGCAAGAAATCTAACCGAAGCCATTTTGTGGCATGGTGGTGAAGCCCAACGATCGCGAAATGCTTTTGCAAGCTTGGCAAAATCAGAACGAAACGCACTCATCACATTTTTAGAAAGCCTCTAATGCGTATTTTAGCCGCCGTCATCTTTTGTATTTTCAGCGTTTTTCCATCAGTTGCGCAGGAGGATGGGGCAACAAAGCGTGTGCTATCTGATGTTTTAACAAAATACATTCAGCCGCGATATGCAGATCTTCATATGCGCTCTCAAGTGCTTCAGGGTGCTACAGCGCAGTTATGTGATATGCCATCTGATGCAAATTTAAAGAGCGCACATGTATCATATTTGGAATTTGCAAATTCGTGGGCACAGATAGAGTGGTTTCGCGTTGGGCCGATCATGTCGAAAAACCGTGTTGAGCGGATTTTGTTTTATCCTGATAGAAAATCTACCGGGCTAAAACAGGTTCAGCGCGCGCTTGCAAATGAAGATTCAAGTGTCGCAAGCTTTGATAGCCTCACTCAAAAGAGTGTTGCCGTTCAAGGCTTAGGAGCATTGGAGTTCATTTTATTTGGGACGGGTTCTGAGACGTTAAAAGCAAATGATGGTGCTTTTCGTTGTCGTTTTGGTTATGCCGTTGCGCAAAACTTAACGGATATATCCAACACCCTTTTAACTGGTTGGAAAAATGATGGTATCGCAGCAGAGTTTTGGCTTGATCCAAATGATGAAAATCCGTTGTATCGCAATGATAATGAAGCTTTAAATATCCTAATCGGCACTATGGTTCACGGATTAGAAGCATTGCGTGATGTGCGCATCGGGGCTTTTTTAAAGGACGAGGCTAAACTTGATCGACCGAAATCAGCATTGATGTGGCGATCTGAAAACACGCTTGCGATGATTAAAAGTGGACTATCAGGACTTGGGGAACTTTTTACAAAAAGTGGGATTGAACAGCTTTTACCGCAAGACAATAGCGCGCTCGGAGACAGCGTACGTTTTGAATTTAGCCAGGCATTAAATACGGCAAGCTCTTTAGATAAGCCGGTGCTTGAGCTTTTACAATCACATGATGATCGCCAAAAGCTAGCTTATTTGAAACTGGCGATTGGTTTTGTGATTTCCCGCATCGATAATGACTTTTCACAACGACTTGGTCTTTCAGCCGGGTTTTCATTTGGAGATGGTGATTGACGCGGCTTGAGCTCGATAGGCGTGCCTTTCTACTTGGAGTTGGCGCGAGCATAAGCACAAGCATCTTACCAACTGGCGTAAGTGCAAAAGCATTTAAAGAAGACGTTATTTTTGCATCAGGCTTTAGAGAAAAGGATGGTAGTTTTGGCCTCGCACTTCTCTCCGAAGCAGGCAATATTTTATACAAACACAAATTACCTGAGCGTGGTCATGGTTTAGCATCAAATTTACGTTCGCAATGGGCGATAATCTTTGCCAGGCGTCCAGGTAATTTTGCATTAGCCTTTGATCCTAATAACGCCAAAGAGCCGCGACTTTTCACAACGCCTACCAATCGCCATTTTTATGGCCACGGTGTTTTCTCTACAAACGGCAAATTACTATTTGCCTCAGAAAACGACTTTGATAAAGGCGACGGTATTATCGGCATCTACGATGTTACCGATGGCTTTAATCGTATCGGTGAGTTCAGCTCTGCCGGTATTGGTCCCCATGAGATAATTATGCTTCCGGACGGAAAAACATTATGCGTTGCAAATGGTGGTATAAAAACACATCCGCAATTTCCACGCACCAAGTTAAACCTCGAAACTATGCGGTCCAATATTGCGTTTATCGATGTGGTGTCTGGCGCGATAAAAGAGGTTCATCAACTTCCCACAACATGGTCATTGTTGTCGATGCGACACATGGCAAGTGATAAAAATGGTAATGTGTGGTTGGGTGGACAATATGAGGGAAATGCATTTGATCAGGCCCCGCTCATTGCAAAAGTATCGTTTGGTAATCCGTTAGAGTTTATAAACTTGCCAGCTAAACAAATGATCGGTTTTAAAAATTATATCGGTTCCGTATCAATCAATGATAATAAGGGGGCTGTGGCCTTGTCATCCCCTAAAGGTGGGCAGGTGTTGGTCTTAAATAGCGTGAATGGCGATATTATTCATTCTCATTTTGACGCAGGTGTATGTGGTCTCGCGCCTTTACAAAATAAGTTCGTTAAAAGTAGTGAAAACGGCCGCTTTGGCTCAATTGAACACCAGCTTAATTGGGATAATCATATAGGATTAATTTAGATAGGCTTTTGATGCATTATCGCCAACTGACCGCACCAAATGCTGGAATGATCAGTTCGCTGTTCTTAAAATTCAAACCGGCAACCAATCCTAAAAAATTAACCTCAAGGCCAACATTGCCACCAATTTCAATTCCGAAATAGCCGCCAAGCGTTGCAAATAATGCACCGTCTTTTTTACGTCCAATCCATCGTCCATCTGCAGGGAAATCGCGGCCCACGGCGGTGCTTGGCGTATTTGCAGTAAGTTCGGGAAATTGGCTAAGAATGTGTGCAACAAACGTGTTGGAATTTGGTCCAGGCCAAAGTGTGTAATCACCGCGATCGCGCCATTTATAATTTGCAATGGCCTTTTCAAGGGACGGAATCACTTTTAACGCTTGATCCCCTGTTATCTCATAGCTGATGACGGGTTTGTTGGAATACCAATGACCATCTGGGTCATAGGCATTTTTGCGCAAAGGTGTGCCCCAGCCAACAACATCGTAGCGATCATAATAGCTTGCACCTTTTGGCTTTAATACTAGCCATGAGTGGGTGGCAAATGCACCTTTAAGGCCACCAGTGCGCGCGGTAAAAACGTAAACAGCTGCCTCGTCTTTTGAAGGATTTGAGGGAAGTACGCCAGCACTGGACCATTGTGCATTTCGCCAGCTCGATGGGCGATCAGATAATGCCCAAACGCCGAAATGAACTAGGGCAGGTAAGATGAAGACCACGAATAGGGTAAAAAAGACTTTCAAGCTTATTCGGGTCATACGTGCTGTAAATCTCAACATATATTTCAACTAATTTAAAATTGTGAAATCAATATGGCGCGAATACAGAACAGTTATGAATCTTAGCTTTTAAGAGAAATGGCGCACCCGGGAAGATTCGAACTCCCGACCCCTTGATTCGTAGTCAAGTACTCTATCCAGCTGAGCTACGGGTGCTAATGACGTGAATATTTTGAACGTCTGCCGTTCTCCTAATGGGTCATCATCAGTTTTGCAAGCATCAATTTGAAAAACTATCAATTTGTCTGAAAATTTTCTGTCTGATGGCTATTTTCAAATTCAAATTAAACGGAGTGCGGGATAATAATTTCAAATCGCGTGCCGGGTGTTGATTTTTCAGCCAAGATAATATCGCCGCCATGCGCTTGGATCAATTCACGTGCAATGGCAAGCCCTAACCCTGTGCCACCTGCGCGCGTTGAGCCTTGGAATGGCTTAAACAGGTGCTCTTTCGCACGTGCTGGCATCCCTGGGCCTGTGTCATCAATTGATATACACACAGCATTGTCTTTCAGTTCCGCATCAAGACATAATCGCTTCACTATTGCAGGATCTGCATCATAGTCCGATTTGAGCGCCTGAATGGCATTGCGTGAAATATTGTTGATCACTCGGAACAATTGCTCACTATCAGCATGTAATTCCAATTCATCAGGAACCTTTGAGATGATCTCAATATCATCATCTTGAATATCATTGCTCAAAACGTCTTTGATTTCCGCTGCAAGGGCTGCGAGCTTAATCACACGGCGTTTGGGTTCAGCTTCTTGTGCACGTCCATAGCCTAACACTTCGCTCGAATAGCCCACTGCACGGTCTATTGTTTGCAATAGTTTTGGTGCAAAGCGTTTCACCATCGGATCATCAACATTGGCCATGCGATCTGAGATCAATTGGGCGGAAGTTAGAATATTACGCATGTCGTGATTGATCTTGGAGACGGCTAATCCCAAATCGGCGAGTCGTTTTTGTTGTCGCAAAGTGCTGTATAACTGCGTTTGCATTGCAGATAAATGCTGTTCAGCCAACCACAGTTCATCATCGCCTTGCTCGGGTTTGATAATGCGCGTTGCATCTTCCGGATTATCTGAAAAATTTTGCATCGACCATGTAAGACGGCGAATAGGCTGGAGCATCAATCGGTTGATGGTAAAGAATAAAAGCCCTGCGGTAATTGCGGCAATAATCAGCGAAATAAACAAAACATTTCGGCTATAAATCAGCATAGCATGTCGCAGCTGATCTTCGCTTATGATTAACTCAATTTGGAAATCACTGCTTTCGCCAACAGACCCCAAAACTCGGATAATCCTGTCACCGCCGTAAAATAGTGTTTCAAACGCATCCATGATCGCGGTAATAGGCCCAGTGCTATCAAGATCATAGCTGGCTGCGATTGATGGTGGCATCTCCTCAGATGCAACAATGCGTGAGGTACCATCTTTACGCAAGATGATTGCCTTGGTTCCAGTGGACATCAATGTATCACTTTGAACTTTTGCTGAAAGTTCAGTGATTTGCTGGCTTTCAAATACGATACTAGCAGCAGCAGCTGTGTTCAAACGGTCTTCAAGCCATCTAAG
Source organism: Lentilitoribacter sp. (assembly GCA_039974935.1). Classification (GTDB taxonomy): domain Bacteria; phylum Pseudomonadota; class Alphaproteobacteria; order Rhizobiales; family Rhizobiaceae; genus Lentilitoribacter. The sequence goes on along the minus strand of JBDWIC010000008.1, from coordinate 357,806 downwards.
CCTCGTATTTGCAACCGAAGGAACAAAGGCCAACACCTCCGCTAGCATAACAAATATGATCGTTAATGTGATCAATTTGCTTTGCAGCCCGCGCACTGGCTTGGTGCCAATTTCCTGCGCGGGTTGAATATTATCAAGCTCTAGTTTTTCATGCGACATGTGTGGCCCGCGTATAATTTGTCCAATAGGGTTTTTTACTATCAACCAAATTTTCGCAAAAATCCAATCACTGCGCGAACAAATGGCTTACTTGTTATCGGTCCGTAATGCGTCATCACCGCACGTTTGCCAATTTCTGACATTGTTGGGTAAGGAGGAATATAACCGCGAACATTTGATAGCTTCATTTTGTTGGTAATGGCAAGTGCCCACATATTGATCATCTCACCGGCACCAGCGCCAGCGATAGCAACGCCAATTAAGCGTCCCTTCTTGTCGGCGACAATTTTGATCAAGCCATCCGTCTTGCGTTCGGCGCGCGCGCGATCATTCTCGGCATATTCCCATTTCAACACGGTGATTGTATCACCATATTTTTCGCGTGCTTGTGCTTCTGTGAGCCCAACATTTGATAATTCAGGCTCTGTGTATGTTGCCCAAGGAATGATCTCGCGATTTTCCTTTGCAGGAAGACGAAATAAAATTTGTTGAATAACTAGACCTGCGTGATAACCAGCAACATGCGTGAATTGGAAACCACCAGCAACATCGCCGATAGCATAGACGCGTTTGTTGGATGTGCGCATATTATCGCCCACTTTAATACCACGACGATCATATTCGATCTGTCCTTGTTCTAGGCCAAGTCCATTCACATTAGCAGCGCGACCCGTGGCAACAAGCACATGCGAACCTTTGATATCGCGCTGGCCTCCACTTGTTTCAACAGTGACAGAAACTCCTGATTTGGCTTTCGCCAATTTGACCACTTTTGTGTCTTCTAAGATTTCAACGCCTTCCTCGCGAATGCGCTTTAACACAACTTCGGCAAGTTCAGGGTCATCTTTACCCAGTGCTTTAAAACCTTCAACAACCGTAACTTTCGAGCCAAGGCGTTGGTGGGCTTGCGCCATTTCCATGCCAATTGGACCACCACCGATAACAATGAGATGATCAGGACGCTCAGTTTGTTCAAAAATGGTCTCGTTAATTAAATAATCAACGTCATCAATCCCAGGAATAGGTGGCACGAATGCAGATGAACCTGTCGCGATGACATAGCGTCGGGCTTTGATAATTGTATCGCCAGCTTGAACGGTATCCGCATCGATGAATACACCAGCTTGTTCGATGACGTTTACACCTAATGAGCGGAAGCGCTCTGGTGAATCATGCGGTGCAATGCCGCCGATGACATCTTTGATATGTGCGTTTACTTCTGCAAAGTTGACATCAACCTTATCGACATGAACACCAAATTTCTTGCCATCAACAGCAGCACGTGCATGTTTGCCGGCTGCGATGATCGCTTTAGATGGAACGCAGCCATAGTTGAGGCAGTCGCCACCCATCTTACCTTTTTCTAAAAGTACAACTTCGACGCCGAAGGCTGCGGCGGCTGCTGCAACCGAAAGACCGCCTGAGCCACCACCGATTATGCAGATATCTGGAGTAATTGTTTTTGACATTTGAAATGTCCCCCTATTAATTCTTTTAAGATGTATGCAGTCGTTTACTTATTGCGAATTCTGCGAACGATTGATGGGATAGTTGCAACAGCTGCAAGCGCTGCAAATGCAATTGTGATTTCCGGTGTTATCAAATCAGAAACAGATGCTTCTTGTCCTGATTGCGCAGCTGCCATAAGTACGCTGTCAACGCCTTGGCCAAGGTAAGTATACGCAAATGTACCTGGCAAAATACCAATGATTGTAGCGCCCATATAAGTGCGTAGCGGAATTTTAAACAAAGCTGGCACGATATTCATTACAAAGAATGGGAACACAGGTGCTAAGCGCAAGATAACCATGTAGCTGAAGGCGTCTTTTTGGAAACCTTCAGATAGTTTTGCTGCAAATGGTCCAGCGCGGTCTCTCAAAAAATCACCAAAAGCAGTTTGCGCTGCTTTAAACAAGATGGCCGCACCGATTGTTGCGCCAACCGCTGTTAAGACACCGCCTAAGAACCAGCCGAATAAAAATCCGCCAAAAATTGTTAAAATAGAAGCAGCTGGGAATGAGAAGGCAACGGCTGCAATATATAAGAAGAAATACATTGCTGATGCTAAGATGAGGTTTTCGTTCACAAATGTTTGTAAAACATCGCGCTTTTCAGCAAGTGCATTGAGCGATAGATACTCGTGTAATCCAGCTGCATAGCCTACTGCTAAACCGGATAAAACAATAAGTACTGGCAAAAAGCGCTTCAGCATGCCGCCTGTTTTTTTCTGGGGTGCATCTGACATTATATTTTGATCCGTATCGTTTAATGTTGTGTTCAATTCCATTTTATCTCTCCAAAATGTCGGACAGCGGTCCGTCGTTGAAGAAGGGATAAACTTTTGTGCGATCACATACCAATGACATTCAATCGCGTTCATCAAACTATATGTGAGCAATGTTAACGTTCAACTCACACTGTTGTGAGCTTTATTAAAAAAGCCTTTCACAGGTTGGTTTCATTTTAACAATGTAAAAAAATGTCTCTCTATCCGATCAATTACAACATCATACTCGTTTGAGACGGCTTATTTATTGACAATATAAGGTTTTGATGTCTATAAGCCGCTCGTGTAGATGTTTGACGTCCAAAAGGCCGCAGATATCGACTTTAACAACGCTCCTGTAAAAATACAGACTTTAAGAAGGGCCGCACACCGCGGTATTAAAATAAATGACAAAGCGTACTTTTCAACCATCAAAGCTTGTTCGCAAGCGTCGTCATGGTTTCCGTGCACGTCTCGCCACTAAAGGTGGACGTAAAGTTCTAGCAGCTCGCCGTTCACAAGGTCGTAAACGTTTATCTGCATAAGTTCATAAATCTTGCAGCCTGAATTGAAAGGGCTGAAGTTGATTTCACAAAATCCAATTTCCCGCGTCGAGCGTTTAACCAAGCGAGCTGAATATTTAGCAGCTCGCAATGGGAAGAAGCGGCGCGGTAAATATTTCTTGCTTGAAGTTTTAGATCGCGGTGATCAAGAAACCTATGGCGAGTTGAGACCGCCCCGGATCGGATTTACCGTCACAAAGCGGCAAGGCAATGCGGTTAAACGAAACCGTATTCGTCGGCGTTTGAAAGAAGCGGTACGGCTCAAAGCGCATGAATTCTTGATGCCCGGTTACGATTATGTCTTAATCGGTCACAATGAGCTATTGGATGCCAGCTTTAATGACATTATCTATAGCCTTGAACAGCGCTTCAAAAGTAAGAAAAACTCTGATAGAAACCCGCGGACAGGCGTAAAACATAACAATAGTGTTGCCGAGTGTAAGGATTAATAATGGAAAACAGTCGTAATTATTTTCTGGCGATCGGCCTATCAGTACTCATATTTGTCGTCTGGCAAATTGTTTATGTCGCACCGCGATTAGAAGAAGAGCAAGCCCGCCAAGCTGTTTTGTTGGAGCAGCAGGCTGAAGCCGCTGCAAATGATAGTACGCTTCCTTCTGCAACAACATCAGGTGGCGAAACCGCACAATTACCTAATTTGCAAGGTCTTCCTGCAGCGCAAACCATTGCGCGCGAAGATGCATTGGCAGAAACAGGTGCACGCGTTGAGATCGATACGCCAACATTATCTGGTTCGCTCAACCTAACAGGCGCACGCCTTGATGATCTTACTCTTAAAAATTATCATGAGACGATTGACCCTGAAAGCCCGAATGTAATTTTGTTCTCACCGTCGAATGCAAATGAAGGTTACTTCTCAGAAGTCGGCTTTATTGCAGCAAAAGAAGCAGGGGCTGTCCCGAGCGAGAGCACTGTTTGGACGGTAAAATCAGGTGAAAAACTAACACCTGAAACTCCGCTTGTACTGAGCTATGACAATGGCAGTGGTTTGGTATTTGACCGAACGATCAGTGTTGATGACAATTACCTATTCACAATCGATGATGCTGTTACCAACAATTCAACTGAGCAAGTTTCTCTCTCTCCTTACGGCCGTATTAAACGACTCTATAAGCCGCAAACCAGTGGGATTTACATTCTCCATGAGGGTTTAATCGGCTTTTTGGGTGAGCAAGGTCTTCAAGAGATCGATTATGGTGACGTGGAAGATGCAGACAAAGGTTTGATCGTTCCTGAAAAATCACCAACAGGCTGGATCGGCATTACAGATAAATATTGGGCAGCCGCCTTGGTTCCAGAACAAGGTCAACCATTCCAATCTCGTTTTGGATACTTTGCTCAAGGCTCGCCAAGCTATCAGACAGATTATGTTTCTGATGCCAAAGTGATTGCACCTGGTGCGACAACAAACTTTAACACACGCATTTTCTCAGGCGCTAAAACAGCACCAGAAATTGATGTGTACACTGAAGAGCAAAACATTGAGCAATTTGATCTGATGATCGATTGGGGCTGGTTCTATTTCATTACCAAGCCGATGTTTAGTGCATTGCACTTCTTCTTTCTTCTCTTCGGCAACTTCGGTGTGTCTATTCTTGTGACAACCGTTCTTGTGAAGTTGATCTTTTTCCCATTGGCAAACAAGTCATACAAATCCATGGCGAATATGAAAAAAGTTCAGCCGCAAATGGAAGAGTTGAAGAAGCAACATGGCGATGATCGTCAAGCGCTACAAAAAGCCATGATGGAGCTTTACAAGCGTGAGAAGATTAACCCAGTGGCTGGTTGTTGGCCGGTTCTCTTGCAGATCCCAGTGTTCTTTGCGCTTTATAAAGTGCTTTACGTTTCCATTGAAATGCGTCACGCGCCATTCTTTGGCTGGATCCAAGATTTGTCTGCGCCAGATCCAACGTCAGTGTTCAACCTGTTTGGTCTCTTGCCTTACGATCCAACAGCATTGCCGCTTATCGGTGGATTGCTGGCCTTGGGTGTATGGCCGTTGATCATGGGTATCACAATGTTCCTACAAATGCGTATGAACCCAACGCCTCCAGATCCAACACAGGCTATGATCTTTACATGGATGCCAGTTGTCTTCACATTTATGTTGGCAACCTTCCCTGCGGGTCTTGTGATCTACTGGGCGTGGAACAACACACTATCGATCCTCCAGCAAGGCGTTATCATGAAGCGTCAGGGTGTGAAGATCGAACTTTGGGATAATCTCAAAGCGCTGTTTTCCAAAAAACCAAAAGAAGAAGCGAAATAAACTAACGTAATTTTGCTTTTGCAAAGGGCATGATAGGACATCGATATGGCTAAAATTGTGCCCTTTGACCGGACTTGGGAATTTGTACTTTCTGTCCCAACTATGAAGTTTTTACCATCTGCTGGTCCACCAGAGATCGCTTTTGCAGGGCGTTCAAACGTTGGTAAATCATCGCTTATCAATGCGTTGACAAACGTTAAAGGCTTGGCGCGGACATCCAACACACCCGGCCGCACACAACAGCTGAACTATTTCGTTCCATCAGGCTTTGAAGGTACGCAAGAAGACTTGCCGCCATTAGCGCTCGTGGATATGCCAGGTTATGGTTATGCCAAAGCGCCGAAGACCGAAGTTGAAAAATGGACAAAGCTGGTCTTTGACTATCTGCGCGGGCGTGTCACTCTAAAACGTGTTTATCTGCTGATTGATTCTCGTCACGGGATCAAAAAGAACGATGAAGAAGTCTTAAAGCTGCTGGATACTGCTGCAATGTCTTATCAAATTGTTCTAACGAAATCAGACAAGATTAAAGCTACTCAACTTGAGGCTTTGATCGCTCAGGTTACCGAGCAGATCAAAAAACATCCCGCTGCTTACCCTGAGATCATAGCGACTTCATCTGAAAAAGGTGTTGGTATTGATGACTTAAGGCGTGCAATCGTCAAAGCCATTCATAATTAGTCGAAGTTTCAGATAAAGATCCAATTGAAGGATGATATTTTTCACGTTAAGACACGTGCTAGATATGAAGATGAACGATAATTTTGTTCAGTTGTGAGGAATATTAAATGGCTGTTTTAAGTGATAGTGAAAATCAAGCTCGGTTTTTATCTGAAGCATTGCCATATATGCAGCGTTATGAAGACCAGTCGGTTGTCATTAAATATGGTGGCAATGCGATGGGTGATGAAAGCCTTGCGCAGGCATTTGCGCGTGATGTTGCGCTTTTAAAACAGTCAGGTGTTAATCCCGTTGTTGTTCATGGCGGTGGTCCACAAATTGGTGCAATGCTCGATCGCATGGGCATTCAATCTCGTTTTGAAAATGGTCTGCGTGTGACTGATCAAAAGACAGTTGAGATTGTTGAAATGGTCCTCGCTGGATCGATCAATAAACAGATCGTCACAATGATCAATGCAGAGGGTGAGCGCGCCATCGGACTTTGTGGTAAAGATGGCAATCTGGTCTACGCAAAAAAAGCTGAAAAGAAAGTCGTTGATCCTGAATCAAATATCGAGCGTATTCTTGATCTCGGTTTTGTGGGCGAGATCGATGAAGTCGACCGCACAGTTTTAGATATATTGGCAACATCTGCCACTATTCCAGTGATTGCACCTGTCGCGCCGGATCGCAATGGCCAGACTTATAACATCAATGCCGATACATTTGCTGGCGGCATTGCCGGTGCACTTGATGCAAAACGCTTGTTATTCCTAACGGACGTTCCGGGCGTGATGGATAAAGATGGTAAGGTGATTAAAGAACTTTCCGTCTCAGAAGCTAAAGCTATGATTGCGGATGGAACAATTTCCGGCGGCATGATCCCAAAGGTCGAAACATGCTTATTTGCCATTGAACAGGGCGTTGAAGGCGTTGTGATCGTCAATGGCAAAGTCCCGCATGCTGTTTTGCTGGAAGTCTTTACAGAGCATGGTGCAGGAACGTTGATCGTTAAGTAATTACCCGCCAAGCACCAGCGCGATAATACCGCTAATAATCAGCAAGCATCCGATAACTTCTATGCGGTTGATTTGTTCTTTAAAAATGAACACAGAAGAGATGAAAGTGAAAATCATCTCTATTTGCGCCACTGCTTTAACCAATGCGGCCTGTTGCAATGTCATGGCCATAAACCAGCCAAATGATGCGCTCGCGCCTACAAGACCCACCAATAAGCCCGTTTTCCATGCAGCTTTAATGCGCGCAATTTCTGCCCGGTCTCGCCAGTAAATCCAAACGATCATAATGATTGATTGCAAGATAATGGCAATGCTGAGAGTAATGGCAGCTTGAATGATAAAGTTTGGGCCATCCAGTGACAAAGACGCAGCGCGATATGCAACAGCTGCAACACCAAAAATAGCACCTGATGAGAGCCCGATAAGAGCTGTTCTTGAATAAAGCGATGTGAAGATCGATTTTGGTGTGATGTCAGTTCGCGCAACCGAGATAAGCATGACACCAAACATGCTGATCGCAATCGCTGATAAAACGGCAGAAGATGCTTTTTCAGATAAAAATAACAACCCAAATAAGGCTGCTTGTAATGGTTCAGTGCGTGAATAGGCTGTTCCCACAGCGAAATTGCGGTGCGAAAACATATGAACAAGCAGTGCTTGGGCTAATATTTGCGCAACAGCTGCAATGACCACCCAGAAGAAAAAGTCCTGATTAAGTTCGGGAAAGCTGTGATCACCCAAATACATAAAGAGTGCGAGGAAAAGAAGTGCAAATGGAATGCCAAATCCGAATCGAACAAATGTCGCCCCGGATGTGCCCATGACATTTTTAAGATGTTTTTGAAGACTTGAGCGAATGTTCTGCAAAAAGGCAGCTGAGATTGTAATGAGTATCCAGGTTTCCATAAAATGGCGTTAGCATGGAATGAGATGCGCGTCACGTTCAATAAACCATTTATACGTATGGCCGATGCAATTTGAGTATTCTAACAATCAACGCTTTTCATTACGCGTGAGAGTTATAAACCGGTGTTCAGAAAGGTCTTAGATCTATCCCACAAACTACGATGTGACGGGATCTGATAAACAATGACTAATATCAAGACATTGCGATTGTTGAGCGTGTCAGATATTCTGCACTTGAGGCCCAAGGGGGTATTCGTGATCGGTAAAAGTACCACAAGAACGGAGCAAAACATCATAAAATATGGTCTCTCGCGACATACAATCCCTAGCTCTGGTTATTTTACCTGTCATTAGCCTTATTTGGTTAGTAATGGGCGTGGGCATCATTGGCGCAATAATGCCAAACTACTCCCATGTCAGCCAGTTCATGAGCGCTCTCGGAGCGGTGAGCGCGCCATTCGCCAATTGGGCAAATTATGCCGTTTTCCTGATTGCTGAGATTCCTTTACTCGTGTTTCTTGCACTTCTAAGTAGACGCCTGTCAAAGACGAGGGCTCAGCGAATTTCGATATTACTTTTACTTGCTTATACTATTCTTCTAATTTTTGCCGCCTTGCTACCTTGTGATGTTGCTTGTGATAGCCATGAGAGCGGCAGCGAGTTTAAAAACACATCCACTCATATCGCGCATATGTTTATCGCTGCAATTGCATACCCGCTGGCTCTTATAGGCCTTCTTCCACTCTTTCTGTCCGCACCAAAGAACACAATTATGCACCGCTTCGCTGTTCCTTTGGTAATGACCGGATTTTGCCTATTTTTTGCAATTGTTTTTATGCCAGAGACACAGGGCCTATTCCAACGCTTGCTCGAAGTATTGATCTATGTTCAATTGATTATGTTGGGATTTTATGCTGCATCAAATGTAAAGCAAACCGAATGAACTACCGGCGATCAGCCGAGCTTATGTGTTATTTTAGAGGCGACGGATGGGGAAACGCCTCACGTATAAATGAGAGTTTACATAATTGTTTTAGCAATTGGCAATTAAGTCGTAATCAGCACTTTTCTTCAGATGCAACTCTTATATAAGTAGCTTCATGAAACATGAAAATTTTAGCCACGTCGATCATTGGATCTTTGATCTAGATAATACTCTTTATCCCCGCAGATGTGATTTATTTGCGCAAATTGATGTGAAAATGACCGACTTTGTGTCGCAGTTTTTGGATCTACCGCGCGATGAAGCGCGAAAGAAGCAAAAAGACTATTATCGCGATCATGGCACAACGTTGCAAGGCTTGATGATAAATCACGGCATGGAGCCAAAAGCATTTTTAGATGCGGTGCATGATATTGATTATAGCCCGGTTGCTAAAAGCGAAGCTTTAAAACAAGCATTGGATGCGTTACCTGGTCAAAAACTAATCTTCACAAACGGTGATGTTCCTCATGCAGAGCGCACGATTGATGCGCTCGGGATCCATGATTGTTTTGATGGAATTTTTGATATCGTAGCGGCTGATTATCTGCCAAAACCGGCGGCAAAACCCTATGAGCAATTCATCACGCAGTTTGATGTGGATCCAACAAAAGCAGCGATGTTTGAAGACCTACCAAGGAATTTGGTGGTACCAAAGCAAATGGGTATGCAAACCGTTTTGATCATTGATGAATCTTATGAGGCCAACACCGATGAAAAATGGGAAGCCCATGGTCGTAATGATGATCATATTGATCACATTGCAACAGAACTGCACGAGTTTTTAAAAGCACTTCATTAGATATTGATTGAAAAAATTTAACCTTACTTAACCAGCATTGCCGATTTCAGTTCCAAAGGCAGTAAAGTTTACGAGTTTTTCTAAAGTATCAGCTATTTTGATCTCAACGAGTAAGAGGTCACTATGCTGCAAAAAGTAATGCCGTTTGTTTTTATAGCCGTAACGATGGCTTTTGTTCCGCAGTTTTTGGATAATGCTCCGGAAACTGTCGCGCAGGGTAATACCGGACCTGTTGGCGTTACTAAAACCGCGCAACCGAGCAACGTTGCGCCAAGTAACGCGCATTATACAACTGGAAAACGCCAGGTCAGCATCAAAGCAAATAGTCACGGTCATTTCTTGGCAGACTTTAAAGCCGGCGGACGTTCAATAAACGGATTGATTGATACAGGTGCAACTTATGTTGCGATGAACCGATCAACAGCGCGGTCCATTGGTGTGAAAGTTTCTAACAGTGATTTTAAACACAAAGCTGAAACCGCCAACGGCATCGTTAAAGCAGCGCTCAAAAATATTGATCGCTTAGAGCTTGGTCCGGTTTCAGCAAAAAACGTTGATGTGTTTATTCTAGATGATACAGCTTTGTCATCCACTTTGATTGGGATGAGTTTTTTAAACAAGCTGTCGTCTTTTAAGGTCGAAAACGGCAATCTTATTTTGACGCAGTAATTTTCTTTAATATTGGTTTTCGAATAAAAGCAGGGCCATCTGTTATTTCGCAAGCTGAGTTAAAACGTCTCGATAATTCATCAAACTGTTCATCTGAATTGACGTGCGCGAGCGCAAGTGGTTCTCCCGCTTCAATCGTTGTACCAATCGTTCTAATTTCGCTCAGACCAACACCGTAATCTAATTGATCAGATGGGTGTGATCGCCCTCCACCAAGTGCAACAATTGCCATTCCTAAATCCCGCGTTTTATATGCGTTCACGCAGCCACTTCGTGTTGCTTTGATCTCACGAAGAATGCCGACTTTTGGAAGGTGGCTTTGGTAATTTTCAATAATATCTATTGGGCCGCCTAATGCATGTACCATTTTGCCAAAGAGTTCGGCGGCTTTTCCGTTTGATAAGTTTCGCTGAGCAGTAGCTTCCGCTTTATAATAATCACACGCTATTCCACCTGCCATCAGCATATGAGCGGTAAGTTGGATGATAACGCGATAAAGTCTGACATCGCGAGATTGCCCTGTTAAAAATTGGATCGCATTGACCACTTCAGTCGCATTTCCAATTGCGCTCGCGAGTGGTTCATTCATATCAGTGACGAGGGCGGATGTAGGAAGCCCGGCACTACTTGCGACATCGACGAGTTCTTGTGCTAATTTCTCAGCTTCATCTGTATCAGATGTTGTTGAACCATTACCGCATTTCACGTCAAGTACTAGGCCTTCAACACCGCTCGCTAGCTTTTTCGATAATATTGATGCAACGATTAAAGGAACGGATTCAACGGTCGCGGTGATGTCACGAATGGCATAGATCTTCTTATCTGCCGGGGCGAGATTTGCGGTTGCTGCAATAATCGCACAGCCTGTTTCTTTCACCACTGAGCGGAATTTTGAAATATCCGGCGTTGCATTATAGCCAGGGATCGCTTCCAGCTTATCCAGTGTGCCGCCGGTGTGTCCCAAACCGCGCCCTGATATCATTGGAACGTCGAGCCCGCAACTTGCTGCAAGAGGCGCAAGAATGAGCGAGACATTATCACCAACTCCGCCCGTTGAGTGCTTGTCGATAATGGGGCGCTCAGCATCGGGCCAGTTCAACACATCTCCTGAATCGCGCATCGCAAGCGTTAATGCTGCAGTTTCTTCGCGCCCCATCCCGTTGAGAAATATTGCCATAGCCATCGACGCTGTCTGGCTATCAGACATACGCTGGTCACTGACCATCGAAATAAACGCAGCAATTTGCTCGCGCGTTAGCTCGCCCTTATCTCTCTTTATGCGGATGAGTTCTTGCGGTAGATAAGTGATGGTCTCCACGCCTTTCCCTGTTCGCTAAAGATCAGCAAACATGGTTTTTAAAATTTTGGCAAGGTTTGCGCCACCAATTGGCGCCATGTCTTTGGTTTCCTGATGGCTTAATTCATCACCGGTCATCCCTGCGGCAAAATTGGTGATGATGGAAGCGGCCGCTGCATTCATGCCAAAAAACCGAGCCAAAATCACTTCAGGGACGGTAGACATACCAACTACATCAGCACCGAATATGCGGGCCATTTTAATCTCAGCAGGCGTTTCAAAACTAGGACCGGAGAACCACATATAAACGCCTTGGTGCAGCTTAAGGTCTGATTTTATTGCAGCTTCGCGCATTTTTGTCATAATGCTTTGATCATAGGCGTTACTTAAACCCACAAATCGTCCATCGGTTTCTTCGCCAAACAGTGGATTGCTACCGGAGAAATTTATGTGATCGGTAATCTGCATCACAGACCCTGGCGGCATATCCTCGCGCACAGAGCCAGCAGAATTGGTCAGGATTAGGTTTTCAATACCAAGCTGATGGAATGTCTCGATAATGGGGCGCATAGCGCCTGCGTCACCATGCTCATAGTAATGAACCCGACCTGATAGCATGATCAACGGCACACCTTCGATGGTGCCTGCAACCAGCTCACCTTTGTGGCCTGAAACTGCGCTATGAGGAAAATCAGGTAGCTCAGAAAAAGCAATTTGCACCGGATCATTGATCGACGATGTGAGGGCACCCAAACCCGATCCCAATATGACCGCATATTTAGGATTAAGCGTGCCAATTTTATCGCTAATAATGTCGACAGATCGTTGAACTTTAGAACTCATGCAATAACGTCCGTAGCAAAAGATAACGGTAATAAGTCACCCAAACGAACTGTCTTAACAACACCGTTTTGGTCACATAAATGGATTTTAGTATCTGCGTTGCCAAACTCTGCCAATCGTTGTCTGCAACCCCCGCACGGGGTACATTGATCTAGCTTCTCGGCAATAACAGCCACTTCGACGATCTCTCTTTCTCCTGCCATCACCATATGTCCGATGGCTGTTGTTTCTGCACACCAGCCCTCAGGGAATGAGATGACCTCTATGTTGGCACCTTTATAGATCTCACCATTGGCTGCAAGGATTGCAGCGCCAACGGGAAATTTAGAATAGGGTGCATGGCAAGAGGCCATCGCGGATTTTGCAGCGTCAAAAAGTGCAGCTCGATGATCAGCGCTCTTTGACATACGGAACGCCTCCAGCTTTTGGCGGTATCGCTTTTCCGATAAATCCTGCAAGCAAAATGACCGTCAGGATATATGGCAGCGCCTGCATGAACTGAATTGGAATTTCCCCAATCAATGGGAGTTCTTTACCCTGCAGTCTGATTTCCATGGCATTTAAAAACCCGAATAACAAACATGCAAGCATCACATTTACTGGCTTCCATTTAGCGAAAATAAGCGCTGCTAACGCGATAAAGCCTGAGCCTGCGGTCATGTTTTTACCAAAACCAGCAGAGATCGCCATGGACAGATATGCGCCAGCAAAGCCGCAAAGCGCGCCACAACACAACACTGCACGATAGCGCAGCCAGATAACGGAAATTCCGGCTGTATCCACAGCAGCTGGGTTCTCACCAACAGCGCGTAAACGCAAACCAAAACGAGTTCTAAAGAGCACCCACCAGGTAAATGGTACAAGCGCAAATGCTAAATAGGTCAATGCAAAGTGGCCAGATAACAAGTCAGAATAGATCGGTCCAATGATTGGTACATCAGCCAATTCAGCAGCAAATGGCAATTCAATTGCATTAAATTTTGCGTCTGAACTTAGAGAAGGTGTTCGGCCACCTTGGCGGAACCAGGCTTGGCCTAAAATAACGGTTGCACCAGCTGCGATAAAGTTGATTGCAACGCCCGATACAATTTGGTTGCCGCGTTGAGTGATAGATGCAAAAGCATGGATCAATGCAAATCCCATTGAGACAATAACAGCTCCCAATAGGCCAAACATCGCAGATTCATAAAGGCTGGCAATGGCAGCACCGGCAAAAGCACCAGCGAGCATTTTACCTTCAAGGCCAATATCAAACACACCAGAGCGTTCAGAATAAAGCCCAGCAAGTGCTGCAAAAATCAACGGGACAGAGAGCCGGATTGTTGATTGTAGGACGAGAATAGTTGTTTCAAAAAATTCCATTTTTACTCTCCCGCCTCTATTGCACTAGAAGAATTTGATTTTTGCAAACCAGCAAAAAACATCACAATAAACGGCCTGAACATATTTTCCAGCGCTCCAGCAAACAAGATAACCAACCCTTGAATGATCACAATCATGTCTCGTGAAATATTGGGCATTTCAAACGAGATTTCAGCGCCTCCTTGATACAAAACCCCAAATAAAATAGCCGCCGGTATAATGCCTGCGGGATGGTTTCGGCCCATGAGCGCCACAGCAATTCCGACAAAACCAGCACCTGCAACAAAGTCGAGCTGCATTTGATGTTGATCACCCATAATAGGGTTTAATGCCATCATGCCAGCCAAGCCGCCAGAAATCATCATTGTAATAATGATCACGCGCGTTTCGTTGATACCTGCATATTTTGCAGCCGTTGGGCTAAAGCCTCGGGTTCGAATTTCATAGCCAAGGCGCGTACGCCAGATGATAACCCACACAACAAAAGCTGCCATAAGTGCCAACAAAAACGAAATATTTAGCGGCGCAGCACCGGTGCGAATACCAAAGATACCAAACAACCAATCAAGACGTGGCAATTGACCACCTTCGGCAAAACCGCGTGTTTGCGGTGCCATCGTGCCATCTGGTTTGAACACATCCACCAGCAGATAGATCATCAAACTGGCTGCAATGAAGTTAAACATGATCGTAGTGATCACAATGTGGCTTCCACGTTTGGCTTGTAAATATGCTGGGATGAACGCCCATAACGCACCAAAAATTGCAGCACCAACGATGGCAATAGGGAATACTAAAAACCATGGCAATGTGGAATCAAACGCCAAACATGCAAGTGCAACGCCAATTCCACCAATATATGCCTGACCTTCACTGCCGATATTAAACAATCCGCAGTGAATAGCGATGGCAACAGAAAGACCTGTGAAAACAAAGCTTGTCGCGTAGAAAAGTGTATAACCAATGCCTTCGCCATAACCAAACGCACCTTTAATTAAAAGGCCTGCAGCTTGAAGTGGGCTCTCATCTGCCAGCCATACAACAAGACCAGAGATTAAGAAGGCTACTAAGATATTGATGACGGGTATGAGTCCAAAATCAACCCATTTTGGCAGTTTTGCATATGGTGCAGCCATTATCCTGCCTCCCCGTTTTGTGCTGTGCTTTGTTCAGGATTTGATGTTGAGTTATCACTATCCTCAATCCCTGCCATGAGAAGACCAAATGCACCTTCTTCTGTTTCAGGTGTACGTTCGCCAACAATTTTGCCGTCAAACATCACAAGCACTCGGTCCGCAAGCGAACGTATTTCATCAAGTTCAACAGATATAAGCAAAATGGCTTTCCCAGCGTCGCGCATTTCAATAATGCGGCGATGGATAAACTCAATAGCACCCACATCCACACCCCGTGTTGGCTGACCAACAATTAAAACTTCAGGATTGGTTTCAATCTCGCGAGCAATCACGATCTTTTGTTGATTTCCCCCGGAAAAGTTTGCTGTTTTCAAACGGTTATTTGGGGGGCGAATATCGTATTTCTCAATTTTCTCATTCGCATCTTTGCGGATATTTTCGATATCGAGGAAAATACCTTTGTTATATTCAGGGCGCTGGTGGATGCCTAAAATTGAATTTTCAGACTCTTCAAACGGAAGCACAAGACCCATGTGATGGCGGTCTTCAGGAACATGCGCCATGCCACGATCACGCATATCAGATGGCGTGCTGCCACCGGTGACCCCGATGGGTTCTCCATTTAAAATGATGCGGCCAGATTCTGCGTGTTCAATACCTGTAATGCATTCCATCAGTTCAGACTGACCATTACCTGCCACGCCAGCGATGCCGACGATTTCACCGGCACGTACTTCAAAAGACACGTCCTTGACCATCGGTACACCGCGGCCATCGCGGACATTCAGGTTTTCAACTTTTAAAACAACATCTTTGGGATCTGCAGGACCTTTTTCAACTTGCAACAGAACGCGGCGGCCTACCATTAACTCAGCAAGCTCTTCAACATTTGTGTCTTTTGTCGTGCGTGTTGCGACCATCTCGCCACGGCGCATAACAGATACATCATCGGTAATTGCCATGATTTCGCGCAGCTTATGGGTAATGAGAATAATTGTTTTGCCTTGTTGTTTTAGAAGTTCAAGAATTTCAAACAATTGATCAGCTTCTGCGGGCGTTAAAACACCTGTCGGTTCGTCAAGGATCAAGATATCCGCGCCTCGATACAGTGTTTTCAGAATTTCAACGCGTTGTTGCACGCCAATTGGCACGTCTTCAATGATCGCATCGGGATCAACATCTAAGCCATATTCATCGCTGAGGCGTTTTAATTCGCTGCGGGCGTTGGCAATACCTGAATTGAGCAATTGCCCGCCTTCAGCGCCAAGGATGATGTTTTCCAAAATTGAGAAATTTTCGACAAGCATGAAATGCTGGTGAACCATGCCAATGCCAGCTGCGATCGCAGCATTGGAGTCTTTTATGGTGATTGCGTTGCCATCGATGAGAATATTACCGCTATCGGCATGATAAAACCCATAAAGGATCGACATCAGTGTGGATTTACCTGCACCATTTTCGCCGATAATGCCGTGGATGGTCCCTTTGGAAACCTTCAGGTCAATATCTTTGTTGGCGTGAACAGGTCCAAAGCTTTTGTTTATTTTTTGAAGCTCAATAGCAAAATTATTCATGTTGCGCCTATATTTTTCTTTACTCTCGACAGTTTAGAGGCTTTTGTCCAGACGGAAATTTAAAGCACCCACGAATTAAGCATCAAAGAGGTTATGTGAAGCCATGGATGAAAATCGGATCGTGAAAATGGAAGAATTGATTGCGCACCAGTCTCAGCAAATCGAAGATTTGTCCGACCAGTTAGCGAAGCAATGGACAAATATCGACAAACTAACGCGAAAGCTTGATGATCTGTCCGAGCATTATGCTGACCTTGAAGAGCAAGTGGGCGCACCTGCGGCTACAAAGCCTCCCCATTATTAAACGTCCCAGTATTAAACATGACCCCGGATTATACAAAAAGCCGCCACGGATAAATTCTGTGGCGGCTTTTAAAAATATCTACTTCTTAGTAAGGGCAGTTATTGTCAGACATATAGTCGTGAACAGTTACCTTACCTGCAATAATGTCAGCTTTAGCAGCTTCGATTTTTGCTTTCATGTCGTCAGACACAAGTGAAGCATTGTTGTCGTCCATAGCATATCCAACGCCACCGCTTTCAAGTCCGAGAACACTGAAGCCGTATGAGAAGTCACCTTTATTGGCATCCATAAATGCATTGTAAACTGCAACATCAACGCGCTTAAGCATAGATGTTAGAACAGAGCCAGGGTGCATGCCGTTTTGGTTTGAATCAACACCAATACCTAAGATGCCTGAGTCAGCTGCAGTTTGAAGAACCGCAATACCTGTACCGCCAGCTGCTTGGAAAACAACGTCAGAACCTTGGTCAACTTGAGACTTCGTGATCTCAGCACCTTTAGTTTGGTTGTTCCATGCTTCAGGTGTTGTACCTGTCATAGTTTCAATGATTTTCACATCTGGGTTTGCAGCTTTAGCGCCACCAACATATCCACATGCGAAACTACGGATGAGTGGAATATCCATGCCACCTACGAAGCTAACTGTACCTGTTTTAGAAGCAAGTGCTGCCATCATGCCAACAAGGTACGAACCTTCGTGTTGCTTGAACACTGTTGAACGAACGTTAGGCTGCTCAACAACCATATCGATGATTGCAAAGTCTGTTTCAGGATAATCTGCAGCAACTTTATCAAGTGCACCAGCCCAAGAAAAACCTGCCATAACGATTGGATTGTTACCATCGCGAGCAAAGCGGCGAAGAGCTTGTTCGCGCTGTGCATCATTTGAGATTTCAAACTCGCGGAAATCAACACCAGTTTCTTCTTTAAACTTTGTTGCACCATTAAATGCAGCTTCGTTGAAGGATTTATCGAACTTGCCACCCAAGTCGAATAGAATGGCTGGTTTGATGTCTGCAGCAAGTGCTGTTGCGGACATAAGAGCTGTAGCCATAAGGCTAAGAAGCGTACGTTTCATTGACTGTACCCTATTGTTATAATTTACGTTGATTGCAACAACGCACACCAATGCAAAAATTAGCGCGCTATCGCGACCTCTCCCGAACGCCGAAACGTAAGGTTGACGATATACTTGCATGACTAATTTTAAATTTCACGCGAAATCTTCGTTTTTTGTCCAGATAGTCAAAAATTTGTCGATTATTGAGCCCAAACTAGGAAAAATATCATGTTAATTGAACCGATCCGCATTGGGTCGATAATGTTTGATATATCTTGCGCTGATCTGTGAAACTGGCAACATAACCAATACGTCAGTGGTATTAAAGTCTCTATCAATCACGGCTTGTGGGGCAAAAGAAGCGCCCAGTCTCAGATAACCTTTTATGAGCGGTGGTAGTGCAGCAAATACCTGTTTCGTAACAATCGCCTCTTTGGGCATAAGATCAATTTCATGTGCAATAGCTGGATTAGCCTCAACATTCCATTCGTCCGATGTTTTGGCATAATGATATAAAAATGAAAGCGCATGCGCATGTGCTGCAGGCACACCACCAAAGAATGAAGCACATCCGAACATCACATCAATTTCATGCTGCCCCGCGAAAGCCCAAATGCCTTGCCAGAGTAGTTCAACTGATCTGCGGGTTCGGTATTCTTTTAAAACGCAGGAGCGGCCCAATTCAACAAAGCGCTTGTCACCATGCCGTTTGGTGAGCGCGTTTATATCAAACTCATTCTGCGAGTAAAATCCATCATGCTGGTCGGCGACATGCTGGCGTAAAATTCGATATGTGCCAATGATCTGTTCATTGATATCACCAACGACACTGGTGTCGACCAAAATGAAATGTTCGCAATATTTATCATATGCGTCAAAATCAAGTTCAAGCGCCATTGCAGGCGCTGCAAGTTTTGCCCCCATTTCATCAACAAACACTCTATAACGAAGAGATTGAGCCGCTCTTATTTCGTGTTCATCAGATGTTAAACGTACTTCTAATGATCCGATGCGGCCAAGAACCTGGGTGGATCTAGCCGTATTCGCGCTTGTTGGCGCTTTTTGAAAATCTAAGGGCTGGTTTACAACATTCATGGGATGCAACTCCGATTGATTTGCATCCCTTATAACTTAAATTCTGCAACAATTGCATGACAAATATTGGCTGTTTTTAACAAATTACCATCGATAACGTGTCGATTTACAGCAAATATTCGCCACCGATAACAATTGCTGCCAATGCGAACATAAACATCGCAATTAATATCGGTTGATGAGATTTCTCTTGTTGAGGCTCATTAGTGGGTTTTGCATCGGCCTGTAGTCTCGATTGCAATTCATCAAAGGCGATAACATCGTTTTTTGAAAGATGAGGAGTAGGTATGCTCTCATCAAACTCAAGGTTATCTAAGCTGGCATTTTGCGCTAAGTTTTGCGCATCAGAAGTCTCAAGCGTCGCATTTAATTTGTCTGCGAGCTGTTTTTGCATGGTAATTGGATCAGTCATGACAAAACAACTAACATGACGGGATATCTAAAAGCTTTTCTAGATTGTTCAAATTTTATGAAATGGTGTCATTTTGGGTCGTATTTTTGGCTTTGTAAGCTACCCAGACCTCATCTAGGATAATTAAAATTACCCCAATTGTGATAAAGCAATCCGCGATATTGAAGATCGCAAATGACCAATTTTGATAATATATCATAATAAAATCAACGACATGACCATAAAGTCCGCGATCAATAATGTTTCCGATTGCACCGCCAATAATCATGGCATAACCAGCACTTAACCATACGCGCTCTTTTGGAGATGATTTCCACAGCCAGATGACAACACCAACCACTAAAATCGCCAAAATCACCAATGCTGTGCTTCCGTGACCCGCCAAGAATGAAAAAGCAACTCCCTCATTCCAAGTTCGGTACATGGCAAAGGATGGGAAAACAGCGACAAATTCGCCGAAAGGCAAATGCAATTCAACAAGCAGTTTTGAAATCTGATCGAGTATCACGCTGAGTGATATAATCATTGCGCCTATGATAAAGCGGCTGGAGACAAATTGCTTATGTGTTTTGTTTGTGCGATCTGTGTCTGCGTTTGGCAAGGACATCAACTCAACTCCAACAAGTGACGACGTGCTTCATAACTCATCAATGCTGTTGCAATTGCCAAATTCAGTGAATCCGCATCGCCAACCTGCGGAATACGAGCAAGTTGATCGCATTTTGATGCAAGTTCATCGGGAAGCCCTGCTTGTTCATTGCCCATAAGTAAAACGGTTGGCTTTGATTTATAATCGATGGTGCGGTAATCCACGCTGCCTTTTAAGTGGCTACCGATAACCGAGATGTCATGCGCATCTTGCCAGTTTAAAAAAGCTCCGATATCGCATTTTAAGATTGGCAGCGCAAAAATTGAACCCATTGTCGCGCGCACTGTTTCAATTGAAAACGCGTCCGTGGTTGCGCCAACTAAGATAACGCCTTTAATGCCAGCCGCATCAGCTGTACGAATAATGGTGCCTAAATTTCCCGGATCACGAACACGGTCGAGCGCGATGAACGTATCACCGCTTTTAGGTTCCAGTTTATCAATATCAGAAAAGCGTTGTTTGAAGACGCCAACCACCATTTGTGGGTTATCGCGGCGCGTGATCGATGTTAGAACTTTTTCAGTGACTTCTAATACAAGTCCGGAATTTGCGACCACTTTTGCCGCCGTCTTTTGAACGATATCTTTTTCAGAAGCAGCTTTTGCGTAGATTAAAATCTCTATTTCCCAGCCACGATCATTCGCATCGATAACAAGTTTTAGCCCCTCTGCGATAAACTTGTTGCTCGCATCACGATTTTTCTTCTGCGTGAGGCTTTTTATATCCTTGATGATCGGATTGGAAAGGCTAGTAATTTCCTTAACGGTGCCAACTTTTCGCTTGGAGATATCATTCATTTTGGCACCCAGCGGCTAAAGAGGGACGTCGAAAGGGCACGGCCACGCGTTTCGCTTGGTTCACTATCGCTAAAGGGGCCTTCTTTTACGCGTTCGCGAATTGTAAGTTCACCCGATTCAACAATACCGCCAGCACCGCGCATGGTCTCGCGCATTAATTCATGAATGGAATAAAACGACGCGCGAATGGAATATGCCGTCAGCACAAGCCCAACAGCGTTTGGGCTTAAAATGCTGCGGCAGATATCAAGCATATTAGGAAGATGATCAAACAGGTGCCACACTTCGCCATTTGGACCTCTGCCAAATTTTGGCGGATCCGTTAAAATAATATCATATGTCTTACCGCGACGTTCTTCACGCAAGATAAATTTCATTGCGTCATCACAAATCCAACGAATGGGTTTGTCGCCCAATTGCGCAAGCTCTTGGTTTTCGCGCGCCCAACCAATGGCTTTTTTCGATGCATCAACATGCGTGACTTCTGCCCCATGTTCTGCGGCGATCAAGCTAGCGACACCTGTATAACCAAATAGATTAAGTACTTTGAGAGGGCGGTTTGCGGCTTTGATTTGTGCTGCCATCCATTGCCAATGCGCCAATTGCTCGGGAAACACGCCGACATGTCTAAATGATGTAAAGCGTCCATAAAAGTCTGTGTCGAGTAATGCCATTGGCCAGGTTTCACCCAAAGCCCCTTTAGGAAACTGCCACCGACCCATGCCATCTTCTTCAACATCGCCGGTGAACAAGGCATCAGCTTTTTGCCAAAGTGACTGGTTCTGTGATTTTGGCCACAAGGCTTGCGCTTCGGGACGAATAATTAAGTAATCACCATATTGTTCGAGCTTTTCACCCTGACCACTTTCATTTAACCCACTGTCTATAAGCCGGTATTGCTCTGCATATCCCGCTTCAAGGATGAGTGGAATGTTTTCATCCGGTCGTGCGCCGCTTCGCGCATCTCGTTTTGGCAAAGGTTGTGCTGCGATATGTTTTGGTTTCACGGGTGTTGCCGATTTGGTTTCAGCAGTGTGCGAAGGCTTTTTTTGTGAATGTTTATTCCGGCCTTGTGGGTTGGCTGACCTTGCGCCTTGAGGTCTTGAACCAGCAGGTTTACCTGTGTTCCGTGATTTCTGGGCCAATTTTTAACCTCAATACATGCGGTGATTGTATGAACCGCTAGGAATTAGTCGTCACCATTTGGTTAGCAAGATTGTCGGCTTTTTCTTTCTGCCGATCAGCTTCAACGTGCCATTTTGTGGATTCAGCGGCTTCTTGCCGCGCACGCTGGCGGTGTTTGCCCTGTTTAAACCACGTAATCATTGATCCCATAACCATGCCGATCATCAGCGCTATAAACAAGAATACGAAGAACGGAGCGCTTAAAGACAATAAAGTATCCGTTGGCTCAAATGGATTGAGCGCAAGTGTCACGGATTGGCGGTTGGCGATTGATAGCAAGATCAAAACCAATGCAATTGGGATAAATATGACGACCCGGATGATTTTCTTAAACATGTTGCAAGACCTGATTGAGCAAAAATTCTACGTCTCGGGAAGACTTAAGATGACGCCCGATAAATTGCAATCATCAAAAATGAATAATTGCCTTCAGGTGAACGATTTAACCCTCAGGGTTTAGGCGTTCACGCAGTTCTTTGCCCGTTTTGAAAAATGGCACCCACTTTTCTTCAACAGACACAGATTCGCCAGTACGTGGGTTACGACCCGAGCGAGCAGGACGATGTTTGACCGAAAATGCGCCAAAGCCACGAAGTTCAACACGATTTCCTTCAGCAAGTGCTTTGCTGATTTCATCTAAAACGGCATTGACGATATTTTCAACATCGCGGTGGTAGAGATGCGAATTCCGAGTTGCCAGTATTTGCACCAATTCAGACTTAATCATCTATTTCCCCTCGAAATATATCATCATTACTAGTTTTGCTGTTGTGTTGAGTTGCCAAATTGCCAAACTGAAAGCAAGCCGTCAAGGAACAGTTTTTGGTCTTTTAGCCAATTTGGTGGGATTTTGCTGTCGAAACCCAGTATTTTTTGAATAATACCCTCAAATGAACCCATTAAAAATGGGGCTTGGGGGACACGAGGCTTACGGCGTTCAATGATTTCAAGGTCTTTGCTGATCTCTTTTGTTTCAAGAAAAGCACGAATTTCGGCTTCCCCACCTAACGAATCAACCAACTTATTCTCAAGGGATTGCCTGCCTGTAAAAATACTGCCATCGGCGATTTTTAAAGTTTCTGCGCGTGTTAAATTACGGTTTTCTGCCACAAGATCAACAAACCAATCATAGCTATCGATGACCATTGAATTGATCATTGCAACAGCTTCATCACTTGCTGGATGAAAAGGTGACGGTTCAGCTTTTAGCGGCGAAGATTTGATCTCTTCATAGGAAACGCCAATTTTTTCCAACAATTCTGAAACTTGCGGATACTGGAATATAACACCAATGGAGCCTACGATTGAGGTTTCACCTGCGACAATGTGATCAGAAGCAGCAGCAATCATATAGCCCGCCGATGCCGCTAAGGTTCTGATATCTGCAACAACAGGTTTTTTCTCTGAAACCCGCTTGATCGCTTTGTAAATGCGTTCCCCGCCAAAGGTTGTTCCGCCAGGGGACGAGATTGTCAGGATTAATGCTTTTGCATATTCGTCTTCAGCGATGCCATCCAAGCGGGCAATCAGTTCATCATCATCTTGGATGATGCCATTAATTTCCACGCGCGCGATGTGGTCGCCCGAAATGATCTCATCATTTTGGGTCAAGACGATGCTGCCTATAATAAGAAGCACCACAAGAACGGTTGCAATGCGCCAAAAGCGGAGTTTTCGTCTTAAATTGTGCCGGTCAAAAACACTATTTTGATCCATATCTTGTGTCCGTTCAGATGTTTTGCGCTGGAATTTTATTGAAAATCAAATATAAGTCTTAATTTATGACTATGGTATTTGAAATACAATATCTCTTCGATAAAATGGTTTATTAAAGAGTGGTCTTGATCCGCAAGCGAACACCAGCTTTTTGGCAATAATATGAATCCATCCGTCACACGCGTAGAAGAGCAATATGCCAAGGCCCAAGCGAATACGCGTTTCGTTAAATTCTTAAAATTTGGATTACCAATATTTGGTGTCGCCATCATTCTTGGGTTTATCGCAATTTCTTATCTCAATACTGTTTTGCCAGAAGGACTGGTTATCTCTAGTTCAACAATCGAGGATGGAAAAATTGTCATGAACCAGCCGGTATTGGCTGGTCAAAATGGTAAGGATCAACCCTATCGAATGCAAGCTGATCGAGCCATTCAAGAAATTGGTGACTCAAGCGTCGTCACCTTAGAAAATATCGAAGCTCAATTACCTATGAGTGATGGTGAAGAGGCTGTTTTAATCGCAGAACAAGGCATTTTTAATCAAACTGAGGAAACCTTAGTATTTGATAAGCCGCTTCAAGTAACAACATCATCAGGAATGATCGCAAAATTTCCTTCTGCTAAATATGATGTTGGTCTTGGCAATTTTATCAGCGAAGGGTCGGTTGATATAAAATTAGATGGTGCGCAAATCAATGCGGATAAAATGGTTATGTCCAACAATGGGCAATTGGTTTCGTTAGAACACAATGTTAAGATGACGGTAAACCCCAGTGCAATTAAGCCTAAAGAGCCCGAGGCGCAAATTGAGCGTGACGTGCAAATAGAGCCCGAAATACAGCTAGAGAAAGAGTAATCATGATGAGAATATCCGTATTTCCGATAATTATCGCGGGTATCGTTTTGGTCTTAGGTACATTCAGTGCAGCGGCCCAACAAGCCAATAGCCGCATTAATGGTTTGGGTTTATCAGGTGATGAGCCAATTCAAATCGAGAGTGACCGCCTTGATATTGATGATGGATCATCCTCAGCTGTTTTCAATGGCAATGTGAATGTGGTTCAGGGTGATACCGTATTAAAATCTGGCAAAATGATTGTTTATTATGGTGGCGGTGGGTCCGTCACAGCGGGCGCTACTGATATTGAGAAAATTGAAGTGTCGGGTAGCGTCGTCCTGCAATCGGGTGATCAGACCGCAACTGCTGACCAAGGCTTGTTTAATATGGTTGCACAAACGCTTGTGCTGACAGGCAAAAAAGTTGTGTTGTCGCAAGGCGACAATATTTTGGTGGGTTGTAAATTAACGGTCAAAATGCAATCAGGAGACGCGCGTATCGACAGTTGCAAAAATGAGCGTGTTATTTTTCAAATTGACCCGAAATCAGCGAAACAGTAGTAGTTCTATACACTTTAGCATCTGATCGAATTGAGTTTCCAAACGTGACACTAGACCCACAAGTTTCTAATCATCCGTCCAGTACCAATCGGTATGAGGGGACATTGATCGCGCGTGGCTTGGTTAAGGCTTATAAATCAAGACGTGTTGTTGATGGTGTTTCACTTGGCGTGCGACGTGGCGAAGCGGTTGGTTTGTTGGGTCCCAATGGTGCGGGGAAAACAACTTGTTTTTATATGATCACCGGTCTCGTTCCCGTTGATGATGGTTCCATTGAAATTGATGGGCATGATGTTTCAGAAATGCCAATGTATCGCAGATCGCGTCTCGGTGTTGGTTATCTGCCTCAAGAAGCATCTATTTTTCGCGGGTTATCCGTTGAAGCCAATATTATGGCGGTTTTGGAAATTATCGAGCCCAACAAAAAGGCCAGAATAGAAAAACTTGATGCATTGCTCGATGAGTTTTCAATTGAGCATTTGCGCAAATCGCCTTCCATAGCGCTGTCAGGTGGTGAAAGGCGTAGATTGGAAATTGCACGGGCATTGGCTTCTGACCCGACATTTATGTTGCTTGATGAGCCCTTTGCGGGCGTTGACCCAATTGCGGTTGCAGATATTCAAAACCTAGTCCGTCATTTAACCCAGCGCGGGATTGGCGTTTTAATTACTGACCATAATGTGCGTGAAACATTAAGTTTGATTGATCGCGCTTATATTATTCACGCTGGTCAAGTTTTAACTCATGGGCGTCCAGCAGACATTATCAATAACCCGGACGTAAGACGCCTATATTTGGGCAATGACTTCTCACTTTAAACAAAAATTTAAGTATGAATGAGGAAATTCAAGTTCAAACTTGACCTTTTCATCAGATTAAGCAAAATACATGCCAGTTTAGAAGTTCCGGGTTGAGGATGGGTCTTTCTGCTATTGTTTGCATTCTGTCAGGGTGCTCGTAATGCGAAAGTGAGTACGGGGTCTTAAGTATTATGTCTCTTTCAGCGAGTTTACAGTTCCGTCAAAGTCAGTCTTTGACAATGACCCCACAACTCATGCAATCAATCCGTTTGTTGCAGTTTACTTCTTTCGAATTATCCAAATTTATTGAAGACCAGGTTGAGAGCAATCCTCTGCTTGAGCTTAAAAGCTCATCCGATGGTGGAGCGCCAACAGAAGAAGAGTTTTCAGCAGGTAATTTAAGCGATGACAAATCTGCATCGTTAGATGAAAGTTCTTCAAGTGAGGGCGATTTAAACGAATTTGGCCAAATGGAAACATCATTGGACGTGAACATGGACAATGTTTATCCAGATGACGAGCGCCAAAAATCAGAGCCGGTTAACTTAAATCATGATTTGCAAGTTGGTGCGTCGGGAGAAATTTCAGCAAGCGGCACTGATATTGATCTTGATAGTTTCGCCGCGCAGGCACCTGGCTTGCGTGAGATGATGAATGAGCAAATCGCCATGACGTTTAAATCAGTGACGGATAGGGCAATTGCTGCAAGTCTTGTCGATCATTTAGACGATGCTGGTTATTTGCGTGTTGATTTGGAAGACGTTTCAGAACGTTTGGGCTCAAGTGCTGAACAAGTGAATATCGTTTTATCAAAGATACAAACATTTGACCCACCTGGGATTTTTGCACGCGGATTAGGTGAATGTTTGAAGCTACAGCTGGTCCGTAAAAATCGTTTGGATCCTGCAATGGATGCGTTGCTAGATAATTTAGAGCTTCTTGCAAAACGCGATTTTAAGTCATTGAAGAAAATTTGCCTTGTTGATGAGGCGGACCTTTTAGATATGATGTCAGAAATTCAAAGTCTTGATCCTAAACCCGGTGCCAGCTTTGAAACGCAAGGTGTTCAAACAATCATTCCTGATGTTTTGGTGAAAAACACTGACATGGGTGAGTGGCATATTGAAATGAACCCGCAAACGCTGCCACGGGTTCTTGTGGACCAAACTTATCATTCTAAAGTGACGCGTGGCTTAGAAAAATCCAATGCTGACTATGAATTTATGACTGAATGCTTGCAATCTGCCAACTGGTTGGTGCGCAGTTTGGATCAGCGGGCTAAAACCATTGTCAAAGTCGCAAGTGAAATTGTGAAGCAGCAGGCGGAGTTTTTTGCCGAAGGGGTGTCACATTTAAAGCCTCTTAATTTGAAAGCCGTTGCCGAAGCAATTGAAATGCACGAGTCAACCGTTTCAAGGGTGACATCAAACAAATATATGATGACGCCACGTGGGTTGTTTGAGTTGAAATATTTCTTCACGGTTTCAATCGGTGGTAGTGAAGCAGGTTCTGACGCACATTCGGCCGAATCTGTTCGGTTTAAAATTAAATCGATGATTGATTCTGAGCTTGCTGAACGCGTTTTATCTGATGATGAAATTGTAAAAACTTTGAAAAAAGATGGCGTCGACATCGCCAGACGTACCGTTGCCAAGTATAGAGAAGCGTTAAACATCCCATCTTCGGTTCAGCGCCGAAGAGAGAAAAAATTACGTGCCCAAGGTCTAAAAACAAAATTATCAGCTTAGCCCAAGATCTATAAGTATCTGATATGTAATAGATATTTTAAGTATACATTAAATACAAATTTTTACGAATTGACAAAGTTCTCATATAGAACTAGTAGCACCACTGATTTTATATTTTTTATCCAAATTAAATTTGGCCAGTTTCCACAACCGAAGCAAAAATGACCTATTTGCTTGGAAGGTTTCGATTATTGGCGTACAATAAGCCAGTATCAAAGTTGGAAAGGATGTTCGATGACAATACGTGTTTCGGGAAAACATATGGACATTGGTGATGCGTTTCGCACACGCATAGAAGACCATGTTTCAGATGCAGTGACCAAATATTTTGCGGGTGGCTATTCTAGCCAGGTCACAGTTGAAAAATCTGGCTCCAGATTTACATCTGATTGCAAAGTTCATCTCGATACAGGTGTCGTTCTACAGGCTACAGGTGAATCGCAAGATCCGCTGCAGTCTTTTGTAGCCGCAGCTGAACGTATTGAAAAACGTTTGCGTCGTTATAAGCGTAAGCTCAAAAGCCATCAAATTAATACAAACCCAGATATTTTCTCTGAAGTTGCCTACAGTGTTATGGGTACGAATGAGAATGTTGAAGATGAAGTTTCCGAAGATTATGCCCCGGCCATTGTTGCCGAAAGCACAAAACAATTAAATGTTATGTCAGTTGCAGACGCAGTTATGTCGCTTGATCTGACAGACGAGCCATTATTGATATTTAAGAATGCGGGCAATGATGCGCTTAACGTTGTATATCGTCGTAACGATGGCAATGTTGGTTGGATTGATGCTGGGGATATCAAAAGCTAATTGGTCTAAAAGACCAATCAAGAGGTACAAAAATGTCACTCGCTGATGTCATAGCGCAGAGCTCGATCCTGCATGCGCTAAAAGCAAGTTCGAAAAAACAAGTTTTACAAGAGCTTGCTGAATGCGCTGCACAAGAAACTGGCTTGCCAGAGCGTGAAATATTTGATGTGATTTTGCAGCGCGAACGCCTGGGTTCGACAGGCGTTGGCAATGGAATTGCAATTCCCCATGGTAAATTGCAAAAACTCGACAGAATTGTTGGGTTTTGTGCAAAACTAGATGCTCCAGTTGATTTTGAAGCACTAGATGATCAACCCGTGGATCTGGTTTTCATGCTTTTGGCACCTGAGGGTGCTGGCGCTGATCATTTAAAAGCACTTTCGCGGATTGCTCGTGTTTTGCGTAATGACGACACAGTCGACAAAATCCGTGGTGCGCAATCAGATTCAGCGATTTACGCATTATTGACACAAGGCTCAGCGTCAAACGCAGCCTAATTTAACTGATCTACGAATTCAGTGCAGTGTCGCAGGTGATAGATCATCCTCTGCGGCGCGAAAAAATGTGCTGGTTCGGTCGTCACTTAGGTAGATCGGGGTGCCATCTGCCGAAAATAGCGCCCATAAATTTTGACCTGGCTCGAGTTTTTGCTCAAGCGGAAAGCGTTCATTGACCTCTTCGGAGCTGATTTGGCGAATATAAGCAATCTCACCCTCACCAATAAGTGCAAGATCTTCAGCTGATTCGATGTCTTTTCCTAGAATTGAAAGCATAATTGCCTCCTATATCGGTGAAATTTGCCTGTCATTGGCAAAGAACACGCGTAACCCACACCTAATTAGATGTTTGTAACCCAATAATTCATGGTCAGTAATTAGTCTGCAACAGAAATGTTAATTTTCTTTATCAACCGTTCTGGTTCTGGGCGGATAAGGTCAACCGATAACATTCCATTCTTCAGCTCTGCTGCATCAACCTGCATACCATCTGCTAAGATAAACACACGTTGAAACTGCCGCGCAGCAATACCGCGGTATAAAAAGTCGCGTTCTTTGCAATCTGTTTGACGTCCGCGGATCACCAGTTGGTTTTCCTCAGTTGTGACATCTAATTCTTCCTCACTAAATCCGGCAACTGCTAGCGTAATGCGTAATTTTTCCGCACGGGTACTTTCAGCTTGGCCATGTAGGCGCTCAATATTATAGGGAGGATAACCTTCAGCGCCTTTTGCAACGCGCTCGAGAGTTTTTTCCATCGATTCAAAACCCAATAAAAGTGGGCTGGAAAATGGGGCCATTCGTGTCATTTCGTCCTCAAAAACTAAGCAACAAATTACTAAATAGACCCAAATTGGCGCCTATTGTTTTTAGGATATGGGATCAATAGGCTGTCGTTACAAGACTAAATAACGACAGAAAACTATCACGTTAACTTGATAATGCGTCTTGAACGTCAGAAATTGTTGGAATGGCAGGCTGGGCTCCGGGCTTTAAGCAAGCAAGCGAGCCTGCAACAGCTGCTTGAGTTAATGCTGCATCAAACCCAAGATCAGCATCAAGTCCTTGTGTGAGATATCCGCAAAATGTATCACCAGCACCAACTGTGTCTACCGGTGTTATTTTAAGTCCTTTTGCCGAATATCGAGCACCTTGATGATAGGCAATGACCCCATCACCACCAAGCGTAATGACAACAGAACGATTATGCGTTTTCGCAAATCTTTCCATCTCTGCATCGCGATCATCATCAGATAAAGTGCCTTTACCGATCAGCAGATCAAACTCTGTTTCATTGGCAACAACGATATCTGCTAATGGTGCCAGCTTTGCAGTTTCATCTGTCATTGGCGCAATATTAAAGATAGATCGCACACCTTTGTCTCGTGCAGCTTCGAGTGCTGTTTTAACCGTCTCAGCGTCAATTTCCATTTGTAAAAGTAAACTGTCGCCTGTACTCATCTTATCGATTATTAAGCCAGCATCATCGGAATTAACCTCGCCATTGGCACCCGCAACAACAGCAATCATATTTTCACCATCACCGCCAACGAGAATAAGCGCTGTACCTGTTGCAGCGTTAGTGACCTTGATATTGTCCAAGTCCGTGCCGGATGATTTAAGTAGTTCAAGCGCCATATCCGCAAAATTATCAGACCCAACTGCACCAGCCATTTTAACAGTAGCACCAGCGCGCCGCGCTGCAAGCGCCTGATTTGCGCCTTTACCGCCAGGGGCTGTCGCAAAATGATTGCCAGAAACCGTTTCCCCAGGACCAGGTAAACGGTCAGTATTTGCAATCAAATCCATATTAATTGAACCAAGAACGCAGATCATGGTAACTCCTCGAAAGATAAATCAGTCAAGCATCATGGTCTTAAATTAAGTCGACCTGATGCGCCAATTGGTTTTACCACAGATAACGGCTCCGGGTCGTTAGCTTTTTCAGATTTCTCCACCGCGTTTGTGCCATCTTGTGGTGCTCTGTCTTGAAAATCCATAGATTCGATTTTTGTGCTGCGTTTCGTGATTTTGTCTGTCGAGGTCAGAATTTGATCAATGTCCTTCTGGCTTTGGCCAAAATGTGTCTGCAATTTGCGAACACGATCGTCTAAACGTGAAATATCTTCCATGAGGCGGATAACTTCGCCTTGGATGAGATGGGCCTGCTCACGCATACGTGCATCCTTAAGCACAGCTTGAATAACTTGAATGGACAACATCAATAGTGATGGGGATACAATAACAACTCGCGCTTTATGCGCGCGCTGGATGACGCCCTCGAAGTTTTCATGCACTTCTGCGAAAATGGATTCCGACGGAACAAACATGAAAGCAGTATCCTGAGTTTCACCCTGTATCAGGTATTTCTCTGAAATATCTTTGATATGCTTTTCCATATCAGTTCTAAATTGTCGTGCAGCTTCTGTTGCCAAGCGATCGTCATCGGCCTTTTTAATGGCATTCCAAGCTTCAAGTGGGAACTTCGCATCAATCACCAAGTCAGGTGAATCATTGGGCATCGTGACCGTGCAATCAGGCCGCGTTCCATTGGATAATGTCGTTTGAAAATTATAAGCACCGATCGGCAAACCATCTTTAATAATGGTTTCCATCCGCGCTTGACCATAAGCACCACGGGTTTGTTTATCCGATAAAATCGCCTGCAAACCTACGACATTTTGCGCCAATGCCTGAATGTTGTTTTGCGCGGTATCAATCACCGCTAAACGTTCTTGCAGCTTAGATAAATTCTCATGCGTAGTTTTGGTTTGCTCAACAAGTGAGTTGCCCAGTTTTTGGGTCATGCCATCAAGCCGTTGATTGATGTTTTGATTAAGTTCGGATTGGCGTGAACCAAATAGCTCTGCCATCGTGCTCATACGCCCTTGCATCTCGCTCTGTGTTTTTAAAAGCTCATTAAGTTGCGCCTGCGCTGCTTGTGAGGCTTGTTCAGCGTCAGATTTGGCCATGTGCCGTGAATTGGATGAACGCCAAAGAAGATAAAGAATGGAAAATAGTAAAACGAACAGAGCAATCACAAAGGCAATCGTAACATCACCAATTGAAAATGTGGAATTGCCAATCGTTAGCAAAGGGCTTGATAAGAAGTCTGTATTTATATCCATTTTCAGATGCTAACTGATTCTGCGTGATTTGTCAGATCAAAAGGTGAACATTTTTTCGCTTTATACCAATGCGAGCACATCTTTTTATTGACCTTGAAGTCGCGAGACCTTATTTCACCCATTATGACTATAAAACCTATTGTACTTCTACCCGATGCAGTGTTGCGCAAACCTTCAGAGCCTGTTGAACGCTTTGATGATGAATTGGCAAAATTTGCTGCTGACATGACCGAAACCATGTATGATGCACCTGGTATCGGATTGGCTGCTGTGCAAGTTGGCGTTTTGCGTCAGATGCTGGTTGTCGATGTGTCTAAAGACGAAGATAACCAAAATCCAGAAGTCTTTATCAATCCTGAAATCGTAGACGAGAGTGATGAGCGCAGCGTGTATGAAGAGGGTTGTTTATCCATCCCAGACTATTACGCTGAAGTTGAACGTCCTGCTGCGATTAAAGTGAAGTATTTGGACTTATCTGGCAAAGAGCAATTTATAGAAGCCGATGGGTTGATGGCGACATGTCTTCAACATGAAATTGATCATCTCAATGGTGTTTTATTCATCGATTATCTGTCGAAGCTTAAGAAGAATATGGTGATTAAAAAATTCACCAAAATGGCTAAGCAACAAGCGTCAGTGCTTTAATATTAAATTCTATTATTTTGGAGGAAGCAGCTTATGCGTATCGTTTTCATGGGCACGCCAGAGTTTTCGGTTGCTACCCTTCAGGCATTAATTGATGCAGACCATGAGATCATATGTGTCTATACCCAGCCGCCAAGACCCGCGGGTCGTAGAGGGCTGGAATTAAAACCATCCCCTGTTCAATTAAAAGCGGAGGAGCATGGAATTGAAGTTCGCATCCCCACAAGCTTAAAGAGCGACGAGGAACAGGCAAAGTTTGAAGCTCTTAAGGCCGATGTCGCCGTTGTTGTTGCCTATGGCATGTTGTTACCAAAAGAGATTTTACAAAGTCCCAAACATGGCTGTTTTAATGGTCATGCGTCGCTGCTACCGCGCTGGCGCGGTGCTGCGCCCATTCAACGCGCGATTATGGCTGGCGACAGCGAAACAGGGATGATGATCATGCAAATGGGTGAAGGGTTAGATACAGGTCCGGTCGCACTTGTTGAAAAAATTGCCATCACGCCCACCACAACAGCAGGTATTTTGCACGATCAATTGATGGAAAAAAGTGGCCCTCTTGCCGTCAAAGCTATGGAAATGCTCGAAGCAGGCGAGTTAACGCTCACTGAGCAATCAGAGGAAGGTGTCACTTACGCCAAGAAGATCGAAAAATCCGAAACACGGATAGATTTTGCAAAAGATGGCGCCAGTGTTCACAAACACATTATGGGGTTATCCCCTTTTCCTGGCGCATGGTTTGAATTGGGTGAAGGTAAAAAGGCTGCCCGAGTGAAGGTTTTAGCCTGCGAATATGTTGATCATGTTGACGATGGCGAAGCTGGAACAGTTATAGATGATGAACTCACCATAGCATGTGGCAATGGTGCTATCAGATTGGTCAAACTTCAAAAAGCGGGATCAAAGCCAATGCAAATCAATGAGTTTTTGCGCGGTAATTCCATTCCAAAAGGCACAAAACTAAGCTAAAGCGGGTCTATGCCTAAATATAAAATCACAATAGAATATGATGGAACAGGATATGCCGGTTGGCAGCGACAGCCTGATGTGCCGACTATTCAAGCTGCGATTGAACAGGCAATATTCAAGTTTTCAGGTCAAAATGTAACCGTTTCGGGCTCAGGACGCACCGATGCCGGGGTTCATGCGCGTGGGCAAGTCGCACATTTCGCCGTTGACAATGACTATTCTGATGAGACGGTTCAAAGCGCGATCAATGCGCATTTAAGAGCTCAAGGGGATCGCGTTGCCATTTTATCTTCCGAAATTGTAACCGAGGATTTTGATGCGCGATTTTCTGCCAAAAAACGGCATTATATCTATAAATTCTGGTGCCGACGTGCGCCATTGACCTTAGAGCGCAATCGTATGTGGCAAGTCTCACATCAATTGGATGTGGCCAAAATGCATGAGGCAGCGCAACGCCTTGTCGGCCAACATGACTTTACTACTTTTCGATCCGTTCAATGTCAGGCAAAGAGCCCCGTGCGCACGATGGATCGATTGGACGTCATTACAAAGGATGATGGAGCACTTGTGGAGCTGCACGCTTCTGCTCGCGGGTTCTTGCATAACCAAATACGCTCATTTGCGGGGACTTTGCGCAAAGTTGGTGAGAAACGCTGGACGCCAGATGATGTTACGAAAGCGCTAGAAGCAAAAGAGCGGAGCGCCTGTGGACCAGTGGCTCCGCCCTATGCTTTGTATTTTATGCAGGTCGATTATTAAGCATCAGTGTTTCCTGCAAGTTCAGGATTGAGAACCCATTCCCGAGCTTTAACAAAATCAATCTTGCCACTCCCTAAGACAGGCACTTTGCTAACGCGCACTTCCGTTGGGATCATTAGATCCATTGCATGCTGCTTTTTGGCATATGCCATAAAGCTAGGGCGATCAGCATTTTCTGCATCTGTGATCAGAATCAATCGCTCGCCTTTTTTTGCATCAGGAATGGAAACCACGACATTTAAATCATTTGGCCATAATTCCCCGGCAAGTTTTTCAACCGCAGCCAATGACACCATTTCACCGGCAATTTTTGCAAATCGTTTTGCCCGGCCACGGATAGTGATAAAGCCTTCATCATCCATCGTGATAATATCACCTGTATCATGCCAACCACCCGGAGTTGGTTCTAGTACGCCTGGGTTTTCGCTATGCAGGTACCCAGCCATGATGTTGCCACCCTTAACGAAAAGTCGACCGCCTTCTTCAATACCAGGAACTGGGTCAATACGATATTCAATCCCTGGAATAAGACGCCCAACTGTGCCCATGCGATTGTGCATTGGGGTGTTAAGGGCAATCACCGGGGCTGTTTCAGTCACGCCATAGCCTTCTAAGATACGAACACCAAACTTTTCCATATAAAGCGATTGGGTTGCAGCTTTCACAGGTTCAGCACCTGAGAAACAATATCGCAACGATCTGAAATCATAAGAATTTGCAGTTCTCGCATAGCCAGTGAGGAACGTATCGGTGCCAAACAGGATTGTCGCATTAGATGCATAGATCAACTCAGGAACAACGCGATAATGCAACGGTGATGGATACATATAAACCGGAACACCAGATACCAATGGCAAGATCAGACCAGCTGTCATCCCAAAGGAATGGAAGATAGGCAGCACATTAAAAAGCTTATCTGATGGATTAAAGTCAATCCGTGCTGCGGCTTGCGCCACATTTGTTAAAATATTCCGATGTGTGAGAAGCACACCTTTTGGCTTGCCTTCCGAACCAGATGTGAACAAAATTACCGCTGCATCATCAACCTTGCGCTTATGCAACACTTTGGTTTTCGTCAAAAGCCCTCGTATTTTATCAAGTGTGGTGATTTCTTTGCGTAAATCATCAAGCCAGATAATTGTTACGTGCTTTTCAATCGCAGCCACGACATCTTCAAGCTTCGCCTGATTGATGAAAGCACGCGATGATAAAACAGTTTTCACTTCTGCAGCCTGACATGCGGATAAGATATTGCTCGCACCGCCTGAAAAGTTGATCATTGCAGGCACTTTGCCAGCATACATTAGGCCAAATACCGTCGCTGCAGATCCATTTGCATTTGGTAGCATCACACCAATATTTGTTTCATCTGGTAAGATCTGTTCAAATTTATTGGCCAAAACCTTTGCGCCTGTGAACAGCTTACCAAAGCTTAGATCCCCTGTGATTGGATCCTGAACCGCTAGTTTTCCCATGCCAATTTGTTTTGCTGACTGGATCAGCTTTTCTGGGATGGTTTGCGTCATATCCGTTGTTTTAAAAACAAGTTCAGACATGATTTCATAAAGCGCTGCACCAGCTGCCATACGGCGTTGCTTACCTTTAAGTTCTGGGTCAACTTCAAGGCTGCGCGGCTCAAGAATAGTGACCTTTACTTTTGGGAACAATGAGCGGCGGATGCCATGCTTTGACAAACGAGAGAAGAAACTGCGCTCTAATCCATCAATGCGCACCGGCAAAATTTGAGCTCCGGTTTTATCGGCAACCATTGCTGCGCCGTCATAAACTTTCATCAAGCTACCAGTCACGGTGATCCGACCTTCAGGGAAAATCACCAATGGGTTTCCGCTATTAACCGAATTGATCAATGTGCGCGTTGCCATAGGCTTGGTCGGGTCAAGCGGCATGAAGTTACAAAGCTTCAAAAAGGGCTTTACCCACCACTTTTGCGCAACTTTCGCATCAACGGCGAACATCGGATCTTTATCCGTTAGCGCGAGTGCTAACCCGCCATCTAAATAGCTCACATGATTAAGCGCTATAATTGGTGCGTTACCTGCCTTTTCAACGTTCTCTAGCCCTTCAACTTCCATGCGGTGGAACGCGCGCAGGATAACTGAGATCAAATCACGCAATGGATTGGTTGGAAGATAGATCAACATCAACACGGCAACGATGAGGTTAATCACACCAAGGGCGATCAAAATCGTAGCAATCCCAATGCCTGCTGCCTGTAAGCCAGCAATGATCGCAATACCTGTAACAATGAAGAGCGAATTTAGAACGTTCACCGCAGCCACAATACGCGCGCGGTTTTTTACAGGCGCCCATGCCTGGACGGCTGTAAAGGTCGGAACGACCAAAAATGCACCGGCGATCGCTAATCCTGCCAGGTCAATAGCAATATGGAGCGTGTTGTCCTTAGCAAAAAATTCACTCAACGTATGAACAGGTGTTTGAGGTTCTAAATTCCATAGAACAACAGCAAGATCGGTTAAGAAAACCGCTAGTAAGAATGTGCCAATCGGTGCGAGAATAAGATTAATGCGTCCTGCTGACATCCATGCGGCAAGCGCTGAACCAATGCCGATAAAGATCGCAAAGATTGCCAAATACGCAGTCACAGCAATTTCATGACCACCCAATGTTTGTTTTACAAATGTCGGCATTAAGGACAAAACGATTGCGCCGATTACCCAAAACCATGAGACCATCCATGCTGCATGAAAGATACGGCTATCTTGTTTTAATTCTTTCAAAAGTCGAATGGTTGAACCAAGAATATTACGATCGATTTTAAGATCAGGTTCGGCAGGCCCAGTTTGCGGGATGTATCGGCTAAAGATCCAACATGAGATGGAAAAGATCATCATCATGGGGCCGAATACCCAGATACCTGCTTCGCCGTCAAAAGCGATGCCTGCAACGATTGTTCCACCTAAAATGGCGAGGAATGTTCCTGCTTCCACCCATGCATTAGCTTTGGGTAATGCGGCGGTTTCAATATGATCCGGCAAGATCCCGTATTTAACGGGCCCGAATAAGGCCGAAACAAAGCCAAACAGAAAGAGCGCCGTCATTAAAATGGGTATGGATGACAGCGCGATGCCGATGATCGCAACGATTGCAGCACCAATCTCTATAAATTTAAGCCTTTCAGCAACGCGAGCCTTATCATATTTATCAGCTATTTCTCCACCAATCGCTGAAAAGAACAGGAAAGGGAGAATTAAAACAGCACTTGCAATTGTAACCATTGCACCCGCTTCTGCGGCAGATAGTTGGAATAAAATGAGAAATATGAGGGTGTTTTTGACAAGATTGTCATTAAAAGCAGATAAAAATTGCGTCCAAAATAAAGGTGCAAACCACTTTGAAGTCATCAAATTATGTTTCATCGCATGAGCTTTCCGTTTAATTTGACCTTATGCAAGTAAAATTTGGGTTATCTTTAGTAACGAGGGTCAATTAACTTGCATAGGTCATAAATTCATTTTATGAACAGTGTTCAATTATCTAATAAATGAAAAATGAACATTGTTCAAGCATAAAATGAACGACGTTCATTAATTTGGTAAATGTTATGAAACAAGACGAAAAGCGTAGTTTATTAAAGCAAAAGGTATTTGATTCAGCTTTTGAGCGCATCAACCAAGATGGCTTAACTGGTTTGCGCGCACGAGATATCGCTAAAGATGCGGGTTGCTCCTTGGGTAGCTTATATAATGCATATCAAGATCTGGATGACTTAATCCTGCACGTGAACAGCCGTGTTCTTGAAATGCTAAAAGAAGACATCTCAACCAGCGTTGTAGAGGACCAAGATGCCGAGGCTGCACTGGTTAATCTTGCAGTGAACTATATGAACTTTGCCTACGCGCATTATAATTTATGGACATCGTTGTTTGGGCACACCATGCAAGATAACGCGCCAATCCCGGATTGGTATACCGAGCAGACCAATGCAACATTCCTAACGCTCATCGCACCATTGTTAAAACTGCGCCCTGAACTGGATGAAGCGCAGGCGTTTATTCTCGTTCGAACACTTTTTTCTGCAGTTCACGGGATCATTACAATTAATCTCCAAGAGCGTTTTATATCCATTCCCAAAGATATGCTTAAACTCCAGCTTGTTGAATTTGTTCAAACCTATGCAAAAGGGCTGCAAAACAAGGCCTAATCATAACGCCAGCTTCGCACCAGTCATAAAAATTAGTTTACAAAATTAATAAATTTGAAACTGTGTAACGGCATTATGAATAAATCCGGGGGCTCGTTGTCTAAACTGAGACCCAAGCATGACGCTCAACGGACCGCTGATAATCCAGCATGCATGTTTCCCATATGAAATTTTAGGTGTCTGCTTTTTCGCGTATCCAAAGATAGTAATGGTGGCAATTTAAATTAGATCCCGGGCACGCGGTTTATAAATCTAGCTCGGTTCAACGAATTCAATTTTGGAGATTTCATTATGAACGAACAAACAGATGTAAAAGAATCTGGCCAAATCGAGATTATCTCATTTCACCTTGGCGACCAGGTTTTCTGCGTCAATATTATGGCTGTTCGCGAAATTCGTGGCTGGGCACCATCGACCATGCTACCGCATTCGCCGAAACATGTATTGGGTGTAATCAACCTACGTGGTTCCGTTATTCCTGTGATTGATATGGCAATCCGCCTTGGTCTCTCACCGATTAAACCAACAGAGCGTAGCGCGATCATCGTGACAAACATCGCTGATAAGCTAGTAGGTCTTTTGGTTGAAAATGTATCAGACATGATCACAGTGAAAGAAGACAGCCTGCAGCCTGCACCAGATGTGTTGCCAGAAGCTGAACGCTCACTCACACGCGCAATCATCCCAGTAGACGATCAAATGATCTGTTACCTTGAGCTGGATTCACTGTTCCCAGATGTGGAAGAGCTAGCGGCTTAATTTGATATCAAATGTTATTTTTAAAGCCCGCTTCAAGCGGGCTTTTTATGTCTGTATGACTGATTGAAAGACCATGCTGGATAAAAACAGACCCATAACAACGCTCGCAAGTGTGATTGCAAAAGCCATCATTTTTTGACCGCCGAGCACGTGCTTGACCAATCTAAAATAAAGCCCAGCCACTGTGAAATAGACAATGAAATCAATGATATCGATGAAGTCGCTCAATGCTGGGAGAAAATACGACAATGTGTCAGGGATGAAAAATACATAAACCGCCAGAAGGCTAAACCAGTTGGATGCTATAATCAGCGGCATAATAGCTTTTTTCAAATTCACGGCCGATAAGATTATGAATATCGCGCAAGCGGACATGATCCAGCCAAGGATGTCAAATGTAGCGACTTGTAGCAAAAAAGCCGTTTTATCAATGATCTTGCTGTCACCTTGGTTTGAAAGCTTGCTCCAAAGTAGTGACCACATAAATAGCTGCGCTGGCAAACACCAGATAAAAGCATAAAACGAACGAATGACACTGGCATTTGGCAGATAAAAGCCACTGGCATTTTCAGGCTTGTTTTGCAAAACGAGCAAGATAATTCGCAAGAAATAACCAGCTTCTGCCAATCGTGTTATTTTTGCAGGTTTATCATTGCTCATATTAGCCAAACCACTGCTTGATAAACTCTTGGTATATTCCAGCTAAGCCTTCAACATCCGCCACTGCTGCGCGTTCATCAACCATATGCATGGTTTGACCCACTAAGCCAAACTCAATCACCGGGCAGTAATCTTTGATAAAGCGGGCATCAGATGTGCCGCCCGTTGTTGAGATATCGGGTGTCTTGCCAATAGCTGTTGAGACAGCAGATTGCATGGTTCGAATAAGCTTCTCATCTTTGGTCAGAAATACAGGGCTTACGCGGTTGATAAATTTGATCTCATATTCAATCGGATCAGGTTTTTGGCGAAGTGATTTATCCTCAGACGCTTTTTTCAAGCGCTTCTGCAACTCGTCTTTAAGGCTTTCTTCGCTCCAGGTATCATTAAAGCGGATATTAAACTGAAACTGTGTGGATCCCGGGATGACGTTGAGAGCAGGATTTCCTGTATCAACGCTGGTAATTTCAAGATTTGTTGGCGGAAATTCAGCAGTTCCCTCATCAAGAGGCGGCTGCATGAGTGCACTCATCAAAGTGGTTGCGCTGGTAACAGGATTATCGGCCAAATGCGGATAAGCTACATGGCCTTGCTTGCCGCTGACTGATACGCGCGCAGACATTGAACCACGGCGACCGATCTTGATCATGTCCCCTAGTTCATTGGGGTTTGTGGGTTCGCCCACAATACATGCATCCCAAATTTCGCCTTGTTGAGCGGCATGTTTGAGAAGTTTCTCCGTGCCGTTGACCGCAGGACCTTCTTCATCACCTGTAATGAGAAGCGAAACGGATCCGTCAAAATCTGGATTTTCAGCAAGGTAGCTTGAAAAAGCTGCGATAAAGCAAGCGATACCGCCCTTCATATCAACAGCACCGCGGCCATAGATCTCACCATTATCAATTTCAGCAGAAAATGGCGCGTGGGTCCAACTGGCTTCATCGCCAGTTGGCACAACATCGGTATGGCCTGCAAACATCAAATGAGGGCCTTTATCACCATAACGGGCATAAAGGTTTTCAACATCAGGCTGACCATCTTCACTAAATACGATGCGCTCAACTTTAAAACCAAGAGGTTTTAAAACATCTTCAAGATATTGCAGCGCCCCTCCTTCTAAAGGAGTAACAGAAGGGCATTTTATCAAATCTTGAAGCAGCGTAACCGCATTTAGTTCTGGCATATTAGTCTCTTAGCAGCTCGTTGATTCCAGTTTTTGAACGTGTTTGCGCATCCACTTGTTTCACAATAACTGCGCAATATAGGTTTGGTGCAGGTTGGCCATTACCCATAGTTTTATCGGATGCCAATGACCCGGCAACCACAACTGAATATGGCGGTACTTCACCATAAGTGATCTCGCCAGTTGCACGATTAACGATTTTCGTTGATTTACCGATAAATACGCCCATACCCAATACTGAGCCTTCACGGACAATACAGCCTTCAACAACTTCAGAACGCGCACCAATAAAGCAATTATCTTCAATGATTGTTGGTCCAGCTTGCATTGGCTCTAAAACGCCACCAATACCAACACCACCGGAAAGGTGTACGTTTTTACCGATTTGCGCACATGAACCAACAGTTGCCCACGTGTCGACCATTGTACCCTCGTCAACATATGCACCCAAATTTACAAAAGATGGCATGAGAACAACATTTGGCGCGATAAACGCTGATTTACGTACAATCGCATTTGGCACAGCGCGGAAACCTGCTGATTTCCAACGGTTTTCACCCCAACCTTTAAATTTACTATCAACCTTGTCCCACCAAGTTGTGCCTTGTGGGCCACCATCTTGTGGTTCCATGTCTTTAATGCGGAAACCCAAAAGTACAGCTTTTTTCAGCCACTGATTAACGTGCCAATCACCATTGTCCTGACGGGCTGCAACGCGAGCAGTTCCGTTATCTAGAATTTCCAAGGCTTCTTCGATGGCTTCGCGTGTTTCACCCTTTGTTGAAGGTGTAATTTCATCGCGTGCGTCAAATGCAGCTTCGATTGTGTTTTCAAGTTCAGTAAGGTTCTGGCTCATGTCTTTCCTCAGATTAGCGTATCTTACGTTTTGCTTTATCGCATAAAACTTCTCGAAGCAGTCCTATTGCAGCAAACCGCCATGGTCAATAATGAACAAACTATGATAGGTCCCATATATGTAAATATTCGAATCAATGGGGAATAGAATGTGGGTTAAACGTATTCGCGAAATTTGGGATCCGCTTGCAAGCAGCGGCGTTGATAAAAAACGGGCACAAGAAGTTCCGGTGACACCGCAAACACAAGCGCCTGCATATCGCTTAGCTTACGCAGATGAAGACTTTATGTGTCGAGAGGAATTGCGCCCTGTCCGTTTGCAACTGGAATTGCTCAAACCTGAAATGACATTGGGTGAATACGGTATTTGCTCAACGGTCGTCATGTTTGGTGGTGCACGTATTCCTGAACCGGGGAAAGACCCATGGGCTGCAAAGAACGATGTACAGAAAGAAAACCTGACAAAGTCTTCTAAATATTATGAGGAAGCTCGTAAATTTGCGCAACTTTGTTCAATTGCGTCCAAAGATACCGATTATTCAGAATATGTTGTGGTGACCGGTGGTGGGCCTGGGGTCATGGAAGCGGGAAATCGTGGTGCGAATGACGTGGATGCACCATCGATTGGGCTTAATATCGTATTACCTCACGAGCAGGCACCCAATGAATATGTCACGCCTGATCTTTCATTAAACTTCCACTATTTTGCCATTCGTAAGATGCATTTCTTACTGCGTGCAAAAGCAATTACGGTGTTTCCGGGTGGTTTTGGTACAATGGACGAATTGTTTGAAACTCTTACGCTTATTCAAACAGGGCGCATGGAGCGCGTTCCGGTTATTCTTTTTGGAACAGACTTTTGGAATACGATGTTTAATTTCCAAGCCTTGGCTGATTACGGCACGATCTCGCCTGATGATGTTGATTTGTTCAAGATCGTTGAAACAGCAGAAGAAGCCTGGGATATCATCGAAAAACATTACGCGGATTAATTATCCCAACATGAAAAACAAAAAAAGGCCGGAGTTTCCGGCCTTGATTTGGTGAATTCTTTAAAAGATTAGCTTCTTTTACGTTTCACATCATCTGTGTTGATCACACCATCATCATTGCGATCCATACGATCAAACATTTTATCAGAATGAGCTGTGAACTCTTCTAGGCTAACGGCACCTGAATTGTCGGCATCAAGGCGATCAAAGCCCATGCCACGCATTTCGCCACGTTTTCCACCACGCTTGCCTTTGCGTTTTTTGCCGTCTTTGTCGCCTGATTGCGCAGTTTCAGTGGTTTGCTCACCATTTTCAGCTTTTTTCGCTTCGCGAGCAGCTTTACGTTCAGCTTTGCGCATCTCTTTGATCATATCAAATTCGTCTTGCGTCAATGAGTTGTCAGAATTGGCATCGACTGAAGCAAAAATTGTACCTTGATGCGCTTTCACCTCTTCAAGAGTAATGCCGCCGTCCTTATTGGTATCGAGCTTTTCTAGCATGCGTTCGATATTTGGACCGCCACGCTTGCCACCACGTTTGCCTTTGTCATCACCTGATGCTGCAAAAGCGACAGTAGATGCAGATGCTAGAATTGCTGCTGCGGTGATTGTTGAGATAATTGACTTGTTCATTTTGGAATTTCCTTCGTTTTGTTTCCTGTTGCATCCTTAATTTGGAGGCAATGACGAAGAAAAACCACTTACAATGCGTTCATCTGCATTAAGCTTTAGCAATGAAAAGACACTGCTTTATTACAGAAAAGCAATGTCTAATTTAGGTGGATGTAATTAAGAATTTGGTAGCTTATTTCGTACCGTAGATACGATCGCCGGCATCGCCAAGACCAGGTATGATGTAACCTTGTTCATTAAGATGGCTATCAATAGCGGCAGTGTAGATTGGCACATCTGGATGTGCTTTTTCAAAGTTCTCGATGCCTTCAGGTGCAGCTAGCAAGCAAAGGAAACGTAAATTCTTAGCGCCACGTTCCTTAA
Source organism: Lentilitoribacter sp. (assembly GCA_039974935.1). Taxonomy (GTDB): domain Bacteria; phylum Pseudomonadota; class Alphaproteobacteria; order Rhizobiales; family Rhizobiaceae; genus Lentilitoribacter. The sequence continues at coordinate 313,677 of JBDWIC010000008.1, read as the reverse complement.
GCTTATCAACGGCTGCAATGGATGAGTTTCCGGTCGCTAGCATTGGATCGACAACGATCGTCAGACGATCTTCTAAAAGCTCAGGAGATTTGAAGAAATATTCGATGGCTTCTAGCGTGTCATGATCGCGATAAACACCAACATGTGCAACGCGTGCAGATGGCACAAGATCTAACATACCTTCTAAAAGACCATTGCCAGCTCGCAAAATCGAAGCAAAAACTAACTTTTTGCCTTCAAGTGTCGGTGCTTGCATTTCTACCATCGGCGTTTGGATCGTCTCCGATGTGAGTTTCAAATCACGCGTAACTTCATAGCAGAGCAGTGTTGAAATCTCGCGCAACAGTCTGCGAAATCCGCCAGTTGATGTGTCTTTTTTGCGCATGATGGTAAGCTTGTGCTGAACCAATGGATGATCGATAACCGTTGCTTTGCTCATATTACTGCCTTTTGTGATAATCTCTTTAATTGGAACTATAGCTTCATTCAGCGCTAAGTTGGGTAAGTATTTTCGTTTTTGTCTCATTATCCACAAATGCTGCTTCAATCGCATTCTGAGTGAATTTCAACATCTCAGTGTCAGAATAATTAAATGTATTTGCAATTTGGGTATAATCATTTGCAAGATTTGTCGCGAAAAAAGGCGGATCATCAGAGCTGATGGTTGTTTGAATGCCCGCGTCAACGAGTTGTTTAAATGGATGTTGCTTCATGCTTTCAAATACAGAAAGTGCAATATTTGAGCACGGACATACTTCTAATACGATTTGTTTATCTGCAATTCGCTTCACCAAATCTGCATCTTCAATAGCGCGAACGCCATGACCAATGCGGGACGGTGAAAGATGATCAATCGCATCTTGCACACTTTGCGCGCCCACAAGTTCGCCTGCATGAACCGTAATGCCTAATCCTGCATCTCGCGCGATATCAAATGCGCGGGTAAAATCTGCAACACGACCAGATCGCTCGTCGCCTGCCATACCGAATCCAGTGATATAAGGATGTGGTCGACTTGCCGCGATTTGTGCTGCTTTTTCAACTTTGTCTGCGCCAAGATGGCGAACACCGACGATAATCATGCGAGATATGATGCCAAATTCGCTTTGTGCAGCATCAATTCCAGCAGCTAATCCATCAATATATGCTTGCGCCGATAAACCCGCCTCCATGGCATGATCAGGGGAGATAAATATCTCGCTGTATAAAGCGCCATCACGGGCAATACTGGCCAAATATTCGTAGGCAAGTTTGTGATAGTCATCTTCTGTTCTAAAAAGGTTAGCAACCGTATCATATGCGGTAATAAACGAGGTGAAATCATGCCATTTGTAATGTTCACCATCGATAATGTTGTCGATATTAATCCCGTATTTTTCAGCTTGTTTTTTAGCTAGTTCAACAGGTGCCGCACCTTCAATGTGGCAATGAAGCTCTGCCTTTGGGATTATGTTAGTCATAGAAAACTCTCCCCATATTGCGTTGCAGGTAGTGATAAATGTTGCGCAACACTTGCACCAATATCTGCAAAACTTGATCGCACACCGATATCTTTTGGAGCAATATTAGGACCATAGGCAATGATTGGAACCCGCTCGCGCGTATGATCGGTGCCACTCCAGCTTGGGTCGCACCCATGGTCGGCTGTTATAATAACAATATCATCTTTTTGTAAAAACTCAGAGAGTTCGGGCAAACGTTTATCAAACGCTTCTAATGCGTTTCCATATCCTTCAATATCGCGACGGTGGCCATATAACATGTCAAAATCGACGAAATTTGTCATGATGACCGCGCCATCTAGCGCTTTTTGTGCAGCTTTTAAAGTTTCATCAAACAGCGCCATATTGCCGTTGGCTTTTTGCGCATGCGTGATACCTTGATGAGCGTAGATGTCGGAGATTTTCCCGATTGATAAAACATCGCGCCCTGCATCTTTTGCTATATCCAGCAAAGTTGGTTTGGGTGGCAGTACCGAATAATCCCGTCGATTACCGGTGCGTTCGAAATCATCTTTGTTTGAACCTACAAAAGGTCTTGCAATAACTCGTCCAATATTGAGGTCCATGATCTCTGCGCGAACAAATGCACAAAGGTCATATAGTCTTTGTAATCCAAAGGTCTCTTCATGAGCGGCTATTTGCAAGACAGAATCTGCAGATGTGTAACAAATCGGCTGTCCGGATTGAATATGTGCTTCGCCATAAGTTTCAAGCATATCTGTTCCTGAACCGTGACAATTGGCTAAGATGTCATCAACGGAGAGGTAATCGCAAATCTTTGCGGTTAATTCATTTGGAAAAGTGGGAATGGTGTTAGGGAAATAACCCCAATCAAACATAACAGGTTGTCCGGCAATTTCCCAATGGCCAGACGGCGTATCTTTACCGCGCGATCGCTCATCGGATGCGCCGAATATACCACCAGATGTTGGAAGTGTAGACATTCCATTTGGAACGCTTCCACTTGCAAGCTCGGCAGCATTGACCAAACCTAGTTTTTGCATATTAGGCAAAGATAATGGGTTTAAACCCTTACTAAAATGATCAGCGATATGGCCAAGTGTATTAGCACCATCGTCACCATAATGTGCAGCATCGTTTGCCCCGCCAATGCCAAATGAATCTAAAATGAGAATAAATGCGCGCGCCAAATGAACTCCACACGTTGAAATAATAAAGCTTGGAATTTAGTGGAATAATGCAGCTATGGATAGGGTTTAGAACAATTTTATCTATTAACCCTAAAGTAACCATTTCTCCCGACTGGGCAGGTTTCGTGATAAACCGTTCTCATCATCATGTAGAGCGTATAGAATGAAACTGATCTTCCAAGCCTTAAATGTTCTGATTTTCACACTGTTCTTTTCCGTCACGGCGAACGCGTCTGAAACGGAAGGCAAATTCACGACGTTGCGAGTAGGCGTGCTGGATAGTCATCCCATGGCAAAACGAGCTGATTATAAAGATGCTTTTGTTTTTAACTATTCAAACTTGCTTGGTGTAAATGTAAGTGTCACTGGATTTAAAACGCTTGGCTCTTTGATCGATGCGCATGCAAGCGGTCGCATCCACTATGCAATGCATACGGCTCGGTCCTTTGCAACAACAGACAGCATTTGTAAATGTGTTGATGCGCTTGCCCGACCGGTGTCTCAAACAGGTGCTGTTGGTTTTCGCTCTGTGCTCGTATCCAAAAAGGATCTCGATGTGAGGGGCAATACCGCAAAAGCCAATTTGAAAATTGGTTTTTCGCGTAAAGAATCTATTTCTGGTTGGCTGATGCCAAACATGGCGTTGTCATTGGGGCAGCTGGGAAAATTTGATCTTGCAGAAATGGGTGATGTCGGCACCATGATTTCAGCTTTTGGTAATGATGAATTGCATGGCTTTTTTGGTTGGTTACCAGTGTCATCAACTGATGTTGAATTTAACCAGTCGGATCTATTCAGCGGTCATTTCGGCAATGATGTTTTTCAATCCTCAGATATAGATTTATCCTGGTGGTCTAATATTGTCTATTTCGGTCCGCATGCTGTGCATAATGATGTTCCGGAAAAACTCAGACAAGATCTGACAGACCTTTTGTTGAATATGGACAGCCAGCAGCCAAGATTACTGGATATTGTCGAACCTTACTATTCAGGTGGATTTACAAAATCCAATCAAAGCGATTACGACGCGCTTACAAAAGCACTTGCAATTAAAGCAGGGATCGCTGTGCCAGAGGTCGAACTTGAGTTAAGCCTTAGACCATCGATCATAAAATAAAACGCCACAAACTTGATTGACCAAAGTTTGCGGCGAAATAAAAATTCTATAGATACGTGTTTGATTTAACAGTCAGAGCAAACAATTGGTTCAGCTTCGCGTTGATGAAGGTAATAGACATTGTGCAAGTTGACAGTTCTTTCAAGAACTCCATCTAACTGGCCTTCACCCTTCGGAACAAGCATCAATAAATCATAGTCCAAATCTACTCTCGTTTGGAGAAGAAATGTGTCTGGGATTTCAAATGCCGTTGGGATTTCAATTGGGTCTCCATTTACATATGGTCGTGAATTAGTTTCATCCCATGACCATGCAATTGTCGCAGTTCCAGCTGAATCAACTTGAATTCCAATAACTTCCATTTCGAGCGACGAACCATCAAACGGAGCAAGTATGCTTTTAGCAACACCCAACATTTCTTGCATTGTTGTTTTATCAGTATTTGTGCTCTGAGTGATCAAGTCTGCAGTAATCGAAGTCGCTTTGGCCACTTTTTTATCGACCGACATAGCAACGGATAATTCTAAAGCGCCCACATATAAAATTAAAAGAACAGGAACAATGAGTGCAAATTCAACCGCGCCCACACCATCTTCAGATTTTGTTAACCGTGAAAAAGATTTTAGTAATTTTCCGTCAAAAAATCCGGCTTTTTTACTTTCAACTTGGCTATCGGTGATTTTTTTCATCAAATTCATCCTTAATAGTCCTCGTTTCTAAATGCGGTTGTCGCCACCATTAGATAATATTCAGAGCCCTCAGTGCCCGGTTTAATATTTGTGATGTATGGTCTGATGAAATCAACAGTTACATCCCATTTATAATAAACGCGCAACACATTAATCGCGCCACTAGCTCCGGGTGAATATTCAAATCCTGACGTGTCAAGTTCCGCATGTTCCGCAGTGCTAACTTTTGGAATGCCAACATCAATATCGCTATAATTTACCACGTCTTTAAGATCGACAAATAGCTTTTGGTCAGCTGTAATTTCAGCATTACAAGTCAGTATAACATTGATTTCATTGCAAAATAACTCTCTAAATTCAGTTTCAGTAAGGTCAGTTGCATTACCTGTATTGAAGGTGATCTCACCTGTTCTTAGTTGGCGCGACATATTATCAACAGCATTGACAAGGATCTGTTCACCAGCAAAAGCAACCAGCGTTTCAACTGTCGCAACGATGATCATAAAAAATGGAATAGCTAAAACGCCAAACTCTATGGCAGTGCTCCCGCTTTCGGATTTTCGGATGCGTTTGAACGGGTGCTTCAACGCTTTTAATCTTGGAAAATTCACCTTGTTACTCCAATTACTAAAACAAGTTATCAAAGCCTAGCTTCAATATATTAGTAAAGGTAACGCGAAATGCTTAAATTTTTATCATTTTTGGATGTGCAACAACGGAATATACTATAAAATCGATCTATTCCGCTTGCTGTTCGCATATAGGAGCGCATGATAGAACAGAGCGTTCAATTTGGCGGAATATCCGTACAGAGTTTTCTTCATCGACAGATACGACAATACGCTTATCAATTATAGCTTCGCCTTGATCATTTAAAATAACAAGGTTGGTACTGCCGTAAGCCTTACCAGTTAGAACAACCGTTTGAGGATCGCTGACTGTTATGTCGGCGATATCCGAATTGCCAATTATGACACTTGAAACTGGGTTTTCAAACTTCAATATGCGCGCGTGATTCATAAAGACACGTAATAGCTCGCTGGAATGAGCCAAATTTACGAATACGGAACTAGAGAGCAATATTAAAGCAGTGCTCAGCGCGATATGTTTGTGCAGTGTCAGTTTCATTTTTTGGCCATTAGCTTGAATATTCTTGTTACATCTAAAATCCATCTTAATGGTGAATGAAGAGTTAAAGAAATCCAAGAGTTTTAAAAAGATGATTTTTATCAATAGCTTACGGATATAATATTTTTTTTTGAAGCTCGGATATGCCCTGTGAAACACGTAAAAACAGATGAAAAATCATTTTAATAATACGCTAACCAAGTTTTTTAAGCAGATAGAAAACCCCCTTTTGTAGTCTCAGCTCAACCGATCAGTAAAAAGCTGGCGGGGTGCTTAATACCATATATGGAAACTAGGAGTTATATAATGAAAAATCTTTTTACACGTTTTATGAACGACGAATCTGGTGCAACTGCTATTGAATACGGCCTAATTGCTGGTCTAATCGCTGTTGCAATCATCACTGGTGCAACATCAATCGGTGACAGCTTGGACACAATGTTCGGTGATATTTCTGACCGTATTGACGACGTGGACACTGCAGCAGCAGCAGCAAGTTAATCGTCGCTTTAATAGGTTAAAACCAAATACTGGTTTTGTGGGCCGCCCTTTGGGCGGCCTTTTTTACATTTGTAAGCGTCAATTACCATTTCTTAAATGAATGAGGTTAGTCTCAATTATATTAACATGGAGAATGGCATGCTTGAAGCCGCAATTATCGTTATATTCCCAATGTGTATGGCATTAGGCGCCATGACAGACCTTATATCAATGACAATTCCAAACCGTATCAGTATTTTGCTTGCGGCGTCGTTTTGCGTTATCGCGCCTTTAACTGGGATGGATTTCATAACGTTTGGATGGCACGTAACCGCAGGTATATGCGTATTTGCAGGTTGTTTTGCACTATTTGCTATTAATGCAATGGGTGGCGGTGATGCCAAAATTCTTACTGCCAGCTCACTTTGGTTTGGTTTTGGGACGCAACTTGTCGAGTACTTAAGTTTTGTGGGAATTTTTGGTGCAATACTGACAATTTTAGTTCTTTTGCTACGTGCAAACTCAAACACGCTCTTATTAACGCGTCTCCCAATGCCGGTTTATGTTTATAAATCCTCTACTGGCGTGCCTTATGGCATTGCAATTGGAATTGCTGCTTTAATGGCATTTCCAAACACAGCATTGTTTACCTTCGCACTAGGTGGTTAGGTTAGCTTTAAAACCAATTCAACACTGTCAAAATTTTCAATACCCTAGATATATGACGCCTTGGTTATGCCTTATATATCGACGCAAGGAGAGTTTTTAGCTGAATATATAAAAAATTAACCATACTTGAGAAGCATTCGTTAACCATAAATACACCATTGCAATGCAATTGTAGGTTAGACGCGAATGGTTTTTGAGGAATCGCAATGAAGAAAACGCGAATATTGGTTATGGCTGTTGCGCTGCTCGCAGCTGGGGTAGCCGCTTGGATCGCTTCCGGGCTTGGTGGTGAGAAGCAAGTTGTGCAAATACAAAATCAGGTTGTTGAAAACACCGTTCGTATCCCGACCGTTAAAGTTCTGGTTGCCAAAGAGGGAATTCCTGTTGGTGCGAGACTAAATAACGAAGTGGTTGAATGGGCAAATTGGCCTGAAGATGCCCTCGTTGAAAGTTATTTCAATCAAGATGCACAACCAGATGCAATGAAAGAGATTTCCGGCGTCATTGTTCGGTTGCCGATTTTTAAAGGTGAACCAATTCGAGCTGAAAAAATTGTAAGTTCATCATCGCGTATCATGTCATCATTGCTACCTGCTGGCAAAAGAGCGGTCTCAACGGAAATCAGCGTTGCGACAGGCGCAGGTGGGTTTATTCTTCCCAATGATCGCGTCGACGTCATTATGGTGCGCAGATCAGACAACGGCGGCTTTCTGACTGAAAACATCTTGGAAAATATTCGTATTCTAGCGATTGATCAGCGTATTGAAGAAGATAAGGAAGGCAATCGGACCGCTGTTGGTTCAACTGCAACTTTAGAATTGACACCTGAACAAACTCACATCATTGCCGTCGCACAGCAAATGGCAGATCGCATCAGCCTCGCTTTACGTTCTGTTGCAGATGTGAACACGCAAGACATTGGCGGTGCTGATTACCTTGTAAACAGTGGATCCGGAGCAGATGACATCCAAGTCATTCGTTCAGGCAACGTCGGCACAGCTGACCTCATAAAAGAATAGTTGGAGATATTAAGTGTTTAAATCATCCAAAAAACTATCCGTTTCAGTCTGTAAACTAGCTTTACTGTCTAGTTTTGCGCTCACAGGTTTTGCTGTTGCAGGTTCGGACTTAGGATTCGGTGCGCAAGCGTTTGCCAAAAACAATTCAATCTTGAAAATCCGCAAAACTGGCGTGGGCGTTTCTAGATCCCTGACATTAGGCCTTAATAAGGCTATCGTGATTGATTTACCAAAAAATGCTCATGATATTTTGGTGGCGGATCCTTCACTTGCTGATGCCGTCACGCGGACATCTCGCAGAATTTATCTATTTGGCAAGTCTGTAGGTCAAACTAACATTTTCATTTTTGGTGCCGGTGGCGAAGAGATTATCAATATCGATCTTCGAATAGAGCGCGATGTCGCCAATTTGCAACAGCAACTGGCACGTTTTATCCCCGAATCTAATATTACAGTTGAAATTATCTCCGATAATATTGTTCTAACAGGATCAGTGCGCACCCCGCAGGATGCAGCACGCGCCGCTCAGCTTGCTGAAATCTTTCTCAAAGGTGGTGAAGCAACAACACGGGTAACATCTTTAACGAGTGAAACAGGTGATGCAGCGATTTCGGCTGAAGATCGTCAAACGTCACAAATCGTGAATTTGCTAAATATTGATGGTGAAGATCAGGTTACGCTTAAGGTGACAGTTGCTGAAGTAAGCCGCCAGATTCTAAAACAGTTAGGTGTGAACTCAACGGGCACTTTGAACGGTACCACAGCCTTTAACTCCAATAATCCAGCCAATTTAGGCAAGGCTCTTGTGAACGGAAACTTTGGCCGTATAGCAGGTTCAATTGGTGGCTTAGATATTGCAAGCTACATCAATGCGATGGAGCGAGCTGGCGTTATGAGAACGCTTGCTGAACCAAGTCTTACCGCTATTTCTGGAGAAGCGGCTACCTTTTACGTCGGTGGTGAGTTTAATTTAACAACCGGTCAAAATTATGATTCGGAAAACAATTCACTCACCTATGAAAATGAACGTATTGAATATGGTATTCGGTTAAACTTTACACCATTGGTTCTAGGTCCAGGTCGGATTAGTTTGAAAATTAGAACGGAAGTTTCTGAACCAACATTTGAAGCCGCAACGTCGCTGGCAGGTGGTGGAAGCATCCCGGGTACAACATTTATGTCAATCCGTAAGCGTGAGGCTGAAACTTCTGTTGAATTGCCATCGGGTGGATCAATTGTCATCGCTGGTTTGATCAAAGATGATATTCGTCAGGCAATGTCAGGTTATCCGGGCTTTTCAAAAATCCCTGTTCTCGGTTCGTTATTTAGAAGTCGTGACTTTGTGCGCAGTGAGAACGAACTTGTCATTATTGCAACGCCATATTTGGTAAAGCCTGTTTCGCGGCAGGAGCTGTCAAAACCAGATGATAATTTTACTCCCGCTAGCGATGGTGCCGGCTTCTTCTTAGGCAAAGTAAATCGGGTTTATGGACAAGTTGAAACAGAACTTCCAGAGGGCCGATATCACGGTTCTGTCGGATTTATTTTTAAGTAGGAGTTGGATTATGATTCACGTAGAACAGCTAAACATTCCAACACCTGGTAAGAATGCTAAAAAACGTTCCATGCCAAGATTTGTGACACCATTTGTGTTGTGCTTGACCATGGCTTTAACAAGTTGTGCAGGGCGTGTTCAGCATATTGAAGTGGGTGCAGTACCTGATGACTATCGGACACGTCACCCAATTATCATCGCTGAACAAGACAAGACACTGGACTTACCAGTTGGCAAGTATTCACATCGTTTAACCCCAGCAACTGGTGACATTATTAAAGGCTTTGCGCAGCAATATTTGAATTCAAATGCGAGCTACATGACGATTATGCGCCCTGCAGGTTCGGGCAATGCGCAAACGGCTAAAACATATGCGCAAAAAGTTCTGAAAAAGCTGTCAGGTTATGGCGTTTCCAGCAAGCAGGTCACTATCGTTCCGTATGAAGCGCAAACCTATGGTGATCAAGCCCCTATCCGCTTGGTTTACAGTGCAATTTCCGCTTCAACGGAGAAATGCGGCAAGTGGGAAGACGATATTTTATCGGGTAGTTCGGAAAACAAACAATATTCCAATTTTGGTTGTGCAACACAAAGTAATATCGCCAATCAAATCTCCAACCCTCTAGATCTGGTTCGACCAAGGGGACAAATGCCAGTTGATGCAGCGCGTCGCGCGACAGCAATCGGAAGTTATCAGACAAATGGGGCGGAACTATAGGTGTGTGATGATGTTGAAAGTTCTTGTATTGGAGGTCGCAAATGACCAGTATTGACTACGCTCAACCGAGTATGGATGATGAAAATTCAGGTCCAGAAGCTGTGGCACCGAGCGGCGACGAGCTTAAAGAGCTTCGCCCATTGCCGCGCATATCAGTTCATGCTTTTTGCGAAAGCTCGAACCTACTTGATTTAATGGATCAATGTTCAAATGATCGTCGGCTTTTAAATGTGAACATGCGCGCAAACCAGGGTAGTATCCTGGCAGCATCAAGCATGTTTTCAACATCACCAACGCCAAACCTATTGATCATAGAAGCGTCTGGCGGCCAGTCTAATTTGATGGATGACTTGCAAAAACTGGCTGATGTTTGCGATCGTGATACACATGTCGTCATTATCGGTGACAATAATGATATTGGCCTTTATCGCGAGCTGATTAAAAACGGCATTGCGGAATACATGGTTAAACCGGTGTCCATGTCAGATATTATCGACACAATGGCATCTATCTTCGTTGACCCAGATGCTGATCCAGTTGGTAAAACTGTTGCATTTTTCGGAGCAAAAGGTGGTGTTGGCGCATCAACTTTGGCGCATAATTGTGGTTGGGGAATTTCAGATTTATTTTCTTCCGGTGTAATTCTTGCTGACCTTGATCTGGCCTATGGAACAGCTAATTTAAATCTTGATCGTGATCCGCTTCAAGGTACGGCTGAAGCTGTTTATTCTCAAAATAGAATTGATGAAGTCTTTATGGACCGATTATTAGAGAAATGTTCAGAGCATTTATCTTTATTGGCTGCACCATCCATGATGGACAGGACTTTTGATCTTGATGAAGACGCATTTATGCCAATCTTGGAAATATTGCAGCGTTCTGCACCAATGACTGTGTTTGACGTTCCGCATTGCTGGAACTCGTGGACATTAAATCTTTTGGCAGCGGTTGATGAGGTTGTTGTCGTTGCATCACCTGATTTGGCCAATTTGCGAAATGCCAAAAATATTTTTGATGCTTTGGCGCAGGCACGTCCAAATGATCCCGTGCCGCATTTGATCCTTAATCAGGTTGGTGTGCCAAAGAGACCTGAAATCAGTGTTTCAGATTTCTGTAGTCCGTTTGAAGTTGATCCATTAGCGGTTATCCCATTTGACTCAGCTTTGTTTGGCAATGCTGCAAATAGTGGTCGAATGATCGCTGAGATGGATGCGAAATCTCCAACGGCTGAAACACTCTCACAAATCGCGCACGTGTTGACTGGTCGCTCTCAGATCAAGAAACAAAAAGGTGGCGCGTTATCTGGTTTGTTGGCGAAACTTGGTCGGTAATTTGAAACAAATTTGCATGGTTCTGAGGCAGTTATATGTTTGGTAAACGTAGTGGTGGCAATGGCGGAAAGCCCTCATCCGGTTCAATTAATGTAATGGACCGGGTCGAGGCTACGTCTCAATCTAGTCGTCCAACTCAAAAGCCTTCAACGGGGTCACAGGATGCACCGAAGCCTCCTGTTAAAAAGATCAAAGTGACGCCTCCGACAGCGCCAGCTCCAGTGGTTGAGCCGGAGCGTGATGAAAATTACTATGATACAAAATCTCAGGTGTTTTCTGCACTAATTGACACAATTGATTTGTCCCAATTGGCTAAACTTGATGTTGAAAGTGCGCGTGAAGAAATTCGCGACATCGTCAATGATATTATCGCGATTAAAAACTTTGCCCTTTCGATTGCAGAGCAAGAAGAACTGCTCGACGATATCTGTAACGATGTTCTTGGTTATGGACCGCTAGAACCACTTCTAGCGCGCGATGATATCGCCGATATCATGGTCAATGGAGCAGGTAAAACCTACATTGAGGTTGACGGTAAGGTCGAAGAATCGCGAATTCGCTTCCGCGATAATGGACAATTATTATCTATCTGTCAGCGAATTGTGAGCCAGGTAGGTCGACGTGTCGATGAATCTAGCCCAATTTGTGATGCGCGATTACCCGATGGTTCTCGTGTGAACGTGATTGCGCCCCCTCTGGCAATTGATGGAACAGCTCTGACAATCCGTAAGTTTAAAAAGGATAAGCTCACGCTCGATCAATTGGTCAATTTTGGATCAATTACACCAGCGGGTGCAACCCTTTTGCAGATTATTGGTCGCGTGAGATGTAATATCGTAATCTCTGGTGGTACTGGTTCTGGTAAAACAACGCTTCTTAATTGTTTAACCGGCTATATTGATCAAGATGAACGCATTATTACTTGCGAAGATAGTGCCGAACTTCAGTTGCAACAGCCTCATGTGGTTAGACTAGAAACACGTCCGCCAAATATTGAAGGCGAAGGCCAAATTACCATGACAGATCTAATCAAGAACTGTCTACGGATGAGACCTGAACGCATTATCGTTGGTGAGGTGCGTGGACCTGAGGTGTTTGATTTGCTTCAAGCCATGAATACTGGTCACGATGGTTCAATGGGCACAATTCACTCTAACTCTCCACGAGAGTGCTTGAGCCGAATGGAATCCATGATTGCTATGGGTGGATATTCTTTGCCGGCTAAAACAGTACGTGAAATTCTTGCAGGTTCTGTGGATGTAATCATCCAAGCAGCCCGCTTGAGAGATGGTTCGCGTCGCATCACTCACATTACAGAAGTCACCGGGATGGAAGGTGATGTGATCGTAACGCAAGACCTTATGAAATTTGAGGTGGATGGCGAAGATGCAAATGGACGTTTGATCGGCGCACATAGATCAACAGGCATTGGTAAACCTTACTTCTGGGATCGTGCGCGGATGTATAACGAAGATGAGCGCTTGGCAAACGCACTTGACGAGATGGAAGCATCTTCATGATTGCGCGCCGTTTAAAATCGGAGTTGAAGACATGTTCGGTTTAGAACCCAAAGTTATACTGCTGATTGTTTTGGTGGCTGTCGCTGTTGGTGCATTAGCTTATAGCTTGATGTTTAAAAGCATCGATACAGAGCGAAAGTCAGAAACGCGATTGTCCAGAATGTCATCTGGTAGTCAAAATATTGCCCAGAAAAAAGCAGCCAGTGACCGCTTGAATGAAATGAGTAAGCGGAAAAAATCAGTTCAAGATTCGCTTAAAGAACTTGAAGAAAAGCAGAAAACAACCAAAGCACCAAGTACGAAGCTTAAGGACAAGCTTATCCACGCTGGATTAACAATCAGTGTCCAGCAATACTATATATTTGGCGTTATTGCAGGCACCTTTGCAGGCGGAACGGCATTTATCGCTTCGGGTGACATTTTGATCGCTTTTGGTGTATTTTTCGTCTCTGCGGTGGGGTTGCCGGCTTGGGTTTTATCCTTCATTAAAAACCGTAGGTTTAAAGCATTTTTAAATGAGTTACCAAACGCGCTGGATGTCATGGTGCGTTCGATCAAATCAGGCTTACCATTAAATGATGCTGTGCGCTTGATAGCATCAGAGGGCGCGGAACCGGTTAAGAGTGAATTTATTCGCGTTGTTGAGGCGCAACAAGTTGGACTAAGTATCCCTGAAGCGTGTGAGCGCATGTTCAGCCGTGTTCCATTGCCTGAGGTAAACTTCTTTTCGGTGGTAATTAATATTCAAGCCCAAGCGGGTGGTAACTTATCGGAAGCCTTGGGAAATTTGTCCGCAGTGCTTCGCGCGCGTAAACAAATGAAAGCAAAAGTGAAGGCGCTTTCCATGGAAGCGAAAGCTTCTGCTGCCATCATCGGAGCATTGCCATTTATTGTGACAGGCCTGGTCTATCTTACGGCCCCTGATTACATCATGCTTTTATTTACAGATCCTCGTGGTCATTTCATCATAGGCGTTTCACTTCTATGGATGACAATTGGCGTGCTTGTCATGAAAAAAATGATCAATTTCGATCTTTAGCGGAAAGGTGAATTTAAATGTTAGCTACAATTACTGATCCGCAGGTTCTAATCCCTGTTTGCGTAGCAATTGCGGTTTTTGCAACTTGCGTAACATTGCTCATGCCATACCTTGAACGAAACGAAACAGCAGCGCGGATGAAATCCGTAGCGCTTGAGCGTGATGAAATTAGAGCGCGAGAGCGCGCGCGTATGCAGGCAGAAAATGCTAAAGCCAATCAAAAAATAAACTTGCGGAATGAAAATAATAAATCGGTTCGGCAAATTGTTGAACAGCTCAATCTAAAAGATGCACTAGCAGATGAGAATACGGTCAACAAACTTCGCGCTGCAGGTTATCGTAGTCAAAACGCATTGAATGTATTTCTATTTGCGCGTTTTACATTGCCGTTTTTGTTCTTAGGCTTTGCACTTTTATATGTATTTGTTTTGGGCGGTATGCCTGAGCAGACAAATGGCATTAAGATCCTCGCATCTATTGTTGCAGCCTATCTGGGTTTTTATCTACCAAATATTTTCGTCACAAATCAGGCTGGTAAACGAAAAGTGTCTATTCAGACGACTTGGCCCGATGCACTAGATCTTATGCTGATTTGTGTCGAATCCGGTATTTCAATTGAACATGCAATGAAGCGCGCCGCCGAAGAAATTGCAAACCAGTCTCCAGCGCTTGCGGAAGAGTTTATTTTGACAACGGCAGAGCTGTCTTACCTGCAAGAGCGTAAGACTGCATTTGAAAATTTAGGCAAGCGCACGGGACTAGAATCAGTTCAGGCTATTTGTCAGGCACTCATCCAGTCAGAGCGTTATGGTACGCCTATTTCGCAAGCCTTGAGGGTGCTGGCGCAAGAAAGTCGTGATCTTAGAATGTCGCGTGCAGAAGAAAAAGCTGCAGCTTTGCCGCCAAAATTAACAGTGCCAATGATCCTGTTCTTCTTGCCAGTTCTTTTTGGTGTTATTTTGGGGCCTGCAGCATTCCAGGTAATGGACCGCTTTTAATCGATAGAAATAGTCGTGAAAGACGAAGACAAAGCGGTTTCTCGCACTTGCGAAATTCCTCGTTTTTTCGTATTGCCCATATATGAGCAACATATCTTCCCCTACCGACAGTATTTTAATCATCGATTTTGGATCGCAAGTCACACAGTTGATTGCGCGGCGCGTCCGAGAAACAGGCGTTTATTGTGAAATTGTGCCGTTTCAGTCCGCTGAAGAAGGTTTCAAACGCGTAAACCCCAAGGCAGTGATCTTTTCAGGTGGACCAGCGTCGGTTCTTGAAGAGAACAGCCCACGTGCTCCTCAAATTGTTTTTGATTCCAAATTGCCGATTTTAGCGATTTGTTATGGTCAGCAAACTTTGTGCACCCAATTGGGCGGCAAGGTTGAAGGCGGACACCATCGCGAGTTTGGCCGTGCTGACATTGAAATTTTAAAGTCTAGCCCACTGTTTGACGGGTTTTGGGATGTAGGTTCTCAATACACGGTATGGATGAGCCACGGCGATCGCGTAACTGAGCTCCCGGATGGGTTTGAAGTTATTGCCGTTTCGCCAAATGCTCCATTTGCCATTGCCGCAGACGAGGCGCGTAAATACTATTCAACGATGTTCCACCCAGAAGTGGTGCACACCCCTGATGGTTCAAAACTGCTTGCAAATTTTGTGCATAATATTGCAGGCCTTGAAGGCGACTGGAATATGTCGGCATATCGCGAACGCGCGGTCAACGCTATTCGCGAACAAGTTGGCGATAAGAAAGTCATTTGTGCTTTATCTGGTGGGGTTGATTCATCTGTTGCCGCACTATTGATCCATGAGGCTGTTGGCTCTCAACTTACATGTATTTTGGTTGATCATGGTTTGATGCGCAAAAACGAAGCACGTGATGTTGTTGCGATGTTTAGCGAACATTACCCAGACCTAAAATTACTACATTGTGACGCCTCCGAAACATTCATTTCAGCGCTTGAAGGTGAATCCGACCCGGAGACGAAACGTAAAACTATCGGTCGCTTATTCATTGAATTGTTTGAAGAAGAAGCTGGCAAATTAGGTGGTGCAGACTTCCTAGCGCAAGGTACTTTGTATCCAGATGTGATCGAAAGTGTATCCTATAGCGGTGGTCCATCTGTAACCATTAAATCGCACCATAACGTTGGTGGATTGCCAGAGCGCATGAACATGGCGCTTGTTGAGCCGCTTCGCGAGTTGTTCAAAGATGAAGTGCGTGCTTTGGGCCTAGAACTGGGACTACCACAATCCTTTATCGGCCGTCACCCATTCCCAGGACCTGGCTTAGCGATCAGATGCCCGGGCGGCATTACCCGCGATAAACTTGAGATTTTGCGTGAAGCAGATGCGATTTATCTCGATGAGATCAGAAATGCGGGTCTTTATGATGAGATTTGGCAGGCTTTTGCCGTCTTGCTACCAGTACAAACTGTTGGCGTGATGGGTGATGGTCGCACATATGAGTTTGTTTGCGCTTTAAGGGCGGTGACGTCCGTTGATGGCATGACAGCTGATTTTTACCCCTACGACATGGCGTTTTTGGGTAAGGCTGCAACACGCATTATCAATGAAATTCGCGGCATCAATCGCGTTGTGTATGATGTGACGTCAAAGCCTCCAGGCACGATTGAATGGGAATAGACTTCCTGTCAATTTATCAAGACATTTAAGCATCAGGGTGCATCATGGTCAAATCTACTGAACTCAATATTCCTGATTTAGACGTGGTGGGTCATAGATCGCTTCGCATCAACTCTATCGGTTCGATCAAAATCACTTTTGCACGGATTGCTGGATCTACATTTGCACCCAAATTGGTGAAATTCATCAATAAGAAGCTTTATAAATTTGGTCTGGGTGCTGCAATTAATCGCTATGATACAAGCCTAACATTTTTCTCATCCAAAAATGATAAGAAGCTGTATTCAAATTATTCCGATCATGACACGTTCTATAATTTTGGATCTGGAGCGTTTCACCATCCGCGCTGGCAAAATTTTGACTACCCAGGCAATAGTGACTTCTACAAAGCTATTCAGGGTAAGGTGGGAGAAGATTTCACCGCCATTGATTTGTGTCAGGATAATCTGAAACTTGATATCGCTGATAATAGCGCAAGCCTGATTTATTGTGCGCATACGCTCGAACATCTCACAGAAGAAAAGACACATATATTTCTCAAGGAATGCATGCGAATTTTAAAACCAGGTGGGGTTATGCGTATCGCTGTTCCCACAACACAAGAGAGTTTTAACTTCGCAAAAATTCTATTTGATCAAGATGCTGTCACACTTGAGACAAAGCAAAAAGTAATTTTGTTAGCTGCATCAAGCGTCCTGTGGAACTCAAATACTTTGCCGGATAATGAAACTATCGAGATCGCTATTGAAAGCAAATTTAGAGCGGAAAAATTTCACAAACTTTGCGCCAAACGCGGTGTGTCGATTGATTTCAATCCAGAGGGTCCAGAGCGCCATGTTACATTTTGGGGGCAGGATAAATTAAAATTAGCCTCGCAAAAAGCCGGATTTAGTGCATATATGCCGTTTTATCGCGGCCAGTCTCTGGCGGAACCTTTTAAGAATATCGAAGTCTTTGATACAACAGAGCCTCATCTGTCTCATTACGGTGAGTTCGTAAAGTAAAGTTAGGATGAGTTGCCATGCCGTGTTTTAATGATAATTGCCCAACCTTGTTAGTAATTGATGTCCAAAAAGGCTTTTTGGATGAAACGTTATGGGGTGGTAAAAGAAACAACAAAGATGCCGAAGAAGTATGCGGCAAACTTATTGCCCTTTGGCGTGATCGTAAATTTCCAGTAATTCATATTAAACACGCGTCAACCGATCCAAAGTCTGCACTCCATCCAAGCCAAAGTGGGCATGAGTTTAACGAGTATGCGATGCCAATTGACGGCGAATTGGTCTTTGAGAAAAACGTTAATAGCGCTTTCATCGGGACGGATTTGAAAGTCGAGTTAGACGCCAAAAACACTTCATCAATTGTCGTTATCGGACTAACTACCGACCATTGCGTATCGACCACGACAAGGATGGCTGGAAATTATGGATACGAGGTTTTTCTAATTTCAGATGCAACCGCTACCTTTGATAAGATGAGTGCGGATAACAAAACCCTTTATCCTGCAGATCTTATACACGAAACCGCATTAGCGAGTTTAAATGGTGAGTTTGCAACGGTGCTGAATTCCGATGAACTTATGGCGATGTTAAGCGATAGTTCAGATTAAGAGCTAATTAAAACAAAGACCCTTGATCTTTTGAGGGTGCCTTTGGTTTTGATGCTTTTTTCGCTAACTTAGCCGGCTTATCTTCAATGGTTTTGTTCGTTGACGCACTTTCGGATATTCCTTTTCCAGTCGCATTGGCATTTACATATCCATCTGCAAATTGGATGTTTAATACCTGGCCGTCGCTCACGCCGCTTGCCAGTGTAATTGGTTTGTTATCCCCATCTCTAACAAGAGCAAAGCCGCGTTTGAGTACATTAGTATAGGCCAATGACTGCATCATTCGGTCTTGGGCTTGTAACTGTTGCGAAAGTCGTCTGAAAAGGCTTGCAACCGCGTTATCATTGCGGGCTGAATATTGATCAATCTGAGAACGGTTTTGGCCAATCTTTCTTAAGATTTGCAAAGGCACCGGTTGGAGCGTGCGATCCAAGCGTTCAAGGCTCGTACGCTTACGATCGTTGATCCGTTCAAAATTTGTTTTTAAACGTTGACCAATCTGCTGCACGCGTGAATGGCGGTCGCGTAAAGCTGCGAGAAGGGCAATGGGTGTTAAGCGATTAACAGCCAAATCAAATCCACGACGTTTGTTGATCGTATTTAAATGAATGGCTTTAGATAGATTGCTCGTTGCTTCATCAATGCGTCGTCTTGGCAAGGCTAAAAGGTTATCAAGCGATGGTAACCCTCGCGATAGGGCAATAAAATTTTGCCGTCTCTGATCAACGTTGCGAGAACTTGCTGAACGTAAACGCGCAGATAAATTTGATAGACTGGCTTCAAGGTCTGCTTTCACCGGGACCGACATTTCCGCAGCGCCCGTTGGCGTAGGTGCGCGTTCATCTGCCACAAGATCAAGAAGTGTCCAATCTGTCTCATGCCCAACAGCAGAAATGAGCGGTATATCAGATTGATCTGCAGCTCTCACCACCGCTTCATCGTTAAAGCCCCACAGATCTTCCAAACTACCGCCACCACGGGCAACAATAATCAGATCTGGTTTCTTGATGTCTGAGGCATCATCAAGCGCATTAAATCCATTTATTGCCGCTGCAACTTCATCACCGCTTGTATCTCCTTGCACGCGCACCGGCCAAACGATGACGTGAACTGGAAACCGATCAGATATCCGATGCAAAATATCTCGGATAACTGCACCTGTTGGAGACGTGACAACACCAATTGTTTTGGGCAGGTAAGGAAGTAATTGTTTGCGGTTCGCGTCAAACAAGCCTTCAGCTGCAAGCTTTTTCTTGCGTTCTTCCAGCAGCGCCATGAGCGCACCCGCGCCAGCGGGTTCTAGTTGTTCAATAACGATCTGATATTTAGATGAGCCGGGGAAGGTGGTGATCTTCCCCGTTGCAATCATTTCCATGCCTTCTTCGGGCTTGAATTTAAGGCGGTTAAACACGCCCTTCCAAACCACAGCATCCATCCGCGCTTTTGGGTCTTTTATGGAAAAATATGCATGCCCTGATGAATGCTGCCCGCGAAACCCGGAAATTTCACCACGAACTCTCACATGAGTAAAAGCAGTCTCGACCGTTTTTTTGATCGAGCCTGAAATTTCCGTGACGGTATATTCCGCCATATTGGATATTTGTTGCGAGCTCATGAGTAGACCTCGCCTTTATATCCAATTTCTCTGATCATTAGATATCCAAGTTTGCAACGCTCAATGCGTTGTCCTGAATAAATTCGCGGCGTGGCTCCACCTCATCGCCCATAAGGCGCGAGAATAGATCATCTGCATTCACAGCATCGCTGATCTTAACCTGCAGCAATGAACGTACATTTGGATCAAGTGTGGTTTCCCAGAGCTGATCAGCGTTCATTTCACCCAAGCCTTTATAGCGTTGGATATCAGTCAAGCCTTTGCGGCCCATTGAGAATACGCTATCGAGCAGTGCCATAGGGCCACCAATGATTTCCACGGCGGCTTTACGTTTAAGTGTTGCGGGTTCCGCATAGACCTCATTCAAACGTTCGTTGAGTTGATGAATTGCTTGGGCATCTTGGCTTGCGAGGAGTGCAGCATCTAATAGCGCGATTTCAGTTACGCCGCGCACAACACGCTCAAGCAACAAGCCGCCTGTGTCGGTCACTTTTCCGCTCCAACCACGTTCGGTTTCATCAGAAATCATGTCCATTCGTTCTGCAACCCTTGTCGCAAGCGCAGCAGCTTGTGTGGGATCAGCAAATGTTTCTGCTGATAATGCACCTGCAATTGCCGCCTGCTCAACCAATGATCTGTTGTAACGGGAATGAAGACCATCAAGCAGCGTACGTAAACGCAAAGCATCATCCACAACAGAGCGTAGATCGAGCCCTGCACGCACTTCACCTGAAGCTACTTCAAGTGCTGCTTCTTCAAGTCCTGATGTAATCAAGTAATCTTCAAGTGCCGCCTGATCTTTCAAATAGCGAGATGATTTGCCACGCGCTACTTTGTAAAGCGGTGGTTGGGCAATATATAAATGCCCACGCTCAATCAATTCAGGCATTTGGCGGAAGAAAAATGTCAAAAGCAATGTGCGAATGTGTGCACCGTCGACATCCGCATCAGTCATGATGATGATTTTGTGATAACGTAATTTATCAGCGTTAAATTCATCCTTACCAATGCCTGTTCCAAGCGCTGTGATCAACGTACCGATCTCTTGTGAAGACAACATTTTGTCAAACCGCGCGCGTTCAACATTTAAGATTTTACCGCGCAATGGCAAAATCGCCTGATTATCACGGGAACGACCTTGCTTGGCCGATCCACCCGCTGAATCACCCTCCACGAGGAAGACTTCAGATTTTGTTGGGTCGCGTTCAGAGCAATCAGCAAGTTTCCCAGGAAGTGATGCGATATCAAGCACGCCCTTTCTGCGGGTTAATTCGCGTGCACGGCGCGCGGCTTCACGTGCGTGAGCCGCTTCACATACTTTGCCAACAAGAATTTTTGCTTCATTTGGATGCTCTTCAAGCCACATGCCCAAAGCTTCGTTCATTTGGCTTTCCACAACAGGTCGAACCTCAGAGGAGACGAGCTTATCTTTGGTTTGCGATGAGAATTTCGGATCCGGCACTTTAACCGATAAAACAGCGGTTAAACCTTCGCGGCAATCATCGCCAGTGAGCGACACCTTTTGCTTCTTGGTCAAGCCAGATTTATCAGCATAACCTGTGACCTGACGCGTCAGAGCGCCACGGAAGCCAGCCATATGCGTGCCGCCATCGCGCTGTGGGATGTTATTGGTAAAACACAACACATTTTCGTGGTAGCTTTCATTCCACCACATCGCAACTTCAACGGTGATACCGTCACGTTCGCTGGTGATTGTAATTGGGTCCTCAACAAGTGGTTTTTTTGTGCGATCTAAGTAACGCACAAAGGCCTCTAAGCCACCTTCGTAATAAAGTTCATCTGAACGAACATCTGAGTGGCGGTTATCAGTGAGCACAATTCGAACACCTGAATTGAGGAACGCAAGCTCGCGCAAGCGATGCTCAAGCGTTTCATATTTAAATTCAGTCATTGTAAAGGTTTCAGACGATGGTAGGAATGTCACTTCTGTTCCCGAACGACCCTCGCGGTCACCGGTTTTTGCAAGCGGAGCATCCGCAACACCATGAGTGAAGCTCATTTCATGAACTTCATTGTCACGATGAATTTTCATTTTGAGCCAAACAGACAACGCGTTCACAACCGAAACGCCCACACCGTGAAGGCCACCAGAAACTTTATAAGAGTTTTGATCAAATTTACCGCCAGCATGAAGCTGGGTCATGATCAATTCGGCGGCTGAAACGCCTTCTTCTTCGTGAATGCCTGTTGGGATGCCGCGACCATTATCAGTGACCGTACATGAGCCATCGGCATTAAGTGTAACGGTGACGAGATCAGCGTGACCTGCCAAAGCTTCATCAATGGCATTATCAACAACCTCATAGACCATATGGTGCAAGCCAGAGCCATCGTCTGTATCGCCGATATACATACCCGGGCGTTTGCGCACAGCATCGAGCCCTTTTAAAACTTTGATAGAGTCAGCACCATAATCAGCGCTATTTTCGTCCATTGGAGTATCGTTCATTAAAACCCAAATCCCGTTTGGTTGCGTATGTATAATTAGACGTGCGAATCACGCAAAAATCATATGGTTAATCTATAATCGCAAGTGCTTTGAATGCCAAATTTGCAGGTCTATTTCGTGAGGATTTTCACGGATTTTTTCGATAATTCAGTGCCTTGGAGTATGATTGAGCCAAATGTTAGAAAACCTTGATGTGAATATGGACAATATACCGGATGAAAATGACGAATTTGTGCCCCCGGCGCCCGTGCCGCGGACAACCATTCCGTCAATTTTTGAGGTGATAAAGGCAACATTATCCAATCCATTGGAGGTGTGGGGGCAACCCTCCTACACTCTACCTTGGATTAAAACAAAGTTTCTCAATGAGCGTATTTTAATCGCCAATGATCCTGATCTCGTACACTATGTTTTGGTTGAGAATGCCAAAAATTATCGCATGGCAACAGTGCGTCAGCTGATTTTGAGACCGATCCTCCGCGATGGGTTATTAACAGCTGAAGGTCCCGTTTGGAAACGTTCGCGTAAATCTGTGGCGCCAGTTTTTGCACCTAGGCACGCCAAAGGCTTTGCAAAGCTGATGCATCAGCGTGCAAAACAATATGCGTTGAAATATGATCCTATCGCAGAAGATAACGGTTTGGTTGATGTCTCAACCGACATGACTGAAATGACCTACGAAATTTTGGCAGAAACACTGTTTTCCAATGACATCGTGTCTCAAACAGATGATTTATCAACTGATGTAGATCGATTGTTGCATACAATGGGACGCGTTGATCCGCTTGATTTGATTAAAGCCCCGCGCTGGGTCCCGCGTTTTCGCCGCATGCTGGGGATACCTATCATGCGCAAGTTCCGCAAAATAGTCTCTGATACCGCAGATAAGCGCAGAGCGCAGATGAATAATGGTGAGGGCGACGTGCCGGAAGATTTCCTCACATTGCTCTTGCGTCAAGAAGCACCCGATGGGTTAAAAAGATCTGAAATTGAAGACAATATCATAACCTTTATTGGTGCGGGACATGAAACCACTGCGCGCGCATTAGGGTGGGCGCTATATTGTGTGGCAAATTCTCCAAAACATCGCAAAGCGATGGAAGAGGAAGCCGATAAAGTACATGATAATAATGTTGATCCTGTTGATTGGCTCGATGAAATGCCTTGGACCCGTGCCGTTTTTGAAGAAACAATGCGGCTTTATCCGCCTGCGCCTTCTATCAATCGTGCGCCATTAAGCGATGATAAATGGACCTCCCCAAGCGGTGAAATTGTTACTATTGAGAAGGATACAACCGTCCTTGTCATGCCTTGGACGCTGCATCGCCATGAGGAGTTATGGGATGATCCAAGGGTCTTTAGACCCGAGCGTTTTTTACCTGAAAACAAAGTAGAACTACATAGATTTCAATATCTTCCGTTTGGTGCTGGCCCCAGAGTATGCATTGGTGCAACCTTCGCTTTGCAAGAGGCTATCATCGCACTGGGTGTATTGTTTCGGCAGTATCGGTTTGATGTCACTCAAGAGACAAATCCTTGGCCTGTTCAGAAGCTTACGGTGCAGCCGCAAGGTGGATTGCCGATGACCGTTAGCAAAAGAAAATACTAGGAGAATAAGATTATTTCCAAAATAGAAACAATCTTATTCTTTAGCCTCTGATTGACAAATAATTGACCATCTTTAAAACGATAGAAAATTTCGATCACATAATAAGTGGAGCAACACATGGCCATGCAAGAACGAAACGGTCTTAAAATACATTCTGAACTCTATGATTTCCTCGTCAATGAGGCGTTGCCGGGATCAGGTGTGGATGAAAACAGTTTTTTTGAGCAGTTTTCAGCCCTTATTCATGATCTTGGACCAAAGAATAAAGAACTTTTGGCAAAACGTGATGGTTTGCAATCCAAGATAGATGATTGGCATCGCCAAAATGGTGCACCTCACGATCTAGATGTTTACAAAGATTTCCTCAACGAAATCGGTTATCTGGTTCCGGAAGGTGAAAAATTCTCAGTCAGCACAAACAATGTGGATCGCGAAATTTGCGAAATCGCTGGTCCTCAACTTGTTGTGCCAATCATGAACGCACGTTTCGCCCTTAATGCTGCCAATGCACGCTGGGGCTCGCTATATGATGCGCTTTACGGCACGGATGCGTTGTCAGAAGAAGACGGCGCGGAAAAAGGTAAAGGCTACAATCCAGTACGCGGTGCAAAAGCCATAGCATGGGCACGCGACTTCTTAAATAAAAGCGCTCCGCTAAATGGTGATTGGCACAATGCGAAGGCTTTATCGGTATCCGATGGCGCATTGAGCGTTGAACTTGCAAGTGGTGAGACTGTTGGCCTGAAAGAAAGCGGCCAGTTTGCTGGTTATGTTGGTGCAACCGATGCACCATCGAAAATCCTACTTGTGAAAAACGGCATGCATGTTGAAATCGTGATCGATCCAAACAGCCAAATCGGCAGCGAAGACCCAGCTGGGATTTCGGATGTTGTTTTAGAATCTGCACTTACATCGATCATGGATTGCGAAGATTCAATTGCCGCTGTTGATGGTGAAGATAAAACGCTCGTTTATCGCAACTGGTTGGGCCTGATGAAGGGTGACCTTGAGGAAACTCTTGAGAAAAATGGCAAGACCATCGTCAGAAAGTTAAATCCTGACCGCACTTACACAGCACCAGGTGGTTCAGATGTGTCATTGTCAGGACGCGTTTTGATGCTCATCCGTAATGTTGGCCACTTAATGACCAATCCTGCGATTATTGATAAAAATGGGAATGAAGCGCCTGAAGGCATGATGGATGCAATGATCACAGCGCTTATTGCTTTGCGTGACATTGGGCCAGACGGACGACGTGCAAATTCGCGCGAAGGTTCGATGTATATTGTGAAGCCTAAGATGCACGGTCCTGAAGAGGTTGCATTTGCAAGTGAGATTTTCTCACGTGTTGAAGCAACGCTCGGTATGGCACCAAATACACTTAAAATGGGTATCATGGATGAGGAACGCCGCACGACTGTGAACTTAAAAGAATGTATCCGTGCTGCGAAAGAACGCGTCGTCTTCATCAATACAGGCTTCTTAGATCGCACAGGCGATGAAATGCACACTTCAATGGAAGCAGGCCCAATGATCCGTAAAGGAGACATGAAGCAGGCCGCGTGGATTTCAGCTTATGAAAACTGGAACGTGGACATTGGCCTTGAATGTGGCTTGGCCGGTCATGCGCAAATCGGTAAAGGCATGTGGGCCATGCCAGATCGTATGGCAGATATGCTTGAGCAAAAAATTGGTCATCCAAAAGCTGGTGCTAATACGGCTTGGGTACCATCACCAACTGCTGCTACGCTTCACGCCACGCACTATCATGAGGTTAGCGTGAAAAACGTTCAGAGCGAGATCGCATCTCGTGGCCGCGCTAATATCGATGATATCCTGTCAATTCCTGTGGCTAAAAATCCGAACTGGACACCTGAAGATATTCAGAATGAGCTTGATAACAATGCGCAAGGTATCTTGGGTTATGTTGTGCGCTGGGTAGATCAAGGTGTGGGTTGTTCAAAAGTGCCAGATATCAATAATATCGGATTGATGGAAGATCGCGCCACATTGCGTATTTCAGCACAGCATATGGCAAACTGGTTGCACCATGGTGTGGTTGATGAAGAACAAATCGTTAGCACATTGAAAAAGATGGCAGCAGTTGTAGATGGTCAAAATGCTGGCGATGCCAATTACATAAACATGGCTGGAAATTTTGAAGGATCGATTGCATTCCAAGCTGCGCTTGAATTGGTTCTAGAAGGCAAAGCCCAACCTAGCGGGTATACTGAGCCAGTATTGCATCGCCGCCGGTTGGAACTAAAAGCTAGCTAAGCGCGAGAAAGCATAAAAAGAAAAAGCCTCGGAGATATTAAAACATCTCCGAGGCTTTTTATTTGGAAATTAGTTTTTCAAAATTATTGAATAACAATCACTTTTGTTCGGCGACCAGGTTTTACGCGATCATAAAGATCCATAACATCTTGGTTGATCAAGCGAATACACCCAGATGATGCAGCTGTCCCGATTGAATTCCATTCAGGCGTTCCGTGCAAGCGATACAGAGTATCTTGCTTGGTTTCACTATCAAACAGATAAAGTGCGCGTGCGCCCAGTGGGTTACGCAATCCAGGCTGCATGCCACCATCTGCATATTTGCGTAGACGAGGTTGGCGCTGGATCATCTCTTTTGGTGGTGTCCATGTTGGCCACGGGCGCTTCCAAGCAACATAGGCTTCACCTTCCCAAGCAAACCCAGCTCGGCCAACACCAATACCATACCGAACAGCTTTTCCGCCGCCCAAAATGTAATATAGGTGACGTTGTTTTGTGTTGACGATCACTGTATTTTTCGGATGACGCGTTTTAAAGCGCACGATTTGACGGTGGTATTTCTTGTCCAATTTCTCGATTGGGACCGCAGGAACGCGGAAGCCGCCATCATTAACTGAACCATATGCGTCAGAATATATTGTTCCAACTTTGTTTTTCGATGGTGAGTTTGAGACTGTTTTTGATGTTTCGCTTGATGTTGTACACCCCACTAAAAGAGCAGATGTTGAAACCAATCCAAGCTGAAGAAATTTGCGACGCTGCATGATAATACTTAATGTCCCCAATCATAATTTGCCAGTTAAGGCAAATCTCATGATTATGGTTTATTTTGTATTAATAACGAGTTGCAAGTCCTAAACCGATTAATAACACGATTGTTATCATTAAATAGGTAGCTATGGCCTTTATGCAACGCTTTGGTCTGATGCATGATCACCCAAAAGTACCATTATGATTTCTTTTTAGGGGTTTTAGCCTTTGTCGGTTTCACATATGGGCGTCCAGATGCAATTTGATGCACAGCTTCTGGAGGTATCGTATTTGCAAATTTTAGATGTGTGCCAACATCGGTTACATCTACAACCACTGCCGCAAGCTTATAGGGGAAGTTTTGAAGCAAAAGATAAAGATCCTGACCACGGGTCAACATAAATGGCAATTTTAGCTGTGCACCACCTTCAGATAGGTCAACGATCATACCCTTCATGACGCTATAGCCGCGCAATCCACCCTTCATGTAGCCAACTTTGCACGGCGCATACATTTGACGACGCACGTGCTC
Source organism: Lentilitoribacter sp. (assembly GCA_039974935.1). GTDB lineage: Bacteria > Pseudomonadota > Alphaproteobacteria > Rhizobiales > Rhizobiaceae > Lentilitoribacter. The sequence continues at coordinate 286,248 of JBDWIC010000008.1, read as the reverse complement.
TCGTTGCTCCTCGACGATTAATCGAGAAAGAAAGTTACCCTCCGTACCCTTAATTTGATCCTTGGACGATTTTTGTCCAGCCATTTTTTCACCCTAATACAGTAAAAATACTAGGTTTGATTATCCGGTGATCTTATTAAAAATGGGTTTAATACTTTCGGGTGAGTCTATGCCTTTTGTTTAAGCAGTTGAATTATAGTGTTAATTATTACGCAATTGACCTGAAATCTGACCTAAAACAGCATTTGCGGCATCCAAAACATTAGAACCAGGGCCAAAAATTTCCGCAACACCAGCATCTTTTAGCATTTGATAGTCCTGTTCTGGAATCACCCCGCCACAAACAACAATGATATCATCAGCATCACGATCCTTTAGCATTTGGATCAGTTCGGGAATAAGCGTTTTATGACCAGCTGCGAGTGAAGATACCCCAATGACATCAACCTTGCTTGATATCGCTTTATCCGCAATCTCAACTGGGGTTTCAAACATATCAGATAATTCAACTTCAAAACCCATGTCAGCAAAAGCTGTTGAAATGATTTTTGCGCCGCGATCATGGCCATCTTGTCCCATTTTAGCGACCAAAATATGAGGCTGTTTATCTCGCTGGGTCGTAATATCAGAAATCTTCTGTTTTAAGTTTTCATATTCAGGGTCACCGTCATAGTCAGACTGATAAACACCTGAAATAATCCGCGTTGTTGCCTTATGGCGAGAGAATGCGTTCTCCATAGCATCAGATATTTCACCCAAAGACGCGCGCGCTCGGGCAGCTTTAACTGCTGCTTCAAGCAAATTGCCTGAACCGGACGCTGCAACTTGTTCCAGATTTTCAATTGCTGCTTTATGAGCCTTGTCATCGCGATGCGATTTCATTTTTTCAAGACGTGCAATTTGTGCCTTTCGCACTTTTGCATTGTCGATGTCCAAAATATCAATCGGTGCTTCATCATCAAGTCGATACTTATTCACGCCAACAATGACATCTTCGCCTTTATCGATGCGCGCTTGTCGTTTGGCGGCCGATTCTTCAATGCGCATTTTTGGCAAACCTTGTTCAACGGCTTTCGTCATACCGCCCAAAGCTTCAACCTCTTCAATTAGTCGCCATGCTTCATCGGCAAGATCGTTCGTCAAAGCTTCAACATAATAAGAACCGCCAAGAGGATCGACCACATTTGTGATACCAGTTTCATGTTGCAAAATTAACTGCGTGTTTCTTGCAATACGCGCTGAAAACTCTGTCGGAAGAGCAATTGCTTCATCGAACGAATTGGTGTGCAAGCTTTGCGTTCCACCAAGTGTTGCCGCCATTGCTTCAACTGTTGTACGCACAATATTGTTGTATGGGTCCTGCTCGGTCAATGAGACGCCCGATGTTTGGCAATGGGTACGTAGCATTTTGGAGCGCTCAGACTTTGCACCAAAATCGGTCATGATTTTCGCCCAGAGCTTGCGCGCAGCGCGCAGCTTTGATGCCTCCATAAAGATGTTCATGCCAATGCAGAAGAAGAAAGATAAACGTCCCGCAAATGCATCAACATCCAGCCCCTTATTCATTGCAGAACGGACATATTCCATCCCATCTGCTAATGTATAAGCCAACTCTTGTGCAAGTGTCGCGCCCGCCTCTTGCATGTGATAGCCGGAGATAGAAATTGAATTAAACTTTGGCATTTCGCGCGCGGTATAATCAATGATATCAGCGATGATGCGCATCGATGGCTCAGGTGGGTAAATGTAGGTATTGCGCACCATAAACTCTTTTAGGATATCATTTTGAATGGTGCCTGAGAGTTTGGCCCGATCCACCCCTTGCTCTTCACCTGCAACAATAAACATTGCGAGCACTGGAATAACAGCACCGTTCATCGTCATAGAAACCGACATTTGATCAAGTGGAATGCCGTTGAAGAGAATTTTCATGTCTTCAACGCTGTCAATCGCAACACCAGCTTTTCCCACATCACCTACAACGCGTGGGTGATCAGAATCATAGCCTCTATGTGTTGCAAGATCGAAGGCTACAGACAAACCCTTTTGGCCAGCCGCTAAGTTCTTGCGGTAAAATGCGTTACTTTCTTCTGCCGTGGAAAATCCTGCATATTGGCGGATAGTCCAGGGGCGGCCTGCATACATGGTCGCTTTGATGCCGCGTGTGAACGGCGCGAATCCGGGCATGTCATTTTTTGCAGCTTCCGGGATATCATCACCGGTATAAATAGGTTTGACGATAATATTTTCCGGCGTATGCCATTCTAAAGACTTTGGGTCTTTCCCCTTCATCTCCTTGCTAGCAAGGTCAAGCCAATCGCGTTTTTTAGTTTCAGAGCCAGTCATTATTCAAACTCCATAATCACCGCATCAACCGCTAAGCTATCGCCTGTTTTCACCGGAATTTCTTTCACCGTTCCGGATTTCTCAGCCTTTAAGACATTTTCCATTTTCATCGCTTCAACAATGGCGAGTGGCTGCCCTTCTTCAATCGCATCACCAACGGACACTTTTAGATCAATCACCAGACCTGGCATTGGGCAAAGCAGATATTTCGATGTATCCGCAGCCTCTTTGATCGGCATTAGCGAGAGCAGTTCGGCGACGCGCGGAGTGAGTACTTTCACATCTAAATCAGCGCCACGTGTTCGAATACGAAACCCGTCTGCTGTGCGGTTGCTCTTAAGGAAATAATTTACACCTTGCGCACTGGTATCATCAGAGGAGCTGAACACGGTTAGCGTATCACCCGGAGTATAGGTGCAGAATATTTGCTGTTCCGGCCCATCACCGATTGTGATGTCAAATGTGCCTTCAACCTTATCATCGCTGCGTGAGACAAGAACAGGAATGAGCTTGTCGCCGATTTGAACGACATAGTCTTTTTCATCCTGATCATCAGTGCCAAGATCGATGCTGTTGAGCACTTCACGACGTTCCACTTCAACAAGCATCATCGCTGCAGCACCTGATGCAATTGAATTAAGCTCGCCTTCAGTTAGCTCTACACCTTTAAAACCTTCAGGATATTCCTCAGCAATAAACGCAGTTGTAATATTGCCAGAGCGGAAGCGGTCATGCCCCATCACAGCTGATAAGAACGGCAGATTATGGCCAATACCTTCAAGCTCAAACATATCCAGCGCTTCGCACATTGTTTGAATGGCTTCATCGCGGGTTTCACCCCATGTACATAATTTGGCGATCATAGGATCGTAATACATAGAGATCTCGCCACCTTCATAAACACCGGTATCGTTGCGGATAATATTGCCGTCGCCAATGTCACCTTCTGCAGGTGGGCGATAACGTGTTAGGCGGCCGATTGAAGGCAAAAACTTGCGATAGGGGTCTTCTGCATAAAGGCGGCTTTCCATCGCCCAGCCATTAAGCTGAATGTCGTCCTGTGTGAGTGATAGCTTGTCACCAGCAGCCACATTGATCATCTGCTCAACAAGATCGACGCCCGTGATGAGCTCGGTGACAGGGTGTTCAACTTGCAAACGCGTATTCATTTCTAGGAAATAGAAATTGCAGTTTTTATCAACGATAAATTCAACCGTACCGGCGCTGGTATAGCCCACAGCTTGCGATAACGCACAAGCTTGTTCACCCATGGCTTTGCGAGTGGCTTCATCCAAAAATGGGCTAGGCGCTTCTTCAATCACTTTTTGGTTTCGGCGCTGAATAGAGCATTCACGCTCACCTAAATAAATGCAGTTTCCATGCGCATCTGCGAGAACTTGAATTTCAATATGGCGGGGTTCTTCAACGAACTTCTCAATAAAGATACGATCATCACCAAATGAGCTCGCAGCCTCGGATTTTGAGCGCTCAAACCCTTCACGCGCCTCATCATCATTCCAGGCTATGCGCATGCCCTTACCACCGCCACCAGCGGAGGCTTTAATCATAACAGGATAACCAATTTCATCTGAGATTTTAACCGCATGTTCCGCATCATCAATCAAACCCATATGGCCCGGAACAGTGGAAACACCTGCGTCATCGGCGATCTTTTTGGAGGTGATCTTATCGCCCATTTTTTCGATCGCACCTTTTGGTGGGCCGACAAAAATGATGCCTTCTTCTTTTAAACGCTCGGCAAATTCGGCTCGCTCGGATAAAAAACCATATCCAGGATGCACAGCATTCGCGCCAGTTTGTTTACAGGCATCAATGATTTTATCGATGATCAAGTAACTCTCAGCTGCAGGTGCTGGGCCAATATGCACAGCTTCATCTGCCATAGATGTATGGAGCGCGTTTTTGTCCGCATCGGAATAAACGGCAACAGTCGCAATTCCCATCTTTTTAGCGGATTTAAACACACGGCAAGCAATCTCACCGCGATTGGCAACGAGGATTTTCGTAATCATCTGTAATTTTCCTCTTCAAAACTTTTTGGGAAGCTTGCACGTGCAACGTATTCGTCGATGTAGAGCATGGCCTCATAATCTTGCGGGTCAAAATTATCATCCATGGGTTTGACCTCACGCATGAACAGAGTGCCGATGCGCCCAGCGTCAAGATTACCGCGTTCAAATGGTTGGTCACCAAATGCATTCCATAAACAAGCAAGAAAATTAGTATCGGCTTCGATTAAAATTTTCTTGCGATCAGGATGGCGCTCGCGCTTTTCTATCTTTGTTGCAACAGGTGCCGCACGGCGAATGGTGAACTGAAAATCAGTCCCCGGTAAGCGCGATGGGAAGCCGCGATGTTTTAACATGTAAGGTAATTTAGGCATTTGATCCCCTATAGCGGCATATTGTTGTGTTTTTTAAACGGCTCATTTGTTTGCTTGGTTTTTAGCATTTCAAATGCGCGCGCAACACGGCGGCGGGTTGAATGGGGCATGATCACTTCATCGACAAAACCGCGCTGGGCAGCAACAAATGGATTTGCAAAGCGATCCTCGTATTCCTTGGTGCGTTCGGCGATCTTTTCTGGGTCGCCAAGCTCAGAACGATATAAAATTTCTGTGGCACCTTTTGCGCCCATTACTGCAATTTCGGCTGTTGGCCATGTGTAATTCACATCAGAACGAATATGTTTGGATGCCATCACATCATACGCTCCGCCATAAGCTTTGCGAGTGATCACTGTAACCATCGGTACATTGGCTTCTGCATAAGCAAATAAGAGTTTTGCACCATGTTTGATGATGCCGCCATATTCCTGAGCCGTACCGGGTAAGAAACCCGGAACATCAACGAATGTGAGAAGTGGGATATTAAACGCGTCACAAAAACGTATGAAGCGTGCTGCTTTTTTAGATGAATCAATATCCAAACAGCCAGCTAGCACCATCGGCTGGTTAGCAATAACACCCACCGTATCACCATTGATACGAATAAACCCGGTTAGAATGTTACCTGCATAGTCTTTTTGGATCTCATAAAACTGCCCTTCATCGGCTGTTTTCGTAATCACTTCATGCATGTCATAGGGCATGTTTGGATTTTCAGGTACCAAAGTATCAAGTGATTCTTCTGTTCGGGTGACAGGGTCAGTTGTTGGCAGATACGGCGCACCATCGCGATTTGAAAGTGGAAGAAAATCGTAAAATTCGCGGATTTGCAGCAGCGCTTCAACATCATTTTCAAAAGCACCATCTGCAACAGAGGATTTCTTGGTATGTGTTGTGGCGCCGCCAAGTTCTTCGGCCGTAACGATTTCATTGGTTACGGTTTTTACCACATCAGGACCGGTTACAAACATGTAACTTGTGTCTTTGACCATAAAGATAAAGTCGGTCATTGCGGGTGAATAAACCGCACCGCCCGCACATGGGCCCATAATGACAGAAATCTGTGGCACAACACCTGAGGCTTGCGCATTGCGCCAGAAAACTTCAGCATAACCACCAAGGGAGGCGACACCTTCTTGAATGCGAGCGCCACCTGAATCACAAAGGCCGATCACTGGAACACCGTTTTGAACCGCCAAATCCATGATTTTGCAGATTTTCTCAGCGTGGGTTTCAGACAGCGATCCACCAAAGACCGTAAAGTCCTGCGCATAAAGATAAACGGGTCGACCGTTAATTGTACCCCAGCCTGTCACAACACCATCACCTGGTGGTTGGCTCTCGCTCATACCAAAATCAGTGCAAAGATGGGTCTTATACATGTCGTATTCTTCAAACGTGCCTTCATCAAGAAGTACGTCGATACGTTCGCGAGCCGTCAATTTGCCCTTTTTATGTTGCGCATCGATGCGTCGCTGACCACCACCAAGCCGCGCTTCTTCGCGGCGTTTTTCTAGTTCATCAAGTATGTGCTGCATATCAACCCCTTTGTTAACCCATGCTTATAAAGCACTTTCTGGGAAAAATAAGACTTGAAAATGCAACATAGTCAGTTTAGCAAATATTGCATATTTATTTTTGCAAAGTTGTAAACATGCGCGGACGAAAACTATTTGTTGGTCGAAATATCAAAGCTATTCGCGAAGAGAATAAGCTGACACAGGCAAGTTTTGCCGATCAATTGGGTATTTCTACAAGCTATCTCAATCAGATTGAGAATAATCAACGACATTTAACGGCAACCGTATTGCTTGCGCTTGCTGAGAAATTTGCCGTTGATATCACCACACTCTCCGAAGATGATAGCGATCGCTTGCTTGCAGATATGGCTGAAGCCTTGGCTGATCCTCTATTTGGCGGCGAAGCACCAAGTGTGCAGGATTTAAAGCTTGTTTCTCAAAATGCGCCTGCGGTTGCGAAAGCATTTTTATCAATGCATCAGGCACTCCGGCATGCGGGTGAACAATTAGCGGAATTGGATGACACACTCGAACGCAGTGGCGCGCTTACTGACCCAACACCTTATGAAGAAGTGCGCGATTTCTTCCACTATTTAGATAATTATGTGCATGAATTAGATGTGCTGGCTGAAAAGCTATCAGGCAGTTTTGATCACCGTGGGCAAAAAAACCTACGCGCCTTTGCGGATCACATTGAGCGCAATCATCGTGTGCATGTGTCATTATCTGGTGGGGATGAGAAAGACCGCGTGATCAGATCTTATGATGAGAGTGCGCGCATATTGCGGTTAAACAGCCAAGCTAGCCACGCAACAAATACCTTCCAAATTGCGCACCAGATTGCATTATTAGAGCATAAGAAGACAATTGACGGGATCATCGCGCAGGCTGATTTCAGATCAGCGGACGCGCAGGATATCTGTCGTATCGGACTTGCAAACTATTTCGCTGGTGCTGCCACTTTGCCTTACGGCGCATTTTTAGAGACGGCGCGCGAATACCGCCATGATCTTGAAATGCTAGCGGATTATTTTGGTGCAAGCTTAGAACAAGTCGCGCATCGCTTAAGCACATTACAAAGACCTGGGGCAAAAGGCATCCCGTTTTTCTTTGCAAGGCTGGATCAAGCAGGCAACATTACCAAACGTCATAGTGCAACAAAGCTACAATTTGCCAGATTTGGTTCAGCTTGCCCTTTATGGAATGCGCATCGTGCTTTTGAAACACCTGACCAGATATTAAGGCAACTTGCGGAAACCCCTGATGGCGTGCGCTATCTATGTCTATCAACCGCCGTTTCCAAACGACGAGGTGGATTTCGAAAACCCGTCCAACGCCATGCATTAGCATTGGGTTGTGAGATCATCCATGCTGGTGATTTGGTTTACGCGGATGATCTAGACATCAATCGCGATACGGCATTTGAACCTATTGGAATTTCCTGCCGGATATGTGATCGCTCAGATTGTCATCAACGCGCTGTCCCGCCGCTTAAGCGAAAGCTTGAAATTGATCCCAATAATCGTAGGACAATTCCTTATGGTTTCTAACGAAAACCCTGCTTTAGGTTTGCTTTAGTTTTTTCCAAGAATTGTTTTGAGCAATCATGCGCTTTAAGTAAGTCACATTTGCTTCTGCCTGCTGGCTTGAAAGTTCATTACGCGCAACTTGTTCAGCTTCTGCAAAGCGACCTTGTAGACCGATCACAAGTGCTAAGTTTTGGCGCACGCGGCTATCCGCAGTTGGTTGGTTGGATGCATTGCGCAGATAAGTTTCTGCTGTACGCAGATCACCTGCGAGCAAATATGACATGCCGATATTCGACAAAATTGTTGGCTCATTCGGTTTGCGATCAAGCGCTTCGCGATATTTACGGCGTGCTTCAACAGTTTCACCAAGTTGATCAAGGATCGCGCCCTCTGCTGACAACAGCTTCCAATCTGGTTGGTCGGGTGTTTGAGCACGGCGAATGGTCGTCAGTGCTTGCTCTAAATGCCCAGCACTTGCCAATGATTTGCCATAAGCTGCCAAAACAGTTCGGTCTTCAGGATTGTGGATAGCTGCCTGCTGCATAACCGCAAGAGATTGTTTGCTTTGGCCATTCATTTGCAAGATAGATGCATATTGCATGGCAATGCCAGCGTCTTTCGGGTTTTTGGAATAACGCGCGCCAACACTATTGGCCGCTGTACCCAATTCACTCGCATTCATTTGCGCAAGTGGCTTATTAAATTTAGAAACCGAACCTGTTGTGATGCCACTCTTAGAGGCGCAACCAGCAAAGCCAATAGCAATAACCGATATTGCTAACAACCGAGTTAACTTACCATATACAGAACTTGAATTCGCAAGGTTCGTCATAAAGGGCTCCAATGCACCTGAGTGGTGCTAAACAGTTGGCTAGAAAAGGAATTGCAATTAGTTTGCCTGTCCTATTCGATAGGTTATAAATAATCTGTTAACCCTAACGGATGGTTAACAACTGATTCTTGATCAGCACCTGTTTGATTTTATGTGAGGCCCTTTATGACTGCATTTTTGCTCGAAAACCGCGTGTTACCTTTTTCAACGGATAATGAGGATGCCAAACCGATATGGGCTGTCACAAACGAGCAGTTCGAAAATGACGATTTACCTGTTTTAGTAAAGAAGTGGGCTTTATCAGCTGGTTTTGAAGCAACATCGGGTAATTTTCTGCTTGTTCCGGGTCAAGATGGCGAACTCGCAGGTGCATTATTAGGTTTGGGCGATAATCCAACTGACAATCCATTTGTCAGTGGTAAGCTTGCAAAACTGTTGCCTGAGGGGAATTGGCAGCTCGCCGGACCAGATGCTGCAATGGAAAAATTGTTGTTAGGATTTGGTATGGGCGCTTACCAGTTCTTATATTATAAGAAATCAACAAAACAAAAGCCCAATCTTGTTCAAGATGGTTCAGTTGATTCTGTTGATTTACAAAGACAGCTGTCGGGTGTTTATCTTGCGCGCGACCTTATCAACATCCCAACCAATGATATGGGACCGGTTGCTCTGGAACGTGTATTCCGAACGCTTGCCAATCATTATGGTGCTGATGTGAACGTCACCCTAGGTGATGCTCTACTTGAACAAAATTTCCCATTGATCCACACAGTTGGCAGAGCCTCTTCTGAAGAGCCGCGTTTGCTTGAGATGACATGGGGCAAGTCAACGGATCCGAAAGTGACACTTGTGGGTAAAGGCGTTTGTTTTGATACAGGCGGGCTTAATATTAAGCCGGGATCTGCCATGAGCTTGATGAAAAAGGATATGGGCGGTGCAGCAAACGTTCTAGCGCTGGCGCTGATGATTATGGATGCAAATCTATCGGTTAATCTGCGTGTGTTGATCCCCGCGGTTGAAAACTCAATTTCCGCAAGCGCATTTCGTCCAAGCGATATTCTTATCAGCCGCAAAGGGTTGAGCATCCAAATAGATAACACGGATGCAGAAGGGCGCTTGGTGTTGGCAGATGCCCTAGCGTTTGCGTCTGAAGATAAACCTGATTTGATGATTGATATGGCAACCCTTACTGGTGCAGCACGTGTTGCGCTAGGGCCAGATTTGCCGCCCTATTATACCGATGACGAAGCTTTAGCGAGCGAAATTTATGATGCTAGTCAGAAAGAAAATGATCACGTTTGGCGCATGCCACTTTATAAAGGCTATGAAGCGGATGTAGCTACAAAAATCACTGATCTAACCAATGCCCCATCGGGTGGTTTTGCTGGTTCAATCACCGCGGCGCTATTTTTAAAACGCTTCGTGGATGCAGAAATTCCATGGGTACATTTTGATATTTATGGTTGGAACCCGAAAGAACGTGCACATGCGCCCGTGGGTGGTGAAGCGCAAGCAATTCGTTCGCTTTATCGTGTCTTAAAGGATAGATACCCCGCAAGCTAGTCAGTATTTGCAAGCGAATAGCAATTATAGTATAGATAACGCATCCGAAACGAACAAAGGGTATACGGATGTCTATTCAGATGCGTCCATACCAAGCACTCGCACTCTGGCATTTTGTAGCCAGCGAACAAGTTCGCAAAGAGGGGCCGGATTTAACGCTTCGACAAATGGCAATTCTGCTTGAAATTTATCTGCAACCACCTCCGCACACGGTTCGTGGGTTAGCTAAGACGTTGAATGTGACAAAACCGGTAATCACTCGTGCACTTGATACGATGGGTACTTTGGGTTTTGTCAAACGCGTCAGAGATGAGAGAGACCGCAGAAACGTGATTATCAAGCGGACGGTTGAAGGGGCGCTTTTTGTTGAAAAGCTTGGTGATTTGATCATTGAGCAAGGGCGCAATGTCGAGCGCTAAAGGACAATATGATGAGTGACAAATTAGATAAAAGACTTCACGTTTATCGAGATGACCTAGCAGATGTGCGATTGGAAGGCGAAGTGGATGCCGCGCGATTTGTTAAAGGTGAGCTTGGTACGATTTGTGTACCATCCATTACCTTGCGTTCGGCACCTGATACCAGTCTTGGTGTGGCAACAGAGGCTTTATTTGGTGAAGAGATCAACATCTACGAAGTGGCCGATGGTTGGGCTTGGATCCAACTTTTAAAAGATAATTACGTTGGCTATGTTCCTGTCGATGCCGTTGCTCATGGATTTAAAAAAATCACCCACGTCGTCGGTCATCCGCGCACTTTTTTGTATCCAGAAGCGGATATGAAAAAACGTCCTTTAGCATGCCTTTCCATGGGGTCACGCCTAGATATCGTGGATGCTGCAGAAGGAAATGGCATTCGCTTTTTAATAACGCGCGATGGGCAAGCCATCGTTGAGCGTCATTGTCGCCATTTTAAAGCCTTTAGTGGACCTGATTTTGTCAATCATGCCGGAAGATTATTCGAAACGCCTTATCGCTGGGGAGGTGCCTCCGCATTTGGCATTGATTGTTCCGGGCTCGTTCAATTGAGCATGTTTATGGCTGGAAAATATGTAAAACGTGATTCGGACATGCAAGCAGCATCCATTGGAGAAGTGCTTGATCCTGGCGAGGATTTCAGCGGGCTTCAACGTGGTGATTTAGTCTTCTGGAAGGGGCATGTTGCTATTGCGGAAGATAACAAATCCATCATCCATGCCAATGGGTATTCGATGAGTGTATCGCGCGAACCATTAAAACAAGCTGTGCAACGCATAGAACCTATTTATGGCATGCCGACATTGTGTCGGCGCCCTTAATAACCTCGGTTTAAATCAACTAAATCAACCAATTCTTTGCCCGCTTCAAAGTTTTTGATTTGATCTATGATCTTGATAAGAAGCGCATCAGGGTCAGAATCAGCTGCAATATGAGGTGTGATGGTAATATTGTCTTGTTCCCAAAGTGGGCTGTCCACTGTGAGCGGCTCAGTTTGAAAAACATCTAAACTTGCGCCCGATAAAACGCCTGCTGTTACAGCTTGAAGAATGTCATCCTCGTTTTGTAAAGCGCCGCGTCCTGCATTAATTAAATACGGTGCGCCCAAGGGGCCAGATGCTTTAAGGTGCGCAAAGAGTTTCTGATCAAGGATGTTCTCGGTTTGCGGTGTGTGCGGTAGCAAACACACCAAAATATCCAATTGGTTTAAAAAATCCGGTAGGTTTTCCTGCCCTGCAAAGCAGGCGACATTTTCGATGTGTTTTTGTGATTGCGACCAACCAAAAACCTCAAACCCGATATTTCTAAGTTTCAAAGCGGCATCACGACCCAATTCACCTAATCCCAAAATACCAACCTTTATTTGATGTGCTGCGGGTTGATACCCGGCATCAGTCCAGGATTTTTCAAGCTGATTTTTGCGATAAAAAGTGCCACGGCGTTGATGATCTAGCACCTGCCATAGAACAAATTCACTCATGCGCGCTGTTAGATCATTTGAAATGGCGCGTACAATGGGCAAGTCAGGGATATCTTTATCAGATAGGATGTGATCAACCCCTGCGCCAAGCGAAAACAGAACCTTTAAATTTGGCAAATCTTTTAACTGACCATGCGGGTGTTTCCACAAAAACGCATATTCTACAGATGGATGCGGTTGGGTGTAAATTTCCCTATCAGGCGCCAAAGCTTTTATACGTGAAACCCATTCTTGCTCGGAAAAGCCAGTACTGGAAAACAGTATGGAACCCTTAGATGTTTGATTACTCATTCACACTTAAATCACTTGTGGCTTTGATCTCAAAGGCAGCCGACATAAGCGCCTTTGTATAATCAGTTTGTGGATTATCAAAAATTTGCTCAGACGGGCCATGTTCAACAACTTTACCCAGCTGCATGACCATCACATCATTAGCGAGCGCGCGAACGACCTTAAGGTCGTGGCTAATGAACAAATATGCCAAATCGTATCGTTTCTGAAGGTCTCGGAGCAAATCTACGACTTGCGCTTGCACACTCATATCAAGTGCTGATGTTGGCTCGTCCAGCATTACGAACTTTGGCTTTAGCACCATCGCACGCGCAATAGCGATACGTTGTCGTTGTCCGCCGGAAAACTCATGCGGATAGCGCCATCTTAACTCTGGACTAAGTCCCACTTCTTCTAGCGCATTGACCACTCTTTTATCACGTTCTTCGGGAGTTAATTGTGGTTCGTGGATCGCCAAACCTTCTCCGATGATCTGAGCAATCGACATGCGCGGACTGAGCGAGCCATAAGGATCCTGAAACACAATTTGCATTTCATTGCGAAGTTCACGCATCTGCTTAAATGAATAGCTATCGATATCTTTGCCGATATAGGCAATTTTGCCTTGAGATGAAATCATCCGCGAGAGTGCAAGTCCAAGCGTGGTTTTGCCGGATCCGGATTCGCCAACAACTCCCAATGTTTGTCCGGCGCGTAGCACCAGATCAATACCATCGACAGCTTTCACGTGATCGGTTGTTTTGCGCAGGAAGCCGGTTTTAATTGGGAACCAGACTTTGACATCTTTGCCTTCAAGCACGATTGGCGCGCTAGGATAGCTTTTAGGCGGCGTGCCCTTCGGTTCAGCCGCTAAAAGATGCTTGGTATATTCATGCTGCGGATTATCAAATATCTCTTTTACAGGACCAGTTTCAACGATCTCACCATTGGTCATGACGCATACGCGGTCTGCTATTCTGCGGACAATGCCCAAATCATGGGTAATGAACAACATCGACATGGAGTGCTTTTGCTTCAGATCTGCCAAAAGCTCAAGGATTTGCGCCTGTACAGTCACATCTAGTGCCGTTGTCGGCTCATCCGCAATCAACAGCTCAGGTCTGTTGGCTAGCGCCATAGCGATCATGACGCGTTGTCTTTGCCCACCTGATAACTCATGAGGATACGCACTTAAACGTTGCTCAGCGTTGCGAATGCCAACTTGTTTTAAAAGCTCCAGAACACCTTTTTGGGCTTGTTTTGGATCGAGTAACTGATGCAAATGCAAAATTTCGGCAATTTGCCGTTCAATGGTATGCAGCGGGTTGAGCGATGTCATTGGCTCTTGGAAAATCATTGTTATGTCGTTACCGCGCACGCCGCGTAATTCGCGTTCGCTAGCTTGCATAAGATTTTGTCCTTTAAACAAAATCTCACCCGATGGATGGCTAGCCGCTGGATAAGACAGCAATTTTAGCACAGATAACGCAGAAACAGATTTCCCGGATCCGGATTCACCCACCAGCGCGATGGTTTCGCCCTTATGAATATCAAAAGACACATTCCTAACGGCATTTGTAACGCGACCGCTTTGGGTGAAATCCACCGATAGGTTGCGAACCTGAAGAAGTTTATTCAAGCCGCTCATTTGAATGTCTTTCGTGGATCAAAGGCGTCTCGCGTGGCTTCACCAATAAAGATTAATAGCGACAACATAAGCGAGATCACCACAAAAGCTGTAAGCCCAAGCCATGGCGCTTCCAAATTACGCTTACCCTGCGCAATCAATTCTCCCAATGATGGCGAGCCTGGTGGTAGACCGAAACCCAGAAAATCGAGCGAAGTTAGCGTTGTGATTGATCCCGACAGGATGAAAGGCAAGAATGTCAACGTTGCGACCATTGCATTTGGCAGCAAATGTCGGAACATGATGGTGGCGTTGCCCACGCCGAGCGCGCGTGCTGCATTTACATATTCAAAGTTTCTTGCGCGTAGAAATTCAGCACGCACGATACCGACAAATGATACCCAGGAAAATAACAGCATAATAAACAGCAATATCCAGAACCCTGGTGGCAAGACGGCGGCGATAATCAAAAGAATATAGAGCACAGGCATGGATGACCAAATCTCGATAAAGCGTTGCATGATCAAATCGGTCCAGCCGCCGAAATAACCTTGCACTGCGCCAGCGGCAATACCAATAACAGCGGAGAAGATCGTTAAGATCAGGCCGAATAATACCGATATTCGAAATCCATAGATTAGACGTGCCATCACATCTCGTGCTTGATCATCAGTCCCCAGCCAATTGAGGTTGCCCCAATTGCAATCAATATCTTCACCCTGTTGCGGATAAGCAGAGCATGCAAATCCTTCCTCCATCGACCAAAATGGCGCTGTTGGTGCCGAATGAGGGATGAACGAGTTTGCCGTGTTGTATGAATAGCGAATAGGTGGCCATATCATCCAGCCATTGGCGTTAATCTCTTCTGCGATAAATGGATCGCGATAATCGGTCTGTGCGAGAAAGCCTCCGAATTTATCCTCAGGATAATCAACCAGTACAGGGACAAGTATTTCACCCTGATAAGAAGCTAATATGGGCTTATCATTGGCAACAAATTCAGCAAGTAAACTTAGGATAAACAGAACAAGAAAGATCCATAGGGACCAATAGCCACGTCGATTGGCTTTGAAATTTTGCCAACGCCTTTGATTTATCGGCGATAAGAACGAACGTTTTGGCTCAGCATAAGCTGCGCTTTGAATTTGTGAGGTCGTCATCAGACATCCCTCCGTTCAAAATCAATACGTGGATCTACCCATGTGTAGACTAGATCAGACAAGAGCCCTACCAAGAGCCCCATAAGCGAGAAAATATAAAGCGTTGCGAAGACGACAGGGTAGTCGCGTTTAACGATGCTTTCAAATCCAAGCCGTCCCAACCCGTCCAGCGAGAAAATTGTTTCAATCAACAGAGAACCGGAGAAAAATGCGGTGATAAACGCACCAGGGAAACCTGCGATAATAATGAGCATCGCGTTTCTAAACACATGCTTATAAAGCACTTGGCGTTCGGCCAAGCCTTTGGCGCGTGCTGTCACAACATATTGCTTGCCAATTTCATCGATAAATGAGTTTTTGGTGAGCAATGTTGTTGTGGCAAAAGCTGCGAGTGAAAGCGCAATAAGCGGTAAGGCTAAATGCCAGAAGTAATCGATGATCTTCTCAAACCAGTTGAGTTCGTCAAAATTCTCGGACACCAATCCGCGTAATGGGAACCAATCTAAAAACGAGCCGCCAGCGAAGACAACGATCAACAAGATACCAAACAAGAACCCCGGAACTGCATATGCAACGATTATGATGCCCGATGTCCACACATCAAAGCGTGATCCATCGCTGACCGCCTTTTTGATGCCCAGTGGAATAGAGATGATATAGGAGAGAATTAATATCCAAAAACCAAGCGATATGGAGACAGGCATTTTCTCAACGATAAGATCAATGACGGTTATGTCTCGGAAATAGCTCTCACCAAAATCAAACCGCACATAATTCCAAAGCATAATGCCAAAGCGTTGCAGTGCAGGTTTATCAAAGCCAAATTGTTTTTCTAGCTGCGCAATAAACTCAGGATCAAGGCCTTGGGCACCGCGATATTTTGCGGAGAACTCTCCATCTAAACCTTCATCACCACCTAAATTGTCGCCGCCACCTGTTAACCGCTCGGTTGTTGAATCCCCTTGGCCGGTAAGTTCGGCAATCACCTGCTCAACTGGACCGCCAGGCGCAAATTGCACCACAGCAAAAGATATCGCCATGATCCCCAAAATAGTCGGAATTATCAGCAGCAAACGCCTAAGGATATACGCACCCATTAGTGCATATCCCAAGTTGGTTTGACTGAGCTTTCGTCCCCGCAGCCGGTTACGGCTTTATGTCGAATGATTATTGATTCGCTCATAAGCAATTTGGAATCCGAAAAGCCTTGGAAAGCAAGTCTAATTCGCTGATTTTGACCACCAAACATCAGGAAAACCTATGGAATAGGTCGGTAATTCCGCTGGATGGGCAAATCTATCCCAATATGCGATGCGTGACGCGCGCAAAGTATATGTCGGGACAATGAAGTTATTTGCGAGTAAAACCCGGTCCATGGCCTTGGTCACAGCAATTAATTCATCTCGATCTTTGGAAAAAATAATCTGACCAATGAGCTTATCAATCGCAGGATTTGAGACGCCCATATAGTTTTCGGAGCCATTTTGATTGACGGAGCGAGAACCCCAATAGCTGTGCTGCTCATTCCCTGGGCGTAAACTTTGAGCCCAGCCGCTATAAATTACGTCATAATCTCGAGATCGGACGCGGTTGGTATATTGCGATTGATCAACAACGCGGACACTTGCATCAATACCAATTTTTTTAAGTGCTTGAGCATAAGGAAGCGCTACTTTTTCAATAATTGGAGATCCAAGTAACAGCTCGATTGTTAATTGTTCATTGGTTTGTGTGTTGATAAGCTTGCCTGATCGTATTTCATAACCAGCTTGCTTTAGTAGGCTAACCGCTTCCCGAAGGTTGCTGCGAGATTTTTGCGGATTGCCACCAATCGGATTGGTATATTCGGTTGTAAAAACACTATCAGGGATTTCACCGCGCAGTTCTTCTAAAATTTTCAACTCGCGTCCTGTAGGTAGACCAGATGAGGCAAGCTCAGAGCCAAAGAAGTAGCTGTTGATGCGCTGATAGGCGCCGAAGAAAAGCGTGCGATTCTGCTCTTCAAAATCATAGGCGAGATTAAGCGCTTTACGCACATTCATGTCCTGAAACTTTTCTCGACGCAAATTTGGCATGAAGCCAATCATGATGCCTGAACTGCGATAAGTATTTGGCAGCACCTCTCGCTTGACCTTGCCATCATTGAACGCTGGGAAATCATATCCCGTTGCCCAGCGTTTGGCTTCATTTTCAGACCAAAAGTCAATCTCATCGGCTTTAAAAGCTTCAAACATCACATTTCTATCAGCAAAATAGTTATATTTGATCTTATCAAGATTATAACGTCCGACATTGACGTTTAAGTTTTCACCCCAATAATTATCAACGCGTTCATAGGTGATGCTCGAACCCGGGTTAACATCTGAAATGCGATATGGGCCGGAACCCAATGGTGCTTCAAGCGTGGTTGCAGAGATATCGCGCGGTTTTCCGTTTGCATCCGTACCTTCCCACCAATGCTTTGGCATGACCATTAGCTGACCAACAATTTGCGGTAATTCCTGATTGCCAACCTCGTCAAAGGTAAAAGTGACTTCGCGAGGACCGGTTTTCTCGGCTTTTTCAACATGTTTGTAATAGTTCTCGCGCTGGGGATCGTATTTGATGAAACTTTCATAGGAGAAAATCACATCTTCAGGGGTTACAGGCATTCCATCATGCCATTTTGCATCTGGATGTAATCTGTAGGTGACAGATGAATAATCCTCAGGATAGGAAAACTCTTCAGCTAACAATCCGTATTCAGATGAAATCTCATCCTCAGACGTTGTTAAAAGTGTTTCAAACAGCCATCCTGTTCGTGCAACTGGATCTAAAGCAGCGCCTAAATCACCTTTCGCTAAAGCAGGATTAAGCGTGTCAAAGGTAATTGATGCTGGTAAATCGAGCTTACCGCCTTTCGGTGCATCAGGGTTCACATAGTCAAAATGTGCAAAACCCTTTTGATATTTTAATTCACCTACCGCCGATGCGCCGTGTCGCCAAACTTTGTCTTCTGCATTTGCTATTTGAACGCTTGTTGCCAAGCAAAGTGAAATAAGAAATGTCTGAGTTAGGCGTTTGAGCATCTAAGTCTACCTTTTTATTGCAATATTTTAAGTGGAGGATAAGCTATAAGTTACGTGAAAGTCACATGAATTTTTTGTCATATGGGAGATCAAGCATGGATTTGGAAAACTGGGAAGGTGAGGTTCTAAACTTCTGGTTCAACGAATTAACCCCCAAACAGTGGTTTGTATCAAGTCCGGAAGGTGACGAGTTGATTAAACATAGGTTTCAAGACTTGGTTCTTAAGCTTGCAGAAAACCTACCGGACGATACTAAAACATCAGCGGATAAATCGCTCGCTGCTATTTTGTGTTTTGATCAGTTTACGCGAAATATTTTCAGAGGGGAGGCGCAAGCATTTGCCTATGACCATCTCGCATTATCCCTTACTCAGCACATGATTGAAATGGGGTGGGATCAGGAGATGGATGATCCACATAAGCAATTTACCTATATGCCGCTCATGCATTCAGAAGACATAAATATGCAAAAACAATCACTTGTGATGTTTAGATGCTTCGGTGACGATGTTTTTCAGTTTGCCCAAGACCATCACGATATCGTTGAAGAATTCGGCAGGTACCCCCATCGCAATAAATGTCTCGGTCGACAAAGCACACTTAAGGAACTTGAATATCTAAAAGATGCCAAACGATTTGGCCAATAATAGTATCGATGAGTATCTTGGTCACAAAAAAACCAGCTGACAATTATATCAGCTGGTTTAATTTTTACACCACATGCCTAAAATCAGGCATTTAAGATGATGCCTATTCTGGAAGCGCTACAGGGCTTGCAGAGAACGTACGCATGTAAGCGATCAAGTTCGCGCGATCTTTCTCTTTTTTCAAACCTGCAAATCCCATTGCTGTTCCTTTGATGTAGGCTTTTGGCTTTAGGAAGAACTTGTTGAGGTTCTCGTAGTCCCAGTTTGTTCCACCAGCTGCATATTCTGTCATCGCAGCAGAGTAACCAAAGCCATCTTTTGCACCAACAGCATGACCAACAATATCCCAAAGACCAGGACCAACTTTGTTGGCGCCACCATCTTCGATTGTGTGACAAGCAGCACATTTCTTAAATACTTTTTCACCAGCACCGATATCAGCACTTGCTAAAAGTGGACCAATGTCTGGGATAACTTCTTCTGTGGCAGCTCCGCCAGCTGGAGCAGCGCTACCTTCAGCAACTTCGATAACAAAGCCTTCTTGCTCAGGAACATCTGAGTGGTAGAGCGCCTCTGACAAAAAACTAATTGTTAACACTACGAACACTGTGCCTAAAAAGGCGCTAGAGATCATGTTAAAATAAGAGGAATTCATACGTTTTGCTCCGCTTTCTATGCTTGTGCCCTACGATTCGGGCGGACCAATTTTCGCGGAACCTATTTGTTTTATGCTCATCTTGCAATACTGATTCGACGCTTAATACTGAGACTTTTTGACACCTTTGCTATTTTTTATCGATTCATGGGAATTCGAACTTAGATTGGGCACAATCCCACTGATAGAAATCGTTGACTTGGCTTTTGACGATGTTAAAACCACCCAGAACACACAGATTGGTATAAATAACATGGCAAATCCAACAAATCGTATTTCTTTTCAGGGTGAATTTGGTGCTAATTCCGATATGGCTTGTCGGGATATGTTTCCAGATATGGAGCCATTGCCATGTCCAACGTTTGAAGATGCATTTAATGCACTAGTGTCTGGCAAGGCTGATCTTGCAATGATCCCAATTGAAAATACGATTGCGGGCCGTGTTGCTGATATCCATCATCTTTTACCAGAATCAAATCTACACATCATTGGCGAATACTTCATGCCAATTCGTTTTCAATTGATGGTGCTTCCGGGCGCAAAGAAAGAAGATATCAAAACCGTTCATAGCCATGTGCATGCCATTGGGCAGTGTCGAAATATCGTACGTGAAAATAGCTGGCGAGCGATTGTTGCAGGTGATACCGCAGGTGCCGCACGTCAGGTTTCTGAGGCAAATGACAAATCCATGGCTGCGCTTTCGCCAAGGTTGGCTGCAGATCTTTATGGTCTTGAAATCATAGAAGAGGATGTCGAAGATCAGGAGAACAACATCACGCGTTTCGTTGTTTTATCGCGTGAAGCACAATCACCTAAACGCAATACCGATGACGAAATTTGGGTGACAACCTTTGTATTCCGAGTGCGCAACTTACCTGCTGCATTATACAAATGCATGGGCGGTTTTGCGACCAACGGCATTAACATGACCAAGTTGGAATCCTATCAGATTGGCGGCACTTTTGTAGCAACGCAGTTTTATGCAGATATTCAAGGCCACCCCGATGATATCGCAGTTCAGCGTGCGCTATCGGAATTGGGTTATTTTTCTGAATATGTAAATGTTCTAGGCGTCTATAAAGGTCACCCAAGTCGCACGTAGTTGGGTTGGTAAATAGGTGTATTGATCACCAATCAAGCCAATCTTGCAGTAAGCGATGCGCAATCGCACCTTTTGGCGGAGACAGTCTATCCTCACCTTCGCTATGCTTTAAGCGCTCAGCAACTTCCTCGCGTGTGAACCAGCGACAATCTTCAAGTTCTTCGCTGTCATAATTGATCTCAGTTGTAAGTGCTTCTGCAATGCAGCCGATCATCAAGGTGTGTGGCATTGGCCAAGGTTGGCTGGCGTGATAACGCACGCGTCCCACTTTTACGCCAGACTCTTCCAACGTTTCGCGTCTCACAGCGTCTTCAATGGTTTCTCCAGGTTCTACAAAGCCAGCAAGAGTGGAATACATCTGTGTCGCAAAATGCGGACTGCGTCCCATCAAGCAACGATCACTTTTTTCATCAATAATCAGCATGATCACAACAGGATCAGTGCGGGGAAAATGTGGACGCTCACATGATGTACATTGGCGATTATAGCCACCTGCTTTTGGCATGGTTTTAGCGCCACATTTGCCGCAAAAAAGTGTTGAGTTGATCCATGCATTGATACTGGCAGCCTGCGCAAGTTGCCCTAATAAATCGCCTTCCAGCAGATTATCAGAATATATGCTGCGTGGATTAAGCAATTGATCATCGTCACTTAGTCGATCTTCATCCAAGTCAATTGAAACGGTTACTCTAGCTGATCCATCATTCGTCCAACCTATAATGGCGGCATTCTCAAAATCAGGTGCATAGGGTTTAATGTCACTCAATTTAACGATGGATTGCCCTTTTTTGACCAATGCACTGCCACCTGCAAATGCAAAATAGCGTGTTTTGTCAGATTTAAGAGCCTCTTGCAGTTCCCCCTCAGTGCGATGTTCAGACCTTCGATCAAGTGTGTTAACCGAAAAAGCTGTGAGTTGACTGGGTTCATCGTGTGGTGAAGAGGTTTGGAAAATGGATGACAAGATCGGGACCTTAAAAGAATACAATTTATCGATTTGGCGAGCTTATACCTGTTCTGGATATCGGAAAATAGCATAAAGGCGCAAATCAGTTAAAAATAGTATCTTGCAATTTGCTGCGCAAAAGACGATATAGGCCTCGGGAGGTTGGTGGTGGACGAGCCACTCGCCAACCGGGTCAGGTCCGGAAGGAAGCAGCCCTAACGAGATCCGGCACGGGTCATCGTGCCAACCTCCTACTTACTTTTTTCCGCTATATCTCGTTTTTGATATTGTTGTCATCGCGATACCTGCATGGCATGATTGTTTCATGCCAATTGTATCACCTCATGATTCGAACCCGCTTATCGATGGACGTCAATCAGAACGTGCCATGACTATTCGCCGTGGCGTTCAACGACTATTGCGCGACCATCGGTTTTCAATGTTGCCCGAATTGACTTTAGTATCAGGCCGCAGAACGGACATTATTGCTGTTGGTGAAAAGGGCGAGATTTGGATTATCGAAATCAAATCCTCAATCGAGGATTTCCGCGTGGATAATAAATGGCCGGAATATCGCGATTATTGTGACCGGTTATTCTTCGCTACCCTGCAGGACGTACCGCAGGAAATTTTCCCGGAAGATTGCGGACTTATTTTGGCTGATGGGTTTGGCGGTCATATGCTTCGAGACGCACCTGAACACAAATTATCCGGTGCGCGCCGCAAAGCGCTTATGTTGAGGTTTGCCCGCGCAGCAGCAGATCGCCTTCTGGCTGCTGAACTTGCCGCTAATCCCCAGTGAAAATGAATTCGCTAATTTCGTACGAATTTCACCAAAGCCGATATGATCTTTAGGCTATGTAAGTTCCGCCTCTGGTCCGGAGCGGTCAACCTTTAAATATTTCTAAATCACATCAATATGTACAGATTGGTAATTGACCCAGCAACTTCTTTCACCTATTTTTTTGGTGTGCAGGGGAGTCCCGCTTTGGGGACTGAGATGCTGACAGTACAATTGTACAGTGATGCGACCCTTTGAACCTGACCCAGTTTATGCTGGCGTAGGAAGCAAGCAGTAGGGTCGTTTTATCTCGGATTCTGCTCAGTAAAGGCGATAGGCCTTTTTCTACCTATGTTTACCATACGGGTCTTTTTAAGTGGAATACTTAAGGAGAGACCAAATGAATATTCCCAATCCTAAAATTACAACAGGTGGTTTGCCTGCATCGTGTAAAATCTACGTTAAAGGTGACTTATATAAAGATGTTTTGGTGCCGATGCGTGAGATTTCCACTCACCCATCGGCAGGTGAACCACCCTTAACTGTTTATGATAGTTCTGGCCCGTACACGGATCCAAACGTAGAAACCGATATTACAAAAGGTCTCGCGCAATTACGGCGCAATTGGATATTAAAACGAGGTGATGTGGAAGAATATCAGGGGCGCGATATTCAAGCTGCTGACAATGGATTTGTAAAAGGTGATAAGTCGACGCCTGAATTTCCTGTCAAGTTTCTCCCCTGTAAAGCCAAAGAAGGCAAAGCTATCACTCAGCTCGCCTATGCGCGCGCGGGTATTGTGACACCAGAAATGGAATTCATTGCGATCCGAGAGAACCAAAAACGCGAGACCGGCAGCATGCGTGATGGCAACGATTGGGGTGCAAATATTCCAGATCGCGTGACACCAGAATTTGTCCGAGATGAAGTGGCTGCAGGCCGGGCTATTATCCCGGCAAACATTAATCACCCTGAATCCGAACCGATGATCATTGGGCGAAACTTTTTAGTAAAAATCAATGCAAATATGGGAACTTCAGCTGTCACGTCTTCAATGGAAGAAGAGGTGGATAAGATGGTTTGGTCAATCCGTTGGGGTGCAGATACCGTGATGGATTTATCAACTGGCCGCAACATTCATAACACCCGTGAATGGATCATACGTAACGCGCCTATACCAATCGGAACGGTACCAATTTATCAGGCATTGGAGAAAGTTAACGGTATTGCGGAAGATCTAACCTGGGATGTGTTTCGCGACACACTCATTGAACAAGCAGAACAAGGCGTAGATTACTTTACGATCCATGCTGGCGTACGTTTGCACATGGTGCCGATGACTGTAAACCGTGTGACAGGTATTGTGTCACGTGGCGGATCGATCATGGCAAAATGGTGTTTACATCATCATAAAGAAAGTTTTCTTTATGAACATTTTAGCGAAATTTGTGATATTTGCCGCGCATATGACGTGAGTTTTTCGCTTGGCGATGGGTTACGCCCAGGTTCTATCGCAGATGCTAACGATGAAGCGCAATTTGCCGAATTGGAAACTTTAGGCGAGTTAACAAAAATAGCATGGGCCAAAGATTGCCAGGTGATGATCGAAGGGCCTGGCCATGTCGCCATGCATAAGATTAAAGAAAATATGGAAAAGCAGCTTGAATGTTGCGATGAAGCTCCTTTTTATACACTTGGACCACTAACTACTGATATTGCGCCGGGATATGATCATATCACATCGGGCATAGGTGCTGCCATGATCGGATGGTTTGGCTGTGCAATGTTATGCTACGTCACGCCAAAAGAGCATCTGGGTCTGCCGGATCGAGATGATGTAAAAACCGGTGTTATTACTTATAAAATTGCAGCGCATGCGGCGGATTTGGCAAAGGGGTTGCCTGGCGTCCAAGCACGTGATGACGCACTTAGTCGTGCGCGATTTGAATTTCGCTGGGAAGATCAGTTTAACTTGTCGCTTGATCCTGAAACAGCTCGCGATTTCCACGACCAAACTTTACCAAAAGAAGCTCATAAAGTCGCACATTTTTGCTCAATGTGCGGCCCAAAATTTTGCTCCATGCGTATTAGTCATGACATTCGCGCTGAAGCGCAAAAGGAAGGACTGGAAGCAATGGCAGAAAAATTCAGGGTGGGTGGCGAACTATATATCCCTCTTAACAAAACCGAATAACATAGCTCAGCGTAGCGTCAGCATAAACTGGCGCTACTGCTGGTCATTAAAGTCCCCAAATGCCTCATTTCGAAAGCTGATAGATAGTGCTGTAATGTCTACATCAGCTGCTCGGTTTGCCAAAACGCTGAAAGAATTTGAATTCAATGGTGAAGAGGCATTGCACCTCTATCGAGGCGCGCGTTTTGCCAAAATACGCTGTAAAGTACGTCGATGCATGTTTAATCTGCGTGCCGTTTCAGAGACGTTGCGGTCGCACATTTCATAAACGCGCTGGATATGCTCCCAACGTACGCGATCAGCAGACATTGGATTGTCTGGAGGTCCGGCTTTCTCATCCGGCCCGCGCGTTAGCGCTGCAACAACGTCATCAGCATCTGCAGGTTTTGCAAGATAATCAACGGCGCCAAGCTTAACGGCAGTTACAGCCGTTGCAATATTACCATAACCCGTAAGCACGATCATTTTCGTGTCTTCACGTTTTTTGCGAATAGCCTCGAGAACATCAAGCCCGTTGCCATCGCCCAAACGCATATCTACCACCGCATATTTGGGTGGGGCAGCATTGGCCTTTGCCAATCCTTCCGCAACGCTTTCTGCGGTTTCAACTTCAAAACCACGGCTTTCCATTGCCCGCGCTATACGGCGCAGAAACGGACCATCATCTTCAACGATGAGAAGGGATGGGTCAGGACCAAGTTCAGCATTCATGTTCGTACTATCCAAGTTTAATATCTACCTATCTAATATGGGTATTTTTTTACTTGTTTTCAGATACCAACATAATGCTTTGTAAAAAACGCGTCAAATTGACCACTTACGCAAGGTCGGCAACAACTGAATCCAAAACCATCATACCAGATGGGGTGCATCTTATTCTATTGTTATTAATACGTTCAATCATACCGTAATGGATCAAATTGCTCTCGCGGTCAGCGTCAAACTCTCGATCGCTAAGCGATGACCAGCGGCTGACATCAATACCTTCACGTAATCGCAAACCCATGAGCAACATCTCATCGGCCTGATCTTGCGACGTTAGTTGCTCAATATCTATCATGCCATGTTCATGCTGTTCAACAAGTTCCAACCACGTCTCAGGATGCTTTTCCGTCACGGTGGCAAATTTCTTTCCGCCTGTTGAAATGCGGCCATGGGCACCTGGCCCCACCCCTACATAATCTCCATAACGCCAATAGTTGAGGTTATGCTGGCTTTCAGCACCGGGCTGGGCATGATTTGAAACTTCATATGAAGGCATGCCATTTTCAGTGCAAACCTTTTGCGTAATTTCATAAAGTTCTGCTTGTAAACTGTCTTCGAGCATCGGGATTTTGCCAGCTTCATGAAGCTTAAAAAACGGCGTGCCTTCTTCAATCGTTAATTGATAAAGCGATAAATGATCCGCAGCCAAATCAATCGCTTGGCGCAACTCATCTGCCCAATCGGCTGGTGTTTGATGTGGACGGGCATAGATTAAATCAAAAGACATGCGCGGGAAAATATCACGCGCTAATGAGATCGCTTTTTTGGCCTCTTCAACGTTATGCAGGCGACCTAAAAACTTAAGGTCTTTATCATTAAGTGCCTGAACACCCAATGAAACCCGATTGACACCTGCCGCGCGATAGCCTTCAAATCGCGTTGCCTCCACGCTTGAAGGGTTGGCTTCCATGGTAATCTCAATATCATTGGGCACCGTCCAAGCCGATTTAACCGCTTGCAGAATTTCTGATACGGTTTCAGGATCCATCAAAGATGGTGTGCCTCCGCCGATAAAGATCGAGGTGACCTCCCGAGGGCCTGTTGATTGCCGATTATGCTCAATCTCACGCTTAAACGCTTCAACAAACCTGGGTTGATCGATCTTTTGATGCCGAACATGCGAATTGAAGTCACAATAGGGGCATTTGGCGGCACAAAATGGCCAATGCAGATAAATCCCAAAACCGGGCTCTGCATTAATCGGAAAATTATAAATGGCAGCCGACAAAGGCGTTGTCCTTATCGATCAAGACAGGTTTCAGCAAACAGCTTAAAGGCGCGGGCACGATGAGATAATGCATGTTCATCGCCTGGTTTCCATCCGTGCTTTTCTTCCGCTGTCATTTCACCAAACGTCACATCATAGCCGTTGGGTTTAAACACAGGATCATAACCAAATCCTGATGTGCCACGTGGTG
Source organism: Lentilitoribacter sp. (assembly GCA_039974935.1). Lineage (GTDB taxonomy): Bacteria > Pseudomonadota > Alphaproteobacteria > Rhizobiales > Rhizobiaceae > Lentilitoribacter. The sequence goes on along the minus strand of JBDWIC010000008.1, from coordinate 259,462 downwards.
GCCAAACAAGTTGTCCTTCAGCCTCGCCGCGGAAATATTCGCGATGTCCATCAGGCCATCTCATGCATAAAACGCTGACAAATCTTGCTGTACGCTGCTCAGGTTCGCTCGCATTTGCTTCAGACAGCGCGTCTTCAACCTTTTGCATCGCCATGCCAAAATCGCGGCTTCCGTCTTCTTTCTCAGCCCAATCTGCTGTGTAGACCCCAGGTGCGCCATCTAAAGCATCAACGACAATTCCAGAATCATCAGATAGCGCGACAAGGCCGGTTGCCATTGATGCTGCATCGGCTTTCGTTGCAGCATTTTCCTCAAAGGTCACCCCATTTTCAGGAGGTTCCGGTAAGCCAAGCTCACCTGCGGAAACAACTTGGACACCAAGAGGTCCGATTAAATCGCGGATCTCTTCAAGCTTGCCAGCATTATGCGTGGCGAGAACAATTTTATCACCTTCGAATTTACGCATGAATTTATACCTTTATGACAATGCTTTATTTGAGAGCTGCTTTTTGAAGTTCTACAAGCTCAGTAATGCTGTTTTTAGCAAGGCTCATAAGCTGTGCAAACTCATCTTCAGAAAAAGGTTCAGCCTCTGCAGTACCTTGAATTTCGACAATGCCACCACGACCTGTCATGACAAAGTTTGCATCTGTTTCAGCTGATGAATCTTCTAGATAATCAAGATCGCTCACAGGTTGACCAGCAAAAATTCCGCAAGAAATTGCTGCAACATGATCTTTTAACACGCGGTCAACTTTGACCATGTTGCGATCTTCCATCCATTGTAGGCAATCGCGCAATGCAAGCCATGCGCCTGTAATAGAAGCTGTACGTGTGCCGCCGTCTGCCTGCAAAACATCACAATCGATAGAGATTTGGCGTTCACCCAAAGCTTCCATATCAACAACAGCACGAAGCGAACGTCCAATAAGGCGTTGAATTTCTTGAGTGCGGCCAGATTGTTTGCCAGAACTTGCCTCACGGCGCATGCGACTGCCAGTTGAACGTGGCAACATGCCATATTCTGCTGTCACCCAACCTTTGCCGCCATTGCGCAACCACGGTGGAACGCGATCTTCAAGACTTGCCGTGCAGAGAACATGTGTGTCACCAAATTTTACTAAACATGAGCCTTCCGCGTGTTTAGAAAATCCACGTTCGAATGAAACTTCTCGCATTTGATCCGTTTTTCTACCTGATGGTCTCATGAAACTCTCCAATTGATATGCTGATAATAGCGCTCAGCGACGATTTCGATTTGTGTTTATCTAGCTTTTGTTTTGCAAGGTTGCAAAGGAAAAGCTTGCTGCTTGCTAAAATCCAAAGAAATTTCTGGCAGCTTGGTTCGGCAATAGCTATATATTTTGTAATACAAGCATTTTTGCGTCAAAGGAGCGGGGAAACCCGAAAACATATTGGCTGAGTTGGATGATCGTTCGCGTGAAGTTTTTAAAAGTATTGTCGAAACCTATCTCGGTTCCGGCGAACCACTAGGTTCACGCAGTTTATCGCGATTATTGCCGATGACGCTGTCGCCTGCATCCGTGCGCAATGTGATGAGCGATCTCGAGGAATTAGGACTTATATATTCCCCGCATGTAAGTGCGGGGCGACTGCCAACGCAAAGCGGTCTGAGGTTTTTTGTCGACGCTTTCATGCAAGTCGGTGATCTTCAGCCTGAAGAACGTGAGCAGATTGAGCAACAAGTACCATTAAGCAATGATCAGCCGGTTGAAGGGTTGCTCACCGAAGCCAGTAAGATGCTATCTGGCCTATCAAGCGGGGCTGGGCTCGTAATTGCTGCAAAAAATGACAGTGCGATCAAGCATATTGAGTTTATTCGGCTTGAGCCCACAAAGGCCTTAGCAGTTATTGTTGGAGGCGGGGATCGTGTTGAAAACCGTGTAATTGATTTACCTGCAGGCACAACATCTTCGCAGTTAACGGAAGCCAGCAATTTTTTAAATGCTCATTTGGCTGGACGCACGTTTTCAGAGGTGCGTGGTGAGCTAGAAAAATTGCGAAATCTTATTCGTCGGGAATTGGATACATTATCTAGCGATTTGGTTGAGCGCGGCTTAGCTGTTTGGGCTGATGATAAATCAGATAGTCGCCAAGGTAGTATAATTGTCAGAGGGCGGTCCAAGTTATTGGAAAATGTTGCTGCTAATGATGAGCTGGAACGTTTGCGGTTGCTATTTGATGATTTGGAGAAAAAAGAAAGTCTGATTGAATTGATGAACTTGGCTGAAGAAGGTTCTGGCGTCCGAATTTTCATTGGATCTGAGAACAAGCTATTTTCATTATCAGGCTCATCGCTTGTATTTGCCCCATTACATGATGAGGGCGAAAAAGTGGTTGGCGCTGTTGGGATTATTGGTCCAACGCGATTAAACTATTCACGTGTTGTCCCGGTTGTGGATTACACAGCCCAACTGGTCTCACGTCTCATGCAAAAAAGTTGAATGATATTCTTTGGTAGCTTAGGATGGCCCAATAAGATATCTCGATTGTAATTCATGTCGTGATGGAATTCTAAAGACCAGATCAAATCGCCTTTAAATAATAACTAGTTCAAGATCACAGGTAGCGCGTTGGAAGATAATCAGGAATATCGTGTTTTAGCCCGGAAATATCGCCCAAAGGACTTTACTGACCTGATTGGCCAGGAGCCAATGGTTCGTACGCTCACCAATGCATTTTCAACAGGCCGTATTGCGCAAGCTTGGATGCTTACAGGTGTACGAGGAGTGGGTAAAACAACCACAGCCCGTATTCTCGCGCGAGCGCTCAATTATGAGCGGGATGGCATTGACCAGCCAACAATTGATATCACCGAGTTAGGTGAGCATTGTCAGGCGATCATGGATGGCCGTCATGTCGATGTAATTGAGATGGATGCGGCCTCTCATACAGGTATTGATGATATTCGTGAAATCATCGAACAAGTCAGATATCGCCCTGTCTCTGCACGATATAAAGTCTATATCATCGATGAGGTGCATATGCTCTCAACGCAGGCCTTTAATGGCTTGCTAAAGACGCTTGAAGAACCGCCTGAACATGTAAAATTTATCTTCGCAACAACAGAAATTCGCAAAGTTCCAATCACAGTTCTTTCGCGTTGTCAGCGCTTTGATTTAAGACGAATTGAAATTGGTGCCCTATCATCGCATTTTAAAATGATTGCAGATAAAGAAGGCGTGACGATTGATGAGGAATCTCTTTCAATGATCGCCCGTGCAGCTGAAGGTTCAGCGCGTGATGGACTTTCCCTACTTGATCAAGCAATCGCTCATGGTAGCGGTCATGTGGAAGCACAAGCTGTGCGCGCTATGCTTGGATTGGCGGATCGTACAAGAATAGCTACATTATTTGATCTTCTCATGAAGGGTGATGTGAGCGAAGCGTTGGGCGAATTTAAAAGCCAATATGATGCTGGCGCTGATCCGCGTGTTATATTAACCGATCTCGCTGATTTTACGCATTTGGTAACGCGAATGAAATATGTACCAGACGCACGTGAAGATGCTAGCCTTAATGAAGTTGAACGAACACAAGGCTCTGAGTTTGCGCAGAAACTGGCAACACCAATTTTATCGCGCACTTGGCAAATGCTACTTAAAGCGATCACCGAAGTCTCAAGTTCAAACAGACCGTTTGCAACCGCGGAAATGGCACTTATTCGCGTTGGGCATTCTGCCCATCTGCCGACACCTGAAGATCTAGCAAAAATTGTACAAAACCAAGATGCTTCTTCGCAAGGTCCTGCATCTGGAAATGGCGGAAGTGCGGGAGCGGCATCACCAAATGGCGGCGGCAATGGTTCATCAACAAGCGCTGTTGCAAGCCAATATGTATCAGCGCAAGGCAATGGTGGTGGGGCAAGCGCAATGTTAACTCAGGGCGCTGCAGTTTCGCAAAATAGACCTGTTTTAGCGGTAGATAACACAGATCCTGCACTACAAAGTAAAGCAGAGAACATTCCCTCAAAACCAGCTGAAGTCCCGCAAGTTCAAATTAATTCTTTGGATGACCTGGTGGCGCTGGCAGATAAAAATCGAGATGTCGCAACCAAAATTCAAATCCGCAACCATGTTAGATTGGTGAAGGTAGAACCCGGTCGCCTTGAGATTAACCTCACGGAAGATGGTTCACCTCAATTGCCGGGTGATTTGATCAATAAGTTGCAAAAATGGACGGGAACAAAATGGATCGTCGCGTTAAGTCGAGATGAAGGTGGTGCAACTTTATCTGAGATCGCCAATGAACATCGTCAAGCATTGGTTATAGATGCAAAAGAAGACAAAGATGTTGCCGCAATTTTGGCGAAATTCCCCGGAGCCAAGGTGACAGATGTGCGTATATCGGTCAAAGACGATAACGAATTTACAATATTAGAAACAGATGATGGTGATATATCACCAGATACAATTGAACTCGATGATGATGGCATCATCGAATAACGGAATAGATAGGAGACGACTATGCGTGACCTTATGGGCATGATGGGCAAAGTCAAAGAAATGCAGGAAAAAATGGGTGAGATGCAAGATGAGATTGCAGCCACTGAAATCGAGGGTACATCGGGCGGCGGCATGGTCACCGTTAAGATCAATGGTAAAGGCGTCATGCTCGGCCTTTCAATAGACCCTTCTCTCTTTAAAGAAGACGATGTTGAAATTTTAGAAGACCTAATTGTTGCGGCATTTAACGATGCAAAAGGTAAAGCTGAGGCGGTTACTGCTGAAAAAACTGCTGAACTTACCGCGGGTTTGCCAATCCCTCCTGGCATGAAACTGCCATTTTAGGCTTTGATGCTGATATTAATTTGACGACTTAATGCGTCGAATCACCTAAAAACCTGTTATGGCTAAGCGCGTAACAGGTCCTGAAATTGAAAAACTCATTCAACTTTTGGCGCGGGTCCCTGGATTAGGGCCCCGTTCGGCACGTCGTGCCGCATTGCATATGATCAAAAAGAAAGACCAGCTTTTAGGCCCCTTAGCTGGTGCCATGAGTGAAGCCTTTGATAAAGTATGCGAATGCCAAACTTGCGGCAATATCGATACATCCAGTCCATGCGCAATTTGTGTTGATCCCCGACGTGATGCAGCAACTTTAATTGTTGTTGAGGATGTCGCTGATTTATGGGCACTTGAACGTGCAGAAGTTATGAATGTTCGCTATCATGTATTGGGCGGAACGCTCTCCCCCCTTGATGGCATTGGCCCAGATGACTTATCAATTTCAGCGCTTGTCGATCGCGTTGAAAGCGAAAATATTGCAGAGCTCGTCATTGCGGTAAACGCAACCGTAGAAGGGCAAACGACGGCCCACTATATCACCGATCAATTGACTGGCATGGATGTTAAAATTACCCGCTTGGCGCATGGTGTGCCTGTGGGCGGGGAGCTTGATTATCTCGATGAGGGCACATTGACGGCCGCAATGAGGTCTAGAACTTCACTATAATATGGCATTATTCAGGAGTGTAAACTTATGCAAAGACTAGTTTTGTTGATCACCATCTTGTGGTTGTCTTCTTTGCCGGTAGCCGCAAATACAGCGCTAAATAAGCAGTTTTCCGCTTGGGTAAAAAGTGATCTTTGGCGAGAGGCAAGTGCTGCGGGTGTTTCCAAACGTACATTTAATCGCGCTATGGCAAATGTCAGACTTAACTTAAAGCTTCCCGATTTGGTTTTACCCGGCACAAAGCCAAAAGTACAAAAGCAGTCGCAAGCTGAGTTTCGCTCGCCGGCTAAATATTTCAGCCAAAAAAGACTGCGTGGACTTGCAAGCGTCGGTAATCAGTTGCTGATCAAAAATCAAAAATTACTCGCGCATATCGAGAAAAAATATGGCGTGCCTGCAGGTGTTATTCTTGCAATTTGGGGTCGCGAGTCCGGCTATGGTCGAGCATCAATCCCATATTCAGTGGTCAATGTGCTGTCGACAAAAGCTTATCTATCAACGCGTAAAGCCTTTTTTAAAAGAGAACTTATAGCCGCGTTGCAAATCATCCAGTCAGGCGATGTAGCTTCATCAAAGATGAAAGGCTCATGGGCGGGCGCAATGGGGCAACCGCAATTTATGCCATCAAGCTATTTAAGGTTTGCGGTTGATTTCGATGGTGACGGCAAACGAGACATTTGGAATTCAACTGCAGATTCTCTCGCCTCCATTGCAAACTATCTTTTGCAAAGCGGTTGGCAAACAAATCGTGATTGGGGCTTTGAGGTGACTTTGCCAAACCGCGCCAATTGCGCGCGCGAAGGGCCTGATCGCGCCAAACCAATAGCATCTTGGGTAAATGAAGGTGTCACACGCGTTAGCGGCAGACCTTTTCCATCCATTGAAATGCCGCAAAGCGGGATGTTGATACTACCAGCGGGAGTTTCTGGTCCAGAATTTATCGTCACGCCAAATTTCTATGTCATCAAGGAATATAATAATTCCGACTTATATGCATTGTTTGTTGGAAACTTAGCCGACAGAATCGTTTTTGGTATGGGGGATTTTAAAACCTCATGGAAAAACAATGAAGTGATGTACCGATCAGATATTCGTACCATCCAGCAACGCCTCGAGAAAAAGGGTTATGATGTCGGTGGCGCGGATGGTTTGCCCGGGTTTAAAACAAGACGCTCGATTGGTGAATGGCAGGCAAAAAACAATATCCGCCAAACCTGTTTTCCAAATAACAAACTTCTCAAACAAATCAGGTAGTCCCCATGGATCAAAGAGTTAGCATCATCACGCTGGGTGTGAAAGACCTGGCTAAGGCCAAGGGTTTTTATGAAGCTCTGGGATGGAAGGCAGCTGAAATGCCGCCTGAAGAAGAGGGCAATATTGTTGCATTTGATCTCCAAGCCATGACATTGGCGTTATATCCGCTTGATAAATTGGATGAAGACACAGGGCAAGCTATAGAGCGCAAAGGTCCACCAACATTTACCCTTGCCTATAATGTTGCGAGCGAAAAAGAAGTTGATCAAACGCTCACACACGCACAAACCTGCGGTGCGAACATTATAAAACCGGCGGAAAAGGCGTTTTGGGGCGGTTATTCTGGTTATTTCACCGATCTTGATGGTTATTATTGGGAAGTGGCATTTAATCCTTTTGCCAAACTGGGCCCCAAAGGGGAGTTCCAATGGAATGGTGTTGAAATTTCCTCTGATCATTAGTCAGTTGAACCAAGGAATGGGTCATAAGTATGAGTGTTGAGGACTTATATATAGATTTTCGTTCGCTGTATGGCGCGATAACAAACGCGACTGATATTAAACATGAGAAAATGTGGGATAGTACCGAACACGAGGTTAAAGCTGTTTGGTTTGACAGTCTGGCAAATGTGATAAATGACCGGATGGGAAAAACGGAACATGAGGAGGAAATTTCTGAGATATTCAATTATCTCGAAATGAAATATCGTACCGGTAGTGATGAGGTTAAAAGCTGTATAGATGTGTGTTTTGTCGAGAATCTTTTTTGGGAAGTTCCGCGAAAAAGAGCCGGGTCGGCATGGGCTAATTTACCGATGAACCTGAAGGATCTCTATTTGGATTTTCACAGCCGAAAACCTGTTTAATTTAAACACCTAGCTCGCGCTTCAATTGCACAATTGCCAGATCAAGCGCAGATAAAAAACGTGAACGGTCCGCTTTAGAAAATGGCGCTTGTCCACCGATTTGATCTCCACCGGCGCGAAGGTCAGCCATGATCGAACGTGTTGCAACGGCCATCCCGATTGAATTTTCAGTAAAGGGTTTTCCTGTCGGTGAAATCACTGTGGCGGATTGTTTTATGCATCTTTCTGCGAGCAGAATGTCGGATGTGATAACAATCGATGAGGCTTCCGCGCGTTCAGCAATATAGTCATCTGCCGCGTCAAACCCGTCGCTTACAACTACCTGTTTGATCCATGATTCACGCGGAATGCGCATATAGGAATTTGAAACCACCAGAACAGGAATGTCATAGCGTTCAGCGACCTTGTAAATTTCGTCTTTAACCGGGCATGCATCGGCGTCTATATAGATTTCGATCACTTGGGATTCTCCTTTTAAATGCCGTATAACAGCGTTGGATAATTGCCGCAAATGATCTTAGGTTTATCAATTGCGATAGCGTTAGAAACACCGTTGAGACTGCGATTTGCCGATGATAGTGAAAATAATCATGATTTGGCTTGCCGACAGCGGTAAAATAAGCCGAATCCCGCTTGCTTCTTTTTAATTCCCGTCTTAAATCCAAACACATGAAAACACCTCTATCCCATATCCGCAACTTTTCGATCGTTGCTCACATTGACCATGGTAAATCCACTTTGGCCGACAGACTTATTCAAGCTTGTGAAGGTTTGACAGATCGTGAGATGTCGTCACAGGTTCTCGATAGCATGGATATCGAAAAAGAGCGTGGCATTACAATCAAAGCGCAGACCGTTCGCTTGCATTATAAATCCAATGCCGGTGAGGATTACGTCCTAAACCTTATCGATACACCCGGTCACGTTGACTTTGCCTATGAAGTTTCTCGTTCACTGACAGCTTGTGAAGGATCGCTTCTTGTTGTTGATGCGTCTCAAGGGGTAGAGGCGCAAACACTTGCTAATGTTTACACAGCGCTTGATGCCGATCATGAGATTGTTCCAGTGCTGAATAAGGTTGATCTGCCTGCGGCCGAACCTGAGCGTATTCAAGAGCAGATTGAAGAAGTCATTGGTCTTGATGCATCAGACGCATTGATGATTTCAGCGAAGACCGGTGTTGGTATTCCTGAGGTGCTTGAAGCCATTGTTGACCGTTTGCCTCCGCCAGAAGGTGGTGAACGCGATGATCCGCTAAAAGCGCTTTTGGTTGATAGTTGGTATGACACTTATCTCGGCGTTGTCGTTTTGGTTCGTATCATCAATGGTACGCTCAAAAAAGGACAGGTCATTCGCCTAGTTGGCACGGGAGCCAAATACCCAGTTGATCGCGTTGGCATCATCACGCCAAAACTTGTCACAGTTGATGAGCTAGGCCCTGGTGAAATTGGATTTATTACAGCTTCGATCAAAGAAGTTGCTGATACGCGCGTGGGTGATACGATTACCGAAGACAAACGCCCAACCGATGATGTGTTGCCAGGGTTTAAACCAGCGCAACCCGTCGTGTTCTGCGGATTGTTCCCGATCGATGCAGCCGATTTTGACGATCTTCGAAGCGCGATGGGCAAGTTGCGATTAAATGATGCTTCATTCTCTTTTGAAATGGAATCATCTGCAGCGCTAGGCTTTGGTTTCCGTTGCGGTTTCTTAGGGCTCTTGCACTTGGAAATTATCCAAGAGCGTTTGGAACGCGAATTTAATCTTGATCTTATCGCAACAGCGCCATCTGTTGTTTATGAGCTTGAGATGAATGACGGCAATGTCATTGAATTGCATAACCCAGCGGACATGCCAGATGTGATGCATATCGCCTCAATTCGCGAACCGTGGATTAAAGCAACGATTATGACGCCAGATGAATATCTGGGGCCAATCCTAAAGTTATGTCAGGAGCGCCGCGGATTACAAACTGATCTGTCTTATGTCGGTACGCGTGCCATGGTCAATTATGATCTGCCATTGAACGAAGTAGTGTTTGACTTTTATGATCGTTTGAAATCGATCTCAAAAGGCTATGCGAGTTTCGATTACAAAATCGATGATCACCGAGATGGTAATTTGGTTAAGATGTCGATCTTGGTCAATTCAGAACCCGTCGATGCGCTCTCTATTTTGGTGCACAGATCAGCGGCTGAAAAGCGCGGTCGTTCTATGTGTGAGAAGCTTAAAGACCTAATCCCGCAACACATGTTCCAGATCCCTGTGCAAGCAGCGATTGGTGGCAAGATCATCGCGCGCGAAACCATTCGTGCATTGCGTAAAGATGTGACGGCAAAATGCTACGGTGGTGATGCATCTCGTAAGCGTAAACTGCTTGATAAGCAGAAAAAAGGTAAGAAGCGGATGCGCCAGTTTGGCCGCGTTGATATTCCGCAAGAAGCCTTTATCGCCGCGCTTAAGATGGATGACTAGAGTTTTTTAAATTCGCCAGAATGCAATAAATCTCGCGATGATCCTGAATAGATCTCCCAGGACAGTTGCTCTTTGCCAACTTGGAAGATCACGGACGCGATGGTGTTTTCATCATCAGGGTCATCCTTTTCGCGCCTCCAGATAGGCAGTCCATCACCTGAATTGTCTCGTAAGATATCGAGCGGGCCTAAGGATGGATCTTTGAGCAGTTCTTGAGTTCGCTCATATCGATCATGAGAAGATTGCGTGATCAATTGTTGCTCGCATCGAACCGTTGAAACATGATTGGCGTGTCCAATTGGTGATTGGATTTCAGTTATATGACAATTCCCGCCACCATGCTCGATGCTGAGCAATTCTCGGCGGCCAATTTGCGCAATGCTATAGTGAAAACCACCACTTAAATTGTGGCGTTCTAATAACTCGCAAACTGCTTGAAGATTTCCGCAATTAAGCACTGCACGCGCTAAAACCATTCGCGGTAATTCAGGGGTGAAATCTGTCAGCCTGATGTTGTTGATGGTGACTGCGAGGCCAGAACGTGTGCACGCAAAGCTATGTCCTGGGATAGAACCTGGATAACAAAACGACATAAACTCAGCTTCCGCTTGGCAATCGATTAAGAAGCATGTTTGATCCAGCGAAGGCAGACCATCTTCATTGTGTGCGATAACATTTGGGTCACCAGGAATTTGCAGCGTCGTGCATCCATCGGGTGAATTAACAAGGATGTCCCCTCGGCAGTTCCAAGCAAACACACTTTCAAATGGAAGTTCTAATCCATCGGATAGACCGCGTATTTCATCGTAAATTTCAGGGAAATGTTCCCCAGTTTGCTTGTGAAGATTTTGGACTATCTCGCTTTCAGATAGCTTTTGAACATGCTGCCAAAAAGGTTCATGAACGAGATGATTATGCACAGCATCCTTCCCCGCTTTGCCGAGGATAACGCCAAGTTCATAGCCTTTGTTTAAAGAGGTAATAGTTTTGAGTTCGTCTGACATATTACCTCCTGTTGTGCCGTTTTTAAGCGGTACGTTTAAGCTTGGTGACAAAGAACCCGTCGGTGTCTGTTCGGTGTGGCGAACATAAAATCCCAATACCAGTATGAGATTGTGGTATCTCATCGCGCCCTGTGAGTTCAACCCATTTTTGCGACAGATCTACCGTCTGAAAATTAGAATTTTGCGACAGGAAATCTGCAACAATGGCGTCATTTTCTTGGGGTAATACAGAACATGTGACGTAAGTTAATTCGCCACCAATGCGTACATATTTGGAGGCTTTTTCGATCACTTCTTTTTGCTGATTTAGACGCAAACCAAGGCTCTTTTCAGACAATCGCCATTTTGTGTCAGGGCGTCGGCGCCAAGTGCCGGTGCCGCTACATGGCGCATCAACAAGCACCTTATCGCAATTGTTTTTAAGTTGTTCGAGTGTCTCGTCATCTTCGATCAGTTGAACATTGCGGGTGCCTGCACGGCGCAAACGCTCGATCATCGGGGCCATGCGGCGGCGATCGTTATCATAGGTATGAATTTGCCCGCTATTATCCATCGCAGCACTCAGTGCTAGCGATTTGCCGCCACCACCAGCGCAGTAATCTAATACCTGATCGCCTTTTTGCGCGTCTGTTAGTGCGGCCGCAAGCTGAGAACCTTCGTCTTGGATTTCAAACCAACCTTTTGCAAACGGGATGTCCGCAGAAACATTTGGCATTCTATCAGGACCATTTTCAGCCGTAATGCGCACACTATCCGGTAATAAATCACCCGGTCCAGGATTGGACTTTGAAAGCGAGTTTAATACTTTCTCGCGGGTAGATTTGAGCGTGTTAACGCGAAGATCAAGTGATGGGCGCTGGGTAAGCGCTTGCGCTTCTATTAGCCAGTCATCACCAAATGTTTGCTTGAACTCTTCCAAAAGCCAGAGCGGAATGTCAGCTCTTACATTTTCGTCAGCTTTTGATAGATCTGCGTTGTTAAAATCAGAAATCTGCTGATCGCTTAAAAATTCAGGCGCAAATTTATCACCATCTAGCTGCGCACGCAGATCTTCAATATCCATGTTCCACTGGCGCAATAAAACGGCAAAAGCAATCGCACGTGGGTTGTCATCGTTCATCATAAAACCATGTGAGAGTTTCATGCGAAGCGCATCATATACAATATTACCAATGGCACCACGGTCGCCCGAGCCTGCAAAACGGTGAGAACTACCCCAATCCTTTAGCGCATTTGCCACGGGTTTGTGATGCTGTTCGATAGCTTCTAATACTTCGATTGCAGCTTGCAATCGGCCACCAAGTCGCATGGTGCACTCCAATTCAAAAATTTTATGATCTTTTACGGGTGGTAGACCCTTATCATCAATGTTGCAAGCTTATAGTCAAATGACTAGATGCAGCGTCCGCCATCGACTTCCATTGCAACGCCAGTAACCATCGATGCTTCATCTGAGCATAAAAAGCAGGCTGCATTTCCCATGTCTTCGGGCGTTGAAAATCGTCCGATTGGAATTGTGGAAATAAACTTGGCGCGGATGTCGGGCGTATCTTCACCCATGAAGGATTTTAATAGCGGCGTTTCACCTGCAACAGGATTAATCGCGTTGACGCGAATGCCAGAACTTGCCAATTCAATCGCCATGGTTTTGGTCGCTGTGATCATCCAGCCTTTTGAACAATTATACCAGTTTAGGTTCGGACGAGGGGAAACCCCTGCGGTTGATGCGACGTTTAAGATCGCCCCAGCTTTGTTATCTTTCATGTGCGGAATGAGATATTTGGCCGTTAAGTAAACAGACTTCATATTCACGTTGTAAACGCGGTCAAAATCATCTTCACTCACATCTTCAAGCGGTGTCGGCATATGCGTCACACCAGCGTTATTGACCAAAATATCGATCTTGCCAAACTCTGAAAGCGCAGTTTCTACCATGTTTTTAACGCTATCACCGGAAGCCACATTGGCTTCGATGGCAAAGGCATTGTCGCCTTTTAATTTGGCATATTCGCTTGCTGCTTCACCATTGATATCAACAATGGCAACGCGCGCACCTTCAGATAAAAACTTGTCGACAATACCCGCGCCAAATCCAGAAGCGCCACCTGTGACAATTGCTGTTTTTCCTTCTAGTCGCATGATCGCAATTCCTCTTCTTGCTATTGTCTTTTTTGTTTTTATCCGTGCCAATTGGCAACGGTTTTAAGTGTTGAAAATCCATACAGCGCTTCGAAACCTTTTTCGCGGCCATGGCCAGATTTTCCATGCCCACCAAATGGCAGTTCAACGCCACCGCCTGCACCATAATTGTTGATGAAAATCTGACCTGACTTGATGGCTTTTGCCATGCGCATTTGACGCCCACCATTTTCCGTCCAAACGCCAGCTACCAAGCCGTAATCTGTACCATTGGCAATCGCTATAGCTTCTTCCTCACCATCAAATGGAATGATAACCTGCACGGGACCAAAAATTTCATCATTCGCTAGCGGGTGATCAGGGGAGACATCTTTTAACAATGTTGGCAAGACATATGCGCCATCTTGTGGAAGATCATCGGTAAAATGCCCTTGTGCTGCGATCGTGAGTTCGCCGGTTTCTGCCGCACTTAAAAAGCCTTCAACGATTTCTTTCTGACGCTTTGACACAAGCGGTCCAAGCGAATGATCACCCATTGCAGGACCCACACTTAGTTTGCGATAAGCTTTGCTCATCCGGTTTACAACATCGTCATAAACACCGCGTTCAACCATTATACGTGACGCAGCAGAGCAGGTTTGGCCTGCGTTCTGAATGCCAGCATTCACAAGGAAAGGTAATCCGCGATCAATATCCGCATCATTAAAGACAATCTGCGGAGATTTGCCACCAAGTTCGAGCGTAACAGGCACGATATTTTCAGATGCAGCTTGTTGAACTTTAACACCTGTCGCAACCGAGCCGGTGAAAGAAATATGGTTCACGCCTTTATGAGATGTGAGAGCAGCACCTGCTTCATGTCCATATCCCGGAACGACATTCAGCGCGCCCTTTGGCAGACCGCAATCATCAGCAATTTTTGCAAAGGCTAGGGCGGTCAGGCATGCTTCCTCCGCTGGTTTTAAAACACAAGCATTACCCATGGTCAGCGCTGCACCTACGGATCGCCCGATGATTTGCATCGGATAATTCCACGGCACAATATGACCTGTCACACCATGGGGTTCGCGCAAAGTATAAACATTATAACCTTGCATATAGGGAATGGTCTGGCCGTGAACTTTATCCGCAGCACCCCCATAAAACTCCATATAGCGCGCCAATGCGATGGCGTCATTCCGCGCTTGGGTAAGTGGTTTTCCAACATCACGCGCTTCAAGCTCTGCTAGCCAATCGATCTGATTAAGGATCTCCATGCCGATCTTGGAAATCAACCGCCCACGTTCTGCAGCTGTCATTTGTCCCCATTCGCCATTCAACGCGTTTTGCGCAGCTTCAATCGCGAGGTCGATATCTTCAGACGTGCCCTGGGCGATATCACATAGTTTTGTGCCGAAAGACGGATCAAAAAGCTCGATCTTTTGGCCTTTTACAGGCGGCACCCAATTTCCATCAATGAAGCAATGATCGTTCTTAAGTTTTGTGTCGAATACAGTCATTTAAGTCATATGTTCCTTCGCGCGGATTTCGTCGATATCCAGTTTTGGAATGGCTTTAATCAGTGATTTTGTATAGGCATGCTGTGGGTTTTCAAACACATCCTGTGTGGGCCCGGTTTCCACTATCTTGCCACGCTCCATCACCAACACACGGTCAGTGATTGATCGCACGACCGATAAATCATGAGAAATAAATAAGTAGGATAAATTAAATCGATCGCTGAGTTCGGCCAATAGATCAAGAACCTGAGCGCGGATCGAAACATCAAGTGCGGACACTGCTTCATCCAAAACAATCAACGATGGTTTGACAATAAGCGCGCGCGCAATGGCAATGCGTTGCCGCTGGCCACCTGAAAATTCGTGGATATATTTATCGCTATCGGCCGCTTTTAGCCCCACACTTTCAAGTGCTTCTTTAACGGCGAGCTGCATTTCCCCATCCGATAGCTGCTCCGTTTTTGTATAAAATGGTTCAGTGATCAATCGCCCAACTTTGTGGCGCGGATTGAAAGAAGAATAGGGGTCTTGGAAAACAATCTGTGTTGCAGCGCGTTGCGAAATCTCAGGACCTTTGCCTTTTGATGAGAAGGTTTCACCATTAATCCGCACATCGCCTTCGTCCAGTGATTTAAGTGCCAATATCACACGACTTAATGTTGATTTTCCGCAGCCTGAACCGCCAACAAGTCCGATATTTTCACCGCGGTGAATTTTAAAAGACACGTCTTTAACGGCTCGGAAATATTGCTGTTTTGAAAAGAGATGCTTCTTGGGTAATCGATAATCGCACGAAACATGTTCTACGCTTAAAACAACATCTTCCTGGTCCTGTTCCGTGGCCGAACGATTTGGCACATGATTTGAAGCGGAGAAAAGCTGCCGTGTATAGGGGTGATGCATGTTTGAAAAAACATCAAGTGATGAACCTTGTTCGACGATCTCGCCATCTTTCATCACCAAAACATCATCAGCCATCTGCGCCACAACGGCGAGATCATGCGTGATGAGCATCAGCGATAAACCATCTTCTTTGACGAGTTTTTGCAAGAGATCCAAAATCTCAGCTTGCGTTGTTACATCAAGCGCGGTTGTCGGTTCATCCGCAATGAGCAGTTTCGGCTGTAGTGCGATTGCCATGGCAATCATCACACGCTGGCGTTGGCCGCCGGATAAATCATGCGGATAACGTGACAGCGGGAATTCACTCTCCGGCAATTCAACACGGTTCAGCGTTTCGCGCGCCAATTGATCGGCCTCCGCGCGAGATTTACCTGTGTGAATGCGAATGGATTCAGATACCTGATCGCCGATGGTTTTAACCGGATTAAGCGCTGTCATAGGCTCTTGGAAAATCATTGAAATATCATTGCCGCGTAGATCGCAGAAATCATCTTCCGAAAGGGCTTTGATATCCTGTCCATCAAAACTAATATCGCCATCCCATTTTGTGCCTTTGGGTAATAGTTGCAAAATTGAAAGTGCGGTGATGGACTTGCCAGACCCCGATTCACCCACAATGCCCAAAATACGACCTGCTTCTAAGTCAAAGCTGATGTCTTTGAGGATTGGTGTTTTGCCGATTGAAAGGTTTAGATTTTGAACGTTCAGGAGCGTCACGATTTAACCCTCCGAAGTTTTGGATCGAGCAAGTCTCGCAATCCATCACCCATCAGGTTCAAACCCAAAACAGTAAGAACAATTGTTAGACCCGGCACAAGCGCCAGATGCGGTGCAATTGAAATAAGCGTTTGCGCATCGTTGAGCATGCGTCCCCAACTTGGCAGCGGTGGCTGGGCGCCGAGCCCAACATAGGCAAGACCAGCTTCTGCCAATATGCCGAGTGAGAATTGAATTGTGCCCTGAACAATCAAAAGATTGGTGATGTTTGGCAAGATGTGTTCAAGCGAGATCAGTGCCTTTGATTTGCCGCAGACTTGCGCTGCCAGTATATACTCTCGTTGCCACAGACTTAGCGCCGCGCCGCGCGATAAACGCGCAAAAACCGGAATGTTGAAAATTCCAATCGCGATGATTGCATTCACGGCTCCGGGACCAAACACCGCCGTGATCATGATTGCCAATAACAATGATGGAAACGCAAAAATGAGATCATTTCCGCGCATGATGACCTCATCGATCAAACCACCTCGTTTGCTCGCAGCATAAAGACCAAGCGGCACACCGGCGAGAATGCCAACGCCAACGGCGACAAAAGCGACCGCCATAGAAACGCGCGCGCCGACCATAATCATCGATAACATATCGCGGCCAAAATGATCTGTGCCCAGCCAATGCGCCATAGATGGTGTTTTTAGTTTATTGGCAATTGAAATTTGCGTCGCGTCATAAGGTGTCCAGATGAAGGATACGAGCGCTGCCAATACAAAAATTGCAGTGAGAGCAGCACCGATCATAAACCCGTTTGAACGTAAAATAAGCTGAAAAGTTGAGGGGTGAGAAATTGTTTGTTCACTCATCGCGACCCCTCCCGCAAACGAGGGTCAGCGATCGCATAAGCAATATCAACTAGGAAAGTCACCGCGATAACGGCAAACACCAACAGGATCACAACGCTGCGCACCACGATGAGATCGCGTTGGGTGATACCTTGGAAAACAAGACGCCCAAGTCCGGGCAAATAAAATACATTTTCAATGATGATCCCGCCTGCCAGCAAAAATGAGAATTGCAGTCCGATAATCGTTAGAACAGGGATCAGCGCATTGCGCAATGCATGGCGCCATAATGCCTGCTTGCGGTTTAAGCCTTTAGCGCGTGCCGTGCGGATATAATCTTCGCTCAGTGTGTCTAGCAAGGATGATCTCATCACGCGTGCCAAAATAGATGCTTGTGGTAATGCAAGTGCAATCGCGGGAAGTGTGAGTGCTTTCATCGCCGGAAAGAAACCTTGATCCCAACCGGGAAAGCCGCCAGCTGAAAACCAACGTAGATTAATTGAAAATACCAAAACGAGCAGCATGGCGAACCAGAAATTTGGGATCGCAACACCCAATTGTGTGAGCCCCATAACTGACACATCACCAAATGAATTGCGCTTAGAAGCTGCATAAATACCGGCAGGGAATGCGATAAGCGTTGAAAGGACAAGCGCATAAAAAGTCAGTGGTAGCGAGATAACGACCCGCTCGGCAATCAGCTCGCTCACTGGCACACGATAAGTGTAGGAAATCCCAAATTCACCCTGCAGCAAACCTGTAACCCAAGTAAAATAGCGCGAGATGAGAGATGCGTTTAGGCCAAGTTGTTCGCGTAAGGCTTCAACCGCGTCAGGATCAGCGTTGATCCCCAACATAAAGGCAGCAGGATCGCCGGGGATGATTTCAATTACGATGAATATCAAAATGCTGGCAACGATTAAACTTGCCGACAAAGATATCAGTCGTTTTGAAATATATCCTAGCATGAACCCGCTTTATCATTGCCAATAAAGAGGCGGTCTTGCGCAACAAAACCGCCTCGATAGTTTAAGTTTATTCAGACCAGTAAACGCCGGTCATGTCATTGGCTTGTGTTGGTGCGTTTTCCCACAAACCTTTAAGTTTGGCGTTTGCAACGCCTGTGCGTGCCAATTGGAACAGGTAACCATTGACTGCATCATCAGCAATTTTTTGCTGAGCCGCTGCAATGAGCGCTGAACGTTTTGCTGGATCAGTTTCGCCTCTAAGATCATCCATGATGGCTTTGAAATCTGCATCGCCATATTGGAAATAATAATCTTCACGCGCGTAAATACCGATGTCAAATGGCTCAGTGTGAGACACAATTGTCAGATCAAAATCTTTGCCGCGGAAGGCTTGTTCCAACCACTGCGCCCATTCAAGATTTGAAATTTCTGTATCAATGCCAACTTCACGCAATTGCGCTGCAATGATTTCACCGCCACGTCGTGCATATGATGGTGGTGGAAGTTTCAAAGTGAGCGTCAAATCAGAAACACCAGCTTCTTTCAGCAGGGCTTTGGATTTTTCAGGATCATAAGCAGATTGAGCTGTTAGATCGACATAATCAGGATTATGTGGCGCAAAGTGTGTGCCGATTGGCGTACCGTATCCAAACATTGCGCCATCGATGATCGCCTGACGGTCAATCGCATGGGTGATCGCCTGACGTACTTTGATGTTGTCAAGCGGGGCTTTTTTGTTGTTCATCGCAAGGATTGTTTCACCTTCCGTTGACCCAACAACCACTTCAAATCGTGGATCTGCACCCAATTGAGGTAAGTTTTCTGGCGCTGGGAATACCGGGAACGCATCAATATCTTCTGCCATCATGGCCGCAAAAGCAGCTGTTGGGTCTGAGATAAATTTAAAGGTTACGTTTTCAAGCTTAACCGCTTCACCCCAATAATCGGCATTGCGCGATAGCATAACAGCATCGCCTTTGGCCCAATTTTTAAAAGCAAATGGACCTGTTCCTACCGGATTACTTGCGTTGGTTTCAGCAGTTTCTGGCGCAACGATCACAGCATCGCCCCAAGCCATATTGAAAAGGAATGAACCGTTAGACTTTTCCAATGCGACTTTAACGGTTAGTGGGTCGATCACCTCAACAGAGGAAATACCAGCAAACAAAGCTTTTTGCGCATTGGTTGAATCTTCAGCGCGTGCACGATCGAGCGAGAATTTTACATCGTCAGCGTTCATATCTGAACCATCGTGGAACTTCACACCTTCGTTAAGCTTGAACGTATATTCAGTTCCATCCTCAGAGATGTCCCAGGATGACGCCAATCCAGGATTAACTGAACCATCCGGTCCGAAGCGGGTTAGACCCTCAAATACGTTCGCATAAACAACTTCATCAATAGCCGCTGCAGCGCCGCCTGTTGGGTCAAGATTCGGTGGTTCCAATTGCATACCAATGGTCACATCGGTATTCATTGCATGTGCCGCTGATGATACCATGAATGCAGCCACTGCACAGGATGCAGCCAGCGCTCTCATCTTATGAGAAGTTAGATGATTGAAATTCATGTTGATCTCCCTATTCGTTTTGATGAAGAGAGTATAGCAAAGTTTTCAGTGTTTGTGCCATTACTTTAGCAGAATCTAGCATGTCTTTTATGGAAATATACTCATCAGGCTGATGTGCGAGATCTAAAATGCCCGGTCCATAGGCGATGCAATCTTTGAGTTTTCCAATGCGATCAATGTGTTTTTGATCATATGTGCCGGGAGAAACAACATAGGAAGGTTCACATTTAAGCACAGAACCAATGGCCTGATGCACCGCTTGTACAACAGGAGCATTTTTATCAGCCATGGTAGGCGTAACCTTCCACAGCTCTTTTATGTCATAGTCAAACGTGTCGCGTTCTCGTTTGACTCGCTCTAAAAGATCGATGATCTCTTCTTGAACTTCTTCTGGTTCTTCTTCAATTAAATAGCGGCGATCTATGACGAGGCGGGCAGAATCTGGAACACAGGAAGATAAAAACCCGGTAAATCCTTCTTCGGGCTCGGGTTGTCCGCCGTGTATTGAATTAATGTTCACAGTTGAATGGCGGGCACCCTCAGGAACTACGGGCATTGAAGTTTTTCGGTCATAAAGTGCCGGGATCAACTCATCTTCAATTTTATGAAGAACAGCACCCATGTGACGGACGGCACAATCACCCAAAAATGGCATTGCACCGTGCGCAATGCGGCCTTTTGTTTCAATTTCCGCCCACCAAACGCCGCGGTGTCCAAGGCAAATTCGATCTTTATTTAAAGGTTCTGGGATAATGACATGTTGAACGCGCGATGGATCGAAATATCCCTTCTCAGCCAAATATGCCACGCCGCCATAGCCGCCTGTTTCTTCATCAGCTGTGCCGGAAATTTCAATACTTCCAGCAAAGTCTGGATAGGCTTCGATAAAGGCTTCAGCTGCGATGATTGAAGCGGCAAGCCCGCCTTTCATATCACAGGTGCCGCGACCATAAATAAGATCGCCTTCAATTTCAGCGCCAAACGGATCTTTCGTCCAGCCTTTGCCAACTTCGACAACATCGGTGTGCGAATTGAAATGAACACATTCACCGCTTTTCTTGCCTTCTTTGCGCGCGACGATGTTCCATCTTGGATATTTGTCGCTGTCACCTGGGCTATCTTTTGCACGGATTAATTCCGTTTCAAATCCGGACTTTGACAGTCTTCTTTCTAGGTATTCGCAAATTTCAAGATAGCAGTCACCGGGAGGGTTAAGCGTCGGAATACGTATTAAATCCTGCGTTAATTCCACCAGATCATCCCGCTTATTTTCGATCAGCGAGAATACATAAGAATCATCTGTGGTGACTTCAGTCATAAGTTCAAGTCTCAATTTTAAGATATCGACGAATGGAAAATATAACTATATATTATCTACGGTATCAATACCGTAGAATCACGTTGCGGTATCCGAATAGTGCAGGAAAACTCATTGACACAAGACGAATTAGATAAACTTGCGTTTGAAAAAGCGCCAATTGGCATTGTTTTAACCGAACAACGCGTCGTTAAAAGCTGTAATTTAACTTTTGCAAACATGGTGGGTTACGACAAACAGGACATAGTTGGTCAATCATTCCGTATGTTCTATGGAAGTCGCCAAGAGTTCGACGATATTCGTGACGTTGGTTTGGAGCCATTGCGTGCAAAAGGTCTCTATACCGATGAGCGGATGGTTAAATGTAAAAACGGTGCACAAATCTGGTGCCGCTTTCGCGCACAGGCGGTTAACAAGGACCAACCACTTGATCAAATGATCCTTAGTTTTGCGCTTATTTCAGAATCAACAGATGCAGCAAGCTTTACCCCGCGCGAGCGTCAGGTAATCGGGCATCTGAGTGCTGGCAAAACCAGTAAGGAAATCGGCCACGTGTTAAATATTTCACCGCGCACTGTTGAAGATGTCAGGGCAAGATTGCTTAAGAAGCTCAACGTTCGAAATGCCGCTGAACTTTTGGCGCGTTTAAACCATATGCCGCAATAATTTTAGATACCGTGCGGATAAAATTCTGCTTTTAAGTAGTCTAAGGCTGCACGGTAATCCGGCTGCTCAAATTCGTATCCGAGTTTCTTAATTTTGGCGTTTGATACACGTTTGTTTTCACCATAAAACGAGCGCGCCATCGGTGACAATTCAGCTGTTTCAAAGTCAATTTCATCTGGTGGGTTAACCCCCAGTAATTGTGCTGCATATTCAACAACATCTTGCGGCGGAGCTGGTTCATTATCTGTAACATTGAAAATCCCGGCTTTGTTATTGCGTATTAAAAGCTCAATCGCACCGGCAATATCATCGACGAATATGCGATTAAAAACCTGATCTTTTTTGATCAGTCGCCGTGCGGTCCCTTTTTTGTAGTTTTCAAATGTATTCCGCCCAGGGCCATAAATGCCTGAAAGTCGCAAGATTGCCAGCGGAATATCGGATCTCTCGCACAACTCTTGCCACAGGTTTTCCGCTTCAACGCGCGCGACTGAGCGTTTGGATACAGGTTTACAGATAGTCTCTTCATCCACCCATGCGCCGTCATGGTTCCCATAAACCCCCACGGTTGAAAGATAACCAACCCATTTTAGGTTTGGCATTATATTGAGCAAGTTCTGATCAACTAATGGAATGATAGGGTCTCCGTTTTTATCCGGTGAAATTGATTGTATGAGATGAGTGACAGAACTCAACTGTGTTTGTAATTCGGGTGAAAATTCATCACCTTGAAAAGTGAAAGGCGAAATTTTATGCTCAGTTAACAACTCAAAATTATCTTCAGAGCGTGTGGTTCCGCCGACAAAATCAAAAGTTTCTGATAGTTTTTTGCCAATGGCACGGCCAGAAAACCCAGCTCCGAATATCATTAAACGCAAGTTCTCATCCAATTTGTTATGCGCGAGCTAGTCGCCATTCTTCCAATACGTTAGCGCTATTTTCATCAACTATTATTGATGTTTTAATATCGTCTAGTTCTGAGGCAGAAACCAGTTGAGATAATGCCCACACAGCGCATCCGCGTACTACATCATTTGGGTCCCTTAGGTGCGGTTTGCAATATGCAACCAAGCTTGCATCAGCGCTATTACCTGCTGCAATTAAAACATTTCGGATAAAGCGATCTCGCCCGATACGTTTAACGGGGGAACCTGAAAAGAAAGTGCGAAACGCTGCGTCATCAAATGTCAAAAAATGCTTGATATCAGGTGCGATTAAATCGTCGCGAGCCTGCAATTTCATCTCACTGGCATTTTGCGCAAACTTATTCCAAGGGCATGCTGCCAAGCAGTCATCGCAACCATAGATCCGATTTCCCATGAGCGATCTGAGGTCTCGTTCAATTGGCCCTTTATGCTCAATTGAAAGATAAGATATGCATTTACGCGCATCAATCTGATACGGTGCGGGAAATGCATTCGTTGGGCACGCGCTAAGGCAAGCAGAGCACGAGCCGCAATGATCTATCTCAGCAGTATCTTCTTCAAGTTCTGCTGTTGTAAAAATGGATGCTAGAAAAAACCAGGAGCCTTGGGTCCGGCTGACCAAATTTGTGTGCTTTCCCTGCCAGCCAATCCCTGCTTGTTGCGCAAGAGGCTTTTCCATTACCGGCGCCGTATCAACAAACACTTTCACATCTTCGCCGGATTTTGCTGCAAATCTGCCAGCGATCTCCTTCAAGCGTCCTTTTATGATGTCATGGTAATCACGGTTGCGCGCATAAACAGAGATATTCGCTTTGTCTTTGGTTTTTAGATTTAAGAGTGGGTCAACATCCGGACCATAATTCATACTGAGCACGATGACGGATCTAGCTTCCGGCCAAAGTTGGTTCGGAGTCGCTCTTCGCTCTAATGTTTCGGGCAGCCACGCCATGGTGCCATGATATTCTTTGGCAACAAATGCTTCCAAATTAGATTTTAAAGATTGATTGGCATGAGCGTTTGTAATGCGCATATCCGAAAAACCCAAGCGCGCTGCGTCCGCTTCAAGCAGCTGCCTTAGTTTTTCTCTTTGATTGCTCTTTGCCAATAAACCTGCTTTTCCAAGTTAAAAATCAAGATCAGTGTAATGCGCAACCGGCGGCAATTTACTAATGCGATCCGTAAGGATTGGGCGAAAACAAGGACGCGACTTTAGCCGTTGATACCAGTCTTTGGCTTGCGGTGCATCTGACCAGTGAATCTCACCTAAATAATCAAGCGTTGAAATCGCCGCCGCTGCAGCTAAGTCAGCATAGCTTAACCGATCACCTGCTAGCCAGCTGCGCGTACCAGCCAGCCATGATAAATATCGCATATGCAGATGTATGTTGCTGCGCGCCGTACGCAGTTTTTTAGAGTCAGGAGCGGAGGAGCCATCTCTACCGACAACAAAAAGTTTATAAACACGCTCTTGCAAAATAGGTTTGGTGACTTCTTGTTCAAATTTAACCAAGAACCATTCGATCAATCGACGGATCTCTGCACGTTGAAATGGGTCTTCGGCGAGAAGACGTTTGTCACGTACCAAAATTCCGTGCGTTTCGTCTAAATATTCGGCCATGACATGCGGGCCGCATAAGGCTCTCATTGTATCGTCAAGATATACCGGTAGTGTACCTGCCGGATTGATAGCTAAAAAATCCGATCGCTTTTCCCAAGGTAGCTCTTCAGCTAACTCGGTCTTCAAATTGTATTCACCCAAACTTAAACGAATAAAACGAGACGCAGGTGAGAGCGGGTAATGGTACAAAACAGGCATAAATGGAACAAACCCCAAATCCGTCATTTATTATCTAAAAAGTCATATTCTCAGATTATGATGCAATTTAACACTGACTTCAATTCTAGCAATAGCTATATGCAGGAACAGTGATTAAATAATGAATAAATCAGTATTTGACGCTATGTTGTTGGAAGAAATATTCACTGATTTAGCGAGCGGGACGTTAAGGAATAAAAATGGCTGATCAAACGATAGTTGGCGCGGTGTTACTAGGCATATTAGAAGGGTTAACTGAGTTTATCCCTGTGTCTTCAACCGGCCATGTTATCCTCGCTGGTCATTTCCTGGGGTTTCAATCTCCCGGCAACACATTTGAAATTCTCATTCAATTAGGCGCTATCCTTGCAATTTTGAGCGTCTATTTCGCGCGACTTTGGAATCTGGTCATAGATTTGCCATCAAGCCCAAAAGCGAGACGTTTTGTGACAGCTATCGTCTTGGCTTTTCTTCCCGCAGCTTTTGTTGGTGTGTTTGCACATGGGTTTATTAAAACCATATTGTTCGAAGCGCCGACATTGATATGCATCGTGCTCATAATCGGTGGTATTATTTTGATGGTAATTGACCGAATGCCGTTAAAGCCGCGTTATACAGATGTGATGGATTTTCCCATCTCGCTTGCGATAAAAATTGGTTGTTGTCAGGTGTTGGCTATGGTGCCCGGCACGTCTCGATCAGGCGCGACAATTGCGGGTGCTTTGCTAATGGGCACAGACAAACGTTCCGCCGCAGAATTTTCATTCTTTCTAGCAATGCCAACTATGGCCGGCGCTTTCGTTTATGATCTTTATAAGAATATTGATTTGTTAACGGCAGATGATTTCACGATCATTGGCGTTGGGTTTGTCACCGCGTTTATCTCAGCAGTGTTTGTCGTTCGGGGTCTTTTGGATTTTGTATCAAAACACGGCTTCACGCCATTTGCGATCTGGCGCATTTTCATCGGAACCGTTGGATTGATTGGTCTGCAGTTCTTTTAAGAACTACTTCGCTGTAGCAGCTGTTTGCTCTGTGCAGGTATCAACACCGTAACCAAGATCACATCCTGTGATGCCAGCCGTATTGTGACGCGGTGCAAACGCTGAAGCTGATAGAATAATTGCTGTTGCAAATACAAATGCTGGAACGACAACTTTGATCATTTTGTAAACTCACCCCCAATGAGCTTATGAACGGATCGCCCATAAGACATATGATAACTACTAGTACAAATTTCTTGTATGCCGGTCTTTTGAACCATCCAAGATCGTTTGGCAAGCTTAAATAATATTTAGCTGTTAATTTAATCTTAACCGTAAAATTAAGCTTAATAAGTGCTTAAAATAATCAATCAAATGCGATCAATCTGGCTTAAGAATTGACCTTTGTATATTGTCCTGAAGGACGGAAATGTACCAAATAGGTAGGTAGTATCGTCTCTACTGCCTTTGGCGTGATGCCCATGCCGGCTAAATCACGACCCTCGGACTTGGCCTGATCTGATACAACATTATCGCTTTTTAACAATTCCATCTGATCTTCTGTTAGGGGCGGATCAATGAATGGAATGAGTGAAGTTATACTGCCAATTAGTGATGCAATAGCCCATGGCAAGTGAACAAGTGGACGTGATCTTGAAATCACTTTTAGCATTGTCTCGAGACATTGTTTAAAGCTAAGGACCTCTGGTCCACCCAGCTCATAAACTTTACCGCCTTCAATTTCACCAACCACCCCTTTCACAACTGCTTCTGCAACATCAGCTACGTAAACAGGTTGGAATTTAGTGTGTCCGCCACCAACAAGTGGAAGTGCAGGGGCTAAACGAGACATATCGGCAAATTTGTTGAAGAACCCATCTTCAGGACCAAATACGATAGATGGGCGCAAAATCACCGCATCTTTAACTGCTTTTAATACCGCTTCTTCGGCAATTGCTTTTGTACGCGCGTAATCTGCTTTAGAATTTTTATCTGCGCCAATAGCAGAGATGTGAACGAGCTTAGCACCTTGCGCCTTTGCAGCTTCTGCGATGGCTTTTGCGCCAAACGCTTGTACTGCATCAAATGTGTTTCGCCCTCTTTCAAACAAGATACCAACGCAGTTTACTACGTAATCGGCGCCAACAACGGCACGATCAACCGAATCACGATAGCGAAGGTTTGCTTGTACTGCTGTTATCTGGCCAACATTGCCGAGTGGTTGAAGATGTCCAGCAAGATCAGGTCTGCGGCAAGCAACACGGATGCGGAAACCTTTTTTGGCAAGCAACCGAACGATGTGACGCCCTAAAAATCCAGATCCACCGAAAACGGTGACAAGTTTTGGCTGATTGCTCTTTTCCATCTAATTTCTCCAAGCTTTACGGCTTTATGCAAAAATCTGCACTATATTCCCATGCCATAGCAAAACTTGGCATTAAGGTGAAGGTCAAATGACGATTACCCAGTCGAATTACGCAGTAAAATTTAACGCAATTGTTCAAAAGGAAGTGCGGAATTACACAGCACCTTCCACAAGGACGATTTCACCATCAGCTATTTCTTGCCTGATTGCTGCAGCTTTTTGATATTGCTCGGAATAATAACAAGCTTTTGCCGCTTCCAATGACGGAAATTCAATGATCACGTTTCGCGCGCGACTAACACCTTCGGCGCGATCAATTTCACCACCTCGCGCGAGAAACTTTGCACCAAATTCATCAAATGCAGGCTTTGCAGTTGCGACATAATCTTTATAGCGTTCTGCGCTTCCCTCATGGGTGTCAACACGCGCAATCCAATAACCTTTAGGTGTTTGTGACATGTATTTCTCCTCCAAAATAGTTTCTAGATGCTCATTTGCGCCAAGATTTGATCCGTTGCGTGTTTTTTATCGCGAGCAGCCGTAATTGGACGTCCAACAACAAGATGCGACGAGCCCGCTTGCATGGCATCTCCAGGTGTCATGACGCGTTTCTGGTCACCAACATCTGATCCCTGAGGCCGGATACCAGGCGTGACAATTGCCATATCAGGTCCAATGATCTTTCGAACGATTTTTGCTTCTTGCGCAGAACATACAACTCCGCCCATTCCGGCATCAAATGCTTGTTTGGCACGAATTTGTACAAGATCAACTGGATTTGAAGATGCATATCCCGCATCAATCAAGTCATCACCATCCATTGAGGTTAAAACGGTGACCCCCAAAAGCGTTAGATCCGATCCTTTTGCTGCTGCAACAGCTGCGCGCATGGCTTTAGGGTAGGCATGTATCGTAAGCATCGAAACACCCATTTTCGCAATGCTCTCAACACCTTTTGCAACGGTGTTATCAATGTCCAAAAGTTTCATATCCAGGAATATTTTTTTGCCATCGCGAATAAGTTCAGAGGCAAAAGACAAGCCGCCAGCAAATCCAAGTTGATGGCCAATTTTGTAATAACTTCCGCTGTCGCCGACTTCATCGACGATAGCTCTTGCATCATCTACGCTTGGTACATCCAGTGCGATTATAAGTTGATCTCTCATGGGGTGAATAGCTGACATTTATAAACCTCAAAGCGTCAAGAACGATACGTTTAATGAGCTATTGCAGTCTATTGGGTAAATCGCAAGATACAAGTCAATATAATCAACGAACTTTATAACCATAGATTGTCGCTTACATACGCGAAAATTAACTAGCTGAGTATCTGGCTAACGCGGTGAAGTGATTGGCACGAATTGCTTAAAGATTTGATTGCACGTTCGGCAACCAATACGCCATCATCGCCAAATGCTTTGCCTGCAGTGGGCACAAGTGTTTGCTCGGAAATCACCTGGCATCCAATACTGACTAAAACATCTCTTAGATGATTTAATCCGCGAACACCGCCAAGATTGCCTGGTGAGGCTGCACCAAGACCAACAATCTTGCCCTTAAGTGGCGCCCAAGGTTTGTCATCCTTCTTTCGGATGATCGAGATCCAATCAATGGTGTTTTTTAATAAGGGCGATATCGAGCCATTATATTCAGGACTTGCAATGAAAATTCCATCATGCACCGAGACCATCTCGGCAAGTTTTAACGCGTTCTTTTCAATGCCTTCGTTTGTTTTCAGATCGTCATCATAAATTGGCAACGGATAATCGATCAAAGAAATGCGCGTCACATCAGCACCCAAAAGCGCGAGTTCTTTCGCAGCCGCAGCGGCTAGTTTGACGTTATATGAACCAGATCGATTAGACCCCGGAATTACGAGAATTTTTGCCATTTCGGAGTCCTAAATGAAGGGATTAACTCTGTGACGTTTTGGATTTACGCGTATATGCCCAAACTCGAGCTGGGGGTACATTACGTATTACCCAGCGGATTGCTTTAACTTCAAAATTTTCACCTTCCGTAGGCACAGGTGCCGTCGCGCCATAAGAAAATAGCACAATTGGACGACCTTCGGGCATACGGTTAAGCAAATCATTGATCAGACGTTTTCGTGCCATCATAGGAAAGTTTAACAGCGGCATAGATGTGATAATTGTATCAAATTGTGCTTGGCGCATATCACCTAACACCTTATCAAGGTCAAATGCATCGCCATTCATAATGTTGACGTCAGGCAACATAATTTTTAATCGGCGGGTAAACTCTTCAGAATACTCAACGCAATAAAGGTCTTTTGCTTCAACGCCATGGTTCAGGATTGCTTTGGTGATAACACCAGTGCCTGGCCCTAATTCTAAAATGGGTAAGTTGGAGCTCAGATCAATTTGATCTGCCATGCATCGTGCCGTAACGCGAGATGTTGGAATGATAGAACCCACAGTATCGGGTGACGAAATCATCCCTTTTAAGAATATGATCTCATCGTCAAAACGCTGTACCAGTTTTTGGGTTATACCTAAACGCAACGCACGTCCCCCTTTACGCAATGAAACAATCAATTCAGCCTATAAATTTTAGCTGATATGATTCCAATCGAGGATTTGTTTCAAGTCTTTTCTGGCTAAACTAAGTGACGCGTAATGAGGGCAAAAACAAGTCCAAGTTGGAAAAACCTGTCAAATATCCCTGAATCAATCGCTTAGTGTGTCAAAAAAGCCTTTCATCTTGGAAAAGAAACCAGATGATTCTGGGTTGTTTTCGTTCGATGAAATCTCCTGGAACTCTT
Organism: Lentilitoribacter sp.; assembly: GCA_039974935.1. Lineage (GTDB taxonomy): Bacteria > Pseudomonadota > Alphaproteobacteria > Rhizobiales > Rhizobiaceae > Lentilitoribacter. Next base: position 229,894 of record JBDWIC010000008.1, on the reverse strand, counting down.
CCAGCAATTCTTTTTGCCTACGGCTCAGGTGCTGTGGTGTTTCAACCGCAATCCTGATGTATAAATCGCCTTTTTGGCTTGAGCGCATGACAGGCATACCTTTGCCGCGCATGCGTAATTCTTTGCCTGATTGTGTGCCTTCAGGCACTGTCACTCGTGATTTCGATCCATCCAGCGTTGTGACCTCAAACTTGCCGCCAAGCGCAGCTTTCGTCATAGAGATCGGCACCATGCAATAAAGGTCTGCACCTTCGCGCTGGAAAAACTCATGTGGTCTGACAGATAAGAAGATGTATAAATCACCCGTCGGTCCGCCACGTTGGCCTGCTTCGCCTTCTCCTGCCACACGGATACGTGTGCCATCTTCGATACCAGCTGGGATATTCACGGATAGCGATTTTTCTTCTGAAACACGTCCTTGTCCGGAGCATTTTGTGCAAGGATCAGAAATCATTTGACCATTGCCGTGACATGTCGGGCAAGTACGTTCAACGGAAAAGAAGCCTTGCGCCGCGCGAACACGTCCAATACCGCCACATGTCGTACAGGTGGTTGGTGAACTGCCCGGCTTTGCGCCAGAGCCTGAACAAACGTCACATGAGACAGATGTTGGCACTCGGATTTGCGCTGTTTTGCCTTCAAAGGCTTCTTCCAGCGAAATTTCCATATTGTATCGTAAATCTGCACCACGTTCGCGGCCACCTGATGATCTGCGTTGACGTTGACCGCCACCCATCATGTCGCCAAATATGTCTTCGAAGATATCGTGGAAACCGCCTGCGCCACCGCCGCCAAAACCGCCACCGCCGCCCGGACCACCTTGTTCGAACGCAGCATGCCCGTATTGATCATAGGCCGCACGTTTTTGCGGATCCTTGAGCATCTCATAGGCTTCATTAATTTCTTTGAACTTTTGCTCAGCTTCCGCATTATCTGGATTTTTATCCGGATGGTATTTCATCGCAAGCTTGCGGAAGGCACTTTTCAGTTCCTTCTCATCTGCGCCTTTAGACACGCCAAGTAGTTCGTAGAAGTCAGCTTTTGCCATTTGCAAAATATCCGTAAGGTCAGCTGTTGGCGGACCAATTCCGCCAACAGACTATTACTGAAATTACGCCGATTTTTTATCGTCGTCGTCGCCATCGTTGACTTCTTCGAAGTCAGCATCAACAACATTATCGTCTTCAGCAGCTGCATGTCCTGCAGCATCAGCTTCTGCTGCAGCTTGCTCTTCAGCTTGCTGAGCTTCGTACATGGCCTGACCTAGTTTCATAGATGCATCCATGAGGACCTGAGTTTTCTCAGCAATCAAATCGCCATCTGGCTCTTCTGAAGAGATAGCTTCTTTAAGGCCTTCAATGGCATCAGAAATCGCAGCACGATCTTCTTCTGAAACTTTATCACCGTAATCTGCAAGTGACTTCTCTGAAGATACAATCAAGCTTTCAGCGTTGTTTTTAGCTTCAACAGCTTCACGACGCTTTTTATCAGCCTCAGCATTGTTTTCAGCTTCTTTGATCATTGTTTCAATGTCGTCATCTGACAAACCGCCATCCGCTTGAATGCGAATTTGCTGTTCTTTGCCTGTGCCTTTGTCTTTAGCGGACACGTTAACGATACCGTTGGCATCAATGTCAAAAGTCACTTCAATTTGCGGAATGCCGCGTGGTGCCGGGGGAAGACCAACAAGATCAAACTGACCAAGATTTTTGTTGTCAGCAGCCATTTCACGCTCACCTTGTGAAACGCGGATGGTCACAGCATTTTGGTTATCTTCTGCTGTTGAGAAAACTTGGCTTTTCTTTGTTGGGATTGTTGTGTTGCGGTCGATCAAACGTGTGAACACGCCACCCAATGTTTCAATACCCAATGACAATGGTGTCACGTCAAGAAGAAGAACGTCTTTCACGTCACCTTGCAAAACACCGCCCTGAATAGCAGCACCCATGGCAACAACTTCATCAGGGTTCACACCTTTATGAGGCTCTTTACCGAAGAACTGTTTAACAACTTCTTGGATCTTCGGCATACGTGTCATGCCGCCAACCAAAACAACTTCATCGATTTCACCAGCTGAAAGACCAGCATCTTTCAAAGCTGCTTTACAAGGTCCAATTGTGCGCTGAACAAAATCGTCAACCAAGCTCTCAAGCTTTGAGCGAGACATCTTCATGGTCAAGTGTTTTGGACCCGAAGCATCTGCCGTGATGAACGGAAGGTTGATCTCAGTCTGTGATGCTGATGACAATTCAATTTTTGCTTTTTCAGCAGCTTCTTTTAGGCGCTGTAGTGCAAGTTTGTCGCCCTTGAGATCAACGCCTTGTTCTTTCTTAAATTCGTCAGCAAGGTATTGAACCAAACGCATGTCGAAGTCTTCACCACCCAAGAATGTGTCTCCATTGGTTGATTTCACTTCAAATACGCCGTCGCCGATTTCAAGTACGGACACATCAAATGTACCACCACCTAGATCGTATACAGCAATTGTCTTACCGTCTTTTTTATCAAGGCCATATGCTAGCGCTGCGGCTGTTGGCTCGTTGATGATACGAAGAACTTCAAGGCCAGCAATCTTACCGGCGTCTTTTGTTGCCTGACGTTGCGCATCATTAAAGTACGCAGGAACTGTGATCACAGCTTGCTGGACGTTTTCACCCAAGTAAGCTTCAGCAGTTTCTTTCATTTTCTGCAAGATCATCGCAGAAACTTGTGCAGGAGAATAATCTTTACCAGATGCTTTTACCCATGCATCGCCATTGTCGCCTTTGACGATTTCGTAAGGCACAAGGTCTTTATCTTTTTTGACCATAGCGTCGTCAAAGCGACGGCCGATCAAACGTTTTACAGCAAACAGGGTATCTGTTGGGTTTGTAACAGCCTGACGTTTTGCAGGTTGACCAACAAGACGTTCGCCATCGTCAGAAAATGCGACCATGGAAGGTGTTGTACGCGCGCCTTCCGCATTTTCGATAACTTTAGCGTCGCCGCCATCCATTACCGCGACACAGGAGTTTGTCGTTCCTAAGTCAATTCCAATTACTTTCGCCATTTCTCATCTTTCTCCTAAAAGCAAGCTGCTGGAACCGATTTCCGCATTCCAAAAGCAGCCCCTAACGGGACACAATATACTGATTATCCGCGAATTGCGGGTTTGTTAGTCAAAGGCCCTTCCATGGCATACGGTGGTAACCCCCGACGTCTGCGGCCTATATAAGAAGGCTTGCGCAAGACTGCAAGGCGTTAAAGCGCATCTTTTTCACATCGATTGTTAGTTTTTTACAGCTTAACGGCCTAATATCACGTCCAAAATGGAATTTGGCCGATCTGAATCGGCTTTTTGAGAGGTTCCAGTCAGCCCTTTTGGCGGTATAAGTCGGTTCTGAGCGAAAGAATCACCACGGTCAAATGCCTCTCTTGATACTGGAATTGGGATTGAACTGGTTGATTCGGATGACGGTAACGGTGCCAAACGGTCAGTTAATTCACCAATATTTGCGCTTGGATCAGTCAACAGCGGAGCAGGCGCGGTCACACGCGGTAGTGTTGCAACTGACATTCCCTCATGTGCATGGGACATAACCGCTTGCCAAATTTTGGCAGGTAAACCGCCGCCAGTTACTTTCTTTGTGGATTTACCATTATCATTTCCAAGCCAAACTCCAGCTGTAAGATTTGCAGTATATCCAACAAACAAAGCATCGCGGAACGATTGACTGGTCCCGGTTTTGCCAGCAACTTGCCAATTTGGAAGTTGTGCATTTCGCCCCGTTCCATTGGCTACAACGCTTGTCAGCATCGCGTTCATTTGGTTGGCAATATGCGGAGCCAATACGCGCGGAGGGTGATCAAAAACATTTTCAAACAGCAATTGCCCATCGGTTGTGGAAATCCGCTTGATAATATGCGGTGTTGCCTTAAATCCACCATTCATGAAAGGTGCATATGAAGAGGTGAGTTCAAGCAGCGTCACTTCCGACGTTCCGAGCGCAATAGATGCGTTTGGGTTAAGTTTGGCTTCAATACCCATACGTTTTGCAGTTTTGGCGACATTGCGCGGGCCGACCTGCATAACGAGTTGCGCTGCGATTGTGTTGAGCGATTTTGATAAGGCTTCGTCGAGCGTCACAGGCCCTCGATATTTCTCATCATAGTTTTGCGGTGTCCATTTGCCAATTTTAACCGGTGCATCATTGCGGATAGAATTGGGCGTTTCACCTTGCTCAAGTGCAGCCGTATACACAAATGGTTTAAATGCAGAGCCCGGTTGGCGCAAAGCTTCACTTGCCCGATCAAACTGGCTGGTTGCATAATTTCGCCCACCGATGAGAACTTGAATCGCACCGCCGGCATCGATTGCAACAATTGCACCTTCTTTAACGTTGAATTTTTCACTGTTCTTCTCAAGCGTGCTGCGCAAAACGCTTTCAGCTTGTTTTTGTAAGTTGAAATCAAGCGTCGTTTCGATAATCAGGTCTTCTTTTACATCACCGATTAACGCTTTAAGGTCGTCCATGACGCGGTCCGCAGCAAAGTTTTCAGACCCAGTCCAATAGCTTTTGGCGCGTGTTTGCGGTTGTGTAAGTGCGGTTGTCGCTTCCCTATCATCGATAAATCCAGCGCGACGCATTGCGCCCAGCACCACTTGACCACGTGCTTCTGCTAAATCCGGATTACGAGCAGGTGAAAGTCGTGAGGGAGCTTTTAACAGTCCGGCAATCAACGCAGCTTCAGCCAAATTGACCTCACGCGCTGGTTTTTGAAAATAACGCCGTGATGCGGCTTCCACACCATAGGCACCAGATCCAAAATAGACCCGATTGAGATACATTTCCAAAATCTGATCTTTGGTGAAATTGTGCTCAAGCCATAATGCGAGCAGTACTTCCTGCACTTTTCGCTCGAGCGTACGATCAGGCGACAAAAACAAGTTTTTTGCAAGCTGCTGGGTAAGCGTTGAACCGCCTTGCACAGTGCGACCAGCAACAAGATTGGAATACATAGCGCGCGCAAGACCAATTGGGTCAATACCAAAATGGCTATAAAACCGTCGATCTTCAATCGCAATGACGGCTTGTGGGATATAGGGCGACATATCGCTCAAAAACAGCGCCTGACCACCTGTAATACCGCGATTGGCGATCACCTGGCCATCATAGGACATGATCTGAACATTCGGTGGTCGTTGCGGCACGTCCCAAGTTTTTGCGCTCGGCATCTTAGCACCGTAAAATGCAAAAATACTACCAACCCCAATTGCACCCCAAATCCCGAAAACAAAACACCAATAAAACGTTGTTTTGATGAAGCGAGTGAGAAAACTCTGTTTTTTTGAATTGCCACGTGCAGATTTTGACTGTCGTCTCTTTGTGCCGGAGCGAGATTTAGAATTAGATTTGTTTTGCGACTTTTGAGCTGATCTTGGTGCAGACTTTGTCTTGCTGCCCTTTTTAGACGTTGATTTTGCTGAGTTTTTTGATTGAAAGCTGGGCTCTACCCGTGTTTTCGCTTTTTTCTTAGTGGCCATAGCTTCGCAGTTTACCGTCAATACGCATTACAATTTACACCAATTTAGACGATTGTTTTTAAGGGGAGGTTAAGCTTGGTGTTAACCATCTTTGCGCGTGCGTGATTGAATGGCATTGAAAATGGCTTTCCATTCATAAGTTTCTAAGAAGCGATCCAACTTAACGAGCGCCAAATATGGCACCCCGGGAACATAGTTTTGACGATACGAATTGCCGCCACCAACTTCGTCTACGTCTCTTTCTAAGTCTTTAAAGCAGCTCTGAGATCCATCGGCTGAATAGCTGCTATAAAGGTTCACCCAATCAAGATTTTCAACGTCGTTTAATGGGCATAAAGATTGAATAAAAGTTCGGTCCATTTGCAATCGGTTTAAGCTCATAAAGCTTGGCAATATGGATAAATCAAACACTCGTGTCGCGCCAATGTCTAAGGATGTTAATCCCTTGTTTTGCGCTAAAACAGAGATGTTTTGAACGCGTGTTTGTCGGATATTAAAATGCTCTAAACGTTTGAAAGTATTAACCCTATCGATATTACTTATTCTAGTGCCGCTGATATTCAAGCGATTCAAATTTTCAATTTGAAAAGCTCTTTCGGGGATTGAGCTAAGATAGCTAAATTCGCTCAAATCAAGAACGGTGGCACCTTTTTCGATTGTTTCGATAATTTTTTGTTCAGCCAAATCATGCTCATTTCCAGAGCGAACAAAGGCGTATAGTTTCGGCAGTAAAAATACCAAAAGCAAAATAAGTAGTATGATACTGAACTTTTTCACGAGGTTTTATGTCTCGCTCAGTTCATGCAAAATTCGTATCCAGGAGCGGATTCCCTTATGGAAGGAGTTGAGCTCATATTTCTCATTTGGCGAGTGAAGCTGGTCGTCATTAAGACCATACCCAACGAGAAGCGAATCCATACCTAAAAAAGTTTGAAAATCACCGACAATTGGAATGGACCCACCGCCTCCAACAAGCACTGCAGGTTTTGGCCATTCATCTGAAAGCGCCGACATTGCCTTTTTAATGAGCGGCGAATCGTATGAAAGTTGAATACCTCCAGATGCGCCGTGTTCTATAAAGCTTGCGCTACAATCACTTGGCAATCGATCATTTACAAACTTCCGAAAAGCCACACGTAATTTGTCGGCATCTTGGTCGCCAACAAGTCGAAACGAAATTTTTGCGCTCGCTTGTGCCGGGATCACTGTTTTAAAACCATCATCTGTATAGCCGCCAATAATGCCATTTATCTCGGCTGTTGGTCGAGCCCAGGTTAATTCTTGGAAGGATTTGCCTTTTTCACCGAAGTTTTCACTCAAGCCAACTTCACCTAAAAACTCTTGATCTGTTTGCCCCAATTCCTTCCACATATCTTTGATGTGCTGAGGTGTTTCCTCAACACCGTCATAAAACCCATCAATTGTGATGCGGCCATTCTCGTCATGGATGTCTGCAATTATGCGCGATAGGATTGTAATAGGATTGGCAGCTGAGCCACCATAAAGACCTGAATGTAGATCGCGCTCGGCGGCGTGAATGGTCACTTCTTCACCAAGCAATCCTCGAAGACTTGTCAGAATTGCAGGGGTCTGTTTGTCCCACATACCCGTATCGCACACTAGAGCAAAATCAGCCTTCAGTTCATCATGATTTGCCTCTAAAAATGGATGTAAACTAGGAGAACCGGATTCTTCTTCACCTTCAAACAATATGGTGATGTTGCAGGGTATCACACCACTGGTTTCTTTGTATGCTCTACAAGCTTCAACAAACGTCATGAGCTGACCTTTGTCATCGCTTGTTCCGCGTCCGGTAATGACCTTGCTTCCATTGCGCTCTTTAATTTGCGGATCAAATGGATCGTCATCCCAAAGGTCAATTGGATCAACCGGTTGCACATCATAATGGCCATAAAACAGAACGTGAGGGGCGCCTTCACCCGCATCATTATATTGACCAACAACCATTGGGTGGCCAGTAGTTGGGCGAACAGATGCATCAAACCCAAGTGTATTGAGGTGATCCGACAAGAACGTTGCTGCGCGCTGGCATTGGTCTTTGTATTCAGGATCTGTCGAGATCGACGGAATTTTGACCAGTTCAAACAAAGTTTCAAGGCTTGATGGTAGGTTGTTATCGGCAGCTGATAGAGCTGTATCCAATTGTGACATTTGTGGGCTCCTGCAATGAGGTTGTCTTGAATAATAGATATGCAGGTTTAAAGAGCTTTGTGCAAAAAGAAAAGCCACCATAACCGGAGGGGGAGGGTCATGATGGCTTATATTATTTGAGCCAAGCCCGGAGGGGGTAGGGTTTGGCTCGTCTATCTAGTGTGGCAGGGGAACCAAAGCTAGATAGCGGCTTGTTTGCGCCGGTAAGTATAATTTGGGTGTTGAAAGCGGCGAAACAATGGCCACAATATTAATTATTTGTAACATTTTCGTGATGTTACCCACATGGCTTGGAATGTGTTTTTTACTCTATTCAATTGAACGAATTATGCCCAATCAAGATTAATTTCAAAGAGTGACGTTGAAAACACTATTCTTCGATAGACCTTGGGTACACTTCGGGTTAAATATCGAACATGAAAAAAGGTGATCATTTATTCCTCGTCGATGGTTCTGGCTATATTTTCAGAGCTTATCATGCCCTTCCTGCTTTAACACGCAAATCAGATGGCTTGCCCGTTGGCGCTGTGTCTGGTTTTTGTAATATGCTCTGGAAGCTTGTTTCCACTGCGCGTGATGAAAATGACGGCGTCACACCTACGCATTTTGCGGTAATTTTTGATCACTCATCCAAGACGTTTCGCAATGAGCTTTATCCCGAATATAAAGCCAATCGCGACGCTCCACCGGAAGACTTGCGTCCACAATTTGGTTTGATTCGTCAGGCAACGCGCGCATTTAATTTGCCATGCATCGATAAAGAAGGTTTCGAAGCTGACGATATTATCGCAACTTACGCCCGTCAGTGCCGCGAAGCAGGTGCAGATTGCACCATCATTTCATCAGATAAAGATCTAATGCAGCTCGTGGGTGAACAGGTCTTTATGCACGATACGATGAAAAACCGTCACATCCGTGTGCCAGAAGTGATCGAAAAATGGGGTGTGCCACCAGAAAAAATGATCGATCTGCAGGCGCTAGCGGGTGATTCGGTTGATAATGTTCCTGGTGTTCCGGGAATTGGGCCAAAAACTGCGGCGCAGCTTCTAGAACAGTTTGGTGATCTTGATACGCTGCTTGAACGCGCGGCTGAGATTAAGCAAAACAAACGCCGCGAGAACTTAATCGAATTTGCAGATAATGCGCGTATCTCGCGCGAGCTGGTTAAATTGCGCGATGACGTTGAGATGGACATTGATCTTGATGGTTTGTTCTTAGAAGTTCCGGATGGTCCAAAGCTTATTGGTTACTTAAAAGCGATGGAGCTAACAACGCTGACCAAACGTGTTGCAGAAGCAACAGATAGTGACGCGAGCGCGATTGAACCCGCTGAACTTGTCATTGAGTGGGAAAATGCTCGTGGACCAGATTTGAATAGGTCAACTGACGCTTCTGATGAGAACGGTGGTAAAGACGAAGGTTCTGATGCCACGGCGCAAAACTTGGTCAATACACGTGCCTCCAGGCTGGCGAGTAGCAGTATCGATCATTCGAAATACGAAACCGTTCGAGACGTTTCGCAGCTTGACGCCTGGATTGCCGCCATACGCGATAAAGGCATTGTTGCTTTTGATACAGAAACAACATCGCTTAACGCCATGCAGGCTGAACTGGTTGGCTTTTCGTTTGCCTATTTTGATGGGAAAGATAGCGATTTAAACATCAAGGCCTGTTATGTTCCATTGACGCATAAAAGCGGGAACGGTGATCTATTAGGCGGAGGTTTGGTTGAAGACCAAGTCGATTTTGATGAAGCGCTTAAGCGGTTAAAAGACGTTTTAGAAGATGCATCGATTTTAAAAATCGCTCAGAATTTAAAATACGATATGTTGGTGCTCAAGCAGCTCAATTTGGATGTAAAGTCATTCGATGACACGATGCTTTTGTCTTATGTTTTGGATGCGGGTGTTGGCAATCACGGTATGGATGCGCTGTCAGATCGTTGGCTTGGTCATCAACCTATTCCCTATAAAGAAGTTGCAGGAACAGGCAAATCTGCGATCACCTTTGATATGGTCGATATCGATAAAGCGACAGCCTATGCAGCGGAAGACGCTGATATTACATTGCGCTTATGGCATGTGTTAAAACCGCGTCTTGTAGCCGAAGGTTTGGTCTCAGTATACGAGCGTTTGGAGCGTCCATTGGTTCCGGTTTTGGTTGATATGGAAGCGCGCGGAATTTCGGTTGATCGTCAGATTTTATCGCGTCTTTCAGGTGAGTTGGCGCAAGGCGCTGCAGGGCTTGAAGCAGAGATTTATGAGCTTGCTGGCGAAAACTTCAATGTAGGTTCACCTAAGCAATTGGGCGAAATTCTATTTGGCAAAATGGCGCTTCCAGGTGGGTCAAAAACCAAATCTGGGCAATGGTCAACGTCAGCGCAAAAGCTTGAAGATTTAGCCGCTGAAGGTCATGAATTGCCGCGCAAGATTGTTGATTGGCGTCAGATGAGTAAGCTAAAATCAACTTACACAGACGCGTTGCCAAATCATATTCATCCGCAGACAAAACGCGTCCATACATCTTATGCCATGGCATCAACTTCGACGGGGCGTCTATCGTCCAACGACCCGAATTTGCAAAATATTCCTGTGCGTACGGCGGAAGGCCGGAAGATCAGAACGGCCTTTGTTCCGGAGCAGGGAAACACTCTCATCTCTGCTGATTACAGCCAAATCGAATTGCGGGTATTAGCCCATGTTGCAGATATTGATGCGCTGAAAAAAGCCTTTGCGGATGGCATTGATATTCATGCCATGACAGCATCTGAAATGTTTGGCGTTCCAGTTGAGGGTATGCCGAGTGAAATTCGCCGCAATGCGAAAGCCATTAACTTTGGTATTATTTATGGGATTTCCGGATTTGGTCTTGCCAATCAGCTTGGCATTTCACGTTCGGAAGCGAGCGATTATATCAAGATGTATTTCGAGCGTTTCCCCGGCATCAAAGACTATATGGAAAACACCAAAGCCTTGGCGCGTGAACAGGGGTATGTTGAGACGATTTTTGGTCGTCGGATTAATTACCCGGATATTAAATCTTCCAATCATCAGGTGCGGGCATTTAATGAACGTGCTGCGATTAATGCACCTATTCAAGGTTCGGCTGCAGACATTATCAGACGCGCTATGGTGCGAATGGATGATGCGCTTGCATCAGCAAATTTGCAGGCCAAAATGTTGTTGCAAGTTCATGATGAGTTGATCTTTGAAACTGCACAATCTGAGGCAGATGCAACAATCAAACTGGTAAAAGACATTATGGAAAATGCGACCATGCCAGCGCTTTCTATGTCAGTTCCTTTGCAGGTTGATGCGCGCGCTGCAGATAATTGGGATGAAGCACACTAGGGCCCTGAACTCCATGCAATACGAGTTTAGGCAGTTTCCAATTTCAGATGTCCTTGGTGAGATCGAAAGTGCATTGTCGTCGGACAATAATGTTGTAATTGCAGCACCTCCGGGCGCGGGTAAAACCACAATAGTTCCCGTTCAACTCCTCAATAGTTCATGGATGAATGGTGGTAAAATCATCCTCATTGAGCCGCGTCGATTAGCAGCACGTGCTGCGGCCCGCCGGATGGCCCATATGCTTGGCGAAGAACTTGGGCAAACAGTCGGTTATCGCATGCGGCTTGATAATCGCATCGGAAAATCCACCAAAATCGAAGTCGTTACCGAAGGCGTTTTTACCCGCATGGTTTTGGACGATCCTGAACTAAATGGGATCGCTTGTGTGATCTTCGACGAATTTCACGAACGAGCTTTGGAAGCTGATTTTGGTTTGGCGCTTGCGCTAGATGTGCAGTCAGGTTTTCGCGAAGATCTGCGGATTATCGTCATGTCGGCAACGCTTGATATCTATGAAATTTCACGCATATTACCGAACGCTCAAACAATTATCAGTGAAGGGCGATCTCACCCAATTGAGATCAGATATGAACCGCGAAAACCACAGGCTAAAATTGAGGATGTAGTCGCAGAAGCGGTTCTCAAAGTTTTAAAATTAGAACAAGGGTCGCTCCTTTGTTTCTTGCCGGGGATGGGTGAGATCAGACGGGTGTTTGAGCGACTGGATGACAAAGTTCCTGAAGATACAGATATCTATCCGCTATATGGCGCTTTAACCTCGGCAGAGCAGGATAAAGCTATTCAACCCGCTCAGCAGGGACGGCGTAAAGTTGTGCTTGCAACCTCGATTGCCGAAACTTCAATTACCATTGATGGTGTGCGAATTGTGATTGATGCAGGATTACAGCGACAGGCTTTTTACGAAGTTTCAACTGGTATAACGCGTCTTGAAACCCAGCGGGCATCGCAGGCTGCTACAACTCAACGCGCTGGCCGTGCTGGGCGAACGGCCCCTGGCATTGCCTTACGTTTATGGCAAAAAGAACAGCAATCAGCTCTGGATGAATTTTCACCGCCACAGATACTTACAAGTGATTTGTCTGGTTTTATTTTAGATTGTTTGGCTTGGGGGATTTCTAACCCAAATGAGTTGACATTGATCACACAGCCGCCTGCAAAAGCGATTGATGCCGCGTTTGATCTTTTGCAGAAGATTGGTGCAATTGATGATAAGCATCGGCTCACAAAACTAGGACAATCAATGCGCACGCTGGCTTTACCGGTACGGTTATCGGCGATGGTGATGAAAGCCGCAGGAAGCGGAAATGCAGTACTTGCAGCAAAGCTTGCCATGCTCATTACAGAACAAGGCTTGGGCGGTAATATGATTGACCTATCGGAACGGTTTAAACGTTTTGATAGTGAGAAAGGCCAACGTGCAAAAGCCGCACGAGATCTAGCCAAACGCATAGCGCGTTCTGCAGAAATACAAGTTGATACTTTGGATAAAATCACTCTGGATATTGATGATATCTTGGCGATTGGTTTTCCAGATCGGATTGCAAAACGGCGTGGTATGATCGGGCAATATACAATGTCAGGCGGGCGTGGCGCTGTTTTGGATGAAACGGAGAGGCTTGCGCAAGAAGATATGCTGGTCATTGCTGATTTGACAGGAAAAGCGCAAGCGCCTCGAATATTATCAGCTGTTCGGTTTGATCCAGCAGGCTTAGATTTGCTGGCAAAACATCTTATCAGTGAGATAGAAGAATATCGTTTTGATAAAGAAAGCCTTGGTGTGAAGGGGCGCTTGGTGCGTAAGTTTGGAGCGATATCTTTATCTGAAAAACCATTGCCAAAACCAAAAGGCGCGGCCGCAGTTTCGGCTATTACTACAGCGCTTAAGCAACTTGAGCCAAGATATGCGATTTCACTTTTGCCATTTTCAAAAGCGGCTCTAGCTTGGCGAAATCGGTCCGAGTTTTACCGTCATCACAGTCAATCAGATGATTGGCCTGATATGTCAGATCGCGGTCTTTTGGAAACGATTGACGAATGGTTTGGGACATTTCAAACGAACATAAACAGTTTACATGATATCAAACCGCAATCGCTTTCAGATGGGATTAAAAGCCTTCTAACTTGGGAGCAGCAAACTCAACTTGATGCGCATGTGCCGACCCATTTTATTTTCCCCGATGGCAAGCGTTTGGAGATTAATTACAAGGAGGATGATGCGCTTTTATCTATGCGTGTGAACCACCTTTATGGGCAAAATACGCATCCATCGATCATGTCAGGCAAAGTATTGCTGCTGCTTGAATTACTTTCACCTGCTGGACGGCCGGTGCAGCTCACGCGCGATCTCCCCGGATTTTGGCAAGGATCATGGCGCGATGTCCGCGCTGATATGCGCAGTCGATATCCCAAACATGATTGGCCAGATGATCCGGCAAATGCTAAACCCTTTGTCAAACGTTCCAAGCCGTGAGTAGATGATGCAGATGAATATAAGCATGTCAGACCCTGAAGAATTTGCCCTTGATGAATTGGTCAAGTCGCGATTGCTGCGTTTGCAAACACTTATCCGTTTGCGTTGGTTAGCAGTGGCGGGACAAACGCTTTCAATTTTGCTTGTTGAGTTTTATTTAGAATTTCCTCTGCCGATTTTGTTTTGCTTAGGATTGGTCGCCGTCTCCGCAATGCTCAATCTCTATCTCACCGCAAGGCATCCTAGCTCGAGGCGATTGTCATCGCGTGCAGCTATGTATGTGTTAGGATTTGATATTCTACAGCTCGCCAGTTTGTTGTTTATGACGGGCGGTTTGGCAAACCCGTTTTCGGTTCTGTTTTGCGTGCCGGTTATTATCTCGGCTGGGACCTTGCCAGCTAAAAGAACGATATTGCTCGGTATTGTAACCTTCATTTGTGTCACGCTGTTGGGCTTCGTTTCCTTCCCATTGCCCTGGTATGAGGGTGTGAACCTTGAAATTCCATCGGTTTTTCTCATTGGTGTATGGATTGCGATCCTTTCAACAACAGCATTTGCTGCGTTTTATGCCTATCGCGTATCCGCTGAAGCCAATGATCTAGCCAACGCATTAACGGCGACAGAACTTGCATTACAACGTGAACAGCATCTATCGGCGATTGATGGATTGGCAGCTGCGGCAGCGCATGAATTGGGTACCCCTTTAGCAACAATCTCAGTTGTGGCGAAAGAAATGCAGCATGCTTTGGGTGAAGATGATGCGTTTCGAGAAGATGTGCAATTACTTCGCAGCCAAAGTGAACGGTGCCGAGATATTCTCAAGCGATTGACCACTTTATCTGCCGAAGATGAAGCGCATATGCGCCGCTTACCGCTAAGCTCATTAATTGAAGAAGTCGTCGCACCACATCGCGAATTTGGCATTGATATCCAAGATACGATTGATGCAGAGACAGAAAATGAACCCATTGGTCGCAGAAACCCTGGAATCTTATTTGGCTTGGGCAATTTGATGGAAAATGCGGTTGATTTTGCTGATGAATCTGTCGAACTTCGCGCGTTTTACAATGCGGACACGATCACCATGACGATATCTGATGATGGTCCCGGTTATAGCCAAAGCATCATTCAGCAAATTGGCGAGCCTTATATGAAACAGCGCACTGGTACGGAGCTTGATAAAGCTGGTGGTTTGGGGCTTGGATTGTTTATCGCCAAAACCCTTTTAGAGCGGTCAGGCGCAACGCTTCAGTTTAGCAATAAACCATACCCCAAGTCAGGCGCGATCGTATCTATCAGTTGGCCGCGCTCTGCGCTTGATGTGTTCCAACAATAAGAAGCGAATTTAGACAGGCTCAGATTGTGTTTGCGGTTTGGCACCGATCAAGCCACCAATCTGCTGCTTTGCGATGAGCTGCACGACAACAGCAGAAACCGCCATGCCGGTCACTACGCTCGTTGCAATCCCGAGCCAAACACCAAGCGTGTCAAAATCAAACACGTTGACAAATAGATAGACAAACAGCGCAACAGCAATGCCCTGACGATATATACCAATAACAAGTGTCCAGATCGGTTTCTTAAATGCCTGCAGTAGTGAGTTGATCGCAAATAGCACCAAGTAGATAGGGAGAATAAACCCATCAACGCGAAGATATTGTGCCCCTATTCGGCGAACTTCATCGCTATCTGTAAAGATCCCGATCAAAAACTCAGCGGCCAACCATAAAACACCCGATGCAAGTAGCATCATGGTCACGCCAACTTTGCAGCAGAAGAAAAACGATTCACGAACGCGGTCATAGTTTTTCGCACCATAGTTCTGTGCTGCTATCGGTAAGAGCGCACCTGTTAGGCCAAACGCCGGCAATAGCAATAATTGTTCAACACGAAGGGCAATACCGTATGCAGCTACTGAATCGCCGCCAAAACCTTTAAGATAAAATTGCACCACAAAACCTGAGAACATCATCACCACCATGGTAAAACTTGATGGCAGTGCTTGGGATGTGATGTCTTTGAAGGTTGCAAGATCTGGCACAAAGCCATGCGTGCTTTCGTCCTCCATAATATCTGATTTGAAAACGCGATATAAAATGAACAGCATCACGCCTGTCTGGCTCACCACTGTGGATAAGGCAAGGCCTGTAAAACCTATGCCGTCAACAAAGCCTGGGATGCCGAAAATAAATAATGGGTTCAGCGCTAGATTGGCGAAAAACGCTGCGATCTGCGCGCGCTCCATAGAAACAGTATCACCTTGTGCCTGCAATATGCCATTGGCGCCAAATGTAAGCAAAAATCCCGGCGATGCTAGAAGCATCACGATAAAATATTCGTTGGCAGCATCACGATAAGCGCCTGGTTCGGTAATGATGGCAATCAAATCATCGCCAAAAAATAAACCAAGTATCGCACATGCAATAGATGCGAGTAGTCCATAACTAATGCCTTGATAGGCGATATGTTTTGATAATTTATCGTCCTTTGCACCTAACGCATTCCCGACTAACGCACCCATCGCAGATCCAAGGCCAATGCCGAGGGCGATAAGTACGAAAAAGACCTGAAAAGCAATTGCAAGGCCAGCTTGCGCATCGGTTGACAAAAGACCTGCATAAAACACATCAACGACGTTATAAAGGGTCGTAAACACCATGCCGATAGCGGCCGGAATTGCGATCTTCTTAAAATGTTGCGCGATGGAGCCTTCAGTAAGATCAAAATTTGCTGACATTGATTATCTTTCGTTTGCAAGGCGGCAAGTAGTGCGCCAAAAATATACTTGGGTCAATCAAAACCGTAAAAGCTATCAGGCGAGCGCCATCAATTACTTACTTACTTTAGGTGATTTTTTCTTATCTGGTTTCGGTGGCAATTGGGTGACAAAGCTGAGCGCTAAAGAGATCAGCCCCTTAAGTTGTTGGTCTTCACAGGCTTCATCTTCGATTTCGACGAGGCCACCCATTTTCCGTCCGGTAAAAGATAAAGGCTGGGCAAAATAGCGTTCGCAAGCTTCTTGTTCATTCTCTTTGCCAACGCGGAACATAAAGGTGCGTTCGCCTGTATTTTTATTGCGTGATGCGCCACCAATCATATGGTTCTGATACAAAAAACATACGCCACCCATCATGTTTTTCTCACTAACACCATCCATGAAGCCCAGTTGTTCTCGAAACCTGTCCGCTAGTTCTTCATCATAAGCCATAGTTGAATTTCCTAATGAATATTGGTCACTTGCGCATTGGCAAGCTCAATAAGGTCTTTGGTATCTGCAATGGTTTTATCCGCATCGGTGCGGTAGGCATGAATAAACACTTCAGGAACTTCTGTATGCTCATCATGGCGCTCTGCCCAATCGATTATGGATAGAAAAATTGGAATAAGCTCTAAGGCTTTTTGCGTTGGGAGATAATAGATCCTCGAGCGCTTTTTCGTATCCTGATGCCGGGTTAGGATGCCAGTGGATTCAAACTTAGATAAGCGATCTGCTAATATATTGGTCGAGATACCTTCGCCGGCGTCCAAAAAATCCCCGTAATATCGCCTGCCTTTAAATAAAACGTCTCTTAAGATCACAAAGTTCCATCTGTCTGCAAAAACCGATGCAGCATAGCGGATGGGGCAGCCATTCCAATTCAGTGTTTCTTTTTTGCTCATAGGGAGGACTTTAGCGGAATTGAATATTGCTTGCAAATAACAAGTGTACTGATGTAAAAGTGATTCACTTGTAAAATGCAAGTGAATTGAAAGGGGACTAAAATGATCACAAAACGCATATTCATACTTTTCATAAGCTACATCATAGTCACGTTTATTCTTGCCTATATTTGGCATTTAGAATTATTCGGTGAAAGTTACGCCCAACTTGGCGCGGCATCCCTCAGACCTGAGCCGATCTTTCAATATGGATTGTTTGCAATCATTACGCATGCTGTCGTTTTCGTGTATTTCTTTCAAATGTTTTATAACGCTCCAGCAGGTTTACTCGCTGCATTAAAAATCGCGCTTGGCTTGGGCGCGGTCATTACAGCTTATGCTGCATTTACTGTTGCCGCGAAATTTGAGATTGAACCTGCACGCCAATATGTAATGTTAGAATTAGCATTTGGCCTACTTCATTATACTGTCATAGGCGTTTTGTATTATTGGCTGAGTGATCGCATGTTAGCCCGGTAAATTAGCGCCAAGACGCATCTTACTTGCAATTCGATGCAAATCGCTGTAGATAGAGGACAAATCTTGATCTTTCGAACAAGAGTGGGCCCCACCGGACCCGCTCTTTTTTGTTATCTAAGACTGACTTAAACAAAGAATACGAGCACTTATGAGCGATAATATTGCGACATCACCAGAACAGCGTTTGATCCTTGAAACAGGATTAGAAGCGCAGGTTGCGGCTATTATTGAGCCTGTTATGCACTCGATGGGATACCAGCTTGTGCGCATTCGTACAAATGGTGAAAACGGATTTACATTGCAAATTATGGCTGAGCGTTTTGATGGCACGATGACCGTTGAAGATTGCGAAGCTATTTCACGTGCAATATCGCCTGTACTAGAAGTCGAAGACCCAATTGATCGCGCTTACCATCTTGAGCTATCATCACCGGGTATTGACCGTCCAATGGTCCGCAAGGGTGATTTTAAACGTTGGTCGGGTCATTTGGTCAAATGTGAGACGACAGTTCTGATTGAAAATCGCAAACGTTTCCGCGGTTGGATTGAAGATGTGACCGAAGAGGCTTTTGTTATTGATCGTGATGATCCTGCAGCCGATGAAGTCAAAGAAGTGACAATTCCATTTTCTGCATTGGCAGAAGGGAAACTGATTTTAACAGATGAATTGATCGATGCAGCGCTGAAGGCCGATAAGCAGGCTAAGAAAGAACAAGCAGCAGCAAATCAAAATAAGTCCGCCGATAGTGCAGACGAAGAGTAACAACAAACCAAAGCAATTGAGATAAAGGGTTTGAAATACCCACATCACATGGAGACAGGAAATGGCAGTCAGTGCAAATAGGCTAGAGCTTTTACAAATCGCAGATGCGGTTGCTCGTGAAAAAGCTATTGACCGTGAGATCGTCATCGAAGCAATGGCCGACGCAATCCAAAAAGCAGCGCGCTCTCGCTATGGTACAGAATCCAACATTCAAGTTGATATCGATGCCAAAACTGGTGAGATCAAACTGATGCGTGTTTTGGAAGTTGTTGAAGTTGTTGAAGACTACTCAACTGAGATTGCTTTGATGATCGCACAAGATCGTGATCCTAATGCTCAGGTTGGTGATCAAGTTCATGATCCTCTTCCCCCAATGGATTTTGGTCGTATTGCGGCGCAGTCTGCAAAACAAGTGATTGTGCAGAAGGTTCGCGAAGCTGAGCGTGACCGTCAGTATGAAGAATACAAAGATCGTATCGGTGAAATCGTCAACGGCACGGTTAAACGTGTTGAATACGGTAATGTGATCATCGATATGGGGCGTGGTGAAGGCATCATTCGTCGTGACGAGATGATCCCACGCGAAAACGTTCGTTATGGTGATCGTGTACGCGCCTATGTACATGATGTGCGCCGTGAGCAGCGCGGGCCTCAAATTTTCTTATCTCGTACACACCCACAATTCATGGTGAAACTCTTCACTATGGAAGTGCCGGAAATCTACGATGGCATCATCGAAATTCGCTCTGTTGCTCGTGACCCAGGTTCACGCGCTAAGATCGCAGTGATTTCAAATGACAATTCAATTGATCCAGTTGGTGCTTGTGTGGGTATGCGTGGTTCACGTGTGCAGGCCGTTGTTGGCGAATTGCAAGGTGAGAAGATCGACATTATCCCATGGTCACAATCGCCGGCGACATTTATCGTCAATGCATTGCAGCCAGCTGAAGTTGCTAAAGTTGTTTTGGATGAAGATGCCGAGCGTATTGAAGTTGTTGTTCCTGATGATCAGCTTTCACTTGCAATTGGTCGTCGCGGACAAAACGTACGTCTTGCATCTCAGCTAACAGGCTGGGATATCGACATCATGACAGAAGAAGAAGAATCTTCTCGTCGTCAGAAAGAATTCAACGAACGTACTGAACTCTTCATGAAAGCACTTGATGTTGATGAAATGGTTGGTCAGGTTCTTGCATCTGAAGGCTTTAGCCAAGTTGAAGAAGTTGGTTATGTTGAGCTTGATGAAATCACTTCAATTGAAGGTTTCGATGAAGAAACGGCTCAAGAGCTTCAAACACGTGCACGTGAATATCTCGACCGTATCGAAAATGAGCTCAATGCAAAACGTAATGAATTGGGCGTATCAGATGAGCTCTTAAACATTAATGGCATGACCACTGCTATGTTGGTCGCACTTGGTGAAGATGGCATTAAAACCATGGAAGACTTCGCAGGTTGTGCAGCAGATGATTTGATTGGTTGGACTGAACGTCAAGATGGCGAAACAAAACGCTATGAAGGGCTGTTCTCTGCTAAAGAAGTATCTCGCGAAGAAGCAGAAGCTATGGTGATGGCAGCGCGTTTGGCAGCTGGATGGATCACACAAGAAGAACTTGATGCGATGAATGTAGTTGAAGAAGAAGCTGAAGAGGAAACATCTGAAGAAGATGTAACCGTTGAATCAGTTTTCGATTCTAAGAGCTAAGGTGATGCGCTGGAATGAAACAGTCAACCGAACGGATGTGTATTGTTACACGAGATAAGCTGGCAGCTGACCAGCTTATCCGTTTCGTTGTGGCACCTGATGGTGCGCTCATTCCAGACCTTAAACAAAAACTTCCCGGCAGGGGTTGTTGGGTCACGGCTCAAGCCACACATATAGACCAGGCGCAAAAGACTGGTCTATTTGCTCGCTCATTAAAAACAAAAATTGAAATATCTGGTAATTTGTCCGAGTTGGTCGATGAGTTGATGTCAAAATCAACCCTTGGTATGATCAATATGGCACGAAAGGCTGGACAGTTTATTACTGGAAGCTCGAAAGTTGACCATGCTGTACGCAATGGGGAAGCTTTGGGATGTTTTCATTCAACCGATGCAGCAAATGACGGTGTTCGCAAAATAAATCAGGCGCGCACGTTTTTTTCAAAAATGGTGGAAGTGGAGATCATACCTTCATTCAAACTATTTTCGAGTGAAGAAATGGCCCAAGCCTTCGGTGATGGTAATTATATTCATGGCGCGGCTCTTGCTGGCAATGCTGGCGAAAATGTCCTCAAGCGCGCCGAAGCTCTTGCCACATATAGAGGTCTGGATATAGACAATAGCCAAGTTGATGGAGATGAACTCGGCGCATTTGATGAAAAATAACAGTGTCTGTCGGGTTTTTGGTGCAATTGCTCGCGATGTGGTGTAACGGAAGTCTAAAAGCTGGATGCAGCTCGAGGCAATTGCCTCAAAAGGAACGGAAAATAGATGAACGATAGTAAAGACGATAACAAGAACGATGCTAGTGGTAAGAAGACCCTCACTTTAAAAGGTGCAGGAGTTGGATCAGGCACGGTGCGTCAAGATATAGGCCGTGGACGTTCCAAATCAGTGGTTGTTGAAACACGTAAGCGCCGTATCTCTCGTCCTGACGAAGATAAAGCGGCACCAGCGGTTACGCTCAAGCCTCGCAAAGAAGTGCAAGCACCTGCGCCAGTAAAAGCGCCTGTTGCGGAAAAGCAGCCTGCACCACGCAAACCAGTTCAAGAAACGACTAATCGTTTATCCGCTGGTGAGATGGAAGCACGCCGCAAAGCACTTGAAGGTTCACGGGTTCGCGAAGTCGAAGATCGTAAGCGTGCTGAAGAGGATGCAATTCGTCGTGCTGAGCAAGAGAAAATTCGTGCTAAGGAAGCCGAAGAACTTGCTCGCAAGCAAGCTGAAGAAGATGTGCGCATTCAAAAAGAAGCCGAAGAGAAAAAGCGTGCAGAAGAATTGGCGCGCAAAAAGACTTCTGGCAAACCTGAAGCAGAAGCAGCTCCTGTGCGCAGAAATACAAGCCAAGCTGATGCAGCACCTGCAAAAGCTGCGCCACGCGGTGGTAAACCAACACGTCCGGAAGCGCCGAAACCTAACCGCAACACACGTGGTCAAGATGATCGTCGTCGCGGTAAATTAACGCTTTCAACGGCGCTTAATGATAGCTCTGGCCGTTCTCGTTCATTGGCTGCGACACGTCGTCGTCAAGAAAAAATCCGCCGCGCTCAAATGGAGCCAGAAGTTCGCGAAAAAGTAGCTCGCGAAGTAACTTTGCCAGAAACAATCACCATTCAAGAACTATCTCAGCGTATGGCTGAGCGTTCAGTGGACGTTATCAAATACCTCATGAAAGAGGGGCAGATGATGAAGCCAGGTGATGTGATTGATGCTGATATGGCGGAACTGATCGCGGGTGAATTTGGCCACACAGTTAAGCGTGTGTCAGAATCAGATGTTGAAGATCGTATCTTTGATACCGATGATGGTGATGGTGAGTTATTGCCGCGTTCACCAGTTGTTACAATCATGGGTCACGTTGATCATGGTAAGACATCGCTTCTAGATGCATTGCGCAACGCAAATGTGGTCTCTGGCGAAGCCGGTGGTATCACTCAGCATATTGGTGCGTATCAAGTCGAGCAAGATGGTCAGAAGATCACGTTCATCGATACTCCTGGTCACGCTGCCTTTACAGCAATGCGTGCACGTGGTGCTGATGTCACGGATATCGCAATTCTTGTGGTAGCTGCAGATGATAGTGTCATGCCGCAAACAATTGAATCTATCAATCACGCAAAAGCTGCTGATGTACCGATTATTGTTGCGATCAACAAAATGGATAAACCATCTGCTGATCCACAAAAAGTTCGTACTGAACTTCTGCAGCATGAAGTGTTTGTAGAATCTATGGGCGGTGAGGTGCTTGAAGTTGAAGTATCAGCGCTTAAAGGCACGAACTTAGACAAGCTTCTTGAAGCAATTATTCTTCAATCAGAAGTTCTTGATCTGAAAGCTATAGCTGATCGCACCGCTGAAGGTACAGTTGTTGAAGCTAAGCTTGACCGTGGTCGTGGTTCAGTTGCAACGGTTCTTGTTGCTAAAGGTACGCTACATCCTGGCGAAATCATCGTTGCTGGTGATCAATGGGGTAAAGTACGCGCCTTGGTAAACGACAAAGGTGAACATGTGAAGGAAGCAGGACCTGCCGTTCCGGTTGAGGTCTTGGGCTTTAATGGTCCACCACAAGCTGGTGACCGTTTTGCTATTGTTGAAAACGAAGCTAAAGCGCGTGAATATGCTGAATATCGCCAACGTCTTGCACGTGATAAAGCTGCAGCACGTCAATCAGGATCGCAAGGTTCACTTGAACAAATGATGATGCAATTGCAAACATCTGGTTTGAGCGAATTCCCGCTTGTTATCAAAGGTGATGTGCAAGGTTCTGTTGAAGCTATTATTGGTTCGCTTGATAAGTTGGCAACTGACGAAGTTGCAGCGCGCATTGTGCATTCAGGCGCTGGTGGTATCACCGAGTCCGATGTTTCACTTGCCGAAGCATCTAAAGCACCAATCATTGCCTTTAACGTGCGTCCAAGCAAACAGGCGCGTGATGCGGCAGAAGCTGCTGGCGTTGAAATTCGTTATTACAACATCATCTATGATTTGGTTGATGACGTTAAATCTGCAATGTCTGGTCTGTTATCACCAGAACGTCGTGAGACATTCTTGGGTTACGCTGAAATCTTGGAGGTCTTCAATATTTCTAAATCTGGTAAAGTTGCTGGTTGTCGCGTGACAGAAGGTAAGGTTGAGCGTGGATCAGGTGTACGTCTGCTGCGTGATAACGTTGTTATTCACGAAGGTAAGTTGAAAACGCTTAAGCGCTTTAAAGATGAAGTTGGTGAGGTTAATTCTGGTCAAGAATGCGGTATGGCATTTGAAAACTATGAAGATATCCGCAAAGCTGATGTCATTGAGTGTTTCCGTGTTGAACATATTGAACGTTCGCTTTAAACAAGCGCGTTTATAAACAGAATTTGGACATCGGCTTATTTGGCCGATGTCTTTGTTTTAACAATTGAGATTGTAAAATGGTAAAAGCAACAAGCTCTGCACCGTCCCAGCGCATGCTAAAAGTTGGCGAGATGGTTCGCGCTGCGCTCACAAAAATTCTGCAACGCGATGATATTCGCGATCCGGATGTGGAAGGCGTTGTGATTTCAGTATCGGAAGTGCGCATGTCGCCGGATCTTAAAATTGCCAATGCTTATGTGAAAGCATTAGCTCAGACAGATCAGACAGCTACAATTGCTGGATTGAACCGCAGTGCCAAATTTGTGCGCAAGAAGCTTGGTCCTGAACTTCGCCATATGAAATATATGCCAGAAATTCGTTTTCGTGATGATACAAGCTATGAAAACTTCAACAAAATTGATGCGCTTTTAAATCGCCCGGAAGTGGTGCGTGATCTAGAAATAGATGACGAAGACGGTGAGCATTAATTCATGGCTCGTCAGCGCAAGAAAAAGGGCCGTCCAATTTCTGGGTGGCTTGTCTTAGATAAACCCTATGATTTTGGGTCAACCGAAGCTGTTTCCAAAATTCGCTGGCTTTTTAATGCTCAAAAAGCTGGCCATGCAGGCACGTTGGATCCTCTCGCCTCGGGCATGCTGCCTATCGCGCTAGGCGAAGCGACCAAAACAGTTCCCTATATTATGGACGGGCGCAAAATCTACCAATTCGCAGTAACTTGGGGAGAAGAGCGTACCACTGATGATATGGAAGGTACGGTCATCGAACAATCCAATGCACGTCCCGATGTTGGTGCAATAGAAGCAATTTTGCCTGAATTTTTAGGTGAGATTAGCCAGGTGCCACCGCAATTCTCAGCGATTAAGATCAATGGTGAACGCGCTTATGATGTCGCTCGATCTGGCGATAAAATGGATATCCCTGCGCGTGAGGTTGAAATTTTCCGACTGGATATTACCGATTGCGAAGATAAGAACGTAACCCGTTTTGAAGTTGAATGCGGCAAAGGTACTTATGTGCGTTCGCTTGCACGTGACTTCGGGCGTAAACTTGGCTGTTATGGGTATGTGTCTGAGCTAAGACGTTCCAGCGTATTACCATTTGAAGAAAGTGAACTTGTAAAGCTTTCTGAATTGACGGCATTAGAGCAGATTGAAGATGATGAAGAACGGCTAGAAAAGCTAGACCAATATCTCATCGACACCAAAGAAGCTTTGTCTGATTTGCCACATATTGCGGTGTCGTCTGATCAAGCATTGCGTATTCGTAATGGCAATTCTGTGATGATCACGGGGGCAAATGCACCGATTAATGAGCATGAGGTGTTTGCGACTGACAAAGGTAAATTACTGGCTATAGGCGAAATAAACTTTGGTGAGTTTAAGCCTAAACGGGTCTTTGTTGTTTAACGGCAGATAGCAATTTATCCAGCTTGAGCGAGCTAAATGCTAGCTTACGAATAACACTAGCTTTTTTGTTTAAATTCATTTATACGAATTTCGTAACGGGTCATATTTTGGCCCGTTATTTTATATGGCCCGCGCTGGACGACATCTTGGCGCAGGGCGACCTTTAACTCTCAAAATTATTGAAAGGGATATACGATGTCGATTACTGCTGAACGTAAGGCAGAACTTATTGCCAAATTTGCTACCAAAGAAGGCGATACAGGTTCACCTGAAGTACAAGTTGCTGTTCTAACAGAACGCATTTTGAACCTTACTGAACACTTCAAAGAGCATAAAAAAGACAACCACTCACGTCGTGGTCTTTTGACTTTGGTTTCAACACGCCGTTCACTTCTTGATTATCTTAAGAAGAAAGACGATGCCCGTTACCAAGCTTTGATTAAAGAACTTGGCCTACGTCGCTAAGTTATAAGATTTGGCGCTCCAGTTATGGGGCGCCAATTCATTATTTAAGATACGTTTTAAAAACGTAGAAATATCAGTTTTCGGATGGGCCGAAAATTGCATTGAACCGGTGGATAGCCCACGGGGCAGGATTACAAGCCGCTTTTAGCGCAAGAGCTTTTGATAAAGCTAAAATGAAAGCCTCTTGTTGTCTTGCCCGTGAGCAACACCAATGACAAAGAATGACCAAGACTGTCGAGATTATGGCAGGGGCATTCTGATATGAAGGACTAAATATGTTCAATTCCCACAAAGTGGAGATTGAGTGGGGCGGTCGCCCTCTCATTTTGGAAACAGGTAAAGTTGCACGTCAGGCCGATGGCGCTGTTATGGCAACTTACGGTGAAACAGTTGTGCTAGCGACTGTTGTATCTGCGAAAAGCGCAAAACCTGGTCAGGACTTTTTCCCACTGACTGTAAACTATCAGGAAAAAACTTTTGCTGCTGGTAAGATCCCAGGAGGCTTCTTCAAACGTGAAGGTCGCCCAAGCGAAAACGAAACACTGACTTGTCGTTTGATCGATCGTCCAATTCGTCCATTGTTCCCAGATGGCTACAAAAACGAAACACAGATCATCCTAACCGTTATCCAGCACGACATGGAAAATAACCCAGATGTATTGGCTATGGTTGCTGCATCTGCTGCACTAACCATCTCAGGTGTTCCATTCATGGGCCCAATCGGTGGTGCACGCGTTGGCTATATCAATGGCGAATATGTTCTAAACCCACATCTTGACGAGATGGAAGAAACTGATCTTGATCTTATGGTTGCTGGTACTCAAGACGCCGTATTAATGGTGGAGTCAGAAGCTAAAGAACTTAATGAAGATGTCATGCTTGGCGCTGTTATGTTCGGCCAAAAAGGCTTCCAGCCTGTGATTGATGCAATCATCAAATTGGCAGAAGCTGCTGCTAAAGAGCCACGTGAGTTCATTCCTGAAGATCACTCTGAGCTTGAAGCAAAAATCATCGGTCTTGCTGATGAAGGCCTTCGCGCTGCTTATAAAATCTCTGACAAAGCTGAACGCTACAACGCAATTGACGCTGTTAAAGCAACAGTGAAAGAAGCATTGGCACCTGCAGAAGGTGAAGAAGCTGAATTCACACCTGAGCAAATTGGTGCTGTATTTAAATCAGCGCAAGCCAAAGTCGTTCGCGGTGATATTCTTGAGACAAAAACACGTATCGATGGCCGCGATCTTTCAACAGTTCGAGCAATTGATTCACAAGTTGGCGTCTTGCCACGTACACACGGTTCATCTGTATTTACCCGTGGTGAAACACAAGCACTTGTTGTTGCAACATTGGGTACAGCAGAAGACGAGCAGTTTGTTGATGGTCTAACTGGCACAACAAAAGCAACATTTATGCTGCATTACAACTTCCCTCCGTATTCTGTGGGTGAAGCTGGCCGTATTGGTTCCCCAGGTCGTCGTGAAATTGGTCACGGTAAATTGGCTTGGCGTGCGATTAACCCAATGATGCCATCAGCTGAACAGTTCCCTTACACAATTCGCGTTGTGTCTGAGATCACAGAATCAAATGGTTCATCATCAATGGCAACGGTTTGCGGTACATCATTGGCGCTTATGGATGCAGGTGTTCCTTTGCAAAAGCCAGTTGCGGGTATCGCAATGGGCTTGATCAAAGAAGGTGCTGACTTTGCAGTTCTATCTGACATCTTGGGTGATGAAGATCACCTAGGTGATATGGACTTTAAAGTTGCTGGTACGGACGCTGGTATTACATCGCTTCAAATGGATATCAAAATTGATGGTATCACTGAAGAGATCATGCAAATTGCACTTGGCCAAGCGAAAGACGGACGTCTTCACATCCTTGGTGAAATGGCAAATGCTCTAACTGAGAGCCGTGAGCAACTTGGTGAATATGCACCTCGCATTGAAATGATGAACATCGCAGTTGATAAAATTCGTGATGTGATCGGTGCTGGTGGTAAGATCATTCGCGAAATCTGCGAAAAAACTGGTGCTAAAATCAACATCGAAGACGATGGTACAATTCGCATTGCATCATCATCAGGCAAAGAGATTGAAGCTGCTAAAAAGTGGATCCACTCTATTGTTGATGAGCCAGAAGTAGGCGTGATCTACGAAGGTACTGTTGTTAAAGTTGCTGACTTTGGCGCATTCGTAAACTTCTTCGGCCCACGCGATGGTCTTGTACACATTTCGCAATTGGCTCAAGAGCGTGTCGCGAAAACAGCTGATGTTGTTAAAGAAGGTCAAAAAGTGTTTGTGAAGCTAATGGGCTTTGATGAGCGCGGCAAAGTCCGTCTTTCAATGAAAGTGGTAAACCAGGAAACTGGTGAGGAAATTCCTCGCGAAAAGCCTGCTGAAAAAGAATAGTTTTTCACAAAATAGATTTAAAGAACCCCGTCATTTTGGCGGGGTTTTTTGTTAGGTGAGAAAAATGTGTTTTGAATGTGTTAGCTAAAATATCTAGCTTCGATAATATCAAATCGATGTGCTAAATATTCGGATATGTTTTCAAACATTGTATCTAGTAAACTGGCAATTACTGATCCTGTTGCCGCATCAAATGCCATCAAAACAAAGCAGCCAAACACACAGCCATAAACTGATAGTTTCAGGTTCTTCATGCTGTAGAGTTCATAATAACCGTAGGCATCGAATTCCACACCAAACCAAAGGTCTGAGAGGGAGTAATCATCTGAAACTGCGATATTGAGCACAGCACTATCTGATAATTTGTCCGGATATGGGTTTACAAATCCACGCACGACATGGGCTACAAAACCAAATATTGCAGCAATCGTGAGTGCTGCAGCATAATGAATATAGCCTATTTCCTGTATTTCCATCAGCGTCGTCCGTGTTATTGCTCTTACCAATAACAAAAGAAAACTTAGTTTCGCATAAGGAATAAGTTAAAAATTTAATGAGCTCATAAACGTGAAAACCCACCATCGGTTAAGATGATGGGCCTCTTAGACGCCTTACGAACTGCGATTTGCAAAACGTCCTTGGAGATTTAAGTTTCAGAGTTTGACTTACTTTGGAAGTAGGACATCATCGATCACATGGATCACACCATTTGACTGGTTCACATCAGCAATGGTGACTTTTGAAGCACCACCGCTTTCGTCAAAAATGTAGACGCTGCTGCCATCAAGTTTGGCTGTTAAGGCATCGCCACTTACGGCATTAAAGTTATATGCGCCGCCATTCGATTTAATCTTAGCAACCAGATCAGAAGCTGAGATCTTACCCGCAACAACGTGTGATGTGAGAATCTTTGTCAAAGCATCTTTGTTTTCTGGTTTTAGAAGTGTTTCAACCGTACCTTCTGGCAGTTCAGCAAACCCTTCATTGATCGGAGCAAATACAGTAAAAGGACCATCAGACATCAATGTATCAACAAGGCCAGCGGCTTTGACGGCTGCAACCAAAGTTGTGTGGTCTTTTGAGTTCACTGCGTTCTCGACAATGTTTTTGTCAGACAACATTGGAGCGCCACCAACTTCAGGGTTCATCGCATATGCTGAACCTGTGCTAATTGCGAAAGCTGTGATTGATGCGAGGATGTTTAAACGGATATTCATAATATTTCTCCTTCTCTGTCTTGATGCCCATTGCATCTGTTTAAAATGATGCGCGTTGCATCGACATAAGGGCTAACGGCTTATGGGGTGAAAAAGTTTCAAAGAAATTATTGCGTATTGGAGATTTGTACGGTTAGTTTTTTCTAAGCCTATGAAATATAACAATAATATTTATCGCTCCGACGGCATGTATTTCTCTCATTGAGTTGTTTATCTCAAGCTTGAAATATAAAGTGGTCGTTAATGTACAACTGATAAATATATGTTGATGTGGGATAGATCGCTTCATGACTGATAATCAAAACATCGCGCAAATCATGCGTAACCGTCAAACCAGCAAAGTTCTAGGCAATATCGACCAGCCGCTTGTGCCCACAGGGCTTGCTCGGGAAGAGATTGATCAATGGCTCAAGGCAGCAGGCAACGCGCCATTTCATTATCAAGCTGAACGTATTCACCGAGAAAAGCTGACCTCTCAGGTGCCCTGGCGCATGTATAAGCTAGATGCAAAAACTTGCCGAGAACTCTTGTTAGAATTAAAGCAATCAACACCCGAAGCGGGGAAGATCTTAAATATGTTGGCCGCATGTGATGCGCTTTTACTAGCCACTTGGACGCCAGATACATGTGATGAAGTCCAAGTGATGTTTGAAGGCACTGAGCGCAATATGGAACACATTGCAGCAGCCTCAGCGGCAGTGCAAAACCTTATGCTCATGGCAACAGATGCTGGATACAGGACCTATTGGTCAAGTGGCGGTGTTTTAAGAACCGATGAAATTTTTAATCGCTTTGATATCCCGCTTTGTGAAATTTTGCTTGGCGCAATTTTTATCTACCCGCAAGATGTTGGCACGTCCGAGATCAAGGACGGTAAACTTAAAGATGTCCGAGGTGAAGTTAAGGATTGGTCCCGCTGGGTTGGGTAGGTTTAAAATCAATCACAATATCGAAGGTGTATAGTTTCTTTTACCGCATCTTTACCGTCGCTTGCTATATTCAAAAGCACAAGTGGTCGAAGTAAGCCTTGAGGAAAATCACAATGTTTATCGGTGAAAAAAGAAGACGCGCACGACGCCGTGAAAGATTGCAGATGGCAGCAGCGATAAGCGCGCCACTGGGTCGGTCATATGCGCTTATCAACGACATATCCGAGTTGGGTATGCGCGTGACGATGGCCAAAGACATTCAGGTTAAAACTGGTGATGAGGTTTCAGTTTACACGCGCGAGATGGGGTTTCTTTACGGGAAAGTCACCTGGCAGAAATCGAAAACTTTAGGCGTTAAAATTCACACCAGCACAAACACTTATGCGCAAACTTTATCTGCCGTGCGTGAAGCACAAGCAGAACATCGCAAACAATTGCTGTAAATCGAAAACCCAAAATGCCACTCAGCGGCATTTTAAAATTAGCTATTTCTCGTCCAGTTCGGAGAGTGTCTCAAGCGTTGGCATTGATGTCACATGGTAACCTGAATCTACCATATGTACTTCACCTGTCACGCCGTAAGACATATCAGAAAGCAAATAAAGCGCCGACTGGCCCACATGCTCAATCTGGATTGAACGACGCAGCGGTGAGTTCTTTTGCTGCCAAGAATACATCGCACGCGCATCGCCAATCCCAGCACCAGCAAGGGTTCTGACAGGGCCCGCAGATATCGCATTGACGCGAATACCTTGTGGACCATAATCAGCAGCCAAATAACGCACACTGGCTTCAAGGGCTGCTTTTGCAACGCCCATGACATTGTAGTTTGGCATCACGCGGGTTGAGCCTGCATAAGTCAGCGTCAACATCGAGCCGCCATCTTTCATCAGGTTTGCAGCACGCTTGGCAACTTCGGTAAATGAGAAGCAAGAGATGACCATGGTTTTAGTGAAATTGTCACGCGTTGTATCCGCATAAAGACCTTTAAGCTCACTACGGTCTGAAAAACCAATGGCATGCACGATGAAATCAAGGCCACCCCATTTTTCTTCAACGGTTTTAAATACCGCATCAACGGTTTCAAGATCTTCTACATCACATGGGATTAATAGATCAGAACCGATAGACTCAGCTAAAGGTTTAACGCGTTTACCAAAGGCTTCACCTTGATAGGTAAAGGCAACTTCAGCACCTGCATCACCAAGTGCCTTGGCAATGCCCCATGCAAGCGAATGATCATTTGCAACACCCATAACGATGCCGCGCTTACCCTTCATAACCATGCTCATAACAGACCCCTAACCGTTATAACGACGCATAGCGAGTGTCGCATTTGTTCCACCAAAGCCAAATGAATTTGAAATCGCTGTATCAAATTTCGCATCATCAATGCGCTTGCGCACAATAGGTACATCCGCAAATTCAGGGTCAATCTCTGTAATATGCGCACTTTCACCAATGAAGTTTCCGTTCATCATCAACAAAGTATAGATGGCTTCTTGCACACCTGTGGCACCAAGTGAGTGCCCTGTTAGTGATTTTGTAGATTGAATATGCGGAAGCTTTTCACCGAACACTTCTTTGATCGCGCCGATTTCTTTGATATCACCCACACCCGTTGAAGTTCCGTGTGTGTTGACATAATCAACGTCACTATCAACGGTCGATAGCGCCATTTTCATCGAACGCACCGCACCTTCACCAGAAGGAGCCACCATGTCGTAGCCATCAGATGTTGCACCATAACCTACGATTTCACCGTAAATTTTTGCGCCGCGTGCTTTCGCATGCTCAAGCTCTTCCAAAACAACGATACCTGCACCACCGGCGATAACAAAGCCATCGCGTGTTGCATCATAAGCGCGCGACGCACTTGACGCATCATCATTGTGTTTTGATGACATTGCACCCATTGCATCAAACAGGCAAGACATTGACCAATGCAGGTCTTCATGGCCGCCAGCGATGACAACATCTTGTTTACCCCATTGGATAAGCTCTGTTGCGTTACCAATACAGTGCGCGGATGTCGAACATGCAGATGAGATGGAATAGTTCACGCCGTGAATTTTAAACCATGTCGCAAGTGTTGCAGATGCGGTCGAGCTCATAGCTTTTGGAACAGCAAATGGTCCAATACGCTTTGGGCTGCCTTTTTCTTGCACAATATTAGCAGCAGTTAGAATTTGGTTTGTGTCTGCGCCACCAGAACCTACAACAATACCTGTGCGCTCATTTGTGATGTCGCTGTCTTCAAGACCAGAATCTTCCAATGCCTCTTTCATTGCCAAGTGGCTCCACGCGCCAGCGCGTGATAGAAACCGCATGGCTCTGCGATCAACAAGTTCTGTTGGATCAACAAGTTTTGGCTCACCCCAGACTTGGCTTCGGAACCCATGTTCTGCGAAACTGTCTGAGAATGTGATGCCTGATTTTGCGTCTTTTAATGAAGAGCGTACTTCATCAACTCCGGTGCCGATTGAGGAAATAATCCCCATTCCTGTCACAACTACACGCCTCATATATTACCCTCTCCGTTTGGGTTCAAATTCACCAACAGTATTGGTGAGACCCAGATACTTTATGCTTTTTCTTTAAATAGACCAACGCGCAAATCTTTTGCGGTGAATACTGTTTCGCCATCAGCTTTAACCCAGCCATCAGCGATGCCCAAAACCAATCGACCACGCAGGACACGCTTAAAATCAATGCCGAATTCGACAAGTTTTGTTTCCGGCGTAATCATGCCGGTAAATTTAACTTCGCCGGTTGAAATGGCGCGACCTTTACCAGGTTCACCCAACCAGCCAAGATAAAACCCTGTGAGCTGCCAAAGGGCATCTAGTC
Organism: Lentilitoribacter sp.; assembly: GCA_039974935.1. Lineage (GTDB taxonomy): Bacteria > Pseudomonadota > Alphaproteobacteria > Rhizobiales > Rhizobiaceae > Lentilitoribacter. The sequence goes on along the minus strand of JBDWIC010000008.1, from coordinate 197,076 downwards.
CCAAACAACCTGGCATCACTGGATCACCTTCAAAATGGCATGGGAAAAACCAAAGATCTGGGTGGATATCAAACTCAGCGCGGATAACACCTTTGTCGTGCTCGCCACCAGTTTCAGAAATGTTGGTTATGCGATTGACCATCAGCATTGGTGGCAATGGCAGTTGTGCATTGCCCTCGCCAAACATCTCACCATGACTACATGTGAGAATTTCCTCATAGGTGAAACTAGACTGCCTATCTGTTGTCAAAAAACTATCTCCCATATTCTTCGACTTACTTTGAGTAAGTTTAAATTCAATCGATCTGCTTTCAAACCGTTCGAACATTTTAAAATCTTAAATATTATATACTCGAATAACTCAACATGATCCTAGAAACCAGTGTTAAAGGCCAGAAAGTAGCGAATAATAGAAACTATTGCATGCTAATCCCAGAAAAGTTATATGCTTATATAAGAATTTTGTATTTAGGTTAGAAGTGAATGACTTCAAATAGTGAAAAAGATGACAATTGCAAGGACGCATCAACATGTGATTGCCTGTCCGCAACACGTCTTCGTTCCGTTGGATTGCGCCCCACACGTCAGCGTGTTGCGCTAGCCGAGCTCATTTTCGAGCGTGGCGATCGCCACTTAACAGCTGAACTTTTGCAAGAAGATGCTTCCGAAAGTGGCTTGTCATGTTCCCTGGCAACAATTTACAACACGCTTCACAGGTTCAAAGATGCGGGCATGTTGCGTGTATTATCAGTTGATTCGAACAAAACTTATTTCGATACCAATGTTTCAGACCACCATCATTACATTATTGAAGGTAGCAACGAAGTGATGGATATCGATTCTAGTGACATCAATGTTCTGGGTTTACCTGACGTTCCTGAAGGCATGGAAATTGCAAATGTAGACGTAATCGTCCGTTTGCGCCCAAAAACATAGTTTAAGTTTTTAGTTGAATGCCTCTTTGGGGTAAACGCCCCAAAGCTCTTCTTGTGATGCCCAGCCATCGACCTTATCGATGCTGATTTCGCACCACTCGCCATTACACTGTTCGATCTTTGCGATAACACCAGGTTCAAGCTTGGCTTTGATCGCGCTGTTCTGTGTAGCTTGCGCATAAACATTAATATACGAAACCGGCGACTTACCGCGCATCCATGGAGCCGCAACGGCGCTTCGTTCACCGCTCAGGAGCGAATGAAACACCCAACCTTCGGTGCCTTCAAAATCTCGAACGCGACGCCAGTTATCATATTCTTGAATGATTTCCATCGGGATAGAGGACTTGGTGTAAAGCCACGAAACTTTATAACTTTGTCCCGGTCCGACACGCATATTGACCCGCTTAGCTTTTAAGCTCACAAAGCGCGGTATTGGTAAGCCGCTGGCTCCCTTTTGCGTCGTTTGCGCATAGCTATCAATGTGTCCAAAAGTGATAAAAGTGATTGCACTTACGAAAAAAACAGAAATTATATGGCGAGTTGTTGTTGTCATTATCCAAAGGTCTGTTAGAGAATAGTAGGCGTTAGTTTTTCCTGATCATAATATTCTCGCATCTTGGTTAAAGATTTGTTTACAAAAGGTTTGATCTATCGTGGCTGCTAAGCAAAAACCGAAAGTTTATATCACTCGAAAGCTCCCAGATCCTGTTGAACAGCGGATGTTGGAGCTTTTTGACGTCGAAATAAATATTACGGATCAACCAAGAAGCCGTCCAGAATTGCTTGCCGCGATTAAGAATGTCGACGTTTTGGTGCCGACTGTGTCGGATATTATCGATGCTGATTTGATCAGTCAGGCGGGACCTTCTCTTAAATTGATCACCAATTTCGGTAATGGCGTTGATAATATCGACATAAAGGCTGCACGCGCAAAGGGTATAATTGTCACCAATACGGCAAACGTGTTGGATGAAGATACCGCCGATATGACATTGGCGCTAATCCTAGCAGTACCGCGTAGAATAGTTGAAGGTGCGCAAGTTCTTACCAGTGGTGAACCGTGGCAAGGTTGGTCACCAACTTGGATGTTGGGCCGTTCAATATCTGGTAAAAAACTTGGTATTATTGGTATGGGGCGTGTTGGCACCGCCGTTGCAAAACGCGCGAAAGCTTTTGGTCTTGATATCCATTATCACAATCGGCAGAAGATCGATAAAACAACGCATGACCAGCTTGAAGCGACGCATTGGGTTGATCTTGATGAAATGCTTAAGACGGTTGATATCGTGTCAGTCAATTGCCCATCCACGCCTGAGACCTATCATTTATTATCAGCAGACCGCATCGCATTGATGAAGCCCGGCAGCTATATCGTCAACACGGCACGGGGTGAAATTATCGACGAAGACGCGATGATCAGAGCTTTGCAGGATGAAAAAATAGCAGGGGCCGGATTAGATGTATTTGAGCATGAGCCTTCTGTGAACGAGAAGCTTGTTCAGCTTGCAAAAAGTGGCAAGGTAACAATCATGCCGCATATGGGGTCGGCAACAATTGAGGGCCGGATTGACATGGGTAATGCGGTTATTATCAATATCCGCACCTTCTTTGATGGCCATAGACCGCCTGATATGGTGCTGCCTGGTCAAGATTAGGTTACAAACCTAAATAATAATTAACTTGGACGCCTTCCAGGTATGGGATATTCTGATCATGTTGGTGGCACATATCAGGAAACTTCACAATGAAAAAACTTCTTTCAACTGCATGTATTTTTGCAGGCCTTTTGGGCGCGGCACAAGCTGAAACAATCAGCGTTGATGTCTGGGCGGATAATTGGTTTTCATTTTACTCCGGCGAAACTAAGATCGCCGAAGACTCAGTATCAATTACAACAGAACGATCCTTTAACGCGGAAAGCTTCTCATTTGAGGCAGAACGTCCGTTTGTTTTAAACTTTATTGTCAAAGACTTTAAAGAAAATGACTCCGGTCTTGAATATATAGGAAGTCGCAAACAGCAGATGGGCGACGGTGGTTTCATTGCCCAATTTAAAGATGGTGCAGGACAAACTATTGCGGTGACTGACGGGAGTTGGAAATGCATGGTCACTCACAATGGACCAACGGACAAATCATGCGCGAAGGAAGCTAATCCGGTCGCGGGTTCTGGTAAGTGTGGCTTTACACAAACGGCCGAGCCAGATGGATGGAAATCAGCATCATTTGATGACACATCATGGATGAATGCAACCGTGTATTCTGAGCGACAAGTAAGCCCAAAAGACGGTTATGATCGTGTTCGCTGGGTAAATGATGCAGAGTTGATTTGGGGTTCAGACCTTGAAACAGACAACACGCTTTTATGCCGTAAGGTTGTCAATTAATCTAAATTGTTAAAAACCGACCGTGTCTAAGTGATCCGGTCGGTTTGTTTTTGTTTGAAAAGCTAGTTGCCCGCAACACGCCCTTCGGGACGATACTTGTCCATCACACTATCCAATTTCGCATTTGTGATCGATGCATTTGCTTGTTGAAGGCAAGGGAGCAAAATTGCCTTGTTTGAGCGTTCGCGCGCGCCGGATGCTTTGGTTCCTTTTGGAGCTGGGTTGACGTTGTGAAAGCATTGAACAAATTGTTGGGTGGTAACTCCAAGATCAGCAGCAATGGCCGCCACAGGGCGGTTTGGATCGTTTCGTTTCATTGTTGCTGCATTGACACTAGTTGCTGCAACAAGTCCAGCCATAAGTGTAATGATAAGTGTCTGAGTTCTCTTCATAATTTTAGTCCTCTTCCGTGTTTGTTTCGACGTTTTGAGGATGTTGGTAATTAGATTTGAACTCAAGTTACAATGCGTTTATGTAGCATTACGTTTTTGAAAGATGCAGCTGTTTAGATTAATTTTTATTCAGACGTTTGTATTTGATCTCGTCAAATCGAGCCGCCAATCCGTCATAAAGCATCAAGCGTCCCACCAATGGATCGCCGATATCTGTGATCAGTTTAATGACTTCCATTGCCTGCAACGTCCCAATTACACCAGTTAGTGCACCAATTATACCTGCTTCCGCGCATGAGGGTAATAATCCATCAGGTGGCGCATCGGGATAAAGATCGTAAATGGACGGATTGTCATTTTCATAAGGCTTGAAAACGGTGATTGAGCCATCAAACCGGCCAACCGCTGCCATCACCATTGGGATTTTCAGCTCAGAAGCTGCGTCGGCTAAAATGTAACGGGTAGCAAAGTGATCCGCGCCATCAACAACAAGATCATAATTCTTGAGCATCTCAATTGCGTTCTCAGCGGTTAAACGTAAATTATGTTCGCGTACACTAACATTTGGATTAATACGCTTGACGGCATGCGCGGCACTTGAAACTTTCAGTTTTCCTATCTGATCAGTATCATGAATAATTTGGCGTTGAAGATTGGATAATGAAACCTCATCGTCATCAAAAATGCCAATGGTCCCAACACCCGCTGCTGCCAAATAGGCTATTACGGGCGAACCCAAACCTCCGGCACCTAAAATAGCAACCTTCGCTGATTTTAGTTTTTGCTGACCAGTGCCGCCAATTTCTGGCAAAATAATATGACGGGCATATCGTTCAATTTCAGAACCGTCTAATTTTTCAGCCATGTTAAGTTGCCTAACCAACTGCAGTGAGTTGTCCATCCGATACGTTAAAATACTGCGCACGTTCACCCAGCGCATCGAACATAGTTCGATCTGTGCCGGTCATAAAGGCCTGGCAGTTCAAATTATCGATTAAGTCAAACAATGCAGCACGACGTTTTTCATCCAAATGAGCGGCAATCTCATCCAGCAGTAATATTGGCGCATACCCTGTGAGATTTTTAACCAGCCTTGCATGTGCCAGGATAAGGCCGATCAAAAGTGCTTTTTGCTCACCTGTTGAACAACTGCCAGCCGGCATGTTTTTCTTATCGTGAAAAACAATTAGATCCGCTTTGTGAGGGCCAGTTAATGACCGGCCAGCGGCCGCATCGCGATGACGAGTTTCACGCAGATACTCAATAAATGCCTGCTCTTTATCTACGGCTGGGAGATCACCTTCGCCCATTTCAAAACCATTTAAGCTTAAAAGTGCTTTTGGAAAACTCTCGTCTTCGGAATTTACATTTACAAGCCCGCTGAGCATATTGATAAATTCATGCCGGGCTGATGCAATTGCGATTCCGAGTTCCGCCATTTGCTGTTCAATTCCATCCAGCCAAACCGGATCTAATCGACCTTCCGATAGAAGTTTATTTCGGCTGCGCATGGCACGTTCATAAGACAGTGAGCGCTTTCCGTGGCTTGGGTCTATTGCGAGAACTAAGCGATCTAGAAAACGTCTTCGATCACCCGCACCCCCGGTAAATAATCCATCCATGGCGGGCGTCAGCCATAAAATGCGCGCGTGATCTAATAGTTCATCATTGGTTTTGGTGTTGGTGCCATTAATGCGAATACGCCGTGAACCTGGTTCATCCAAGGTTAAGCCGGTGCCGATGTCAACCTCTCCAACCATGCCCTCAATTTTAGCAAACACCGAGAACGCGCCGTTGCTTTGAGATGTATGATCTTGGCTTGTCGAACGATAAGGAAAATCTACATAGGCGCTTCGTCGTATTCCACGCCCAGGTGTGAGCAACGAGACGGCTTCCATAAGGTTGGTTTTGCCCGAGCCATTTTCACCCGTTAACACCACATGACGAAAACTAAAATCTTGCTTTAAAGTGAGATAGTTCCGGAACTTATCAAGTTTAAGCTGGGTGATGTGAACTTTATCAGTCACAAATCAAAGCGCCTTTTAACAAGCCCTTAAACACGCATTGGCATGAGGACATAAAGCGCATCATCGCCAGCTGTATCGTGAACAAGCGTTGGAGAACCCGGGTCAGCGAGCAAAAATACCGCATCAGAGCCTGAAAGTTGATTGGTAATATCCAACAAATATTTCGCGTTAAAGCCGATATCAATTGGATCGTCATCGTATCCGACAGCCAATTCTTCGGTCGCAGTACCTGAATCAGGGTTGTTAACTGTTAAAGTCAGCTGTCCGTCTGAGAGGGCAAGTTTAACCGCACGACCGCGCTCGGATGAAATAGTTGAAACACGATCAACAGCTTGTGAGAACACTGCGCAATCAAGCGATAGCTTCTTATCGTTTCCTGATGGAATAACGCGTTGGTAGTCAGGGAAGGTGCCATCGATAAGTTTTGAAGTCATCACAACACTACCGATAGTCAGGCGGATTTTTGCCTCAGATACTTCAACCGTAATGGATAGATCTGGATCATCAACGAGCTTTTGTAATTCACCGACAGTTTTGCGCGGAATGATAATACCAGGCATACCTTCAGAACCGCTAGGCGCATCAATATCAGCGCGTGCCAAACGGTGACCATCTGTGGCAACAGCGCGGAGCTTTAAGCCATTTTCGGTATCAATTGTGTGTATAAAAATACCATTGAGGTAATAACGTGTTTCTTCAGTTGAGATGGCAAATTGTGTGCGATCGATCAACATTTTTATATCAGTGGAAGCAATGCGGAACGTATTGCTAAAAGCACCAGCTGGCAGGTCAGGGAAATCAGCCTCTGACAAGCACTGTAATGAGAAGTTAGAGCGCCCAGATGCAACCGTCATAGTTTTACCATCTGCATCCGTGGATAAAAGAACTTCAGCACCATCAGGTAGCTTACGAACAATATCGTAAAGCAAATGCGCAGGTACAGTTGTCGCACCTGCTTGTTCAACCATTGCAGCTGTTGCCTCAGTGATTTCTAAATCAAGGTCAGTTGCCTTCATCTCAAGGCTTGCTTCATTTGCACGGAGCAGGACATTGGACAAAATTGGAATAGTGTTACGTCGCTCAACAACGCGGTGCACGTGATTGAGGGATTTTAAAAGGTTTGAACGCTCTAAAGTAACACGCATGATCATATACCAATATTGTTGAAGCTAATGTCAGCCAAATTTCGAATGAAGCAAAGAAATTGCTTCCAGATTGTATTGTACAACCGGATTTGTAATTTGCCGATTCCCTTGATGAAATGCAAGAGAAACAAAATATATTGGGTGTGCTTTCCCCAGTATTGGCCCCAGTAATGGCCGTATTGAACGGCCAAGCTGGTTCTATTCGTTGATCAAGCGCTTCAACAACTCAACTTCATGAGATAGTTTTGTATCTTTGTTCATAAGGTCTTCGATTTTACGAACAGCATGAAGCACTGTTGTGTGGTCGCGACCACCAAAACGACGTCCAATTTCTGGGAATGAGCGCGGTGTCATTGTCTTTGCAAGATACATTGCAATCTGACGTGGCTTCACAATCACACGTGTACGACGGTTGGAGACAAGTTCCTGACGCGATACATTAAAGTGGCGTGAGACAACACGTTGGATATCTTCGATACGAACACGTTTCGGCTCGCCCGTGTTAACAAGATGACCAAGCAAAGCATCAACGCGTTCAATGTCCAAATCAGGTTCAAAGCTGCGGCGGAACATAAGCTGGTTAAATGCACCTTCCAATTCACGGCCACTTGATGTGATGGTATTGGCGACATGAGCCAGAATTGCTTCAGGAATATCAAGGCTTGGATCACTTTGTTGAGCAACTTCCAAACGGTTTTTCAAAATGCGTAAACGCATTTCGTAGTCTGGCGCTTCAATCTCAATGGCAACACCACCTTGAAGACGTGAGCGAACACGTGGATCAAGTGATTCTAATTCCCAAGGTGCTCTATCGGCTGCCACAACAACCTGCTTTGCAGAATCAAGCAGCATATTGAGTAAGTGACAGAATTCGTTCTGGATCGATTTACCCTGGAGGAACTGCATGTCGTCAATGATCAAAAGATCAATGTCGCGGAGCGATTCTTTAAATGACAATGCGTCTTTATCGCGAATGGCAGATGCAAAACGCCACATGAAATATTCAGCTGTGAGATATACAACCCGAGTAGATGGATTGTTTTGGCTCGCTGCCGCTGCAATGGATTGCAATAGGTGTGTTTTACCCAAGCCAACATTACTGTGAATGAAAAGCGGGTTAAATCGAATAGCACCAAGGCCAGATTCCGAGATAGTTTTTGCCGCTGCGAGCGCGACGCGATTTGATGCGCCTTCAATATAGGTGGAGAAATCAAAACGGTTATCAAGTGGAGAGCCAATGACTTTTGCATTGGAAACATCGCTACGTTTGATCGAGCTTTTCTGATCTAACGCGAACATGCGGTTTGGAGAGGCGTTGTGAGCCTCCTCAGCACGTGTTGCTGGGCCTTTAAGTTGCTTTGGTGCATCATCTGCATCAGATACCATGCTTGCAGTTGGGATGCGTGTTGCTGAGCGCACAACGATCTCAACTTTCATGATCGCATCATCTTCTGTTTGGAACAGTTCAGTGATCACATCAAGGTACTTATTGTTGATCCATGATTTAAGAAAAGTTGTCGGAACTGACAGGCGATAGACATTGCGCGATGCGGAATGAAGTTTCAAACGACCAAACCAGCTCGTGTAAACTTCCTGTCCAACCTTTGCTTTTAGGCGCTTTTGAACGCGCTCAAAGTTTTTGGTTGCATCTTCGATGGATGTTTCGCCTACTGGTAATGATGATACTGACGCAGCTACCGCATTGTTTTCCATTTGGAAATTAGCGTTAAGTTCTTGCCAGCTATTTCCATCACGCTTGGTCATCATGTCCAATATTATCCCCTCGTTACCCTTTTTAAACCGCTGCCACATACGTCGAATTTGATTAAAATTTTCAATTCAAATCCGCAACTGGTTGATTTGTTTATCATTATTTGAAAAAGAGACGTTGAATTCTCTTTAAAATTTGACAATAAACAACACACCAGACACAACGTGGCCCAGATACTACAAATACTCATTACTATAAATTGCACATCAGAATAATGCGCGATTAAAACCCCCGAAGGATTGGCAATTAGATATTAGATATCATTCGCCGCCAAACATCCCCTCAAAATTTCTGTCCCTATTTATGCAGGATGAGGCGAGAATTTCAAGCTCCAAAATTTACGAAATTTTAAGCTTTGGGCCTTGACTCGTGTCTAAATTGGGCGCTGGCCTAGGGTAGAAATTTCTAGCTTATTGGATTCATTGAGAATTAATTTTTTTAACCAAAAATTTGCATTATGAACTTTTTTTGACATTTTTTTGTCAATCGAATTTGTGGTTAAAAATGACACACTATTCTTAGCATTTATCGCTATAGTACTTATTCTAGAGCCTATAAATTTCATCGGTGACTTTTTGGGTCGCCGAGGAAGTTAGTATTTTGTGATCATCTTAAGTGCGTCAAGTGCGCTGAGAATTGGGCTCGAAAAGGAATCTTGCTTAGCAATAATTTTCCAACACAAAAAACCCGACACTTGGCCGGGTTAAGCGTAACAATATAAATGTGATTGCTGATTAAGCAGAAACTGCTTTAACACGTGCAGCAAGTCTTGAGATCTTGCGAGACACTGTGTTGGCGTGCATGACGCCTCTGCTTGCAGCGCGCATCAATTCAGGCTGTGCAGCACGAAGTGCATCGCTTGCAGCTTTTTGATCGCCTGAAGCAATTGCTTCTTCAACTTTGCGGATGAAACCGCGAACGCGTGTGCGACGTGATTTATTAACTTCTGTGCGAGCTGCAATTTTGCGAGTTGCTTTTTTCGCAGATGTTGTATTAGCCATAAAATTCTCTCATTCAAAAACAAGCTTTCGCAAAGGCTAAAGTGCCTTAGCACGTGACATCTAAACGAAAGCAAGAATTAGTTGATGGTCTGAACCCATCTATTCATCGCTGGCGTATAGCGGGTAAGAGGAAAAAGGTCAATCTTCAAAAGCATTTTTTTTAAGATTCACGCCTAACACTTAAGAATCAGGTTTGGCATTTAGGACAATAAAAGCTTGATCGACCACTTTGAGTGATCCTGGCAATCACACCGCTGCAGTTTTCATGCTGGCAATTCTTATCCTCTTGGCCGTAAGCGTTAAACTGATGTTGGAAATAGCCCATCTTTCCATCTGTCTGAATATGATCGTTTAGGGTTGAGCCACCTGCGTTAATGGCATCAGCGATTACATCATGAATATGTGTTGTGAGCAAAGAGAGCTTGGCGCTTGGCTTGCCGGATTTTGTCACAAGAGTTGAGCCCTTCCGTTGAGGTGATATCCGCGCCCGCCATAAAGCTTCGCATACATATATATTACCCAATCCAGCGATAATCTTCTGATCAAGCAGGACGGACTTCATCGGTGCACTTTTAGATTTAAGTTTTTGCGCCAGATATTCTGCGCTGACGCCGTTGCCAGTTGGTTCAGGACCCATGTCTTTAAAATATGCATGTTCTTCTAATTCATTGAGCGGGATCAGTAGCATGAAGCCAAAACGTCTGGGGTCATTATATATAACCTTTGCAAGGTGCCCGCCATTGTTAAGGTAGAAAACAAAGTGATCGTGTTTGCCGTCCTTGGGTTTTTCGTGTGTGAACTCACCGGGCTGTTGCTCATTTTCATCATCAATAATCCTAAAGGAGCCAGACATGCCAAGATGAGAAACAATTGTTAGTCCGTTATCGAGAACGAAAATGAGATATTTTGAACGGCGTTTAATTTCAATGATTTTGCAGTTTTTGATGCGCTCAACAAAATCGTCACTAAAGGGGAACCGCAGGTCAGGCCGGTTTTGATCAGCATCGATAATCGTCGCGCCTTGCATGATGGGCTCAAGGCCGCGTCGGACAGTTTCGACTTCAGGTAGCTCTGGCATATGATCTCCCTCAATTGGCCGACATATGTCAGGCTGTAGGTTGAATTCGTGGTTTTAAATGCAGATAAAAAAAATTAAGATCTGGATTCAATTGTCACATAGTGCTTTTCACTCTGATAGACTATATCTATATCAAGAAATAAGTATTTGGTGAGCAAAGAGGTTTACATGTCTACAGAGCGGACTTCAACAGATGGCGGCATGCAAACGTCCTACGGGTTTCAATCCGTAAATAAGGGCGAAAAACAAACGCTGGTCAATGATGTCTTTCACAAGGTCGCCAAACGTTATGATATCATGAATGATGTGATGTCAGGTGGTTTGCATCGCGTTTGGAAAGACGCAATGATTACAACACTAAATCCGCGAAAGGACCCAGGCTATAGATTTTTGGATGTCGCGGGTGGTACTGGCGATATAGCTTTTCGTATTGTTAAAGCATCTAGTAACCAGGCAAGTGGTGTTGTGCTTGATATTAATGGATCGATGCTTGCGGTTGGCGAAGAGCGTGCAGAAAAGCAAAACTTAGCAAGTAATCTTGAGTTTGTTGAGGCAAACGCTGAAGTATTGCCTTTTGATGACAATAGTTTTGACGCTTATACAATTGCCTTTGGGATTCGCAATGTGCCTGATATCGACAAGGCTCTACGTGAAGCTTATCGTGTGTTAAAGCGCGGCGGTCGCTTACTCGTGCTCGAATTTTCAGAAGTTGATGTTCCGATTTTGGATAAGGTGTATGACGCTTGGTCGTTTAACGCGATTCCGAAATTCGGTGGTGTAATCACAGGCGATCAAGAGCCCTATCAATATTTAGTGGAGTCAATTCGCAAGTTCCCCAATCAGGATGATTTTGCAGCAATGATAACCCGCGCCGGCTTTGGTAGTGTGTCCTATCGAAACTATACTGGCGGCATTGCAGCTCAGCATTCAGGCTGGAAGATTTAAATGGCGTCCATTGTGACATATTTCCGTCTCGCCCGAGATGGTTGGGTGCTTGTGCGCGAAGGTGTGTTATCTGAGTTTCTAACTGAAGAAATGGGTCCGGAAGCAAAATGGCTGGGCCGCGCGACAGGCATTTTTGCTAGACGCCGGAAAAAAAATGCCGAACGCAGTGATCGCTTGGCAAAAGGTGTCGGTAAGCTTGGACCATCCTATGTTAAGCTTGGTCAGTTTTTGGCAACGCGCCCCGATGTTGTGGGCGCTGATATCGCGGCAGATTTGGGATTACTTCAAGATCAGATGTCGTCGTTCCCGCGCGCTCAATCTATCGAGGCGATTGAAGGTTCCTTAGGGCGTAAGATTGATGATCTATTTGTAAGGCTCGATGAGCCGATAGCTGCTGCATCTGTTGCGCAAGTTCATCCTGCTGAAGTAAATGAAAATGGTGCTAAGAAAAAAGTCGCAGTTAAGGTTATCCGGCCAGGTGTGCGAAAACGTTTTAAGCATGATTTGGAAGTGTTTTATCTCGTTTCTGAATTGCAGGAAAAGTTTATTCCGTCATCACGTCGCTTAAAGCCTGTCGAAGTCACGCGCACTTTAGAGCAAACCACAAAAATCGAAATGGATTTGCGCCTCGAGGCAGCAGCTCTTTCTGAGATTTCGGAAAATACTGAGAATGATCCGGGTTTCCGTGTTCCGAAAGTTGATTGGGAGCGTACAGGTCGCGATGTCCTGACGATGGAATGGATCGATGGCACTAAGATGTCCGATGTTGCGGCCATTAAAGCAGCAGGACATGATCTAAACGCTCTGGCTGAAACGCTGATCCAATCATTTTTACGACACACCCTACGTGATGGTTTTTTTCATGCTGATATGCATCAGGGTAATTTGTTTGTTGATCCCGAAGGAATGATTGTAGCCGTTGATATGGGAATTGTCGGGCGTTTGGGATTTAAAGAGCGTCGTTTTCTTGCCGAGATCATTTTTGGCTTCATCACCCGCGATTATATGCGCGTGGCGCAAGTACACTTTGATGCAGGCTATGTGCCGGCAAAACACAATGTTGCGAGCTTTGCGCAAGCCATCCGCGCCATTGGCGAGCCAATTCATGGTCAATCTGCCGAAACGATTTCTATGGCAAAGCTCTTAACGCTGCTCTTTGAAGTAACTGAGCTTTTTGATATGGAAGCGCGGTCTGAATTGGTGATGCTGCAAAAAACCATGGTTGTGGTCGAAGGTGTCGCAAGAACACTTAATCCAAACTTCAATATGTGGAAAGCATCGGAAGGTGTGGTGGGTGACTGGATCAGGACCAATTTGGGCCCTGCACGCATTGCTAACGATGTGAAGGATGGCTTCGTGGCCCTTCACAGAATTGGCCGGATGGCGCCAGAAATCGCTAAGCAAGCAGAGAAGATGTCGGAAGAAATTTCTCACATGACTGAACATGGTTTGCGGTTTGATGAAGAAACGGCAGAAAATATCGGTCGCGCTGAAGCTAAGCATTCAAAATCAGGGCGGATTGCGCTTTGGGTAATTGCGGCTACGCTGGTCTATATCGCATACCAAGTAGTTTGATTGCATTGATTGCGTTTTGATACTATATTTGATTGCAATGATATCAAATATAGGGTGAATGCACGTGGCTAGTCTGACAATCAGAAATCTTGATGAAGACATAAAACAAAACTTGCGTGAGCGCGCAGCGCAAAACGGGCATTCTATGGAAGAAGAAATGCGCCTCATTCTTGCACGCCTTGATCAGCAGGATGCATCGCTGCCAAAACCGGCAAGTGTGGACGTTCCGCGCCTTAATCCATTTAGCTCTGAGGTGCTGGATGGAAAGCAAATTTTGCTCATTATATCTGGTGGTATCGCCGCATATAAAACGCTTGATCTAATTAGGCGTTTGCGGGAACGCGGTGCGAAGGTGCGTCCGATTATGACCGAATCTGCGCAAGAATTTATCACGCCTTTGAGTGTTGGCGCGCTAACCGCCGATCATGTTTATACTGAATTGTTTTCGCGCGAAGACGAGCAGGATGTTGGGCATATCAGATTGGCGCGCGAATGTGATATGATTGTCGTTGCGCCAATGACTGCAAATTTGATGGCGAAAATGGCCCATGGCCGTGCCGATGATCTTGCGTCCACAGTTCTGCTTGCAACGGATAAGCCTGTCTTGATCGCGCCCGCGATGAACCCGCATATGTGGCACAACAAGGCCACGCAACGAAATGTCAAAATACTGCAAGAAGATGGCATTCATTTCATCGGTCCGGAAGCTGGTGAAATGGCGGAAAGTGGAGAGGCAGGTAAAGGGCGCTTGTCTGAAACGATGTCCATCATTGGCAAAATGATTAACGTATTAGATGATCGCCCAAAGCCATTGTTGGGAAAAACAGCGATTGTTACTTCAGGGCCCACGCATGAGCCAATTGACCCGGTTCGCTATATCGCCAATCGTTCATCAGGTAAGCAGGGTCATGCGATCGCGGCTGCGCTCGCAGAACTTGGCGCAAGCGTGAAGTTGATTTCTGGTCCGGTGAATATTTCTGATCCGGTGGGTGTTGATGTGATCAAAATCGAGCGCGCTGAAGAAATGCTCGATACCGCGCTGCAATTATTGCCTTGCGATATTGCTGTTATGGTTGCAGCTGTTGCGGATTGGCGTGTTGAGGGTGCAGCCGGCGAAAAGATCAAGAAGAAAAAGGGGCAATCCGTTCCAACATTTGATTTGGTGGAAAATCCGGACATTTTAAAGACGGTTGGTCATCATGCGAAGCGACCAGCACTTGTGGTTGGATTTGCTGCGGAGACGCAAAACTTAATTGATAATGCCACCGCAAAGCTAAAGCGCAAAGGTGCAGACATGATTGTTGCAAATGATGTGTCACCCGAGACTGGCATAATGGGCGGTGATCGTAACAGAGTGCGCATTGTCGGCCATGATGGGGTTGATGAATGGCCTGATCTATCAAAAGACGATGTTGCAATGCGCCTTGGTAAGCTTATTTCACAAAAGCTATCTGAGATCGTTGTATAGGCGAAACTTGATCTTAACGATTGTGAATGCGCGCATACATTTCCTTGATCATATTGCCAGCGGTTTTTTCAAACATGAATGGCAAGATCGAGTGAATAAGTGCAGCGCCCGCAGCTAAAAACAGTTTAAACGAAAACTTGCCAGCAAATGCCATATGCTCGAAATAACTCTCATCAACTGAATTTGGGTGCTCAGTAAAAAGTGTTTTAATGCCAGTTTTCATAAGATGCTCCGTTAATTATTTTTCATATTATGGCATCAGGTCCGCAAATTGTTGTCTCAAAATTCTCTTTACTTTAACGCATAATGGGATATACATCCCGCTATGGGTTATAAAGATCACTATGATGCTCAAATATTGAGCGAGTTGCAGAAAGATGCCTCATTATCGGTTGAAGCATTGTCTGAGCGCATTGGCATGCCGCGCAACACATGTTGGCGTCGGTTAAAACAGCTTGAAGCCAGTGGCATCATCAAGGCGCGTGTTGCCGTTTTGGATGCAGAACTTGCTGGATGCGGATTGTCGGTGTTAATTTTCATTCGTACAGCTAATCACGATACAGACTGGTTCGAGCAATTGCGCAAAACAGTGATGCCGATGCCAGAGGTCGTTGGGTTTTACCGCACATCTGGCGAGATCGATTATGTGCTGCGCGCGCGCGTGAGCGATGTAAAGGCCTATGATAGATTATATCAAAAACTGATCAAGAAAGTGCCGCTTGCTGATGTGTCCGCTTCCTTCATTATGGAGGAAGTAAAGGATGAAACAGCTATTCCGCTCGGTGAATTGTCGAACTAGTATTTTCGATTGTTGCAATTTCAGACACAAATTGTCGTAAAGTCAGCTGCTTGTTGCAAGTTCGAATAGGTCTATATTGGATGCATATCAAGGCTTTATAACAAGCCCTAGAATGTGAGGATTAAGATCATGTCTATCAGACCTATTAAATCTGAATCGCAAGCCATTCCAACCATGGAAGGGGCAGGGGTTCATCTTCATCGTGCATTTGGATTTCAGGACCCCACGCTCGCAGATCCGTTTTTATTGTTCGACGATTTTCGCAATGATGATCCAGAAAAATATCAAAACGGCTTCCCATGGCACCCTCATCGCGGAATTGAAACAATCACCTATGTGCTAGCTGGTTCTGTTGAGCACGGCGATAGTTTGGGCAATCGAGGTGAAATGGGTGCGGGTGATGTGCAATGGATGACTGCCGGGCGCGGTATTATGCACCAGGAAATGCCGCATGGTGATGCGGATGGAAAAATGCATGGCTTCCAGCTCTGGGCCAACCTGCCTTCTAGTTTGAAAATGACGGATCCGCGATATCAGGATATCGCATCGAAAGAAATTCCAACCGTGATTGATGATGATGGCACGGCCGCACGCGTAATTATAGGTGATTTTTGGGGCAAAACCGGACCCGTCGATGGTGTGGCTGCAGAGCCAACATTCCTAGATATCTCTGTCCCACCACTCACCAAGAAGCGATTTAAGATTGATACTTATAAATCAGCTTTCGCTTACATCTTTGCAGGTTCGGGTACCTTCCGCGATGCATCGCGTCCATTTGGTGTATTGGTCGAAAAAGAAATTGCCGGAGAAGAAGTTCACCTTCGAGACTTAAGTGGTGATCGCACGCTAGTTGTCTTCGATAAAGGCGATGAAATAACAGTTCAGTCAGGTGAGCAAGGCATACGCTTCTTGTTGGTTTCCGGAAAACCAATTGAAGAACCGGTGGCTTGGCATGGTCCAATTGTGATGAATACACAGGAAGAAATTCATCAGGCGATGCGCGATCTAAGATCTGGTAATTTCATTTAAGCATAAAAAAAGCGGCTCTTAATTTGAGCCGCTTCTTGTATTGATGCTTTAAGCTTATTTAGGCTGTTTTGTCTTACGAAGGTAAGGCAGAACTGTTTCAAACTCACCAAATTTTTCGGTAGCTTCTTCGTTGGAAACTGCTGGTGTGATGATCACATCATCACCTTGCTGCCAGTTTGCAGGTGTCGCTACTTTATGATTTGCAGTGAGCTGCATTGAATCAATCGCGCGCAAGATCTCATTGAAATTACGGCCCGTTGTCATTGGGTATGTTAAGATCAATTTGATCTTTTTATCAGGACCAATCACAAACACAGTTCTAACTGTCGCATTATCTGCAGGTGTGCGGCCTTCTGAGCTATCACCTTCTGATGCTGGCAACATGTTAAATGCTTTGGCAACTTCAAGCTTGCTGTCAGCAATGAGCGGATAATCAACATCATGACCGGTAGCTGTTTTAATGTCAGCTTTCCATTTCACATGGCTATCAACCGGATCAACAGAAATGCCGATGATTTTTACATTGCGCTTTTCAAACTCACCAGCAACACCTGCCATGGCGCCAAGTTCGGTTGTGCATACAGGTGTGAAATCCTTAGGGTGCGAGAACATCACAGCCCAGCTATCACCAATCCAATCGTGAAAATTGATTGTGCCTTGTGTGGTTTCCGCGGTAAAATCTGGTGCTGTATCATTAATTCGAAGTGACATTTTTAGTTTCCTTTTTCCTGCGCCATCAAAGCATCATATGGGTTTGCCAGCGAGCTTTGTTTTTCTAATTTCATGCCATTACAGATAAGGTTGTTCTAACCTCATTACGAGGCTCAAAAACTGATTTTATCTAAGTTTATTGCGTTTGATATTCTTTGATATCAATCATCCGTATGGCGGGTGCACGCTCAGCCTCGTAATTTAGCGAAAACGCATCACTTGCCATGAACACCGGATCACCATCCAAATCACGTGCGATATCTCCGCGGTGGTTTGTAATAAATGTATCAAGGTCATTATCGTTTTCAGCTGAAATCCAGCGGCATACTGCAAAACGCGCCATTTCAAAACTCACAGGTAGATTATATTCAACTTTCAAACGTTCTTTTAGAACATCAAGCTGCAGAGCACCGACAACGCCAACGATTGCAGGTGATCCATCCTCGGGGATGAATAATTGAACAACACCTTCTTCAGCCATTTGTTGCAGAGCTTCTTTGAGCTTTTTGGCTTTCATTGCATCTTCTAAATGTACACGACGCAAAATTTCAGGCGCAAAGTTTGGAACGCCCTGGAAGACCAACGCTTCACCATCAGTGAGTGTATCACCAATACGTAAAGTTCCGTGGTTGGGAATGCCAACCACATCGCCTGCGTAAGCGGTGTCGGCTAATTGGCGTTGCGAAGCGAAAAAGAATTGCGGTGCAGATAAGCTCATTTGTTTTGCAGTCCGCGCTAAACGCGCCTTCATGCCGCGCTTTAAGCGGCCAGAACAAACACGTACGAAGGCAATTCTATCACGGTGGTTTGGATCCATATTCGCTTGGATCTTAAACACAAATGCTGACATTTTTTCATCTGTCGCTTCAACAGTGCGCGTATCAGCAACCTGTGAACGTGGTGGAGGCGCATGTTTGCCCAACGCATTGATCAAGTCACGGACGCCAAAATTGCGTAACGCTGATCCAAAAAATACTGGCGATAAATGCCCAGCTAAAAATGCTTCTTGATCAAATGGATTACAGGCTTCCATTGCAAGGCTGCAAGCTTCGACAAATGCTTCGCGCTCATTTTCTGGCAATAGCCCTGATGCGCCATCAGCTTCTGGTCCATTAACGGGCGTTGTTTCTTCTTCGCTATCATTGCGTCGAACACGATTTTCAGCCAGATGATAAGTGCCAGAGAAGGTTTTTCCTTGCCCAATTGGCCAGGTGATTGGTGCTGTATCAAGCGCTAGCTTTTCTTCAATCTCATCTAAGATCTCAAATGTATCGCGTGCTTCGCGGTCCATTTTGTTGACAAAGGTAATGATCGGAATATCGCGCAATCGACAAACTTCAAACAATTTGAGCGTACGTGGCTCAATACCCTTGGCAGCATCAACCACCATGACGGCCGCATCAACAGCGGTGAGCGTGCGATAGGTATCATCGGCGAAGTCTTCGTGACCAGGCGTATCAAGTAGATTATAAACATGGTTATCATATTCAAATGTCATCACCGATGTGACCACAGAAATACCGCGTTCGCGCTCAATCTTCATCCAGTCAGAGCGTGTTTGAATACGATCTTTTTTCGCTTTAACCTCACCTGCGAGTTGAATGGCACCACCAAAAAGTAGCAGCTTTTCAGTCAATGTTGTTTTACCAGCATCGGGGTGAGAAATAATCGCAAATGTTCGGCGGCGTGCCACCGCTTCTGAGAGCGTTTCGGGCATAATACATGAAATCCTGTTGATTGAGCGAACTTCTAGCGTCTCGGCAAGAAAGATGCAATTGACGTGAGAGAAGAAAAGAGAAATCTATGAAAGAATTGCACGAGAAAGGTAGGTGAAAATGGCTCCGACGATAAACATATTGCGTTTAAATCATGCTGATGGATTAGAATTACCGTCTTATGAAACAGAAGGTTCGGCTGGCATGGACATCCGCGCTGCGGTTTTGGAGAATGAAAAGCTGACCTTGTCACCCCATCAACGTACACTTGTGCCAACAGGATTAATATTTGAAATCCCCCAAGGTTACGAAGTTCAAATCCGACCGCGATCAGGGTTGGCCTTTAAGAATGGTATTACCTGCTTAAATACGCCCGGAACGATTGATAGTGATTATAGGGGCGAGATCAAAGTGCTATTGATTAATTTGGGGTTAGAGGATTTTGAAATCACGCGCGGCATGCGCATTGCCCAAATGGTTGTTGCTCCGGTTACGCAAGCAACGCTAACCGAAGTATCTGAACTTGGTAAAACTGAGCGCGGCGCAGGTGGTTTTGGCTCTACAGGAGTGAGCTAATTAGATAGGCGCTCATTTTTAAGCATTTTCCATCAAACGTTCACCTGCAATCCGGTAAGAAATTGCTTCAGCTAAGTGAATGCGTTTGACGATAAGTGAGTTATCAAGATCAGCCAAAGTGCGCGCGACTTTTAGTACACGGTGATATGCGCGCGCTGAAAACAACATTTTTTGCGCAGCTTCGTTTAACAATGCTGAGCCTTCTTGATCCATTTTTGCCACCTGTTCTATTTGCGCTGTGGGGCATCTCGCATTAAGCGTAATTTCAGGATGGCCCAAGCTGCGATATCGTTCAATCTGCATATTGCGTGCACGTAATACCCTTAAAGCGACAATTTCGCTTTTCTCAGATGGTTTGGGTTGAATAAGATCCATCGCTGTTACCGCAGGGACATCAATTCGCAAATCAATCCGATCAAGCAAAGGACCAGAAATTCTTCCCTGGTAATCATTTTTACAGCGTGATCCGCGTGCGCATGTTCGTCCCGGTTCTCCAGCCATCCCGCAGCGGCAGGGGTTCATGGCTGCAATCAGTTGAATATCGGCAGGGTAGTTTACCCGATGATTAGCGCGCGCAATGATACAGTTTGATGTTTCAAGCGGTTGGCGCAATGAATCTAAAACTTGTGGTGAAAATTCAGGAAATTCATCAAGAAACAACACGCCTTTATGCGCCATAGAAACCTCACCCGGTCGCGCTTTAGCGCCACCACCCACCATCGCTGCCATTGTGGCAGAGTGATGAGGTGCACGAAACGGGCGTTGGTCGGTGAGCTTACCACCTGCAAGTTGGCCAGCAATAGAATGCACCATCGAAACATCCAATAGTTCTGGTGGAGATAGTGGTGGAAGAATGGATGATAGTCTTGAAGCTAACATTGATTTACCTGATCCAGGTGGTCCAACCATGAGTAAATTATGTCCGCCGGCGGCTGCGACTTCTAAGGCACGTTTCGCTGTTTCCTGCCCCTTTATGTCTGCAAGATCAGGTAGGTCTTTCACCGCTTCATATCGCGTTGGCTTGGGCCGTGTCAGCACTTGGGTGCCGCGGAAATGGTTGGCAACAGCAATCAAGCTTTGTGGCGCTAATATATCCATGTCTTCGCTGGCCCATGCAGCCTCAGAGCCGCAAGCATGTGGACAGATCAAGCCGCAATCTATCGCATTTGCACCAATTGCAGCAGGCAAAGCACCAGCGACTGGAGATATGGTGCCGTCGAGCGCTAATTCACCCAATACGACATAGCTTTGTAACGCATCGGATGGAATTGCGCCCAACGCTGCCATTAAACCCAGCGCTATAGGTAGATCAAAGTGCGAGCCTTCTTTAGGCAAGTCAGCAGGCGCTAGATTAATTGTGACTTTTTTCGCAGGTAACGCCAATCCAGACGCATGCAAAGCTGCCTGCACGCGTTCTCGACTTTCTGCAACAGCCTTATCGGGCAATCCGACAATTTGCATGCCAATTTTACCAGGCGCAATCATCACCTGTACATCAACGGGTAAAGCCTCAATGCCTTGAAAAGCGACTGTCTTAACGTGAGAAACCATTACACCCTCAACACACTATTTACGTGAATATTCATAACTATACGCACATAAAGCTGCATATAACAAGAACATTATGTGAACAAAATACGAGAAAAGCTCACTATAAGTTGTATGAGGTTGTAATTGTTTGCGAATTTAGAACATTACTGGAACGAAATCTTATGCGTTATTGATCGAAGCGCTTTTCGACAGCATCCCAGAACAGGCTTGCAATATCCGCACCACCAAACTTTTTAACTTCACGTACGCCAGTTGGTGAGGTGACATTGATCTCGGTCATATAATCGCCGATCACATCGATACCAACCAGAGTAAATCCGCGTTCACGCAGCGCAGGTCCAATTCGGGCACAAATTTCTTTATCACGATCGGTTAAATCAATCGCGGTTGCTTGTCCGCCCACATGCATGTTTGATCTGGCATCACCTTCAGCAGGAACGCGATTAATCGCTCCAACAGCTTCACCTTCGATTAGGATAATACGTTTATCGCCAGCGCGAACCTGTGGCAGATACTGCTGGGCAATATAAGGCTCAACATAAAGGTCGCCAAACATTTCAAGCAGAGAGGAAAGGTTTTTGTCATCAGAGCGAAGATGGAATACGCCTGCGCCTCCATTGCCATAAAGTGGCTTTAAAATCATATCACCAACTTCTTCTCTGAAGGCTATAATTTCTTCAGCGTCTTTGGTGATGAGAGTTTTTGGCATTAAGTCTGCAAACTCTGTTACAAATATCTTCTCGGGAGAATTGCGCACCCATGCAGGGTCATTAACAACAAGCGTTTTTGGGTGAACTTGTTCCAGCAAATGCGTGCTCGTGATATAGTTCATATCAAATGGTGGATCTTGTCTTAGCAAAACAACGTCCATCTCTTCCAAAGAAATTCGTTGGCGTTCGCCAAGTGTATAATGATCACCTTCAACATCACGTAATGTCATGGCTTCCATGCTTGCATACACTTTGCCATCGCGTTGGCTTAAACGGTCCGGGGTATAGTGGAATAGATTATATCCGCGCGACTGCGCCTCTATAGAAAGCGCAAATGTCGTATCGCCATCGATTGAGATTGTTGAAACATGGTCCATCTGGACCGCGACATTTTTTATTTGAGCCATTGATGCATTCCTTGTTGTCTTCCCAGATAGGATCAAATGGATGTTGATTTCAATAGATCAGTTTAAAAAGCATCCAAAAAATGCACCGGTAGTTGCCAAGGGCGGATCACAATGATGTCATATCTTTGCGAAATCAGATGAGGGTTCTTTTGTTTAGCAAGCCACAGATCGCTAGCGTTTTTAATTCTGGTTTGTGATTGGTAGGAGACGGCGTCGACACCTTTTTGTAAATCTGCACGCGCTTTGACCTCAATAAAGATCGCCAGATCTCGCTTTCGGGCAATGATATCGATCTCGCCGCTTTTAGTTTTGTATCGTAAGTTGGCGATGCGATAGCCTTTGATCATCAAATAAACGGCGGCAATATATTCAGCGAAATGGCCTTTTAAATTTGCTTTACGGCGGGCCTTTGTCGCTGATCGTTCGCTCATATGTTGGTATCACTTTTAAGCGATAGCAATTGCTGGTAGAGGTCTTTGCGCGATCGACCGGTAATTCGAGACGCTTCACTGGCAGCCTGACTTGTTGACATTTCAGATGCAAGTTTTATCAAAAGCGGCGTGATGTCTTCATCAAGGTCAACCTCTTCCTCTTGTGGCGGTGCAATCACAAAAACAACCTCACCTTTGACATTGCGTGCTTCAAAGGTTTCGTGAAGCTCCTTTAAACTACCCTTGACAAATTCCTCATGGCTTTTGGTGAGTTCGCGGCAGATGCATGCTTGGCGATCCTCGCCTAAAACGGATATTGCGTTTTTTAAAGATGCGGTAATTCGGTGCGGAGATTCAAAGAATATCAGTGTTGCTTTAATAGCCCCCAGCTCTTTAAAACGATCGGTTCGAGCTTTTTCCTTGCTGGGTAAAAAGCCAGCATAATAAAAACTATCGGTTGGTAAACCTGCCGCCATTAATGCAGTTAAAACTGATGATGCACCTGGAACAGGGATCACTTTGTGTCCTGCTGCAATTGCATCATTGACGACTCGAAATCCTGGGTCTGAAATTAGCGGTGTGCCAGCATCAGAGATAACAGCAATTGTTTTGCCTTCATCAAGCGCTTCAATAATTTTTCCGCTTGCAAATTCAGCATTATGCTCATGATAGGCAACGGTGCGTGTCGTAATTTGATAACGATCTAAAAGCTTACGGCTGGTGCGAGTGTCCTCGCATGCGATCACATCGCAGCTTGCTAAGACCTCAAGTGAACGCACAGTGATATCTGAAAGATTACCAATCGGCGTTGCAACTATATACAGACCTTGATCAATCGGCTTTGCATCAAACTCAACGGAGTGAATGCGGTAATTATTGCCAGTCATGAAGCCAAACCCTTTAGAAAAACTGTGTCTTTTTTAAAACTATTGGTCAGAATTACAATAGTGATTGCAATTCGTTGCTGGTCACAGGGCAACAGTTGCGATAGAAGGCAATTTGTAAGGGTAATTTTCTTTGGGCAGGGATTATGTTCGACAAATTGTTGGAACGCATAAACTTGAGTGCATTTAAGCACAAAATAACGATGTTTTTATCGTTGTTCGCGACAACTGTTGTTTTGACAAGTTGCCAATCAGGTGTCACCAATTTCGGTATAAATCAAGACACAACCACAACCGTGGTTGAACAAGTGGGCACTTTACCGATTAAAACTGGGTCAGCGGTTGGTGAAGTTCTAGGTTTCGGTCCTGCTCGCATAGCTTTTCTTGTGCCGCGTACCGCGCCGGGAAATGGTGCAGCGGTTGCAAAGCAATTACGTAATGCTGCTGAGCTTGCTATTGAAGATCTCGGCACCAATGTGATGGAACTTGTTATCAAAGATACCGCTGGTACGCCCGCTGGCGCAATTACTGCGACAGAGCAAGCTATTAACGAAGGTTCATCCGTTGTTTTAGGTCCGGTGTTTTCAAGTTCGGTAACATCGGCGCGTTCAATCATAGCGCAAACAAATCGTCCACTCATTGGTTTCTCATCAGATCCAACCGCAGCGGGCCCGGGTGGTTATCTCATTTCATTTTTACCTGATCAACTCATTGGCAAATCGATTGATTTTGCCTTGGCGCAAGGAAGGCGCACATTTGCTGCTATTGTTCCATCAGGTGCATATGGTTCTCTTGTTGAACGCAAACTTCGCTCGTCGTTGCAGGCACAAGGTGGCACATTATTGGCCATATCAAAATATCAGTACAATAATGATTCTGTGCAATCTGCCATCAATGAGTTGGTCGACGCTGCTAAGCAAGCAGATGTAATCTTTATTCCTGATGGTGGTAACTCACCGGTGGTCATCGCTCGCCAGCTTAAACGCGCAGGTGTTGACTTGTCGCAAAAGTTATTGATGGGCACGGGCCAATGGCGAAATTCAAATCTATCCGCACCTGATCTTCAAGGTGCGATATTTGCTGATATGGATCAAACGCGTTTTGAAGTCTTCAAACAGCGTTACGCACAACGCTATGGCAGTGAGCCTACAGTAAATGCTGCCCTTGGTTATGATGCAGTATTGCTTGTGGGTGGATTACTACGGGAAAATCCAGGTCGTCAGATAACACGCACTGAGATTGAACGCCGCCAAGGCTTCATTGGTGCGTCAGGTGTGTTCCGCTTCTTAGCTGATGGGCGAAATGAACGTGGATTGGCAATCTTTAAAGTTGAGAATGGTCAAGCGGTCACTATACAAGCCTCGCCATCATCATTCTAATTCGAACAATTTAATTTTGAGCGGTATGTGTTGCCGCTCTAATGACGGATAAAGTCGAGATATGCTGGTGTGCGACCTTCACGGAAAGCTTTTGCTTCATACCGTGTTGATGGCCATCCATCCCAAGATTTTGTCCAGTCATCTGGACCATTTGCAATCCAGCTAAAGTCTGAATGTGCATTGATATGCTCAAGTGTCCAGTTCACATATGTATCGATATCAGAGGCAAAGCAAAATTTACCACCCGGCTTTAACACGCGCGAGAAGCGATCTAAATTAACCGTTGAAACAAACCGACGTTTCCAATGGCGTCGTTTCGGCCAAGGATCAGGGTAAAGCAAGTCAATGTGGTCTATAGAGTTATCTGGCAGCCAATCGAGCACAAGCGTTGCGTCATCATCATAGAGGCGTAAGTTATCGATTGGGTTTTCAAATACAGAACGAGCCAATTTTGCCATTGAATTGACAAAAGGTTCAACGCCAATGAAGCATGTATCGGTTTGACTTCTTGCACGGTGTAGCAAATGTTCACCACCACCAAATCCAATTTCCAAACGCGTAGATTTGCCCGAACTATTCCATAAATCCATGAAATTATCTGGTACCGGTTTTGTAAGGTCTAGTTTTAGTTTGGGTAGAACTTCTGCAAGCGCAACGTGATGATTGCTTTTTAAGTGCTTGCCTTTGCGGCGACCGAAAAATGCTTCGGTCGCGCGTTCAGGGTGGGGCTGATCAGTCATAACTTATGACAGTCCGATCTTATTGAGCTTCTTTAACAGCGTCTTTAAGCGCTTTTGTTAAGTCAGTCTTTTCCCAAGAGAATGAACCATTTCGGCCAGGTTTGCGACCGAAGTGACCATATGCAGCAGATTGAGCATAGATTGGCTTGTTCAAATCAAGGTGTTTACGAATACCAGTTGGCGATAAGTCCATTGTTGCGCGGATTGCAGCTTCCACAACCTCTTCTGAAACTTTGCCAGTATCATGTAAGTCTACATAGATAGACAAAGGCTGTGCAACGCCAATTGCGTATGACAATTGAATAGTACATTTTTCTGCAAGTTTTGCTGCAACCACGTTTTTCGCAAGATAGCGCGATGCATAAGCTGCGGAACGGTCAACTTTGGTCGTATCCTTCCCAGAAAATGCGCCGCCGCCATGAGGTGCTGCTCCACCGTAAGTATCGACAATGATTTTACGACCAGTTAGACCAGCGTCACCATCAGGACCACCAATAACAAATTTGCCTGTTGGATTGATATACCAGTCACAGTCATCAGCAATTGCTAGATCGCCAAGAGCTTCACGGATATAGGGCTCACAAACTTCGCGAACCTTTTTTGAATCCCAGCTATCATCAAGGTGCTGCGTTGATAAAACAATTGAAGTTACTTCAGATGGTTTTCCGTCAACATAACGCACGGTGACCTGGCTTTTTGCATCTGGTCCGAGTTTACCAGCATCGCCTTCACCGGATTTACGAGCCGTAGCAAGCAGTTCTAAAATTTTGTGTGAGTAATAAATTGGAGCTGGCATTAAAGCTTCAGTTTCGCGACAAGCGTAACCGAACATAATCCCTTGATCGCCCGCACCTTCTTCACCTTGCTTGTCAGCAGCGTTGTCTACACCTTGACCAATATCAGGCGACTGACCGTGCAGCAAAACATCTACACGTGCTGTTTTCCAATGGAAGCCATCTTGCTCGTAACCAATGTCACGGATTGCACGGCGCGCTGCAGATCTAAAGCGTCCTGCCGCTACAACTGGCAAGCCAGCAGCGTCATGAACAATGTTGCCCTGCTTGTCTTTTTTCAAAAGCGTTTCAGGAACACGAACTTCACCTGCGATAACAACGCGGTTTGTCGTTGTGAGTGTTTCGCAAGCAACACGAACTTTATATGGGTCCATGCCAGTTTTTTTCGCTTCACGATAAACAAGATCGACAATTTCATCAGAGATGCGATCGCAAACTTTGTCTGGGTGACCTTCTGATACTGATTCACTTGTAAATAGATAGTTCTGGCGTGCCATTAGCGTCCTCATTTCGTAGAGATCCAAACCTGAATTGTATTCAAGTGCGTATCTTCGGTTCTAGAAACTGGAGATAGAGGAACTCTATCTCTGTAGATTCAACGTTATTATTTGCTAATTGTTTTACGAAAAGCTTAAAGATTATACAAGGACATAAATATATCTTGATATCTGCAAATGACAGAAAATTGCTGATTTGCGCCATTATTTAGCTATTCGTGCAGTAAAATGAAAAAAGCCCGCAATCACAAAAGTTATTACGGGCAAAAATTATTATCTTAATTGGGATCACTCAGCGGATGTATCACCGCCTGCAGCGAGGGCTTTTGTCAGATCAACTAACTTTCTTCGGATCTTTGGGTCTTCGATTTTTATGAAAGCACGATTGAGTTGCAATCCTTCTGAGGATGATAAAAAGTCTACCACATAGTTGGAGCTGTTTGCTTCTGCCATGCCTGGTTGTTCTGAAGCTTGGTCACCCGGCGCGTCTTCAAAGAAAAATGATACAGGTACATTTAAAACCGATGAGATATTTTGAAGACGACTGGCGCCTACGCGGTTGGTACCTTTTTCGTATTTTTGAATTTGTTGAAATGTGATTCCCAACGCTTCACCCAATTTCTCCTGGCTCATGCTCAACATAGTTCTACGTAGCCGAATCCGGCTGCCAACATGCACATCAATAGGATTTGGTTTTTTCTTATTGGCTTTCATTTCGATTTCCTAACGGGATAGAAGGATTAAATTGATTTGCATGCGAGGGTAGGTACGGTAAGCTTTTGTGGACCTTGGGATTGATTTATATACCTTATCTTCCAAACAACTTAGTTATAACGCGATGACAATTGAATAATCAAATATGTAAAAATTATGGTAATTAGAAATTAATTGCTTATTTTATGACATCTAAAACACAATAATGCCGTCGAGAAGCACATAATCAGTAAAACGATGAATACAATATTGCGTTGGGCATGATTTAACAAAGTTTTTTCAGTGCCGGGTAACTCAACATCTAGTTTACCTATGACGTTCAGCGCGAGACCATCAATAATGCGGCCCTTTGAATCAGTGATGACAGAAATGCCGTTATTGCCAGAACGTATAAGCGGTAACCCTGCCTCGACCGATCGTAGTTGAGCTTGTCGCAAATGTTGGTAAGGCCCAGGTGTGTCGCCATACCAAGCGTCATTGGTGAGGTTAATCAAAGCGCTCAGCTCATCTTCAGCATGTGCGTATTTTGGGAAAATCGCCTCATAACAAATTAGTGGAAGTAACTTTAGATTGTTACCAAGCTCTAAGATGCGTTGTTTGCTCGCAGCCGTAAAGCCACCAAACGTTTCAGCAATCGGTGTAAGCCCGATAGTACGCAGCATGTTTTCAAACGGTAAATATTCACCAAAAGGCACAAGATGATGCTTATCCGCTGAACCTATTATTTGCCCCTCATCATTGATAACGTAAATGGTGTTATAATATTTATCACGCTCACCGCTTGCGCTTTCCTCCAAACGAACAGCGCCTGCAATTAGGGTTTGGCCAATTTTCAATGTATCGGCAATTTGCGATAGCGCATCAGGCGTTTTTGTTAAAATGAAGGGAACAGAAGTTTCAGGCCATATGATCACAGAAGGTCGCTCTTGATCTTCGTCAGGCGCTTGGGCGGATAGCTCCAAATAGGTTTTAAATATATCAGCGCGTTTTTCATCGTCCCATTTCTCATCTTGACTAATGGACGGCTGGACGATGCGAATGACATGACCAGAGTTCTCTGGCAATGGTTGATTAAGAGAGAATGCTCCGTAACCGATATGTGCACAAATCATAAATACCGCAATGATAATTGCCGGTTTTAAGCCTTGTTTTGTTGCGATAAGTGCAGGCACGCATGCGACAAACACGGTCAAGATGCTCATTCCAAAGATGCCAACGATCTCTGATGATTGCATAGCGATCGGAACAGGCATTGCTGCATAACCAATTGTGTTCCATGGAAATCCTGTAAACACCGAAGCTCTTAAATATTCCAATGCTCCAAAGCTGGCGCTTAACGATAATATCCGCCCTATGCCATTGTCCCAAAACGACCGGGCCAAAACAACCGCAAATCCATAGAAGACGGCAAGCAGAGCTGGAAGCGCAAATATGGCAAGCGGTAACGCCCAATAAGCTTCTTCGCCGCTGTTAAGCACAGCATTGCCGAGCCACCACAGGCCTGCAGAGAAGTAACCAAAGCCAAAACTCCATCCAGTTATAAAGGCAGGTTTACGGGCTGCAATAAACCCTTTATCTGGCTGTTTGCTTGCGCCGTCTATCAACCAGACCAATATTGGAAAAGAGATAAATAAGACGGCAAAAAAGTCAAAAGGCGGTAAGGCTAGTGTAGCTAAAGCACCGGCAAGAAACGCAATGATGAAGCGTTTAACACCCCATGAAAGCATGATGTCGCCAGAGATTTTATCCAACATTTATGCGCTTTCCGACATTTGTTTCACATTGTGCACCAAGTATTGGCAACAATACTGGGATACAATTTTGCGAATCAGCCCCGCCACTTACTATGTTGGTGTACAATTATAGCTGTAAGCAACTCAAGCGACTAATTGAGATTTAACCGCCAGTTTCAGGTTTTTCGTCACTTTCAACGCTGACTTTTCCCATTCGCCGACGGGTATTTGCCTTAAGGCGGAGAATTTGCACACGTTTGATGCGTCGCGCATCAGCATCGGTAATGTGAAATTCATAGCCCTGAACCATGCGGACAACTTCGCCCCGCACGGGAACCCTTCCCAATCTTGCAAACACAAGACCGCCTATTGTATCGACATCGTCCATATTCTCACTTTTTGAGAAATCGATACCTAGGATCTCAGATAACTCTTCAAGGCTAGCTTTAGCTTCCGCTTGCCAAATACCTTCACTAACCTCTGTAATGAGTGGTCCATCGATATCATCATGTTCATCTTCAATGTCGCCCACAACAATTTCAACAATGTCTTCTAGCGAAACTAAACCGTCGGTTCCGCCATATTCATCGATAACCAAAGCCATTTGTGTACGTGTTGCTTGCATGCGTTTTAACAAGTCTGATGCGAGCATTGATGCTGGCACAAATAAAACGCTGCGCATAATGTTTGCGTCTTGAAGTGTTTTATCCAGCTTGATTTTGGTAAAATCCAAAGGCTTAGATGGTGTCTTAGATGTGGATGACTTTGCAGTGCTGCGACGTCCGTTTCGTGCCTGTCGGGTGTAATATGCAAGCAAATCTCTGATATGCACCATACCTTTTGGATCATCCAGGTTATCTGAAAAAACGGGCATTCGCGAATGACCGGAATTTTCAAACACAGTGGTTAGATCACCAAGCGAAATGGAACGATCGATTGCAATAATGTCTGCGCGCGGGATCATCACATCCTCAACACGAACTTCGCGCATTAGCAAAATATTATCGAGCATAGCGCGTTCATCGGCTGAAAATCCAGAATCAATATGATTGCCGTTTTTAAGAGCCTCGCTAAAGTCTTCCCGAATACTCATACCTTCAGCAGATGGGAATAGCGCACGCTTCAAGCGTTGCCAGATGCCAAGTTTAGATTTTCGTTTTGTGTTTGTTTTTATCGATCCGTCCGGACTGTCGCCGTCGTCGTTTTGATCTTCATTCCGATCAGAAGCTGAATTTAAAGTGTCAGCTTGTACAGTTTTCTCGTTCATTGTCTCTTCAGTTTAATGGCCCAAAGTAAAAGGGGCGGTCGAACTTTAATTCTCATAAGGGTCAGATAGGCCTATTGAAAGCAAAATTCCAGTCTCAATACGCTCCATTTGTTCCGCATCTGTGTCATTTATATGATCATATCCTAAAAGATGCAAAAATCCATGAATAAACAAATGCGTTAGGTGCTCTTCAAAAGACTTGGTTAATTCTCCAGCTTCACGCAAAATCGTCTCATGAGCAAAAATAATGTCACCAAGAAGTGGCAAAGGCGTTTCACCTACCTCTATTTCCTTCGTCGGAAAGGACAAAACGTTGGTTGCCTTGTCCTGACGGCGCCATTTGCTGTTAATCTCTTGTATTGAAGCGTCATCGGTTAAAAGAAGAGATAACTCCATCGGAATGTGAGGAAAAGTTATCGCTTCCTTTGCCTCAAGCCAATTCATGACTGTCGCCGAAGATTTATGGGCTATAATGTCAACCGCATCAATATCTGTCCATTTGTCACTATCAACGGCAATATCGATTGCAAGTTCAATAGAATTCTCAGGCATCAGGTTTTGAAGTCTTTTTATCTGACGCAGGTTCAGCTTTGACATATTTTTTATCGTAAGCTGTCACAATTTTCTGCACCAAGTGATGTCGCACAACATCTACATCGCGGAAACGGCAGGTCACAATACCTTCAATCCCACGCAACACATCCAAAGCTTCAATCAAACCAGACTTCGTACCGCCAGGTAAATCAATCTGACTCGGATCACCAGTGATGATCATACGTGCATTTTCACCCAATCGTGTGAGGAACATTTTCATTTGCATCGGCGTTGTATTTTGCGCTTCATCTAAAATGACAGCAGCATTTGTAAGCGTTCTTCCGCGCATAAAGGCTAAGGGCGCAATTTCAATAACACCTGCTGTAAGCGCGCGTTCAACTTTATCGCCAGGGATCATGTCATAAAGCGCATCGTAAAGAGGTCTGAGGTAAGGGTCGACCTTTTCCTTCATGTCGCCGGGTAAAAAGCCCAAGCGTTCACCCGCTTCTACCGCAGGGCGCGATAGGATAATGCGTTCAATTTGACCACGTTCTAAAAGTTGTGCAGCATAAGCAACAGCAAGATATGTTTTACCAGTACCTGCAGGTCCCACACCAAAGACCAGTTCAGCGCGCTCCATAGCTCTGATATATGCATCTTGCGTTGGAGTGCGGGCTAGGATCGTCTTTTTATGGGTCGAAATTTGTGCCATGGCAAGCTTTGCGCTGTTATCCATGGTGGGGAGGGACAATTGATCATCGGCAGCAACAGCCATGCGGATCGCACCATCAACGTCAGAATTGTCGATCAATTCGCCTTTGATTAATCGCTCATATAGCGAGTCCAAAGCACGTCTTGCCTGATTTGTCTCAAGCGCTGGGCCATTAAGAACAACGTTATTTCCACGCGCATGCGCATCAATCCCTAGCTTTTGCTCGAGCAAAGCAAGGTGTTGATCAAATTGTCCAAAAAGCATAGTCGCGAGACGATTGTTATCGAAGGTGAGTTCAACTTGAGTGGTATCTGATGCGCCTGCATCTTCTACATTATTGTTTTCAAAAGGCATTTGCCGACTTGTCAAATTCTATAAACTCCAAAACGGTTTTATATCACGTCTGCCATGAGGCTGTAAGGCGCGGCTTTAGTGATTCGCACTCTAAGAGTATCACCTATTTTTGCATCTTTTGCGTCAATAATTACTGATTGGAGCCATGGGGAGCGCCCGATAAGCTGACCGGGCTTACGACCTGGCTTTTCAAGTAAGATATCCATCTCTTTACCAACACACGTTTGTGCAAACTCCAACTGTTGCTCAGATAGCAAATCCTGCAGACGCTTTAAGCGCTCGGCTTTGATGTCCTCAGGCACATGATCTTTAAAATCAGCACCGGGTGTGCCTGGCCGAGGTGAATATTTGAAAGAATAGGCTTGCGCGTATTTCACCTGCCGAATCAGATCAAGCGTATCTTCAAAATCTTCATCCGTCTCACCGGGGAAACCAACAATGAAATCGCCTGAAATGGCCAGGTCTGGTCGGCCTTTCCGGATTTGCGCGATCAACTTGATATATTCATCACGTGTGTGGCGACGGTTCATCGATTTTAAAATTTTATCAGAACCTGCCTGTACCGGTAGGTGCAAGTACGGCATGAGTTTATCAATATCGCGATGCGCATTAATCAACGCACTATCCATGTCACGCGGGTGACTGGTTGTGTAGCGAAGTCGTTCGATGCCTTCAATGTCCGATAGCCTATGGAGTAATTCACCCAATCCCCATTCGCGGCCATCATCACCCTTGCCATGCCAGGCATTAACATTCTGGCCAAGCAATGTGATCTCGCGCACCCCGGCATCAACCAGATCTTGCGCTTCAGATAGCAACTGCGAAACAGGACGAGAGATTTCTGCACCGCGTGTGTAAGGAACAACACAGAAAGTGCAAAACTTATCACAACCTTCTTGTACTGTTAAAAACGCTGTCACCCCACGGGAGCGGATCTGTTTTTTCTCAGCTTTTGGCAGGTGGACAAACTTATCGTCTTCGGTGAATTCTGTTTCGACAACTTTTTCACCTTTGCGAGCGCGACCCAGTGCATCGGGTAATTGGTGATAGGTTGCAGGGCCAATGACCATGTTGACCACGGGCGAACGCTTGATAATTTCTTCACCTTCCGCTTGCGCAACGCAGCCTGCAACAGCAACCATCATGTCAGCACCACCTGCTTCCATGCGTTTCTGCTTCATTTTGTTCAAGCGGCCTAGATCTGAATAAACTTTTTCTGCGGCTTTTTCGCGGATATGGCATGTATTTAAAAGCACAAGGTCAGCATCATCGGGGGTATCAGTTGGCGTATAGCCATCCTTAACCAATGCGTCACTCATGCGTTCGCTGTCATAAACATTCATCTGGCAGCCAAAAGTTTTAATAAAGACTTTTTGGCCTTCAGCTGGTTTTGAATTATCGGTTGAATTTACAACCTGTTCAGCGGCTATATCTTGTTCAATCTTGCTCATGAGGCTTATTTAAACCTATTGTGGCGAGATGCAAATAGTTTGATTGTTCGCAAAGGTGAATTTTTAGCGAAGTGATCGGTTTAAACTTTCACGAATAGCATCTTCGCTCATTTTCGCTATTTCAGAACGTTTCATACTGTCGTCAAATACGACAGGTTCACCATAGGTAATTTCAACGCCCAACGAGCCTTCAACCAGCACCTGGTAAAGATGTGGTAACAATCCGACATCACCTGGCCACGCCGCTAGATCACGCCCGCCACGTCCAAGAGGAATACCATGTGCGGATACATAAGCAACAGAAACCGGTTGGATGATTAGCTCGTGATTTGGCAGTTCGATTTGCGCGCGTTGAACTGCACCAAATAATGCGGATTTAAATGGCATAAGAAAATTGCCATCTGAGGTCGTGCCTTCGGGAAAGAGTACAACGATGTCGCCATTTTTCATTCGGTCGGCAATCGCTGATACCTGATCACCGGTTGAAAGGCGGCGGTTACGATCAATAAAGATAGTATGCTGTAGCTTTGCCAAGGTGCCAAAAATTGGCCAATCGCGCACCTCTGATTTTGCAATAAATACAACAGGCGCTGAAGAGCCAAGCGTAACAATATCAAGCCATGACGAATGATTAGCAACGAGCATAAGCGGGCGCTGTCTGGAGATTTTACCACGATATTTTATTTTAATCCCGAGGGCCCATCTTGCGATCAAATGCCAAATGCGCGGGGTAACCCGAGAAACCTGATCTTTGAAAACAAGCGCAACAAGATGAAATGGCAGCAACACAAATGTGGTGACGATTAAGATCGTCAAAACCCATAATATGCGAAGAGCTGCACGCATCTATGAGCCCTTCTTGAGCGGAATGCCGTAGAGCTCTAATCGGTGATCCACCAGTTTAAAACCATGTTCGCGCGCAATACGCTCTTGCAATGCTTCAATTTCAGGCGAATTAAACTCAATAATCGTCCCGGTTTTAAGATCAATGAGATGATCATGGTGTTCATCAGGGACGCTTTCATAACGTGAGCGTCCGTCGCGGAAATCATGACGTTCTATAATGCCAAGTTCTTCAAACAGGTTCACTGTACGATATACAGTCGAGATAGAAATTTTGGGATCAATTTCTACGGATCTGCGATGCAATTCGTCTGCATCGGGATGATCTTCAGACGCTTCTAAAACGCGCGCGATAACGCGGCGTTGTTCTGTCATGCGCAGGCCAGCATCGGCACATCTGTCTTCAAGAGATTTTTCCGCGTCCATCTCGGCTTACTCCAGTTCATTGCCTCGCAAGGCAAGTTACCCAGCAAGAAAAGATTTATATGCTTTAGTGCAGCTTTAATTCTAAAACAAGCGCATTACTGCGAGTTTCACCACCATTGTCGTAATAGGCCTTACGTTCGCCAACCGTCTGAAAACCAATCTTTTGATAAAGTTTAACGGCTGGAATATTGTTCTCATCCACTTCGAGGAACATTTTTTCAGCACCACGCTGGCTTGCTTCACCAATCGCGGCTTGCATTAACCGCCACCCGATACCCTGCTTTTGCATCGATTCATCTGTGCCAATGGACAAAATTTCGGCTTCATCGGCGACGACACGGGATAAAACAAATCCATGTAAATTTTTCCGATCAATCGGTCGCGCATAAAATCCAAACACATTGTTTTGTGCCAATAAAGATGAGCATTCAACTTCATCCCAGCCACGTTTGAATAATAAGGTATGTAATTCGGCAACAGAATAAGACTGGTCATTGGCCAGTTTTAAGACTTCTAATTCTGGTTTAGACGAAAACAAGTTTCCCAGTGGCACGGCAATTTAATCCCAGATGGTTTAGGCGCGATCAAGCGCAAAATTTACATTCGGCTTTGCATCTGCTTGTCGTAAATACTGCGGGCGCATTGCTTGAACGATGTCATCTTTTATCAGATTTACCGCTAATTTTGCAACCATTTCAATCTCGGGGAAGGCGTTTTCATGCGCAATTTCTATCTCAGAAAATGCATCATTTTCTATTTCTTTAATGGGTAGAATACCGTTGCCGCAAAGAATAAATTGACCAGAAGATATAACAGGCAGCGCGTCCTCATAAGTTAAAGCTTTTGGTTCAATGATAGCCTCGCCTGAAGCGCTGAGGGCAGATAGATAGACTTCGCCGCGCCGTGCATCCAAAACCGCAAGCGCATCTTTCTTCGACGTGGGTAAAACACCATAAGCCATCGCATTTAAGCTGCTGATACCGTTTGCTGGTATCTTAAGCGCCAATGCTAATGCGCGACAATAAGAAATGCCCACACGTATCCCTGCAAACGAGCCCGGGCCTATAGTCACCGCGAGATGGGTTATGTCTTTAAATGTAAGCGCTGCTTGGTCTAATACATCTTGGATGACAGAAGGTAGATGTTCAGCATGTCCGCGCCCGATCTCTTTTGAGATGGCTGCAATCGGCTTTTCACTCTCGCCGTCATAAAGGCAAGCGGCACACATTGGCCCTGCGGTATCGACGGCAAGAATAATCACGTTTTTATATATTAAACAGCTTCGACTTCTTCAACTTCAGGAATGAAGTGACGAAGAAGGTTTTGAATGCCATGTTTGAGTGTTGCCGTAGAAGACGGACAACCCGCACAAGCGCCTTTCATATGTAAGAACACTTTGCCTTCTTTATAGCCGTGGAATGTAATGTCGCCGCCATCTTGTGCAACAGCTGGGCGCACACGCGTTTCTAACAGCTCTTTGATTGTGGTAACGATATTAGCATCGGCCTCATCATAAAATTCTTCAGAACTGTTCGTTGATAATCCATCCTGGCTTGTCGACATTACTGGAGTACCAGCCATGAAATATTCCATGATGGTGGCCAAAATTGATGGCTTTAAATGTTGCCAATCAAGACTATCGTCTTTGGTTATTGTGATGAAATCATACCCGTAGAAAACACCTGTCACACCTGAGACAGAAAAAAGCTTCTCTGCCAGCGGTGAGGCACCATTAATGCTATCAATGGACGGAAAATCAGCTGTGCCAGCTTCGAGCACAACTTTACCCGGAAGGAACTTCAGCGTTGCTGGATTTGGTGTTGTCTCAGTTTGAATGAACATTTTGTTCTCCATCAGCGCGATTACACACGCATACGATTATCTAGTTTAGAACTCTTCCAAACAAGATAATCCTTATTATCTTATCTTTCAAGTCGTAAGGGCTGCTAATTATCGCAGAAAACCGATGATATCTTTCACACCATTCATGGTCTTTTCAGCTATAACGCCTGCACGTTCGGAACCATCTTTCAAAATCGCATCAATATGATCAGGTTCTGCCATCAATCGGCGCATTTCTGCATTAATAGGTGACAGTGCTTCAATAGCGACTTCGGTCAATGCGGGTTTGAACTCAGAAAACGCCTTGCCGCCATATTCTGAAAGAACATCTGCTTTAGTCGTTTTGGTCAAAGCTGCGAATATGCCAACCAGATTATCAGCTTCAGCTCGATCTTTAAGACCATCTAACTCTGACGGTAGTGGTTCAGGATCAGTTTTTGCCTTACGGATCTTTTTGATAATCAGCTCTTCATCATCGGTCATATTAATGCGGGATAGATCCGAAGGATCAGATTTTGACATCTTCTTCGTTCCATCCCGTAGGCTCATCACCCGCGGTGCTGGACCGTCAATCAATGGCTCAGTAATAGGGAAAAACGCGTTCACTGCTTTATCGCCATAAAGCGCATCCAAACCTAAACCACTTTCTCCAATACGATCAGAAAAATCGATGTTGAACTTTTGTGCGATATCACGCGCCAGTTCAAGATGCTGTTTTTGATCATCGCCCACAGGTACGTGTGTTGCGCGATAAACCAAAATATCAGCAGCCATCAGACTTGGATACGCCATTAGACCCAACGATGCGTTGTCACGGTTTTTGCCAGCTTTATCTTTGAACTGCGTCATCCGGTTCATCCAGCCAATGCGCGCGACACAGTTAAACACCCACGCAAGTTCAGCATGCTGAGGAACGGCAGATTGGTTAAACACAATATGCTTTTTAGGATCGATGCCAGATGCAATATACGCAGCTGCAATCGAACGTGTTTGATTGAGCAGATCATCATGCACTAAGTTTGCGGTGATCGCATGCAGATCAACAATGCAATAAATGCAATTGTGACTATCTTGCAAAGCAACGAATTTTTGAATTGCGCCAAGGTAGTTTCCCAAGGTGAGGGCGCCTGTTGGCTGAACACCTGAAAAGACCAGTTCTTCGAATTTTGACATAGTGTCTCCTGTCAGACTTGTGGAGGGCCTGAATTATTGTTGTTTCGGCTCGGCGTTATGCTGAGCTTAATGGCATGCGTCAAGTAAATTCGGCGATAGGACAACGCAATCGCGGTGTTATCGTTTGAAAGCACCTTTAATATCTTTCAGCGAATATCCTGCAAAAATGATGACGATACCGAAATATGAAATTGCGGCAGCGGCAATAACTGCCAATAGGCTGATGAGCTGAATTAGAAAGGCGGCATTTATCAATATGTCGGAAATCAACATATTCGCGGCATATAAAATCGCTGCCATTGCCAAAGATGCTGCAATAATTGCGATCACACGTTTTAACGTGACAGGCGCAATTACATAGTGTTTTTGCTGGATCAGCGGGATCATCAACATGATAGCATTAATCCAGCCTGAGATGGCTGTGGCTACGGCTATACCAATAACTCCATAAGTCGGAAATAGGATCAGACTTCCGATAATGTTCGCTGCAACACTTGCCGCTGAACACCACATTGGCCATCGCATGTTTTCACGCACGTAATATGATGGCGTGAACACTTTGCTGATGACAAAAGCTGGTAGACCAATGACAAAAATTGCAAGAACCGCAGATGTTACATCTGTTGCTGTGCGGTCAAATGCACCGCGCTCAAACAACAAGACAACAATCGGCTTTGCCAAAAGCCCAAGCCCGACCGCTGATGGCAGTGTGAGCAACAGTGCAAATTCAAGGCTCTTGTTTTGTAGAGCCATGACCTCTTCTTTTTTGCTTGCTTTCAATGCACGAGACAACTCAGGCAGTAACACGACGCCGATAGCAATACCAATAACACCAAGCGGTAATTGCATGAGGCGATCTGCATAATTGATGATGGCGATAGCCCCATCTTGCGCAGATGCAATGATCTGTCCAACTATGAGATTGATTTGCGTGATACCGCCTGTAATCGCTGCAGGAAGCGCAAGCCATAAAAGACGCTTAACCGGTGGTGTCAGGCGTGGCATTTGCCAGTTGGGTACAAACCCTTCTCTTTTCGTCGCCCAAAGCAGGAGACCAAACTGCAAAACCCCAGAAATGGTTACAGAGATGGCCAGCGCGATACCAATCTGGTTTGCATCAAAGCTTAAAGCCGCGGAGATAGAAAGCGCTAGGATCAAGACAACGTTTAATAAAACAGGTGCCAGTGCTGCTAAAAAATACTTGCGCAATGAATTGAGAATGCCAGCCAACATGGCAACAAGGCTCATAGCCGCAAGATAGGGAAACATTATTCTCGTGAGCAAAATTGTGAGTTCAAATTTATCTGGATTTGTGACAAATTTTGGCGCTACGATAGTACCAACGAGCCATGGCATAAATGCAATTGCGAGCGCAGATATAGCCAATAATATGACCAGTAGCACTGAAAAAACTTCAGCTGCAAATTGCTTTGCCGAGGTTTCGCTTTCTTCCAATCTTTTGGCAAAGAGAGGAATAAAGGCTGCATTAAAAGCGCCTTCTGCAAATAATCGGCGAAACAAGTTTGGAAAGCGTAACGCTGCGTAAAAAGCATCTGCAACCGGTCCGGTTCCCAAAAATGCTGCGATGAGCATTTCTCTCACAAAGCCAAGTACACGACTTGCCATTGTGGCTCCGCCAACGCTTGCAAACTTTTTAAACAGCGCCATTTACTTAAGCCGTTTCTTGAGTTGGGGTCGTGCGATATCTTGGTATGCCAGAGGAACTTGTTTTCCCTTGTTTATTCCTAAGCACATCCTTTAGATATTCAACAATACGTGCCTGACGCGTTGCGCTGGTAATTTTATGTCCCACCAGATCACAAACATAAAAAGTATCGACCACTTTTTCACCAAAAGTAGTAATATGCGCTGAGGCGATATTAAGTGATAATTCGGCAAGTGCTTGTGTAATTTCTGACAACACACCCGGTCGATCCAAACACTCAATTTCAATGAGTGAAAACTGTTCGGATAGATTATTGCTAATGGTCACCTCTGGCGCGATTGCAAAGGCTTTTCGGTTTTGACGTACGCGTTTGCGTGCAATCACATCCGGCAGTCGTGCTTCACCAGCCAACACGTCTTCAATAAGCTTTCCAACAGTTGCTCCGCGCCTTAATTCATCTTCATCATTATCAAATTCACGGTTGATCATAATGGTATCCAGTGCTCGGCCATCGCTGGTGGTAAACACTTGTGCATCGGCAATGTTTGCCCCGGCTGCAGAGCACGCACCTGCGACCACACTTAATAGGCGCGGATGGTCTGGTGCCAAAATCGTAATCTCGGTAATTTCATGAAATGCATGGGTGCGAACCATATGGGTAAGCTGTAGTTGGTTTTTGTCAGCTTCGCGGATCATGTTTGCGTGGCGCACTTGGTCTTCAAGCGGGACAGTTAGGAAATATGGTTCATACTGAAGGGTGAGGTAATGATCACGTTCAGCTTGGTTCCAATCGCTTAGTGCAGCTTCCAATTCTCTGCGGGCGACCTCAACACGTGACGTTCGCGATGCTTCGGAAAAACCGCTTGAGAGCAATATTTCTGTCTCATAGTATAGCGTTCTGAGCAGCTGTCCCTTCCAACCGTTCCAAACTCCAGGGCCAACTGCTGAAATATCGCACACTGTCAGCACCAAAAGCATTTGCAAACGCGTAAGAGACTGAGCACATTTTGCAAAATCTTGAATTGTCTTTTTGTCATTTAAATCACGCGATTGCGCAACGGTGGACATTGTTAGGTGTTCTTCAATCAACCACATAACAAGGCGTGTTTGCGATTTTGAAAGACCAAGACGCGGGCAAAGTTTTTCTGCAACTTTCGCACCAGCAATTGAATGGTCTTCTGGTCGGCCTTTGGCAATATCGTGAATAAAGATCGCCACATAAAGGGCTTCACGATCGGAGATTTTTGGTAAAAGCTTATTGGCAAGCGGATGCTCGTCTTCTAAGTCACCCTTTTCGATATTGCTTAATATCCCAACAGACCGGATCAAATGCTCGTCAACGGTGAAATGGTGATACATGTTAAACTGCATCATCGAAACAATCTTACCAAATTCTGGAATGAATTTGCCAAGCACGCCCGCCTCATTCATCCGGTGTAGGTTTGATCGCGGGTTTCGTCTTGAGGTTAGCACAGAAATAAATAATCTGTTGGCTTCAGGATTATTGCGCAGTTTGGAATTGATCAGGCGCAAAGAACGTTTGATCTGTTTGACTGTGTTTGGGTGGAAGTCGATCTCATGCTTGTCAGCAAAGTAGAAAACGCGAATTAAATTCACCGGATCGTTCTTAAACACATCCGGATTGGACATGACAATACGACCGCTTTCATCATGGAAATCGAGCGTGCCCGGTATCTTTCGGACCGTTTGGCTAAACCTGCGCAACACATCAGTAAATCGGGGTGCGCGTTTTGCATTTTCAGCTTCGAGCGCTGCGCAGAATATCCGCGTTAAATCACTGACGTCTTTTGCAATAAGGAAATAGTGCTTCATAAAGCGTTCAACGGCAGACAGGCCAGGATGGGCGTGATAATCAAGGGCCGTTGCGATTTCTCGCTGAATATCAAATGACAGGCGTTCTTCTGCCTTGCCAGTCACGTAATGCATGTGGCAGCGGACCGCCCACAAGAAGTCTTCAGCCTTTTTCAAGCCGTTATATTCTTTGCGAGAAAACACGCCCAGTTTAATGAGGTCTTTGTCACGATCCACACGGTAATAATATTTTGAAATCCAAAATAAAGTGTGCAGATCACGAAGACCGCCTTTGCCTTCTTTGACGTTTGGTTCAACCAGATAAGCTGTATCGCCTGATTTAACATGACGCTGATCACGCTCTTCAAGCTTAGCAGCAATAAACTCGGTGCCAGTGTTTTTCACAACTTCATTGTTGAAACGCTCGATCAGCTCATCACCAAGGCTTGTAGAACCGCAGATCTGACGCGCTTCTAAGATCGAGGTTCGAATGGTCATATCATTTTTTGAAAGGCGAACACATTCGTCGATGTTTCGTGTTGCGTGTCCAACCTTTTGGCGCAGATCCCACAGGATATACAAAATCCATTCCACCACTTGTTCAGTCCAAGGGTTTGCCTTGTAAGGAAGGATAAATAACAGATCGATATCTGAGCCCGGCGCCAGCGTTGCACGACCATAACCGCCAACTGCCATCACTGCTAATTCTTCGCCCTTGGATGGGTTTTCAACGCGATACACATTTTGCGTAACAAATCTAAACAGCTGTGAAATAATTTGATCTTCAAGGTGTGAAATCCGGTTAGCGCAGGCAACGCCGCCACCATCTTCTAATAGCATTTCATGTGCTTTTTGACGACCAGCTTCATTTACCGATTTACAAAGTGCTAAAACTTCCATTCTAGCTTTGTCGCTCTCACCGCCATGCTCTTTTGCAATTTTGTCCAGCGCTTGCTGAAATGCATTTACATCTATGATTTCATCAAACCGTTTTGATGACATATTTGTCTTTGACATCGTTATTCCTGTAAATGAAGGCTATAAAACCGCTTATGCCCTTTTTAGTGACTTGGTTCAAGTTTCTAAAGCTTGAAGATCACTCGTGAATACCCCACATAGCAGACTAACTTGGAATGTGGGGTTATTTATGATCATTCAAGCGGCCAAAGCGGCCTTTGAAAATATGTTTGCGCCAAGATCGCGAACATTGTTATTTAAAATTTTGGGTTCAACCATTCTATTTCTTATTGGGATATGGTTTGGGTTTCAAAATGTCATCGCAGAGTATCTATTCCCCGCCTTAGGTGGTTATATTCCTGAATTACCAAGCTGGCTTGCTTGGCTATCAACCGTGTTTATTGTCTTTGCTGCCATTGGTTCTGCATTAGCACTTGCACTCTTGATATCACCGATCACAGCCTTGATTGCTGGTTTTTTTATTGATGCGATTGCCGAGGATATCGAGCAAAAACATTATCCAAATGACCCTCCCGGCAGAAACATGGCAATTGGTGAAACAATTTCCTATTCGCTTAAATTTCTAGCCATTGTCTTGGTTGGCAACTTGTTTGCGCTTTTGCTGCTGCTAGTGCCGGGCGTCAATCTCATCGCGTTTTTTGTCGTAAATGGCTATTTGCTCGGCCGTGAATATTTCGAGTTCGCCGCATTGCGCCACCACAGCCCGCAAGATGCAAAGAAACTACGCTCACGTCATAGTACAACGGTTTTCTTTGCCGGTTTGGTCATTGCAGGTTTCTTGTCAGTACCGCTCTTGAACTTTTTAACACCATTTTTTGCCGCTGGCATGATGGTGCATTTGTATAAGATGATTATGGCAAGGTCGGAACGCTCAATGCGTTAGGAATGATATTGTTGCTAAAAAGGTTGTGCCGGCAGTTCAACCAATGCCGCTGGCACATCACACGTTTTTTCCTTTGATTTGCAAATATCAGCAATGACACATTTATCGCATTCAGGTTTGCGGGCTTTGCAACAATAACGCCCGTGCAAAATCAGCCAATGATGTGCGTGATATAGATATTCCTCAGGAATGCGCTTCATGAGGATATCTTCAACATCATCCGGCGTTTTCCCCGGAGCTAGTTTTAAGCGATTTCCTATTCTAAACACGTGCGTATCAACAGCCATTGTGGGGATGCCAAAGGCCATGGACTGCACAACATTTGCAGTTTTTCTGCCCACACCTGGTAGTTTGACCAAGTCATCACGAGACTGCGGCACAACTCCGCCAAAATCATCAATCAGCATTTGACTAAGGGCAATAACATTCTTTGCTTTATTGCGATATAGCCCGATGGTTTTGATATATTCTCGAACCTTCTCTTCACCCAAATCCAACATTTTCTGCGGTGTATCTGCTATTGCGAAAAGCGCGCGTGTTGCTTTGTTCACACCCGCATCCGTAGCTTGAGCGGATAATGCAACAGCAACAACCAGCGTAAAAGGATTCACATGTTCAAGTTCACCTTTGGGCTCAGGGCGCTGAATCGAGAATCTACGAAACATCTCTTTGATCTCATCTTTCGTATAAGGAGATCGAGGCATAGGTTTGCGCTTGATAGATGGCTTACTTTTGGCACTCTTTGCCGCAGGCGAATTTTTAGTCTTTGGTTCGGTCATAAATTATCTATACTTGCGATTACGTAAAAAAGGCAATGCAACATGAATGAGAAACCGATTTTTGAAGCATTTTTGACACCCCACCGCTCACTCGGGCGAAAGGGTTTTACTG
Organism: Lentilitoribacter sp.; assembly: GCA_039974935.1. GTDB lineage: Bacteria > Pseudomonadota > Alphaproteobacteria > Rhizobiales > Rhizobiaceae > Lentilitoribacter. The sequence continues at coordinate 152,848 of JBDWIC010000008.1, read as the reverse complement.
TCTTTGCGATTATTGTTGGCGCATTGATCTTGGCGCATATTGTGATTTTTCTCATCGCAAAGGCATGGCCCGTAGCAATGTTTTTAGGATTGGATCTGATACTTATTTTTGGTGCTTTTTGGCTTAACTATCGTGCGGGGCGTGCACGTGAGGAAATTGTTGTCTCTCGTCTTGAATTAAAAGTCAGCAAGGTGTCACCTTCTGGGAAGCGGAATGAAAAAATGTTTAATCCATTATGGACTAAGTTTTTGATCGACCGAAAAGAAGACATTGGCATTACTGATATGAAGTTACGATCTGAAGGCAATGATCTGCGAATTGGTGCTTTTTTAAATCCCGATGATCGAGAAAGTTTCGCGCGTGCATTTGGCGGTGCGCTTGCTACGGCAAAACGGCGGTAATTGGTTTTTCTTCTGTAAAAAGATACTTGCGGCAAGAAACGGGTGGTGACTTGCGTAAAATTCATGTTTGATACGCTCTATTCAAGTTATTATGATAGGGCTGTCTTTCATGAATATGTCTGTAAAACCGCAAGTGAATATCACGCCAAATGGCTCGGACTATGACGTTATTCGACAAGTGATCGAACTGATATCGAAAGAATATCAGTCGCAACCTAGTCTTGAGATGATTTCTCATGAAGTTGGTTTGGAGCAAACAAAGCTGCAAAAACTCTTCACCCGTTGGGCAGGCTTATCTCCCAAAGCATTTTTACAAGCGGTGACGATTGATCATGCCAAAAGATTGTTGGCGGAGGAAAACTTACCGTTGCTAGAAGCAAGCTATGAGGTTGGTCTATCTGGCCCAAGCCGTCTACATGATTTATTTGTTACCCATGAAGCAATGTCTCCCGGCGATTTTAAAACTGGTGGCGAAGCTTTGGAAATCAAATACGGATTTCATCAGTGTCCGTTTGGGATTGCGCTGATTATGGCGACAGACCGCGGCATGGCAGGATTAGCATTTTGCGATCCTGGAGAAGAAGTCTCAGCGTTTGAGGATATGTCCAGCCGCTGGAAACGCGCCAGATATGTGCAAGACGCAAATGCAACACAAAGCTATGCGGATCAGATCTTTAATCCAGGAAAATGGCAGTCAGATCAACCAATTCAGTTGGTGTTGATCGGGACTGATTTTCAAGTAGAGGTTTGGCAAGCGCTATTGGATATTCCAATTGGTACGGCAACAACCTATTCAACAATTGCCGACAAAATTGGACGCCCGAAAGCATCGCGTGCTGTGGGTGCTGCAGTTGGTGCAAATCCAATATCGTTTGTGGTACCCTGTCATCGCGCACTTGGCAAATCAGGCGCGCTGACAGGTTATCATTGGGGCATTACGCGCAAACGTGCCATGCTTGGCTGGGAATGCGGCATGCTTGAAAATGGTGCCTAAGCAAAAGCCCTAATGGGCTTTTGACATGTCACCCAAAACTTCTTTTGAACTCACGCTTGAATCAGCATTTAGCTTGTAAACCATCGGAACGCCCGTTGCGAGATTAACCGAAAGGATCTCATCTTTCGTCAAACGGTCTAAAATCATCACAAGCGCGCGAAGAGAATTTCCATGGGCTGCCACAAGAACATTTTCACCTTTTAAAACACGCGGCAAAATATCGGTCATGAAGTATGGCCAGACGCGTGCGCCGGTATCTTTTAAGCTTTCACCTCCCGGAGGCGGCACATCATATGAACGGCGCCAGATGTGAACTTGTTCTTCGCCCCATTTCTTGCGGGCATCATCTTTGTTTAAGCCAGCAAGATCGCCATAGTCACGCTCATTAAGCGCTTGGTCACGGATGATGTTGATATCTGTTTGCTCGATTTCATCTAGGATGAAACCAAGTGTTTTTTGCGCACGAGACAATTCAGATGTAAATGCGACGTCATATTTCAAGCCATAATCTTTGAGAGCTTTGCCACCCTCTTTGGCTTCTTGAACACCCTTTTCCGTTAGGTCTGGATCTTTCCAACCTGTGAAAAGATTTTTAAGATTCCATTCGCTTTGTCCGTGACGAACGAGTACGAGAGTTCCTGACATATTGCTTCCTTTATATATATTAGCGCGCGCTTAGGCTTTGGATAAACCAAGCACATCAAGCATTGAATAAAAACCTGGATTTTGTGTTTTCGCCCAAAGTGCAGCTTTAACCGCGCCACGTGCGAAAATGGATCGGTCAAGGGCTGAATGGCTGAGCGTTATTTGCTCGCCTTCACCTGCAATGATCACTGAGTGTTCACCAACAACAGACCCACCGCGCAATGTGGCAAATCCAATTGATCCCGCTTCACGTGCGCCAGTTACACCATCCCGCGAACGCACTGAATTGCTGTGCAGGTCAATTTCACGACCTTTCGCAGCAGCTTCTCCAAGCAGATAAGCGGTGCCAGAAGGCGCATCGACTTTGTGCTTATGATGCATTTCCAAGATATCAAGATCCCAATCTTCACCGCCAAGAGCTTTTGCTGCTTGTTCGACAAGAACAGCTAATAAATTAACGCCAAGGCTCATATTGCCAGATTTCACAATACAACCGGATGAACCCGCTTTAGCGATCTCAGCATCTTGTTCCTGGCTGCAGCCTGTCGTGCCGATGATATGAATAAGCCCGTGTTCGGCAGCAACCTTTGAAAAAGCCACACTGGTCTCAGGTGTCGTGAAATCGATAATCGCATCAGCACCTTTTAAAACGTCTTCTTGATTGTCTGTGATGATCACACCGCTCGTGCCAATACCAGCAATTTCACCCGCATCCTGACCGAGTGTATCAGCACCTGCGCGCTCAAGGGCGCCAACGAGTTTTGCGCCAGGCATATCGTTAATTACGCGAATGATAGCTTGTCCCATTCGCCCTGAAGCACCAGCGACAACAATCATACAAAGATTCTGTGAGCTATTATTACTCATCTTCAGTATCCTTTACAGTATCGACCTTATTTGAATTGGTATGGATGTTTTGCAATCGCGAATAAACACCGCCGGACTGTTCGGAAAGTTCAGAATGTGATCCCTCTTCGACAACCTTACCAGCTTCCATCACAACGATCTTATCCGCTTTTGCAATGGTCGATAATCTATGGGCAATGACCAAAACAGTGCGGCCCTTCATAGCTTTATCTAGCGCTTTTTGAACAGCAGCTTCAGATTCGTTATCCAGCGCCGATGTCGCTTCATCCAAAATTAAAATTGGCGCATTACGCACAAGCGCTCGAGCAATAGATAGCCTCTGTCGTTGGCCACCTGATAGGGTAATACCGTTTTCGCCAACAGGCGTATCATAGCCTTGTGGTTGCTCCAAAATGAAGTCATGCGCATGCGCTAGTTTGGCCGCATCTTCAATATCTTTATCACTTGCATCTGGAAGACCATACCGGATGTTATCGCGGATAGTGCCCTCGAAAAGCCAAGGTTGTTGCGATACATAAGCCAAATTTTTCCGTAAGGATGATTTAGTCACATCTTCAATATCAACACCATCAATTAAGATGCTGCCTGATTTGGCGTCATAAAACCGCGGAACAAGCGAAATGATGGTTGATTTACCAGCGCCAGATGGTCCGACAATTGCTGTAGTCTTGCCTGCATGAGCTGTAAAGCTGACACCATTTAAAACGAGCTCGCTATCGGGATAGCTAAAGCAAACATCTTTAAACTCAATCTGGCCAGAATTGACAGCAAGTTCTGTTGCGTTTTCTTTGTCACCTTGTAGCGGTTTAGTGTCCAAAATTTCATAGATCATCCGCGCGTTTACAACAGCTTTTTCAAGATTGATCTGTAGTTTCGTCAAGCGTCGTGCAGGATCATAAGCCAACAATAGCGCCGTAATAAACGAGAAAAACGCTCCAGGAGGTTCATTGTTATGAATTGATCGATAGGCTGCATAAACAATTACGGCTGCAATCGCAAAACCGGATATTGTCTCAGTAATAGGAGAGGTCCGTTCCGCAAGTCGAGCAATGCGGTTAGCGCGTTGTTCTGCATCGCCAATAATATGACTAATACGGTTGCTTAAACGCTCTTCCATTGTGAAAGACTTTACGATCGTAATACCTTGCACAGTCTCTTGCATAGCACCTAAAACTTGGCTGTTCAGATCAATTGCTTGGCGTGTTGCCGTGCGTAAACGTTTGGCAATATAGCGCAGCGCGATCACAATCGGAGGAGCAACAAAGAACACGATCATCGATAAAACAATGTCTTTTGAAAACATCACAACTATAAGCGCAAAAAGCGTCACTACATCGCGCGCTAACAATGTTATCGTTAAGTTTAGTGTGTCTCTTATGCCTGTCACATTTTGCGAAATTTGTGCTGCAATTTGTGCAGATCGTGTATCTGAGAAAAATGACAGATTTAATGCCATCAAATGATCAAACAGGCGTTGCTGGTAACGAGCAACAATATTATTACCGATCAAATTCAGCGAAACTGCTTCAATATATGATGCGATACCTCGAATAAGAAAGGCTCCGAATATTCCACCCGCCACATACCAAATGGCTTCAGTATCTTGATTAACGAACGCTTCGTTGATCACGTCTTCCATGATCCAGGCCAAAAATGCTGTCGATGCTGCAATAAAAAGCATACAGGTAATAGCAATGGCATATGTTCCGATATAATCGCGAACATTTTCACGCAATATGCGCTTTAGCATTTCCAAAAGACCAGGGACGATCTCGGTCTTCTTTTTCGGAATATTTACAACAGCCAAATGGGCACCCTTGTCAAAAAGTCATGTTAGATCGCGTGGTCGCAACCCTATTTTTGGTTTTGCCAATATCGGCCTTGTTTCGTAATTCTAAATTGATCAGGATGGTTTGCATAGGCACAAAGTCCCGAAAGTGCAATTAATGGCTCGGTCATCAGATAAACGGGTACTTCTTCCACTAAATCTGAATAAGGATCTTTATCTAAAAACTGTTCGTTAAAGAATGGCAATTGCAAAACATCTTCAAGTCGTTGTGCGACACCGCCTGTTAAGAATACCCCACCGCGCGCCAGATAAATAAGCGCTGCATCGCTGGCATATCGCCCTAGATAAGTGACAAATAATTCAAGCGTTTCTTTCGCGATGGGATCATTGCCACTTTTATAAGCTGCCGTGACTTCAGAAGGATCACTGACCGATTTATCAACGCCATCGGCTTTGCTGATCGCATTGTAAAGACGCATGAGTCCGCGACCGCTGATAAACTCTTCTGCGGCGGGTCTTTCGTCCGGTGCAAATGCATGTTTATAAATTTCAGTATCACGCGGTGTTTTCGGACCAATATCAACAAAACCACCTTCGCCAGGAATGATTGACCATTGTCCATCAATATAGATCATTCCGGCCATTCCAAGTCCGGTCCCCGGTCCAAGCACAGCGCGCGCTGATGTTGGTCGTGATTTGCCTTCTTTGATCAAAGCGTGAGATGAAACATCTGTTGAAATTGCTGCAAGTGCCTGAGCTTCAAAATCACTCATGGCAATTGCTTCATCAATCTCAAGAGCTGCAATCAGTTGATAAACGTCGATATCCCACGGGCAATTGGTCATCGAAATTTTTTCAATATTGCCAGTTGGGCCAGCGATCGCCAAGACAAGAGTTTTTGGGCGCAATTCTGTTTGAGTAAATACATTTTGTTCAATTACATCTTGGATTGATGAATAGCCCGCATTTTTAACGCTGGGAAACTGTATCATGTCGGCATCTTGTTTTTCGATGATCGCAAAGCGTGAATTTGTGCCACCAATATCACCGATAAGAATGGGAAAAGAAAACATGAAATTTGAACCTAAATCTTAGCTGTCTCTGACGAGTAATTCTTCTGCCGTGGAACGATTAAGCGCCATAGGAATGTCATATAGCACAGCTAATCGCATCAAAGCTTTCACGTCTACGTCATGCGGCATTGGGGTCAGCGGGTCAACAAAGAAAATCAACATATCGACTTTTCCATCGGCAATCAGGCCACCAATTTGCTGATCACCACCCAAAGGGCCGCTTTTCATTCTTGTGACGAGAAGTTCGGGGCAAGCCTCCGCAATTCGTCCACCTGTGGTTCCAGTCGCGACAATTTCATAATCGCCAAGGGCAGATTTATGTGTCACTGCAAAGTCAGTTAGGTCATCTTTTTTTTGGTCATGCGCAACCAATGCGATTTTTCGTTTATCGGTCATAAAATTTAGTCTTGCTAATTGGCGTTTTAACTATCGGACGGTAATGGCACACGTTTTATAGATTTAAAGTCCGGTCGGCCAGTATAATTTAACTGCACCTGAGAAAACACCATTTTACCCAAGGTCACATCAGCTTCAGATTTTGGAGTTGGACCATTTAAAACTACAGCGCATGAGTTTGGTAAATCTGCCATGCTTTTAAGTTTGCGTGGTTTTGGCTTAACACCGGGTTTTTTTGGTTTTGGCGGTGCCCATCTTGCAGGTTCAAACCACCAATCAAGCGGTGCACCGCAACCATCGCCCTTGGGAACGGCGGCTTGTCGCTTACAGTTTGGTGAGCCTGCAAGACATTTCATACGGATATGAAAATGATAATGATGCCCGTAATAGGGGCGAACCTTGCCTAAATGTGTGCGGTCGCCCTGCCAATTGTCGCATAACTCTCGTTTAATGGCTGGGTGTACAAACAGGCGCTCGACATCGCTATAACCCGCAGCGCGCATGATGAGTTTTGCATGGGCTGGGGTCCAAATATTCTGATCGACCTTTAACTCACCCTTTTTTAACACAGAAATCGCGCTCATATTCGTGCGTTCAGTGTGCGTTAGCGTGCGAGATGGCATAGGTGTGAGCCAGATATCAGCATCAAGACCCACTTGGTGAGAGGCGTGTCCAGATAGCATCGGACCACCGCGCGGCTGGGAAATGTCGCCGACTAAAAGTCCGGGCCAACCATCATGTGCTGCAGTTTTTTGTGATAAATCTTTAACCATCGTAATGAGCGTTGGGTGTCCCCAGCGGCGATTGCGTTCTAGACGCATCGCTTGCCAAGTAGGGCCATCAATAGGAATTGCAACGCCGCCAGATAAGCATCCTTTAGTGTAAAATCCATGCGAAGCGGCTGGTTGGACAGTGGGTAGCTTTTTAGCGCCAAAGAGATATTTGGCAGCTTTTTCTTCAGCCAACCCATATTGTAAAGACATGATAAAAATCAAAAATGTGGAGGCCAGTCGTTTGAACGTTGAAGAAAATTGCATAAAGTTTCCTATTCATATGGACGTGCAAATCACGCCTTAAGCATAGCGTTCATTTTAAACCATTCAAGGCTTGACTGAGGATTGTGATAGATCGCCTATTTCAGTTGATAAGTCGGTGGCTTTTGTTTGATAATTTCTCGGAGAATTAAGCCAATAAACGCAATATGTTCAAACACAAAATCGAAATCCATTTTAAAATTCCTCATGAAATCTCGATATGAACAAAGTCCATGACTATATATGCTTATTGAAAATTTGCAGTCTGCGCATCGTCAGGATAAAGATGTTTAGAAATTGAAACAGGCATCGCAGGAAATATCGGATTAACCCGGTAATTTAACCTGATGATGATCGAGCACCGAAAGTTGCATGAAGAAGATCATATTTTTTCTAATGGCAGGTAGCGTGGGGTTTGCCGCGGATGTTGGTGTGCTTCTTTTGTTGCTCAGATTCACCACATTGGATCCGTTCAGCGCGCGTATTTTTGCGATCGCTGCGGCTATGGGGTGCACCTGGATCATTAATCGTAACATCACGTTTCAAAAGGGCGGGCGCTCCGTTGCCTCAGAAGGTGTTCGTTATGGTAGTGTTGGATTAAGTTCAGCGCTGATTAATTATGGTGTCTATGCTGGGTTGTTATTCTTGTTTGCAGACTTAAGGCCCATATTCGCTTTGGTTGTCGCATCAGCTATGGCGACATGTTGGGCATTTATTGGATATAATAAGTTTGTTTATGGTAGCCCCAAAAAGGATTAGGGCTACCAGAAATAATAGACCATAACTGGCCTTAACCACGAAGTTCTCCGCCTGTTGATTTAGCAACATTGGCAATGATCTTTGAAGAAAGCGCTTCAAAATCTTCCTCGGTTAAAGTGCGTTCGGTTGGCTGAAGAGTGACTTCTATTGCAATTGATTTCTTGCCTTCACCCAAAGATGGACCTTCAAACATATCAAACACGTTGACTGACGAGATCAGTTTTTTATCCGCACCACTTGCCGCTTTAACAAGTGTTTGAGACTGCACATCGCGATCAACCACAAAGGCAAAGTCACGACGCACAGCTTGGTATGGTGACAATGAGAGTGCACCCTTCGTGCGTGTTGGTTTGCGCTTACCTTCAGGGATTGCATCAAGGAAAATCTCAAAGCCACAAAGCGCACCAGACACATCCAACGCTTTTAGTGTTGAAGGATGGAACTCACCAAATGTGCCGATGACGTTTTTAGGGCCAAGTTTAATTTTGCCAGAACGACCAGGGTGATACCAATCAGGTCCGCCAGCTTCAATCTGCAGATTTTTAACCGGAGCACCAGCAGCTTCAAGTGCCGCGAGCGCATCAGCTTTTGCATCATACACACCAACATTTTCAGCGTTGCCCGACCAATGACGACCCTGGGCTTCCATTTTAGCAGTGCCACGGCGAATGCCTGAGGCCACACGGCGTTGTTGATCAGGATTGTCACCCTCATAAGTGCCAGACACTTCAAAGATGGCAGTATCATTAAAACCACGGTCAGCGTTTCTTTGTGCTGCTAGTAATAAACCAGGTAGCAATGATGGACGCATATCAGACATATCAGCAGCAATAGGATTGCTCACTTTTAGTTCCGCAGCGCCACCCCCAAATAGCTTGGAAGCTTTCTCCGAGATAAACGAATAGGTCACAGCTTCTGACATTCCGCGAACTGCCAATGCTCGACGGGCAGCGCGAGTGCGCAGTTGGATAGTTGTTAAAATACGACCATTTACACTTCCAAGGCTTGGTAGTGGCTGAGGGTCAATTTCATTAACGCCATAAATACGCATAACCTCTTCAACGAGATCAGCTTTACCATCCACATCTGGACGCCAAGCTGGCACGGATACATCAACAATATCGCCATCACCATGCACCTCAAAACCAAGACGCGTTAAAATGTCTATGCTTTGCTCTTTAGAAACATCAAGTCCTGTTAAGCGCTTCACTTCGCTAAATGGATAGGACACTTGTTTAACATCTGGTTTTGTAAAGCCAGTGACAGAGAGCTCAGATGCTTCACCACCGCACAAATCCATAACCATTTGTGTTGCAAGCTCACAACCTAGTGCCATAAAATTTGGATCAACACCGCGCTCAAAACGATAACGCGCATCGGTGATGATGCCCATGTCACGCCCAGTACGTGCCACCATCATTGGATCCCACAACGCACTTTCAATTAGCACAATTGTTGTGTTCTCGTCACAGCCTGAATGCTCACCACCCATGATGCCGGCGATTGATTCCGGACCATTGTCATCAGAAATGACGTTGATTTTCGGGTTAAACTCATATTCTTTGCCATCAAGACCGAGAATTTTCTCACCATCTTTGGCTGCACGAACATGCAGATTGCCAGCAACTTTATCAGCATCAAAGACGTGTAATGGGCGTCCACGATCGAAGGTGACATAATTGGTGATGTCAACAAGCGTGTTGATCGGGCGCAAACCAATGGCCAGCAAACGCTGTTGCATCCATTTCGGGCTTGGACCATTTTTAACGCCTTTAACAAGACGCAAGGCAAAGCCTGGGCAGAAAACAGGATCATCAATTTTGACGGAAACAGGACATGCACCATTTCCTGAAATTTCAGGAACTTGCGGTGTTTTCAAAACACCCATGCCCGATGCTGCTAAATCGCGAGCAATACCAGAAACGCCAGTACAATCAGGACGGTTTGGTGTCAGGTTGATCTCAATAACGGGATCACTTAATCCTGCCCAATCAGCATATGAGGTGCCAATTTCAACATCAGCATCAATTTCAATGATGCCATCATGCTCGTTGGACACCATCAATTCTTTTTCAGAGCACATCATGCCACGACTTTCAACGCCGCGGATATTCCCAACACTTAAAGTGACATCAATGCCCGGAACATAAGAACCCGGCGCTGCAAAAGCACCAACAAGTCCTTCACGTGCATTTGGTGCGCCACAAACAACCTGTACAGGCTCGCCTTGGCCAGTATCGACTTTCAACACGCGCAAACGATCTGCATCTGGGTGTTGTTCTGCACTTAATACTTTGGCGATGACAAAAGGTTTGAGCGATGCTTTATCATCAAGCGATTCAAGCTCAAGACCGATCATTGTCAAACGATCACAAATTTCCTCCAAAGACGCATCGGTCTCGAGGTGGTCTTTCAACCATGAGAGTGTAAATTTCATCTAAGATGCTCCATCTTCAGAATTATTTGCGCCATTATTTGCGTCAGTGCCATCACGTTCTTTTTGGCGGTTCGCCAATTCATCAAAAATGACGAAACCAATCTGCAAGCCATCATCATCAGGCTCTTCGTTTTGGATAGGTTGCGTTAAGAACGATAACGAGAGTTGAGACGCATGAAGAACCGTTGAGGTTGGCGAATTGCTTCCCATTAACACGCCGTCTATGCGCAAGATATCACCTTCGCCGGGGCGAAGAGCAATTACTTTGACAGGTCCTGCTGGTCCCATTGCAATTACTTCAAGCGTTTCAGCATTTGGATCAATGGATTGCTGGAACGAAAAGATATGCTTGGCGACTTCTTGCGCGGCTTGTTCTGCGGTGTTCTCGCAAGCAACCGCTTGCCATTCTTCAGGTTTTGGCGCTTCGCGCTTGCCTTGGCGCAACTCTGCCGCCATGTGCGAAAACTTACCCTTTAACAATGCTGCATCTGAAAACCTACTCATGATGAAAGACCTCCAAATAATGTTGGCATATCAAGTGGGCGGAAACCATAATGGTCAATCCAGCGTTGATCAGCTTCAAAGAATGGACGAAGATCAGGCATGCCGTATTTTAACATAGCAATACGATCAATGCCGATGCCCCATGCAAAACCCTGATAGATTTCCGGGTCTAAACCACCTGCCCGAATAACGTTTGGATGTGTCATGCCGCAGCCAAGGATTTCCATCCAGTCATTACCTTCACCAAAGCGCACTTCGCCCGGGCGCGAACGATCACATTTGATGTCCACCTCAAGGCTTGGTTCAGTAAAGGGGAAGAAGGACGGGCGGAAACGCATTTCCAAGCTTTCCACTTCAAAGAATGCTTTGCAGAATTCAACAAGCGTCCATTTCAAATTTGCGATATTTGCGGATTTATCAATCACCAAACCTTCAAGCTGATGGAACATTGGTGAGTGCGTAGCATCTGAATCTTGACGATAAGTTTTACCTGGGATCACAATACGAATAGGCGGCTCTTGAGCTTCCATCGTGTGAACTTGCACAGGCGAGGTATGCGTGCGCAGAACTTTGCGCTCACCTTTCTCATCAGGATCAAAGAAGAATGTATCATGCATTTCACGCGCAGGATGGCCTTCAGGGAAGTTCAGCGCTGTGAAATTATAATAGTCAGTTTCAATATCAGGGCCTTCTGCAACAGAAAAACCTAGATCTGAGAAAATTGCGGTAATTTCATCTGTTACTTGGCTGATTGGGTGAATGCGCCCGCGTTCTGCAGGGCTTGCGAATACAGGAAGCGTGACATCAAACGTTTCAGTCTCCAGGCGTTTTGCAATTGCAAGTTCCTGTAGCTCAGTCTTACGTGATTGAATTTGCTCATTAATACGAACTTTCAAACCGTTGATTTGCGGTCCGGCAACCTGGCGCTCTTCCGGCGTCATTTTACCCAAACCTTTAAGTTGCTCAGAAATGACACCTTTTTTGCCAAGTGCGCTGACACGCACAGCTTCAATCGAAGCTTCATCCTCTGACGATGCAATCGCATCCATGAGTTCTTTTTCTAGTTCAACAAGATCTGTCATAACTCACCATGTTTTTAGATCGTTTTACCGTTCAAAACGATCATTCTCAGTTGCGAGAATATTCTCATATCAATCCGTAATACATCCATTGCATTGGTTATGAATTACGGTGCTTTAAAACAAAAAATCTCGCGCTAGCTGCCGCCAACGCGAGATCCTATTCAAATTTCAATGTTTTAGGAAAACGCTGGCTTACTTTACAGCGCTTTCAAAAGCATTTGGTGTTGTGTCTTTAAGATAAGCAAGTGCTTCTTTAGCAGCTTGTACAAGCGCACCAAAAGCTTCCGCTTCGTGGATCGCCATATCTGACAACACTTTACGGTCAACTTCGATGCCGGCTTTGTTCAAACCATCGATGAAACGACCATATGTTAGACCATGCTCACGAACAGCAGCGTTGATACGCTGAATCCAAAGTGAACGGAAATCGCGCTTACGTGTTTTACGATCGCGATAGGCATATTGCATAGACTTATCAACGGCAGACTTTGCTGTCCGGATAGTATTCTTGCGACGGCCGTAAAAGCCTTTTGCCTTTTTGAGAACTTTTTTGTGTTTTGCGTGGGCTGTTACACCGCGTTTTACACGTGACATGTCGTATACTCCTTAAATTCTAAAAGACCAGCTGGCTTAAAGGCCGTTTGGAAGAAACTTTTTAACGATGCGTGCATCAGGGTCTGAAAGAACCATTGTGCCGCGTGCATCGCGAATGAATTTGTTAGAACGTTTGATCATGCCGTGTTGCTTACCAGCAGCAGCAGCTTTCACTTTGCCAGTTCCGGTGATTTTGAACCGTTTTTTGGCAGAAGATTTTGTCTTCATCTTAGGCATTTCGTCATCTTTCTTTTTGTGATTACGCCGAGATTTAGTGGTGTAATCAGTATTGTTAAAAACATAAAAACCCGAACACGGCATGCCCTGCCGGAACGGGATAGGGGTCGTATAGGCATATTCTTAAAAGATTGCAAGAAAAATGCTCTACACAAATGATATTTTGTGCCAGCTTTGCGCTAGCACAAAAAATCTAGGTCAGCTTAGAACAAAAGCTAAATTATGATTTTGGTGACAACACCATCATCATTTGGCGGCCTTCAAGTTTAGGCTCTGCTTCAACCTTGGCAATTTCCAAAGTTTCTTCTTTTACACGCTGCAAAAGCTGCATGCCCAATTCCATATGCGCCATTTCGCGGCCACGGAACCTTAATGTCACTTTCACTTTGTCACCATTGTCAAAGAACTTATGGATAGCGCGCATCTTAACATCATAATCATGTTTATCGATGTTCGGGCGCATCTTGATTTCTTTAACATCAATCGTCTTTTGCTTTTTGCGAGCTTCAGCGGCTTTCTTTTGCGACTGATACTTCATTTTACCAAGATCGGTAATTTTACAAACCGGTTGGTCGCCTTTCGAAGCAATTTCTACAAGATCAAGGCCTGCATCGGCTGCGCGTTGAAGAGCGTCTTCAATGGAAACAACCCCTTGGTTTTCGCCTTCAGCGTCGATGAGTTGTATTTTAGAAGCCTGAATTTCTTCATTGGCGCGAGGGCCCTCTTTAACGGGAGCTGCTGCTCTGGATGGTCTGCGAATGGTACTTATCTCCGAATAATTTCAATTAAAGTGGCTTGGTTCTATAGGAAAAGCAATGTCCCGTTTCACCATGGGATGTCAATAGCATGTTTATTTGAAAAAGCACATAGTTTCCTGCGATCATCGAATCTGATTATATAAATCTATAAATTTGCCGAAAGCGCGGCTCAAGAAACGACACTTTAAGGGTATATAATGGGTATTTTGGATGAAACCAGTAATTTACGTGAAATTATCGTTGGTAATGACGAAAACGCGCGAAAAATAGCACTTAAACATCGTGCCGCTAATCAGGATGACGAACAATCAGGCGGATTTGTTTGGTTGGGTGGATATCGCTCTGACATGGATGGCTCCAAGGCAATCGCATTGGATGAACATGCGGGCAAATTGGGATTGGCATGCACGCGTCATGATTATTCAGGTCACGGGGTTTCCGGTGGTGCCTTTATTGACGGAACGATATCCCGATGGCTGGAAGAAAGTTTAGCAGTTTTTCGAAGTTATACCAAAGGCCCACAAATTTTGGTTGGGTCATCCATGGGTGGATGGATTGCGCTGCGAATGGTGCAAGAGCTTACAAAAAGTGATGAACTTGACCGCGTCAAAGCACTGTTGTTGTTAGCTCCCGCACCAGACTTTACCAAAGAACTTTATGAGCCAAAACTGACCGATGAGCAAAAGTCAGACCTTCAAGCACAAGGCTATTTCGAAGTGCCCACGCCTTATGGTCCAGACCCTAACGTATTCACGAAGAACTTGTTTGATGATGGGGCGCAAAACCTTGTGCTAAACGGTAAGCTAGAGCTGGGTGTTCCCGTGCATATTATTCAAGGTATGGATGATCCAGACGTGCCTTGGCAGCATGCAATGCGTTTGGTGGAAAACTTACCAAGTGAGGATGTTGTTATCACACTGGTCAAAGATGGTGATCACCGTTTGTCGCGGGACCAAGATATCGAGAAAATCTTGAAATCTGTTGATGGTCTTTTGGGCTAGATCACAATCTTAACCATGATTAAGAATTTGGTAACCATGTAATTGACTCTTTCAGACTAACATCGTTTACTCTTTATTAACTTTTAAGGGGTCGAAGGGACGATGTCATGCTGCGTAAGAGCGGTGCTTATATAGTAATTTGCGTATCAGCTCTCATGGGTTGGACAAGCACTATAGCTGTGGCTGAACATGCCGGGGCTTCTATGATCACAGGATCCATCACATCACAGCCCATTGGGCATTATGAATTCTGCAAACAGTTTTCGGATGAGTGTTCTGTACGGACAAAGCGCAAAAATGCGCCGCGTGTGACATCTTACGGGTGGGACGTTGTCCACCAGATCAATAGCACTGTGAATAACAGCGTTGCACCATTAACTGACTGGGAACTGCATGGTCGCGAAGAGGTGTGGTCATATCCCGGGATTGCTGGTGATTGTGAAGACTATGTACTTCTAAAGCGCCAGATGCTTATCGAGCAAGGTTTCTCAGCATCTGATTTGCTGATCACTGTGGTTCGTAAACCCGATGGTGAAGGTCACGCTGTGTTGACCTTAAGAACATCAAAGGGTGATTACGTGCTTGATAACCTTTCAACTCAGGTCAAGCTTTGGACAGATACGCCTTATAAGTATCTAAAGCGTCAAGCTTCGTTTCATACCGGTCGATGGGTCAATATTGAAAATGGAAACCCAATTGTTGTGGGTTCATTGAGATAGTTTTTCGCAACTAATCCGCACGCCCCCCTAATTCCTGTAATTGACAAAATGAATGCGCGATCTACCTTTGGTTTTTTAAATCTAGAGGAGGAATGACCATGCCCTATCTGTCTCAAAAGTTACTGGCAGCAACTGCATCCATAATAGCCACAGTTTCATTTAATGCCCAAGCCCAGCAAGCAGCAGATGCTGTCGCGCCGGAGATTGCCAGTGCTTACGATGCCAAAAGCCAAGGTCTGGTGGTAAAATCAGAAAATTGGATGATTTCCGCAGCTAATCCATTGGCTGTTCAAGCAGGTGCAAAAATTCTAGCAGCTGGTGGCAGCGCGGCGGATGCAATGGTTGCAACGCAAGTTGTATTGGGTTTGGTTGAGCCCCAAAGTTCAGGGCTTGGCGGTGGCGCTTTTCTTGTTTGGTATGATGCAAAATCTGGAAAATTAACAACGATTGATGGGCGTGAAACAGCTCCCATGAATGTCACGCCAAAACTTTTCCAAGGTGAAAATGGCGAACCCCTAAAGTTCTTTGACGCTGTGGTTGGTGGTTTGTCTGTCGGCACGCCAGGAACCCCGGCATTGATGGCAAAAGCACATGAGCTTTGGGGCAAAACTAATTGGGATGGATTGTTCTCAGATGCAATTACACTCGCAGATGAAGGGTTCGTCGTCTCGCCAAGGCTTGCAACATCGGTAGCAGGTGATGCGGAACGGCTGTCTCGCTTTAAACCAACAGCTGATTATTTTCTGCCAGGTGGAACTCCAATCGCAACAGGCGATACTTTAAAAAACCCAGCCTATGCGGAAACGCTTCGGCAAATTGCAATAGATGGGGTTTCAAGTTTTTATACAGGTGCAACGGCTGAAGGCATTGTCGATACTGTGCAAAATGCTGCAGGAAATCCCGGTGTGTTGGATATGCAAGATTTGGCAATCTATCAGGTTAAAATGCGCAATGCGGTGTGCGCACAATATCGCGAACATGATGTTTGTGGCATGGGCCCACCATCGTCGGGTGCTTTAACGGTTGGCCAAATTCTTGGAATGCTCAACAATTATGATTTGGCTAGTCTGGGCGTTGAGAGCCCCCAAAGTTGGCGTTTGATTGGCGATGCATCGCGTCTCGCCTTTGCTGACCGTGGTCGTTATATGGCCGATAGTGATTATGTGCCAATGCCAACGAAAGGCTTGGTTGATCCGAACTATTTGGCTGAACGCGCAAAACTTTTAGCGGGACCTAATGCGCTCGAAAGCGTCTCTGCAGGGACACCAACATTTGATCATGCAATGTTGTTTGCAGATGATGAATCCATCGAATTACCATCCACGTCTCATATCTCAATTTTAGATGCTGCGGGTAATGCATTATCTATGACGACAACAATCGAAAATGGATTTGGGTCAAGACTGATGGCACCGGGTGGATTTCTGCTCAATAACGAACTAACAGATTTCTCCTTTCGCAGTCATCGTGATGGACTTGCTATTGCAAACCGCGTTGAGCCGGGAAAACGTCCACGCTCATCCATGTCGCCAACAATTGTTTTGAAAGATGGTAAGCCGGTTTTAGTTGTTGGTTCTCCAGGTGGTAGCCGCATTATCGGATATGTTGCCAAAACAATCATCGGATATATGGATTGGGGACTTAATATCCAATCAGCGATTAATTTGCCGCATTTGGTAAACCGCTTTGGCACTTATGACGTTGAAGATGGAACAACAGCGATGGCGTTCGAAGCTCCGTTACAAGCGTTTGGTTTTAAAACCAATGTCCGAGCGTTAACATCAGGAATTCATGCAATCGCCATCACGCCTGATGGGCTGGAAGGTGGGGCAGATCCGCGCCGTGAAGGGATCGTTCTCGGAGAATAGGTCGAGGAGTTCTAATGTTTGATCATGCGTTTTGCGCCCTTATCAACAAGGGCGTGAAGCAATACGGTAAATGCTGCCAATACGAAAAGAGCAGCAAACATTAAATCAATCTTGGCGCGTCCATTGGCAAGCAACATGAGATATCCCAAGCCTTTGGACGCGCCGACCCATTCGCCGATTACAGCGCCAATAGGCGCGTAAACAGCTGCTAGTCTCAAACCAGATCCCAATGAAGGCAGCGCTGCAGGTATGCGCACATGCCACATGAGGCGTTTGTTATTCGCACCCATTACTTTTGCAAGATCAACATATGCCTTCGGTGTGCGGGTTAAACCGTCATAAAACGCCGATGCGACGGGGAAATAGATAATCAACACGGTCATGAAAATTTTTGACCAGATGCCGTAGCCAAGCCAAAGGGTAAGAATGGGGGCAAGGGCAAAAACCGGCACAGCTTGCGAGAAAACCAAAATAGGGCGGACGTAAATTCGCGCAAATGCGGATGTTGCTAAATTGATCGCAGTTGCCGCGCCAAGTATAGCACCCAAGACAAGGCCGATTAAAACTTCGGCTATAGTTACAATCGCATTGTCAAAAATGATAACGCGGCTCTTCCACATGGTTTCTGCAACAAGCAGCGGACCGGGAAGAATAAATTTTGGTAATGAGAATCCGGTGACAATCGCCTGCCAAACAATAATTGCCAGAAGTGCGGAACCCATTGCATTTAATGTTTTGGTCATGACGCATTCCCTCTTAATAGGCGATATAATCGTCCCTGGCAGGCAAGCGTTTCATCTTCATCATCTGCGCGCACGGGTGAGGTTTTTGGTGCCTCTACAGGTTCCAGCCCCTGTGGTGTCATCACTTGAATGAAATGCCCAAGCCGTGCTGCTTCAAACGGATCATGTGTCACCAATAGCACAGTGTGATTGCTTAACAGATCACCGGCCAATTCTTGCATTTCGCTGCGCGTTTTTGCATCCAATGCAGAAAAAGGCTCATCCAGCAATACGATAGAGCGATCCTCCATAAGCGTTCGCGCAAGCGATACACGCTGCTGCTCCCCGCCGGAAAGCTTTGTTGGCTTTTTGTTGATATGTGATGCAAGGCCCACCTTATCAATGACATCTAGGGCGCGCGTTTCATCAGACTTTTCCCCGCGCAGCTTTGCACCCAGCATCACATTGTCGATGACACTCAGCCATGGGAATAATTCACCCCCTTGAGCCATATAAGCAATACGGGGTGCGATGGCTTTTTCATCATTTCCGGTAATCTCGCCGGTAAATTTCGCACCGGTATCAAGTCCGGCAATCAACCGCAATATGGTTGATTTGCCGACACCTGATGCACCCAATAAGCAGGTTATTTTATTGGCGGGGATATGTAGTTCGAGTTCATCAAACAAAACGCGATTTTCACCATCACGTTCAATCTCTGCCGAACCTTTGAAATATATATCGGGTGCTTTGCTCATACTAAACTATGGCCTTAAGCCCATGCCCCAGAAGCTAACTTCAAGGCGGGTTGCAATATCAAACTGCTCTTTGACTTTTTCCCAAATCGGCAGCTTATCAAAATCATCACCCAATCGATTGATAACGGCATTATCAAGCAATTCAGCAACGCCTTTACAAACATCTTGATATTCTTCACCTGCATACGTGTCGATCCATTCAAGATAAGTGTCGGATGACTTCTCTTTTTTAAGACGCGCGCCAATCTCGCCATAGCCAAATACGCAAGGAGCAAGCGTAGCAAGAAGTGATATGAAGTCGCCTGAATAACCGGCTTCTAAAACGTAACGTGTATAGGCTAAGTTTTCGGATGCTTCAGCGGTTTCCAATAGTTCTTTCTCAGAGATTCCAAATTGAGCGCAAGTCTGAACGTGAAACTTCATTTCACCATTAACGAGACCATTAACTGTTGCAGAACATGCCTTCATTTCGTCAAGACTACCCGCTTTGGTAACAGCTAACGCCCAAGCACGGGAGAAGTGAATGAGAAAGACATAGTCTTGCTTCAGATAATGCAAAAATGCTTCGTGTGGCAGAGTTCCATCTCGCAGCCCTTCAACAAAGGCATGCCGTGTATAGGCATGCCAGTTTTCTGAAGATGTGCGAAGTGATGCAAAAACGCGGCCGTAATTAACATCAGTGCTCATGTGATCACCTATTCAGATACGTCGATTGCGATTTTTGAAACTGGATTAATGCCCGGGATCAATCCTTTTTCGTTCAAAAATGCTTCGAATTTTGAGTAACGACCAGCGTCAAATGCAAATGGACGAAGCGCAAAACGTGGCAGTGTGTCGACCCATGCTTTGGCGTTTAGCTCGTCCTGCAATTCAGCTGAAGTACCTGAGAAAATTTCCCATGATTCTTCAGGGTGATTAACGATGTATTGTGTTGCAAGTTCTGTTGCTGTGAGGAAACGAGAGATTTTGTCTTTGTCCATCTCATCAGATTTCGCCACATAAATTAGCTCGTCATATGTTGGAAGACCTTCTTCTTCAACGAAGAAACACTTACCTTCAACGCCTTCGATTTCCATTTGGTTCAATTCGAAGTTTCTGTAAGCGCCGATCACGGCATCCACTTGTTTAGACATCAAGGATGGAGAGAGTGACCAGTTCACATTTACAAGTTCAATATCTGACATTTCAACGCCGTGATTGTTGAGAATTGAACCTAAGACCGCTTCTTCAACACCAGATACGGAGAAGCCGATTTTCTTGCCTTTAAGGTCTGAGATTTCTTTAATCGGGCCGTCTTTTAGAACGAGCAAACAGTTAAGCGGTGTCGCAACGAGTGTACCTACACGAATAAGCGGTAGACCTTCATGAATTTGAAGGTGAAGCTGTGGCTGATATGAAACGGCCAAATCCGCTTGTCCAGCAGCAACTAGTTTTGGAGGATCTGATGGATCCGCTGGTGCGATGATTTCAACTTCCAAGCCTTGATCAGCGAAGTAACCTTTTTCTTGTGCAACAATAATTGGCCCGTGATCTGGATTGATAAACCAATCGAGCATGAGCTTCATTTTATCAGCAGCTGATGCCAAGCTGGTTGATGCAACGGCGAGCGCGCCCGCAAGTACGAGTGATTTAATTTTCATAATTTGATCCTTCCTAGATCGTTATCCAGCGGCGACAAGAACGATGTTCCCGTCCCATTGATTTTGTAATTGTGTTGCTGCGCGATGCGCACGTAAGCCTGATCGGCAAACGAACACTGCGCGTTGATTTTCATCGATTGGTAACCGAACATCGTCCTGATAATCATCGACATGAATTCTGATTGCATCTTGATGCGCAGCTTCTAGCGTCTCGTCCAATCCTCGTAGTTCAATGACGAAATCATCGTCATTAATCTCGCTCGGAGCGATAAATTTTAAACCACCATTTTTGGGTTCTGGTGCTTTGTCAAAACGAAAGCTTGAGAAGCGGAAGGTCTGGGCGTCAAATCTAACAAGTTGGCCCAAAGGCGAGGGGGATAGGCCCAAGATCTGAGATAATGCCATTTGCGCTTGCAAGCTGCCAATTGTTCCAACGACTGGTCCTAAAACACCAGCTGTTGCGCAATTACCTGCCTGTGCGGGTAGATCGGGAAATAGTGCGCGAAGAGATGGAGCGCTACCACAAAACCCACCAACATATCCTGAAAGCGCTAGGGCAGATGCGCTGATAAAAGGAATATTTTCAACATAGCAATGGTCAGATAGAATATAGCTCACTGCAAAACTATCGGCGCAATCAAGCACGATGCTCACACCACAACTTAGTTTTTGCACATTGCTCGGATCAAGTGATCCGTGAACTGCATTGATTGAGATGCCTGAGTTAAGCTTTTGTAGAATTTGCTTGGCCGTTTCAGCTTTTGATGCGCCAAGATATTGCTCGCCATAAAGCGTCTGACGATGAAGATTGCTCAAAGAGACTTCATCCGGATCAACGATTGTGATTGTACCAACGCCAGCGCCGGCAAGATATTGCAGAGCTGGCACACCAAGGCCGCCAGCGCCAACAACCAAAACATGCGCTTCGGCAAGTTTGAGTTGACCCTCTAATCCAACTTCGGGCAGCACCATCTGACGGGCATATCTATTGCCTGTTGCACTCATCTTGTTGCGCTCATCGTGTCACATTGATCCATTGTTTTATCCGCGCTTCGGGATCATCATTTAACGTAATATCGGTGACTGCTGAGACGATATCTGCACCAGCATCAAATGCACCTTGGGCGCGCTCAACACTCATGCCGCCGATTGCGACAAGCGGGGTATCGCCCACCAGTTTTTTCCATTCGGTGACTTTGTCGAGCCCTTGCTCTGTCCACTTCATCTTTTTAAGGATGGTTGGGTATACAGGTCCGAGCGCAAGATATTCAGGCTCGTAGGAAAGCGCTCGATCTAGCTCGTCATTATCATGGGTGCTAAGGCCAATTTTAATCCCGGCAGCACGGATTGCTTTGATATCTGCGACATCTAAATCTTCTTGACCAAGATGGATAAAATCACATTTTTCATCAATGGCAATTTGCCAATAATCATTGACGATCAATTGCGCGCCATATTGCTCGCACAGCGCTTTGCCTTTGATAATCTCGGCGCGCGTCTCATCGTCAGATTTATCTTTGATGCGCAGCTGCACCAACTTAATGCCAAGTGGCAAAAGTCGTGTGAGCCAATCTGTATTGTCAAAGATGGGGTAAAATCTATCAAGATGCATTATAGGAATGCCTTTCCAATAACTGGAGTAGAAGGTTCGGCCATATCGCGTGGCTCCATTGGGTCAGCGTCATAGGCAGCTTTGCCGGCGCAAATCGCATCAGAAAATGCTTTGGCCATCAGTGCTGGATCGCCGGCCTTTGCAACGGCGGTGTTTAATAGTATCGCGTCATAACCAAGCTCCATCGCATGCGCGGCCTGAGAGGGAAGACCAATACCTGCATCAACAACCAGCGGCACATCGGGAAAATGCGCGCGCAACATACGAAGGCCGTGTTCATTATTAAGGCCAAGTCCTGATCCGATTGGCGCCCCCCATGGCATGAGAACTTCGCAGCCAACCTCAAGCAAACGCTCGGCCACCACCATGTCTTCGGTCGTATATGGAAAAACCTGAAAGCCCTCTTCGCTTAAAATGCGTGCGCCTTCCACAAGGCCATATACATCGGGCTGTAGAGTATCTGTGTGTCCAATGATCTCGAGCTTAATCCAAGGTGTGTCAAAAACTTCACGTGCCATATGCGCGGTGGTCACAGCTTCTTTAACGGTGTAGCACCCGGCGGTATTTGGCAGTACCGGAACATTGAGATCTTTGATCAATTGCCAAAACTCTTGCCCCGCACGGTCAGAGCCGCTTTCCCGGCGTAAGGACACGGTCGCAACACCAGCACCTGACATTTTAAAAGCATCAGCTAATATTGAAGGCGAAGGATATTGTGCAGTGCCTAGCATCAATGGATTTTTGAGTTCGGTACCGTAAAATTGTTTACTCATTTGATTATCCACCCTGCATCGGGGCGAGAATTTCAAGACGATCACCATCATTTAATGCAATGGTCGAGCGCAGGGTTTCAGGGATGAATTCCTCATTAACCGCTGTTGCGACCTTGGCTTCTTTATATCCAAGTTCGTCGAGCACTTCGTTGAGTGAAGCCGCGTTGATTTCAACTTTTTCACCATTAAGCACAATGGTCATGATGTACCTCATCTTTAGAGTTGGGCATGTCTTTGTCGGCAAACTCGGGACGTGTGCCGTCGAATAAATAATTTGCAACTTGTTGCGCTACAGATGGCGCTAACAAATAGCCATGACGATAAAGACCATTGGCGTAAATCGTATTTCCCTCATGGCGAATGCGCGGCAAATTATCGTTAAACGCAGGGCGCGCATCGACACCAATTTCTAAAATTTCCGCTTCACCAAAACTTGGATGTAACGCGTAAGCCGCAGTTAACATTTCAAGCATCGAACGGGCCGTTATGCGTGTGCGTTCACCAGCTTCAATCATGGTCGCCCCGAGCATATAAATCCCATCACCGCGCGGAACGATGTAAAGCGGAATTCTGGGGTGTAGCAAACGAATAGGGCGCTTCAGATTAAGATCGGGGCAGTGCAAAATGAGCATCTCACCTTTGACACCGCGCAGGTCTGACAGTTTATCTTGTGCTGCTAACCCGCGACAATCAATGATCGTTGAATTTGGTTCGTCATCGCTGGGTGTCTGAACTTTGATCCCTTTGTTTGCCAAATTAGAAACCAAAGCTTCAAGCGCTTGCCTTGGAGCAAGATGCGCTTCTGATGGAAAATAGAGCGCTTTGCGATAACGTCCTTCCAAGTCAGGTTCTAACTCGGACACTTTGTCTGCATCTATTTCTTCAAAGTTTGATGTGCGTCTGCCGAACCTTGCCAGCTCTTTAATGTCACGACCCTGAGCCACAACCATTGAGCCGTTATAAGTGATATCTGCACCGTTTTTTGCCCACCACGCGATTGCGTCTTGCCCCAGGCGAACGACAGGTTCTTCCGCGCTTTCACCTTCGCAAAATGGCGCAAGCATGCCGCCCGCCCACCAAGAACAACCATGTGGTCCAGGTGTGCCGTTGGGATCGATAATGGTGACATTGCCACCACGCGCTGAAATTTCAGTTGCGATACTCAATCCCAAAACACCTGCACCTTTAATGGTTACATCAGTCATTATCTGAACCCCAAAGCGCATAAAAGTGATGAACAGGGCCATGGCCTGAGCCAATTTTAATTTGATCGCTGGCGCGAATTGCACCCTGCAAATACTGATGCGCGCGACCAACCGCGTCTTCTATTTCTAGCCCTTGCGCAAGACATGCAGCAATTGATGAGGATAATGTGCAACCCGTGCCGTGGGTATTTTTTGTGTCAATGCGTTGTGCTTCAAATGAGATAGGTTCAGCGCTTGTCCCAATCAGCAAATCGGTACAAATGTCATCATCGCTGTGCCCACCCTTCATCAAAATAGCTTTGGGACCCATAGCTAAAAGGTCACTGCCTTGAAAAGCCATTTGCATAGGATTTTCAGCCTGGGTCGTTCCTAAAATTTTAGCAGCTTCAGGCAGGTTAGGTGTGAGAAGTGTTGCTAGCGGTAATAGCTCTTCCTTGAGCGCAGAAATCGCCTCTTCGCGAAGCAAAGCATCGCCAGATTTTGCGACCATAACCGGATCAAGGACAATCGGAATATCAATGTTTTTGAGCGAGGATGCGACCGCATGGATAATCTCAGGAGATGACAGCATGCCAATTTTAATCGCATCGACATCTAAATCATCAAGCACCGTTTCAATTTGTGCTGAAACCACATTGGGTGAAATCTCTTCAACCGCTGTCACGGCCTTGGTGTTTTGTGCTGTGATGGCGGTAATGACGCTCGCACCATAAACACCAAGCGCTGAAAAAGCTTTCAAATCTGCTTGGATACCTGCGCCGCCGCCGCTGTCGGATCCGGCAATTGTCATCGCTATTGCTGTCACGTTCTTCCCTTACCAATTTGTCTTACGCGGACATTTCAGCTTTGGGGGGTCTTTGCGCCTTAAATAAAGATAGCGATGACCGTTCCCTCCGCCGGAATTGCCCGGATCAGGTTCGATGGGTTAGCGAGAACGCCTCTCAGCCTTTGCATAAAATGCAAGGCACCCCAACGGTGTATAATCGACACATAGTGCAGATCGAAATAAAATGCAATGGTTCAAACTTGCTTGTGATTGGACTAGACTGATTACAAAGTGATTCTGCAAAAAACGAGACTTTGATGACAAATATTCGATTGCATAAAGGCGATATGTCCGCACAGGCTGCCGCGCGCTATAAAGGTGATATCGCAATTGATACCGAAACTTTAGGTCTCATTCCGCGCAGAGATAGATTATGCGTTGTGCAATTATCATCAGGTGATGGCACTGCAGATGTTATTCAAATTGCAAAAGGTCAAAAACAAGCGCCAAACCTTGTTGCGTTGTTGGAAGATCAAAGTAAGACAAAGTTGTTCCACTACGGTCGTTTCGATGTTGCTGTTTTATATTACACATTTGGCGTCACGTGTTCGCCTATTTTCTGCACCAAAATAGCATCCAAACTCACACGTACTTACACCGACCGTCATGGCTTAAAAGATGTCTGCCGCGAGCTGTTAAGCGTCGAATTATCAAAACATCAACAATCATCAGATTGGGCTGCGGAAAAACTCACCGATGCGCAGCTTGCGTACGCTGCATCAGATGTTTTGCACTTGCATGCTTTGCGCGATAAGATGACGGTTAATTTAGAACGAGAAGGGCGTTTAAACGAGGCAGAGGCTTGCTTTGAATTCCTCCCCACACGTGCAAAACTTGATCTTATGGGCTGGGAAGATAGTGATATTTTCGCTCATAGCTAAATCAAAAGAATTCAATAAAAATATAAGTTAGGTTTTTAAATGCGATTGTCAGATTGCCATAATTTTCATGATTTCCGGAAGCTTGCAAAAAAGCGTCTCCCGTCACCAATATTCAACTATATTGATGGCGCGGCAGACGATGAGGCGACCTATCGCAGAAATACATCTTCGTTTGATGATTGCGATCTTTTACCAAGCGTTTTAACTGGTGTCAGCGATATTGATATGTCTGTTGAAGTGATGGGTCAGAAACTGGATATGCCAGTTTACTGCTCACCAACCGCGCTACAAAGATTGTTCCATCATGATGGCGAACGTGCGGTCGCTGCGGCAGCTGCAAAATATGGAACGATGTTTGGTGTATCATCGCTTGGGACTGTGAGCCTTGAAGAGGTGCGCAAAGCTCATGACAACCCGCAGGTTTATCAATTTTACTTCCATAAAGATCGTGGTTTGAATACTGCTATGATGCAGCGCGCAAAAGACATTGGCGTCAATGTGATGATGTTAACAGTGGATTCGATTACTGGCGGTAACCGCGAACGTGATTTGCGCACCGGATTTTCAATTCCCTTTAAGCTAACCTTAGATGGGATGCTGCAATTTGCCATTAAACCAATGTGGGGGATTAATTATGTCACCCATGAAAGCTTTGCCTTGCCGCAGTTAGATAGCCATGTGGATATGAGTGGTGGCGCGGTATCTATCGGAAAATACTTCACCGATATGCTGGACCCGTCGATGAATTGGGACGATGTCGCGGAAATGGTTAAACTTTGGGATGGGCAATTCTGCCTCAAAGGTATTATGACTGTGGAAGACGCTAAAAAAGCGGTCGATATTGGCTGTACGGGTATTATCCTATCCAATCATGGTGGGCGTCAACTTGATGGTTCGCGCAGCCCGTTTGATCAGCTTGCAGAAATTGTTGATGCAGTTGGTGACAAGATTGATGTGATTATGGACAGCGGCGTGCAACGCGGCACGCATGTTTTAAAAGCATTGTCATTGGGAGCAAAGGCTGTTGGGCTTGGGCGTTATTATCTATATCCTCTCGCCGCCGCTGGTAGACCCGGGGTTGATCGCGCTCTTGGGCAGATGAAAGCAGAGCTTGAGCGCGATATGAAACTCATGGGGTGCTCATCGATATCGGATCTGTCGCGTGACAATTTAAGATTTAGATAGATGCATTGGCTCGACACATTCGATGGTGAATTTCAGGGCCAATTGTTTGAACTTTACAAACAGGAATGGTGGACCAAGGGACGATCGCGTGAGGATGTCATATCTGCGTTTGATAACTCAGACTTAGTATTCGGATGCGTTTCTGATGACAATGAGCTTATAGCCTGTTCGCGCGTGCTTTCTGATTATACATTTAAAGCAATCATCTTTGATCTCATCATCAAGGCATCTCATCGTGGGCAGGGTTTAGGTTCCGCTATGCTGGATCAGATTATTAACCACAGTGCCTTGACCAAGGTGAAGAGTTTTGAACTCTATTGTCCCGATCATATCGCGCCATTTTATGAAAAATACGGTTTTAAAAAGAGCAGCTCAAACCTATTGAGGTTTCAGCACTAATTATCACCTTATATTTGGTTTGGAACAACCGTCTTGCGTTCTGATCATCTTTGTGATTATTTGCAAGTGTTCTCAGGGCGGGGCGAAATTCCCCACCGGCGGTAATCATTTATTTGAAAGCCCGCGAGCGCTTGTATCTTTTGATGCAAGGTCAGCAGATTTGGTGAAATTCCAAAGCCGACGGTCATAGTCCGGATGGAAGAGAGCGGGTGAAACACATATACTGATGGCTCAGTGTATGTGGTCTTTCCTGTTTGCCTTGAGTCTTGTGCGCAACAGAAAGGATAACGCTCATGACTCAGTTAAATTTTCAAAATAATAGTGCCTTTAAAGGTGCATTTTATATGGTGCTTGCAGGTGCCATTTTCGCTGTTATAAATACGCTTTTACAATCGCTCACTATGCAGATGGGTCAAAGCTCGACCACAATCGTGTTTTGGCAATATCTGATCGCGCTTGCATTTAGCTTACCGTGGATTTTGCGAAAGCTTCAAGATGGTAAAACATCGCGCCCACTATGGCATATTCTGCGCGTTGCATTTGCAGCAATTGGTGTCCAGCTATGGGTGATGGGGCTTGCATATGTTCCCATTTGGCAGGCAATTGCCTTGATCATGACATCACCGTTTTTCGTGACAATTGGTGCGCGAATTTTCCTGGGTGAAGCCGTGAGCATGCAAAGATGGTTTGCTGTTTTATTTGGTTTTTGTGGTGGGATGATCATCCTTGAACCATGGTCAGACCAATTTAGTTTAGCGACATTGTTCCCAATTGCAGCCGCGTTTTTCTGGGGGCTTTCCAGCTTGACCACGAAATATCTAACGCGGTTCGAAAAGCCTCAAACATTGACTTTTTATCTTCTGGTTTTATTGGCGCCGATCAATACAGTGCTTGCGTTGGATGCAGGCTTTACGGTATCAACAAGCAATGCAATATGGCTCGTTTTGGTCACCGGAATTCTTACC
The DNA here is from genome assembly GCA_039974935.1 of Lentilitoribacter sp. GTDB lineage: Bacteria > Pseudomonadota > Alphaproteobacteria > Rhizobiales > Rhizobiaceae > Lentilitoribacter. Next base: position 124,724 of record JBDWIC010000008.1, on the reverse strand, counting down.
ACGATTGCCCAATTTTCATTGGCAAAAGCCTATTCGATTGCAGATGCAGCATACTTGCAGCCGTTTGATCATTTAAAGCTACCGATGAACGTGGTTCTTGGATGGCTTGCCTTCGGTTTCTTGCCAACTGGGGCCATGTGGGTCGGCACATTGATGATTGTGCTTGCATCATTCTACTTGTTAAAAAATGAGATGAAGCCTGTACCAAACACCAAAATGGCGGCTGCCTAAGTTTTAAGAATTCAAACCCCGCTGGCGCTTATTTTGTCGACGGGTTTTAGCATTTCATTGAATTATTGTGATGCACTAAGACGCAAGCTTTGTTTGCGCGCGCGATGTTGCGGGAAGAAGTGTATCAAGTGCAGGCTTTATGGTCTCGATACAAAATGGTTTGCTCACGGTTACGCATCGATCAGATACTTTTGTGATGTCATCATTTCCGGTATTGCTCACTTGGGCGAGCAATATCACCGGAATAGCGTTAAAATCTGAGCTGTGGCTTAAATCCTCGATGAACTGGGCGCCATTGAGCCCGGGCATAATATAATCAGTAATCAAGAGATCCGGAGCAATACCAGCTTTACGCATTGCATAAAGCATTTTTTTGCCCTCCTCAGCATCAACACATGCTGCGCTCTCAAAGCCCCAACTCGTCATATATTCTTGCAAGATTTTTCGGCCCAATGGATGATCATCAATGATCAAAATGCGTTTTTTAACGCCAGCGCTTAAGGAGTTTTGAAGAACTTTTGATGCGTCGATGATCGGTAGGTCAAGCTCAAACCAAAAGTTGGAACCAACGCCTAATTCACTCTCAACACCGATCTCGCCATCCATAAGGCTAACCAGAGAGGATGCGATTGATAAGCCTAAGCCTGTGCCTTCAAATTTCTTAGTTGCAGATGAATCGGCTTGGGAGAATTTGCTGAAGATCTTTTCAATTTGGTTAGTGCAAATTCCAATTCCGGTATCAGAAACACTGATATGAATTTTCGCATGTGCATTGCCAACTGAAGGTCTTGTTCCCACATTGATCAGAACATGCCCACTATCAGTAAACTTGACCGCGTTACCCACTAGGTTTGTGATAATCTGCCGAATGCGGATACTGTCACCAGAAAGGTTTTTGGGTAGGTCTGGCGAAATTCGCAGAATAATCTCTAAATCTTTGTCTTTTATGCTTGCAGATACAAGCGTTGCGATATCATGAGCAGTTTGGCTTAGCGAGAAAGGTTCCGCATTGAGTTCCAATTGTCCGGCGTCAATTTTCGAAAAATCCAAAATGTCATTGATAACGGTTAAAAGTGTTTCGCCGGAATTCACGATGGTGCTTGCAAACATTTTCTGTTTTGCATCAAGTTCGGTGTTTGCCAAAAGCTGTGCCATGCCCATCACGCCATTCATCGGTGTGCGTATTTCATGACTCATATTAGCAAGAAATTCTGATTTTGCTTTTTCTGCGCTTTCAGCTAATCGTTTGGCTGTTTCAAGCTCGCTTTCGCGTTGTTTTAAATCACTGATATCGAAATAGGTCAGCAGATGTGTTTGATCAACTATTACATGGCTATGGAGAAAAACCTTACCGCTTTCACGGTATAAAACTTCCGGACCATAATTGCCTGCGCGGATCATTTTTTCTCGTTCTTTGATGACCTGATCCCAATCAACATCCTCATAACCATTTTCAACCGGATCGTTTTCTTCTTCGGATAATTCCATCAATTCGCGCAACGTTAAATTTTTGTCGCCGATGCTTTTGTCAAACTCCCAAATATCGAGAAAACGCGCATTCATGTGCAGCACATTGAGATCTTTGTCCAGGAACAAAATTCCGTAATCGATATTGTTGAGCACGCTCTCAAACTGCTGCTCTTGTCGCTGCATTAAGGTTATATCTTGAAAAGTCAGCAGGTAATGTTCATCGAGTTTAACCGAGCTTTGGACCAGTACTTTATCGCCGCGCTGGACGATTTCAGGCCCCGTGTCACCATCTCTAAGTTCATCAATAAGCCCTGTAATAATGTCGTGACGTTCGCTGTCAGGCAGCGTATCTTCGCTGTAATCGCTATCCGTTATTCCGCAGGTAATCAGCTCATAAAGTGTAATATCACCGTAGTTGAGGTGATCTGGATAGTTCCAAATCTCTTTACAGCGCTCGTTTATATAAAGAACTTTAAAATCTGCGTCTAAAAAAATGACGCCGTTATCAATGCTGCTAAGAACTGTTTTTGTCTGAAGCTCACGCAACTTTGGTGCGTTAAAGCCGCGCTCAGACAAGTCGGTATCTGAAATTGATGGCTGCTCAACAATGTGCTCAGATGATGTATTCATTTCCCAGTGTCCGATGCGTTCAATAAAAACTATGCCGTTATGAAGTTAACAAAGGGAAAATATGATCTGTGGGAATCAGGGGTGTAAAATTGGCACAAAAAACCCGCCGATATGAATACCGGCGGGCTAAATAGTTTAAAAGCTATACTTTTGACTGAATTACTCGTCGTTGCCTTTAAGAGCAGCGCCAAGAATATCACCCAATGAAGCGCCTGAATCTGATGAACCAAACTGCTCAACAGCTTGTTTCTCTTCAGCGATTTCAAGAGCTTTAATAGACAATGTAACTTTACGATCTTTCTTAGAGAAGTTTGTTACACGTGCATCAACTGTTTGACCAACAGAGAAACGCTCTGGGCGTTGCTCGTCACGGTCACGAGACAAGTCGCTGCGACGGATGTAAGAAGAAACTTCTGGGAAGTCGACAAGTTTAACTTCAAGACCAGCATCCTGAACGTCAGTTACTTCAACAGACACAACTGCGTTTTTACGCAATTCGCCAGAAGCAGCTGCTTCACCAAGATTGTCTTTAGACAATTGCTTGATACCAAGTGAGATACGCTCTTTGTCAACATCAACGTCAAGAACAACAGCTTGAACAGCATCGCCTTTGTTGAAGTCTTCAATTGCTTGCTCACCTGGACGGTTCCAGTCAAGATCTGACAAGTGAACCATGCCGTCAACGTCGCCTTCAAGACCGACAAACAAACCAAACTCAGTTTTGTTTTTAACTTCGCCTTCAACAGTTGCACCAACAGGGAATTGGTCAGCAAATGCGTTCCAAGGATTGTCGAGTGTTTGTTTAAGACCAAGTGAAATGCGGCGTTTTGAAGGGTCAACTTCAAGCACAACAACTTCAACTTCTTCAGAAGTCGACAAGATTTTGCCTGGGTGTACGTTCTTCTTAGTCCAAGACATTTCAGAAACGTGGATCAGACCTTCAATGCCTGGCTCTAGTTCAACGAATGCACCGTAATCTGTGATGTTAGTAACGGCACCAGAGATTTTCTTGCCAAGTGGGAATTTCGCATCGATACCGTCCCAAGGATCAGTTTCAAGCTGCTTCATGCCCAATGAGATACGGTGTGTATCTTGGTTGATGCGAACGATCTGAACTTTAATTGTTTGACCAATTGTCAAAATTTCAGATGGGTGGTTCACACGACGCCAAGCCATGTCTGTTACGTGAAGTAGACCATCGATACCACCAAGATCAACGAATGCACCGTAGTCTGTGATGTTTTTAACAACACCGTCAACTGCCTGGCCTTCTTCAAGGTTTTGTACGATTTCAGAACGTTGTTCTGCACGGCTCTCTTCAAGAACTGTACGACGAGACACAACGATGTTGCCGCGACGCTTGTCCATTTTCAAGATTTCGAATGGCTGCGGGTTGTGCATCAAAGGTGTTACGTCACGGATAGGACGAATGTCCACTTGTGAGCGCGGCAAGAACGCAACAGCGCCGTCAAGATCAACTGTAAAGCCACCTTTAACTTGATTGAAGATTGTACCTTCAACGCGTTCGCTTGCTTCGAATTTAGCTTCAAGGCGGATCCAGCTTTCTTCGCGACGTGCTTTTTCACGTGAAAGAACAGCTTCGCCAAGAGCGTTTTCAATGCGCTCAACATAAACTTCAACTTCGGATCCAGTTGTAAGTGATCCGTCTTTGGCTTGCGCGCCAAATTCTTTCAAAGGTACGCGACCTTCAACTTTAAGACCAACGTCAACAATCGCAACGTCTTTCTCAATAGCTGTGATCAAGCCTTTAACAACTGTACCTTCTACACCATCTTGTGTTGCAAAAGATTCTTCGAGGAGAGACGCAAAGTCTTCCATCATCGGGGTATCTGACATAAATTTTCCTTAAGTGACGCAACTTTTGGCTTAAGCTAAATTTGGGTGCGGAAGCGCAAAATTGCGTACGGCGTCGTGGTTTGTGTTTCAAAAAATCAGCTAAGGCTCAGATTGTATTAAACAAAGTCCGACGCGATTGAGCGAAAACTGATGTAAATTAAGTCTGTTTAAGCGTTCTTTACAGCATCCACCATTGCTTTTGCCGCTTGGAACGCTGTCTCTATATCCATTTTACTCGTATCTAGCAAGAGGGCATCGTCAGCTTGACGCATTGGGCTGTCTTTTCTTTGCGAATCCCGCTCGTCTCGTGCGATGATATCGGATAGAACCTCATCATAAATAAGATCGCGACCTTTACTTATGGCTTCGTCATATCGGCGTTTGGCCCTGACATCTGCATTTGCAGTGACAAAAATTTTAACATTGGCATTTGGGCATACAACAGTTCCAATATCGCGCCCATCTAACACGGTACCCGGTGTTTTTAGTGAGAAATCTTGCTGCGCTTTGACCAATATTTTGCGCACAGATGGCATCACGGCAACTTTCGATGCCGCATTGCCAATTTCGTGAACCGCTAAAACACTTGCCTCAAGGCCAGATAAATCAAGTTTGCTGGCGACATCTTCAGCGATGCGAACATCATCTAAAGGTAAGCCCTGATCAAGGAGTGCTTTTGCCACCGCGCGATACGTAAGACCTGTATCTAGGTGGTGAAACCCATTTTCTCGTGCCAACCGGCGTGAGATTGTCCCTTTACCGGAAGCAGCAGGTCCATCAATGGCGATGACAAAAGTCATTATTAAGCCTCAATCAGTGAGATGTTTGAACCCAAACCTGTCATTAGGTCCATGAATTCAGGGAAACTCGTGCGAATAACATTGGCATCATCGACATGAACGGCATGCTCGCTGCCAAGTCCGAGGATAAGAAAGCTCATGGCAATTCGGTGGTCAAGATGTGTGACAACGCGTGCGCCACTTTCATTGCCATAGCCTTTGCCATCTGGTCTGCCGCGAACTGTCAGCGACATCTCGCCTTCATCACAATCAACACCATTGAGTTTAAGCCCTGTTGCAACAGCGCTCAAGCGGTCGCTTTCTTTTACGCGCAATTCATCAAGGCCATCCATGAAGGTTTCGCCTTCTGCGAAGGCAGCCGCCATTGCAAGCACAGGGTATTCATCAATCATTGATGGCGCGCGTTCCGGCGGCACGGCAATACCCTTAAGCTCTGATGAGCGAACGCGCAGATCTGCTACGTCTTCGCCGCCATTTTGGCGCTCGTTCATAACCTCAATATTGCCACCCATTTCAATCAGGGTTGTAATCAGCCCAGTGCGCGTTGGATTCATCAAAACATTTTCAATGATGACTTCAGAATTGGGCACAATTAATGCCGCGACAAGCGGGAATGCAGTAGAGGAGGGATCACCAGGTACATTGATATTTTGGCCTTTAAGAGGGCCTTGTCCTTCAAGCGTAATGGTTCTGACACCATCTGCATCGGTATGGACTTCAAGCTTAGCACCAAAACCCTGAAGCATTTTTTCTGTGTGATCACGGGTCATCACCGGTTCAATCACTGATGTGATCCCGGGTGTGTTCAATCCCGCCAAGAGAACTGCCGATTTTACCTGTGCTGATGCCATTGGTACGCGATACGTAATTGGTGTTGCAACACGCGGACCTTTAAGTGTTGCAGGTAAACGATCGCCGGCTTCAGCTTCAACCTGAACACCCATTTCACGTAGTGGATTTAAAACGCGCCCCATTGGACGGGACGATAATGATGCATCACCAATGAAAGTTGAAGAAAAATCATATGAGCCCACAAGGCCCATCGTTAAACGGCAACCGGTACCTGCATTGCCAAAATCAAGCGGTGTATCTGGTGCGAGCAAACATCCGTTGCCCGTACCTTGGATAATCCATTCGTCGCCAACTTTGTCGATTTTGGCACCCATTTTTTGCATGGCTTTGCCAGTGGCGATAACATCTTCACCCTCCAGCAATCCTTTAACGCGGGTTTCGCCCGAAGCGAGACCACCAAACATAAAGGAGCGGTGGGAGATAGATTTATCTCCAGGAATTTGGATTGTGCCTTTAAGAGATGTAGATTTTTGCGCATAAGCGGGACAAGCTTGCACGTTCGGATGAGAATCCGGCGAATGTGACATGGGGTCACTCCTGTGATTTTAAAATTTGGGTGATTAGTCGCTGCTAATGTTTTCCTTTTTGAGCGCTTCACCCGTCAGTTCGCCACAGGCTGGTAACATGGTTTGTGCAAAATGTCATCAATTGGGCTCAGAAAATTGCAGCTTTTTTCTTGAAGCGCAGAAATATGACACTTATTCTTTGACAATAGCGGCCTAAGATGTTTAAGGGTTCGCAATCTATCATTTATGTCCGGGCTGTTACTGTTAAAGTATTCGCAGCCACATCAAGAAAGAGGCTATAACCTTGGCTAAAGCTGAACTTGGAACAAAGCGTGTTTGCCCTGAAACAGAGCGCAAATTTTACGATTTAAATCGCGACCCAATTATTTCGCCTTATACTGGTCAGTCATATCCACTGACATTCTTCGAAAAACCTGAAGATGAGCCAGTTGAAGAAGTGAAAAAAGAAGAAGAAGAAACAACAGAAGCTGTTGTTGAACCTACAACACCTGAGCTCGATGAAGACGGTGATGTAGAAATCGTAAGCCTTGAAGATGCTGACGATGAAACAGCTGGCGTAAAAGACATTCCAGATTTGGATGATGACGATGATGACATTGGTTCACCATCTGATGACACGTTCTTAGAAACTGATGATGATGAGAATGACGATTTGTCAGACATCGTTGTTGTTTCTGATGATGGTGACGACAGCTAATTTCTGCGCAGGCAGAAGTTTTTCGCTTGATCTTCGATTAAAGCGGCATTAGATAAATCTCGCTATCGGGCTCGATCCGGTAGCATCACGCCAGAATTACCAGCCAGATTTACCAGACTGGCATGATGGGGCATTAGCTCAGCTGGGAGAGCGCTTCGCTGGCAGCGAAGAGGTCAGCGGTTCGATCCCGCTATGCTCCACCAATTTTCCCGCACCTATTTAAATACAAAATGCGTTGCGATGATGCGCATCTGCTTTTCAGCGCAATAAATCGACTAAATTCAAGAATTTAAAAGAAATTTCACGATTTTTGCATAGGCTTTGGTTTCTAAAAGCTTGGTCGCTAATAGGAAAATTTGTAAGTCTGGGGCGCAAAATGCAAAATACCGCAAAATCATCTTTGTCATTGCATGGCTACAGTATGGCTGTAGAGAACGATTTTGATTTCCAAAGCCCGGAATATATTGCGTTTTATGATCTGTATGGCAGAAGTGCATTTCAACATCCAATATGGCTCTCAAATTTTTATAAAACAATTGTTCCTAATAGGAGCGCGCAACCTGTCATAATCATAGTGAGAGGATCAGATGGACTGCTAAATGCGGTCATTCCGATGCTTCTTCGAGAAAAGCTTGGCGTGAAATTGCTTGAGCCTGCAGAATTGGGCGTGACAGATTATTGCGCACCGCTGGTGAACCCAGATGTTTTGGATGATGGTGATTTTAAAGCCCAAATTCATTCGCTTCAAAAAGATATTTTACCGTCGCATGATGTATTGCGGGTACAAAAAATCAGATCAGAAGATTTAGGCCTTTGGCAGGCATTGTTTGATTTTCCGCATGTGCAGCAGGATTTCAGTGCGCATGCAACTCCGCTTTCTGATAGTCATGAAAGCTGGTCGCGTAACGAACTATCTTCTAGCATGCGAAAATCACTGCGCCGTAAACGTAACAAATTTGAACGTGAAACAGACGCTAAATGTGAACAAGTCGCCTTTGAAGATGTTCATAAGGCAATGGATGAATTGCAAAACTACCGCAAAGGGCGATTTGAGGGCGATCTCATTCAATCAGAAGCTGGTTTAGAGTTTTATAAACACATCGCTGCTGATGGTCATAAGTCAGGTTACGCACGTATTTATCGATTGTCCTTGGGTGATGAGGTTTTGGGATATACGTTCGGTGTCACGCATAAGGGGATCTTTTATTATCTCCTTATCGGCTGCGATTATGACAATTTTGGCAAGTTTTCACCCGGGTATCTTATGTATGATTACATGATCGAAGACTGGATTGATCGTGGTGGGGATACATTTGATTTCACCATCGGCGATGAAGATTTTAAAGAAAACTTTGGGACCAAACCAACAAAAATGTTTTCAATTTCCTTTGGTCAGAGCATGCTTGGTAAAGTTGGGCTTTTTGCGTTTTCTCGCTCAAAATAACTTACCAGCGAAATTCTAATCATCCCATTCAACATCAAAGCGTGTGACGAGATCGGTGACTTGATCCTGCGTTAACATGCGTGGCTTATATCCACGCATCATAATCGCCAGCCGCGCAGTGTCTTCCAGCTCTTCAATTGCATTACATGCAGCTTCCACATCTTTGCCTGCAACCACCGGGCCATGATTTGCGAGCATCACCGCAGATCTTTTACCTGCAAGGCCGCGCACAGCTTCACCCATTTGAGGATCCCCAGGGCGATAAAAAGGCAGCAATTTAACCTTGCCGAGCTTCATGATCGCGTAAGGGGTTAAAGGAGGTAGGAAGTTATCCTCATCAACTTCTGGCATGAGTGACCATGCAACTGAATGGCAAGAATGAAGATGAACAACGGCTCCCGCTTGGCTGCGTGTGTCATAAAAAGCGCTATGAAGCGGCATCTCTTTTGTGGGTTTATCACCTGAAACCAAGCGGCCTTTTGAGTTAAATCGGCTCAGGCGCGCAGGATCCAATCGGCCAAAACTCGTGCCTGTTGGAGAGACCAAAAGCCCACCATCTTCGGTACGCGCAGAAATATTTCCGGTGCTGCCACCGGTTAAACCTCGATCAAACATAGATTTTGCCAATTCGCACATTTGCTCACGAAGTTCGTTTTCACGCATCACGTCCACCCTTTTTCAATATCCTATCACTTGCATAAGTGGTTATAGTTGCGCAATCAAGAATTAATGTATACATTAATGAATTTATATTATATGTATTGAGCCATTAGATGAAAAAGATAGATTTTTGAAAGGCGCGATATGCTGTTTGGTGCAATTGGAGATGATTTTACCGGTTCGTCCGATCTGGGTTTAATGCTAGCTGATGGTGGCATGCGCACCGTACAATATGTCGGCACACCAAATGTTCCGGCGAGCTCAGACGTTGATGCTGGAATTGTTGCACTTAAAACCCGCTCAGTTCCTGTTCAAGAAGCGATTGAGAAATCTATCGAAGCTTACCGCTGGTTAAAGGCGCAAGGTTGTCAGCAGTTTATGTTTAAGTATTGCTCGACATTTGATAGCACCGCAGACGGTAATATTGGGCAGGTCATTGATGCGCTAGTTGATGAAATTGGCACGGATAAACCCGTTGTCGTTTGTCCTGTATTCCCCGGCGCGGGTAGATCCATCTATCAAGGGCATCTATTTGTCAATGACACTTTGTTATCTGAATCGGGGATGCAAAATCATCCTTTAACACCGATGACCGACCCTGATATTCGACGTGTCCTTGCACCTCAAACAACTCGTAAGGTTGGCCATTTGCCGCTTGCTGACATTCTATCGGGTAATGCGCGTTCGCACCTAACAAACGAAGCAAACCAGGGGCATCAGCTTGTTGTGTGCGACGCAGTGAGCGAAGAAAATCTTTATGATATTGCAAAAGCTGTATCTGATTTTCCATTAATCACAGGCGGCTCTGGAATTGCGCTCGGCATTCCGGCAAATTTTGGTAAAACATCGGCAAATAAAGCGGAGTGGTCAAAAAGTACAAAACGCGTTTTATGTTTGTCAGGCTCGTGTTCTGTTGCAACAAGAGGGCAGATAAAAACGCATATAGATGCAGGTGGTGCGTCGTTGAAACTCGATGCAGATGCGGTGATTTCAGGGCATGTAGATGCAAGGCAAGCACTAAAATGGGCGAGTGAACAAACAACTTTGCCGCTGATTTATTCATCAGACGATCCAGAACAAGTTAAAGCCGTTCAAAATAAACATGGTTTAGAAACCGCTGCATCCGCATTTGAAAATTTATTTAGTGAAATAGCACGCCAAGCGTCGGATTACGGCTTTGGTGCTATTATCTCTGCAGGTGGTGAAACATCAGGTGCTGTGGTTGAGGCCTTAAGCGCGGATGCGCTCGAGATCGGGCCGATGATAGACCCGGGTGTGCCAGCAATAAAAGTAACCGGGCAGGATCTGGTCTTAGCCTTGAAATCAGGTAATTTTGGAACACCTGACTTTTTTGAAAAAGCTGCTAAGGTTCTTTCAAATTAGACAATTTGAAAGATACTGATTTGCAAAAAACATCTGAACTTGATGATCTCATAAAGGTAATCCAAGAATTGCCCGCCAGTGGCCGAAAGATAATTGCCGTTGCAGGGGCACCTGCGTCTGGAAAGTCTACCATCGCGGAAACTCTCTGTGATAAGATGAATGAAATGAAACCGGAATGCGCCAACATATTACCCATGGATGGTTTTCATTATGACGATGTTTTACTCAAAGCGCGCGGCATTCATAGTTTAAAAGGTGCACCGCATACATTTGACGTATTGGGCTTTGCGCATATGCTCAAGCGCCTTGTTGCGCGAAACGAAGATGAAGTGGTTACGCCAGTTTTTGATCGATCCATTGAAATTGCGCGTGCGGGTTCAAACCCTATTTCTAAAGATGTTAAATATATCATTGTTGAAGGCAATTATTTGCTGATCAATCAGCATCCTTGGTCAGAGTTGAAAGCTTACTTTGATCTATCTATATTTGTCGATGTTCCGGTGGCAATTCTAGAAGAGAGATTGCGCCAACGCTGGGTGGAACATGGTTTGGATGAAAAAGGCATAGCGCGAAAACTGCAAGAAGTAGATCTTCCCAATGGTGCGTTTATCGCAGCAAACTCATCGACGCCCGATATTACATTTGAAATGAATTCATAGAACAAAGATATTGGTCAAAATAATCTTCGTGGGTTCTTGTTCTAAAGAATTAGTAGTGATAATTCTTGCGCAAGAAATATCTTAGGGAGCGGACATGTCGAGTTTTATTCTATCCATTGACCAAGGAACAACATCCACAAGGTCATTAGTCTTCGATGAAAATTACAACGTAGTTTCATCAGATCAAATGGAGTTTACTCAACATTTCCCCACATCTGGATTGGTTGAACACGAGCCGGAAGAGATCTGGCAAACTGTTCTGACAACGTCAAAAAATGCAATTGCAAAATCAGGGATTGAAGCTGGTTCTATTGCTGGTATTGGAATTACTAATCAGCGCGAAACTGTCGTAATTTGGGACAAAGCGACAGGCAAACCGGTCCATAAAGCCATTGTTTGGCAAGATCGCCGGACATCGGAATTCTGCGCAAACTTAAAAGCGGATGGCTTGGAAGTAACTGTCACCGCCAAAACTGGGCTTTTGCTTGATCCATATTTTTCAGGCAGCAAAATTCGTTGGATTTTAGACAATGTTGAGGGTGCTCGTGCACGCGCTGAAAATGGCGAATTAATTTTTGGAACAATTGATACCTATTTGTTGTGGCATCTAACAGGCGGTGCGTCTCATAAAACTGACGCAACAAATGCATGCCGAACTTTGCTCTATAATATTCATGACGGTGCTTGGGATGATGAGTTGCTCAAAATCTTTGGCGTGCCAAAAGCCATGTTGCCTGAGGTAGAAGACACAGCTGCTGATTTTGGTGTCACCGATCCGTCACTGTTGGGCGCAAGTATCCCAGTGTTGGGTATTGCCGGTGATCAGCATGCAGCCACACTTGGTCAAGCATGCTTTAAACCGGGCATGGTGAAGTCAACCTACGGAACAGGTTGTTTCATGATGCTCAATACAGGGGAAAAGGCTGTCCCTTCTAAAAACCGCATGCTAACCACCGTTGCTTACCAGCTTGATGGTAAACCAACATATGCGCTTGAAGGGTCTATCTTCATTGCTGGCGCTGCTGTTCAATGGCTTCGTGATGGAATTAAGATCATCGATAATGCTGCGCAAACGGGTTCGTTTGCAGCACAAGCAGATGACGGGCAAGATGTGATTTTAGTACCGGCATTTGCAGGACTTGGTGCGCCCTATTGGCAGGCGGATGTGCGTGGCGCAATGTTTGGATTAACGCGTAACACAGGTCCTAATGAGATTGCGAAAGCAGCGCTTGAAGCTGCGTGTTATCAAACGCGTGATTTAATCGAAGCAATGCAGGATGATTGGGGTAAGGCGCTTGATGATGTCACCTTGCGCGTTGATGGTGGTATGGTCGCAAGTGATTGGACAATGCAGTTCTTATCCGACATTTTAAATGCACCGATTGACCGTCCGACCGTGTTAGAAACCACAGCATTAGGTGCTGCATGGCTTGCTGGCATGAAAAGCGGCACGTGGCCAAATATGGATGAGTTTGCAAATTCTTGGAAACTGCAACAGCGGTTTGAAACAAAGATGAACAGCGAGCTGCGCGACCAAAAATATAGCAGTTGGAAATCAGCCGTTTCCTGTTTGATCGCGCGTGAAGGCAGCTAAGACTACTTAGAGTATTTCGCGCTTAAGCCATTAAATGAATTGTGCTTTGCCCAGAATTACGGCGAAGCGCATGAACATCTTGAAGTTCTTTGTCGTTGATCCAAGCGTGAGCATTTTCCTGATCAGGAAAGCTTAAAAGCGCAGCCATATGTGGCGTTTCATTGTTACCTTCCAGCAAGGCAACGTCTTTACTTGCTGATACCACCGATCCGCCGTGCTTTGCTAAAGCCTGGGCTGCGACCTCACGGTATTTTGCAAGGCTGTCTGGATTGTCGATCTTAAGGTGCACATAGGCGTAAATCATTTTTAATCTCCGTTTTGATTTAGCTACTAATTATCATTAGATAAGCTATGCAAAAACACGTGATTTTACAGATTAAATATGCAATATTGCATGCTATGGATTTAAATTGGGAAGATTATCGCGCTGTACTTCATCTTGTTAGAGAGAAGTCACTCGGTGCAGCAGCTGAGCGATTGGGGTGTAATTACACAACCATAGCACGGCGGATTGCGCGCGCTGAAAAAGCGCTCAATCAAGAACTATTTGAGAAATTGCCTAGCGGTTATCAAGCGACCGAGCTTGCCTATAAAGTTGCTGAGCAGGCAGAAAAAATGGAAGACGCTTCAAATAATTTACTGCGCTATGCGGCATCGTTAGAAGGAGACCTTGTTGGATCACTGACGATCACCTCACCGCAGCTTTTAGTCGCCTATTATATCAGCCCTGTATTAAAAGAGTTTAGCGAAAAACATCCAAATGTTGAGGTTAAAATTAAGGCAACGAATGAGTTGTTAAACCTCAACAGGCGTGAGGCAGATTTAGCCATTCGGATAACCAATGAGCCGGATGAGAACTTGGTGGGCCAAAAGCTAACCAAACAACGCACGTCAATTTTTGCGACTGAACAAATGGCATCCGATATTGAAAATGATCCTGATATGCCTCTCAATTGGATTTGGTTTGAGCATTGGGACAATGTGCCAGAAAAAGCGCTGCAATCTCGCTCAGTACCGCATCCTAAATTTATCTTTGATGATATGTCGGCAGTAATAGGTGCTGCACAAGCAGGGCTTGGGATCGTTCGAATGCCGCTTTTTCTAGGCAGGCATACGCAAGGTTTGCGGCAAGTAAAATTGATTGAACCGCAACCTTATGTCGATATCTGGAGCCTAAGCCACTACGATATGAAAGATGCGCCGAAAGTCCGTGCCTTTAAAGATATCCTTATTCCCTATTTCAAATCGAAGCGTTCTGATTTTATCAGTTGATGTGATCTGAAATCCATTTCTGATGATAGACAAATTTCTTGATTGCAATTTACGTGTTCGGTGACATAGTGCAGTGCAAGATAATTGAATGGGAGTGAGACATGAGCTTTAACGCAATCATCGTCGAAAAAGATGACGAAGGAAAAACATCGGCGTCTGTAAAGGCGATTAACGATAGTGACCTACCAGAAGGCAATGTGACGATTGCCGTTGAATATTCAACGGTAAATTATAAAGATGGATTGTGTATTGGCCCTGGTGGCGGGTTGGTTCGAAATTACCCACATATTCCCGGTATTGATTTTGCAGGTACTGTGGAAGCATCAGATGATGATCGTTATAAGCCCGGCGATAAAGTCGTACTGACAGGTTGGCGTGTGGGTGAAGCCTATTGGGGTGGATATTCGCAAAAAGCTCGTGTGAATGCAGATTGGCTTGTGCCATTACCAGCGGGATTAACAACCCGCCAAGCAATGGCTGTTGGTACTGCAGGTTTTACAGCAATGTTAGCTGTGATGGCGCTTGAAAACCAAGGTATGAAAAAGGGTGAAGGTCCTGTACTCGTCACTGGTGCCGCCGGTGGTGTTGGTTCAGTTGCAACGGCAATTTTATCTCATCTTGGCTATGAAGTCGCCGGTGTCACAGGTCGTCCAGAAACTGCAGATTATCTTAAGTCTTTGGGTGCTACTCAAATTGTTGCGCGCGAAGAGATTAATGAGACGACAAAGCGTCCGTTGGAAAAAGAAACCTGGGCTGGGTGTATCGATGCCGTTGGCGGTGAAATGATGGCGCGTGTTCTGGGTCAAATGCAATATGGAGCATCTGTTGCTGCAGTTGGCCTTGCAGGTGGTGCAGCGTTACCAGCAACAGTTATTCCGTTTTTACTTCGTGGGGTCAATATCCTCGGTATTGATAGCGTTATGCAGCCTTATGACAATCGAGTAGAAGCTTGGAAGCGTGTCGCAACGGACCTGCCGCTCGATAAGCTTGAGGACATGATTGTTCCTGCAAAATTAAGCGATCTTCCCAAGCTTGGAAAAGACATCTTAAAAGGTCAAGTTAAGGGCCGCGTTGTTGTCGACGTCAATGCTGAATAAGCGCTAAGTATAATTAAGAAAAAAGCCCGGTCAGTTTGATCGGGCTTTTTTGTTTCATATGATTTATTCGCTGCGAGGACGTTTCCGACCCGACATCCCACCAGAAGAATCTTTGCTCCGACCTTCTTTCTTTTTAAGGCCAGTGAATTTTACCGTACGATTCTTCTTCGCCTTTTTAGGCTTTTTATCAGCTGATCTGTCCTCAGCGCGTTTGGCGCTGTTCTGCTCTGGTGCAGAACCACTATCATTTGTGAAATTGCTATCGTTGGCAAATTGTTCTTTTGGGCGACGATCACGTTTTGGCTTGCGATCTCGGTCACCGCTTGAATTACCAGATTTACTTGAGCCGCGTTCAAGTTCCTCTAGGGCTCTATCTCGATTTTTGCGATTTTCATCTTTACGACGCTTGGGCGCAACATCACGTCCGGCTTCCTTGCGTGGACGACGGCCACCTTCTTCCTGGCTTGAACGCTCGCGGCGTTCGCGACGTTCCTCGCTTGAAAATTTAGGTTTATCCCATTTTTTCTCGCCATCGCGTGGCGCCCTGTCACCACGATCTCTGCCTCTACTATCACCACCACGATCTCTATCGCGCTTACCTCGGCCGCGTTCGCGAGGAGGTTGCTCATGATCAAAATCTGGAACGCCATCAATTTGCGTAACGCGAATGCTCTTTTCCAAAGTTTGATTTGGTCCAATTGCGGTCAAAAACCCATCAAAGCTGTCATTAGAAATTTCAACATAAGTTTCTTCATTGCGAATTTTGATCGAGCCAATATTGCGTTTTGTTAAGCCGCTTGATTTACACAGCATGGGTAACAGCCAACGCGGTTCAGCCTTTTGGTTACGACCAATAGATAAAGAAATCCATTTGCCGTTTTCAAATTCGGCCGTTTGGCGCGGTCCACGTGGTGGCGCATCAAAATCGCGATCAGCGCCGCGACCTTGACCTTTTTGGTTGCGACCAGGTTTGACAGAAATTTCCATCAATTCTTCTGGTGCAGACTTCGAATTACGATGACCACGCACAAATGCAGCGGCAATTTGTTCAGCAGAATGCGTAGCTAGTAGTTGTTCAATGAACGCAGTCTCTGTTTCATCCACTGGATCGACTAAAAGCGGGTCAGCTAAAATACGCTCATCATCTCGCGCTAGAATCTCATCTGCGGATGGCGGGTTGGCCCATGTCGCATCCACATTGGCCCAACGCAGCAAGCGCTCAGCACGGCCTCGTAAATTCGCTGGAACCATCAAAGCACTCACACCTTTTCGGCCCGCGCGACCGGTGCGGCCTGAGCGGTGAAGGAGTGTTTCTTTATTTGTTGGAAGGTCAGCATGAATAACAAGTTCAAGATCTGGTAAGTCAATTCCGCGTGCTGCAACATCGGTCGCGATACACACTTTTGCACGACCATCACGCATGGCTTGTAGCGCGTGGCTTCGTTGCTCTTGGCTCAATTCGCCTGAAAGGGCAACAACTGAGAAACCACGGTTTGAAAAACGAGATGTCATACGTGCAACGGCAGCACGTGTTGCACAAAAGACAATTGTGTTTTTCGCATCATAGTAACGAAGTACATTGATAATGCCGTTCTCAACATCACGGTGATTGACCATCAAAGCGCGATATTCAATATCAATATGTTGCTTTTCTTCAGACGCAGTTGCAATTCGTAATGCATCGTTCTGATAACGCTTAGCCATATTGGTAATCGTGCGTGGCACTGTAGCAGAGAACATTAAGGTTCTGCGATCTTCAGGCGTTGTCTCCAAGATGTATTCAAGATCATCGCGGAACCCAAGATCAAGCATTTCATCTGCTTCATCCAGCACAACTGTCTTAATATCGTTAAGCTGCAGCGAACCACGATCAATATGATCGCGCAAGCGACCAGGCGTACCCACAACAATATGCGCACCTTGTGCAAGTGTGCGGCGTTCTTTGCGCATATCCATACCGCCAACGCATGATGTGATCACAGCGTTTGTTGGCGCATAAAGCCATTGCAGCTCACGTTGCACCTGCAGTGCTAATTCGCGTGTTGGCGCAACAATAAGAGCTAATGGCGCGCCGGAGCGATCAAAACGTTCAGCTTCGCCTAAAAGGTCGGGGGCAAGCGACAGTCCAAATGCAACTGTTTTACCAGAGCCCGTTTGCGCAGAAACGAGGAGATCCCGGCCCAATAATTCAGTGTTAAGAACTTCTAATTGGACAGGTGTAAGTGTTTCATAGCCACGTTTTTCTAAAGCATGGCTGAGCGCTGGATGAGCGCCTTCAAATTTCAACATAAAATGCCTTTTTGGAATTAGACCACGTTCGCAAAGATTTATTCTTAAGCAACCTGGCCATCGCGAATTGCGCGATTTTCATAAACTTTGCCCCGCTAGTACAGTGCAATTGCACAAATGTATAGCCTTATACGATCAATTGATTGCGCTTTAGGTTAATCTGCGGGTTCAATTGCCGCTGCTGGGTCAAGTAATGGCGAAATGCTGTGCGGTAGAATAATATTGAACACAGCGCCAGGATTATTGCCAACATAGAGCAGTTTACCACCCAGATTACGTACAATCTCACGACTGATCGGTAGACCAAGACCAGCACTACCAGCGCCTTGTTCGGATGAAAGTTTGGCAAACTTTTGGAAAATAATTTCAGCGTTCTCGGCTGAAATACCTTTGCCGTTATCTGTCATCTCAATCTGAATTGTGTGCTCAAAATGTTCGAGATTAAAACGGATGATCGGTTTTTCGGCAGCGCTGTGTTTTATCGCATTTGAAATGAGATTAATCAGAACTTGTGATAATCTATCTGCATCCGTTTCAATAACAAGATGTTTTAAATCATCAGGGATTTCAATCACTGCACCCGATTGTTCGCGCAACGTTTGTGTTGCGTTCATGGCGCGTTTTAAAATTTTATCAAATTTTGTGAATGATAATTTCAGTTGCACCTTACCGTGTTCCAAAAAGCTTAGATCTAAGATTTCATCAAGTAAGTATGTTAAGCGAATACTCTCATCATGAATGATAGATGAAAAATG
Source organism: Lentilitoribacter sp. (assembly GCA_039974935.1). GTDB lineage: Bacteria > Pseudomonadota > Alphaproteobacteria > Rhizobiales > Rhizobiaceae > Lentilitoribacter. The sequence goes on along the minus strand of JBDWIC010000008.1, from coordinate 106,507 downwards.
CGAGATTTGATCTTTACCCATATGATCTTCATCCCGCAGGATTTCAGCAAAGGCCCGAATGGATGTCATTGGCGTGCGTAATTCGTGGCTCACTTGGCTTAAAAAGGCATCCTTTTGCTCACCTAATTCGCGCAGCTTGGCGTTAGCTTGGCGTAATTGCTCCGCTGTTTGCTCAATTTCTTTGGACTGGGTTTCAAGACGCGCAGAATATTCCATAATTTGAACGGTTTCATCAGCCACTTTGATAAGGTCTTCAACCGATATCGCTTCCCCACTTGCGATCTGACCAATCATCGCATGTGCGGTGGCTGCACCAACTGAGCCTGAGAAATCACGCTCTAGATTGGTAATAAAATCATTGGTTGGATCAGGAAGCTGACCTGATAATTTACCTTGTGTGCGTGCCGCTTGATTAAATAGTTTTTGCGTTGTCTCGTGTCCCAAAATCCGTTGGGACAAAATATGCAGTTCTTCAGAAGTTGTTTGGCGAGAAAGTGTTGTACTGGCTGCAGCCTGATCAAAGATGTGAATGAACTGGCTTGCCTGCACTTTTTCAATAGGGCGTGGCACACTGATCATCGATATTAATATGAAAATAATAATATTGATGCCAAGCGACCACACGGTTGCATGCACAAGTGGGTCTTCAATTGTAACGCCAAACAAAGCGCTTGGGATTAAGAATTCAAACCCAAATATGCCATTGTCGATGGCAGATTGGCTTAGAATGAAGTTTCCTTCAAAGCTTGGTAAGAACGATGTATAAGCCCACAAAATAAAGCCAGCTGTAATACCCCAGATCGCACCTTTGCGCGTTGAGCTTTGCCAGAACAGCCCCCCGATGAGAGCGGGAAGTATCTGTGCAACACCCAAAAAGGCGATCAATCCAATCGATGCCAAGCCCCCAGTGCCGGATGTAAATTGGTAGTATAAAAAACCCAGACCTAAGATGACGGCGATGGATATGCGCCTGCTGCGCAAAAGTAGTGTCCGCACATCTTCACTTGTTGGGCTTCTGCTCAACGTTAGCCAAAGCCAAAGTGGTAACACAATGTGGTTGGAGACCATCGTTGATAGCGCGATAGCTGCGACAATGACCATGGATGTGGCAGAGGAAAACCCGCCAAGGAATGCAAGCATTGCCAATGCGTCTTGGTTCTGCGTCAGTGGAATGGTCAAGACAAATAGATCAGGGTTTGCCCCTGGAGGTAAAATATCAAGGCCCGCGATTGCAATGGGAAGCACAAAAAGGCTCATCAAAAACAGATAGAGCGGAAATGCCCAAGAAGCCATGCTGAGGTGTTTCTCATCTGAGTTTTCAACCACGATCACTTGGAACATACGTGGCAAACAAATTACTGCTGCGGCTGATAAAAAGATCAAGGTTACCCAACGTGGAGTAAAAATATCCTGCGACTGCATGATCTGTGGTTGGATGCGTGACATAATATCATTTGGCCCATCCGCGACACCCCAAACAACAAATAACCCAACCGCAATCAACGCTAAGATTTTCACAATCGCTTCAACTGCAATCGCAGATACCACGCCATGGTGTCGTTCGTTTGAATCCAAATTTCGTGTGCCGAAAATGATCGTAAATGCAGCCAAACCAATCGCTGCCCATAATGCTGTCAGCGATGATGTAGTTGCAGGATCTTGGCCTGCAAACCCATCTGAAAATACCGAAAAGCTCAAGGTGAGTGATTGTAATTGAAGCGCGATATAAGGCGTTGATCCAATGACCGATAATAAGGTTATGATCACTGCAAGTGTCGTACTTTTGCCGTAACGTGCGGATATCAAATCGGCAATAGAAGTAATACGTTGAGTGTTGCCGATGCGAACAAGTTTACGCAGCAGCCACCACCAACCAATAAAAACCAGAGTAGGGCCAAGATAAATTGTGATGAATTCAAGGCCGTTTCGCGCTGCCGAGCCAACCGCGCCGTAATAGGTCCAAGCTGTGCAATAAACGGAGATAGATAATGTATATGTTAAGGGCGATGAAAAAAAACCAAGCTTCTTACGTTTTGCATTTTTTTCGGCCAAGAATGCCACGCCAAACAATCCCGCGACATAGATCAAACAAACCGTCAGTAACAGATTAAACGACAGCATTACTCAGCCTCATCTCCGCTTGTCTCCGCACCACGTAAAAAGCGCGCAAGAACACAAGCTGCTATGATGAGCAATGCCCAAATACTGAATATATAAAAAGCGGTCCCACCAATGCCAGACGGATTGTCATTGGTAATTGTGGAAATCAATGGTGTTGCAAAAAACAATATTCCGAATATAGGCAGTAACGCAGCTAGATCATTACGTTTTTGGGCTATTGATGACTGATCCTCATCTGGTTGAAGCGCAGGCAATGCTGTTGTGGAATGATCTTCTGGTTCAGCCATTAGTTTACCAATTCACGAATACTGGCAACTATCTCCTGGTTGGAAAATGGTTTGGTCATAAATAAACTCGCACCTGCGTCTTCAGCTGCTTTTCTATCTTTTTGCTGCCCTTTTGCAGTGAGCATTAAAACCGGAGTTTTTGCAGTTTGCTGGTTATGGCGAATGTCATGTAAAATTTCCATGCCGCCAATATTGGGGAGCATGACATCTAAAATGACCAAGTCAGGCGTCAATTCAGATACTCTATTTGCGGCACCGATCCCATCATTGTGGATTTCAACTTGCCAACTTTCTCGTTTTAATAAGAATGAAAGAGCCTCGACAATATGAGGCTCGTCCTCAATCAAGAGAACTTTTTTTGTCATCTATCCCTCCCAGAAACGATGACGCCATACTAGCCTTATTTCACGCACGTGCAAGCCTTGTAAAATTCGCGCACCGACAAGACGTTATCAAAAAGCCGAGGATCTAATTTTCAAGGATGGAGTCGGACCGTCGCGCAGAACAACTCGTGCGCGGACACACTTCGCAACTCATGCCTACTTTGATTGTTGGTAATGCTCTTCTTTCATGGGTGGGTAAGAACCGTTGATAATCTGATGTAAACACCATGGAGCTCTTAACGGTTGGCGGAACCGTGTAGTCATTAACTCCGGACCAAATGGCCTGGGATACTGTTAAAAAGCTCTCACCGGTTGGCGTTTCGATGATTGCGCGGACAGGCTGCATGGGTTGGCTGATAGCGCGGTAAAGCGGCCAAAGCGGACACGCGCTACTCTTATGCGGTAGCGAAAGTGTTTTGAGCGGTTTACGAAACAACACTCCGCCTGATCCATCGCATTCAATTAAGCCAAATTGCGGTAGTGTCTGTCCGTCATATTCTGATGGAAGATGCGCAAAACGGAAAAAGACATCATGCAGATCGCAATTAAATTTTTGTGACAGTAAGATTGGATTATAAAGATGATCGATGGCAGCATCGATAAAGGCATCGATCGGCAAGTGGTCGGCGACAGTTGCGTAACGTTCAACAAGCGCTTCGGCCTGCCGCAACTCCCCAGTTTCTTGGAAATTCCAAGACGCCATCATTTTCTTAATTTGTGCCCTTGGATTAAGTTCAGGCTTTTCCAACTCAAGCAAATGGTAGTCATGCATTTCCCAGAACTGATCAAGTTTTGACGGCGCAAGCATTGAAGACTGCGTTTCTGTGCTTGTGGTTTCGTCGAAATAGCTCAGCAAATTCGTAATTGTGTCTGACAGCCGTTCGCTTTCAGTTTTCATATTATTAATGAATCTTTTGAATTGCTCTGTTGGAATTTCCTCTGCGGTCGCTAAAATATCGGATGTAGAGTGCAACACGGTGACATTGGATAACATCAGATGCATCGCCTCTGAGAAAAATGGATCATGACCTAGTCGATCAGAGAGCGCTTGAAGACGCTGCTCTTGCTGTTTAATATTTTCATATAGTTTTGCGCATAGATTAGACCAGCCGGGATATCTGCCGACAAATTCTTCCAATCGGTTCAGCTCAACGTTCTTTTCACTTATCAGATTTGCAGCCTCTTGCAGCTGCGTTAGCATCAAATGATCAGCGCCTTCAGTTAACTCTTTGGGGTCAACTTGCAAACTCTCAGCAATCGATAACAATGTGCGCCCGGCGATAGCGCGATGGTTGTGTTCAATCAGGTTCATATACGAAGTGGATATGCCAGCTTTCTCAGCGAGCACAGTTTGGCTAAGCTTTTTTGCACGCCTTCTTTCCCGAATTCGAGTTCCAATAAGTGAACGAACCATTCAATTTTTCCCAACGTTTTTCGTAACATATCAAAGTTTAGTAAAAAAATTTACAAAATTAGAAATTGGATATTGCTATTTTACACAAAAAAATCGTTTAAAGACAATAGTTTATTGATCTTTTCACAAAAATGACGCATTCTTGGCTATGCGAAAACATCGCATGACATGCCAATGCCTTTGGAGGAAGGACTTGGCGCCAGTCTTTTTAGGAGGAATTTAATGTCAATTATTAAACCAACACGACGTGGTCTACTGAGAACAAGTGCCGTTGCCGGTGCCGGTCTTGCTATGCCAACAATCTTTACAGGTTCTGCCAGCGCTTACATGAATGAGCCAACTGGTTCGACTGTAACATTGGGTTTCAACGTTCCACAATCAGGTCCTTATGCTGATGAAGGTGCGGATGAGCTTCGCGCATACGAACTAGCTGTTGAGCACCTTAACGGTGGTGGCGATGGCGGCATGATGAATACATTTTCATCAAAGGCTCTAAAGGGTAATGGTATCCTTGGTAAAGAAGTTAAATACGTAACTGGTGATACACAAACAAAAGCTGATGCGGCGCGTGCGTCTGCAAAATCTATGATCGAAAAAGATGGTGCGATCATGATTACTGGTGGTTCTTCATCAGGTGTGGCTGTTGCTGTACAGGCTCTATGTCAGGAAGCTGGCGTGATCTTCATGGCAGGTTTGACTCACTCAAACGATACAACTGGTAAAGATAAAAAAGCGAACGGTTTCCGTCACTTCTTTAACTCTTACATGTCTGGTGCTGCTTTGGCGCCTGTGCTTGCAAATGCATACGGTAAAGATCGTAAAGCTTATCACCTTACAGCTGATTACAACTGGGGTTACACAACAGAAGAAGCTGTTCGTGAATCAACAGAAGCCATGGGTTGGGAAACTGTGAATGCGGTGAAAACACCACTTACACAAACTGACTTCTCTTCTTACATCGCGCCAGTTCTTCAGTCAGATGCTGACGTTCTTGTTCTTAACCACTACGGCGGGAACATGATAAACTCACTGACAAATGCTGTTCAGTTCGGTCTTCGTGATAAAATGGTCAACAATAAAAACTTCGAAATTATTGTTCCACTTTACTCACGCTTGATGGCTCGCGGTGCGGGTGAGAACGTTAAAGGTATCTACGGTTCAACAAACTGGCACTGGTCACTACAGGACGAAGGTTCAAAAGCCTTTGTTAAGTCCTTCGGTGAGAAGTATGGCTTCCCGCCATCACAGGCTGCGCACACAACATACTGTCAGACATTGCTATATGCTGATGCTGCTGAGCGTGCTGGTACATTTAACCCATGTGGTATCGTTGAAGCGCTTGAAGGCTTCGAGTTCGACGGTCTAGGCAATGGTAAAACACTTTACCGTGCTGAAGATCACCAGTGCTTTAAAGATGTATTGGTTGTGAAGGGTAAAGAAAACCCAACATCAGAATTCGATATTCTTGAAGTTGTGGAAGTTACTCCAGTAGCGCAAGTTACATACGATGCTAACATCCCGCAAATGGGCGGACCAGAAGCAACATTGGGTGATTGTAACCCAGGCGCATAATATTTCGCCAATTGAAAAGGGGCTTTTGTGCCCCTTTTCTTTTACTAAAAATACTTAAATTGATAATTACTTTTAAGGTGATGCTATGGAAGCTATAGTCCTGCAGATACTTAATGGCTTAGACAAAGGATCCGCTTATGCGTTGATTGCTCTAGGCCTGACATTGATCTTTGGTACACTCGGTGTGGTTAACTTCGCACACGGTGCGCTTTTCATGATTGGGGCGTTTTGCGCGGTAACACTGAGTAAGCTTCTTACACTTAGTCACATCGTTATTGATGCGACGAAGAAAGATTTCTTGGGTAACCCTCTCAAAGTCGAAGTACCATATATTTACGATATTCTGGGTGAAAACTTAGGTAATATTGTAATTGATTGGGCTGTTCCGCTTTCAATATTGTTTGCAATTCCCGTTATGATCCTTATTGGGTTTATAATGGAGCGCGGGCTTATCAAGCACTTTTATAAACGCCCCCATGCTGACCAGATTTTGGTAACGTTTGGTCTTGCGATTGTTTTGCAAGAAGTCATCAAATATTTCTATGGTGCAAACCCTATTCCAACACCGGCGCCTGAAGCATTTAAAGGTTCGTTCGATTTTGGTGCGATGCTTGGTTACGAGGCCAATTCAATCATCTATCCATATTGGCGATTAGTGTATTTCAGCTTTGCTGCAATTATTATCGGCGGTGTTTTTGCATTCCTTCAATTCACTACTTTCGGCATGGTTGTTCGTGCCGGTATGGCGGACCGTGAAACTGTGGGCTTGCTGGGTATTAACATCGATAAACGTTTCACCATTATGTTTGGATTAGCTGCAGCGGTAGCAGGTCTTGCAGGTGTGATGTATACGCCTATTAATTCACCTAACTATCACATGGGTATGGACTTCTTGGTTCTAAGCTTCGTGGTTGTTGTGGTCGGTGGCATGGGCTCATTATCAGGTGCTGTGCTTGCTGGTTTCCTACTTGGAATCCTTGAAAGCTTTGCATCAATGACCGTTGTCTTAGAAACCCTTCCGGGTATCAATCAAATCATCATCTATTTAGTCGCTATCATCGTGCTTCTTACAAGACCTCGTGGTCTTATGGGTAAAGCCGGCGTGATGGAGGAATAACTATGTTCGGATTACGAAAATCAGATTCAGTTCTGTTACTAATTGTCGTTGCTATAACACTTCTTGCACCATTTATTCTAAATCCTTTTCCTGAGGATTCAGTTATGGCGCAGTTCAATGGCGGTTACCCTGATCTCATGCAGCGTCTTGTGATCTTTGGCATCTTCGCTATTGGATTTAACATCTTGTTTGGTCTGACTGGCTATCTCAGCTTTGGACATGCAGCATTTTTGGGTGTGGGTTCATACGCTGGTGTTTGGATGATCAAGCTCCTAACGCTTAATGTAATCCCGGCGATTGTTGCCTCTGTTGTTGTTGCAGGTGCGTTCTCGCTTCTTGTTGGCTGGATCTCACTAAGACGCTCAGGCATTTATTTCTCAATTCTAACACTTGCATTTGCGCAAATGTCTTATTCACTTGCTTATTCGGTGTTAACTCCGATTACAGGTGGTGAAACGGGCTTACAGCCAAAAGTAAATGATCCACGTATCTTGGATGCTGCATTACAGGAAGGTGTCACGCCGCGTGCAAACTTGTTTGGCATGTTTATGAATGACAGTTACGAGCTGGTCATTGGCGGTTGGATATTTACATTTAATGTGGGCTTCTACATCGCCGCTGTTTGCATGATCTTAGCGTTTTATCTTTCAATTCGCATATTTAGATCGCCATTTGGTTTAATGTTGCGTGCGGTTAAATCAAACCAGCAACGTCTAAACTACACTGGTGTTGAATCAAAACCTTATACACTCGCTGCATTTGTTATTTCGGGCATGTATGCCGGACTTGCTGGTGGTCTCTTGGTTGCAATGGATACACAAGCTGGTGCTGAGCGCATGTTCTGGACAGCGTCTGGTGAAGTTGTGCTTATGACCATCCTTGGTGGTGCCGGAACATTGATTGGACCTGTCTTGGGTGCAGGATTTATCAAGTACTTTGAGAATATCGTATCAAAGATCAATTCTAGTATTCTAGAAACTTGGTTCTCTTTCATGCCTGATGGCATTAGCGATTTCGTTGTTAGCCTTGTGTATCCGTTTATCGGTAAGGGTTGGCACTTAACGCTCGGTATTTTGTTTATGCTTGTTGTGATTTTCCTACCAGGCGGCCTTGTTCAAGGTGGTCAATTGTTAGCAGGACTATTCAAGCGTAAAAATGAAGACAATGATAAAAGCTCAGGCAGTGCATCCGCTGCTGCAGCTGAATAACATTTAGGAGTTCATGATATGGGAATTTTAGAAGTCCAAAATGTGAATAAAAACTTCGGTGGATTGAAAGCGTTATCGAACGTAAATCTCAATGTTGATGAAGGTATGATCCATGCGATCATCGGGCCCAACGGTGCGGGTAAATCAACTTTGTTGAACTGCTTTGTTGGTAAACTTATACCAGATACAGGTGCGGTTACTTTCGATGGGCAATCATTGCTGGGTAAAAAGCCACACGAGATCAACCAAATGGGTGTTTCTCGTGTGTTCCAAACGCCAGAAATCTTCTCAGATTTGACGGTTATGGAAAATGTGATGATTCCATGTTTTGCAAAGCGCGATGGTTCTTACTCACTCAATGCAATCAAGTCTGTTGCAAGTGAAAAGGACATGATCGAAAAAGCAGAGCAAATGTTGATCGATGTGAATATGATCGATAAACGAAACATGATGTCTTCTTCGATGTCTCGTGGTGATAAGCGACGTCTGGAAATGGCGATGTGCTTGTCGCAAGATCCAAAATTGTTGCTTCTTGATGAGCCGACCGCTGGTATGGCGCGAGCTGATACAAACAATACAATTGAATTGTTGGGTCAAATTCAAGAGAGTCGCCATATTACGATGGTTGTGATTGAGCACGATATGCATGTGGTATTCTCACTCGCGCAGAAGATTTCTGTGCTTGCGCAGGGTACTGTTATTGTTGAAGATCTGCCTGAAAACATCAAAGGCCATCCGAAAGTGCAAGAAGCATATCTTGGGACTTCACATCAATAATCGCCAATACGTCAATCAGACAAGCTGAGTAGAAAACATGTCAGAAAATATGAATGCCAATCATGCAAAGAACGCCCCCGCGTATTTTTCAGCGTGGGATTTGAAAGCATATTATGGTGAAAGCTATATCGTACAGGGTGTAAGTTTAAATGTTCACGAAGGTGAGATTTTAGCTCTTTTAGGACGTAATGGTGCAGGTAAAACATCTACGTTACGTGCCATGGCTCGTCTCGCCGATCCTATGGTTACTCATGGTGAAATATGGCTTGATCACCAACCGCTTCATACAATGAAATCATATGAAGCCTCTCAAGCTGGTATCGGGCTTGTGCCAGAAGATCGCCGGATTATTCAAGGTTTAACCGTTGAAGAGAACTTGCAACTAGCGCAAATTGAAAAGCCAATCGGTTGGTCAATCGAGCGCATTTATGAGTTGTTCCCGCGCCTTGGTGAGCGTGCTAAACAAGAAGGCACAACGCTTTCCGGTGGTGAGCAGCAAATGCTTGCTATTGGTCGAGCATTAGCGCGCGACATCAAGTTATTGTTGCTAGATGAGCCTTATGAGGGGCTTGCGCCTGTTATCGTTCAGGAGATTGAAAAAACACTTCATCTCATCCGTGAGCAAGGTATTACAACAATTATTGTTGAGCAAAATGCAGTCGCTGCGCTTAATCTTGCTGATCGCGCGGTAATTTTGGACACAGGCAAAGTTGTTTTTGACGGTACAGCAAAAGAAGTGCTCGACAACGAAGAGCTTCGCCACGAATACCTAGCCATTTAGAGGCTTTAAAAGCCCTGTCAAAATTTGGTGGGGCTTTTTCAAATACGACATATGATCAATAGTGCAGGGAGAACGCTATGAGCGATTCAATTTTTCCACCCGCTGATGAATTTGCAAATTCGGCACATATTTCCAAAGCAAAATATGATGAAATGTATGCATCATCAGTTTCAGATCCTGATAAGTTTTGGGGTGAAGTTGGCAAACGCCTTGATTGGATTAAACCCTATTCAATTGTCAAAAATACAAGCTTTGCGCACGAAAACGTTTCTATCAAATGGTTTGAAGATGGCGTTCTAAACGTATGTGCAAACTGCGTTGATCGTCACTTGGAAACACGTGGTGACCAAACCGCAATCATTTGGGAAGGTGATGACCCAACAGTTTCTGAGCACATCACATATAACCAATTGCATGAACATGTTTCGCGCCTTGCAAATGCGTATAAATCATTAGGTGTTGGCAAAGGTGATCGCGTCATTCTTTATATGCCAATGATCCCAGAAGCAGCATATGCAATGCTTGCTTGCGCGCGAATTGGTGCGGTTCATTCCATTGTGTTCGGTGGCTTTTCACCTGATGCACTTGCGAGCCGCGTCACAGATTGTGGTGCAAAACTACTTGTCACTGCAGATGAAGGCCCGCGCGGTGGTAAAAATATTCCGCTGAAGAAGAATGTCGATGCTGCGTTGGAAATCTCAGGCGACGTCACAACTATTGTTGTGAAGCGCACAGGTGGCGGTCCGGGTAATAAAGCTGGTCGTGATCATGATTATGGTGAGTTGGTTGCAAGCGTCTCTGCAGACTGCCCAGTCGAACCGATGAACGCTGAAGATCCATTGTTTATTCTGTATACATCTGGTTCAACAGGTAAGCCAAAAGGCGTGCTTCACACATCAGGTGGCTATCTAACCTATGCTGCGATGACGCATGAATATGTGTTTGATTATCATGAAGGCGATATTTACTGGTGTACAGCGGATGTTGGTTGGGTCACAGGCCACAGCTATATCGTTTACGGACCGCTTGCAAATGGTGCGGTAACTTTGATGTTCGAAGGTGTACCAACATATCCAGATGCTTCGCGTTTTTGGCAGGTTTGCGAAAAGCATAAGGTCAACCAGTTCTACACAGCGCCAACTGCTATTCGTGCCTTGATGGCGCAGGGTAAAGAGCCGGTTGAAAAGTGTGATCTCTCGTCATTAAAAGTGCTTGGTACAGTGGGTGAGCCGATCAACCCAGAAGCTTGGAACTGGTATAACGAAGTTGTAGGCAAGGGCAATTGTCCAATCGTCGATACGTGGTGGCAGACAGAAACAGGTGGCCATATGATCACCCCGCTACCAGGTGCAACAGCTGCAAAGCCTGGTTCTGCGACAACACCGTTCTTTGGTGTTCAGCCTGTTTTACTTGAGCCGACAACAGGGGCTGAGATCGATGAAGTTGCAGCAGAAGGCGTGCTTTGCATTAAAGATAGCTGGCCGGGTCAAATGCGCACGGTTTATGGCGATCACGAGCGTTTTGTTCAGACATATTTTTCTGATTACAAGGGTTATTATTTCACAGGTGATGGCTGTCGCCGCGATGCTGATGGCTATTATTGGATTACAGGCCGCGTTGATGATGTGATCAATGTGTCTGGTCACCGTATGGGAACTGCTGAAGTTGAAAGCGCACTTGTTGCTCATCCAAAAGTGTCTGAGTCAGCTGTTGTGGGTTATCCGCACGATGTGAAGGGCCAAGGCATTTATTGTTATGTCACTCTAAATGCAGGTGAAGAACCAACAGATGAGCTTCGTGTTGAGCTGCGCAACTGGGTTCGCAAGGAAATTGGCCCAATCGCATCACCAGATCTTATTCAGTGGGCATCTGGTTTGCCAAAAACACGTTCTGGTAAAATCATGCGTCGAATTTTGCGTAAAATCGCCGAAGACGACTTTGGTGCATTGGGTGATACATCAACTCTTGCTGATCCGTCTGTAGTCGACAATCTGATCGATAATCGTATGAACCGATCATAAATAAATATTAGGCGCCAACCTAATGGGCCGGTCCGCATGGATCGGCCTTTTTTGTATTTGCATATTTTGTATTCAGCCTAAGCCGACAACGCCGCCATCAACGGCAATTGATTGACGGGTAAGCATGCGCGATGCATCGGATGCTAAAAACAGCACAATCCCTACCATATCTTCGGCGTATAATTTTTTACGGATAGCTTGCGTATCAAGATGGCTTGATACTTTTTCTTCTGTTGCCCAAAGATCAAGCTGCCTTTGGGTGAAAACCCATCCTGGCAGCACAGAATTCACGCGTATATTATCTTTGCCCAAAGTATCTGCTAACGCACGAGTTAGACCCGCAATTCCAGCTTTCGCTGCAACATAAACAGGAAATTGATCCCCACCTAAATGATGCGCGATTGATGAGAAATTAATGATGGAGCCTCCGCCGAGTGCCGCCATATCTTTTGCTACATGTTTTGCAGTGAAGAAATGAGGGCGTAGGTTGACATTGATGCCTTGATCAAAGTCTTCGACATCCGTTGTTTCAAGTTTATGGCGGTTATCAGATGCAGCATTATTGACCAAAACATGAATGGGTCCATGCTTTTCTTTGGCTTGATCAAGAGCGCTCTCCAGCGCGGGGATATCACAGATATCACACTTTATAAAATGCGGTCTTTCCGCATATTTCTCTTCTATCTGATCGCAAAAATCTTTCGCATCGCTACGTTGGATAAATGTGACATGAGCACCCTGAGCGATAAAGCTCTCGGTCAATGTCGCTCCTATTCCAGAGCCGCCACCAGAGATAAAAATTGATTTCCCTTTGAGGTCGGGGAAGACCGCACTTGGCATTCTAGATGTGTCAGACATTAATCCTCCGCAGGGTACCAGTAGTTTGCGCTTGGGTTATCACGCTTGATAATAACATGATTATTGGCAAACACTTTATATGGATGGCTCCAATCACCATTTGGCCATTGCACACGTATCGTAGCACGTTCCGCTACACCCAAACCAAAATGATTAAAACCTAATTGACCAGATGCATGGCCACCACCAATTTGTACAGTTTTGCTTTGGTTGAGGTTACCTGTTTTAACTGAAATTTTTGCGCCTATCGCATCGGTATTAATCTCGCCATTATCAAGTTCGATCTTGATCCAATTGCCCATTGGGCGATGGCCCCAATCTGTTTTTGCACCTTCATTTAAAAACAGATTAATATTGGTTTTGCGATTAACAACCAGCATATCAAGCATGCCATCAGCGTTAAAATCTTCAATCACAGCACCGCGTCCAGCGCTTTTAAGCGCAATACCTGCTTCATCGCCTTTTTCGGTAAATTTGTTATCAAGCCCGCCGAGCAACATATTATCAGGATCATAACTGGCAAAATCAGACATCGCTTCAACATTACCTTTGGCGATATACAAATCTTTATGCGTGTCATTGTTAAAATCAACGAACTGTGAATGCCAACCGGTGGATGGTTTTAAATCATCACCCACATAGGGGCGGTGAGCTGTTGCTCCGCTTTCAAAGGCAATATCCTTATAAATCGGACTTTCTTCATCACCTTCTTCATCCAAGGATTGGATCTTTGTATCGCCCATCGATGTCAGAGCATATTCAGGGAAACCATCACCGTTTAAATCTGTTTCAGCAATCCCCATACCCCAAATTTGCAGGGTTTCCCATCCATCATTTTGCGTATAAGCGCGTGGTGCTTCATTGGGCGATATCTGCCAAAGCTGTTCTTGGCCGCCACGATAATACTGTCGATCATTGGTGATGCGCAGATCCGGCAATCCTGATTTATTCCAATCAGTGAATATCATCGATAACGAGCAATAACCTGGCTCTAATGAGATTGGCGTTGAATATTGGTTGTTAGCATCAGGTCTAAGGAGCATGTTTGGTGAACAAGTGCCCCATGGCGTTCCCGGTGCATCGCGATCAACATAGTTACCAAGTGCCATTGTTGGTCGTGTGTTTTCACCTTCCCAAATAGCTGCAAATCCTGTTGTCCATTCGCGTCCACCTTTGATGGCAAACTCTTTATTGGCTTTGGTAAAACTGCAATCAGGACCGCCTTTTAAAACTTGGTTGGCGCCCAAACGTAGCAAAACAAGATCAGTATAATCGTCATTGTCGATATTGATCGGATAAGCGCCAAGTATTTTGGTATTGCTGCGTCCAATATCAAGCGCTTTCTCGGTAAATGATAAATTGCCACCCTTTGATGATGTGTTGATAAACAGCTTCGCTGCACTTTTACCACCACTTAAAAATACGTCCGGCACGCGATCGCCATTGCAGTCAAAGCTTGCTGCACCGCCGCCAACAAAATATTCCCAGGGTCCCTCATAGGTGTGCTTAATGCCCGCTAGTTCTGATTGTTCAACCATAGATGGGACATCAAAGGGAAACTCATTCGCCTGCGCAAATGGCGCCGCAACTGAAAGACTTAAAACGAAAGTTGAAGCAATTTTCATATGATTATGTTTCATGCCGCACCTATTTAATTTCTAGCGTACGCAAAAATGCGATCAGTTGTTGTTTGCTTTTTTCATCAAGATCAAGATATGCGTCTCTCGATGAACGTGCGTCACCACCATGTGCCGTGATTACTTCATCAAGATCATACATGTCATTTCGATGCCCATATGGCGCTGTTGAAGCAACGCCCCAAAGTTCTGCTGTGATGAAAATATTGCGATCCACAAATCTTTGCGACATTAATTCATTGCCGAATGCGTCCACGTCGCCATCCGTCATTGTATGGCGTTTTAAATCTCCAAACAACGGAACCAACACTTGGCCATCTGCGTTGCGAGGAAGCGATTGAGCCCAATCTAGCATTGCTAAATCATATGTTGCGGGTGCTTCAACCTGATAGGTTTGCAACGTACCAGCAACGTCAAATAGACCCGGATCGTCAAATTGAAGCGAGTTCAGTGGTAAGGCGGGCATATGACATTGTGCACAGCCAATTTGTTCAAAGACACCTTCGCCGCTCTTTGCCGCTGCTTGCCATTCAGCGTTTTCGGGTTTTGCAACAATTGGCGGACGTAAAGTTGCCTGCCAAGCAACTAGCGCGGACACGTCAGCGGAACTTAATTCAGCCGCCATGCCATCCTCATCAAAATCGGTTTCACCTGTCCATCTAGCGCCAAAACGCTCGGTTGCTTGCATACCGTGGTGATGGTTGGATGCATTAACTGTGAACTGTCTTAACGATGTCATCACACCTTTCTGGCTGAATGGACGAATAACAAGATCGGTATCTATTCCTTCGATTTCATCAAGCGATAAAACCCCATCGGGTTGCGCTGTGATAAAGCCATATGAAATGCCTTTTGAGATCAGTTCGACACGTCTTGCTGCTTGATCTGCACGTGCGGTTTTTAATGCACGCTTGCGAATATCATGCAAATCAGAAGTGATTTCACGCGCTAAGAGTTCGATTAAACCGGCGCCAAAAAGATGATTGGTTCCGCGTTCATTTGAAAATTGCGGATTAGTTGAATCAAAGTCAGCATTGGTAAAGCCTTCTGATACGAAAACATTGGTAACAAAATCACCTGAACCACCTAGCAAAGGTTCGTTATGGCATGCCCCGCATGATGCCGAATCTGGGCCAGACGTCCTGGCAAATGCTGTTTTTGATAAGCGTCTAGCCTTGGTTGGAAGGATCGCTGCCGTTGCCATCGGACGGCCGGCACCTTCAATCTTTTTAAATTTGGCTTCGAAAAGTTCCTCGCCTGCTTGCACAAGTTCATCGAGCTCTTTTTGACCAAGAAAACCGATTGGCATTTGTTCGATGCGGCCGATTGCATCGGTTTTCTCTGACCAAGGCAGAGCCTCATCAGCAAAGCTATTCGTTGTGCTTAGACAAATTAAGCCCATGACAAGAAGTGAATTACGCATTAGTTAAATTTCCACTTTGTTCCGTTTTGTTCGGAGATGATATTGCTATCAAGGTCACTTAGGCACGATTGCATATTGCCATTGAAAATCAGTTCGCCTTCATCGGTGTGAAAGCTAACTTCCGGCATTTTGTTGCGTCTGACCTGTAATGTATTTTGAATTCCTTCAAGAATTGATTTTTGCATGAGATCATAAAACAATGTTCCATGGCCGGTAATGGCAATGGGCATCGGTCCTAAAAGCGTGAGCAATCGGCCAAGCCCAATACCAAGCGCTTCGCCAGCTAAGCGAAATGCATATTCGGTTCGGTGATCGCCATTACGTGCACGAACAGCTATATTTTCAATCTCCTTAAGCGGGATAAACTTGGCTGGAACCACATTGTCGTCGACCTCAAATGCTGTCCGCAAAATGCCGTAAAATCCAGCGATTGATTCAATGCAGCCATGCGCGCCACAGCGGCATAATGGTCCATTTGGATCGTGCATCATATGACCAAATGGTGGTGCAAAAGAAGTGATCTTACCGTTTGCCTCTTCAGTTGCTATTCCCAAACCAATTGAGTGACTAAGCGAAAGTGTGGCGATTTTTCGGTTACTGAAGCCGCCAAGTTTTTCTGCATGCTTTTCAGCAATGGATTGCGCTGCAAACTGAGTGTCATTTGTCAGGCGAATTTGCGCCGGTAATATTGGCTTAAGCAAATCTTCAAAATCAAGGGTCGTATCTTCAAATACTGGCGACCACAAAAGTTCAGGCTTTCCGGAAGCAACAAGTCCTTTGGTGGTGATTGAGACTGTCAAAATTTGTTCAGGCTGTAATTCATTACGTTGAATAAGGCGCTCAATATCGAGCTTTAGTCGTGCAGAAAATGTTTCGATATCTGTTTCTGCCGGGGGGCGTTTTTCTTCAAAGCGATCCTTAAGTGTGCCGGCATAATCAACGAGTGAATATTGCACCAGTTCTGATGTGATCCGAACAATCGCAATAAATGCACAATTTGGATTTTGGCGGAACTTTACACGAGGGCGTCCACGTCCTGACGATGGCGTTTGTTCATCGCGTAATAAGATGCCTTCTTTTTCAAGTTCGGTCGTAATCGTTGATACGGTTGCCGAACTTAAACTTGTCCATTGAGAAAGTTCTGTGTGTGAGACTGAGCCGAGCCGACGCAGGGCTGACAAAATCAACCCTCTATTTTGCTTTCTTAAATTCTCGGTACTCGCCTTCATAAGCATAGAAACAATAACCTATTAAAATTAAAACACTATTTAGAGGCAAAATCTGATTCTGTCAATTTTCTCGTGTCTCGAAATAAATAAGTTGACTCACTTAAAAAAATTTGGCAAACATTTTTTCGACTGTCGAGAAAATTAATTTTCGATCGGTTTAAACGACGAAATGAGGGGCTAAGAATTTCGCGTCTCATTATCCATTTTATCATTTGGGAGGAATTCAAATGAACAAATTCGCAACTATGTTGCTTGCAGGCGCAGCTCTTTCTGTTGTTGCTTCAGGTGTCGCTGTCGCTAAAGACAAAGTAATCGGTGTTTCTTGGTCAAACTTCCAGGAAGAGCGCTGGAAAACAGACGAAGCTGCTATCAAAGCTGCCATTGAAGCAAATGGTGACAAATACATCTCTGCTGATGCTCAAGCATCTGCTGCAAAGCAATTGACTGATGTTGAAAGCTTGATCGCACAAGGCGCTGATGCTCTTATCATTCTAGCACAAGATTCTGGCGCAATTGGCCCAGCTGTCGACAGTGCAGCTAACGAAGGTATTCCGGTTGTAGGTTATGACCGTCTTATCGAAGATGCACGCTCATTCTACCTAACTTTCGATAATGTTGAAGTTGGTCGTATGCAAGCACGTGCTGTTTTGGCTGCAAAGCCTGAAGGTCGTTATGCATTCATTAAAGGTTCTTCATCTGATCCAAACGCGGACTTCTTGTTCGGCGGGCAAATGGAAGTTCTTAAAGAAGCAATGGACGCCGGTAAAATCACCAATGTTGGTGAAGCTTACACAGACGGTTGGAAGCCAGACAATGCTCAGAAAAACATGGAGCAAATCCTAACGGCTAACGACAACGGTGTTGACGCTGTTGTTGCATCAAATGATGGTACAGCTGGTGGTGTTGTTGCGGCTCTTGAAGCTCAAGGTCTTGCCGGTTCGGTTCCTGTTTCAGGTCAAGATGGTGACCACGCTGCGCTTAACCGCGTTGCTCGCGGCACACAAACAGTATCTGTTTGGAAAGATGCTCGTGAGCTAGGTAAAGCTGCTGGTAATATTGCTGCAATGCTTGCTGACGGTAAAGCAATGGCAGACATTCCAGGTGCAGTAAGCTGGTCAGGTGGCGCAAATGGCGTTGAAATGACAGCTCAGTTCCTAGCACCAATTCCAGTAACAAAAGACAACCTAAATGTTGTTATCGATGCTGGCTGGATTGCGAAAGACAAAGCTTGTGAAGGTGCAATGGCTGGCGTTTCTGGCTGTTAATCTTTATAAAATCAACATATTCACATCGCGCTTTATAGTGCGGTGTGAATTCAATTTGAACTTTCCGCAACTTGGTGCGTGTTAACCGCAACTGAGTTGTTGGCATGTTTTTCATTGGAGTTATCGGTGAGCAACAATAATAATATGCATCGCGCCAATAAGGTTGAGAATGAAAGCGGATTTACACGCTTTCTTCGTGCAACTGAATTAGACGTGCGTTTGCTGGGCATGATAGCAGCACTCATATTGATTTGGGTGGGCTTTCATTTATACGGACTGTTGGCAAACGGTTTTGGTGCGTTTTTAACGCCACGAAATTTGTGGAACCTATCTGTTCAAACATCGTCAATTGGCGTTATGGCATGCGGAATGGTGTTGGTCATCGTTACCCGACATATCGATTTGTCGGTCGGTTCAATTCTCGGTTTTTCAGCCATGTGTATGGCCATCCTACAGGTCTGGATATTGCCTGAAATTTTAGGTCTAGGGCACCCACTTATTTGGATCATTACAGCAATTGCAGGTATCTTGATTGGCACAATTATTGGTGCATTGCATGGCTATCTCATTGCCTATCTAACAATTCCTGCTTTTATCGTCACATTGGGTGGACTACTTGTTTGGCGCGGTGCAGCTTGGTTGCTTGCAAGCGGCGAAACAATCTCCCCTGTAGATCGTACATTTGCTAAGCTTGGTGGTGGACCATATGGTGCAATCGGTTCAACAGGAAGTTGGATAATTGCGCTACTCGCTTGTGCTCTGGTGCTCTTTAGCTTTTGGCAAGCTCGTAAAAAACGGAAGCGGTTTAATTTTCCTTTGCGTCCTATGTGGGCAGAAACCTTTTTGGGCATCTTGGCATGTTCAACGATTTTGGGTTTTGCTTGGATTGTAAACGCCTATCCTTGGCCAAAAGGTATCGTGCGTCGCTACGCTGCTGAAAATAATATTTCTACACCGATAGAAGAAATTTTTATCTCTCACGGATTTGCTATTCCGGTTTTGATTATGATTGCGGTTGGTGTGGGAATGACATTCTTGATGAGCCGCACGCGTTTTGGCCGTTACGTATTTGCTATTGGCGGAAATCCAGAAGCAGCAGAACTTGCTGGCATTAAAACCAAATGGATCACAGTTAAGATCTTCGCATTGATGGGGGCTCTGTGCGGACTGTCAGCGATCATTGCAAGTGCGCGTCTAAACTCAGCAACAAATGCATTGGGCACGTTAGATGAGCTTTATGTCATTGCAGCTGCAGTGATTGGCGGAACGTCCTTTGCCGGTGGTATCGGGACAATCTACGGGGCAATTTTAGGTGCCGTTGTCATGCAGTCACTTCAAACAGGTATGATTTTGATCGGATTTGATACAGCCATCCAGCAAATGGTTGTCGGCGGAGTTCTCGTCTTCGCGGTCTGGATTGACACGATCTACCGCAGACGTGCGAAATAAGAGGAGTTGGGATAATGACAGATAAAAATTCAAACAAATCCTCACAAACACCACTCATCGAGATGAAAGACATTTCAATTGGGTTTGGAGGTATCAAAGCAGTTGATAGAGCTGATGTTGATCTTTTCCCAGGTGAAGTCGTTGCAATCTTGGGACACAATGGTGCGGGTAAATCTACCCTGATCAAAATTTTGTCGGGCGCATATAAGCGCGATGAAGGTCAGATTTTTGTAAATGGCGAAGAAGCTGTGATCAATAATCCGCGTGATGCTAAAAAGTATGGCATCGAAACCATCTACCAAACTTTGGCGGTCGCCGATAATGTTGATGCTGCGGCAAACCTTTATCTTGGTCGTGAAATCCTCACGAACTTTGGCACACTTGATGATGCTGCAATGGAGGCTGAAGCGCGGAAAGTCATGGGTCGTTTGAACCCGAACTTCCAACGCTTTAAAGAGCCTGTTAGCAAACTTTCTGGTGGTCAGA
Source organism: Lentilitoribacter sp. (assembly GCA_039974935.1). GTDB lineage: Bacteria > Pseudomonadota > Alphaproteobacteria > Rhizobiales > Rhizobiaceae > Lentilitoribacter. The sequence continues at coordinate 86,479 of JBDWIC010000008.1, read as the reverse complement.
GACAATCCGTGGCGATTGCGCGGGCAATATTGTTCAACGCAAAGATCCTAATTATGGATGAGCCAACGGCGGCGCTTGGACCACAAGAAACAGAGCAAGTTGGTGAGCTCATTCACCAGCTTAAGAAAGATGGCATTGGTATCTTCTTAATCAGCCATGACATTCATGATGTATTCGATCTTGCTGATCGTGTTGCGGTCATGAAAAATGGTCAAGTTGTGGGCTATGCAAAAACCGAAGATGTGACCAAGGATGAAGTTCTTGGCATGATTATTCTTGGTAAATGCCCAGAAGGTGCAATCCCAGGACCTGGAGCAATGCAAGAATAGACTTTTCCCCTCCCGGGATAGTTTGCAGAAACTTTGCAATTTGCGACATATAATGTGTCGTAAATCGCAGAGTTTTTGCGTTTTATGGGTTACATATCTAACTGGTAATTCAAATTTGATCTGCTAGTTTGATCGGGCAATCGTTAACTGTGTCGGGAAAGTTGTTATGGAAAATAAAGCACGTGTCGTCGTTATTGGCGGGGGAGTAGTTGGTGTATCAACGCTTTATCATTTGGCGAAAAAAGGTTGGTCCGATTGTATCCTAATTGAACGAAAAGAACTGACTTCCGGTTCGACTTGGCACGCAGCTGGATTGCTACCACTTTTCAACATGAGTTACTCTGTTGGTCAGATCCATAAATATTCAGTCAAATTCTATCGAGAATTAGAAGAAGAAACAGGGGTAAGCGTTGGCTTCTCTGATGTCAGCAATATTCGCCTAGCCAAGACCAAAGATCGTTGGGATGAATATATGTATTATGCCGGCGTTGCCGAAACGCTTGGAATTCCCGTCAATATTTTAACGCCTGAACAAGTTAAAGAAATTTGGCCTTTATGTGAAACAGAAGGCTTGTTGGGTGCTATTCAACACCCAGAAGATGGCTACATCCAGCCAGCGGATCTAACGCAAGCCTTGGCAAAAGGCGCCCGCGATTTAGGTGCAACAATCCAACGATATACCACAGTTACCGACATCGAAAAATTAGATGATGGCCAGTTTGTTGTTAAAACCGACAAGGGTGATATCACATGTGAACATGTCGTTTCTTGCACAGGTAACTTTGCGCGCAAGACAGGCGCGATGGTTGGTCTTGATGTGCCAGTGATCCCAGTTGAGCACCAGTATATTGTGACAGAACCGCATCCGGATATCGTTGCGCGTAAGGAGCAGGGGCTTCCTGAAATGGGTGTGTTGCGTGAATCTGACAGTTCTTGGTATATGCGCGAAGAAAATGGTGGCCTGCTGCTTGGACCATACGAAAAAGGTGCGCCATGTTGCTATGTTGATGGACCAAGCGATGAAAGTGAATATGAGCTTTTCCAAGAAGATATCGACCGCTTGATGCCGCATATTGAAACGGCAATTGAACGTGTTCCTGCTTTCGGTGAAGTTGGCATCAAAAAAGTATATAACGGTGCGATTGCCTATACACCTGACGGTTCACCAATCATTGGCCCGGCACCTGGCTTGAAAAACTTCTGGCTTAATGAAGGGCATTCCTTCGGAATTACCGCCGCTGGTGGCGCAGGTTGGCAATTGGCTGAATGGATTGTCGATGGCGAACCAACGATCGATATGATGGGCGTTGACCCGCGTCGTTTCGGACCATATGCGACAGAGGGTTATCTTCGCGAGAAAAACGAAGAAGCATATGCCAATGTGTTCACAACGCATTATCCAGATGAAGAACGTTTTGCAGCGCGTCCATTGAAAACAACACCAATTTATGATCGCTTAAAAGACCGCGGCGCGGTGTTTGGTTCCGTTTATGGATGGGAGCGCGCTAACTGGTTTGCACCAGAAGGTTATGAAGTGCCGAAGGAAGAATTAGATCTTGGCGCGGATGTTTTAACCGATCACAATTATGCCCCCCCAACAGATGATGGGCGTATCGTTGAAAGATGGTCATTCCGCCGTTCAAACTATTTCGAACATGTTGGTAATGAAGTAAAGAACGTGACCGAAAATGTCGGTCTGTTGGATATGTCAGCTTTTGCAAAAATGGAAGTTAGCGGCAAGGGCGCGCGCGAATGGCTAAACTATATTTTTGCTAATGCTATTCCTAAAAAACGCGGCCGTGTTGCCTTGTGCCATTTGTTGACTAAATATGGCGGTGTGCGTTCAGAATTCACCGTCTTTGAATTTGCACCAGATCGTTTCTACTTGGTATCTGCGGGTGCTTATGAAGCCCATGATCATGATGTTCTTGGTAAATTGGCGCCAGAAGATGGTTCTGTGCAACTCACGCCAATCACAGAAAGATATGGCGTTCTAGTCCTTGCAGGTCCAAAATCACGCGATGTCTTATCCAAGCTCACACGCACCAGTTTATCAAATGATGACTTTAAATGGCTAACAGGTAAGAAGATCTCTGTTGGACGTGCCACTGCAAACGCACTGCGCGTAAATTTTGTAGGCGAGTTGGGTTGGGAACTACATCACCCAATCGAACAGCAAAATGCAATTTTTGACGCTGTTATGGAAGCAGGGGAAGAATTTGGTATTAAGCCTTTTGGTATCAGAGCAATGACGGCAATGGCTGTTGAGAAGAGCTATCGTCTTATCCCACGTGAACTTTCAATTGAATATAATGCATTTGAATCCGGGCTTGATCGCTTTGTGAAGCTAAGCAAAGAGGACTTCTTGGGTAAGGATGCGCTTGTTAAGGCTAAAGAAGAAGGGCTGAATTGGAATTTTGTCACGATGGAAGTGCATGATGTGACTGATGCGGATGCCCGCGGCAATGAAGCGATTTATAGAAATGGTCAGCTGGTGGGTCGTGCAACGCACGGCACATATGGCTATCGAATTGGCAAATCCCTTGCGTTGGCGATGGTTAAGCCTGATCATGCTGGAATTGGCACGGAACTTGAGATTAAGATCCTGGGTAAATTGCATAAAGCGACAATTGTGGAAGAAAGCCCTTTCGATCCTGATAACGTTGCGTTGCGCGCTTAATCAACGAAAAAATCAGTGAATTTAGCAAATTGATGCTATTTGGCACCCATGACTTGAATATGTCTGGGGGCCAAACCACGTGATATATTGTAATATATTACGCTGACGTGTATCTATCGCAAATGTGTTCAACCCCGCACGTTGCGTAAAGGGCATAGATTGCAAGGCATTGAAAAGACACTTCGGGATACTTTGGGCAAATTAGAAAGCCCTGATGAAGCCACGAGGATAAAGCTATATAAAGCGACTGAGACGATCCTTGAGAGAAGTTTAGCGCCCTACATCGAAAGCCAGCCGGAGATGGTTGCTACGCGGCGCTCGCAATTATATGAAATTGTCACGCGCCTCGAAAGCGAATATCAAAACCCGGCGCCTGCGCCTGCTGCAATGCCGGAGCCACAGCTAGATCCAGTGCAAGAGATACCGCAAGAACCAGTTTCGGTCTCTGCGCCAGAAACACCTGCTCAACCGCAGCCGGTTCCTGTGCCAAATGTTCAAGCTACTCAACCTGTAAATGGTCCTGAAGTTTCCGTCGATTTTCCGGTAGTTGAACCACAAGCAACGCCTTATGAGGACACAGCGCCCAGCGTTGACACGCCTCAATACACAGATACGGCATCGAACGCTGCACCGCCTGTAGTAAGCCAACCAAGCAATGCTTTAAATGATACACCGCAAGTTCAAGCACCAATTGACGATGCTGTTGATTTAACATCTGCCCCTGAGATAAAGCCTGCTCAAAGAAGCGTGAAAAAATCAAATGTCGCATGGCCCGATGCTGCAACTCATCCTGATCGCGCAGAAGCTGATATAGTTGCTCCTGTCGCAGAAGACGTAAAAAGCGCAACTGAAGCCAAAAAATCGAAATCGGAAATTCGTGCCGAAAAACGCGCAAAACGCCTTCGCGAACATGAAGAAAAACGCGAGAGAAAAAAAGATAATCGTCGCCGTGGGCGCAGCTTAATTGATACAATTGCTGGATCAATTGTATCTGTAATTTTGATCATTTTCTTAATTGGTGGTGTTTGGATATTATCTGAGAGCGAATATTACGATATGTTTGTTGAGTGGCGAAATGGCGGCCCCACAGAAACCTCTGCGGAAGAGCAAGTCGCTCAGGATGATTTTATCCCCAAGGTACTCAATGAAGCACAAGAACAAGCTGGTGATTGGATTGAAGTGTTTGGCCCAACCGATGCAGACAAAGCACGCGGACGCGGTGAAGTCTTAGTTGAGACTATCGGTGACGATAACTCAGGTGGCGTTCGTATCACATCCGTAAATGCAGGAGAGTTTGGCGAAGCGCTTATTCCATTAAATGGGCGCATCTTGGCGCCTGCTGCATCGCGTAATTTTGCATTAGCTCTTTCTGTTTCTGTTACAGAGCCGACACAAGTTTATGTTCGCTGTCTGTTAAAAAGTGGTATTGAAATTGGCCGCCGACGTTTCCAGCTGGATGCGGGCCGTAGTGATGTTTTAATCGATCTTGATATGACAAATGTTGGTGCTTTTGAAACCCAACCTTATCTTGCTATCAACAGCGATATCACAGGTGGTGGTAAATCTGTTGAGCTTTATGATGTGCGCTTTCAGGTGCAAAACTAACTGGGCATCATGCCTTAAAGGATAAACAATGCGTATTGTCTATGTAAACGGTGAATTTAAGCCTGAAAACGAAGCGACTGTCTCAGTATTTGATCGCGGATTTTTATTCGCCGATGCTGTTTACGAAGGTATTGCCGTTGTCGATGGAAAGCTGATTGATTTCCCTGCGCATATCGCACGTCTTGAACGCTCTTGCAAAGCGCTCGACCTGCCGCTTACATATGATTATGAACAGCTGTTAGAACTTAATCGACAGGTTGTTACTCGCAATAATTTGCAAGAAGGTTTCTTGTATTTTCAGATTTCTCGTGGCGTTGCGGACCGTGATTTTGCTTTTGACAATGACGAGCTAACGCAAAGTGTTGTCATTTTCAGCCAACCAAAATCCATCATCAATAATCCAGCAATTGAAACTGGAATTTCTGTGATCACGATTGATGATCTGCGCTGGGGTCGTTGCGATATTAAAACCGTTCAACTTCTCTATCCATCGCTTGCAAAAATGGAAGCTAAAAAACAAGGTGCGGACGATGCTTGGTTTGTTAAAGATGGCGTGGTTATGGAAGGTACATCCAACAATGCATTCATCATCACCCAGGACGATGTAATCGTAACGCGACCAACGTCTAACCAGATTCTTCCGGGTATTACGCGTGCAGCGATACTGCAATATGCTAAAGAAAACCAAATGCAGGTTGAAGAACGCCAATTCACAAAAGACGAAGCTTATAAAGCAAAAGAGGCGTTCATTTCATCGGCGACAACTTTCATGTTCCCCGTTGTGAAAATTGACGGTGATTTAATTGGTGACGGCCAAGTTGGCGAACATGTTAAAAAATTACGCGCGCTCTACATAAAAGAGAGCATTGCGCGCGCAATCTAATTGCTATCGCTTAGACAGATTTAATCGAACCACCATCACAGCGGATCATGCTGCCAGTGATATAGCTGGCTTTGTCACTGCATAAAAACGCGGCTACAGAACCAAATTCTTTTGGATCGCCATAACGGCCTGCCGGGATAGTCGCGATTGAATTTTTAGTTACTTGCTCAACAGGCAGACCACTTTTCTTTGAATTTGCTTCATCCAGCTGTTTGGTGCGATCTGTCGCGATACGGCCTGGGAGCAGCATGTTGAACGTTAATCCATCGCCAGCAAGTTCGTTCGACATTGATTTTGACCAGCCCACGAGCGCCGCTCGCAATGTGTTGGATAAGCCCAAATTTGGGATAGGTTGTTCAACGCCTGAAGACGCAACGGTTAGAACGCGGCCCCAACCTTGTTCTTTCATGTGCGGAACAAAGCGCGCTGTGATATCCATCACGCGCATAACCATCGTGTTAAAATGTGGAGCTAGACCCATAACATCTGCATCTGACATTTTGCCAGGAGGCGGACCACCCGTATTGTTGACCAAAATGTCGATATGACCAAGTTTGTCCAATGCCGCTCTTTCAATCACTTCAGCACTGTTTGGATCGGAGAGATCTGCCGTGACGTAATCCGCTTTACCCGCAGCTTTTGCATTAATTTCAGCAGCGACGTTTTCCAGCACTTCACTGCTTCGACCAACAAGTAAAACATTCGCACCCTCAGATGCTAGTTCTTCGGCAATCGCGCGACCTAAACCCTTTGAAGAGGCTAAAACAACCGCGTTTTTACCCGATATTCCTAAATCCATTACAAACTCCTTATTTGAATTGCATGTTAGAAAAAATTGATTTGAATGAACAGCACAAAAGCAACGAAAATTATGATCAAAGCATGGACGTATCCGGTGCCATCCTTTATTCCGTTTGAAGCAAGATAGATGTTCAACAGTTTTGGAAAGAAGTTTCATGGCAAAGCCGTCAATTACCATCAGAACGCCCGATGACTGGCATTTACATTTAAGAGATGGTGATATGCTAAAATCCGTCTTGCCCGAAACCTCGCGGCATTTTGCCCGAGCGATCATCATGCCAAATTTGGTGCCACCGGTTGTTACGAAATCCGATGCGCAGGCCTATCGAGATCGTATTATGGCGGTTCGGCCTGAAGGTTCAGATTTTGAACCTTTGATGACGCTGTATCTCACGGAAGGTACAGATCCTGATGATCTTGAAGATGCATTTAAATCAGGTGTTGTCACAGCGGCGAAATTATATCCAGCGGGCGCAACAACAAACTCAGAAAACGGTGTCAGAAATTTCGAAAACATCATGCCTGTTTTAGAGCGCATGGCCGAAATTGGCATGGTGATGTGTGTTCATGGTGAAGTAACTGATGCGGACATAGATATCTTCGATCGTGAGAAAGTCTTTATCGACCGCGTTTTAGATCCGCTTCGCACGAAACTGCCTGAATTGAAGGTTACAATGGAGCACATCACGACAAGCGATGCTGTCGATTATGTGACATCATCTTCGGGTCCATTAGGTGCAAGCATTACAACGCATCACTTGATGATCAATCGTAATGCAATTCTCGCAGGTGGCATTCGGCCCCATTATTATTGTCTACCAGTGGCAAAACGCGAATCCCATCGTTTGGCTTTGCGTAAAGCGGCAACGTCTGATGACACAAGGTTCTTCTTGGGAACAGATTCAGCACCACATTTGGATGTGAATAAAATTGAAGCCTGTGGCTGTGCTGGGATCTTCACCGCGACGAATACAATGGCGTGTTTGGCGCAAGTGTTTGATGAAGAAAATGCGCTTGATCGTTTGGAAGCTTTTGCAAGCCTAAACGGTCCAAAGCATTACGGTTTGCAGCCAAATGAAGGTTCAATCACGCTGGTCAAACATGATGATGCAGTTAGCTTTCCAAACATCATACCAACAGGTGAAGGTGAAGTCACCGTGTTTGACCCGATGACGCCCGTTTATTGGGATGTGAAGGCTTAAGCTTTTCGACTTTGAATGTAAGCGGCAATTGCAGCGGTTGAGCTATCATGACCGCTTGCATCTTCTTTGCCTTGAACAACAGGCAACAATCCGGTCGCCAGTTCTTTGCCCAATTCAACACCCCATTGATCATAGGCGTTGATGCCAAAAATCTGAGCTTCGACAAACACACGATGCTCATAAAGCGCGATCAATCGGCCAAGCGTAAATGGAGTGAGTTGATCATATATAAATGTGATCGATGGACGGTTCCCAGTAAAGACGCGATGAGGTGCTATTTTCGCAGCTGTTTCATCATCAGTTCCCTTGGATTTTAATTGGGCGAACGCTTCATCATATGTGCGGCCTTTCATTAAGGCTTCCGATTGCGCAAGGCAGTTTGCAACCAGTAAATCATGCTGATGACTTAAATCTTCCTCATGAGCGTTTGCAGCAATCATAAATTCAGCTGGAATGACATCAGTGCCTTGGTGGATAAGCTGATAAAAAGCGTGCTGACCATTGGTTCCAGGTTCGCCCCAAACGATAGGACCTGATGCTGTTTGTAATGTCTCGCCATCAACGGTTACACCCTTACCGTTGGATTCCATATCAAGCTGCTGCAAGTAGGCGGGAAAACGTGACAGGCGCTGATCATAAGGCAAGATTGCGCGCGTTGAGCAACCGCATACAAGGCGATGCCAAACGCCAAGCAGCCCCAAAAGTAGCGGAATATTTTGCTTAGGTTCAGCTGTTTTAAAATGATTGTCCATGGATTGCGCACCATCAAGGAATGCGCGGAAGTTTTCTTTCCCGATAGCGATCATAATTGGCAGGCCAATCGCCGACCAAAGTGAATAACGTCCGCCGACCCAATCCCAAAATCCAAAAACACGCTCAGATGACATGCCAAATTTTTCAACTTTATCCAAGGCTGTTGAAACGGCAGCAAAATGATCACTAACTGCTTTCTCACCCAGAGCATCTGCAATCCACTGACGCGCGGTTTCTGCATTCGTCATGGTTTCAATTGTTGTAAATGTTTTAGATGCAACAATGACCAAAGTTGTTTCAGGTGTAAGTTCTGCAAGCACATCTGCGATATGTGCACCATCAACATTTGAAACAAAATGCGCCTTTGGACCATCATGATATGGTGATAGCGCAATCGTTGCCATAACAGGCCCCAGGTCAGAGCCACCAATACCAATATTGACGATATCAGTGATCTTTTTACCTGTTGCGCCTTTGATCTCGCCAGAACGCACGCCGTCTGAAAATACACCCATTGCATCAAGAACTGCATGAACATCGCTGACAACGTTCTCACCTTCAAACATAATCTTCGCGTCTTTTGCTGCGCGAAGAGCTGTATGAAGAACGGCGCGATCCTCTGTAATGTTGATCTTTTCACCGGCAAACATTGCATCACGTTTGCCGAACACGTCTGAGCTCTCAGCCATTTGTAAAAGCTGATCTAAGCTTTGTTCATCAATGGCGCATTTTGAGTAATCCATCAATAAATCATCAAGCTGTGCGGAGAATGTTTCAGCGCGCTTTGGATCTTCAGCAAATGCCGCACGCATATCGCGTGGACCACTGTTTGCAAGGTTTGATTTCAGCTGTTCAAGAATGGCTTTAGATTGATTGTTCACGGCATGGGCTCCTTTGATCAGCCCATATATGAAGATGAATTATGACAAAATCAACTGCTAGAACGTGAAGTAGTCAAAAAATTTAAATCGATTTAAGTTTCTCTCAGTTCGCGCCGGAGAACTTTACCAACATTGCTTTTGGGTAATTCATCGCGAAACGCGATATGTTTTGGGCGCTTGTAGTTTGTCAGCTGTGTCTTGCAATAATCGCGGATTTGCTCTTCGGTTAAATCGGGATTGTTACGCACGACAAAGAGTTTAATATCTTCGTGACCCTCAGTATTTTGAATACCGATTGCTGCGCATTCCTGCACCCCGTCAAGCAGCGCAATTACATCTTCAAGCTCATTAGGATAGACATTGAAGCCGGATACCAAGATCATATCTTTTACTCGATCAACAAGGGTGATGTATCCTTCATTGCTCATGAGCCCGATATCGCCTGTTTTGAAAAATCCATCTTCTGTCATCGCATTTTCGGTTTCTTCAGGATTGTTCCAATAGCCTTTCATCACCTGTGGGCCACGTACGCAAATCTCACCAATTTCACCAAACGGAAGCTCTTTATTATCTTCACCGCGCACTTCAACAATTGTTGAAGAAACGGGAATACCGATGGTGCCATTGAAATGATCATCATCAAACAAATTACCGCATACAACGGGTGATGTTTCAGATAATCCATATGCTTCATGGATGATGGAGCCTGTGATTGTCTCCCATCTATTGGCGACCGCAGTTTGTGTTTTCATCCCGCCACTTGCGGAAATTAAGAGTTCTGAAAAATCGAGCTTACGGAAATCAGGATTATTCATGAGCGCATTAAACAAGGTATTTAATCCGGCAAAAATATGAACAGGGTGCTTCTCTAGTTCTTTCACAAAGCCGGGTATATCGCGCGGGTTTGCGATCAATAAATTATGCGAACCAAGCCGCGTTGAAATCATCAAATTCACAGTGAGTGCAAAGATATGATAAAGCGGCAACGCGCAAAGAAAGGTAATTTGATCAACCTCTTTCTTGGATTTAATCGCGCTTTCAACCCAAATAGCAGATTGTTCGATATTAGATAACAAATTTCCATGGGTGATCATCGCAGCTTTTGGAACACCTGTTGTGCCGCCAGTATATTGCAACAACGCGATATCATCATGGGTATTGTTATGCGGGGTGAAACCAGATTTCGCGCCAATGCTCAATGCGGTGCGATAGGGCACGTGATCAGATAACGACCACTTTGGCACCATCTTTTTCACCCGGCGAACAACCAAATTCACCACTTGGCTTTTAAGACCTAATGCATCACCAATGAACATGTCGCCCACAGATGTGACGCAAACATGTTTGATGTTTGTCTCACTAACCACTTGCTGGAGGGTATGGGCAAAGTTCTCAAGAACGATAATCGCTTCTGCCCCTGAATCATTCAGCTGATTTTTCAACTCTCGCGGAGTGTAAAGCGGATTGACGCTGGTAAGCACATATCCTGCACGCAAGATCGCTGCAATCACAATGGGAGACTGCAAAATGTTTGGCAACATCACGGCAATGCGAGTGCCCGGTTTAAGGCCAAGCGATTGGAGCCATCCAGCAAAATTTGCAGAGCCTTTATCCCAGTCACCATAGGTAATGGTTTTACCCATAGAAGTATGCGCGGGCAAATTTGCATTTGCTTTTAAGCTTTTTTCAAAGAAAGAACTTAATGACGGGTGTTCAAGAGGAGGAAGTTCAGCTGGAATGTCAGATGGATATGTTGGCACCCACGCGCGTGGTGCCGGCAATAAAATCTTCTCCATAATTCCTCCCTAGTATTGATTACTCCAAAAAGCTTGGTCCGTATCCCAATATTTTATCGTCTATTTTGCCAATGACATCTTCATCCTTACCATCATATGGAAGAGTGGAGAGAATATGGCGGATTATGTTTATCCGAGCACGACGTTTGTCGTTGGTTTTCACCACTGTCCATGGCGCATGTTCTGAATGCGTTGTTGCCAACATTAGATCACGTTTTTTCGTGTAATCTTCCCATTTATTGAGGCTGGCAATATCCATCGGTGAAAGCTTCCAGACTTTCAGTGGATTATGACGACGATCATGAAAACGACGAAGCTGCATTTCTCGTCCAATATTGAGCCAAAATTTGAAGAAATAAATGCCCTCATCCGCAATCATTTTTTCAAATGCAGGTGTTTGCTCGAGAAAGTTGGCATGTTGATCGGGTGTACAAAACCCCATCACAGGTTCAACACCTGCGCGATTATACCAAGAGCGGTCAAACAAAACCATTTCGCCTTTCGTCGGGAAATGGTCAACATATCGTTGATAATACCATTCACCACGCTCTCGATCGGTTGGTTTTGGCAGCGCAACGGTACGCACCGTTCTATGGTTCATATATTGCCTAACAGCGTTGATTGAACCACCTTTACCAGCAGCGTCACGACCTTCAAACACAGAGATAATTCTCGAACCACTTTCTCCAAGCCAGGTCTGAACTTTAACCAGCTCAACTTGCAGCGCTTCGATGGTTTCCTCATAGTGTTTCCATTTTAACTTTTTATCATATGGATAGTCGTCTGAAGAAAAAGCTTCATCGTCTACCCAATCAGGCAGATCAGGATCATCAATATCAAAGAGCCGAGTTTCCCCGCCAATTTCTAATTCAACTTCTCTCGTCTCGTCGCTCATATCATCACTTATTCTTTTGGTTCCCATACGCAAATGAGCGCATATTTAGATCATTTTTGCAAGTATTCGCTTACACGTTTAGTCTTCTGCGCGGAAATGCTTGGAGAGTTTAAGGCCTTGCGCTTGATAGTTGGATTTAAGATCCGCACCATAAAGCGCACTTGGTTTTTCGAGCATATGCTCATAGACAAGTCGCCCAACAATTTGTCCATGCTCTAGAATAAAGGGTACTTCGTGGCTGCGCACTTCCAATACGGCTCGGCTTCCTGTGCCACCTGCAGATGAATGACCAAATCCAGGGTCAAAAAAACCAGCGTAATGCACACGAAATTCTCCAACCAGCGGATCAAAAGGTGTCATTTCAGCCGCATATAGCGGCGGCACATGAACGGCCTCTTGGGAAACCAGAATATAAAACTCATCAGGATCAAGGATGAGTTCAGGGCGGCCTCGATTATATAATGGCTCCCAAAAATCATAAACGTTTTGTGAGGCTTTTTTATCAACATCAACAACGCTTGTATGATGTTTGCCGCGATATCCAACAAGTGAACCTTCACCGCTTCCCACTAAATCAATAGACATGCCAATACCACCATCAGAAATGGAGGGATTTTCAGCATCATTTAGTATTTCTTTTTCATGGAGAGCAGCAACCTCATCAGAGTTTAAAAGCGAATTGCCTTTGCGGAACCTGATTTGAGAAAGACGCGAACCGGTGCGAGCAACAATAGGGAAGGTGCGCGGGCTCACTTCCATCCACAAAGGTCCGTTGTAACCCGCAACGATTTTATCAAACTCCGGACCGTAATCCGTCATCACGCGGGTGAAGATATCAAGTCGACCTGTGGAGCTTTTCGGATTTGCCGATGCTGATATTTCCAAAGGCAATTCAAGGCTTTCCAGTAGTGGGACGATATAAACACATCCTGTTTCTAAAACTGCACCTTCGGTGAGATCAATCTCGTGCAATTTTAACCGCTGAAGTTTTTCATCAACCGTGCTGTTAGGGCCGGGCAAAAAACTGGCTCGGACACGATAGGCTTTTGCACCCAATCGCAAGTCCAAGCTAGCGGGCTGTATCTGGTCACTATCAAGTTCTTTAGTGCTTAAAAGTTTACCGCTATCAAAAAGCTGAGAAATAAGTCGATCTGATAAAATTCCGGTTTCACGAACATCGTTCGTCATATCATCACCTAGTCTAAAGTCATTTTTCGTCGGCTATTTCTTGCAGTTCAAGTCAATTGACGCAAGTTTCTCGACGTGATAATTGGTCCTTATCCCGTGGTGATTTGGCCGACCGGCTTGCAGCCACATAAAATAACTCGCTAAAAGGTCGTGCGTTCAAGAATAAACGTGTGAACCGGCTGGCGTGTGCAAGCCGGTTTTTTATTGCCAGATTGTCTGGCAAATGTTCATTGTTGGAAAGAAAATGACTGAGAAGAAAAAACTGCGACCTGCAACCCAATTGGTTCATTCTGGAACAACGCGTTCCCAATTTGGTGAAACTTCAGAAGCTCTATACTTAACTCAAGGCTTTATCTACGAAAGCTCAGAATCAGCGCAAGCGCGTTTCTTGGGCGAAGAAGATGGCTTTATCTATTCAAGATATGCAAACCCAACCGTCGACATGTTTGAAAAGCGCATGTGCGAGCTTGAAGGTGCTGAAGACGCACGCGCAACAGCATCTGGGATGGCAGCGGTTACAGCAGCTCTTATGTGTCAGGTACAAGCTGGCGATCATGTGGTTGCTGCACGTGCATTGTTTGGTTCATGTCGCTGGGTTGTTGAAAAACTCATGCCAAAATATGGCATTGAGACAACGTTAGTTGATGGTACGAATTTGGAGAATTGGGAAAAGGCAATTCGCCCCAATACCAAGCTTATGTTCCTTGAAAGTCCTACCAATCCAACATTGGAAGTTATCGATATTGCAGGCGTTGCAAATCTGGCCAATCAAGTGGGCGCAAAGCTTGTGGTCGATAATGTATTCGCCACGCCACTATATCAAAAACCGCTCGAATTGGGTGCGCATATTGTTGTTTACTCAACAACCAAGCATATCGATGGCCAGGGCCGCTGTTTAGGCGGGATGATCTTATCCGACAAAGAATGGATTGATGAACATCTGCATGATTACTATCGCCATACAGGGCCATCAATGTCTCCATTTAACGCTTGGACGATGCTCAAAGGCATGGAAACGCTGTCACTACGTGTTGACCAACAGACAAAAAGTGCGCGCGCGGTTGCTGATTATTTAGCGGAGCATAATGCCGTGGGAAGAGTAATTTATCCAGGTAGAGCCGATCACCCTCAGGCAGACATCGTTGCAAAGCAGATGAAAGCAGGTTCAACCCTTGTGGCATTTGAATTAAAGCGCGGCCAGCAGGCGGCCTTTAAGTTCCAAAATGCACTTGATATCATCAGTATTTCAAACAATTTGGGCGATGCAAAAAGTTTGATAACTCACCCTGCGACAACAACTCACAAAAACTTGGCGGAAGAAGATCGAGCAGAGCTTGGCATCACCGAAGGTACAGTTCGTGTGTCGATTGGCATTGAAGATGTAGATGACTTGCTGGAAGATCTCGATCAGGCATTACAAAATATCTGATCTGAACAGAAAAAATAGAATGTGTTGGCTTACTAAGTTGGCTTAAAGGCGCTCCAGGCCAACACAATTCTTGAAAACGCGGTATAGATACAAACCGCTGCAAAGATATATGCAACGATCGCGAAGTAATCGGGGAATATGCAGAATATTGCAAACGCCGCGAAAGTTTCTGTCGCTTCCGCTAGGCCTGTTGTGAAATAGATCGACTTCTCGCCACGTACATCTGTTTGTAAACGGTATTTTTCTGCCAGAATTGAATAGGCCAAAAAGCTTGCGCCATTGACGTAAAATGCAAATAGCAATACGGCGCCTGCAATTGCGTTATTGGCTGGGTCATAGATAATAAATGCCAAAGGAATTGCGCCATAAAACGCAAAGTCTAAAACGATATCTAAAAAACCGCCAAAATCAGAAGTTTGTGTATGTCTTGCAACTGCGCCATCTAATCCATCGCCCAATCGACTTAACAGTAATAGCACCAGACCTGGGATCATATATCCTAGCGCAATCAGCCCAGCAGAGATCATCCCCACAACAAAAGCTGTGAGTGTAACCGCATTCGCAGATGCGCCTTTGGTGGCTAAATAAGCCCCCATTTTATCCAATGTAGGGTCTAAAACCCGTCTTGCTGTGCCGTCTAACATTTATTTGCCTTGTTATTTGGGCTTCTATTATAGACCGAATGGCTAAAGAGCAAATGACCAATTCTCAAAACTACGTTATAATTGGACTTTAGCTTGCTGTAGCTTGGTTTCTACTTGACCTTAGTTTTCAGCTATACAATAAGGCTAATGCCGTTTTTGGTAATGAAATTTTTGCTTATAATATCAAGTGGATGAGATGATGTACAAAGCCACAACACATGAAATCGAAGTTGCGGTTGAGCCATTTTATCTCGAAGAGCAATCTGATCCAGAAGATTGCCGTTATGTTTGGGGCTATCAGATTACGGTCGTCAATCATTCAGATAAACGCGTTCAATTGATCAATCGCTATTGGAATATCACGGACGGAAATGGTTTTGTCGATGAAATTTCCGGTAAGGGCGTGGTGGGTGAAGAACCATTTATCGAGCCAAGCGGTAGTTACGAATATTCTTCCGGTTGCCCGCTTGATACGCCTTCTGGTATTATGTTTGGAACCTATCAATTTCAGACAGACGATGGGGCATTGTTTGATGTTGCCATACCAGCATTTTCGCTGGATTTGCCCGACCAAAAAAGAGTGCTTAATTGAACAGCATAATCGACTTTAGACCAGTCGTATTGGTCACCGGAGTGTTGGTGATCACCCTCGGGGCCTCCATGTTATTACCTGCATTTGTAGATGCGGCTGTGGGTAATCCTGATTGGCAGGTTTTTGTCATCTCCTCTGGATTAACGCTCCTTGCTGGTCTGTTGATGTTTTTATCAACTCGCGGCATTCCAAAAGGCCTATCAACGCGACAAGCTTTGCTCATGACAGTTTGCGCCTGGACGGCATTGGTTGCGTTTGGTGCGCTGCCATTTTTATGGTCCGGTGTTGTTGACAATTATACCGATGCTTTCTTTGAATCCATGTCAGGCCTGACAACTACGGGTGCGACCGTGATCACAGGCCTAGATCGTGTTCCTCCAGGTATTTTGTTTTGGCGCGGTCTCTTGCAGTGGCTTGGCGGGCTAGGAATTATCGTTATGGCGATCGCGGTGCTGCCGATGCTACAAATTGGTGGTATGCAGCTTTTTAAAGCCGAGGCCTTCGACACTGCTGAAAAGATCTTGCCGAGAACCAGACAGATTTCATCTTCCATTACATTGGTGTTTATCGCAGTTACCGGACTTTGCGCTATTTTATATGTCGTTGCGGGCATGGCCGTTGATGATGCTGTTATTCACGCAATGACGACTGTTGCGACAGGTGGGTTTTCTACAAAAGACGGATCCATTGGGCACTTTAACAGTGCTGCTATCGATACAGTTGCTATCGTATTTATGATTTTAGGATCAATTCCATTTATCTTATATGTTCAGATGTTGCAGGGGCGTTATAAACCACTTTTGCAGGATCTTCAGGTTCGTGCCTTTTTATTGTTTTTAGGTTTTTGCATCATAATGGCCATGATTATGGCTGTGATAAGCGGCTCGCATCAGGGCATTGATGCGCTGCGCTACGCAGCTTTTAATGTTGTTTCCATCGTCACAGGAACAGGCTATGCATCAACTGATTACGGCACATGGGGCCCTCAAGCGGTTACCTTTTTCTTCTTAATCATGTTTGTTGGTGGCTGCGCTGGCTCAACATCCTGCGGGATCAAGATTTTTAGATTTCAAGTTTTGTTTCAAGCAGTAAAAATGCATCTCAATCATGTCATGTATCCAAGTGGCGTTTTCAAACCAATGTTTAATAAAAGGCCGATTCAAAAACACGTCATTTCCTCAGTGATGGCATTTTTCTTTTTGTTTATCGCATCATTTATGGTGTTGGCTTTTGCGCTCAAACTCACCGGCTTAGATACGACAACTGCGCTTTCTGGTGCAGGTTCCGCGCTTGCAAATGTTGGCCCAGGGCTTGGCGATATAATCGGCCCTGCGGGAAATTACGCTGATCTGAGCGCAACAGCAAAATGGCTTTTGTCTGCGGGCATGTTGTTAGGGCGTCTCGAATTGTTCACGCTGCTGGTGATATTTTTGCCAAGTTTTTGGCGAACATGATATCACACGCGATACAACTCGAACGGCGCAGTCGATTCGAATGTTTCGGTTGCAAATAGGATATCGTTATGAATAAGCAAACAATCGCCAAACGTATTGACCAAGGTCGAGGCGTTGAAAAAGCAGATCTCGTATTAAAAAATGGTCACTTTTATGATCTGGTTACAGGTGAGCTGGTTTCAGGTGATATAGCGATCTGCGGTGATAAAATTGTTGGAACATGCGAGACGTATCATGGTGATGTTGAGGTTGATATTTCCGGCAAGATCGTTGTTCCGGGGTTTATAGATACGCACCTACATATTGAATCTTCAATGGTCACTCCTTATGAATTTGATCGATGCGTGCTTCCTTATGGTGTGACAACCGTTGTTTGTGATCCGCATGAAATTGCCAATGTCGTTGGTATCCGCGGGATTGAATACTTTCTAAAATGCGCTGAAAACACCATCATGGATATCCGCGTTCAGCTATCATCCTGTGTGCCGGCAACCGAAATGGAAACCTCAGGTGCCCGGCTGCTTGCGGCTGATCTTACACCTTATATGGACCACCCAAAGGTCATTGGTTTGGCTGAGTTCATGAATTACCCCGGTGTTTTAAACAAGGTAGACGAGTGTCTTGATAAGTTAGAAGCATTCTCAGATCGTCATATCGATGGTCATGCGCCGCTTGTACGCGGGTACGATATTAATGGATATCTATCGGCTGGGATTTCAACAGATCATGAGACAACAACTGCAGATGAAGCATTAGAAAAGCTTCGCAAAGGCATGCATATTTTAGTGCGGGAAGGATCTGTATCTAAAGACTTGCATGCACTTGCCCCTATTATCAGCGAGCGAAATTCTCCGTTTTTAGCAATTTGCACCGATGACCGAAATCCCCTTGATATCGCTGAACAAGGCCATCTTGATTATGTGATTAGAACGGCAATTGAACTTGGCTCGGATCAGCTTGCCATATATCGCGCAGCATCAATTTCAGCAGCAAAAGCATTTGGCTTAAAAGATCGAGGTTTGGTAGCTCCGGGTAAGCGAGCTGATCTAGTTATCTTAAACGATCTTAAAACATGCGATATTGATAGTGTTTATAGCGCGGGTAGATTGGTTGGAGACGATGTTTTCGAACAACGTCAGATAATTGAACCCATTGGCCGCAATAGTGTTCAATCGAAGAAGCTGACAGCTGGTTCATTTGAAACCCGCACCAATAGCAATGAAGCGCATGTTATTGGCATTGTACCGGGTAAAATCATTACCCAACATCTCACGTGTGAAATTATTGAAGGTAAAGCGGGGGATCGATCAGATCTTGAGCGTGATTTGATTAAAATTGGTATCGTTGAGCGCCATGGGAAGAACGGCAATGTTTCCGCAGGTTTTGTCAACGGCTTTGGTCTTAAGCGTGGTGCCATAGGCTCCACCGTTTGTCATGATCATCACAATATCGCAGTTGTCGGAGCCAATGATGAAGATATGGCGGTTGCCGCCAATCGTTTAGTTGAGCTCGAAGGTGGGTTTGTTGTTGTTGAAGATGGCAAAGTTTTGGCTGAAGTTGCACTTCCGATTGCCGGTTTGATGAGCACAGAACCGTTCGAGGTTGTTCGCGATCAACTTATCATTTTGCGTGATGCGGCAAAATCTTTAGGAGTTGTTTTAGAAGAGCCGTTTTTGCAACTGGCATTTCTGGCTCTTCCTGTCATCCCACATCTTAAGATCACCGATCACGGTTTGGTGGATGTTGATCGTTTTCAAATCCTGACCTAAACTTAACGTTTAGATTTTATTCCGCAGGTGTCGTTGATGGATTTGACGGTGCGTTGCGTCGTTCGCGGATTTGACCGAAGATTGCCACCAGCGTTCGGCGAATATCATTGCCAACACCGACTAGTGCTGGAACTAAGAACAATACCAAGAACGTCGATAGTGCCAAGCCAAACACGATGGTGATGGCCATTGGCAATAAGAATTGCGCCTGTCGGCTTGTTTCAAATAACAGCGGTAACAATCCACCAATTGTTGTCAGCGACGTCAGCATGACCGCGCGCAATCGATCAAGACTTGCGCCAATCGCAGCTTGAGCAAAATCATTGCCTTGTTTTATACGCTCATTTAACCGTGCAACGAGGATGATGGAATCATTGACCAGAATGCCGGATAGCCCTAGCAAGCCGATAAAGGATAAAATGGTGAGCTTAAAGCCCATGATCCAATGTCCAAACACTGCGCCAACAATCCCAAACGGAATGATCAACATCACAGCAATTGGGCTCCAATAACTACCAAAGAACCATGCAAGAATGATATAGATAACAGCTACGGCGATGATCGCCCCGAGTTGCAAATCAGCAAATGCATTTCGTTGCTCTTCAGATCGTCCACCAAAACTAAATGTCACATCATGTTTTGA
Organism: Lentilitoribacter sp.; assembly: GCA_039974935.1. Lineage (GTDB taxonomy): Bacteria > Pseudomonadota > Alphaproteobacteria > Rhizobiales > Rhizobiaceae > Lentilitoribacter. Next base: position 66,935 of record JBDWIC010000008.1, on the reverse strand, counting down.
TGTAATAGCGGCCAGCTCACCGCCAGCAAGCAACGTTTCAGTCACCTTATCAGTCGTTGACACCTCATCATCAATATCGCCTGATACGGAGATGGTTGTTTTCCCATCGCGTCGACGGATTGAGGCAAATCCTTGTCTCTCGCTTAACGTGACGATTTCGGTTAGTGGGACGAAATCACCGGAATTACTTTTAACCGTGAGATTACGTAAAGCGGCCATTCCATCTTCGCGCTGAACAGCATTGACGCGAACTGTTACTTCATCATCACCGCGGGCAAATCTAAACGGGATACTGCCTTCAAATGAATTGCGGATTTGGCGTCCCACACCATCAATTGTGAATCCAAGCGCTGAACCAAACGGGGTTAATTCCATCACAAGTTCTGGTTTGCCGTAAGGCAAGTTATCTTCAACGCCAGAAACGCCTGCTATTGTTGAAACAAGTTCGGCCACATCGTTGGCTGCTGCTTTGAGCTGCTCTGAGCTATCACCTTGTAGGCGAACTTCAATATCGCGGCCAGGAGGGCCCCCGCGCGATTGCGCTACTGAGAAACGCGTAACACCTGCAATGCGTGGCACACCACTTCGCCAAGCGCTGACAATATCGTTGGTGCGTACGGTTCTAAATTCTGATGCTGTTAGCTGAACTTGTATACGTGCTTGCACGGCGCCGTTTCGGTTGGACGCGCCATAGGTGGTGAAAATCGCACTGACGAGTTCTTCGTTTTCGTCAGTTAGTTTTTCATCAATATCATGAAGTGTCCTTTCATAGGCGAGAATAGCCTGTTTGGCAGATTCTTCCGGAAGACCCGCGTTAAAGACCACAATCCCTGTGATATTTTCAGCCTCAGGTGAAGGGAAGAACACGAATTCGACTTTGCCACTGCGGATCAATCCAACCGCAAGAACCATGATCAGTCCAAGTGAAAACGCGATAGTGACATAACGCCAATTGTAAGATAGTTTCACCAAGAACTTTACCGGATTGTCGCGGAACCATCCGAAAGCCTGATCGAAATTGCGGCGGAACCAACCTTCCTGATTTTGTAATGCTGCTTTTTCCTCTGCTGTCATTTTTAACGATGATCGCCAAACTTTGAGTTCGGTGAATACGGTTATGAGACTAGCAGCAATGAACGACCCTATGATGTATTTCATTGGTGGCAATGAGATTAAAGCGCCGATAAATGCACGCGTTCCTTCAATCTCTATCGATGGATCAGTTGAAAGGTGAAAGATATTGGAACCGATAATAAATATTAAGCTCAAGATCATAATCGAGATGACGGGTCTTAAAAGCTTGAGATAGATATATTCGATCATAGTAGCGAGGCAAATTGCAACGATTGCAGAAATAGCTGCGCGTACATAAACGGGTTGATCAAATATCCACGCAAGTTGAGATGGGTTATCTCCCCCGTCATATGTCCCACTCAGGCGATTTAAAATTGATGCAGCTGATAACGTAAATATCAGAGCGATAAAGAACTGTCGCCAGTAGGACCAACGTTTCGAATTATTGGGTCTTAAAGAATGCGCCAAATGGCCCGGGAGAATGAAGAAACACTCAACCAAGCTCGCGATCAGAACCGCTATAACGACATAGGGTAGCACACCCATAATTTGGCCAATAGTATCATTGATCAGCAATATTGGACTAAAAGCTGCAAGTGTTGTTAGCATCGCTGCCATGACAGGGGTCATCATCATACCCACGCCATTTTCAGCAGCTGAAATATTATCATCGCCCATTTCGAGACGTGTATTGGTATGTTCACCCACAACAATGGCATCATCGACAATGATCCCCAACATCATGATAAGAGCAAACAACGTGATCATGTTGATAGTCTGCCCGATCAATAACATAATCCCGACAGTTGCTAAAAGCGCAATTGGAATGCCTGCAGCAACCCAAAAGGCAATTCTGGCATTGAGGAATATAAACAGCATCAAGACAACAATAACCAAGCCGCCAAGTGCATTTTTGACCAATAGGAGAATACGTTCTGAGAGTGCGTCAGCGGATACGCGATATGTTGATAATTCGATGTTGCTTGGGAGTTGAGGTGTTATTTCTTCAATATAGTCGAACAAAATTGAGGCTGTTTGAAGCGTGTCTGCTGTTGGTGCACGACGAACATCGAGTTCAATCGCGCTTTGGTTTCCGCTCAAGCCCTGTGTTTCGCTATCATCGAAAGTTTCATCAATGCTGGCTATATCGTTGAGTTTGATTTTCTCACCAGTTGGAAACGATTTAACTTCAACATTTCCGATAGATTTCGTGTCGCGGGCGTTGGCGAGTGCGCGCAACTGGCGTTCGATATCGCCCTCAACATTGCCCGATGGAAGGTCGCGACTGTTGCTTGTAATGATGTTAGACACTTCAGAAACTGTCATCGATAAGCGTCTTAATTCACGCTCTGGAATAGAAACCTCAATTTCTGGAGATCTCAAACCATTGAAATTAATCTTATCAATTCCGCGATCAATCAAATCATCACGGATGCGTTTTGCCCAATCGCGTTTTGTTTTTTCAGAGGCTGTCCCGCCGACAGATAATCGTGCAACAGCATCAAAGAATTGAGAGCGGCTAACCGTTGGTGTCTCAGCGTCTTCGGGTAGGTTGCTAATTGATTTTGCTGCAGCTTCAACATCTGCGAGCGCTTGCTGCATGTTGGTGCCCTCGGAAAACTCCAAGGTGATCGCGCCGTTTCCTTCAGATGCTGTTGACGTCATTTTATCAACGCCATTGATAAAGCGTAACTCCGGTTCTGCAACCGCTAGAACATTGACTTCAACATCCTGCGCACTCGCCCCAGACCAAGGGATGATTACGCCGATAGTTGGACGATCGACGGTTGGAAAAAATTGCGTATTGATTTTTGCAATTGCAAAGGCACCAAAAATGATCATCAAAACCATCAGCAAATTAGCTGCATTTGGATGGCGCACAAATGTACTGATCAAGCCAGCCCAACCACTGCGTACTTGCTCTATTCTGGAAGTATCGTTCATGACCTAACCCTCAGAATTGTTGTTTGCGTTTGGTCTTTGTCTGTTGTTACCCGAGCCATCCGTGCCACCGGGGCGTTGTCTTTCGCCAGCTTGCCGCTCTCCAGCACTATTTGGACGTTGCCCGGCACCTTCAGGGCGTTGTCCTGCACCATTTGACTGTCGTCTTGCTCCGCTTTGACGGAGTTCAGCTTTTCCTGGCGCGCGCACCCGTGCACCCTCTGTTGCTTCGGTTAATCGAGTGGTGAGGATTTTATCGCCGGAGTTTAAAGCAGCTTCATCCTTCCCCTTGATAATCGCGCTACTACCATCGAAGGCCAAGATTTCAATATCTTTGCGAACAAGTTGACCTTCTTCGATGATAAACACATGAGACTGGTCGTAAATTGAGGTTTCTGGTACTTTTATAGCATCGTTATAGGCACGATCTGGCACTAAAATTTCGACAAATGCGCCTGGGCGAATTTGAGCGGCATGATCTTCAGGTTTGATCCGCGCTACAACTTCAACGCCGCCGCGTTCTGCTGCAACAGTTGCGCCAATACGGTCGATTTCACCTTTATAAGAATAGCTCACAGTGCCAATCGTCCAAATAATCTCAACTTCACGCCCAATCAAAGGGTCACTGTCTGTTGCCATCCGGCCATATTGAGCATTGGTAAGTGTAAAGCGACTTTCTAATTGGCTGTCGTCATAAATAGACACTAAGACGTCATTGCTACCAACCGAACGACCAGGTTCTGCATTTGCGTTGGAAACAACACCGCTAAATGGTGCGTAAAGCTTGGTGTTTTTAAGCTGTCTTTCAGCTTCGTTCAGCTTCCATTCCAGCCGCTCAATATTGGCTAATTGCTGTTCCTTTTGCGCTTCATTAATAATGATATTATTGCGTCTTTGGCTAACGGATTGGCTGCGTTGTGAAACAACGAGCACCCGATCATCAACCTGCTTGTTCGTTAACGTGCCTGAGGCTGCAAGTGATTGCGCACGTTCTAAATCTGCACGTGCGAGTTCCAGCTGATCTTGAGCGGAAATCAACTGATCATTTTCAGAGGCTAAACGCGCATCAATCTCACGTACACTCGCTTGTACCTGTAATAGATTAGCGTTGGCTTCACGTATTGCACCTTCATAATTAAAGGGGTCTATTGAGACTAGAAGATCATCTTTTTCAACGCGCATTCCAGCTGTGAGATTATCATTGACCGCAATAATCTCACCGCTAACTAAAGGGCGAAGCTCAACGTCTCTTGCGGTTTCAACCTGCCCATAAACCAAAATACTTGGTCGATGCGCTGTTTGAACAGCTTCCATTGAATCAACAGTAAAAGTCGCCTCGCGGAATGGCCGTTTTGTTGGCTCTTCGCGTGAGTTTACCAATCTGTCCATGAGAGTATAAGCGCCAGCTAAAACCCCAATCATGAGAACGAACTGGAAGATAGCACGCGCAAACATCATAATACGATGTCCCCATGAACGCTTATTCTTAGGGGGTGACGCGGCCGGTGCCTCATCAGATTTTGGTATATCACTGATAGGTGTAACGTTCGGTTGATCAAGTTCAACTACGTTTTCTGTCACGGGTTTTGGGCCCTGTTCTGAGCCTTGTTCTGGATTGGATTTGTCTAGCATTTCTCACACTCGCTGATGCGAATTGATTATGCTCATTGATGCCTTTAAATTGCAAATTAACGTTTTGTAATTTTTGGCAATGGGAGGGCTTTTGCCCTCAGCCCAAAGTCATAGATCAAATTCAGATTGCGTAAATTCGTGCTGCGTAGAGCAAAATTCACAAGCGATCTCAATCTTGCCGTCTGTGAAAGTGTCCACCAACTCTTCCTTATCCATACGTGATAAAACACCAAATAGATGTTCACGCGAGCAACTGCATTCATCACGAACTGACCCGGCTTCGAAAATTCGAACACCGCGTTCATGAAATAAACGGTATAGTAATCGCTCACTGCCAACTTGTGGATCTGTCAATTCGCTTGCACTGACGGTTTCAACGAGAACTTTTGCCTCTGTCCAGGCATCATCTTCAGCTGTGGTTTCTTCTTTAACCCCATCAGGTAAATCGCCACCGGGTAAATCAGTTTGGTTCATGCGATCACTCGCATGTGGCAAGAACTGGATTAAAATGCCGCCAGCGCGCCATTGATGCTCTGATTTTCCATCTTCGCCTTTAGCAATGAGTTCTGCTACGCTCAATTTAATGCTTGTCGGAATTTGCTCAGATTGTTTGAAGTATGATTCAGCCATCTGAGAAAGCGTATCGCCCTTCATCTCAACAATGCCTTGGTAGCGCTGCATATTTGCGCCTTGATCAATGGTAAATGCGAGCACACCTTTGCCAAGCAATTGATGTGGCAGGCTGTTGCCGTCTTTAACTGCCTGATCCAGCTTTTCCTGATTAAACTGTGCATAAGCACGCACAGATGAAGGCGCTCGGAAATCAACAACGAGCAATTCAACCGGGCCATCGCCTTTAGTTTGAAGGATCAAACGGCCCTCAAACTTAAGCGACGTACCCAGCAAAACCGTAAGTACAATTCCTTCGGCCAAAAGTTGTGCGACAGGCTCTGGATATGTGTGGCGGGTCAAAATTTGATCCAACATAGGACCAAGCTGAACAGCTCTGCCTCGAACGTCTAACCCTTCAACCTGAAAAGGAATAACGTGATCATCGCCAGAAAGCTTAATGTCATGCGCGGTTTCAAATGCGTCCATAGTCAATACTCAATATTTGGGGTGGTTCAAATCATGCAGTTCTGCATTTGGTCCCACCGCACACAAATTTCAATAGCCAGAATGTTTACGCTGAGTTTAAAGCGCGCCTAAACACCATTCAATAATAGCTTTTTGAGCGTGCATTCTGTTCTCAGCTTCATCAAATACCACAGATTGTGGACCGTCAATCACTTCATCAGTGACATCTTCGCCACGCTTGGCAGGAAGGCAATGCATAAACAATGCATCCGATTTGGCTTGAGCCATGAGTTCTGCATTAACTTGGAATGGCTGGAATACATTGTGACCTCGGGCTTTGTGCTCTTGGTTCATCGAAACCCATTTATCGGTAATCACACAATCAGTGTCTTTAACAGTTACCTCAGCTTCATGCGCCAAGTTGATGGTCGCACCGTTTTTGCGCGCCCATTCAACATACCGTTGTTCAGGTTCTGAACCTTCTGGAGTGCCAATATTCATAGAATAGCCAAACTGGGCAGCACCTTCCATCAATGAATGAGTGACATTATTACCATCGCCCACCCAAGAAAGTGTTTTTCCTTCAATAGAACCGCGATGTTCTTCGTAAGTTTGAACGTCAGCCATAATCTGACATGGATGCGTATCGTCTGTCAGCGCATTGATCACCGGCACGGTTGCATATTCTGCCATTTCAAGAAGGCGATCATGCTCCATAGTTCTAATCATGATAATGTCGACATAACGCGATAATACGCGCGCGGTGTCAGCTACGGTTTCAGATGCGCCCAATTGCATATCAGAACCAGATAGTAAAAGAGTTTCACCACCGAGCTGGCGCATGCCTACATCAAATGACACCCGAGTGCGTGTTGATGGCTTTTCAAAGATCATTGCCATGACTTTGCCCTGCAATGGCTTATGCTCAATCCCTTGTTTCAGATTTATCTTCGTTGATTTTGCATGATCAATCATGCGACGAAGCTCACCCTTGTTGACTTCAGCAAGGTCTAAAAAGTGGTGATGTGAATCATTTAAAGACATAGGATTTTCCTAAAAAGCAGTTATTTCTGGATTGTTTTGAGCGCGTTTCTGATGCGAGATAATCCCTCGCGCGCTTCATCTTTTGTCAAAGTAAGCGGTGGCAGCAATCGGATGACATTATCGCCTGCAGGCACGGCAAGGAATTTTTCATCACGCATAGCACCCAAAAGTTCGATATTTGGCGTCTTACATTTGATGCCAATCATCAAGCCTTGGCCTCTTAACTCTTCGATAACATCTGGATAAGTATCCGCCAGTTCAGCAAGGCCTTGTCTTAACAATAGTGCAACGTCCTGAACGTTTTCTAAAAAGCCATCTTCTAATACGACATCCAATACAGCGTTGCCTACAGCCATCGCTAATGGGTTGCCGCCAAATGTTGTGCCGTGCGTACCGGGTACCATGCTTTGTGCAGCTTCTTCAGTTGCAAGACACGCACCAAGCGGGAAGCCGCCGCCAATACCTTTTGCAACAGCCATGATGTCTGGCTGCACACCTGACCATTCATGAGCGAATAATTTACCTGTCCGGCCAACCCCGCATTGAATTTCATCAAAAATAAGAAGCGTGCCTGTTTCATCACATAGCGCGCGCAATTCTTTTAAGAACTCAGTGGGCACATAACGCAACCCACCTTCACCCTGAATAGGTTCGATGAGTAGTGCCGCTGTTTTTTCTGTCATTGCTTCTTTTAGTGCGTCAACATCATTTAGTTCCACTTGAATGAAACCAGGTGCCTTTGGTCCGAAGCCTTCGATGTATTTTTCCTGACCCCCGGCGGCAATTGTCGCAGTTGAACGGCCATGGAAGGCACCTTGAAATGTGATGATTTCAAAGCGTTCAGCTTCATCATTGGCAAAATGATAGTGGCGCGCCGTTTTAATAGCACATTCCATAGCTTCAACACCTGAATTGGTGAAAAACACTTTGTCGGCAAAAGTATTTGTGGTTAGGCGGTCGGCAAGCGTTGTTTGTCCTGTGACTTGGAACAAGTTCGAAATGTGCCAAAGCTGTTCTGCTTGCTGCTTTAGTGTTTCAACCAGGTGAGGATGACAATGTCCTAACGAATTCACCGCGATTCCGGCTGTGAAGTCTAGGTATTTCTCACCTTGATCAGTTTCAAGCCAAACACCTTCACCCGAAGTAAATGTTGCTCCGGATGTTGGAAGAATTGAATATAAAGACGTGGCCTTTGCCATGCCGCTCTCCTGTTAAAATCAATGTGAGTGCCAACTGCATCCGCGGCGCGATTTGTCGATGTAAAAATTGAAAAACCGCCCAGTTTGGACGGCTTCCTATATTATCGCCACTTTGAAACAAAAAGTCAATTATGCATCGTAATGGTACAATACTGTCAATCGGCACCTCATTTTTTGACAAAAAATAACCAAAACACGCTTTAGTTGGGGAAAACTAAATTTTTGCGAATCAGAGCAATTTCTCCCCCTTGTCACAGAGTCCTGTGATCACTAACTTAGATCTAGTTGGAAAAAATGCGACGGACCCAGCGACTTTTTAAGTAGTTTAAAATGTACTCGTTTGAGTGCAGTGGTGGTTGATTCTGTCTAGATAAATAGGAACGGAGATAATTATGAGTTGGACTGATGAACGCGTCGAACAGCTCAAGAAATTGTGGGCAGAAGGCTTGAGCGCGAGTCAAATCGCAGCGCAGCTTGGCGGCGTAAGCCGTAACGCCGTCATTGGTAAAGTCCATCGTCTTCATTTGCCTGGTCGTGCAAAATCTGGTGGTTCTCGCAGCCCGCGTGCCAAGCGTCCAACAGTTGCAACTCAACGCACAGGTTTCACTGCGCCGCGTACAGCCAGCACATCTTCCCGTCCGACACCAACAAGATCTGGTGGTGGTGGCGCAGCTGCTGCAACGGTAATGAAAACGGATGTTGATGCGGTCGCAATGCAGGAGATTGATACACGCCCCATTGAGGATGTCGTTGTACCAATTTCTAAAAAGCTCAAATTGATTGAATTGAGTGAAACAACATGTAAATGGCCGGTTGGAGATCCTATGATGGATGGCTTCCATTTTTGCGGCAATGATGCAGATGAATCTGCACCTTATTGCACTTACCATTCAAAATTGGCGTATCAGCCAAGTTCAGAGCGTCGACGCGCGCGCTCTTAATAACGCTATAAGTTCTTGACTTATCAACCCAGCTCTCAAATATTGAGCTGGGTTTTTTATTAAGGGGAATTTTATTGCGTAATCATCTATCAAAAGTTTATCTCATCACAGGTCTTATTGGAATTGGGGTCGCGCTTGGCGCTTGTCAAACGCTTTCAAAAGAAGAATGCGTGGCTGCTGACTGGATGGTTATTGGTGAAACTGATGGTGCTGCAGGTCATGCGCCGCAAGATCGTTTTGCGCGTCATGCAAAAGCTTGCTCAAAGGCTGGGATCACTCCTAATCAAACAGCTTGGAACCAAGGCTACCAAAACGGATTAGTTCGATATTGCACACCCGCTAATGGATTGCGTGTGGGTGAAGCGGGAAGTGGATATGCAAACGTTTGCCCGTTGGATAAGTCAGCGAGATTTTTATCAGGTTATAATCTTGGAAAACGCGCGCATGGTATAAGGTCAGATATCAATAGTCGGAAGAGTGCAATTACAAGACGTCAATCACAGGCATCTGAGAAAATAAAACTGATTGCAACGGCCACTCCGCAAGAGCAAACAACTATCCAGTTGGAAATTGCAAATCTCAATCAACAAAATTCAACAGATCAAGTTGAGATCGCTCGATTAAGTGGTGAATTAGCGCTTGTTGAACGCGATATTCAGAATTTTCGGGCGGGATTAATAAACTAACACTTCAGTTTGGTCGTACGTAAGATCGCGGCTGGGGAGCTATCATTCCCGCCGCGCTGGCTCGTGCGGAGTTTTTTCCCAAAACTGAGATCTAAGCGGTAGTTGTGATAACGCCCGCCATCCCGCAAAAGACATGAGTAACCAATAAAGTGGCGGTAAAACAAACCACCGGCTTTTAACCTTCTTTTTTTGAGCAGGTATGAGTGCACCCACGCCAACGAATATGAAAATCAAATATCCGCCTATGAGATTGCAAATATCAACGTAGACCAGCGCAAATTCAATTAATGTCGAACTGAATATTCCGCCAAAAACTGCCTTGTAAACTGTGTAACCAATAAAGATGAAAGCAAACGGGTGAGCAAGGGCAGCAACCAGCATGCCGCCTATCATGATCTGCATAATTATAAAGCCAATAATGCCTCGTTTTTCCAATAGACGTAGAGGGTGACGCATCAATACCAACCAGGTCTGCATCCATCCTTTTAGCCATCTCGTTCTTTGCCTAATCCATACTTGGATATCAGTCGGTGCAGTTTCTAAAGTTGGACGTTTTAAAACACCAGTATAATAGCCTTCACAATAAAGACGAATACCTAAATCGGCATCTTCAGTCACATTGCATGGGTCCCATCCGCCAACATTAAGCAGAGCGGTTTTTCGAAAATGGTTGGATGTTCCACCTAAAGGTATAGGTAAACCAAAATGCGCAAGAAGAGGAATTAAGCGTCGAAATAGACCGGAATATTCTAAGCTAAAAAGACCTGCCAGCCATCCAGCATCTGCATTACTTATAACTAGTGGTGCCTGCAAACATGCCAGATTTTCCCCGTGTTGCGCAAACTCTCGATAAGCTTCCAGGAGTTGCTCAGGATGCGGGCGATCTTCCGCGTCATATACAGCAATAAATTCTCCTTTTGCGGCAACCATTGCATATTGTAGTGCCTTTGGTTTGGTTTTCGGCAAAAGCTGTGGAACTCGAATAATTTCAAACTGAGGACCGGGATCTGCTTCGATCAATGCATTTATGGTTGTAATATCCTCATCTTCGCAAATGAGTTTGATATCAAGTTTACTTTTAGGCCAATCCAATCTGCTCATTGCAGTGACTAACTGTTCTGCCACGCGTTCTTCTTTATAAAGTGCAATTAGGATCGTGTAAGTCGGCAAATTATCTTGGTGAGCAGGGAGAGGTTGTGGGTCTTTTTCGGTATATGAAAAAAAACCCGCAGATAATTTGAGTAAATTAAAAGACAAATAGACCAGCGATAAAAAAGCATGAAGTATTAGAAATATAACGCCGGGTTGGAAATAGATGAGCAGACAAACACTCAGGCAGAAAACACCAAGACAAAAACTCTGCCAATTGGTTAATAGCATCTTAGCGCTCATATCTGGTTTGGTCTCGTAAAGATTTCGAACAATTGACCTAGCGCGTCCGATATCATTTAACTGCCACACAGCACCCTTAATGGATGACCTTGGCGCTATCGCAAAGTTATCTCTTAACCCTGGTTTTGATTTGAGCAATTTTTCAAGCCGCAGCAGTTCTTCAATTGTTGGGCTAACAATGGTTAGTATTCTGCCATCACATTGAATTCGCAAAGGCCCGTTTCGTGATAATAAAATATCAATCGTTGGCGAAGCGACTATGCTTTCAGCAGATATGTTTTCAATAAACATCAGCTCAAGATGGTTTGCCAGAGATTTAAAGTATGAAGTTTCTGAGACAAATCTATTTGCGATCAGCTCTGTTTCGACGCTGGTGCCGTTCTTCTTAGCTAATCTGTATGCGTGATCAATAAACTTATTCGCAATTCCCAAAGATGTAAAAAACTCCATCATCGCCGGATCAACGATACCCTCGCTATCTTTCGATCGTGAGAGTTTTGCTATTTTACTGTTCTTGTGGTTGTCGCTGCCGTTTGGAGATGACATAAGTGATACAAGACTTTGAATACATGCACGGAATTATAGAAAACAATGGTTCATACATATATAGGTTTATTGGTAAAGTCACTACTTAATACACTTTTTGCACTAGTATTACTAAGTATAGTTCCCGTTTATAGTATGGCTCAAGCGCCCATTATTCCAAATTACTTCGATGCACAAGAGCGTATTCCCATCGCTGATGTTCGAAAAATTGAACGCTTGAGGTTCCTCACGACGGTGGATTTTCCACCATTTAGTTTTTTAGATGAAAATGGTCGCCTGACCGGTTTTCACGTCGATTTGGCGCGCAATATTTGTTCAATACTTAAAATTATTGATCGGTGTCAGATACAGGCGATTGAGTGGAAAGATTTGCCACAAGCAATACAAAGTAAGCAGGGCGATGCAATGATCGCTGGGTTTTCCATATCTGCTGATGCGCGTAAAAACTATTTATTCAGCCGATCATATCTTGAGCTGCCAGCTCGGTTTATTGCACTCAACGGGAAAGATATAAACCTTAAAGCACTGAGCACTGATGTAAAAACAAATGACCCGGCATGGAAAAAGAAAGAACCAATAAAAGTTGGTGTTGCACGCAATTCGGCCCATGAAGCAATGTTAAAAAACTGGTTTCCAAAAGCAGAAGTTAAAGCTTTTGATGATCGCATTGAGCTCTATAAAGCTCTTAAATCTGGAGATGTGAACTTACTGTTTGGTGACGGATTGCAGTTCTCATTTTGGCTATCGGGAGAAGATGCGGGCGGTTGTTGCGAATTTGTCGGTGGGCCATACTTATCGCAGTATTATCTCGGCGAGGGCCTTGCTGTTGCCGTCACAAAAGACAATGCAGATTTGCTCAAGACGTTAAATTACGGCCTGTCACTTTTGGGCAAAAACGGTAATTTTGCTGAACTTTATTTACGTTACTTTCCAAACGGAATTTATTAGAAATTTGAACTTAGTTTTTGCCTTTAAACGGCAGTAGCAATGTCCAAATCAGATTAGAGCTTTTCGACCCGCGGAATTCTTTCAAGCCGATCTCCATTCCATCATGTCCAAGTTTTGGTTGGGCGGTGTAGGTAGAGAAGATTCGATCCCAAAAGGAAAAGTTAAAGCCATAATTTGAATCTGTTTCTTTTTGGTCGGTAGAGTGGTGCACTCTATGCATGTCAGGCGTTACTAAAACCGGACGAATAAATCTATCCAGTTTCAGCGGCAGTTTTATGTTGGAATGATTAAACATCGCCATGCCGTTAAGCACGATTTCGAATATGAGTACAGCAATTGCTGGTGCCCCCAAAAGCGCGATGATGATAATTTTCCACGCCATTGATAACACGATCTCAAGCGGATGGAATCGAAGCGCAGTTGTCACGTCAAAACCGTTATCCGCATGGTGCATACGATGAATACGCCACAAAATGGGCCATTTATGGCTTACCAAGTGTTCTAGCCATACGATGAAATCAAGCACAACAAAAGCGATGATGCCGCCAATGATTGGAGATACATTGAGAATATTAAACAGGCCAATATTGCGCTCTTGCAACCAAAACGCTGCACCAACAGCAGCGGCAGGAAATATCACACGCAGGCATAGCGATGAGATAACGACCATAGAAAGATTGGTAAACCAGCGCTGTGTTTTTAAAGCCCCGCGCATTTCATCACGTTCTAACCGCGGATGAAATAATTCGAAAATTGCCATCGCGAACAAGACGGATAGAAAAACGGTCAGCCGAATAGCTGGTTCAGAAAGTCCAAGAATAGTCACGTAAAGCAAACCTCAAATTGTATTGTGAGGCTTTTATATTACGAATGAGAGCCAAAATCACATAAAACAATCGTGATGGCGATTAAGTCGCAGTTTTTGATCTAACGGTTTCGAGCGCGTTTATATCGCGCAATGGCGCTTCTTTCGATTGCTGCGCAAGTTAGTTTGTCCAAATCAAGACGGTCACGAAGTAATTGCAATAAACGGATTTCTTCAGCTTTGATTTCATAATCTGCTGATGCAATCTCGACTGCAATAGAATAGGCGGTATCGTGAAGACGCTCAGGTATTGAATCGCTGATAATCTCCAAGACAAGGCTAAGGCCATCCGGCTCGCTTATAAGCGCACTACATCTGCGTGCAGTCGAAATGACATCGTCTTCATCAAAATGCTCAAAAACCGGAAGAAAGCTAACTAAGCGACCAATACGCTCCAACTCCGTGTCGTCCATCGAGCTATCGACAGCTGACATTGTCACCATGATGTAGATGAGGCCTTCGTGGAGATTTACTTCATTATTCATTGGACGATCCGATTTTGTTTTAGAGGTTTCATTTAGTATCGGATATGCACTTTATTCAAGTCTGTGATGGTAGAAAAGTTCAAAGAATTTTCCCGTTATGCTATTGGCTTGCCCAAATGATGCGCGCGGTCCAATCAATTTCGGTTTTGGAAAATTGACGATTGGGATGCTCAGGATTTAGTGATAAAAGTTCAATGCTTTGAGTAGTATCTCTCGATAGAATTTTTGCCATGACTTCACCTTCATTGGTGCGTACAACAATCCGGTCACCTTTGCGGATTTGCGCATTTGGTTCGATGATCAAAACATCGCCATCGCGATAAAGTGGCATCATAGATTCGCCTTGAACCTCTAATGCATAGACATTGTTTTTCTTTGCGTCTTGGGTTGGAAAATCAACTTCTTCCCAGCCTTGGCCTGCGGGAAACCCTGCATCGTCAAAAAAACCGCCGGCGCCCGCTTGCGCAAACCCCAGCAATGGAATGCCATTGGTTTGTGCGGGAAAGTTCCCAGCTGGAAGTCCGGCATAATCATCACTTTCGTTGTCACCAACCAAACGTGCAAATTCATCAAAAGATGTATTTGTGGCATGCATAATTTTTGCCAATGATTCAGTTGAAGGCCAGCGTAATCGCCCATCAGCGCCTTGACGTTTGGATTTGTTAAATGAGGTAGGATCTAAGCCAGCTAAACGAGCAAGACCAGAGGGTGAAAGATTGTTATGCGTTGCCAGCGTTTCTATTGCTGTCCATATATGTGAATGAGATAACAAACCCAATGGCTCCAATTTATAAGATGAATTGCTAAGCTCGAGATTAACGATCAAATCGTGTTGAGTAAAGAAAATAGGAAAAATGTCCGCTTTATTGGCTTATTTTCCTCATATTTCTCTCATTCTTGTGTTTTACACAGCTAAACATGACCTGAAATCCAGTTCATTTTAGCAGTATTTTACGTGTCAGACCGCAATTCTACGGGCGAAATGTTCCCGCAAGCTTCAGTCATTAATCTAAAATATGAGCGTTATCAGCGAAAAATATGGTTAATTTTTAGGAAAATTAAGAATAGTTAACGGCTTGTTTACCATGTTTCGATGATGTTGCGCATAAGTGACCATACCAAGTGATTTGTTTTTGCTTGTCCAAATTCTAGGGCTTTGCCCAAAATCAAATCGACAAGTCTCTTGGAATAAGGGTCATAAACAGGTGAAACGAGCGATAGTATGACCGGAAGCAGATCTAATAACCATCATTCGATGACCCAGGAATCAACTTTAGATACTCTCAGCAGAACGATTGAGGATCTTGAAGAAAAAATCCTTGGGCAAGCCAATTCATCAGGCAATGACTATGCAACCCGCGGCGCACCCCGCGGTGCAACTGTGTCCCAAGATTATTCGCTGACAGATGAAATAAGAGCGCGTCAGCAAAGCTTGTCCGGTCATCAAAATAGATCCCAAACCAGATCTCAGGGATTGCCAAGAGGTGGTCAAAACTCAGGTCGACTTCAGTTGAAAATGAACAGAACAGCTGCGCCTGCTCCTTCCAATGATCTTTCAAGTGTTGTCACGCAACTTCGTTCGGAACTAAAACAAGACATGCAAATGACGCTGCGCCAAGAGCTTAGCCAAATGCAAAATGAGATGTTGGCGCTCAATTCCAATTCAGGTGATGCCAATGTCCCTGCTTCAATCGGTGCTGATCTTGAAGCTATTGCGCAAAGTTTAAAAGAGTTAGAAGGTGGTCGCTCCTCGCTTCCAAGTGCAAATTATGAAGGTGGGGAACTTGATAGCCTGCGCCTTGAAGTCGATAGTCTGCGAAACCTAGTCGACACAGTTGCCAAAGAAGACACACTGATGGGGCTTGATAATCGCTGGAGTGATATCGAGCGCACTTTGCAAGGTTTTAACCCTCACGCTATTCATGGTGAGCTGTCTGATTTAGCCACGCGTTTAGAAGATATTCGCCACGTATTGGCAGCAATGCCACAATCAGATGGTGCCTTGCGCCCATTGGAAGAAAAAGTTGAATTGATTGCTACAGCAATCACGCAATTGATGGACCGTCCAGAAAGTTCGGGCAACCACCAACAATTTGCAGAATTTACCAATCAAACAGATGCACGGCTTGCGCAATTAGCTGATCAAATCGGGCAACTTGCCAATAATGGTGAACATGGTGTCGCCGATCGTTTAGAAATAATGTCGGCGCGGCTGAACGATATTGCCAATGATACAAGTATCAGCGAACTTGAGCAGCGTCTTGCAAATCTTCAAGCCAGCCTGGACAACGGTTCACCCAGTGCACACAACCCGCAGCTAGATGCACGCCTATTGGAAATTGCGAATAAAGTAGATGCTTTGGATAACCGCGCTGCATCAGTTGAGACGGCGGGAATTGAAAGACTTGTCGGACAACTTGCTGAAATTGCAAATAAGCTGGATGAACGTTCAACGCCGACGGATCTTCCCGGCATCGACCGCTTGGAGCATCAATTATCAGGCATCGCTGAGCGTTTAGAAAACTCAACCGGTGGCGTGACCCAAGTGAACACAGATGGTCTGCAACAGCAAATCGCGCAATTGTCAGAACTGATGAGCGGCGCAAGTGTGGATCAGGTTGGTGATAAATTATCTAACTTGGAAGAGCATCTGAACACCAACGATGAATTTGTATTAGAAGCAGCACGTCAAGCAGCCGAAGCAACTCTTGAAGCATATCAACGTTCACCAGAATCATCATCTGCAAGTGGTCATGCCGAGAGCTCAAATATCTCAGCATTGACATCTGATCTTAAACAGCTTGAACATTTATATCGGGAATCTGAAAACCGAAATTCGAAATCATTCGGTGCTTTGCAAGATACATTGTTAAAGATCGCGGATCGTTTGGAAACCATGGAGCGTGGAACTGGACCGTCGATTGCGCAGACACCGCCACAAGCTCCGCAAAATTTGGCCTCAAATGTTGAAATGCCTCGTGCTGCAACGCTTGCCGAAGCATCCCCTAGCGATGAAGTTTATGATGATAGTATGCTTGATGATCAACTTGGCATCGAACCAGAAGTCAAGGTTGAAAAACCCGCGCGTGGGGCAAGCTCACTATTGGCTGGTTTGGCCGAGCGCATAAAACGTGATCGTTCTGGTGGTGCAGATGAACAAAGCTTATTGGCAACTCCAGAGCATCGCGCAGAACCATCAGCACTAGATGAGTTGGAAAGTGAATTTGCAGATGAACCGCTAGAGCCTGGTTCTGGAGCGCCTGATATCAATTCAATCATGCAAAAAATGCGTGATGTGCAAAAACAACGCGGCAGTCAGAATGAGCCGCAAATGGCAAATTCAAAACCAACCGATTATGTCGCTTCTGCGCGTAAAGCAGCGCTTGCAGCTGCCGCTGAAGTTGGTGCAATGGAAAATGATGAAAAGCCAGAGAAGGCCAAAAAGCGCGGTGTAAAATTATCGGGTGGTCCGCTTGTCCGTAAACCAATCTTGATCGCAGCTGGTGCAATCCTATTGGCAATTTTGGCAATTCCACTGGCTAAAAACTTTGTTGGCGGTTCGCCTGAAAACACAGCGCCAAAAGTTGTCGAGGTTGTACCTGAAACAGTTGAGCCAAGAGAAATTCCACTTGAGAATGATACGCTCACTGCGGGTAACGAAACAACGTCAATTGATCAATCTGCACCAGAAATTGAACAGCCTGAACCAGCACTGCCTTTAAACGATACCATGACACCAACATCAGAGGGTGAACAACTCGCTGAAGGTAATGCAGATTCGCTTGTGCAGGATGTTAATCCAGTGCGCCAAGCTGTTGAAACAGCTGAAATTAGCGATGGGGCTGATCCGCTTCAATCTCAAACACAATCCGCCCAGGTAAACCCATATGCGGATGCGCAAGACCTACCAGATTCAGTTGCGCCTGTTGCGCTAAAACAAGCTGCATTGGGTGGAGATCCGATCGCGCTATATGAAATTTCTGCTCGCTTTACAGATGGCCGCGGTACCGAGGTGAAGTTGGATGAAGCGGTTAAGTGGTTGAAGCTTTCTTCAGATCTTAATTTCGCACCAGCGCAATATCGATTGGGTAATTTCTATGAAAAAGGTACCGGCGTTGATCGTGATATCGATCGTGCAAGGGTTCTATATCAGTCGTCAGCAAATAACGGCAACATAAACGCTATGCACAATCTTGGTGTTCTGTTGGCATCCACCGGAAATGCAACAGACTTTAGCCAAGCGGCAAACTGGTTCTTGGCTGCAGCAGAACGCGGTGTGCGTGATAGTCAGGTCAATATGGCCATCTTATATGCGCGTGGCGAAGGTGTTCCGCGTAATCTATCTGAAAGCTACAAGTGGTTTGCAATCGCTGCAAACCAGGGTGATGCAGATGCAGCATCTAAGCGTGATGAGGTGTTCAATGCACTGCCACAAGCAGATGCAGAAGGTGCAAAAAGTTTAGTTGCCAATTGGAAACCAACACCACTTGATGTCAACGCAAATAATGTTCAGGTACCAGATTCTTGGGTCGGCGAAGCGACGAATACAGCTTCAATCGATATGAAAAAAGCCATTATGAATATTCAGGGTATTTTGAACAATAACGGTTTTGATACTGGTCGTCCGGATGGGATTATTGGCACAAAAACCACCAATGCTATTAAAGAATTCCAAGCCTCAATTGGCATGAAGCCAGATGGCCAGATCACTGACAAGCTTGTTCAGGAACTTCTTAAGCGAAACGGTTAATCGGTAAGCAAACTAGCCGCGCATCTTAGACCAAGAAATTGGATAGACTTGCTCTTTGCCCAAAACATGGGCGAAGAGTTTTTTTGTATCAAACAAGCCATTAAAGGCTTTATGTTTTAATGAAAGGCCCCCTGTTGTTGCACCAAAAGACGGCATGATGAGGCGTTTGCCATCTGTTGCAAAACAAGCTCTACGAACGGACTTACCACGACGTGTAATGACCGCTGCAGGATGTAGGTGACCCGATATTTCACCGGTCGCATCATTATCGGATGGTTCATGTCGAAGCTGCAATGTCTCACAGGTTATGTCTTCACGGCAATCACCTTCAATACTCGTATGAGGTTTTGGATCATGGTTGCCAGAAATCCAAACCCAATTGCGCCCGGTTTGCATTTGTTTGATCTGTCCGCGCGCTAATTCTGGCAAAAGCTCTGAGCCAAGTTGGTCGTGGAAGCTATCACCAAGGCTGATAACGGTTTGTGGGGCGTAATGATCGAGCGATTGCTTCAGTTTATCAAGCGTTTGAGATGTATCGTAAGGTGGATGCAACATTCCACGACGGGCAAATGCGGCCCCTTTTTCAAGGTGAAGGTCTGAGACAATCAACGTTTTTGTTTTGGGCAGATACAATACACCTCGGTAATCACAAACGATTTCAACACCATTCAGTTCCGTCGATAGTGAAGGAAAAGTTGTTTTGCTTGGCGTGAGGGGGCTTGTCATATTCATTTAAGCTGACTTGTCGCCTCGCTCAAAAATTCTTCCGCTGCTTCAAGCAATATACTTTCCTGCGCTTCACCGTTGACCGGTTCGCGACCAATTTCAAGCATAATAGGAACCGCGAGCGGCGAGATATGATCAAGTTTTTGATGCATGATACGTCCTTTGATTCGTAAAAGCATATCGCTTAATCTGCGAATATCCAATAAACCGGTTGCCGCATCAGCGCGCGTTGCCTGCATTAAAATGTGATCAGGCTCATGACTTCTTAAAACGTCATAAATTAAATCAGCTGAAACGGTGACTTGTCGGCCAGTTTTTTCTTTACCCGGATGCCGACGTTCAATCAGTCCTGAAATAACCGCGCAATTTCGAAATGTGCGTTTGAGCAACCAAGATTCATCAAGCCAAGCTTCTAAATCATCACCCAACATATCTTCATCAAATAATTCAGATAGCGATATCAACCCATTTTTAAAGCGTTCACCCAGATCATCCAGCGCCCAAATTGCCAACGCATAATCTGTAGCAACAAATCCAAGAGGTCGCGCATGCATTCGCTCTAATCGTCTGGTTAAAAGCATGCCAAGAGTTTGGTGCGCCAATCGACCCTCAAATGGGTAAATGATCATGTAGTGTTTTTTGTTGCGAGGAAATGTTTCAAGTAAAAGCTCATTATGACTTGGCATACGCGATACCCGTTTTTGAAGCTCTAACCATTCACGAACTTGACCTGGAAACGATTTCCATTTTTCATCATCAATCAACATTTTGCGCACTTGCTCGGCAAGATATGTTGAAAGAGGAAATTTTCCACCAGCATATGAGGGGATTTTAGGAGATTGATCAAATGTCTTTGATGCTAAACATTCATTTTCGCGGATGCCTTCAAATCGCAGAACTTGCCCGCTAAATAAAAATGTATCACCGGGTGATAACATTTCTAAAAAATATTCTTCAATAGTGCCCAGCTTTGGACCGCCGCGTCCAATGGAGCCATTGGCTTTTTTCTTAGTCAGGCGCACATTTAAGATTGGAGCTTCAATGATCGTTCCGATGTTTAATCTATATTGCTGTGCAATTTGGGGATTGGATATGCGCCAGGTGCCGTCTTTTGTTTTGCGAATGCGGGCATAACGTTCGTAGCTTTTAAGTGCGTAGCCACCTGTTGCAACAAATTCAATTATGCGCCCAAATTGTTCTTGGGTTATGTGGCTATAGGGAGCAGTGCTGGTAACTTCGTTATAAAGCTCATGTTCTAAAAATGGCTTGGCACAGGCCATGCCCAAAATGTGTTGTGAAAGGACGTCAATTGCGCCTTCAAGGAGCGGCGGTGTATCCTGGGCACCGATATAATTTGCGTCCAATGCAGCTTTACATTCCATCACTTCAAAACGGTTAGCGGGTACTAACACTGCCTTGCTGGGTTCATCCATTCTATGATTGGAGCGGCCAATACGCTGGGCTAAGCGGCTCGCACCTTTTGGCGCACCAATATGAATGACAAGATCAACGTCACCCCAGTCTATCCCCAAATCAAGAGTTGATGTTGCAACAACAGCGCGCAAAGCATTTTGCGCCATTGCCGCTTCAACCTTTCGGCGTTGGCTGGCATCAAGCGAACCATGATGAAGTGCAATTGGTAGGTTCTCTTCGTTAATTGTCCATAATTCTTGAAATAACAGCTCAGCTTGGCTGCGTGTGTTTACAAATAACAGCGTTGTCTGATGCTCTTTAATCTGATCATAAACATCACCCATTGCATATCGCGCACTGTGGCCTGACCAAGGAATACGCTCTTTGGTCTCTAAGATCGTGATGTTTGGTTTTGCTCCGCCTTCAACCAAAATCTTTTCTGCAAGCTCATCATTGTTGTCTTGACTGACAAGCCACTTTTGCAACTCTTCGGGATTAGCAACTGTTGCCGATAATCCTATGGTTTGCAGCTCGGGTGCATGGCTTCTAAGTCGCGATAATGCGAGCGCTAATAAGTGTCCACGCTTTGAGGTAACAAGCGAATGCAATTCGTCAAAGATGATGTATTTTAGGTCTTTAAAAAAGAGCTCAGCTTGCCCGTTCGCGAGCAAAAGTGAAATCTGTTCCGGTGTTGTTAAAAGAATATCCGGCGGGTCGAGTTTTTGTCTTTGACGCTTATGTTGAGGGGTATCACCTGTCCGAGTTTCAATTTTAATCGGCAAACCCATCTCAGATACAGGCTTTGTTAAATTACGCTCAATATCAACGGCAAGGGCTTTGAGTGGTGAAACATAAAGCGTATGCAATCGTGGTTTAACTATGCCAGGTTTTGGTTTTTCCCGTATTGCTAAATCAGTCAGTGATGGTAAAAAACCTGCAAGTGTTTTACCTGCGCCCGTCGGAGCGATCAACAAACTGGAATGCCCCTCTCGCGCTTTTTCCAGCAGTGCAAGTTGGTGTGGTCGCGGCGCCCAACCATGGCTATCAAACCATTTGGTAAATATGTCGGGGAGTTGAACGTGCTCAGAGGCCATGAATAAAGAATCGCTTTAAATTTGATTAAAGCTATGGGCGTTGTTTACCTCTTGCAAGCGCTGGCAACTAAGAAGGGGTCTTATTTACATCTAAAAGCGCATTTATCTTGCATCCCAACGATGAGATGAGTATGTCCTCATCATCAACGAAATGCTGAGGAGTGAACCTATGTCAGGACAAGTAAACCGATTTTTAGGTGATACAGTTGGAAGAACCATACTCAAATTACTGGTCATTTCGTTCATTGTTGGGGTGGTGATGGCTGCCTTTAACTGGTCACCATTTGATATTTTATATGTCGTGCGTGACTTTATCATTCGCATTTGGGAGCAAGGCTTTGCAGCGCTTGGTCGAGTTGGCGAATATTTGGCATTGGGAGCAGCAATTGTTATTCCTGTGTTCTTATTGTTACGTATTTTGAATTACCGCCGTAGCTAAAGATCAGCTTTTGCAAAGCCAAGAGAATAAAACATCAAAAGCGTCGCGAGAATTTGATGTAACTCACAAAAGCGTTTTTAAAATTGCCGTGCCCATGACTTTGGCATTTTTGACAACGCCATTGTTAGGAATAACCGATACTGCCGTGGTTGGCCAATTTGCCAATGCGGCATTGATTGGGGGACTTGCAATTGCGACGATCATTTTTGATCTTTTATTTGGCACGTTTAATTTTTTAAGATCAGCTACAACTGGTTTGGTGGCTCAAGCCTATGGGCGCGAAGATGAACCAGAGCAAAAAGCAGTTTTTTGGCGCTCTATGCTGATCGGTCTTGTGTCCGGATTGGTCATTTTACTTCTTCACACCGTGATTATCTCGCTTGGTCTTTATTTGATGGATGCAAGTCGCGAAGTCGCATCAGCTGCAAAAGAATATTTCGCCATCCGTGTCTTCTCAGCACCTGCTGCTTTGATGAATTATGCCTTACTGGGATATGTTTTAGGACTGGGCAAAGGACGCTTGGGCCTGCTGTTGCAAATCTTGATCAACGGCACAAATATTGTTCTTTCATTTTCGCTCGGCTTGGGCCTTGAATGGGGACTATCAGGTGTTGCGATCGCGACTGTGATCGCTGAGTATCTGGGCTTAGCCGTTGGACTATTCGTCGTTATGCGCAGCTTTAACGGTTCCAAACCATTATCACGCGATCAGGTTTTTCACCGTCCATCCATCATGAAGCTGATGGCGCTAAACGGTGATATCATGATCCGAAGTTTTGCACTTGTTGGTGCATTTGCTTGGCTCACCAGAATGGGTGGACAATTTGGTGATGAAACTCTTGCTGCGAATGCTATTTTGATGAATTTCTTGATGTTGTCAGGGTATCTTTTGGATGGGTTCGCAACGGCTGCAGAGCAATTAGCTGGCCGCGCAATTGGTGCAAATTATCGCCCCGCATTTCTCAAGACAGTTAAGCTAACACTTTTCTGGGGTTTTTTGCTGGCTGGTATTTTGATGGTCATTTTTATTGTTTTCGGTCCATGGCTAATCAACTTGATTACAAATGAGCCAATGGTTCGATCAATTGCAATTCAATATTACGTCTGGGCTGCACTGATTTCAATCACTGGCGTTTTAGCGTTTCAAATGGATGGGATATTCATTGGTGCAACCTGGTCAGCTGATATGCGCAACATGATGCTAGTGTCGTTAGCATGCTTCATAGCACTCTCAATTATTTTTACTCGTTATTGGGGCAATCATGGGCTTTGGATTAGTTTAAACATCTTCATGCTGCTGCGCGGATTATCGCTGAGCTATATTTTGTCGCGAAAGATCCCTCAGATTTTTTAAAATTTTTAGCTTCAGATGAGCATGAATTAAACTCCCAACCAAAGAGATTTGAACCTTACTCTAAAGGATTATTAACCATACCGCGTTAAAGTCGTTCCATATTATTGGAGTAAGTAATGTTGTATCGGGGAGCGTATCTATCAAAAACGTTCTCGCACCGTTTTTCGGTTGCGAGTATGTTTTGCGTATTCCTAGTGCTTCTGACAACACATGCTCGAGCTGAAGAAACCTGGTTTGCAGGAGATGCTTTGCGCGGGGCAAGCGAAGTTGATGTTGTCGTCAGCTCTGCCAGTGTGACCAAACCTTCTGCAATCGTCCCTGAAATTACGACAAACGCCGCACCATCGGATGAAGTTGTCGGCTCTATACATACGACTGTAAATAGAAGCGCTAAAACAAGACGACATGTTAAATCGAAGAAGACAAAACGATTTGTTGGAAATACTGAGCCAAAGCTAAATAAGCAAGTTGGTAGCGATTTACGTGGTGTTCTTAAAGACGCCGTTGCTAACAGCGATGGAATTAAAATCGCGATTAAGCAGGTTCATATTTCAGATACAAAGATTTGGTCTGAAATTGCAAAATTTACCCCAACCATCAGCATGACCTTAGATGCGTCTCGTTCGAACAAAGGCTTTGGTAATTTAGATGATGCTAATCGTGAGACAGAGCTGAGCTTTGCGCTGAGTATGCCTATATTTACCGGTGGCCAACGTGTGTTCTCTCTTCGCGCCGCGCGCCAAGATAAATTGGCTGCAAAAAATGATGCGATTTCGGCGCAAAACAAAGTGTTGCTAGATGTGTTATCCGGATATTTGCAATATCACCAAACAGAAGAAACAGTGAAATTGCTCGGCCAAAATGTTTCAAGTTTGAAAAAGCTTTTAACAGCAGTTCGCAATCGTAAAGATCATGGTGTAGCCAGCCAGGCTGATGTTGCATATGTGCAGGCCAATTTAGCCAGCATGCGACAACAATATGAAGCTTCAAAAGGTTCTAAATCACAAATCAAAGCACAAATTGAAAGCTTAACTGGTCGCAAGTTTACCAATTTGCCTAAGTTAATGCGCGTTTCAAAACTCGTATCTGATGATGAAGAACAACTCGTCCAAGAAGCGTTAGCTTTTAATCCTGAGATCAAGGCTGCGCAGCATCGTGCGGTTTCCCAACGTCATTCAAGTCGTGCAGCATATGGTCAATACTTGCCGCAAGTAAACGTTTATGCGCAGCATGATAGAGCCCTCAGTGCATACTCAAAATCACAACAATCAACTGATTGGCAAGTTGGCGTTAAACTAACTATGCCACTGGTTGATCTCAGTACTGTTTCAAGTATTGCAGAAAGCCGCCAACGTGCGCAACTCGCTTCTTATCAGGCCTCTGACACAAAGCGTAATGTGGCTTTGTCTATCCGTTCACTTTACCGCGAATATGAAGCAGGGCGTAAACAAATAGATCTAGCACAAGCGCGTGTTAAATATATGCGGCAGATCGAAACTGCAGAACGCGAACGTTATAATCAAGGTATTGGATCGCTTGATCAACTTCTTGAACAAAAGCGTGCACATGCGCAATCAAAAATTGATGCAATTGGCGTGAAGACGGACGCTTATTGGACAGCCTATCAGTTGTTAATCGCTGCGAATAAATTTGATATGGATAAGCTCGGCTTCTAGCACTAAATAAGCTTAAAAACATCCTGAAGTGTCGAGCCAATGACAGTCGGTTTCACATGTAATTCTTCGAGTGGCATGCCCGCACGATTGACCCATAAAGTTTGATACCCAAACCATGTAGCGCCGCAAGCGTCCCAGCAATTTGATGACACAAACATAATTTCGCTTACATCAAGATTAAAGTTATCAGGGCCAAGCTGATATGCCTCAGGAACCGTCTTAAACTTACGTATCCCTTCGACTGTTAAAATATGATCGAAGTAACCGCTCATCTGGGCGCTATCAACAGCACTATCGATCATCGTTCGGGTTCCGTTGGATAAGATACCCAGTTTAAGCCCCTTGGTTTTAAGTTGGTCCAACACACCCAAATTTTCACTAAATGCGGCCAAATGTGCATATTGTTGCATCAATTTTTCATACTTATCATCGGTAAGGTCGAGTTTAAGTGAAGCGCAAGCAAATTTTAGCGCGTCTTTCGTAATTTCCCAAAAATCAATATACTGGTTGCACAAAGTGCGAAGGCGTGTGTAATCGATTTGTCTGTCGCGCCAGATATTTGCAAGAGCTGTGCCATGAGTAGGAAACAATTCTTCCGCTAATGCACCGACAGAATACACATCAAACAAGGTACCATATGCATCAAATATAACCGCCTTGATCTCACTGTTTTTATTCATATTCGTATCCTGATGCTTTTTAGATTGCGTTGAAACAATTTTTGGTTTTCTGTTTTTCAGTAGAATAAAGAAAAAATATATCGAGTGAAAGAGTTCTGTTGACCAAATGGATAAACTAATGATAGGAATTTGCAACCGCGTGCAATATGGTTAAGTTGGCGGCCTGGTTTCTGGGAGGAACATTATGACAAACATCAGTAATGCGATCGGTATTGGGATCGTTGGTGGTGGCTATATGGGCAAGGCACATGCTGTAGCGATGTCATCAGTTGGTGCCATATTTAATACAGAGCTTAGGCCAGTATTAGAAATGGTTTGTGCGACCTCGCATAGTTCCGCTGAACGTTACCGGAAAGCCTATGGATTTGCGCGTGCAACGACCGATTGGCAAGAACTGGTCAACGATCCTAAAGTTGGTGCAATTGTTATTGCTTCTCCTCAAAGCACGCATCGCGAAATAGCTGAGGCAGCGTTTGCACTTGGAAAACCTGTCTTGTGTGAAAAGCCGATGGGAGCATCTTTACAGGATGCGAATGCGATGGTTGAAAGTGCTGCAAAACACGATGTTATCAATATGGTTGCGTATAACTATATTCGTACACCAGCCTCACAATATGCCCGCAAGTTGATCGCTGATGGCGCGATTGGAGATATTACCTGGTTTCGCGGTGAACACACGGAAGATTTTTTAGCAGACCCAAACGCACCCTCCACTTGGCGTACCAAAGGTGATGCCAACGGTACAATGGGTGATTTGGCACCTCATATGATTAATGCCGCATTGGCTTTGATCGGCCCAATTGATGGTCTAATCGCCGAAGTCGATACAGTTCACAACAAGCGTCCACATCCAGAAACAGGTAAAATGGAAGATGTGACCAATGATGATCATGGCCAGATGATGTGCCGATTTAAAAATGGCGTCATGGGGCATATGTATTTTAGTCGCGTCGCATCAGGCCGGAAAATGGGCTATGCCTACGAAATTACCGGAACTAAAGGTGCTATCCGTTTTGATCAAGAAGATCAGAACGCCCTTTGGTTATATGAAATGGATGCACCTGCTGCCCAGCAAGGGTTCAAAAAGATATTTACTGGACCTGAGCATCCGGATTACCTGCCATTTTGCCAAGGGCCTGGCCATGGAACAGGTTACCAAGATCAAATTATTATTGAAGCCAAAGATTTCTTAGAAGCAATAGCGACTAAGACAGCCATTTGGCCAACATTTCAAGATGGGTTAGACGTTATGCAAATCGTCTCAGCCGCCTTTAAATCAGCCACAGAGAAAAAGTGGCTCAATATCAACGATATTTAATTTTTTGAAAGACTAAAATATGACAATTAGAATAGGTAATGCACCCTGTTCATGGGGTGTGGAATTTGCAGATGATCCTCGCAATCCAAATTGGCAAAATGTGCTAAAAGATTGCAAAGACGCTGGTTATAATGGCATTGAGCTTGGTCCAATTGGATATATGCCTGAGGATCCCTCAGAGCTTGGTGATGCGCTGTCAAAAAATGAGTTAGAGCTCATCGGTGGTGTTGTTTTTCGCGCGTTTCACGATGCTGATGCATGGGATAATGTAAAAGACGCGTCTCGGAGAACATGTGAAGCACTTAAAGCCCATGGCGCTGAACATTTGGTCTTAATTGATTCCATTTCACCACGTCGTGCACCCACTGCCGGTCGCGCAACAGAAGCTGAACAAATGGACGCCGCCGAATGGTCCGCATTTCGTGATCGTATTGCCCATGTTGCTAAAATGGGTGCGGAAGAGTTTGGTCTAACGGTGGGTATTCACGCGCATGCTGGAGGCTTTATGGATTTTGAGCCGGAGCTTGAAAAACTCTTGTCCGAGGTTGATGAAAGCATATTGAAAATTTGTTTTGATACTGGCCATCACAGTTATGCGGGATTTGATCCGATTGCATTTATGGAAAAATACATCAGCCGTATTTCCTATATGCATTTTAAAGATATCGACCCGGTGGTTAAAGCCAACGTTGTTAAAAATCGCACGGATTTTTATGATGCATGTGGTCAGCATATTTTCTGTAAACTTGGCCAAGGTGATGTTGATTTCCCAAGTGTTTATAAAATACTGACAGATAACAACTTCTCTGGTTGGTGTACGGTTGAGCAAGATATTGACCCCACATTAGAAAATGATCCTGTTGGTGATGCACGCTTCAATCGCGAGTATTTAGCTTCTATTGGTTTTAGTGAGGACGCATAAATGGCAAAATTAAAATGGGGCATGATTGGTGGCGGTGAAGGCAGTCAAATTGGACCAGCACACAGGCTTGGCTCTGGCATTGATGGAGAATTTGAATTCGTTGCTGGTGCGCTCGACCATCGTCCAGATGAGGGCCGTGCTTACGGTCAAAAATTAGGGCTTGCTGCGGATCGCTCTTATGGCAGCTGGCAGGAAATGCTCGCTGGTGAAAAAGGTCGCGAAGATCGCGTTGATCTTGTCACTGTTGCGACACCTAACTCAACACATTACGAAATAACCAAAGCATTTTTGGAAGCTGGTTTTAATGTGTTGTGCGAAAAGCCTATGACTATGACGGTTGAAGAAGGCGAAGACATTGTCCGCACTGCCAATGAAGCGGGCAAGATTTGCGCTGTGAATTACGGCTATAGTGGCTATTCGCTCGTTCGACATATGAAGGCGATGATCGCACGCGGAGACCTTGGTGCTATTCGTGTTGTTAATGTTGAATTTGCCCATGGTCATCATGCTGATGCAGAAGATGCAGATAATCCGCGCGTTCGCTGGCGTTATGATCCAGCACAAGCAGGCGTTTCAGCACAATTTGCTGATTGCGGCATTCATGCGCTTCACATGGCAAGTTTTGTTACCGGCCAAGAAGTAGAAAAACTTTCTGCTGATACCGTATCATGCATTCCAGTTCGTACATTAGAAGATGATGCTATGGTCAATTTCCGAATGGATGGGGGCACTGTTGGTCGCCTTTGGACATCTTCCATTGCAATTGGCCGACAGCACGGTTTGGGAATTCAGGTCTTTGGTGAAAAAGGTGGTCTTCGTTGGTCACAAGAGCAACCAAACCAGCTTTTCTATATGCCATTGGGAGAGCGCTTGCAGATTATTGAACGTGGCGAAGGAAACTTGTCTCCTGAAGCTGATCGTGCGTCTCGCGTGACAGTGGGGCACTCAGAAGGCATGCCGCTCGCATTTGCAAATATCTATTTAGACCTCGCAGAAGCAATTAAAGCGCAAAAAGAAAACCGTGACATGGATCCAGCCGCAAATCTATATCCGCGTGCAGAGGATGGGTTGCGTTCCATGGCGGCTGTGGTTGCGGTTGCACAATCTGGCAAAAATGATGGTGAATGGCTCGATGCCCGTCCACCCATGTTTCGCTAGATAAAACATATTACAAGTAGAAATGCCGTGTGACCTGACTGGATCGCACGGCATTTTTTTATGATGAAGTCATTTGTAAAGATCAGACGAATTGCTAATTAGCACCTCAAGTCTTTTTGATCAGTGTGCCGCGTTCAATGATTTCGCAAGGGAAAATTTTTGCCTGCGGTTCGTGGTCGGGATCTTCAAGCATTTCAAACATCAACTCTAAAGATGAGTTGATAATATCAGTAATTGGCTGCTTGATCGTGGTAAGATTGATATTCTGCCAGCTGGCAATTTCCATATCATTTAACCCGATAAAGCCAATATCTGCGGGAACATTATATCCTGCATCTTCTGCTGCACTCATTGCACCAACCGCAAGCGCATCATCGCCACAAAAATAAGCTTGCTGAGGCTTATGTTTGAGTAATCTCTGCATTTCTGCGCGACCTGCCTTAAACGAATAAGCGTTTGCATAGGAGTGTGTTACATGCACTTCAGGGTGTTTGGCAATTTCCTCGCGAAAACCGGTGACACGGTCCTGAGTTGAGCTTGCAAGCTCCGGCCCACCGATAAAGCCTACTGATGTGTATCCGCAAGTTAACAGCGCTTGAGCTGCCATTCGGCCACATTCAACATTATCAATACCAACAATGGTTACCGCTGGGGAAATCGCATGGCGCCCAAATGAATGAACAATTGGAATGCCTTCATCTGAAAATGCTTTCGCAAATCCGGGAGGCAAGGTTGAAGACGCAACAATCACACCATCAACGGAATATTGGCGTAGTAGATGAACAGAATTTTCCGGATTGTGCTCACCTGATAAATTTAACAGAAGCGGTCTTAGACCTTTCTCCTGCAATCCACGGGAAAACAGATCAAACACTTCTAAAAAAAGTGGGTTTTGAAAATTGTCAGAAACCAAGCCGATAAGTTTGGTGCGGCGTGTTGTTAAGCTACTTGCCAAAACATTTGGGCTATACCCCAAATCTTTCGCAGCATCCTCAACACGTTTACGCATACGTGCTGATACTGACGCGCCGGGGGTAAAAGCACGCGATACAGCCGAGCGAGAAACCCCAGCTTTATCGGCGACATCTTGAGCTGTTACAGGCATTAATCTCTTTCCATCTTGAACATCGGCGAACCATACGATGAATAAATCAAATTGTTAACAGTCTAATTATTCCGTTCAACCCCTGAAATTTGCAGGCTCTAGCGGGTGCGATCCCCGTTGCCACGACCAATGAATGTTGCAAAAAGTATTTTTATATCAAATGAAATTGAGCGTTTTGATAGGTATTCAACCTCAGTATTGACCAAATGTTGAGGGTCGCTCATGTCGATGCCTTGTGCCTGAGCCCAGCCAGTAATTCCTGGTAAGTCGTTAAATATCTTCGCTTCAGTACGAAGCTTGATCAGTTCTGCCTGCGTGGGTAGGCACGGACGCGGGCCAACAAAACTCATTTCATTTTTGATGATATTCCAAATCTGCGGCAATTCATCCAGCTTCGATTTGCGCAAAAATCCGCCAATTTTTGTAATGTTGTTCGCACTAACTTCATGAGTTGCAGCCACTTTTGTACCCATGTGCATGGTTCTGAATTTATAACATATAAACTCATTACCGTTTAATCCGATGCGTTTCTGCGTAAGAATAGCTGGGCCTTTAGAGCTCAATTTTATAACCAGTGCGATCACAATAAATAGCCACCAAAAGAAAACCATAATTGAAATTGACACGCCATAGTCAAAGGTTTTCTTAAAGAAGGAATAAAGCATTGGAACTCGGCTAGTTGTTACAAATTATAAAAATGAAACTGCTCTTAGCATGTATGTTGATAAAATCTCAATCAGTTCAATGAGGAAATACTTTAAAGGTAATTTTTGACGTAATTAGCGTTTATCTTTAGTTTACAGTAAACCTGATAGTTGCTTAACAAAGGTAATTCAGATACCTCAGGTTCATAGGGTACAATAGAAGATTATTAAATGCGTAAATTTTTACATGGCCTATCAAGGTTCACGAGAGCATTGTTGGTTTTGATAGCAGATTTGCTTCTTATCCCATTTGCACACTACGCAGCACTGGTTATGCGCTTAAATGATCTGCTTCCATTACAATTTATAGAACGCTCATTGCCTTTACTGGCTGTGTTGGTTCTCGCATATCCAATAATATTTTATGCCTTCCAGCTTCATAGACTAAAACTATCTGGATTTGATGTTTCTGCAATTACAAAAACAGGGTTTGCGGTTTTGATATTAAGCTTATTTGGCTTTACGTTTAATATCCTATTGTCCTTAGGCGCACCCAGAACCGTACCCATCATTTTTATGCTGACATTTGTCATGTTAGTTTTAAGCATCAGATTGATCGCTATCTACATCATTCGCTATATTATCAATGCAGAAAGCACCCGTTTGCCTGTTGCTATTTTTGGCGCCGGACAAGCAGGTGTTCAGCTTATATTAGCGCTAAAACAGTCTACTGAATATCGCCCCGTGGCCTTAGTTGACGATAATCGTTCGCTCCATGGTTTGGTGGTTGAAGGATTGCGTGTTTCCTCGCCAGAAGCATTGAAAAGTTACGTTGAAGATAAAGTTGTTAAAGAGATCTTTCTTGCCATCCCATCGTTAACCGCGCCTCGTAGACGTCAGGTTTTATCGTCGCTCGGTGAACTCGATTGTAAGATCAGGGAATTGCCTAGCATTAACGATGTTATAAAATCAGGAAATGTTTTGGGATCTTTGCGCCAGGTCTCGGTCGATGAAGTTTTAGGACGTGACAGCATTGATCTTAAAAATGCGAAAGTCGGAGCGATTATTGAAGGTAAAACCGTACTTGTGAGCGGGGCTGGCGGTTCCATCGGCTCAGAAATTTGTCGACAATTGCTCACCAACAGGGTGGGGCGCATTATTCTTTTGGAATTATCAGAGTTTGCACTTTATCGCATCGAAGCAGAACTGACCGCGCACCCAAATTATTCGAAAGGTCAAATAGTTCCTTGCTTGGGGAACGTGACAGATCGAACGCTTGTCGATGATCTGATCAATAAGTTTGATGTTAAGTCTATTTATCACGCCGCAGCTTATAAACACGTCCCACTCGTTGAGTTTAACGAGGTTGAGGGCGCGCGCAATAATGTATTGGGCACAAAAATATTAGCGGAAGCTGCTGTAGAGAATGGGGTGGAGCGTTTTACGTTGATCTCAACAGATAAGGCTGTAAACCCAACCAATGTCA
The DNA here is from genome assembly GCA_039974935.1 of Lentilitoribacter sp. Taxonomy (GTDB): domain Bacteria; phylum Pseudomonadota; class Alphaproteobacteria; order Rhizobiales; family Rhizobiaceae; genus Lentilitoribacter. The sequence continues at coordinate 34,340 of JBDWIC010000008.1, read as the reverse complement.
TGGGCGCGACAAAACGTTTGGCAGAGCATGTCATTCAATATTTACAAGGTGAACATAACAAAACTGTTTTCTCAATCGTCAGATTTGGAAATGTTTTGGGATCATCCGGATCTGTTGTGCCGTTATTCAAAGAGCAAATTGCCAGAGGTGGCCCGGTTACTCTAACCCATAGAGATGTGACGCGGTATTTTATGACCATCCCTGAAGCCTCATCGCTCGTTCTGCTTGCAAGTGCATCCGCAGAGGGTGGAGAAGTTTTCGTTTTGGATATGGGTGAACCCATTAAAATTCACGATTTGGCCACGCGGTTGATCGAATTATCTGGTTTTAAAGTCAAAGATGCAGATAATCCCGATGGGGACATAGAAATTGCTGTTACCGGTTTAAGGTCAGGCGAAAAATTGTTTGAAGAATTGCTCATTGAGCCGGGTACTTTGCCAACGGACAACCCGCAAATCTTTCGTGCAAAAGAAGCTGACCTAAGCAAAGACAACATGCTTGAGCTGATCGATTGCATTGAAAAGGCTGTTATTAAGCGTGATCCTTACGTAATCCGTGAGTGTATTGAAAAGTGGGTTGAAGGCTATCATCGCACAGAAGATATATAGCACTTCACTTCCTTACCCAAATTAACCATGAAAATGAAAGTTCAACCTTTAAGGTAGATTTGCGTTGAGCTACGCCCAAAAACCGATATAGTTAAGGAAGTGTTAATGCGTATCGTGTGAGTTTATATGTCGACGAATATTGTCAATTTTGAAGAGTTGCAAACTCTCACGGCAAGTAAAAGCCTATCCGTTCAAACAGATGATTTCTCGGTTAAAGTGGTATCGAGCCAAGACCCATTTTTTTGGGTGCGCATACAAAAATCTGACGAAGGCGAGATCATTGTTACAGATTTCAACCCAGGTAGCCTGCCGCAACTCACGCTCAATATAGCGTTACGAAAAGCGGTTAAGAAGCTTTATTCGCCGACACCTGATAACATCACTTTCAAAAATGTAATTCCTGTGAAATCATCTGGCGCTCAACCACTGCCCTCTTATGAAGGCCCGGTTAATACCATTCGTGCCGCCTGTGAAGGGTTTGCTAGAACAAGTCGAAAAGTTGTCAGCTCATTCCGTGTTGTTCCGGAAGGTCGCAAATTTAACGTTGTTGTAGCTTTAAGTTAAAACTATTCAGGAATTTCTAGGCTCGCATATTCGCTCACACCTGTGTTACGAATATCATCGATGTGCCCCAGTTGGTTTTCATCACAATGTTTGCTCAGGCCACGATTTATCGCACATGCAATTGTTGGTCCCTGATAAATCATCCCCGTGTAGAGCTGAATTAAATCAGCACCCGCCTTCATTTTCTCGATCGCAGAAGAAGCATCTTCAACGCCACCGACACCAATAATGGGAAAATCATCACCCAGCCGTTGCCGCATTTTTGCAAGAACAATATTGGAGCGCTGCAAAATAGGTCGGCCAGACAAACCGCCAGATTCTATGCTTGTAGTTTGATTTTGAAGTCCTTTTCGCGACAGTGTTGTATTGGAAATAATAATTCCATCAAGTTTATGCGCTAGGACTTCAGCGGCGATATCATCAAGACCTTCTTCTGTGAGATCAGGTGCGATTTTTAAAAACAGTGGTATTTTCTTTTCGCTCGTTTCAGCCAACTTATTACGTTCTGACATGCATCTTTCAAGCAATTTCCCAAGGGTTTCTCTTGCCTGTAAATCACGCAATCCCGGCGTGTTTGGTGATGAAATATTAGCTGTAAAATAGTCAGCAAATTTATAAAATACGCGAATGCCTTTTACGTAGTCTTCGATCATATCCGAGCTGGTTTTATTGGCTCCGATATTCACGCCAATAATACCTGATCGATCTGAAATCGAGTTCAAGCGAGATAGTGCAGCTTCATGACCCTCATTGTTAAAACCGAGCCGGTTAATGACGGCGTGATCTTCAGGCAATCTAAAAATGCGAGGTTTTGGGTTGCCCGGTTGAGGCAATGGTGTGATCGTACCAACTTCTGTAAAACCAAACCCCATTTTTAATAGCGCAACCGGTACTTCAGCATTTTTATCAAATCCTGCGGCCATCCCGACAGGGTTTGTAAAATCAAGACCTGCAACTCGTTTTTTAAGACGCGCATCTACCTTGTGAGATGGTCTTGGAATAGTGCCAAGCTTTAGCGCCTTGATTGATAAACCATGAGCTATTTCTGCATCCAGTTTAAAAATCGCTGAGCGAAGAAGATTTTGATATAGTGAACTCATAGGTCTTAATTGCCATTCAAATCTGGGAAGATATGTATACCATCACTGTTCAAAGGTAATGGCTTCACCCAAATCACGGCATCCATTTTCAATGTTGCATATAAATGTGGAAACAGCGCATTGCCGCGCGATACCTCATATTTAAGTGCATCGCCAAGTTTTTCACCATCAACTGCGATCAGAAAAAGGTCTGCTTGTTTGGAAAAGTGCTTTGCAGCGGTTTCAACACTTTGCTCTGCGGTTGAAAAATGAATGTAACCATCTTGGATATCAATTGGGGCGCCAGTAAACTCGCCTTGAGCCTCGGCTTGGCGCCAAAGTTCAATAGGACATATTTTATAGATTATTTTGCTCATGATCTGTGATTATCACCATACACCTTAAGACAAAAGCTCCGAATGTCGATGATCGTCAACAATGCACAATAATAAGCTGTGTCAAATCACGTATATTTACGTGATGTCTCGACTTACATGTTGAAATTTTTAGGAAATCTAGTAGTTTGGCCTCGGTCTTATTTTACAACTTTTACCTTCGGGGGATAAATATATGTTAAAAGAATTCAAGGATTTCATTGCCAAGGGCAATGTAATGGATATGGCAGTCGGTATTATTATCGGTGGCGCATTTGGTCTAATTGTTAAATCATTGGTCGACGATATCATTATGCCAATCGTAAGCGCGATCTTTGGCGGGCTTGATTTTTCAAGCTACTTCATTCCGCTAAATGATGCGGTAACTGCAACCGCGCTTGATGCAGCCAAAGAACAAGGTGCAGTTCTTGCATGGGGTAACTTCCTAACTGTTGCTGTGAACTTTGTTATTCTTGCTTGGATCATCTTCTTGCTCGTTAGAGCCGTAAACAATTTGAAGAAAAAAGAAGAAGAGAAACCGGCAGAACCAGCTGCACCGGCTGCAGATGTTCAACTGCTTGAAGAAATTCGTGATCTACTGAAAAAATAAGTCTCGGATTTTATTTTAAAGGCCCCTGTTATCAAACCGGTGACAGGGGCTTTTTTATTATTTTGGGAATATGCAAGAAACAGAATGCGATGTGCAAAATTTTGTTCTATTTGTTGTCTCATTGATTTGAGGATGAGCAATTGAATAAAACGATGGGTAAGACAGAATGGATAATGTTGATAGCGTTATCAGTTCTTTGGGGTGGTTCGTTCTTATTTGTCGGTGTTGCGGTTAATGATGTTCCACCGTTAACAATCGTTTTAGTGCGTGTGTTGCTATCCGCCATAGCGCTTCACGTGATCTTAAAAGCGATGGGGTATAAATTCCCCTCTGATAAAGGAGTATTATCAGCTTTTTTGATAATGGGATTGTTAAATAATGCTATACCATTTTCTCTCATTGCCTATGGACAAAGTCATATAGCCTCCGGTTTGGCGTCCATCTTAAACGCGACCACACCAATATTTACTGTAATTGTGGCGCATTTTTTAACAACTGACGAAAAACTCACGGGCCGGAAAATCATTGGCGTACTCATCGGATTTTTCGGCGTAGCCGTTATGATTGGTATTGATGCATTAGAGGCACTGGGCATTCATATTTTTGCTCAGCTTGCGGTTTTGGTCGCCACCACGAGTTACGCCTTTGCAGGAATATATGGAAAACGCTTTCAAAAACTGGGCGTGAAGCCAATTACGGTTGCTACAGGGCAAGTAACTGCATCGACATTTTTAATGTTGCCTTTGGTTATGTTCTTAGATCAACCTTGGAATTTAGATATGCCATCACTGCATTCTATCTTGGCGCTTATTGCATTGGCTTTGTTATCGACGGTTTTAGCTTACATTCTATTTTTTGAAATTTTAGCCAGAGCAGGGGCTACGAACCTACTGCTGGTTACGTTTTTAATCCCGCCAAGTGCAATTATACTCGGTGTTCTTGTCTTGAATGAAGCCATACAGCTAAACCAAATGTTTGGTCTTGCGCTTATTATCTTGAGCTTGGCGACGATTGATGGGCGGGTATTTGAGCGCTTTGGTAAGGAAAAGTAGGCTCTATCGTGAATTAGATACGCCAGCGGCTTGCAATTAAAAATAATCGATTTAAAAGCAAGTTCAAATTTACCTTCGAAAAAATGAGATGATATTTTGGCTATCAACCCGCTTAAAGCGTTTGCGCTGCGCGTAAAATCCGGTTCGAATAAAGATTCCGAAGCTGTTAAACTAACACCAATGCAGATCAAGACTGAGCTCTTGTCCGGGTTAACCGTTGCATTGGCGCTTGTTCCAGAGGCTGTTGCATTTGCTTTTGTTGCAGGTGTTCATCCGCTGGTTGGATTATATGCTGCATTTTTAGTCGGCTTAATCACAGCCGTTTTTGGTGGTCGTCCTGGCATGATCTCAGGAGCAACTGGCGCCCTTGCGGTTGTTATGGTCGCACTTGTTGCTCAGCATGGTGTCCAATATTTATTCGCAACTGTTGTTTTAATGGGGATATTGCAATTACTCGCGGGGATATTCCGTCTTGGTAAATTTATTCGATTGGTTCCACATCCCGTTATGCTTGGTTTTGTGAATGGTCTAGCGATCGTTATCTTCCTGGCACAATTAACCCAGTTTCAAGTCCCTGGACCAGATGGAACGAAAGTCTGGATGTCGGGGATGCCATTGATCATCAGCCTTGGGCTGGTTGGTCTGACAATGTTGATTATCTGGGGCATGCCTAAGATTTCAAATATCATTCCAGCGCCATTAGCAGGTATTGGCATCGTTGCCATCATGGTTATTGCCTTTGGGATTGATGTGCCGCGTGTTGGCGATCTCGCTTCTATCGAAGGGGGCTTTCCTGAATTTGCTATTCCAAACGTGCCATTCACGCTTGAAACACTAAAAATTATTTTCCCCTATGCCCTTATCCTAGCAGCGATTGGTTTGATCGAAAGTCTTTTGACGCTAAACCTTGTTGGTGAAATGACCAACCGCAGAGGTGGAGCATCTCAGGAATGTTTGGCGCAAGGCGCTTCAAATGTTGTAACAGGTTTCTTTGGTGGCATGGGTGGTTGTGCAATGATCGGTCAATCGATGATCAATGTGAAATCAGGTGGCCGCACTAGATTGTCCGGCATTTCCGCAGCGCTATTCTTACTAGTGTTTATTTTGTTTACCTCAGGTCTTATTGAGCAAATTCCATTGGCAGCGCTAGTGGGCGTAATGTTCATGGTCGTGATCGGCACATTTGCCTGGCAGAGCCTGCGCCTTTTCCGCAAAATTCCATTAACTGATGCTTTGGTTATTGTGCTTGTGACTGCTGTTACAGTTTACGCTGACCTTGCGATTGCTGTTGTAGTGGGCGTGATTGTATCTGCATTGGCATACGCCTGGACAAATGCTGTACGCATTGAAGCGAAAAGTAGAATTACACATGATGGATCAAAAACCTACGAGATCTTTGGCCCATTGTTCTTCGGATCATCTGAAGGCTTCATGGAATTGTTCGATCCTAAGAACGATCCTGATCGTGTGATTATTGATTTTGCCTCAAGCCGCGTTGCTGATCAATCAGCGCTTCAAGTTATTGATGCTGTTGCGGTTAAGTATCAGGCAGAAGGCAAGTCAGTTCAGCTGCGTCACCTTTCGCGCGATTGTCACAAGCTTTTAGAGCGAGCGGGTCAGCTAGTTGTGGATTCTGACGATGATCCAGATTACGAAATTGCAGCTGATTATTCGATTAAAATTGGTGCATTAGGCGGTGGTGGCCATTAGCTTTAATGGTCCCTTAAGCTTACCAAGTAAGGTAAATATCTCTTAGATTTGGTTGGAACTAATGGAATAGTTCGTGCTGTTCAGGTGTGTCTGGCTTATTAATACGCATGACAACTAAAAACGTCATCATGGTTTTCAGTGCGATGATAGCGGCACAAATACCTAGTAAACTCATTGCTTAAACCCCTCAAAAACAGCTTTCTAAGATAAGAAAGTTACGCAAATTATTGCTTGGTCAATGATGTCTTACCAAACTTGCCTGAGGCTTTTCACAAAAATTGGGGTCGAAAAACCCTAAAAACATGCTGTCTGTGCCATTTTGTGAAAATTCATTTCAATACGTTAACCTTCAGGCAAGGAATTAACCATAAAAATTGTACTTGCGTTGATTTGCGTAAAAGTTCGAGTTTTCCAACTTCTTACACAACAGCATGATGCTCTATCGTCGCACCGGTTCTGATCCGGATTTTTTCATTTTGTAAATGGACCGAAATGGTCTTGTCTCGCTATTGAGAATTGAATGCTGTCGGGCGTTCTGCACTCATTTCAAGATTTGATCTATGTCCAATTTACAACCGAAATTGTAGCGAGTGGGGATACGCATTGTTATTTAATGCGAAAGACATTGTAAAACGGGGGCAGCTTGTAAGCAACAAAGCGTTGTTTATCATCACCACCATTTGGCATTTTCCTTATTCATTTACCGAAGATTTGTTGGCGCGATTTGCGCAGCCGCAAAGCTTCGCACCATTTTCAATGGCTATTGTGACGACTGGATTGGCGCGCAATAGCCGGAATCGTAATTTTAACGTCAAAAGGAATGAACATGGGTGACGAGACTGAAGCACCAAGCATCCTGAAGCTTCCAGACAATCTGGACTTGAATGCCGTAAGTGCCATGCATGCTCAATTGGTTGAGCTAAAAGGGCACAATGTCGAGATTGATGCAGCAGATGTAAGAAAATCTGGAGCGCAATGCGTTCAGGTGCTGCTGGCAGCAAAAAAGACATGGGATGCAGATGGTAAAAGCTTCTTGATCGGTTCCATGTCGGAAGCTTTTGAGAACACATTAAAATTACTAGGAATATCTGGCGAAGTATTGCCATCAAAGGAGACAGCGTAATGAAAACTAAAGTACTCACGGTCGATGATTCGCGCACGATCAGAAACATGCTCTTGGTAACACTCAACAATGCCGGTTTTGATACCGTGCAGGCTGAGGACGGCATGGAGGGTCTTGAGGTTTTAGAAGAGTCTAATCCTGATGTAATCGTAACAGATATCAATATGCCACGCCTAGATGGCTTTGGTTTTATCGAGGGTGTTCGTCAAAACGAGCGTTACAGAAGTGTTCCTATCCTTGTTTTGACAACTGAAAGTGATGACGAGAAAAAGAACCGTGCCCGTCAAGCTGGTGCCACTGGTTGGATCGTTAAGCCATTTGACCCGACAAAACTCGTATCCGCAATCGAGCGCGTTACAGCCTAATTTGAATTTAAATACTGCCTAATAGGACATTTTCCTCATGGATATGAACGAAATCAAGGAAATTTTCTTCCAAGAATGTGAAGAACAACTGACAGAACTGGAAACAGGACTTCTCGCCATGAATGATGGTGATGACGATCCTGAAACGGTGAACGCGGTATTTCGTGCAGTTCATTCCATTAAAGGGGGTGCAGGTGCATTTGGTCTAGATGACCTTGTGGCATTTGCCCACGTATTTGAAACAACGCTTGATTGTGTTCGTTCGAACAAATTGGATCCAGATGAAACAGTCATGAAGGTTATGCTTAAATCTGCAGATGTCTTGGCAGATTTAACCGCAGCAGCCAGAGATGGTGGCACTGTTGATCCAGCACGTTCATCGACACTTGCTAAAGATCTTGAAGCATTGGCGAACGGCCAGCCATTACCAGATGGAGACGCAGCGCCAGAAGCTGCTGCCGCACCTGCGCCAGCTCCTGTTGCTGAAGAACCGGTTGCTGCAGCTCCCGCTGTAGAAGAAGCTGCTCCCGCTCCAAGCGATGACAGTGGTTTCCAACCTGTTCCGTTTTCGTTTGATGATATGGATGACGTTGCACCGGCTGAAGAGGCACCTGCGGAAGCTGTTGACGGCAACGTATTTACAATTGAATTCAAACCGAATGCTGGACTTTATGCAAAAGGTAACGATACGGCGCTACTCTTCAGAGATCTTGCTCAGCTTGGTCAGATGGAAGTACGCTGCAATAGCGAAGCTCTGCCTGAATTAGATGGTATGGACCCTGAAGATTCCTACCTAACTTGGAGCGTTACACTCACAACAGAAAACGACGAAGATGCTATCCGTCAAGTCTTTGAATTTGCGGAATGGGATTGTAAACTTGAGGTTTCTGCAGGCCGTAGCGATGCGGATGCTGATGGTGAGGAAGCGCCAATGGTACCAGTACCATTTGATCTTTCTATGTTGGGCGAGCCAGAAGAAAAAGTTGCGCCTGCGCCTACTCCTGTTGCTGAAGCACCTGCTGCACCAACACCTGCTCCGGCACCTGCGGCTCCAAAAGCTGCTGCTCCTGCACCAGCACCTGCAAAAGAACCAGCAAAAGCTGCATCCCCAATTGCTAAAGAACCAGCTAAAAAGCCAAAAGTTTCTGCCGTTGCCCCAACACAACAAATTCGTGTTGATCTTGATCGTGTAGATCGCTTGATCAACTTGGTTGGTGAGCTGGTGATTAACCAGGCAATGCTTGCGCAAAGTGTGGGCGAAAGCGAAGAAACTGTAAGTGGCCAAGGCAATAACATTAATCTTGGTCTGGATGAATTGAACCAGCTAACGCGCGAAATTCAAGATAGCGTGATGGCAATTCGAGCACAGCCAGTGAAACCAGTATTCCAGCGTATGTCACGTATCGTGCGTGAGATTGCCGATATGGTTGGTAAGAATGTGCGCTTGGTTACCGAAGGTGAAAATACCGAAGTTGATAAAACGGTAATCGATAAGCTTGCGGAACCACTCACTCACATGATCCGTAACTCAGTGGATCATGGTCTTGAATCAGCCGAAGATCGCAAAGCTACGGGCAAAGATCCTCAAGGCATGGTGAAGCTATCTGCGAAACACCGTTCGGGCCGAATTGTTATTGAGATTGAAGATGATGGCGCAGGTATTAACCGTGAACGCGTGAAGCAAAAAGCCATGGACAATGGACTTATCACGGCTGAAAGCAATTTATCCGATGAAGAGATTGATAACTTGATTTTCCACCCTGGTTTCTCAACAGCTGAGAAATTGTCTGATATTTCAGGCCGCGGTGTGGGTATGGATGTTGTGAAAAAATCTATCCAGTCATTGGGTGGACGTATCTCAATTCAATCAACCCCTGGTAAAGGGTCTGTGTTCTCAATGAGCTTGCCGCTTACATTGGCGGTGCTTGATGGCATGGTTGTTTCCGTTGCAGACCAGACACTTGTTGTTCCGCTTACGGCAATTGTTGAAACATTGCAGCCAGAGAAATCTGACATTCATGGATTTGGTGCAAAACAGCGTTTGATCGCAATTCGCGAAACATTCTGTCCACTTGTTGATGTGGGTGAGATTTTGAACTTCCGTGATGAACCCGCTGATCCAATTGAAGGCGTTGCCTTATTAGTTGAAAGCGAAGGTGGTGGCCAGCGTGCGCTTATGGTGGATGCGATCCAGGGTCAGCGTCAGGTTGTTATCAAGAGCTTGGAGTCTAACTATTCCAACGTTCCTGGAATTGCAGCGGCGACTATTCTTGGCGATGGCCGCGTGGCGCTCATCCTTGATGTTGACATGATCGTGTCGGCTTCCAAAGGTCAAAGCCTTGCAATTGATGAATTAATGTCAGCTTAAGGACAGATTTGTAATGAGTATTTCGAGTTCAATAATGTCAAATGGATCACCATCAGAACAACTGGTTTCTGGTGATTCACCGCTGACGCGTCGTGATCTGTCAGATATTGCTGATATGATTTACGCTGATGCTGGCATATTCCTAAATGAAAGCAAGGCTTCGCTTGTTTATTCGCGTCTTTCTAAACGTTTAAGAAAAATTGGGCTTTCAAGCTTCAGACAATATTGTGAATTGGTTGGTTCAGAGCGTGGTGCGGAAGAGCGCCGTGAAATGCTCTCTCAACTCACAACAAACTTCACCAAGTTTTATCGTGAGCGCCATCATTTCGAGCACCTTGCAAGTGATGTTCTTCCTGCACTAATTAGCCGTGCAAAAGCAGGTGGACGTGTACGAATTTGGTCATCTGCTTGTTCACTAGGGCACGAACCATATTCACTGGCAATGACAATTTTGTCGATGTTCCCGGATGCTGCGAAATATGATTTTAGATTGCTTGCATCGGATATTGATCCAAAAGTTGTCGCTTCTGCAAGTGAAGGTATTTATACCACCGATGCCATTGAACCAGTGGGGCAGCAGTTCCGCAAAGAATATTTCAATGATCTTGGCCAAGGCAAATACCAGGTAAAAGATCATGTGAAGGATCTCATTTCCTTCAGAGAGCTTAATCTGATTGCAAACTGGCCGTTTAAGGGCAAGTTCGATGTTATTTTCTGCAGAAATGTCGTGATTTATTTTGACGACCCAACTCAGGCAAAAATCTGGCAACGTTATTCAGATGTTTTGTTAAAGGATGGATATCTTTATATCGGTCACTCAGAACGTTTGTCTGGACCTGCGAAAGCTCGCTTTAACAATGTAGGCGTCACAGCCTTTAGGTTTGAGGGGTAAATCGTCATGCTCAATAAAGTTAAAGTACTTGTGGTGGATGATTCACCGACCATGCGAGGTCTCTTGCGTGTCGTGCTGAGCGCTGATCCTGAAATTCAGGTTGTTGGTGAAGCAGGTGATGCGATGGAAGCGCGCGGTGCGATCAAGTCTCTTAATCCTGATGTTGTGACGCTTGATATCGAGATGCCAAATATGAATGGTCTCGAATTTCTTGAGAAGATTATGACATTGCGTCCAATGCCAGTTATTATGGTATCAACGCTTACACATCGCGGTGCACAAGCTACATTGTCGGCGCTGGAGATTGGTGCGTTTGATTGTATTGGCAAGCCAAGTCCTGGTGATACTTCTCCGTTTGCGGGTCTTCCAGATGTTGTCAAAGCTGCAGGTCGCTCAAAGCGAACTTCTTATTCCAGCCCTGCACCGCAACCAAGTCAACCAGCGAAGCAACCGGGATATGAAAATTACATCCCAGCGCGTAAAATTATCTCAATTGGATCATCAACTGGTGGTGTTGAAGCACTTATTCAGGTTATTTCAAAATTCCCGGAGAATTGTCCGCCAACAGTTATTACGCAGCATATGCCACCAGCATTTACCGGTAGCTTTGCAAACAGATTAGACCGACTTTCTGCACCTGTTGTTAAAGAAGCAGAAGATGGTGATCGTCTTGAAGTGGGCAAAGTATTGCTCGCCCCAGGTGGTACGCGTCAAATGGAAGTTGTTAATCAAACAGCGCCGCGCATCAGCTTGGTAGAGGGCGACCCAGTTTCAGGCCATTGCCCATCGGTGGACGTTTTGTTCCGATCGGTTGCTAAAATTGCCAGAAAGAATGCCGTTGGTGTGATCTTAACGGGCATGGGTCGCGATGGTGCAAGCGGGTTATTAGAAATGCGCGAAGCTGGCGCTCGTACAATTGGCCAAGACGAAAAATCTTGTGTTGTTTACGGTATGCCAAAGGTCGCGTTCGAGATTGGGGCTGTTGAAACACAGCATCCAATTGGGGAAATCACAGATCAAATATATAAGTTAACTGCAGTTAGAAGGGACAGGGTAGCCTAATGTCTATTGCACAAAAAATAAAAGTACTGATCGTTGATGATCAAGTAACAAGTCGTCTACTTTTGGGAGAAGCGTTACAATCGCTTGGATTCAAAAACATCACGGTAGCAGCCGATGGTGCGCAAGGTCTGAAAATTATGCAGACCCAACCTCATCATCTGGTTATTTCTGATTTTAATATGCCGAACATGGATGGTTTAGGGTTCCTTGAAGGTGTCCGTAAAAATCCAGCGACACAGCGCGCAGCATTCATCATGCTGACAGCGCAAGGTGATCGCGAACTTGTAAAGAAAGCTGCTGCGCTTGGAGCAAACAATGTTCTAGCCAAGCCGTTTACAATTGAGAAAATGAAAGCTGCCATTGAAGCAGTGTTTGGAGCGCTTTAGAATATGGAAGCGCGGGGTAAACGAGTTCACGTCATACAAGGCGAGTATCAGGTCACTGATGACCCAGAAGTAGTTTTATCTACTATTTTGGGCTCATGTGTTGCTGCTTGTCTACGTGATCCAGTTGCCGGAGTTGGCGGGATGAACCATTTCCTTCTTCCCGGTGATGGAGGACAAGCGGGTGGCGGTGAAGTTGCGCGCTACGGTGTTCACCTGATGGAGTTGTTGATCAACGGACTTTTGAAAAAAGGTGCCAGTCGTGATCGCATTGAAGCTAAGATTATCGGTGGTGGCAAGACTATACCCGGTCTTTCTAATGTCGGTGAGAAAAACGCGATCTTTGCCAAATCTTTCCTTGAAGATGAGGGTATTATGATTGTGGGTACAAATGTTGGCGGCGATCATGGTCGAAAATTGGAATACTGGCCAGTGAGTGGTCGCGCACGCCAGTGCATTCTCAATGGCAATGAAGCCGAACGTGCAGTTGCGCGTGAACGTAAACCTATCCCACGGGCTGCACCAGCTGCTGCACCGAAGGATGATATTGAATTCTTTTGATTAAAATTTTGAGTATTAGTTTGTAGAGGACGCGTATATGTCAAATGCTTTAGAAAAAAATAGCGGTGAGTTTCATGAACCGTTGGCAGAAATACTGTCCCGGGTCGGTGCAGAAATGCAGGATGTTGCTGTGTTGATTGAACGGCTCGAACCGATGCTTGAATGCGAGAAAGTGGCAAGTGCTGTCGATGCGATGGAGCATATGAAGCTTTTGCAAGGCATTGATTTGGCAGTTCAGAAAGCGCGTGGTTTGGCAGATTTCGTCGATGCAGTATCCAACGATGTATGTGCTGATCATCTTGTTGATATCACAACGGCGCTCAACCTGATCACACTGTCTGATTTGAAAAAGCGTTTGTCTGCGGATGTAGAAACAACGGTTTCCGCTGATACTTATGAAAAAGCTTCTGGCGATCTGGATTTCTTTTAAAACCAGATTTCCCTTTTAATAGCAGTCACTTGGCTGAAAAATAAAAAAGAAATAATGGTCTATAAAGCCAGTCCTCGGCTTTAAGATCTTAAAAGCGCCATACTCACGCAAGTTTCAGCAACTAACTTGGGGTTCGTTGTGATCTCTTTAGTGGTTGTGGAATGAATCTGGTCAATCAATTATCACAGATTGGTAAAAACCTATCTGAACTTGGACAAGGGCGCTTGGCTGCATTAGGCGGCATCGGTGCTTTTGCGGTAATTCTTATTATCGCTGCTGGGCTGTTTTTAAACAAACCCGCGACTGAATCACTATATATTGGGCTTACAAGCGACGATATTAATTCTATTGGTATAGCGCTTTCTGAAGCACGTATCGACTATGAAGTCGGCTCTGATGGCACAAGCATCAAAGTTGCAGCAGGAACTGCCTTGCAAGCGCGGGCAATTCTTGCAGAGCGCGGGCTTCCAAATAGTTCAAGCGCTGGATATGAACTATTTGATGAAGTGGGTTCTTTGGGCTTAACAAGCTTTATGCAAGAGGTTACACGCGTTCGTGCTCTTGAGGGTGAGATCGCCCGCACCATTCAAAAGATCAATGGTATCAATGCAGCGCGTGTCCACATTGTTATGGCCGATACGGGTAATTTCAGAAGCGGTGAACAAAAACCATCTGCATCTGTCATGGTTAAAACAGGTAACGCGGTTGCGCGTCGCTCCGCTGACTCAATCCGGCACTTGGTCGCATCATCTGTTCCTGGTCTTTCTGTAGACGAAGTAACAGTGTTAGACTCCACAGGTAAGTTGCTTGCCTCAGGGGATGATTTTTCCAACAGCACGCTTAATCGTTCAATGTCGATTGTTCAGATCATACAAAATGAAGTCGAAAACAATATCGATAAAGCTCTATCGCCTTTTCTTGGAATTGATAATTTCCGTTCAAGTGTGATGGCGAAAGTCAACACAGACACGCAGCAAATTCAAGAAACTGTATTTGATCCTGAATCGCGTGTCGAACGTTCAACGCGTGTCACGCGTGAAAACCAGACATCCAATTCTACAACAACCGATGCTCCTGCGACAGTTGAGCAAAACATTCCTGATCAAACACCGGCAGGGGGTGGCAACTCTCCTTCTTCAAGTGAGCTTGCAGAACGCAAGGAAGAGCAGACCAACTACGAAATCAACTCAAAGGTCACTCAAACAGTTCGCAATAGCTATGATGTGCAAAAGCTATCAATCGCTGTTGTTGTTAACGATGCGCGAGTGAAGGCTATGTTGGGTGATCAAGCAACCCAAGAGCAAATTGATGAATACCTAGCGGAGCTTCAGCAAGTTATAGCAACAGCAGCTGGTTTGGATATCGAGCGCGGTGATGCAATTAAACTCACCACAATGGAGTTTTTGGCAACTGAAATGTTGGCAGACACAATTGCTTCAGGTGGCTTTATGGAAGTGTTGATGGCGCAACTTGGCACCATCATCAATGCCATTGCATTTATCGCCGTAGCATTCTTATTGGTCTGGTTCGGCTTCCGTCCGATCCTAAGTGGCGGTGCATCTGCAAGCGCTGCAGGTGCAGGTGGTGGCGATGCTATTGCTGGCCTTGATGATATTGATGGATTGGAATTGCCAGACTTCTCGCCTGGTACTGGTGCCATGGATGGGATGCCAGGTGGGCCTGCATCGATGGACGGCTTTGGTGCAGACTTTGGTTTTGACGCGGATGCTGAATTTGGTGGTGGTGAAGATGGCGCCGGTGGTGATAGCGTTGTCATTGAAGAAGGTATGAGCTTCACAGGACGTGTGAAGGGTGGACCTGAAAAGAGATTGTCCTCAATGGTGGAAATTAGCGAAGAGCGTGCAGCAAAAGTTCTGCGAAAATGGGCAGTAGGCGACGCAGCATAATCCCTTTCAAAAGTCTCCGTAATTCAATCTAAAATACAATCTGCTATAATAAATCACGAAACAAGACGATCATTTGTTTAAAAACGGTGATGTTGATCATCTAAGTGATTCGGCTTTGTACTAATTAATTAGTATTTTTAGGTTAAATTACATTTCTATTATTGAAATATTTTAGAAAATTAAACGCAAACTTATTGTTATTTGTTACAAAAAAAGAAAAAATAATCCAGCAGTATGTAAATTTATTTGTGAATAATTGAGTTTTCGCTCTCGAAAGTCATTCTTTACTCAGCCCATTCGAATGAAATTTCAAATTATCCAAAAATATGAAAAATTAAACTAAATAAGTGGTATTATTAGTTGTATCATCTAGTAAATGATTCATTTCCTGTTATTGTTTGAATTCGATTTGTAAAGTACTCAAAGATACCTATAGATTTTAGTAAGTCTATTAGTGATAATTGAGAAATTGGTAGATCCATAAGTGGATATATGTCGGGAAGGGAACGATCTAATCGAAATTGCAGCGTCAGGTAACTGAACTGTTAAATGGGGAATAGTTATTTTGTCATGTGGCAGACAATAGATAACATGAAATCGAAGGGCAGCTGTGAATTGTAATGCTTGAGAACACGACCACCATTGACGATTTAGGTGTGGAAGTGATGACCCGCGGGGATTTTTTTGAGCGAATTTGTAGCAGCGCAGCTTCAGACCATATCAGTGACGGATTAGATATCACTTGCAAATTTATAAGCAGCAGCGCCTACCTACTATTACGCGACGATGGTTCCGATAATTTCGTAATTAGCTCCAATTGGCCATATGATTTAGCAAAAAGTTTGGGCCAAGCAATTGTCTCAGAAAAATCTGATTTTGTGGAGAACCTTCCACCACAATCTGCATTCGAACCAAGCTTTTTCGATGCAAGTAATCAGTTCCGAATCCCAAAACATTTCGCAAAACAGATATGTGTTTTACCGCTGACTTGTGGTGAGCAGAAATTCATTCTTCTATTCTTATTTGCACCCGGTACATCGATAGCGCAAGAGCGCCTTCGCGACGCTGCACTAGCGTGCTCTTATCACATTGCAGAATTTGTTACTTCTGGTTCTGCAGAAACTAATCAAGCTGAGCTAACCGATAGAGAGATGGAGTGTCTTTCATGGATAGCGAAAGGCAAAACCAGTGATGAGATTGCGCTGATCATTGGCATTTCCAGAAACACGGTCAACAATTACATCACGAGTATTATGAACAAAACTGCGACGAAGTCGCGTGCGGAAGCAGTGGCAGAAGCTGTGCGCGGGCAACTGATATAAGACCTTGGGGGCAAAACCTGATGAAAGATTTGGAAACAACATGGTCCGCTGATTCTGCAACTCATTGGGAGATTGGCGGCAATCTGAATGTTAACAAGTCAAAGGCCGATTTTTTCCCCAAAGCTGTCGAACTTCAAAAACGCATTGGTGCAGCAGGGTTTGCAATTGTAGTTAACTCTCGCGCAATCAATGATGTCTCTCCGTTAAAAGTCATTATGAGTAATTCAAGCTTTGAGCGTGATGAAAGCGCCAATGCTGTCATAGAAAGACTTGGCCCAATTTTATCAGCGCATGTGAATAAATCACCCAATCCAGTTTACTGGACCATAGATGGTAAAGCTGCTGATTTTATCACGAGCGAAGGGCCAGCAAAGCAGATTGATGCAGAAGGTTCCGCAGTAAGCGGGCTTGCATTTCCAGTGCATTTGGGCGGCAAACAATCAGGAATGGCGATTTATTTTTCGCCATCGATCAAAATAACGCGTGAAATGCTGATTGATATCCACCGCAAAGTGTTTGTGATACTTCGTGAGTTATTGAAAATAGAAATGTTGGCAAGAACGGATTCGGTCTCAATCAACGTTCGAGAGACGGAATGCTTGCAATTTGCCGGTAACGGACTAACCAGTGATGAAATTTCTGAGATGTTGAACCTGTCAGTTCATACGGTCAACGCTCATTTAAGTTCTGCAACAACAAAACTAGACAGCGTTAACCGCATTCAAGCAATTGCGAAGGCTATTCGCCTTGGTTTAATCACGTAAACAGATTAAACGGCGCGATAGGCTTCTGGAATTTCTGGCATCTTATGCATCGAAAACGCTGCGTTTTCTAAACTCTGTCTTAAGAAGCTTGCGCTTTCTTCCAAGTCCATGAAACTCTCGCGAAATTCAATGTGGCTGATTTCAATGCCACAATAATCCTTTTCTAGTGTCACCCGTACATAAACAGTCACCAAATTGGGATGAATTTCAAGATCAAGAACGATTTTTGGATTATAGTCCCAATCGACCACGTAGTCGCCACCTGCGCCCAATTTCACCGTTTCTGGTAAAAAATATAATTCAGCCGCTGATGTAACCAACTCTGATAGGCTTGCATGACGTTCATATTTAAGCATCGCAATAAGGTCTGCGATGTCGATCAATCTTAATTCACGAGCAACCGGTGCTAGTGCTTGAGCAACAATTTTTTCATGTTCATGACTGTGTGGTGTTTTCTTCATGACTGGATACATACTTCTTTCAACAAGGAAGCCACGAGAATTTGGACGTTATTGGCAAAGAGCCTTACAGCCAAACCTTGTGGGTTAAACATTACATTTCGCTCTAAAATACGACCTAAATCATGGTCGCTAACGAGGCGATTGATCATATATACGATGAATTAGTTCGGCGACTGCCTGATAAAACTCCGATGGAATTAACGTACCAAGCGAGACTTGCGCAAACATTGAGCGCGCGAGTGGTGCATCCTCAAAAACAGGAATTTCATTCTCTTCTGCAATTTCTCTGATGCGCAATGCGATGAGGTCTTGACCCATTGCAACAACAATTGGTGCACCTGTTTCTTCCGCATCATAGCGAAGTGCAACCGCATAGTGGGTCGGATTTGCTACTACCAAAGTTGCACGCGGCACATCAGCCATCATACGTTTTCTTGCTCTGTCTCTTGCTAAGGATCTTTGGCGCGCTTTGACCATCGGATCACCATCCGATTGCTTCATCTCGTCTTTAATTTCCTGCTTTGTCATGCGCAGGTCTTCATACCAAAAGTGACGGGTCGCAAAAATATCAACAATTGCAAGAACGGCAGTTGATAATAATACAATGATGAAAATTGTAATCGTGTGTTCTGAGATAATTTGCGTAATTGCACCAGGGTCGACGTACATTATCTGCAGGATATCTATGAAATCACTGCGCATAACAAGGGCGATTATGAGCGAGATTACCATAACCTTGGCCATGTTCTTGGCAAATTCAACCATTCCCTTTTTGCCGAAAATACGACCAAAACCACTGGTTATAGATAATCTATTCCATTTTGGCTGGATGCGATCAAGGACCGGCCGCGGAATATTTTGGAAGATGGAAGCTGCGAGACCAAACGTCATCAAAATAGCAAAGGCGGGCAGAAGAATAATGCTTGCTTCCCAAAACAAGTGTTTGAAAATGGCAAGTGCATCTTCACCTGTGATGATCCGCCAGTCCTCGGGTTTTTCAAAAATACCTTTCAATCCGTATGTCACGCGACCTACGCTTGAGGGAAGGAAAAAAACAACGAACAATAATGCACCTAAAACAGATGCAAATGCCGGAACTTCTCTAGCAAATGGAACATTACCTTTGTCAAAGGCATCACGGATTTTTTTCTCGGTGGGGTCTTCGGTTTTGGAGTCTTTGTCTTCATCACCGGACATGTGACCAACCTTATCGCATGATTACGAATCGTTAGATAATTCTAACACTAGGCAGCCTGTTTGTCTTCCCGAAGTCGCAACTTGTCCTCACCTGCAAGGCGAATAGCTTCTTGAGTAATTGAGCGACGGGCAACTGCTACTTCCGCAGGCTTGCCCAAATCCCCATTACCAAGTTCTGATTCAATCATGCGGCGTTGACGTGCACCGATGGCAGATAGCACTGATTCCTGCATTTCAGGCGATGTGCCGCGCAGAGCCAGTGTGATGACATCTCCACTAATATCATTAAACAACGTAACGCGTGACTGCTGAGACATCAGCAACAAATCATCGAACAAGAAGATACGTGGTTTAACTTTCTTAGCAGTATCAGCACTGCGGCTTTCGAGAGCGCCCAATAGAGATTCAACAACAGGTTTATCAAGCTCATTCATGATATCGGCAACTTTAACCGAACCAGTTGCATTTTTCTCCGCATTGATTTCATCAACCAATTCGCGCACCTTACCCTCTATAATCTCAGCAACGCGCGGATTAATATCTTTCATGTTCACAGCGCGATGAACAATATCGACGCGTTTGTCTTCTGGCATTTTCATCAAGGTTTTACCGGCAAATGAAGATGGCAACATGGATAAAATGTAAGCGGACGTTTGCGGGTGTTCGTTCTCTAAAAACTTGTAAACCCGATCAGGATCAGCCTCATTAAGTTCATCCCAAATCGTTTGGGTAATCGCCTGGAACTCAGTTTGTCGACCTAATAGGCCGTCGACTTCATCAGGTGTCAAACCTTCTTCTAGAATGCTCTCCATCACCTTTGCATTGTCCATAAGGCCGGTACCTTCACTGAACAAATCTTCAAATTCAGTGACGAGCTCTTCTAATTCCTGAGGAGGAATAGGGCGCAGCTTTTGCGCTTTATCGATGATAACTTGTAATTCGCTCTGCTCAAAAAATTTAAGCAGTTTACCTGCGACCGGTTTTCCCATCGCTAAAAGCACAGCAGCGGCTTTCTCAGGGGGAGAGAGTTCTTTAGAACTTCCCGTTTGAGCGTCATGCTCAAAATCGTCATAAATATCCACGATACTTATCCTGTTGTTGCTTTGGTGCCGATGACCTCTATCATCTTAACACCAAAACGTGTGTCGTCATTTTCTAATACTGTTATTTCACCGCGACCGATCAATTTACCATTGACCATGATCTCAACGGGCTCTCCAATTTTGCGCTGAAGGCCAATTGTTGCACCTTCATTTAGATCCATAAGTTCTGAAACTTGCATCCGGCTTGTGCCCAAAACAACTTGCACATCGATCGGAATATCCATGACAAGATCAGCACGTGAATTGCTACCAGTTGCGCCGGTGACAGATGAACCGCTACCGAAATCACTAACACCAGGGTCAGCGCTTTCAAGGCTTCCACCACCAAAATCAGATCCTAAATCAGAACCTGCGCCGAAATCAGAACCAAGAGCATCACCACCGCCAAAGTCAGACCCTAAATCGTCACCAAGATTCCCGCCAATGTCGCCGCCAAAATCAGATCCTAGATCTGGCGCAGCGTTAAAGTCACCACCAAAATCAGCGCCCAGATCGCCACCAAGATCCCCACCTGCGTCTAAATCACCACCGATGTCGCCGCCGAAATCTGAACCAATATCTAGGGCTCCGTCACCCGCTCCTGCGCTTGACAAATCCAAGCCCTCCGCGTCTTGTTGCAACACATCGCGAAGACCATCGATAGCGCCGTCCAGTTCTTCTGGATTATCAGCGTTCGAATTTGTTTCGTTTTCTGGTGCGTTTTCACTACTCATAGCTAATTTATGTCAGCTGAAGCTTGTCGGGGCCTTTCCAAATGGAAAAATTGCGGCGTTATAAAGAAAAAAATATGGTTCCGGCTAGATGCCGTCTTTCCAGTCTTCATCGCCAAATGGGCTTTCAACGCGTATCATGTATTTATTGCCCGATTTTCCAAGCGCACAATTATACAATTCGCGGCCATTTGCCTGCAAAACAACGGTTGGTTCACCTTCTTCGCCAAAACGCAGAACATCTCCGACTTGTAGTCGGCTAACTTCATCAAGTTTTAGCCTCTCCAAACCAATATTGGCCTGTAACATAATATCTGAGTTATAAACCTGCTTGGATAACTTCTCAGCCCATTCAGTTTTTTTCTCAGCTTTTCGGCGTCGATTTGCTACCGCTTCAATGTCCGTCTTAATAATTTTAGATTGCGGAACGATAACGGTTGCTGAGGTTTCTAGCTGACCAAATTTTAGATCAAGCGAAAACGAAGCTGCATGATATTCTTGATAGGTTTCACCTTGCGTATCGGGCAAATTTTGTGTCGGTTTATCAACACTTTGTTCCAACGTTGGGTTACGAGTAATTGTCGCTTTCAAGGCTTCATTTAATGTTTCAAAAAACACAGCAGACAACTCGATCTCAAGCGTAGATAATGTGCGTGACATCGGTTCTATATTATCTGGATCGTCGCCGCCTAGCATACATTCTACAATAGCGATAATCAGATTATTATTACAATATAAGGCGATATCATCTGACCAAGTTTCAATCTTTGATTCGCTGTAGCAAAAGTCGCCCTCGATAGCTTTTAAAAGCTCAGAGCGGGTTCCTTGGCTCACATTTCCCGCGGTCGCTTCAATCGGTAAACTGTTCTTGTCTTTGAACAGTACCATGAATACTTGTGCCAAGGATAATGCTACTTGATGACATTTTTCTTCAATGAGTGCGGGGCTGCCAAGATCACCAACCATCAAAGATAGTAAATTGGGGTCGAAATGGATTGAATCTGGGTCAGAGGATGTATCAGTCTCTATCGCAGCATCGCTGGTTTCAGCGTCCGCGGATACATTATCATCCACTGTGGTTTCAGCCTCGGGTGTTTCGGTGTCAGCCATGGTTTATCTAAGCGCCGCCGCCGCCAGGGTTCATCATTTCCTGCTCTACAGCATCGATAGATGGACGCTCATAAGATGAAATAGTTTTACGACCATGCTCAAGTGCGACTTGTGGTACAGAGCCATTCATATATGCCAGCAGAGTTTGCTTGACGACGGTAAACAGACGAAGCTGTTTGGTGCGCACAATTTCAACTTGGTGATTAAGAGGCTGCATCACACAATATGATAAGAAAATACCAAGGAACGTACCCACGAGCGCTGCCGCAATCAATCCACCCAAAACATCCGGCGGCTCATTGATGGCACCCATCGCTTTAATAATACCCAAAACCGCAGCCACAATCCCGATCGCCGGAAACGCATCGCCCATGGTCACAAGCGAATGGTGTGAATGTAATTTGTCATGAGAAAGCGTGTGGATTTCTTCGTCCATTAAAGCTTCAATTTCGTGCGGTCTAGCATTTCCGATAATGATCAAACGGATGTAATCGCAGATGAAAGAGGAAAGCTCTTTGTTGGCAAGAACTGTTGGAGCTGCGAGGAAAATCTCAGATTCTTCTGGATTATCAACATGCGCTTCAATCTCGTTGCGAGATTTTGTACGCAAGTCTCGCATGAGTTGGTAAAGTAGGCCTAGAGTATCTAGGTAGTGTCGTTCTTTTGGGACATCATATTTGAAGGCTTCACCAACAACCTTACCCGCATCTTTAATAATTTTAGTCGGATTGGCCATGATAAATCCGCCAACACCTGCGCCGCCGATGATGACCAGCTCGAATGGTTGGTTAAGCACCCCAAGTTTGCCGCCCATAGCCATATATCCGCCTAGAACACAGCCGATGGTAACAACGAATCCGATAATAATATTCATGCCAAGCTTCCATAAAAAATTTGCTCGCCTATGGTTATGTGCGTTTCCTTGCGTGAGGCTTATTCTATCCTTTTTGACAGGGTCTTTTAATAGGGTCTTTTAATACGGTTGTTTAATCCAGCCGTATAATCTGACCATTTAGACTTACCTATTAGTATCACCGAACAACCAACAGTTTCGCGCAAGACTTTTCTCCTAATTTAAGGGGAAGATGCGAAATGCGACGACACCTGTCCATTGCCCATATAGCAGGTAAGAGTGCCAGGTGAGAGAAGGGCCCAAATGACAACTTTTTCTGATTATCGATTGATTGCTCGAGATATGCAAAGCTCATTGCAGCGCGTTGCAGAAGATAATGTAGTTTCAAGAGACACGGACTATTATCTTGAGAACATCAGTAAAGTCGATACGATTGAAGATTTTCTAAAAGATGATCGACTGTTCAGCTATGCAATGAAAGCCCATGGCTTGGAAGAAATGACCTATGCGAAAGGGCTCATGCGCAAGGTGCTTGAGGGCGGCACGGATGATGATGATGCGCTTGCAAATAAGTTCACCGACCCAAGGTATAAGCAATTTGCCGAAGCATTTGATTTCAATACACATGGTGACAATGCAACTGTATTTACCGCAGCTCAACAAGGCACCGTTGATAAGTACTTGCAACAAACTTTAGAAGAAGAAGCCGGTGAGGACAATCAAGGTGTTCGCCTTGCGTTGTATTTTGAACGCAAAATGCCAGAAATTTTGGAAGAGAATACGTCAAACACTGCAATCGCATTTTCGATCTTGGGTGATAGCGCATTAGCAGATGTTGTGCGCACAGCACTCAGTATTCCATCAGAAACAGCAGTTGCTGACATTGATATTCAGGCTGAAAATATTATTGAGAAACTCGATTTTGACGAACTTCGAGATCCTGAGGGGATGGAAAAGTTTATGGAACGCTTTACCAATTTATGGGAAGTAGACAATCCATCAGGTGGGGCGACATCTGCAGCTGATTTTTTAACATCTAGCGCAAATGGTAGCATTTCTGCCGATCTTTTATACTCGCTCAATAACCTAAAATTGGGAGGCCGCTGATGCAAACAGCACTTTACGTCTCCATTTCTTCGCAGCTGGCGCTTGAGCGAAGATTAGATACCATTGCGGGCAATATGGCCAATTCCAATACCACTGGATTTCGTGCAACAGAAATTAAATTCAGCGAAGTTTTAGACGGTAAGTCTCAGGTTAAAACATCTTATGTAAATCAGGGAAATGATTATCTAGCGACACATAGTGGAGAGTTTAAACCCACCGATAATCCCTTTGATTTTGCGGTTAAAGGCGATGGATGGTTGATGGTTGAAGGCCCTGCGGGCGAAATGCTAACACGTGATGGTCGATTTACCATGACGCAAGAAGGTGAATTGCAAACCATCAATGGTTTTAAAGTTCTAGATGCAGGTGGCCAACCAATTCAGCTGGATCCTGAAGCTGGAATTCCCGTGGCCGCGCGCGATGGTGCGCTGATGCAAAATGGTATCGTAGTAGGAAATATTGGGCTTTATACTGCAGACTTATCTGCAGGTTATCAGCGTGTTAATGAGCTGGGCATCATCTCTAAAAATGCCCCTGAACCTGTGGTGGATCGACAAGATATTGGCATTCATCAAGGCTTTTTAGAAGATTCTAACGTGAATGCGGTCACGGAAATGAGTCAGCTTATTCAAGTGTCTCGCGCGTTTGAAAATATCACAGCCTTGGTTCGCGATAGCGACAAAACTTACCGTGAAGCCATCCAAACTCTTGGTGGCGGTCGATAAGATGATGTTTGTTGCCCGTTATAGTCTTTCGAGTTGAGTTCAAGTTATGAATAGTCCACAAACTCTTTCCAATATTGAAAATGCTGTACGCTACTTCAAAGCACCTGAAAACTTGCTGCGTGTTGGTGGTAAAGTTAAATCAATATCGGCGGGAGCTTATGCAGTTGCGGGACTATCTCGCCATGTTGGACTAGGTGATTTTGTTGAACTTTTAAGAAATGATCAAATGCACCCCGGTGAAGTGGTGCATGTCGGACCAGATGAAATTATCGTTTGTCCGCTAAATTCAGAAAACCCCGCGCATATTGGTGACCAAGTTTTCAAACGCGGTAGCTTTAAAATTCGTCCTGATGCGTCATGGTGTGGACGTACTATCAATGCGCTTGCAGAACCAATAGACGGTGGCCCAGCACTTTCTAACGGGGTGCGTGAAATGCCATTACAAGCGGCTGCACCCGCATCGATGACCAGAAGCCGGATAAGTGATGCAATTCACACAGGCATTCGTGTGGTGGATGTATTTGCTCCTATTTGTCAGGGGCAGAGAATGGGTATTTTTGCAGGTTCAGGTGTGGGTAAATCTACCATGCTATCGATGTTTGCAAAGACAGCAGATTTTGATCGTGCCGTGATTGCACTGGTTGGTGAGCGTGGCCGCGAAGTCAGAGAATTTGTTGAAGAAACCATGGGTGAAAACATGGCTAAATCGATCGTTGTTGTTGCAACGAGTGATGAAAGCCCAATCTTGCGCAAAATGGCGCCGCTTACTGCGATGGCGATAGCTGAAAGCTTCCGTGATAAGGGTGAAAATGTTTTGCTGATTGTTGATAGTTTAACACGTTATGCCCATGCATTGCGTGAAATTGGTGTGGCCTCGGGTGAGCCTCCGGTTGCCCGTGGTTATCCAGCATCGGTTTTCACCGCAATGCCAAGACTTTTAGAGCGAGCAGGACCAGGTGGTGAAGCATCGGGTTCTATCACAGCACTTGTATCAATTTTGATCGATGGTGATAATCACAATGACCCCATTGCAGATAACGCACGTGGGATATTGGATGGTCACTTAGTGCTAGATAGAGCGCTTGCAGATGAAGGCAGATATCCACCTGTTGATCCATTAAGCTCAATATCGCGACTGGCTCGAAAAGCCTGGAAGGGTGATGAGGAAATGCTGGTTAACCGGATCAAGGCTCTCATTCACAAATATGAAGAAACGCGAGATCTACGGCTTATTGGTGGTTATCGCCCGGGGACTGATGCTGATTTGGATATGGCGGTCACACAGGTACCTGTGATTTACGATAAATTACGCCAAACGCCATCCGATCCGCCAAGTGAAGATTCTTTTGGTGAGCTAGCGGAAGCAATGAAGGCTGCAGCCATGGCAAGTATGCCAGATAATCAGGTTAGGAGACCAGGTTAATGTCAGAGTTTTATGATGACTTCGAAGATGAAATGGATGAAGTTATTCAAGAGGTTCTTGAAAGCGAGAAGGTCGTCAAAAAAGTTAAGCGTGAACGGATTAATTTTGATTTCTTATTTGCGATAGTTGGTGTTTGCCTTGCTGGATCTGCTGCATTTCTTCCCTGGTATGTATTTTTGCACCAAGAAGATTTCAGTGTGAAGAGAATGTCTTACACCAAAGATCGTGAGCTGCCAGATTGGGAAGGGAGAACGATAGTCAACGTGTCTCCATCGGCAATTCCAAAACGTGATCCTGATGCTTTAAACGAAGAACTACTTCCAGACGACATTACAACAGCATCCATTCCAGAAGATGGTGGTGATGGCGGCAGTGGCTCTCAATTGTTCCCCGGACAACCAAGATTTAAGCTTTTGCATGTTGCCAATGAGCGGGCGCTCATTGAAGATGCATCAGGCATGTATATGGTTAAAGTTGGTTCTGTTTTACCTGACAATAGTACATTATCAGCGCTAGAAGAACGCGGTAATGGCTGGGCTTTAGTCACGTCAAATGGTGATGTTGTCGAAAACTAATGACTAAAATTGAGTGGGGTGAAGGCGTCAAGCTGACCTAATCGGTAAGTCCCACGCAAGATTATTACCATATCCTTAACGGGAAGATAAATGGGATAATCTGATGCAACCAATCCAAATATTTAAACTCGCATCTCAGCAAGCAGAATGGCTCACAGTTCGCCATACTGTGGTTGCGGGAAATATTGCGAATGTGAATACACCTGGATATGCGGCCAAGGATGTTGAACCCTTCAAAGCTGTGATGGAAGCTACCGGCACGAAAATGGCTGCAACACATAGCCGACATTTCTCCGATTCAAAATTGCGTGATTCTATTCGAAGCAATGAGATCAATGGCATTGCCGTTCATCCATCGGGCAATACGGTTAATCTTGCCAATGAAGTTTCAAAAGGTAGCGGCATCAAGCGCGAATACGAAATCAACACAAGCATTGTGAAGACAGTTAATCGCATGATGCTGGCAACAGTTAGGAAATAAGTATGGATCCGTTAAGCTTATCATCCAGAATTGCCGCAAGTGGTTTGCACGCACAAGAAACACGTCTGCGGATTGTGTCAGAAAACTTGGCCAATGCGCAATCAACAGGTGATGCACCTGGTGCTGATCCTTATCGCAGGAAAACGGTTTCATTTTCATCTTATTTAGATAATGCAACGGGCGCATCGCGCGTGAAAGTACAGCGCTTGGGTTTGGATAATAGTGAGTTCACCGTCAACTTTGATCCATCTCATCCGGCAGCAAATGAAAAAGGCATGGTCAAAATGCCAAATGTAAATCCATTGATCGAGCTTGCGGATATGCGTGAAACCAATCGCTCATATGAAGCAAATTTACAGACGATCAAACAAACACGAGAGCTTGTTTCCCTCACACTTGGACTTTTGAGGAACACTTAAAATGAATATCATTTCTCAAACGTTATCAGCCATTGACACAGGGCCAAACGCAACCAAGCAAACTGAGTTTGCAAGTTTAACCAGTGCAGCAGCATCCGCAGGTCTTCGTGCGGTTGACGATGTTAAAGGACCTGGTTTTGGTGAAGTTATGGCTGAGATGGCCGGTGGTGTAGTGGGTCGTCTTAATCAGGCAGAATACATTTCTATGAAAGCTGTTCAAGGCGAAGCAAATACGCGTGAAGTTGTTGATGCATTAATGACCGCAGAACAGTCATTAAACACAGCAATTGCCATCCGCGATAAAATTGTAACTGCATATCTCGAAGTAGCGAGAATGCAAATTTAGGAGTAATGTTATGAAGGCTTTGTCAATTGCCGCAACTGGTATGAATGCGCAACAAACAAATTTAGAAGTTATCGCGAATAACATTGCTAATATTAATACAACGGGTTTTAAGCGCGCGCGCGCCGAATTTTCCGATTTACTTTATCAAGTTGAGCGCAGCCAAGGGGTGCCAAATAGTGCAAACCAGGCCATCGTTCCTGAAGGCGCGCATATTGGCCTTGGTGTACAAACGTCTGCGGTTAGAAATCTGCATATCCAAGGTAGTTTGTCACAAACATCAAACAATTTAGATATGGCGTTGATCGGGCGTGGTTGGTTCCAAATTGAAACACCGCAAGGTGAAACTCTTTATTCACGTGCTGGTACATTTAACACCAATGCTGAAGGTGTAATGGTCAATATCGATGGCTATGAACTTGAAGGCGGTATCACGTTCCCCGACAACACTTCAGAGGTTGTCATTTCAAGATCAGGGCAGGTTTTTGCCCGAGTTGGAACCGATGTTGAATTAACCGAAGTTGGTCAGATCACACTTGCAAACTTTATCAATGAAGCGGGTTTGGAACCTTTGGGTGATAATTTGTTCCGCGAAACTGAAGCGTCTGGTGGACCAACTTTAGGAACACCTGATGATGCCGGATTTGCACATATCCAGCAGGGATATTTGGAAGCATCCAACGTCGATCCAATCAAAGAAATCACCGATATGATTTCTGCGCAGCGTGCGTATGAAATGAATTCAAAAGTAATCAAAGCTGCCGATGAAATGGCAAGCACTGTGACCCAGTCGCTGAGGTAATTTAGCCATAGGAGGCAAACATGAAGTTTGACTTGAATAGATGTTTCAGTGTGATTGCAGTCGCAGTTTTCGGTTTCGCAATATATCTCATTTCGAACCTGTCTGCCCATGCACAGCCGACAGCTGTTGTCCCACAGCAGATCATCTATCCCGGGCAACAAATTTCTTATGATATGATCAAGGAAGTTGATGTTGTGAACCCTAATTTAAGGCCGGGTTACGCCAAAGTACTTGAGGAAGTTGAAGGGTTTGTAACAAAGAAAACACTCCTTCCTGGGCGCACAATTCCTGTCAGCGCATTACGTGAAGCCTACGTGATTGAGCGCGGGAAAAACATCTCCATGGTGTTTTCTAACAATAGTATGGTGATCACAGCCCAAGGTGTTGCTCTTCAGAACGGTGGCTTAGGCGAGGTTGTTCGTGCACGCAATCTAGATTCTGGCATCATTATCTCTGGCACT
Organism: Lentilitoribacter sp.; assembly: GCA_039974935.1. GTDB lineage: Bacteria > Pseudomonadota > Alphaproteobacteria > Rhizobiales > Rhizobiaceae > Lentilitoribacter. The sequence goes on along the minus strand of JBDWIC010000008.1, from coordinate 5,396 downwards.
GTAATGCAGGATGGAACCTTGCGGGTGATAACGCAATGAAACGCCTTATACAGCTAACACTATCACTTATTATCTGTCTAAGCATGTCTCTGCCGGCATTTGCAAACGGACCAACTGCGCGGTTAAAAGACATCGCGTCTTTACAGTCTGGCCGTGATAATCAGCTCATAGGTTACGGTCTTGTTGTCGGTTTGCAAGGTACTGGAGATAGTCTTCGAAATTCGCCGTATACAGAGCAATCACTAAGAGCGATGCTACAGAATTTGGGTATTGCTACGGAAGGGGGCCGTGCACGATCGCAAAATATTGCTGCCGTTTTGGTCACAGCTAATCTTCCGCCTTTTGCAACAATGGGTTCTCGAATTGATACGACCGTATCATCATTGGGTGACGCAAGCTCCTTGCGCGGTGGAACGCTTGTCATGACATCACTTGCTGGCGCTGATGGTGAAATTTATGCAGTTGCCCAAGGATCAGTTGTGGTATCAGGTTTTAATGCAGAAGGTGATGCGGCAACGCTGCAAACAGGTATTACGACATCTGGACGCTTGCCAGGTGGCGCGATTATCGAACGTGAAATTCCGGCGAAATTTAAATCCACAAATGGTCTGGTTTTCCAGCTTCGCAATCCTGACTTTACAACTGCGGTTGGAATAGCAGATACAATCAATGATTATGCATTAACGCGTTTTGGACAATCCATTGCCAATGCGCGCGATTCCGGCGCTATCGATGTTCTGCAACCGGCAAATGTCGATCTAGCACGGCTCATGGCAGAACTTGAAAGCCTATCAGTTGAAACTGACATGCCTGCGCGTGTTGTGATCAATGAAAAAACCGGGACCATTGTCATTGGCCATCACGTAAAGATCGCAAAGGTTGCCGTCAGTCATGGTGCGCTCACGGTTCAAGTGACAGAAACGCCGACTGTCATTCAACCATTGCCATTCTCTAAAGGGGTGACAGAGTTTGAACCACTGACTGATATCACAGCTGGTGTCGAAGAAGGGCAGGTCGCGATTTTAGCTGGTCCTGATCTTCGAACGTTGGTTGCGGGTCTAAATACAATTGGCGTTAAGCCAGATGGTGTGATCGCCATCTTACAAGGAATGAAATCAGCCGGAGCGCTGCAAGCGGAGCTTATATTACAATGAAAATCTTTCCTTTCGTAACCCGCAATAATTTTGCAGCTTTCGTCAAGATCTCTGCGCTTGCAGTTATCGTTTCAAGTTCCCATCCAATCATCGGGTCCTATGCGCAAACCGCAAAAACAATATCAACGGATGGAACATCCAGCATTGATGTTAACGACGACATTCGAAAATTCTGCGGCAATATTGCTGATGCGGCCCGTGATAAGCGCTATCTCTTGCAACGTGAAGAGTTGTTTAAACTCCAGACGCAAGTCGATGAGCGTGTTGAAGAGCTTAAAATGCGTCGCGATGATTATAAAAACTGGCTTGATAAGCGAAATGAATTTTTAGCAACTGCTGAAGCCGGCTTGGTGGAAATTTTTAAGAAGATGAAACCCGATGCCGCGGCAAGCCAGTTGGAAATCATCGAGAAAAATATCGCTGCAGCGATCATTATGAAACTTAGCCCTCGACTATCTAGTCAGATCTTCAATGAAATGGATGCGAAAGTGGCAGCAAAACTTGCAACGATTATAGCAAGTACAACAGACCGCGCATTGGAAGAGACACAATCATGAAGCTAAGTGTTTGTATGATTGGTTTTGCAGTTTTGTTAAGCGCCTGTGGCGGGCAAAAGTTACGCGAATTGGGCAAAGAGCCAGAAATGTCGCCTGTTGGGACGGGGATGAAATATTCCAATGCTTCGCAGGTGATGGCTTATCCTACTCAACCGAAAAAGCGCGTCAGTGAGTTTTCACTGTGGAGCGATCATAAAAGTGCATTGTTTCAAGACACGCGCGCAATGTCTGTCGGTGATATCTTAACGGTAAACATCAGCATTAACGATAAGGCTTCATTTGAAAACGAGTCTGAACGGTCACGCAAAAATTCAAACGGGTTTAATGCTGGCGGCGGTGTAGGTACGTTTTTGGGACGTCTATCAGCGGGTAGTTCAGATCTGAGTTATGATAGTAATGCCTCAAGTGAAGGTGATGGATCTACAAAACGTGCCGAACAGCTCAATATTCGTGTTGCTGCAATAGTGACAGGTATTATGGATAACGGAAATCTGATCATTAGTGGTTCGCAGGAAGTTCGGGTTAATTTTGAACTTCGTATTTTAAATGTGGCCGGTATTGTGAGACCCAAAGATATCGATACAGATAATATGATCGCTTATGAAAAAATTGCTGAAGCGCGCATTTCCTATGGTGGACGCGGACGTTTAACTGAAGTTCAACAACCACCTATCGGCCAACAATTGGTCGATGTTGTAGCACCGTTTTAAAGGGCCCTGACGATGGAAGAGCTCATGGATGCTGATGAAGGTGGCGACGGCGAAGGTGGCAAGAAAAAGTCAAGTTTGGTCGTCACGATTGCAGGCGTTGCCATTGCATCTATCATTGCAGCAGGTGGTGGATGGGTAATCGGTGGAATGCTTGCACCTGCTGCCCTTGATTTGCAAGCGCAAGCCGAAGCGGAAGAAGCAAAAGCCAAACCTAAATCGGATGATGAGGAAGAAGTACCAATTGCTGGTGAGGAAGGTCCAAACCTTATCCGATTGCAGCCAATTACCACAAATTTGTCGTTTCCATCGGAAAGTTGGGTGCGAGTAGAGGTATCTCTTGTGGTTAAAGGTACGCCAGACATCGAAATGGTCGAACTTGTCCACCAAGATATGGTAGGGTATCTGCGAACACTCTCATTGCAACAAGTGCAAGGTGCTCGAGGATTTAGATATGTACGCGAAGACTTAAAAGAACGTGCAATTCTCAGATCAAAAGGTAATGTTGAGAACATATTGATAAGGACTTTTGTGATCGAATGATTCGATTTCTACTCGTTATCCTAGCCATGATGGCTCTGGTAACAACAGCGAGTGCCCAAGCGGTTGATCCAGGTATTTTCCAAACTCCCTTGGACGGCTCTGTTGCGAGCTGGATTGTCAGAACATTTGGTTTATTAACGGTCTTATCGTTAGCCCCTGGCATTTTGATTATGATTACGAGTTTTCCTCGTTTCATCATTGCCTTTTCAATTTTAAGAACAGGTCTTGGTCTACCATCTGCACCAGCTAATATGATTTTAATCTCATTGGCGATGTTTATGACGTTTTATGTCATGGCCCCGACATTTGATCGAGCATGGGATGAAGGCATCAATCCACTGATTGAAAACCAGATTAATGAAGAACAAGCCATTGAACTGATATCAGAGCCATTTCGTGATTTTATGCTGGCCAATACCAGGCCAAAAGATATCGACTTGTTTATTGATCTTGCGCGTGAGCAAGGTCAGAGTTTTCAAACCGATGAAAAAATTGATATGCGCGTTCTAGTACCCGCTTTCATGATCTCAGAAATTCGGCGTGGTTTTGAAATTGGCTTCCTCGTTGTTTTGCCATTTTTGGTTATTGATTTGGTGGTTGCAACCATCACAATGGCGATGGGTATGATGATGCTGCCACCAACCGCTATTTCCCTTCCATTTAAGATTTTATTCTTTGTGTTAATCGATGGATGGAACCTGCTCGTAGGCAGTTTGGTGCGTTCTTTTATCTAATTTGAGCAGAATTTTACGACTTTATCGACAGTTAAACCACAAATTAGAGCCGTAGATTCGGCTCCGAAATGGTTGGAGTCATATTGTTAACTTTGTTTGCAGAAGTACCCTCAACTAACCCCGCTCAACGCTGAATATTAAGACTTTCGTAAAGGTCTGAAGGCAATTTGAGAAGCGCAAGACGGGCTTGGTTTTTGTGAGTAATACAGCTCCAAGCGGCATGATGCCTTTCCGACTTTACCGGTATACAGTCCGGTATGTCCCTCTTTTTTGTAACGAGTATTGTAAGGGACACTCTTATGACAAGTATTATGACAAACAATTCGGCATCAGCAGCGCTGGCCACACTAAGAAGCATCAACTCAAACCTTGAAGAGACACAGTCTCGTATTTCATCTGGTTATAAAGTTGAATCAGCTAAGGACAACTCAGCTTACTGGTCAATCGCAACAACAATGCGTTCTGACAACAAAGCGCTTTCAACAGTTCAAGACGCTCTTGGTCTTGGTGCTGCGAAAGTGGACACAGCATATACTGGTATGAACTCTGCCATGGAAGTGGTTTCAGAGATTAAATCTAAATTGGTTGCGGCTCGTGAGCCAGGCGTTGATAAAACAAAGATCAACACAGAGATGACAGCACTTAAAGAGCAGCTACAAAGCATCGCACAATCTGCATCATTCTCAGGCGAGAACTGGTTGCAGAATGAAAAAGGTGAAACAGCAACTGACAAACAGATTGTTGGTAGTTTTAACCGTGCTGCAGATGGTACAGTTTCACTAACGAAACTGGACGTGAACGTGACTGGTTCCGGCGGAACAATCTTGATTGATAATGCTGATGCTACAAATGGTGTCCTAACAGCATCTTACCTTGGTGCATCACCGAGTGGTACACTTGGTACAGCTGGTGATAACTGGAAACTTATTGATGTGCCCGCTTCAACAGGCGTAACAACTGCAGTTGGTACTGAAATCACGCTTGACGCTGCAACATCTGATGCAGATATCGAAGAAATGATCTCAGTTGTGGATCACATCTATTCAAAAATGACAGACGCAGCATCTAGCCTTGGTGCGGTGAACAGTCGTATTGAAATGCAGAATGACTTCGTTGGCAACTTGATGGATTCCATTGATAAAGGTGTCGGCCGACTGGTTGATGCGGATATGAACGAGGAATCGACGCGATTAAAAGCACTACAGACCCAGCAACAGCTAGGTATTCAGGCTCTATCAATTGCGAACTCTTCTTCACAAAACGTGATTTCGCTCTTCAGATAAGACGAGATAGATCAGCTCTTCTTCAAGAGCAGATTATTAAGATAAGGAAGGCCGTCTCACTTGTGGGGCGGCTTTTTCGCTGTTGCATTTCAGAACTGGTAGATTCGGCTCCGAAATGGTTGGAGTCATATTGTTAACTGTGTTTGTAAAAGTTCGATGCCTATCCTGCTTCAGCTGCGCAAAATTAAGGATTTTGTAAACGTCTCAATGCAGTTTAGAAGGCGCAAGACGGGCTTGGTTTTTGTGAGTAATACAGCTCCAAGCGGCATGATGCCTCTCCGACTTTACCGGTATTTAGTCCGGTATGTCCCTCTTTTTTGTAACGAGTATTGTAAGGGACACTCTTATGACAAGTATTATGACAAACAATTCGGCATCAGCAGCGCTGGCCACACTAAGAAGCATCAACTCAAACCTT
>JBDWIC010000007.1:0-221540 GCA_039974935.1 Lentilitoribacter sp. | reverse complement strand
CTCTGGCTCTGGCTCTGGCTCTGGCTCTGGCTCTGGCTCTGGCTCTGGCTCTGGCTCTGGCTCTGGCTCTGGCTCTGGCTCTGGCTCTGGCTCTGGCTCTGGCTCTGGCTCTGGCTCTGGCTCTGGCTCTGGCTCTTGAGCTGTCTCCGGTTCAGCTACCTCTATCGGGGCCTCTTTTTCTGAAGCTTCAGGTTCAGCTTTTGGTGTTGTTTGTTCTTCAATGTGTGGTTCTGAAGGAGTTTCCGGTTCGTCAGAACTCACGCCAACTTTTATGACCTCATGGGTCTGGATGGCTTCGGGGACATCACCTTGTTTTTCAACAATGTCGTCTGTTGTTTCTTCGACCTTTTTCTTGCCGAATGAAAACACCTTTTTGATAAAGCCCATCGCCATAAAAGACTACGCCTCGCTTAACACTTGTTTGAGATCTGCTTGTTGGACGACAGCAGATAATTGTTTGCTATTGTGGCCATTAATGCGGGCGGTGACAATCGCGCCCGTAGGCAAGTTGGATAAAACTCCACCGTTTTCGTCGTATAATTCGACCATGGTGAAGTTTTCTGTGCGGCCAATACCTGATTTCTCAATCAAAATTTTCGATTGCTGAGCATTATTGGCCATCTGTTCAAGGTGATCTTGATAAGCCGCTTCGCCTTTGGTTCGCAATTTTGCAGCACGCTGTTTGATCAATCCACGATCAAGTTGGGGCATTTTAGCCGCTGGGGTACCCTCGCGCGGGCTAAACGGGAACACATGCAATAGTGATATCCCGCAAGCATCAATGAGCGATATGCTCTCTTCAAACATCTCATCGGTTTCTGTCGGAAAGCCTGCAATGATATCCGCGCCAAAACTGATGTCAGGGCGTAGATCACGGACTTTATCGCAAAATTCAATCGCATCATTGCGCAAATGCCGCCGCTTCATGCGTTTTAAGATCATGTCTGCCCCATGCTGCAGTGATAAATGCAGATGCGGCATGAATTTCTCTTCATGGGCTAATAGATCAAACAGATCCTGATCGGCTTCAATACTATCAATTGAAGACAGTCTTAAGCGGTTCAGATCAGGCACTTGTTTTATGATAGCTTTTGCAAGCTGCCCAAGTGATGGTTTGCCAGGAAGGTCAGCGCCATAACTTGTGGCATCAACACCTGTGAGCACGATCTCACGATAGCCATTGCCACAAAGGCTTTTCACTTGATCGACAACTGCGCCCATTGGAACCGATCTAGAATTGCCACGGCCATAAGGGATAATACAAAATGTGCAGCGGTGATCGCAGCCATTTTGAACCTGCACAAATGCTCGTGTGTGGCCTTCAATTGCATCGACCATTTGCGGGGCGTTTTCTTCCACCTCAAAGATGTCGTTAACGCGGACTTTTTCAAAGTTATTGATACCGAACTCTGGGAGCGCGCGATAGGACTGGCTTTTAAGCTTGTCATCATTGCCGATGATCAAGTCAATCTCATCCATGCTCGCAAAGCTCTCAGGCTCCGTTTGTGCAGCACACCCTGAAACGATAATGCGCGCATCGGGGTTTTCGCGCCGCGCTTTGCGGATCGCCTGTTTGGCCTGACGCACAGCTTCGCCAGTCACCGCGCAGGTATTGACCAATATCGCGTTTTCCAAGCCAGCTTTATCCGCTTCTCGTTTCATCACTTGTGTTTCATAAGTGTTGAGGCGGCAGCCAAATGTGAGCGTTTTAACATTCGAGTTTTCCGACATAAAAGCCTATATGGCGCATGTCGGGCAAAATTGCCAGTCGTGATTTAAAACCATAAAAATCTATGGGTTTATCTTATGTCGCGCGCCATGCTTGATTTTACGATCTCTATCGGTTTACCTTCCGTTCAGCTAACTATCTGGGGAGAATAATCGTGTCGTATATCAAGCTAACTTTAGTGGGTATCATGTTTTCATGTTTGCTCATTGGTAAGGTCCAAGCATCGCCTCCGCCAGATTTCACCTGCTCCGTGCCTGCGGGCACTATTTTGCAACGCGATGGGTATTCTCTCGGTGAAGAGCTGCATGTATATGGCGATAAGCTGGCACTTGAAACCTATGGTGATCCGCAAGATCAGTTGACGATATCAGATAGCCACGGTGCAATTGATTATTTTAGCAAGGGCAATATTCGAGTGGCTGTTATGCCCGATAGCGCTCAAATAGAACTTCCTGATGGAATAATTATTCCGTGTGAAAAATTCACCGATGGTTCGATTGAAGAAGACGTTGTGACTTTGGCGCAAAACGGCGCTTATGGATTATCATATGGATCTGTTGTGCGATCAACGCCCAATCTGGGTGATAACAAACTAGATCGTTTGCCAGAAAATGAACCCATTTATCTATTGCGTAATGTGGGAAACACCTTTGATGGCTATGACTGGTTTGAAATCGAGTATAGCGAAGGCTTAAAGGGTTTCGTTTGGGGCGGAACTATGTGTTCGCAGGATCAGCTGGTTAAAGGGGTTGCAAATCAATGTTAAAATTACGCCAATTATCTATGAAAGCAGCCATTGGATTTGTTGCCGTCATCGGCTCGTTATGGCTCTCAAATGTCGCAGCTTTTGCATCTCCGGAACCAACCTTTAATTGCCGAGTTCCTCCAGGTACGTTTTTGCAACGCGATGGGTATTCGCTGGGCGAAAATCTATATGTGTTTGATAATTCGGTCGCGTTAGAAGGATATCAAGATCCATCCGAACAAGTGCCTTATGCTAGCGATGAAGGCGATGTAACGACTTATGCGAATGATCAATTGTCGATCTATGTGTCTGCTTATGGCGCGGAGATTGAGCTCAAAAGCGGGCTTTTGATTAATTGCGAATTTGCCAGCCAGTCCAACGACCAACCAGCTGAGATCATCAATAGCGAAAGCTATGGACTGTCTGATGGAGTGGCGTATGAAAGCATCATCCGCGAACAACCATCACCTAACGGACGCCGTTTACAAAAACTTGGGCAGTATGAAGAGATTTATATCGTCGAGAATATGGGCAACAATTACCAGGGCTTTGATTGGTTTAAGGTTGAATATAATCGCGGACGCAATGGCTTTGTTTCAGAAGCTTATGCATGGGGTGGCACAATATGTGCTGCTGGCGGACCGATCCCCGGCATTATGCAGCAATGCCCTTGAAGATGTAGTTGAAAACTAATCTTGATCCCGAATCCAATCGCCGGTTTCGGGATTGAGCATACCTGACCATTCCCATTCAGCTGGGCCTGTCATAACGACATGATTGTTGTCTTTCCATTCAATAGAAAGCTCAGCGCCGCTTGGTACTTTTAGTGATACGTTTCTACCCGTACGATCTGTGCGCGCAGCGCTTACAGCAACGGCACATGCACCAGATCCGCAGGCGAGCGTAAGGCCAGCGCCACGTTCCCATGTGCGCATTTCCATTTGATCTTCACCCGTTAAGCGCGCGATGGAAATATTGGAGCGTTCGGGGAAAATTGGATGGTTCTCCAAAAGCGGACCAAATTTTGCTAAATCGTACGACCAGACATCTTGATCAACCCAAAAAATGGCATGCGGGTTACCCATCGACATAACAGACGGAGAATGCAGGATCGGGTCGTCAATTGGTCCAATTTGCAATTCAATTTTGCTGGTATCGGCAAATTCTTCTTCCAAGGGGACTTTGTCCCAAGCAAATTCTGGCTCACCCATATCAACGGAGATCAATCCGGTTGCGTGCTCTTTTGCGGTGAGAATGCCTGCAAGCGTTTGAAAGGTGAACGCATCTTTGCCTGTTTCTGCTGAAAGGGCTTGCACCACACAGCGTGTGCCATTGCCACATGCTTGTGCTTCAGATCCATCGGAATTTAAGATCATTACATAAGCATCGGTGCCATCAACACGTGGATCATGGATAGCCATAATCTGATCAAACTTGGTGGCTTCATTCTGGGCTAAATTTATCGCAGCCTGCGGCGTGATAGGTGTTGGATTACCACGCATATCAACCACTAAAATCTCATTGCCAGCGCCATTCATTTTGGCGAAAGGTGTTTGTTCAGTCATATATTTCATCCATTTCGGTCCCCAATATAGTGTTGGGTAAATGAATTTCCTAGTTCAAATAAAAAGACCATGCGCAAGACCGTAAAGCCCTGCGCATGGTCCATCTAAATTGATATATCTAAATTAGCGATATTTGTTCTTTGGTTCAAAACCTGTTGGTTCTGCAGAACGCATATTGCGAACCCAAACCTCACGATTTGGATGCATACCACCGCCACGAACCGCAGGTACCGCTGATGTGCGCATACGGTGAAGCAAGCGTGTATCTGCAATGCCGCAATTTGGATGCGCGCCGCCATTATCATCAACTTCCTTTTGCCATTTCGCTTTGCGCTCTGCCAAGATTTTCTCGTCTTTAAGCGGGATGCAATCAAGCACGTTGTCATTCAGATCGATGATGATTTCATCACCATCTTCCACAAGGCCAATCGCGCCGCCGATAGCTGCTTCAGGACCAACGTGACCAATCACAAGACCAACAGAACCACCTGAGAAACGGCCATCTGTCATTAACGCAACAACGATACCTTTTTCACGGCAAAGCGTTGTAATACGTGAGGTTGAATCTAGCATTTCAGGCATGCCAGGCGCACCGCTTGGACCCTCATAACGAACGATCACAATATCATTGTTCTCAAAGCGTTCAGGGTGTTGTTCAAGCTCATCAAGAAGGCCTTGCTCGCCAGCAAAGGTTTTTGCTTTGCCTTTAAATAGATTATCTTCAAGGCCGCCTTCAACACCAGCAAGCTTAAGCACGGCGCCAAAGTCAGGTGACAAGTTACCACCCAAGAGACGCAAGCCACCTGTTGGTTTATATGGTTTTTCAGCTGGGTAAATCACCGTACCATCTGCTTTTGGTGTGTTGAGGCTTTCAACCTGTTGGGCCAAAGTTTCTCCAGTACATGTGAGCGTATCACCATTTAGAAGACCCGCTTCAAGCAGTTCACGCACGATCACTTGAACACCACCAACACCATCGATATCAACCATTGAATAACGGCCATAAGGGCGCGCATCTGTTAGAACCGGTACTTCGTGTTTAGACAGATGGTTAAACTCATCTGGGGTCATAACATCACGCCAGAAATGCTCGAACCCTGCAGCGCGTGCGATTTCAGGAATGTGCAAGATCACATTGGTTGAACCACCCACTGCCATGGCAACAATCAAAGCATTACGTAATGAATCGCGTGTTACGATATCGCGTGGCAAAATCTGTTTGTCGATCAAGTTTTTCAAATGTTGAACAAGCTCAGCTGGGAACTGCTCATAACGGCGACGATCATCAGATGCAGGGGCTACCATGTGCAATGGCTGCATACCCACAACGCCGATGAAAGTTTGCATTGTGTTATAAGTAAACATGCCGCCGCAGCTACCAATGCCTGGGCAAGCAGCGCATGAAACTTTGAATTTGTAATCCGCATCATCATGACCAGCAACCTGATAAGCTGATACGATATCAATTGGCTCATTTGTGTCTGGATGTGTGCCTGGACGGATTGAACCATCTGACATGATGATGGCTGGTTGGTTATGTTCCAAAATGCCAGAAAGCGTTCCAACAGGTGGCTTATCACAAGCAACAACAGCGATTGTGCCGCCAAGGCCTGTCGCGCTTAAATGCTCACACACGCTGTCATTAGTAACTTCACGGCCAATAAGTGAGTAACGCATTTCGCGCGTACCATTGCGTATACCGTCAGATGTCGCAATCGTATATTCTGGCTGCACCAGACGAAACGCCATTTTGCCTTCTTCATCGCCAATATTTTCGAGAAGGTTTTGGTGAATTGCTTCCACCTTGTCCTGCACGCCCATGTAACACTGGCTATCACCTTTTGTACCAATCACACCGACCGATGGCTTGTGGATCAGGTTAATATCAGTACCCAATTCGCGCGCGATGCCGATGGCTTGCGCATTACGACCGGGATGTGCATCAAGTGTAACAGGTTTAGATTTAGACAAGACTATACTCTTTCCAGGTTTCAATAGGGATTGTTAATCCGCGCTTTTTATTTTGTTCGAGTTGTTGTGTATCGTTTTTAAAACCAACTGCAATATTTTTTCACAAAAAAAGCCAAAAATGTAGCTTTTTTCGTCTTTCGTATTGCAAGAATATCGATGTTAGGCTGATAAAGTGCGTAAGATAGAGTTGATTTGCATAAATAGCGGGAGTTGGACTGTTGAAGATTTCACTTCGTAAAATTACCCGAGAGAACTTTGATGCTGTCATTGGTCTTACTCTCCGCGATGACCAGAAAGATGTTCTGCCATCAAATGTGTTCTCAATTGCGGAGTCTACTTTATCACCGTTGATTCATCCTCGTGCGATCTGTCAGGATGATAAGGTTGTTGGTTTTACAATGTACCAATTTGGCGAAATTGGTGATTTTGATGAAGATGATTGTACGATCTGGCGCTTTATGATCGATCAGCAGCATCAAAATACTGGAATTGGTACAATTGCGCTGGGTTTAGTGATTGATGAGATCAAAGCTTACAACCGCGCAAAACTTATCGATATTTATTATCATCCTGAAAATCTAGCGGCAAAGAAGCTCTATGCGAAATTCGGATTTAAAGTTGTCGGCGATCGGGACGATGGAACGCTGATTGCAGAGATCGCAATATAGACGCTGATTGCGGTATTATGATTTTGGAACATCCCATACTTCGCCTGGGCGCATTGGCCGGAAACGATGAGGTTCGATAGCTTCTTCTTCTAGCGCTCTGGATAGATGTTCAACAGGTTCATGAATGGCTTCATTGGTGAGTTTGAACGTGCCGAAATGATGGCCAGCTGCATATTTGCAATTGCTAAGTTTAAAACCTTTTACCGCTTCCGTTGGGTTTTGATGTTGATGCTGCATAAACCAGCGCGGTTCATAAGCCCCGATGGGCAAGATACTGGCGCGGAATTCGCCATGCTTCTCGCTTACATTTTTATAGTTGATCCCATCATGAAATCCAGTATCGCCAATATGATAGAGCTTGCCGGCAAGACCTTCGATGACAAAGGCTGCCCAGAGCGCCATTCTGCGATCTCTCGTCCCGCGCGCTGACCAGTGATGACAGGGTTCAAAGTGAAATCTGACGCTGGCAAATTCTGCAATATCGCCCCAGTCGCCAGTTTGGATTTTCATGCTTGGAATGGCTTTGTGAACAATTGTGTCATTACCAAGCGGGGTGATGACGAGCGGATCGAACTTTTGATGTAATTGTTTCAGCGTGGCTAAATCCAAATGGTCATAATGATTATGCGTGAGCAAGATCACATCAATCTTTGGCAGATCATCCATCGCAATGCCTGGAATATTGCGTCGCTTCGGGCCGATAAACGAAAATGGACTTGTGCGTTGTGACCAGACAGGGTCTGTCAGAATGTTTAGCCCACCAGTTTGGATCAGAAATGTCGCGTGACCGACCATTGTGAGCCGCATAGCATCTTGCGCCAAAGCAACATCAGGTTTTGCTGGTTCAAAGGGGCTTATATGTTCATCCGGCCAGGCTTTGTCGGTTTTGTCGCGAAATCGCCATTTCAATAGATCTTTGAAACTGCCCGGTGGTGTGCCATTGGGATTGAAAAAATAGGTGCCATCAAAGTGATCTGACACCGGGCCTTGGTAATACGGGTTTTTGCTCATGCATTTCAAATAGGGTTAAGCATAGGTGATTTCAAACTCGAACTTCTTACATTATGTCTCATGATAGTGCTGAAAGGCGTGATTTACTTGACATATCCATGCAATTGCTGTTTAAGCCGCAACATATATCTCAAAGCTACGAGTTTTAGCTCTAAGCCACCGACCGGGACCCGAAAAGGTATAAAGAGATCCCGATAGGTTCACATCCGACAGCGCGTTGCGCCCTCGGGTGCGTTTTGGCTTTGGTCATTGGTTTGATCAAAGTCTGGCTTAAATGTTGAAATTCTTGCCAAGGATGACGATTTTCTTAGTAAGATCACAAAAGATTTTACGGAAAAAAGGACGATAAAGCAGATGTTTGATAATCTTCAGGACCGCTTGGGTTCCATTTTAAACGGCCTTACAGGCAGAGGTGCACTATCTGATAAAGATGTGTCGATGGCTCTGCGTGAGGTTCGTCGTGCTTTGCTAGAAGCTGATGTGGCCTTGGAAGTTGTTCGAGATTTCACTGATAAAGTTCGCGAGAAGTCTGTTGGCGCTGAGATTTTAAAATCCATCAAGCCCGGCCAGATGGTTGTCAAAATCGTTCATGATGAACTGGTTGAAATGCTCGGTTCAGAAGGTGTGTCGATTGATCTCAATGCACCAGCACCGGTTGTCATCATGATGGTGGGTCTTCAAGGTTCTGGTAAAACAACCACATCTGGTAAGATCGCTGCGCGTTTAGCATCTCGTGACCGCAAAAAAGTTTTGATGGCTTCGCTTGATACGCGTCGTCCGGCAGCGCAAGAGCAATTGCGCCAATTGGGTGAGCAAACCGATACGGACACATTGCCGATTATTGAAGGTCAATCACCAACTGATATTGCAGCGCGCGCCGTGCAAGCTGCAAAGCTTGGTGGTCATGATGTGGTTATTCTAGATACCGCAGGCCGAACCAGCATTGATGAGCCATTGATGCAGGAAATGGCTGATATCAAAACCAAAGCCAATCCGCATGAAATTCTTCTCGTGGCCGATTCCTTGACGGGTCAGGATGCTGTAAATCTTGCGCGTAACTTTGATGATCGCGTTGGTATTACAGGTCTTGTTCTCACCCGTATGGACGGTGATGGCCGTGGTGGTGCTGCTTTATCGATGCGCGCTGTCACAGGTAAGCCAATTAAGCTGATTGGTGTTGGTGAGAAGATGGATGCTCTTGAAGAGTTCCATCCAAAACGGATTGCCGACCGCATTTTAGGCATGGGTGACATTGTATCCCTTGTTGAAAAAGCTGCAGAAACGATCGACGCTGAAAAAGCTGCGAACATGGCCAAGCGCATGAAAGCAGGCAAGTTCGATATGAACGATCTTGCTGAGCAGCTTGGACAGATGAAATCCATGGGTGGTATGGGCGGCATTATGGGCATGATGCCTGGCATGGGCAAAATGAAAAACCAAATGGCTGCCGCGGGTCTTGATGACAAAATCTTTGACCGTCAGATCGCGATTATTTCATCCATGACGAAGAAAGAGCGCACCAATCCGGAGCTTTTGAAAAACTCTCGTAAGAAACGTATTGCTGCAGGCTCTGGTACGTCAGCTGCTGACATTAATAAGCTGATCAAAATGCATCGTCAGATGGGCGACATGATGAAAGCTATGGGCGGCAAAAAAGGCGGCGGCATGATGAAGCAAGCCCTTGGCGCTATGGGTGGCAAAATGGGTATGCCTGGAATGGGTGGCGGTATGCCTGGTGGCATGGGTGGAATGCCTGATCTATCAAATATGGACCCAAAGCAAATTGAAGAATTACAAAAACAAGCTAAAGCTGCTGGTCTTGGTGGTGGCGGATTGCCCGGTCTAGGTGGTGGTGGCCTTCCAGGTTTGCCGGGTCTACCGAAGGGTAAAAAGTAATTATGAGCCACGCCCTCAACATACCATCTCTTGAGACTGAGCGCTTAGTCTTGCGCGGGTTTGAAGAGCGTGATTTTGGCTTTATGGCTGAGATATTTGGTGATGAGGAAACTGCGCGTTTTATTGGCGGGCAAATGCCAGCCTATCAAGCTTGGCGGGTTTTAACCGGTATATTAGGCCATTGGGCTTTGCGCGGGTTTGGTTTGTTTTGTGTTGAAGAAAAAACATCAGGAATTACTGTTGGATTTTGTGGTCCTTGGCGTCCTGAAGGCTGGCCGGATAACGAAATTGGTTATGGTTTTTTAAAGTCTGCCCAAGGCAAAGGTTATGCGCTTGAAGCGGCAAAAGCCTCTTTAAAATTTGCCTATGATCAATTGGGTTGGGCAACAGCGATTAGCTTGATCGATGAGAAGAACCCTGCCTCACAAAATTTGGCCAAAAAATTGGGCGCATTTAACGAACAACAAAACGCAGTGATTAATGATAAGCCATGCGATATTTGGCGTCACTTGCCAAAAGAAGAATTCCTAGCGAGGTACTCATGAGCGAACAGTCTCCAATGGACCAACTTTTAGAATTGCGTGCATCTATTGATAATTTTGATGCTGCACTTGTACACATTTTGGCTGAGCGTTTCCGCGTCACCAAAGAAGTGGGAAAGTTAAAAGCAAATCACGAATTCCCTCCCTCTGATCCAAAGAGAGAGGGTGAACAAATCGAACGGTTGAGACGTTTGGCAGAACGTTCGAACCTTGACCCCGATTTTGCTGAAAAATTTCTTGAATTCATCATCAAGGAAGTCATTCAGCATCACAAACAGGCGCGAGGATAACCTTCGCGACAATACTATCTGATGCAAAAATTCGCATCAAACGTCATTAGAAAAGGAAATTAAAATGGCTACTAAAATTCGTTTGGCCCGTGGCGGCTCAAAAAAACGTCCTTATTATCACATCGTTGTTGCAGATGTGCGTTCACCACGTGATGGTCGCTTCATTGAGCAAATCGGTCACTGGAACCCAATGTTGGGCAAGGACAATGAAAACCGTGTTGGTTTGAATGAAGAGCGCGTTAAGTTCTGGCTTGAAAGCGGCGCACAGCCAACGGATCGCGTTCACCGTTTCCTAGATGAAGCTGGTCTTCTAAAGCGTGAGCCACGTAACAACCCGAACAAAGCTAAATTGGGTAAGAAAGCTCAAGAGCGTGTTGATGAAGCTGCTGCAAAAGCTGAAGAAGCTGCTGCAGAAGCCGCTGCTGCTGCAGAAGCACCTGCTGAAGAAGCTGCTGCAGAATAAGCAGCCTCAGTTTATACTGTTAAAAGGCGGTGCAATTGCGCCGCCTTTTTTGTCTTCGCGGAACGGATAAAAATTATGACATTAAAAAAATGGGAAACCATCTCATCAAAGCATGTTTTGTTCGATAAATGGATTAAAGTGCGTGCTGATCATTGTGTTGATCAGTTTGGTAATGACATTTCACCCTATTATGTTCTTGATTATCCGGAATGGGTGAAAATGGTGGTTTTAACACCAGATAATGAGCTAGTCATGATCAAGCAATATCGCCATGGTGCTGGTGTGATTGATTGGGAAATCCCTGCAGGTAACGTTGAAGTTGGTGATACTGATTATGAAGGTGCAGCGCGTCGGGAGCTCTTAGAAGAAACAGGTTTTTCTGCAAAACAATTTGAACTTGTGACCTTGTTTTCACCTAATACGGCCAACCATAGCAATAATATACATCTGTATTTGGTGCGTGATGCTGTTAAAACGCAAGAACCAGAGTTTGATGAGACCGAAAACATCATAACAGAGGTTATGCCAATTCCTAAAGTGCTGGATATGATTAAGTCCAGCTGTATCAAACAATCAACGCATATATCTTGTTTGTTGGTTGCACTTTCTCATGCGAATTTGATTTCCCTTGAAGCAAAAGCGCTGTAAGAGACACTAAAAGTCAGTTTGTCTGTTCAGCTGATGTTACTTTGGACAAAATACTATGAAGCTTGAAAACCCAATCATACTGGGAACAATTGGAAAAGCCCAAGGGCTGCGTGGTGAGGTGCGTGTTAAGTCACACACAGAGGATCCCTTATCGTTAGGTGATTATGGCGTCTTGTTCACTAAAGATGGCAAGCGCTTTGAAGTGTTGGACATAAGACGACACAAAACTGTTGTGGTTGTGCGCTTCTTAGGTGTCAATGATCGCAATGCCGCTGAAGCGTTAAATGGAACAGATCTGTTTGTTGAGCGGGCTAACTTATCTGATGCTGATCTTGAAGACGATGAGTATTTCTATGCTGATCTTGAAGGCTTAGAAGCTTTTGATGAGTTTGGCGCAAGTTGGGGATTTATTAAAGCAATCTTCGACTTTGGTGGTGGTGATCTCATTGAGTTGCAGGCCAAGGGGGAGAAATCCGTGATTATTCCTTTCACGCAGGCAGCGGTTGTTGATGTTGATATCAAGGCTGGTAAGATAATCGTAGACCCTGAAGCAGCAGGATTAATTGATGATGGTTCATCCCCTGATGACGAATGGCCTGAAGAGGGTGAAGACCCAAAACCAGAAAGCTAACTATGAGCTTTAAAGCATCAATACTTACGCTTTATCCAGATATGTTCCCCGGGTTTTTAGGGCAGTCTATGTCAGGGCGTGCCATTGACCGTGGTGATGTTGAAATCAATACAATCAATATAAGAGATTTTGCTGAAGGTAAGCATCGTAATGTTGATGACACCCCCTCAGGTGGTGGGGCTGGGATGGTGCTGCGTGCTGATGTGGTTGCGCGCGGAATTGATAGTTTGCCAGATGATAATCGACCAAGGCTGCTTATGTCTCCACGCGGTAAACCACTCACGCAATCGCGTGTTCGCGAGCTAGCTAAAGGTGAGGGCGTTGTAATCATTTGTGGGCGATTTGAAGGTGTTGATCAGCGTGTTATTGATGGCCGGGAGTTGGAAGAAGTTTCTATCGGCGATTATATCCTGTCTGGTGGTGAGCCCGCTGCGCTTATTGTGCTTGATGCGATTATCAGATTGTTGCCTGGGGTCATGGGAAATTCTGAGTCTGGTGAGTTTGAAAGTTTTGAAAATGACTTGCTTGAACACCCGCATTACACGCGGCCGCAAGAGTTTGAAGGGGCTGAAATCCCACAGGTTTTGCAATCTGGAAATCATAAGAAAATAGATGAATGGCGTAAGGCTCAATCCCAAGCCTTAACCGAAGAGCGTCGCCCTGATCTTTTAAAGCGCAAAAACGATCAAAAACCCTGAAAATAGGGGTGACAAACCCCCAAAGATGCTGTATTGACCCGCCAACTCGAAATATAAGCGAGCGCGGTCGATAAAATATGGATGATCGCAACCATTAAAGATAATGCTTGGTGAACACGCTGCTGTCCTTGGACATAGTCCTAAAGCAAGATGACTTTAGGATGAGTGAAAGCGCTCTGACCGCTAAAAGAATGAAAGGTTAAAGCTCATGGATATTATCCAACAGCTCGATGCTGAGCAAAAAGCAAAAATTGAAGAAAAACGTACTCTTCCAGAATTTTCACCAGGTGACACTGTTCGCGTTATGGTTCGCGTGACAGAGGGCACTCGCACACGTCTTCAGGCTTATGAAGGTGTTTGTATTGCTCGCTCTGGTGGCGGTTTGAACGAGAACTTCACAGTTCGTAAGATTTCTTACGGTGAAGGCGTTGAGCGTGTATTCCCAATCTATTCTCCACTTGTTGAAGAAGTTGTTGTTGTTCGTCGCGGTAAAGTTCGTCGCGCGAAACTATACTATCTTCGTGGTCGTCGCGGTAAATCTGCGCGTATCGTGGAAAATACAGGTACACGTACACGTAAACTCAATGATGCAGAACGCGCAGCAATTGCCGAAGAAAAAGCACGCCTTGAGGCTGAAAAAGTTGCAGCAGCGCAAGCTCTTGCAGCCGAAAAAGCAGCGGAAGATGCTGCAGCAAAAGCAGCTGAAGAAGCTGCAGCTGCAGAAGCACCTGCTCAAGAATAGACTTTTTCGAAAGTTCAAAAACTTTAAAAGCGCTGGCTATTTGCCGGCGCTTTTTTATTTGCTATTATAGCGTATGTCTTATTCCCCAAAACCTAAACTCGTTTTTGATCACATTGCGATTGTTGCACGCTCACTTGATGAGGGTGTTGACTATGTTCGTGATCAGTTAGGCATTGAGATGCCTCCTGGCGGGCAACATCCATTTATGGGAACTCACAATCGTTTGCTGGCACTCAATGAAACTGAGTTTTTAGAAGTGATTGCCATAGATCCCGATGCGCAGCGCCCCGATAGGCCTCGATGGTTTGGATTAGACCACTTTGATGGAACACCAAAAATTGGCACGTGGATTTTGGGTTCTCCTGATATTGCGGGGAGTTTTGATAAAGCGCATGACCGCATTATCGATATGACCCGCGGTGATCTAAAATGGCAGATCACCGTCGCTGACGATGGTGTATTAGCAAGTGATGGTGCATTCCCGCAATTAATACAATGGCCGCAAGGTCCGCATCCTGCCGGAAAAATGGTGAAGCAGAATTGTCGTTTGCATTCTTTTAAAATCGTTCATCCTGAAGCTTTGAGAATTAATGAATTCGTTGACGATGCGTTGGTCGACACTCGTATATCTATTGTGCAAGGGGATGTTAGTTTTGAAGCGGTGTTTGAAACGCCCAATGGCTTGAAAACTCTCACCTAGAAGAAGTTGAATTTCCGCATTTTAAATCATTTTTACGATAGCTGGAACACTATCCCATAACAGTTTAACACCTGCGATGGATAAGAGTAGATATACGAATTTGGAAAAAACCTTCGGGTTGATCAAATTGTGCAAATATGTGCCCAAAGCAATTCCAATAAAAATCATGGGCGAGAGAAGTAAACTGATTTTCATGCTCTCAAAGGTCATGTTTCCTAAAATTGTATACCCCACACATTTTAGCGTGTTTATGAAGAACACAAATGCACCGTTTGTGGCAACAAATTCTGTCTTGTCAGGTTTTTGTTGAATGAGAAAACCTTTGACAGGTGGTCCCCCCGCATGGGCAATAAAACCAGAAAACCCTGATACGGCACCCAACACAAATGGAATTACCCTCCCTGACTTTTGGGATGTCATGTGAGGTTTTGTGATGAAGAAAAATTGCACGACAAGAATGAGTGAAATCAAACCCACAACGAATTTTATGAGATTAGCGTCCATGAAATGAAATGTTAGTCCGCCGATTGCAACGCCTAAAACAGCACCGGGTATTAACATCATCACGATTGATCTATCCCAAGCTTTGCGATAGTGCCAAATGATAATGATATCCATCACGATCAATATCGGCATCAAAATCGCAAGTGCAAATTGAGGGCTGATAAATAGGCTCATGAGCGGCACATTCATCACACCTAACCCACCCGCAAATCCACTTTTGGATATGCCGGTAATTGTGATTGCAACAGCTGATAAAATAAAGAAGCTTAAAGGAAGTTCCAATTGAATGCCTTTCGATAGGTCTATCAATTAAGACACTTTCATAAATCAGTAAAACGAATTAAAATGCTTTTTAAAAACTGAAAAGTAGATTTTATGCCTGATCTAAATGCAATGAAAAGCTTTCTAATTGTGGCCGATACACTGAATTTTTCACGTGCTGCGGAGCTGCGTAACACTGTTCAAAGCGCGATCAGTCTTCACATTAAAAAGCTAGAGGAAGAGCTCGATTGCAAACTGTTTGATCGAGGGCGTGGGCAATCAATGCAGCTTACAACACAAGGTCGAGCATTTATTGGGTATGCTCAGCGGATCATGGATATAAATGCTGAGGCGATTGAAACCATCAGGCAAACTAAATCCGTGCGCAGAATTAAGCTTGGAACCACCGTTACGCTTGCTATGTCTGTTGTTGTTGA
Organism: Lentilitoribacter sp.; assembly: GCA_039974935.1. Taxonomy (GTDB): domain Bacteria; phylum Pseudomonadota; class Alphaproteobacteria; order Rhizobiales; family Rhizobiaceae; genus Lentilitoribacter. Next base: position 206,039 of record JBDWIC010000007.1, on the reverse strand, counting down.
TGCGTTGCGTGAATTTGCTGATCATAACGAAACAGTGCAGATCCAGATAGATTGCGATCGTAGTGATGCGTTACTCGCTAAGCTTGATGCTGGGGATATTGATGTCGCTTTTATGATTGATCAGGGAAAGCGAACTGGTCGGGATTTTGTTGAAAATATGCCGCTTGTATGGACGTGTGCACCAGATTTCAAATTGGATGAAAGTGCTGACGTGCCGTTGGCGTTTTTAATGGACGGACGGGATTTAAGGCGATTTGCATTCGAAGCTTTAGATCGTGTTCAACGCAAGGGTTATCTTGCGCATTTAAGCTCACACCCCATCGGTGTGCGTTCCTTTGTGTTGGCGGGACTTGCGCTGACCGTCATGCCACAAGCATCCGTTTCCGCTCCCTTACAGATTGCCTCCCAGATTAAAGGGCTTCCGCCCTTGGGAAATCTCGCTTTATCGTTTTATCGCAAAGCGGGTTTTAATTCTGATATTGATGTCCTTTCCTCAATAATACATAATATTGTTTCTCAAAAACATAAAACGAAAGCTAGAAATGACCATTAAGCGCCTTGATCACGTCAATATTCAAACAACGCAACTTGATGAGATGATCAAGTGGTATGAAGAGGTTTTGGGGCTCAAGTCCGGTTGGAGACCAAATTTCCCATTTGCTGGCGCGTGGATATATGCAGGTGATTATCCGGTTGTGCATTTGGTTGAGATAGACACCGATGATACGGTTGGTTCAGAAGCCAATCTAAAGCTTGAGCATTTTGCGTTTTCTGCAACAGATGAAGATGCGTTTAAAGCTCTTTTAGAAGAACGCGGCATTGAATATCGCTGTGGTGAACCGCCAAAAGCGGGCATTCGGCAGTATAATATTTTCGATCCGGATGGAAACCACATTCATATTGATTTTGAGATTTAAAAAATGGCCAAAACGGACTTACCCATTCTTGAGCAACGTCGGATTGAAGCCAATATCATCAAGCCAATTTATGATGAAATGGCTGCAAGACTAGGCAAAAAAGAAGCGCGCTCTATTTTGCAGGCGGCTATTACCAAGGACTCAATTGAGCAAGCCGCAGCATATGCTCAAAGTGAAGATGGAGAGGCAACACTTCATAGTTTTCACGCGTTATTGCCGCAATGGAAAGCGGGTGGCGCGCTTGAAGTGGATATGCTTAAAGAAGATGAGAATGAAGTTCATTATAATGTCACGCGTTGCAGATATGCAGAAATGTATCGTGAGATGGATTTAGCCGATGTTGGGCACATTCTTTCCTGCGGTCGGGACGGAACATTTTGCACTGGCTATAATCCAAAGATAAAACTTGATCGCACGCAAACGATCATGGAAGGCAAAAGCCATTGTGATTTTCGCTATCGCTGGGAAGAGGCGGGAGACAAAAGCTAATGTCTTGGCTTCGAATTCTTGGCGTATGAAGCGTTTCGTTACACTTTTAAATGCTGTGATTATATCACTGCTCGGTGCTGTTAGTTTTATCTATCTCAATGTACCGTTACCTTATCTATTGGGGCCGATTTTCTTTTGCTTGATTGCAGCGATTGTGCGTGTCCCGATGTCCGGCATCAAACCTGTTTCTGATGCGATGCGCACGATTTTGGGTGTTGCCATTGGTGCCTCTATCACCCCGGAACTTTTTACCCGTCTTGATACAATGATTGGTAGTGTTGCCTTTGTGCCGTTGATGCTGATTGTTATTGGCGCAGTAGGCGTTCCCTATTTTCGGTTTGCCGGGTTTGACAAGCCCACGAGTTTTTATGCAGCTATGCCCGGTGGCCTCCAAGATATGCTTGCCTTTGGTGAAGAGGCGGGCGGTGATGTACGTGCGCTGTCTCTTATTCATGCAACGCGGGTTTTGGTGATTGTTGCTGTTCTGCCGTTTTTCTTGCAGTTTTTCAGAGAAGTTGATCTGACAGTTTTACCCGGCATTGCTGCTGATCAAACATCCATTTCTCAAATGTTGATCATGGTGTTTTGTGCTGTGTTTGGTTGGTGGGCTGCGCGGAAGATTAAACTATTTGGCGCCAGTATTTTAGGTCCGCTAATTGTTGCAATGATTTTGTCCTTATCCGGAATTTTGACCGTACGGCCACCGACAGAAGCGATATTATTGGCGCAGTTTTTCATTGGCCTTGGAATTGGTGTTAAATATGTAGGTATCACTTTGAAAGAAATACGCCATGACATAACTGCCGCTATCGGGTTTTGTGTGGTGCTTGGCGTAATCAGTTTTGTCTTTATTGAACTTGTATTGTTGTTAGGACTGGGGTCAGATATTGATACGCTTTTATCATTTGCACCAGGCGGACAGGCAGAAATGGCTGTGATTGCCATTGTTGCCGGCGCTGATGTTGCGCATGTCGTTGCGCATCATCTGGTGCGGATTGTTATGGTGATTATTGGTGCGCCATTGTTTGCGCGGTTTACCAAATAGTTCTAATTGAAGTTATGAGACAGACAGTTTGGTAAATTGCATGCCGTCTTTGTTCATCTCAACAAATTGTCCTTCCTCAAGGGTTGTCCAATTATTCATCTGCCCATCCAGTGGTTCTGACGCGAGAGCATGACCACCTGAGGTCAGATCACCTGAGGCATAAAGCGTTGGGCTTTTAAGATCACTTGAGCAGCGAAATCCATATACGGTTTGACCGTCTGAAAATACACTTGCAATCCGATTTGGGTCGCGAATTTTTTTCCCCAAAGCCAGTTGTGCTTCACGGATTTTCGCAATTGTTGTTTCGATGGCTTTCTGCGGATTTGTTTGCAATCCGTGTTGTAGCGCTAAAAGAAAGAACAGCTCAGAATCTGTCGTGCCTCTGCGGTGATTATATAACTCATCAGATAGACTGGCTTCCAATCCGCGGCGAATAAGTCCAAATTCTGCAATTTGACCATTATGCGCAAAAGACCAGTTTTGATATGTAAAAGGATGGCAGTTTGATCGAGAGGTTTCACCAAAAGTCGACGCGCGTACATGCGCTAGGAACAGTCGTGATTTAATCATTCGGCAGAGACTGGTCAAATTGCCATCAGACCATGCCGGCAGCACATCGCGATATAACCCCGGAAACTCTTCATCTGAATACCAAGCAATGCCAAAACCATCACCATTTACCGCAAGCTTTGCCTCATTGGCTTGCTGGCTTTGTTGCAATAGTGAATGGCTGGGAAGAACGATAATACGCTCTAGAGGAATGTCTGGTCCCAGATAGGCGGTTAGTCGGCACATTTAACTGTCAGTCCTTATCGGTGATTAAGTACAACAATTATGCCACATTAAGCTGGGTTTTCCTTCCCATATTTTCCGAAAAATTGGAAAACTATGAGATGTTTACCCATATTTTTTGCTCAGGTGGGATTTTTATGCGCCAACTAGTGGTTTTAGCTATCATTACTCTCAATGCTGTCTTGGTGTTTTTGATAAAATTCTGTCTGATAAAACTCCGCAGCAATGTCACTTGGCATCGTAATCGTTGTTGATGCTTTTGGCGCAATGCTTTTCACATTATCAATTGCTTGGGTGATCATGCCGCCAGCAATTGTATTGTTTGTATCAGGATCAATGAGAATAAACGATCCCGTTGTTTTGTTGTCTTGGTAGGTATCAAAGGCAATACGGTTGGTAAAATTCAACTGGACTTTTGAAAGATCGTTCAGTTCGATCTTGTCAGCAGTTTCCCACAAACCTGTTTCAAGGTTAAGTGTTTCTGCGATATCTATTGAGACATATTGCTTGCGTGTATTTGACTTAAGCCAATATTGTTTTCCCGGTTGAATACCATGCTCAGTGAGCGCGATAATCTGTGCTTGATATGAAAATTCAAGTGAGGGTTTATCATCGTTTGAAACGATCATATCACCACGGGAGATATCAATCTGGCGATCCAGAACAAGTGTCACCGCATCGCCGTGCACACCTGCGTTTCTTACCAGATCAAACGTGACGATTTTGCTGACATTTGCTTGTTGCCCTGATGGCAGAATTGTTACTGGGTCACCGGGTTTAATAGAGCCCGCAGCGATTGTACCTTGATAACCGCGAAAGCTTTCATCAGGTCTTGAGATCCGTTGCACGGGGAAACGAAAGCCCATTGAACGCGGGTTTGATTTTGGCGCAAGTTCCAGTGTTTCCAGAAGCGTTTTTCCCTCATACCAGGGCATGTTTTCTGTTGCTGAGAACGCTACATTTTCACCCTTAATCGCTGAGGTTGGAATTGTTGTGATCGATGTGAAGTTAAATGCTTCTGCAAGAGTTTTAAACTGCTCGCTGATTTCATCAAACCGTATCTGATCATACTCAATAAGATCAATTTTGTTGATCACAAGGATGACCTGTTTGATACCCATGAGGGAAACAACATTTGCATGTCGTCTCGTTTGTTCCAAAATCCCGGAGCGGGCATCAATTAACAAGACAGCAAGATCAGCGGTGGATGCGCCCGTGACCATGTTCTTGGTATATTGTGCGTGGCCGGGGGTATCTGCAACGATGAACGAACGATTGGATGTTGAGAAATAGCGATATGCTACATCAATCGTGATGCCTTGCTCTTGTTCTGCTTGCAGCCCATCCAACAAGTTTGCGAATTCAAGTGAACCAACGCCATTGTCTTGGCCACCGGATTGTTTTTCAATTTTACCGATCTGATCATCGAAAACAGCTTTGGTGTCCCACAATAAACGCCCGATTAAAGTTGATTTACCATCGTCAACACTGCCGCATGTAATGAAACGCAACGGGATTGAATTTTTAGTAGCAGGTAGCGCCGTGCTTTGTGTTTCACTTTGTAATTCGGTTTGTGATATTTTCTCCGCAACGCTCATCAGAAGTATCCTTCTCTTTTTTTCAATTCCATGGATCCGGCTTTATCTTTATCGATAGCGCGCCCCTGACGCTCGGATGTTCGTGCGGATTGGATTTCTGTAATGACTTGATCGATATCATCCGCTGTTGAACGCACGCCGCCTGTAAGTGGGAAACACCCAAGTGTGCGAAAACGGATGTAATCTTCTTGAACAACTTCGTCTGGGGCGAATTCTAGTCGCTCATCTTCCGCGAGTGTGATTGTGTCATCGCGTTCAATAAATGGGCGCTTTTGGGCGTAATAAAGAGGGACGATTGGAATGTCTTCGGCCTTTATGTATTGCCAAATATCAAGCTCAGTCCAGTTTGATAATGGGAATGCGCGAACACTTTCACCTTTGAAAATATCGCCGTTATATATAGACCAAAGTTCTGCGCGTTGGTTGCGTGGGTCCCAGCTGTGATTGGCAGTTCTAAATGAGTAAATACGTTCTTTTGCGCGAGATGCTTCTTCATCTCGTCTTGCACCGCCAAATGCCGCGTCATAGCCGCCTTTGTCCAGCGCTGTGCGCAAGGCTTCGGTTTTCATGATGTCGGTATAACGAGGGTGATTAAACGGTGTGATATTTTCCGCTGATCCTCTTGGGTTTGTGTATGAGATAAGATCAAGATCGTAGTCAGAGACGATTTTATCGCGAAAGGCGATCATCTCTTTAAATTTCCAACCTGTATCAATGTGCAAAAGCGGGAATGGAAGAGGTCCGGGGAAAAAAGCTTTTCGCGCAAGATGCAAAAGTACCGATGAATCTTTACCCACTGAATAGAGCATGACAGGGTTTTGGAACTCTGCTGCAACTTCTCGGAAAATGTAGATGGCTTCGTTCTCGAGTGCTTTTAAATGCGGATCGAGAGGCGGTTTTGTATTTGTATCAGTCATGAGTTTTTCGATTTTTGTAGATGTATTGGGGAATTAAATTGATCTGCGTTGGTGCAAACCGCATTCGCGGGAGTTATCGTTTTCCCACCACCAACGCCCGGCGCGTTCGTCTTCGCCAGGCTTGATGGCGCGCGTACACGGTTCGCAGCCGATTGAAGGAAAGCCTTTAAAATGAAGCGGATTGATGGGAACATCGTGTTCAATAATGAAACTATCCATTGCATCGGTCGATAGATCAGCCAGAGGGTTAAACTTGAACACCTGATACTTCTCAGACCATTCGCAAAATGGAATATGAGCGCGATTGTTTGATTGCTCGCGTCGTAAACCGGTGATCCAGCCGTCGGTGTTTTTTAAGATCTTATCAAGCGGCTCAAGCTTTCTAACACGGCAGCACTCATGCCGCGCTTCGATGCTTTCATAAAAGCCATTTAAGCCAAAACTATCAGCATATTGTTTGGTCTCAACTTCATCAGGATGATATTCTGCAATATCAATGTTATATTTTTGCTGAGTTGTTTCGATCAATGCGATGGTCTGGGGGAATAATCTTCCTGTATTGATCGCCGCAATGGAAATATTGTGCGACCCAGAGGCGATGACATGCGTGATCAGCTGGTCCTCTTTGCCCAAACTGGTGGTAAATGTGGTGTTTTTGACAGAATTTGCAATAAATTCAAAGCGTTGCGCAAGATCCATGGCAGCAAGCTGCTGGTCAAATTTAAGGGCAGTGGCATTGGTGGACATATTTTTGGCTCTATTATTGAATAATAACTGGCTCCATAATAAGTCTCATTTTTTAACTTTAAAGGTATTTTTTGCCAATTTTGGCGCGATTGGAGGCATCTTATGGTCGTGAATATGTCAGAACGGATATTTAGTTTGCTAGATTTAAAATTAAACACTCAATTGCCTCTTGCGACAAAGATTGCTATGAGCACTGCATGAATTTAATATCGCAAAATCGGCAAGGTAAAATCATCCTACTTGATGATCACAAACGCTTGCCATCACGTTTTTTGCTCGCTGTAACCAGCGCTGGGCGAGGAAACTGATAAGCACGTCACCTGCTTTTCGTTTTTAATCGCATTTCATATTTCAAGGACAATAAAATGACTGATACTCCACGCACTATGTATGACAAAATCTGGGACGACCATGTGGTTGAAACTCAGGAAGATGGCACTTGCCTTTTATATATCGACCGTCACCTCGTTCACGAAGTGACAAGCCCGCAAGCTTTTGAAGGTTTGCGCATGACTGGCCGCAAAGTTCGCGCGCCTGAAAAAACACTCGCTGTTGTGGATCACAATGTTCCAACAACTGCTGACCGTTACGAAGGTATCAAAAACGAAGAGAGCCGTATTCAGGTTGAAGCTTTGGCAAACAACTCATCTGAGTTTGGTGTTGAATATTTCAACGAGAGCGATGTGCGTCAGGGTATCGTGCACGTTGTCGGCCCTGAGCAAGGCTTTACACTTCCAGGTACAACAATCGTATGTGGTGATAGCCACACATCAACGCATGGTGCATTTGGTGCATTGGCGCATGGTATTGGAACATCTGAAGTTGAGCACGTGCTTGCAACGCAAACACTGATCCAGAAAAAAGCCAAAAACATGCTTGTGCGTGTTGATGGTCAATTGCCCGATGGTGTAACCGCAAAAGATATCATCCTTGCGATTATCGGTAAAATCGGTACTGCCGGCGGTACTGGCTATGTAATCGAGTTTGCTGGTGAAGCGATCCGTTCACTATCTATGGAAGGTCGTATGACCATCTGTAATATGACAATTGAAGGCGGCGCGCGCGCTGGGTTGATTGCACCAGATGAAAAGACATACGAATATTTCAAAGGTAAACCACGTGCACCTCAAGGTGCTGATTGGGATGCCGCGCTTGAATATTGGAAAAAACTCGCATCTGATGAAGGCGCTCATTACGATGAAACTATCGTTCTTGATGCAGCTAACTTGCCGCCGATCGTATCTTGGGGTTCTTCACCTGAAGATGTGATTTCAGTTGAAGGCGTTGTGCCAAATCCTGATGAAATCGAAGATGAAAACAAACGCGCATCAAAATGGCGTGCGCTTGAATATATGGGTTTGAAACCAGGCACGCCGATCACGGATATTAGCGTTGATCGTGTTTTCATTGGTTCATGTACAAATGGCCGTATCGAAGACTTCCGTGCTGTGGCTGAAGTTGTTGAAGGCAAAAAAGTTGCCGACGGTGTGAATGCTATGATCGTGCCGGGTTCTGGCTTGGTTAAAGCGATGGCTGAAAAAGAAGGCTTGGATAAGATCTTTACAGATGCTGGTTTCGAATGGCGTGAGCCAGGTTGTTCAATGTGTTTGGCGATGAATGATGATCGCCTAAAACCAGAAGAGCGCTGCGCATCGACATCAAACCGTAACTTCGAAGGTCGTCAAGGCTTTAAAGGTAGAACACATCTTGTGTCACCGGCAATGGCGGCCGCCGCTGCGATTAACGGTCACTTTGTGGATGTTCGCGAGCTTTAAGCCGCTTCTAAAATTCGCATAATTATTAAAACCGGATGGGTGAGAGCCTGTCCGGTTTTTTTATGCGTGTGGTATGCAGAAATTAGCTATGAGAGTTTTGGAAGTTTCTAGTCCAGGTCAGGGACTTCACCAAGTCTTGCGAAAAACTCAGGTTCGCTATATTCGCCTGCATCATCATCGACAGTTAAGCGATAAGCATCAACGCCAACATGTTCGGTACTAAACTGGTGAATACGTTCGGCCTTGCGAATAGCATCGGCTTCTGAAGGCACTTCTTTAGTATCGGTGATCACAAGCTTTGCAGGCGCTCCGCCTTTAGCGTCTTGCCAACCATAAGTCTGGATAATGTAGCGGGTTTCTTCGGCCAAGTGTCAGCTCCTTTACTTGGGGTGAACTTGTGCAGTTCGCGCCTCCACTTCATATGGCACCAGCGATTTTTAAACACAAGTGTTTGATCATCTCATATGTGGGATAAGTACCGTTTGTTTAGTCTTATCGATTTAAAGTGAGCTTTGTTGTCTGACTTGAAAAATCGTTGTTCCGATAACAATGATAGCGCTCGCAATAGATAGCCATGCCAGCATTGAATTGCTGTCCCAATTGTTTGCCGCAATAGCGATTACACCCCATGCGATCGCTGCGCCATACGTCCAGTGTTTGAGCTTAGAGATGTTAAAAACTGCAAACGGGGTTGCGAGTACAAGCGCAATGATTGCCGCTGGTACTTCTCCAGTGAAGCCGTAGCCAGCGAGTATCAGACCGATAGACACAAAGGATGCTGCGGTTAACCAGCCTGCATAAAGCGCGACAGGTAAGGATGCTGCCCATTTTGGTGTCGCGTTTCGCGTTTGATAAAGCGACATTAAAGTTGTGATGAGCATGACCCATATCAAGATTGTCGCCCAGATGGGTGAGACGAAAGCAACGGGTAGCCAAATCGCCCCAATGACAAGCGAGATGAGTAAGTGCAGGCGACCGCGATCCCAATTTTGTTCTGTCTTGCGTTTTATCAATCCATAAGCGCCGTGAAAGATAAGGCCTAGATAGATAATGCCCCAAATAGCAAATGCCCATCCCGCAGGTTGTACAGCGGGGTTATCTTGCGGAACTGGATAAAGGTTAGGATCAAAGCCGCCAAATTCTGGCAAAAGAAATGGTGAAAGCGCAAATGCGATTGCAGCGATTAGGATTAGAATTGGTTTCATGGCTTCGTCTTTTTTGAGTGGTTATATGTCTTTATACGAGAGGCCGTTGAGAAAAGATGTTTTCGTGTCTTGTTTATTTCAGAGTTGCCTTGCGTATGCGGTTCATTTATCCCCCATTATATCTTAGTTCAGTTCAATGTTTGAAGGAAAAGTCATGCAAGCCACTCAGCAGCTACGTCAAAAGTTTCAAGATCAATGGGATATTGCAACTGATCATGCCTTTTGCAAAGAATTGGCTGATGGCACATTACCTATTGAAAAAATGAAATGGTATTTGGCGCAGGATTATCAATTTATCGACCGGTTCGTCAGGTTGCTTGCGACAGCTATCGCCCATGCACCAAGTCTTGCGGATAGTGTGCCTGCAGCGCAGTTTTTAGCTGTGATTACTGGTCCAGAAAATACATATTTTCTGCGTTCGTTTGATGCGCTTGAAATGACTAAGGAAGAGCGCAATCTTGCCGCTGCACCTGAAACCACCGCATTTCAAAATTTAATGTATGAGGCGCAAATATCAGGACGTTATGAGCAGATGTTGGCTGTGCTCGTCGTTGCGGAATGGACTTATTTATCTTGGGCTGAGCGCTATGAGAATTATGATGAAAGCCTGCCTTTTTGGTTTTCTGAATGGATCGATCTTCATTGCGGTGAGGGCTTTGAAGGAGTGGTAAATTATCTGCGCGATCAACTTGATAAAGCGTGGAGCGATCTTGATGACGTACAACGCGCGAAAGCGGAAGAGATGTTTGGCAAAGCGGTTGATTGCGAAGTTGATTTCTTTAACGCAAGCTATCAATCTCGCACTTAACCGCCTCTTGTTTGATGGTATGATTGCCAAATGATTTTGGCCATAGCGATATCAAGCGCTGCAATTCCGGTGAAATCTGCAAGCGTGATTTGAGCATCTGATTTGCGACCAAGTTTTGGGTTTGCTAGAATGTTGCCAAGCTCTTGGACTGCACTTTGGTCGATTAAACCCTTTGTTGCTGCTTCTTCTATTTCGCCATGATCGATACATTGGGATATTGAATCCGCCACGATTAGATCTGCTAATTCGGAGACCTCATTCTTCAGCTCTTGCTTGCCCGGCGCATCTGCACCGATAGCAGATATATGTGTGCCGGGAGTGATCCATTCTGCTTTGATAAAGGGGGTGCTACTGGTCGTTGTCGTCACGATGATGTCGGATTGTTTGCATGCCTGTTCTAAATCTGTGGTGACTGAAACCTTCAGAGAACTATCCAAGCGTGATTTAAGTGACTGAGCCTTTAAATTATCGCGACCCCAAATGCTAAACTCTAAGGGTTGATCAAATTTTGCTGCATGCGCTCTAATTTGCATTTCAGCCTGAATGCCCGTTCCAACAACCAGAACTTTGCTGGTGGTGCCTTTAGCCAATAGATGTGATCCGATCGCGCCACCAATTCCTGTACGCACGTCAGTGAGATGCATTTCATCGTGCATCATGGCCATGACTTGACCTGTTTGCGCTGATAAAACCAACAATACTCCATTGCCATTTGGTAGATCGTTTTTGCCCAGATTGGGAAATCCGGTGGCAACTTTAATGACGAAAAACTCATCACCTTTGACATGGCCGTATTTGATATGACAATCACCATTATGATCAGGAAATGTGATGTGACCCACCGGTGGAAGATTAACTTCACCCTTGCTCGTCGCGATATAAGCAGATGTGATCTCATCAAAAGAAAGATCAAAATCAACAAGTTGTTCAATCTCAGAGCGATTTAATAAAAGCACGTTTTGGTTCCCGTTTAATTGGTGAGTATTGGCTAACAGACTTAACCGTCAATTCATAGAGTTTTCCTTCCTGCGCGTCGTGATTCTAATTGCGGCATTTTGCTGGGTTGATTGATGCTAAAGGGTGGTGATAAGAGTTTGCTAATTCATCTAAAAACGAGCGATAAATGACACAAAGACTTCCTGAAAACTGCGGCTCTATGGCAGAATTGCGTGTGGAAATTGACCAACTTGATCGCCAGCTTATTGAACTGCTTGCAAAGCGAACAACCTATATCGATCGTGCCGCTGTGCTTAAGCAGAGTGAAAAAATGCCAGCAAGAATTACCTCGCGCGTTGAAGAGGTTGTCGATAACGTTAAGCAGCTTGCAAAGCAAAACAATCTCGATCCGGCAATCGCTGAAACCGTTTGGCGCGATCTGATTGAATGGTCGATTGCAAAGGAAGAAAAAGTCCTCGGTAAGTAGGTCTATAAAGCCTTTTCAGCTCCTGTGATCACGAAATCCTGATGTAATCGTGATTGGCCTCAAGAAAGGCTTGACGTTACGCTTTCCGCAAATTGATAAGTTTGCGAGAAGGCTTCCTCATGGCAATTAGCTCAAAACCCCATCTTTATGTTTTCCATGCGATGCTTGCTGTATGCGCGTTGCTTATAAATACAGCGCATGCTGAAGAACGCAAAGCGCTTCCTGACTATGTGATTGAGAAATTTGGTGAGCCGCCGGCAATTCCCGATGGTGAGCTATCTGACGAAGTAAAAGCAGCAGTGAAAGTTGCGTTTATCGATGCTATGGAGAAATCTAGTTGGGATCGTGATCAGTCTGTTGCACTGATAACAATATCTCAATCCAAAGACCCGCGTCTTGTTTGGATATTAAGCGATCTGATGCGATTTTCATCTGGGCAGCGTTTGAACATTGAGCTCTCAGCTGCATCTACAAATCTATTGGGTAAAGAAATACCTTTGCAGAACCAATGGGGTGTTGCGACTGATCATCTCATTGCTTGGGATATCCCTGAGCCGCCGAATTATCTTGAATATAAGCGAGCGATTTTCACTACGATTGTCCCAGGTTGGGAACGTATTTTCGTCGAGGGTGATATTGATTGGCGTCATGTGTCTTGGGGCGGGGTCTTAATCGATAATCGTCCATATGACACCACTGACGAGCCATGCAATTGTATCCCCGCTGCGGATAACCCAGAAGTCTCAAGCGCCGAAGATGCTGTATGGCTCAAAGATGATGATGTGATCTTTGGCGTTGAAGTTAATGGTGAATATCGTGCCTATCCGCGCCGTATTATGGAAGTGCGGGAAATGGTCAATGATACGCTTGGTGGCCGTCATCTTGGTATTCCATATTGCACATTGTGCGGCGCTGCCCAGGCCTATTTCACAGATCAGCTGCCCGAGGGTATTGAGCGACCTGTATTGCGCACATCTGGGCTTTTAATCCGGTCGAACAAAGTGATGTATGATTTAACTACATATTCTGTGCTGGATACGTTTAAAGGTAATGCCGTTACGGGCCCCTTATTTGAAAAAGGGATAACGCTCAAACAGGCAAGCGTTGTAACTTCCACTTGGGGCGCATGGAAAAAAGCCCATCCTGAGACAACTGTTCTGCTTGAGAAATATGCATTGGGCAGAGATCCTGATTTCAGAAATGGACGCGATGCTAATGGCCCGATTTTCCCGGTTGGAAATGTCGATCCACGCCTGCCGGTTCATGAAGATATCATTGGTGTGATCACTGAGGCTGGACAACCGATTGCTTTCCAACGTTCAAACGCTGTTGCCGCGCTTGCGAGCGGTAAGGAAATTACCTTTGGTGATGTAAGTTTGGTGCTATCAGGCAGTGGCGTTAAGGCCGTTGGTAAAGACGGTGCGGATATTGGAAGTCATCAAGCGTTCTGGTTTGCGTGGTCACAGTTCCATCCTGAAACTGAACTATGGGTGGGGTCTTAATCCCCACCTAATCAGTTAGCTTTTTTGCCCTTTTTGGGTGACCAGCCTGGGCCAGCGAATAACCGCATAAAAACTTCTCTGCCGGATTTTGCTGATTTGAGATCTCGATAGAGTTGCGGGATTTCAGAAAACCAAACATGGATCGGGTTTGGGGTATCAAAATCGGTTGTCAGGCCATAACGTGGAGTTTCTTCTTCCACCTGAAATGATCCGAACATGCGATCCCAGATGATCAGGATGCCACCATAGTTTTTATCAAGATATTTCGCGTCAGAACCGTGGTGTACTCGGTGGTGAGATGGGGTGTTTAATACTTTTTCTAATGGCCCCAATTTGCCGATGGTTTCTGTATGGATCCACGTTTGATAAGCAAGTACTGTGAGCGAGCCAAAGAAAATCATATCCGGTGAGAAACCCATGATAACCATCGGAATATGCGCAATAAGTGCCCACACGCTTTCCAGCGGGCCAAAGCGAATGCCAGTGATGATATTAAAATCTCGTGATGAATGATGCACGGCATGCTGGGTCCACAAAATGCGCACTTGATGGGCAATGCGGTGTTCCCAATAATAGGTGATATCCGCAACAATGACGACCAGAACAAGTGTCCACCAATTCATCGAGATAGACCAAGGCACAAGACCTCCTGCCATTATATAAAACAGACCATAGGCGCTGGTCATGATAAAGATTTCAACCAGCAAATACGGAATTTGTGTAGATGCACTGGCAAGCATTTCTAAAAAAGTGCGGCCTTTTAAATTGCCCTTGAAGAAGGCTTCAGCGATCTCAATGACAAGGATGATGACACCTATGATGAAGAACGCATCATCGATTTGCGTGCTAAGTTTTTCTAATAGTTCTAAATTCATTTCTTATTGACCTGTGGGATTTGAAAGGCCTGCAGTTAACGTGTGCCACGCTAATTCTGCGGCTTGTTTATGTGTGGCTTCGCCATCATTGACCATTACCCATGCGGCATAGGTTAATGCTTCAAAGCTCTCGGCGATCCATTTGGATGGGATATCAGTTGAAAAGGTGCCTTCACGTTTTGCCTGTTCTATATCGGCAATCAACTCTTGCCGGTCTTTCTCGTAAGCCTTGGCAATTTTCGGATTTTTATCCAAAGGTTCATTGGCTAGGAAAAGCTGTCGATTAGAAAGCGGAACAATTGCTGCAAGAGCGAGCTTTAAACCTTCAGTATAACTTTGCGCATCTTTGACCGCGTCTTCGACTGCTTTGTTTAATTCGTCCATCGCAGCCCAAGCTAAAGCTTCCATGAGATCATCTTTTGAAGAGAAATAGCGGTGTAATGTTGCTCGCCCAACGCCTGCACGTTTGGCAACTTTGTCTAATGATGCGCCTGAGTTTTTGCTGAAAACGTCAAACCCTGCTTCAAGGATTGCATCTTTTGTATCGAGTCTAATTTTTATCATGAGACAAATATGTCTCATCTGATACAAAAGTCAATCAATAAATTTTGCCTAAATCAACCCTGCACCTGTAAGCACATGATTTAATTTAGAAAATTATATTCAAACGATGCTAGCCGCGCATGTCTTTCGGTGAGGCCATGACAAAATGCGAAGTTATGCGTGAAACTTGTGGCACCGTTCCTAAAATCTCAGTATGGAAATATTTGTAAGCTGCAAGATCACGCACCTCAATGCGCAGCATATATTCAAATTCGCCAGATATGCTGTGGCATTCTGCAACTTGCGGCGCAGCTTGCATGGCGCGTTCAAATTCTTGCTGATCTTTTTTAAGGTGGCGAGCAAGGCCGACGGTGACGATCACGGTGAAGCCTTTACCTGTGCGCTCCCGGTCAATAACAGCGCGGTAGCTTTTGATAGTGCCGTTTTTCTCAAGTTCTTGCACACGCCTTAAACAAGCGGATGTAGAGAGACCAACCTTATCGGCTAAGTCCACATTAGAGATGCGTCCATCGCGCTCTAATTCACGCAATATAGTTTCGTCAAATTTATCAATTTCTCTCATATATTGCGTAATAACACATAGTATGCGTGTTTTCGCAATAAAATTTATGTAAAAGTGCAATAAAGTATCGTTTATGAGCAATGAACTTCTTATCGGATTAATCGGTTTTGCGTTGGTGTCAGCATTTTCACCCGGCCCTAATAATCTAATGTTACTCAGTTCCGGGATGAATTTTGGCTGGCGGAAATCCGTGCCTCATATACTAGGGATTGCTATTGGGTTCCCAGTGATGATTTTTGGCGTGGGTATGGGGATTATGCAAATATTTGAAGCCTATCCGGTTAGTCTTGTAGTCATGAAGGTTATAAGCGCGGTTTATTTGATTTACCTTGCGTATAAAATAGCTTCAACCCGGCCATCAGGTGTTGATCTAGAAGTCAAAAACACCCGACCGCTGACCTTTGTTCAGGCTGCAGCATTCCAATGGGTTAATCCCAAAGCTTGGGCGATGGCGCTAACAGCGATTTCGGCTTACACAATTGCTAACAACATGCTGTTCAGCGTTTTCACCGTCATTTTTGTGTTTTTAGCGGTGGGTATGATGTCGGCAAATAGTTGGACGATCATTGGCTTGAAGCTTCGCACGTTCTTAAGCAACCCGACCGCGTTTCGTGCGTTTAATATCGGCTGCGCGTTGATTTTGGTCGCGACGTTATATCCAGTGCTCACCGGTACATTTGTTTAGATTGATTTGAGCTGGTCCTTACAGAAACTTCAGATCAGACTTTTCATAGATGTGGCGCCCGGTGTCAGATGGAAGTTCAATTTTTTTGGCCCATGCTATGCGCACATGAGACATCTTTAAATTTGGGTTATCAGCTAAGAAGTCACGACAATATTGATTATATTGATTGTGCGCTTTAATTTCGGTTTTATTGCCAGTCGCTTTGATCAACTGCTCGCGTTTTTTATGTTCTTCTACGGCTTCTATAAGCGTTTTGCCGATATTGGCTTTCATCCATTCCATGAAGGCGATGTTGAACTTAAAGCTTTCACCGCAATGCTGCTTGAAAAACCTGCGCACATTTTGTGTGTTTTTATAGCTATCGGTAATGATGGTGTTTTCATCAAGTATTTCGCAATGCCAATCAAATCTTGATATCTGCGGTGTGCGATTACTTTTTAAAGCGCGATCATTTGGAGAGCTTTTTTCACCTGTATCCAAAAAATGCGCAATTCTGTCCAAGATATCAAATTTGGCACCAGCAGATTTGACCGCATGATGTTTGGCAAGCGCGGTAAGTTCATCTTTGCGCCAATACCAGCGCCTAAACTCTGTTGCGTCTTTGATGGAAAGCGGATCAGGGCGTTTGTCATTTTTGTTCATGGTCAAACGTTAGATGAATGATTTGCCATATTCAATATCTGAAACTAGGTCAGAATTTTTGTGAGGTGGATGGTGTTATCTGCTGTGGTACGTTACCGTCTATGTAGGTTATTTAAACAAAGAAGGCACAATCCATGGAAACGATCACCCCATTTATAGCTTATGCATTGGCTTTGGCTGTGTCGGCACTTATACCGGGCCCAGGTGTTGCTGCGTTAATTGGGCAAGCTCTTGGCAAACGGATTAAGGATACAATGCCATTTATCCTCGGACATATTTCAGGTGATGTGTTCTTTTTAACGCTCGCCGTTTTGGGATTGTCTGTTGTTGCAAAAGCCTTCTCGGGTGTGTTTATCGTCATTAAAATACTTGGCGCTTTGTATCTGCTTTATATTGCATATGGTCTGTGGGCCACGAAGGCAAAATTCACTAAATCAGAACCTGACCATAAAGGATCGAGTAAATCTCGCATAGCAGGCGGTTATATTTACGGGTTGTTCGTCACACTGGGCAATCCGAAAACAATCATCTTTTACATGGCATTAATCCCGAATGTTTTGGACTTAAATCAAGTCGGATTTGTAGATTGGTCAATTTTGGCTGCGATCACCGCGTCAATTTTGATGATCACATTGTTGATTTACGCATTTACCGCATCGATTGCTGCGGGCGTATTTTCATCGGCAAAAGCACTCATGCGTCTTAACAGAAGTGTGGCTGCAATTATCGGAAGTGTCGGAATTGCAATACTTATTGGTGCAATTTATTCAGCCTACCATGAGGTAATTGAGCGCTATTACTCCCCAAAGATGCAAAAATAAAATTCTATTTTTCGTTTAAGGAGCGAACCTAAACCGATTTTATTTACTAAGGTCTCTTTGCCAAAGCGATTCGAACTGCTAAAGAACGCCGCAATGATGCATTTTTGTTTCAAATCAGTAGGAACCGAACGATCGTGTACTTTTGTATATGATCACAGGGTAGAATTATCGGTTTCTTTACTCGCACACATCAAAGGGGGGCTTTATTTATGAGCAGTGCACCTCAAAACAGGCCATTGTCGCCGCATCTTTCTGTTTATAAGCCCATTCCAACTATGGTTATGTCCATTGCGCACCGCGTGACGGGTGCAGCTTTATATGTTGGGACGATTTTAGTTGCATGGTGGTTAATCGCAGCAGCTTCTGGTGAAGTTTACTTCGATCTCGTCAATGGCATTTTCGGATCACTTATTGGTCGCTTAATCTTGTTTGGTTACACTTGGGCACTTGTCCATCACATGCTTGGCGGCATTCGCCACTTTATCTGGGATACTGGAAAAGGTTTCGATAAAGATGTTTCGACGAAAATGGCATGGGCGACACTTGCTGGTTCCATCATCCTGACGGTCCTTATCTGGATCATCGGCTATGCGACACGCATGTAAGGAGTAAATTATGGATTATCGTACACCTTTAAGCAAAGTTCGCGGCCTTGGTTCGGCAAAAGAAGGCACTGAGCACTTTTGGCGTCAACGCCTAACGGCTCTTGCAAACGTACCTTTGCTAATTTTCTTCATTGGATTTATCATTACATATAACGGCGCGTCATTTGCGGAAGTTACAGGTGCATTGGGCAATCCAATTGTGGCTGTACTGTTTGGTTTGGTGATTATATCAGGCGTTGTTCACATGAAGCTTGGTATGCAAGTCATCATTGAAGACTATATCCACACTGAAAGCACGAAAATCGCGCTTCTACTTTTCAATACATTCTTCGCAATTTTAATCGGTGCATTGTCACTGTTTGCGATCTTAAAACTCGGTTTTGGGGGTTAATTCATGGCAGCTTCAGGAAATGCGCAAGACAAGCGCGCCTATGAATATGTAGATCACGCTTATGATGTGATTGTCGTTGGTGCCGGTGGTGCTGGCCTTCGCGCAACATTGGGTATGGCAGAGCAAGGTTTTAAAACAGCCTGTATTACAAAAGTTTTCCCAACACGCTCGCACACTGTCGCGGCGCAAGGTGGTATTGCTGCTTCGCTGGTTAACATGACGCCTGATTGCTGGCAGTGGCATATGTATGACACTGTGAAAGGCTCTGACTGGCTTGGTGATGTTGATGCTATGCAATACCTCACCATGGAAGCGCCAAAAGCTGTTTATGAGCTTGAGCATTATGGTGTGCCGTTCTCTCGAAATGAAGAAGGTAAGATTTACCAGCGTCCATTTGGTGGGCATATGCAAAACTATGGTGAAGGCCCACCCGTGCAGCGTACATGTGCTGCAGCTGACCGTACTGGCCACGCGATTTTACACACGCTTTATGGTCAGTCTTTGAAGAACAACGCTGAATTCTTTATTGAATATTTTGCGCTTGATTTGATCATGGAAGAAGATGGCCGTTGCACAGGTGTTGTGGCTTGGAACCTTGATGACGGTAAGATTCACCGCTTCTCAGCCAAGATGGTTGTGCTTGCAACAGGTGGTTATGGCCGAGCATATTTCTCTGCAACATCAGCGCATACATGTACTGGTGATGGCGGCGGGATGGTTGCCCGTGCTGGTCTTCCGTTGCAGGATATGGAGTTCGTGCAATTCCACCCAACCGGCATTTACGGTTCAGGTACATTGATCACAGAAGGTGCACGCGGGGAAGGCGGTTATCTCGTCAATTCCGAAGGCGAGCGCTTTATGGAGCGTTATGCACCATCGGCAAAAGATCTTGCATCTCGTGATGTTGTGTCTCGTTGTATGACAATGGAAATTCGCGAAGGTCGTGGTGTTGGCAAGAATAAAGATCATATCTTCTTGCACCTTGATCACCTTGATCCAGATGTTTTGGCGGAGCGTCTGCCAGGTATTTCAGAATCTGCAAAGATTTTTGCTGGTGTTGATGTAACGCAGGCGCCTATTCCTGTGCTGCCAACCGTTCACTATAATATGGGCGGTATTCCAACCAACTATTGGGGTGAAGTTGTTAACCCAGCACTTGGCTCTCCTGATGCAGTGTCTCCAGGTCTTATGGCTGTGGGTGAAGCTGGTTGCGCATCCGTTCACGGTGCAAACCGTTTGGGTTCAAACTCACTGATTGATTTGGTGGTCTTTGGCCGTGCGGCTGCAATTCGCGCTGCAGAAGTTATCAATAAAGATGAGCCTATTCCAAATCTGAACACGCAAGCTTGTGATAAAATTATGGAGCGGTTTGATGGTCTGCGTCATTCATCTGGCGACACGCCAACGGCTGTGCTTCGTGATAAAATGCAAGCTGCTATGCAAGACGATGCTGCAGTGTTTAGAACACAAGAATCGCTTGAATCCGGTTGTAAGCGTCTTAGCGCAATTTGGGGTGAGATGAGTGATTTGAAAGTTACAGATACGTCAATGATCTGGAACTCTGATCTTGTGGAAACACTTGAGCTAACCAACTTGATGCCAAATGCGATTACCACTGTTTATGGTGCGGAAGCTCGTAAAGAGAGCCGTGGTGCACATGCGCGTGAAGATTACACAGATGGTGCATTTGCAGGTCGTGATGATGTGAACTGGCGTAAGCACACATTGTCATGGGTGAATGAAAAAGGTGACGTAACATTGGATTATCGTCCAGTGCATACTGATCTTATTGCCGACGGTATTGATATTGCGAAAATTGCACCGAAAGCGCGGGTTTACTAATTATGGTCCGGTTTGAAACGGGTCATTCGAAAAGAACGACGTTAGGAAATTTGAGATATGGCTGAATTAACACTTCCAAAAAACTCAACTGTACAAACTGGCAAATCTTGGCCTAAGCCTGAAGGCGCAACCAATGTTCGCGAATATAAGGTCTATCGTTGGTCACCTGATGATAGCGATAATCCAAGCGTTGACACGTTTTATGTTGATTTAGATGATTGTGGTCCAATGGTTTTGGACGGTCTTTTGTATATCAAAAACAAGATTGATCCAACATTGACGTTCCGCCGTTCTTGCCGTGAAGGTATTTGCGGCTCATGTGCGATGAACATCGATGGCACAAACTCGTTGGCTTGTACAAAGGGTATGGACGAGGTCAACGGAACTGTGAAGATTTATCCGCTGCCTCATTTGCCAGTGGTGAAAGATCTTGTGCCGGATTTGAATAATTTTTACGCGCAACACCGTTCAATCGAGCCTTGGCTTCAAACGGTTTCGCCACAACCAGCTACCGAATGGAAGCAGAGCCACGAAGATCGTGCAAAGCTTGATGGACTTTATGAGTGTATCTTGTGTGCATGTTGTTCAACATCTTGCCCAAGCTACTGGTGGAATGGCGATCGTTATTTGGGACCTGCAGTTCTGTTGCAAGCTTATCGCTGGCTCATCGATAGCCGTGATGAAGCAACAGGTGAGCGCTTGGATAACTTGGAAGATCCATTCCGTTTGTATCGCTGTCACACGATTATGAACTGTGCACAGACATGCCCTAAAGGTCTTAATCCTGCAAAAGCGATTGCTGAGATTAAGAAAATGATGGTTGAACGTCGCGTATAGAGACACAGAAATTGTTGTTTTAAATGAGATAAACTGTGGCTTTGCCGCAGTTTAGACGAATTTTTGTTTATTTTTAACCATATTGCGGTTTTATGAGGTCTAAGATAATAGACGTCATAGAGTTTCGCGTTTGAAAAGCGGCAATATACGGGAGTATTCACCATGCGTTTGTCATATTTAGTAACTGCGGCAGCAGTTCTTGCGGTGCTATCTGGGTGTCAGCGCACAAGTTTTGGTGGCTTTCCTGGTCAACGTACGGCAAATCCGCAAGTGGTACAGCCGCAACCTATTTCACCAGCACCTGTTGGTGGGGTTGAAGCTAGCCAATTGCCAGACGCAACGAATGATCCAAATCAATTTCCATCTGCGCCAAATGCTTCTGCAACAGACACCACACAAATTGCTGCCAATGCGCAAGACTTGACCAAAGAAGAACTAATTGGTCGTTGGACGCTTGCCGCTGATGGGCAAACTTGTGATATTTTCCTATCGTTAACAAAATGGACTGGCGGTTATCGTGCAGCATCGCGCGGTTGTTCTGGTCAATCTGCGGTTATTTCCGCTTGGGATGTTAAAGGTAAGCAAGTTGTCCTGGCTGATAGCACAGGTGCAAATGTTGCAAGCCTTTATAAAACAGCTTCTGAACGCTATAGCGGCGCGCTGACAAGTGGTGGTACTGTTGGAATGAGCCGTTAATTAGGTTCAATACACTAGGGTAGGGCCTTCATGCCTCAGTCGGAAATGCTAACGGTCTCCGCTTCTTACGAGTTGTTGGTCAATTCTGGCGAGATTCAGCCAGATCCTGCACAGAAAACAATCTCAAAATCCCTAGATCAGGTGCTAGATTATGTCCGCAATCGAAGGGTTGCGTCCAAATCGAATGCATTGGGCTGGTTATTTGCCAAGCGTCAAAAGAAGGATGCGCCTACCAAGGGGTTGTATATCCATGGATCTGTTGGTCGTGGCAAGACTATGCTGATGGATATGTTTTATGAACTAGTTCCCGCTAAGCGTAAGAAGCGTATTCATTTCAATGATTTTATGGCCGATGTGCATAATCGTATTCATGCGCATAGACAGAAGTTTCAAGCTGGTGAAAGTCGTGAGAAAGATCCAATTCCGCCGGTAGCTTCGCAATTGTTCGCAGAAGCTTGGATCCTATGCTTTGATGAATTTTCGGTCACAGATATTACAGATGCGATGATCTTGTCGCGTCTTTTTGAGCAGTTGTTCTCAAAAGGATGCATATTGATAGCAACCTCAAATGTTGAGCCTGTTAATCTGTATAAAGATGGTCTGAGCCGTGAACTGTTCTTGCCATTCATTAAGTTGCTTGATGAGCATGTTGATGTCTTAAGTTTAGATTCTCCGACTGATTATCGCATGGAGAAAACCAATCAATTGCCCGTTTATATAACTCCATTAAATGATGATACGCGCTCGAAAATGGATGAAGCCTGGTCGCTTGTAACCGCAGGGAAGACCATTACAGATACGTATGAGATCGAAAACAAAGGACGTAAAATTGCTGTGCCAGCTTCTGTAACAGGCAGTGCAAGATTTTCATTTGATGACCTTTGTGCCAAGCCACTTGGTGCCTCAGATTATATCGCCATCACCAGCGAATTTCATACCATTGTGCTTGATGATGTGCCCCAATTGGGCAATCAAAAGCGTAATGAGAGTAAACGATTTATCACGCTAATCGATATTTTATACGATAAAAAAATTCGATTGTTCATCTCTGCGGAAAAACCAGCGGATGATCTTTACGAAGGTGAACGAGGTACAGAAGCATTTGAGTTTGCTCGCACAGTCTCGCGTTTATTTGAAATGCAAAGTGCTGAATATCTGGAATCAATCTAAAATAGTTGGAAACTAATGTTTTTCAAATTCAATTTAAATCGATTTATTTTACGTTTACGTAAGAATAACACTATTTAAACTATTGATAAATAACACTAAAAAAAGTGACTTGCATTTATTTCAGTAGGATTCTAAAGATTTGCGGTAACTCTTCCAGGCTTTTGGATGCAAGTGAGTTTCCCCTTCGCTGCAACTGAATGCGTTAAAAACTAATTCGGGCGACAATAAAATCATCACACTTTCTTATCGCCACAGTTCTAATGGCCTTATCTAGGCGAAATAACTCGGAGACGAAGCTCAATGGCACGTAAAAAAATTGCACTCATCGGATCAGGTATGATCGGTGGCACCCTGGCGCATCTTGCATCAATGAAAGAACTTGGAGACGTTGTTCTTTTCGATATCGCAGATGGTATCCCTCAAGGTAAAGCGCTTGATTTGGCAGAATCATCACCAGTAGACGGATTTGACAGCGCTCTATCAGGTGCAAATGATTATGAAGCAATTGCAGATGCTGACGTATGTATCGTAACAGCTGGTGTTGCACGTAAGCCTGGCATGAGCCGTGATGATCTTTTAGGTATTAACCTGAAAGTTATGGAACAAGTTGGCGCCGGTATTGCCAAATATGCACCAAACGCGTTTGTGATCTGTATCACAAACCCACTTGATGCGATGGTTTGGGCTTTGCAAAAATTCTCAGGTCTTCCAAAAAACAAAGTTGTTGGAATGGCCGGTGTGCTTGACAGTGCACGTTTCCAATACTTCCTTGCGGACGAATTTAAAGTGTCTGTAAAAGACGTAACTGCATTTGTTCTGGGTGGTCACGGTGACACAATGGTGCCGCTTGCACGTTATTCAACAATCGGTGGCATTCCATTGCCTGACCTTATCGATATGGGTTGGACAACGAAAGAGCGCCTTGAAGAGATCATTCAGCGTACACGCGACGGCGGTGCTGAAATTGTTGGTCTTTTGAAATCAGGCTCAGCTTACTACGCGCCTGCTGCATCTGGCATCAAAATGGCAGAAGCATATTTGAAAGATCAAAAACGCGTTATTCCATGTGCGGCTCACCTGTCAGGCCAATATGGCGTTAAAGATTTGTACGTTGGCGTTCCAACTGTCATCGGCGCTGAAGGCGTTGAGCGTGTGGTTGAGATTGACTTGAATAAAAGCGAGCAAGCGGCATTTGATGCATCTGTGTCAGCAGTTGTTGGCCTTTGCGAAACATGTGCAGAGATTGCACCAAACCTTAAATAATCTTCCAGAAACAGGAACGAATTTATGAATATTCATGAATATCAAGCCAAGGCTTTGTTAAAGTCGTTTGGTGCACCAGTTGCTCAAGGTGTGCCAATTATGTCAGCGGATGACGTTGATGCGGCTATCGAAGCATTGCCAGGTCCACTTTATGTGGTCAAAAGCCAAATCCACGCGGGTGGACGCGGTAAAGGCAAGTTTAAAGAACTTGGTGCAGATGCTGCCGGTGGTGTGCGTTTAGCATTTAATCCAGATGAGGTTCGCTCTCATGTAGCTGAAATGCTGGGCAACACGCTTGTTACCAAGCAAACAGGTCCATTGGGTAAGCAAGTTAACCGTCTTTATTTGGAAGATGGTGCAGATATTGAGCGTGAACTTTATTGTTCGCTACTTGTTGACCGTACTGTTGGCCGTGTTGCTTTTGTTGTTTCAACAGAAGGTGGCATGGATATTGAAGCGGTTGCTGAAGAAACTCCTGAAAAAATCATCACGGTTGCGATTGACCCAAATACGGGCGTAACTGCTGCTGATGTAGCAAAAATCAACAATGCTCTTGAGCTTGATGGTGCAGCTGCTCAAGACGGTGCTGGTTTGTTCCCAATTCTTTACAATGCGTTTGTTGAAAAAGACATGGCGCTTTTAGAGATCAACCCATTGATCGTTATGAAAGATGGTCATCTTCGTGTTCTTGATGCGAAAGTATCATTTGATGGAAACGCTGTGTTCCGTCATGAAGACGTGCAGGAATTGCGCGATCTAACGGAAGAAGACGAAAAAGAGATTGAAGCTTCAAAATATGATCTAGCTTACGTTGCTCTTGATGGCGACATTGGCTGTATGGTCAATGGTGCTGGTCTTGCGATGGCAACAATGGACATCATCAAGTTGTACGGTGCCGAGCCTGCTAACTTCCTTGATGTTGGTGGTGGTGCGACAACTGAAAAAGTAACAGCAGCATTTAAAATCATCACATCTGATCCAAATGTTAAAGGCATTTTGGTCAATATCTTTGGCGGCATCATGAAATGTGATGTGATCGCAGAAGGTGTTGTGACAGCGGTGAAAGATGTTGGTCTTAAAGTGCCATTGGTTGTGCGCCTTGAAGGTACCAATGTTGAAGCTGGTAAGAAGATCATTAATGAATCCGATGTCGATGTGATCGCGGCAGATGATCTTGATGATGCAGCTCAAAAAATTGTTAAAGCGGTGAAGGGATAATAGATGCCTATTCTAATTAACAAAGACACCAAAGTTCTCGTTCAGGGCTTAACTGGTAAAACAGGAACTTTCCACACTGAGCAAGCACTTGCTTATCACGGCACGAAAATGGTCGGTGGTATTCACCCGAAAAAAGGTGGTCAGACTTGGGAAGGTCAAGGCGGCGAAAAGCTTCCGATTTTTGCAAGTGTCGCAGAAGGTAAAGCCGCAACAGGTGCAAACGCTTCTGTGGTTTACGTCCCACCAGCAGGTGCAGGTGCTGCGATCATCGAAGCAATTGATGCTGGCATTCCATTGATCATTTGTATCACGGAAGGCATTCCAGTGTCTGACATGGTGAAAGTGAAAGCGCGTTTGGATAAATCAGATTCACGCTTGATTGGACCAAACTGCCCGGGCGTGATGACGCCTGATGAATGTAAAATCGGCATCATGCCAGGCAATATCTTCAAAAAAGGTTCTGTCGGTATTTTATCACGCTCAGGTACGCTGACTTATGAGGCTGTGTTCCAGACAACTAACGAAGGTCTTGGTCAGAGCTCTGCTGTTGGTATTGGTGGTGATCCGGTTAAGGGTACAGAATTTATCGATATGCTTGATTTGTATCTCGATGACCCTGAAACTGAAAGCATCATCATGATCGGTGAAATCGGTGGTTCAGCGGAAGAAGAAGCTTCTGAGTGGTTGATCGAGCAAGCAAAACTTGGTCGCAAGAAACCAATGGTTGGCTTTATTGCAGGTCGTACAGCGCCTCCAGGTCGAACAATGGGCCACGCTGGTGCGGTTATTTCCGGTGGTAAAGGCGGTGCTGATGATAAGATTGCAGCTATGGAAGCTGCAGGTATCACTGTCTCACCATCACCTGCACAATTGGGTAAAACACTTGTCAAAGTGTTGAACGGTTAAAAAAATGAAGCTGGTAGCAATCCATGTTACCAGCTTCGCGCAAACCTTAAGGCGCTATAAGCGATCTTAAGTTCAACCAAATGGCTGAGTTTAAATCTCAGCGATAGATAGGGGACGGGGCTTTCCCGTTATAAAAAATGGCACGCCAAGAAGCCAATGAGTTTTTCCAGCAGACATCTTTTTTAGATGGGACAAATGCCGCTTATATCGAAGATATGTATGCGCGTTATCTTGATAGCCCCAATTCAGTACCAGTTGAGTGGCAATCATTCTTCGCTGAACTAGGTGACGATCCCGAAAGTATTCGAAAGTCTGCTCAAGGTGCATCATGGAAAAAAGAACATTGGCCGCAGCAACCAAATGGCGAACTTGTTTCCGCCCTAGATGGTGATTGGGGCACGGTTGAAAAGCATGTTGAAGATAAGCTGAAAGCTAAGGCGCAAAGCGCTGGTACTACACCTGATCAAGCTGAAATTGAACAAGCAGCACGCGATAGTGTCCGCGCCATTATGATGATCCGCGCTTATCGCATGCGTGGTCATTTGCATGCGGATCTTGATCCACTTGGTATCGCGAAGAAAAAAGAAGCTTATGATGAGCTTTCCCCTGCTTCCTACGGTTTTACCCCGGAAGACAATGATCGTAAAATTTTCATCGACCACGTACTTGGTTTGGAATACGCGACAATTCCGCAAATGGTTGATATCTTGCAACGCACCTATTGTTCGACAATGGGTGTTGAGTTTATGCACATCTCTAACCCTGAAGAAAAATCATGGTTGCAGCAACGTATCGAAGGGCCTGATAAAGCGATTGAGTTTTCTGACAATGGTAAGAAAGCCATTTTGCAGAAACTAATTGAGTCTGAAGGTTTTGAGAAGTTTATCGACGTTAAATATAAAGGTACCAAACGTTTTGGTCTTGATGGCGGTGAATCGCTCATCCCAGCGCTTGAGCAAATTATCAAACGTGGCGGTAATTTGGGCCTTAAAGAAATCGTCTTTGGCATGGCGCACCGTGGCCGCTTGAATGTATTGAGCCAAGTGATGGCTAAACCGCATCGTGCTATTTTCCATGAATTTAAAGGTGGCTCATTTGCACCAGACGAAGTGGAGGGTTCCGGCGATGTGAAGTATCACTTAGGTGCTTCATCTGACCGTGAATTTGATGGCAACAAAGTTCACCTATCGCTAACTGCAAACCCTTCTCACCTTGAGATCGTTAACCCAGTAGTCATGGGTAAAGCGCGCGCCAAGCAAGATATTATCGGTCAACCTGATGGTGATATTGTCCCATTGACTGAGCGCGTGAAAGTCATGCCGCTTTTGCTGCATGGTGATGCAGCTTTTGCCGGCCAAGGCGTGATCGCGGAAATTCTGGGTCTGTCAGGTCTACGTGGACACCGTGTTGCCGGTACGGTTCACTTTATTATTAATAACCAAATTGGCTTTACAACAAACCCAGCATTCTCTCGTTCTTCGCCTTATCCTTCAGATGTTGCGAAAATGATTGAAGCTCCGATCTTCCACGTCAATGGTGATGATCCTGAAGCTGTGGTTTATGCGGCTAAAGTTGCAACAGAATATCGTATGAAATTCCACAAGCCTGTGGTGATTGATATGTTCTGTTACCGCAGATTTGGCCACAACGAAGGTGATGAGCCTGCGTTTACACAGCCAAAAATGTACAAAAATATTCGTGCGCACAAAACGACTGTTGAGATTTACGGTTCTCGTTTGGTTGAAGAAGGCGTTATTTCTCAAGCTGAATTTGACGGCATGAAAGCTGATTGGCGCGCCAAACTTGAGGTCGAGTTTGAAGCAGGTCAAGCATATAAGCCAAACAAAGCTGACTGGCTTGATGGTCAGTGGTCTGGCCTTTCAACAGCCAATAATGCAGATGAGCAGCGCCGTGGTAAAACAGCGGTTCCTGCAAAAACGCTTCGTGAAATTGGTCAGAAGATTTCAACAATCCCAGACGATTTTAAAGCGCATAAAACTATTGAGCGCTTCATGAAAAATCGCGCCAAAATGATCGAAACCGGAGAAGGTATCGATTGGGCAATGGGTGAAGCATTGGCCTTTGGTTCAATGTGCCAGGATGGTGCGCGGGTGCGTTTGTCCGGTCAGGATTGTGAGCGTGGTACGTTCTCGCAGCGTCATTCAGTGCTTTATGATCAAGAAACAGAAGATCGTTACATTCCATTGAGCAATTTGTCTCCATCGCAAGGTGAATATGAAGTTATCAACTCCATGTTGTCTGAAGAAGCAGTGCTTGGTTTTGAATATGGTTATTCGCTGGCACAGCCAAATGCATTGACATTGTGGGAAGCGCAGTTTGGTGATTTTGCCAATGGTGCGCAGGTTCTGTTTGACCAGTTTATTTCGTCAGGTGAGCGCAAGTGGTTGCGTATGTCTGGTCTGGTATGTCTTCTTCCTCACGGTTATGAGGGGCAAGGACCAGAGCACTCTTCTGCTCGTCTTGAACGTTTCCTTCAGCTTTGTGCTGAAGACAATATGCAGGTTGCAAACTGTACGACACCAGCAAACTATTTCCATATTTTGCGTCGTCAGCTCAATCGTGATTTCCGTAAGCCGCTTATCTTGATGACACCGAAATCATTGCTACGTCATAAACGAGCTGTGTCGAGTTTCTCTGAGATGACGGGCGAATCTACATTCCACCGTTTGTTGTGGGATGATGCTGAGGTGATTAAAGATGCACCGATCCAGCTTCAAAAGGACAGCAAGATCCGCCGTGTGGTTATGTGTTCTGGTAAAGTTTATTATGACCTTTACGAAGAGCGCGAAAAACGCGGACTAGATGATATTTATTTGTTGCGTCTTGAACAGCTTTATCCGTTCCCAGCCAAAGCTTTGATCAACGAATTGTCTCGCTTTGCCAATGCAGAAATGGTTTGGTGTCAGGAAGAGCCTAAAAATATGGGTGCCTGGTCATTTATCGATCCATATTTGGAATGGGTGCTTGCGCATATCAATGCAAAGTATCAACGCGTTCGCTACACAGGGCGTGCCGCTGCAGCTTCTACCGCAACAGGTTTGATGTCTCAGCATTTAGCGCAGCTTGAAGCATTCCTAGAAGATGCGCTTGGTAATTAGATAAACTGAACCTATTTGAATTTTAACGTTAAAAACAACAACGAGAGAAAACACTATGGCTACTGAAATCCGCGTCCCAACATTGGGTGAAAGTGTGAGCGAAGCCACGATTGGCACTTGGTATAAAAAAGCTGGCGATGCAGTGACCGCAGATGAGCCGATTGTGGAACTTGAAACAGATAAGGTAACTCTGGAAGTTCCTGCACCTGCTTCAGGCGTTCTGTCAGAAATTATTGCGCAAGAAGGCGATACTGTTGAAGTGAACGCGCTTTTGGGTCAGATCGCTGAAGGTGAGGGCGCAGCGCCTGCACCGGCTGCTGAAGCTCCAAAAGAAGCTGCTCCAGCGCCAGCGCCGGCACCAGCTGCCGCATCTTCTGGTTCTGATATGCCAGCGGCGCCAGCTGCAGCAAAAATGATGGCTGAAAACAACATTTCATCTGGTCAGGTGGATGGCTCTGGCAAACGTGGTCAAGTTCTTAAAGGTGATGTTATCAGCGCGCTTGAAAAAGGTGTGTCTAGCCCAGCAGCCCCGGCTGCTGCACCTCGTGCTGCATCTTCTGAAGCTGATGCACCGCGTGAAGAGCGTGTGAAAATGACACGTCTTCGTCAGACAATTGCGAAGCGTTTGAAAGATGCACAAAATACGGCTGCAATGCTGACCACTTATAACGAAGTGGACATGACTGCTGTGATGGAACTTCGCAAGAAATACAAAGATCTGTTTGAGAAAAAACATGGTGTGAAACTTGGTTTCATGGGTTTCTTTACAAAAGCAGTTTGTCATGCGCTTAAGGAAATCCCAGCAGTAAATGCTGAGATCGATGGCACGGATTTGGTTTATAAAAATTTCTGCCATATCGGTGTAGCAGTTGGTACGCCAAAAGGTCTTGTGGTGCCTGTGGTTCGTGATGCTGATGATATGTCGATTGCCGAGGTTGAGCAGGAAATTGGCCGTTTGGGTCGTGCAGCGCGTGATGGTGAACTTGGTATGGCTGACATGCAGGGCGGCACATTCACTATTTCAAATGGTGGTGTATATGGCTCACTTATGTCATCACCGATTTTGAATGCACCGCAGTCTGGTATCTTGGGCATGCATAAGATTCAAGAACGTCCAATGGCAATTGGTGGTCAGGTTGTGATCCGTCCGATGATGTATTTGGCACTGTCATATGATCACCGAATTGTTGATGGTAAAGAAGCCGTGACATTCTTGGTTCGCGTTAAAGAAAGCCTTGAAGATCCGGAACGTTTGGTTCTTGATCTCTAAGTTGAATGAGCAAAAATCATGGTTTTACACAAGAAGCTAAAACTCATTTCATCTTTATCGGTGATAATGCTTCTTGTGGGGCCTGCTCATGCAACGGTTGTAGCGTGCGAGCAAAACAAAGCGCGCTATATTGATCCTGAATCGGATTTGGTCTTCGCTTTTGAAGAGGGGGCTGAAGCATCAGCGTTTCTGCAAGGCTTTTCTATCGGCTCTGAAAACTCTGAGACGAAGATTGAAGGCTTTATTACTCTTGAAGGCAACCCTTTGCGTCCCATCGCATATGCGGTTCATCAGTGTCCGGATGGCGATATAACCGGAGAAGAGTTGGCTGAATGTACCATTTGGCAAGGTGTTCCTTATGGATTGTATTCAGATGGTGCTGTTGGATTACTTCCTGATGAAGATGAGCCTGCGGTCAAGCAATTGTTACTGCCAGATTTTGCCCGATCTGTTATGTCTAAACCCATCTGGAATGAATTAAATATCGATCGTGAACCATTTGAGGTGTTCGATCTTTTAGATTGTGGAGCAAAGTAATGGCTTGGAAAGAACTCATGAGTGCCAATATCAAACGGCTTGAAAAGCTAAAGGCTGAAATGCCGGAAGCTTATGGTGCGTTTGAAGCGATGGGCAAGGCTGCAAAAAAGCCAGGCGCAATGGACGAAAAGACCAAAGAATATATTGCTTTGGCTATGTCGATTGCGACCCAATGTGAAAGCTGTATCGCATTTCACACGCGTTCTCTCATTCGACTTGGTGCTACGCGAGATGAGTTTTGCGAAGGGCTAGCAATGATTGGTTATATGGCCTCAGGTCCTGGTTTAACTTATGGCGCAAAAGCGCTTGAGGCTTATGACGAATTTACTGAAGGTAAATAGGAGATAGACTATGGCGTTTGAACTTCCTTTTGCAGAGTTGTTTGGGTCACAATTTCCGTGGCTTGAATTTACCGCATTGGTCATCGCGTTCGGCATAAATGCCGTCGTGCCGGGGCCAGACTTTGCTATGGTATTACGTCAGTCTATTGTGCATGGTCGTAAGACGGCAATTCTTACTAGCCTTGGAATTTCATCTGCGATCTTAGTTCATGGAACTTACACGTTGTTGGGTATTGGGCTGATTGTTAGTCAGTCGCTTTTATTGTTTTCAATTTTGAAAATTGCGGGTGCGCTTTATCTGTTATATTTGGGTATTTCGACATTTAGATCAGCGCCTCCCGTAAAACCTGATTTTGAAGGTGAAAAACAACGTGATCAACCGAGTGCTTTGAGCGCCTTCGTCATTGGATTTTTGACCAATCTATTAAACCCAAAAGCTGTATTGTTTTTCCTTGCGCTGTTTTCAACAATCGTCAGCGCAACAACTGTGGTTGAAGTGAAAGCGATCTATGTCGCAACAATGAGTTTTGAATTGTTTGCTTGGTATTTGCTGGTTTCAATCTTTTTCACAACACCAAGTGTGCGTGGAGCTTTTTATAAGATTGGCAAATGGTTTAACCGCATTACAGGCGCAGCACTTGTTATGCTTGCTGTTCGTGTCGCAACGTCACGTCAATAAAGCTTAGAGGTAATCGATATGACTGATAATGTTGTAATAGTGACGGGCGGAAGCCGCGGTATTGGTGCAGAAGCTGCAAAACTTGCTGGTGCTCAAGGCTACACAGTTGTGATTAATTTCGTATCCAATCAATCAGCTGCTGATGCTGTGGTCAATGATATCGAACAAGCCGGTGGTAAAGCATTTGCGCTTAAAGGTGATATCCAGCATGAAAACGATGTTTTGGCATTGTTTGAATTTGCAAAGTCTAAAGGCACCATGAAAGCTCTTATCAACAATGCTGGTGTTGTAGATTATGCGGCGCGGCTTGATGAGATGTCTGTTGAGCGTTTAAATCGGATGTTCGCAATCAATCTTACAGGTGCATTTTTATGTGCACGTGAAGCCGTTCGAACCATGTCGACAAAACACGGTGGTCATGGCGGATCGATTGTTAATCTAAGTTCAGCGGCAGCTAAGCTCGGTGCTGGTGGTCAATATGTGGACTATGCCTCTACAAAGGGCGCCATTGATACAATGACGATTGGATTAGCGCGCGAAGTTGCTGAAGAGGGTATTCGCGTCAATGCTGTGCGCCCAGGAATTATCGATACCGATATTCATGCTTCTGGTGGTCAGCCTGATCGCGCGCAAGAACTTACTTCCATTATCCCAATGAAGCGCCCAGGTGACGCTATTGAAGTTGCCAAGGCCATTATTTGGCTGATGTCAGATGATGCTTCTTATTCAACGGGTACAATTATTGACGTCTCTGGCGGGCGTTCGATCGTCCCTTAAACCAACCTAATTAGTATAGCCTAAGGAAAAATCTCATGTCTTCATATGATCTCGTCGTAATCGGTACAGGACCCGGTGGTTATGTTTGCGCCATCAAGGCTGCGCAATTGGGTTTAAAAACAGCTGTTGTTGAAAAGCGCGCAACACTTGGCGGTACATGCTTGAATATTGGTTGTATTCCATCAAAAGCTATGTTGCACGCTTCTGAAGTATTTGACCATGCTGGACATCAGTTCGCAGAGCTTGGTGTTGATCTTGAAACGCCGAAACTAAATCTGCCAAACATGATGAAGCACAAAGAAGCGGTTATTAAATCCAATGTGGACGGTGTCGCGTTTTTGATGAAGAAAAACAAAATCGATACCTTTACTGGCACAGGCTCAATCGCAGCTGCTGGGAAAGTTACAGTGACTGCAGAAGATGGTTCAAAGCAGGATCTAGAAACTAAGAACATTGTGATCGCAACAGGTTCTGATGTGGCAGGTATTCCAGGTGTTGATGTTGATATTGATGAGAAAACAATTGTCTCATCAACTGGTGCGCTGGAGCTCGAAAAAGTACCGGGGAAAATGGTTGTCGTTGGTGGCGGTGTGATCGGTCTTGAACTTGGCTCTGTATGGTCACGTTTGGGCGCTGATGTCACTGTTGTTGAATATCTCGATACAGTTCTTGGCGGCATGGACAAAGATGTTTCCAAGCAGTTCAAAAAAATCATGGAAAAGCAGGGTCTGAAATTTGAGCTCGGTGCAAAAGTTACTGATGTGAAAAAAGCAGATAGCGGTGGCATGGTCACGTTTGAGCCTGTTAAAGGCGGCGATGCAAAATCTATTGGTGCAGATATCGTTCTTATTGCCACAGGCCGCAAGCCTTATACGGATAATCTTGGCCTTAAAGAAGTAGGCGTTGCGATGGATGATCGCGGTCGCGTTGAGATCGATGATCATTTCCAAACATCGGTCAAAGGCATTTATGCAATTGGCGACGTAGTTCGTGGTGCAATGCTTGCGCATAAAGCTGAAGACGAAGGCGTGGCGGTTGCCGAAATTCTTTCAGGTCAAGCTGGTCACGTAAACTACGATGTTATTCCTGGTGTTGTTTACACTCAGCCAGAAGTGGCTTCTGTTGGTAAGACAGAGGAAGAATTAAAAGCTGCTGGCATTGCATATCGCTCAGGGAAATTCCCATTCTCAGCAAATGGTCGTGCACGCGCGATGCTTGCTCCTGAGGGGTTTGTTAAAGTTTTAGCTGACAAAGCAACTGATCGCGTTCTGGGCGTTCACATTATCGGTCTTGGTGCAGGTGATATGATCCATGAAGCTGCCGTGTTGATGGAATTTGGTGGTTCATCTGAAGATCTGGGTCGCACATGTCATGCGCACCCAACCATGTCAGAAGCTGTGAAAGAAGCAGCAATGGCGACATTTGCAAAACCAATTCATATGTAAGGTGATCTGATGAATTTGAATATCTATCTTTCAGGCGAAATTCACACATCTTGGCGTGAAGAGATTATGGATGGCTGCAAGGCCAAAAATCTAGATGTGAGCTTTTCTGCGCCGGTGACTGATCACGATGCATCAGATGATTGCGGCGTTGCGATCTTAGGTGCTGAAGAGAAAAAGTTTTGGCACGATCATAAAGGTGCGAAAATGAATGCCATTCGTACGCGCAAAGGCATTGAAGATGCTGACGTGGTAGTCGTGCGTTTTGGCGAGAAATATAAGCAATGGAATGCTGCATTTGATGCAGGCTATGCATCCGCGCTTGGTAAGTCTATCATCGTCATTCATTCAGATGATCATCAACATGCTTTAAAAGAAGTTGACGCTGCAGCGCTTGCGGTTTGTGAAAACGCAAGTGAAGTTGTTGATATTTTGCACTACGTACTAACCAGTAAATTACCTGGTTAAGAAAACAAATTACGCGGGATGCTCTATTGCACCCGCGTTATTTCAAAGCCCTGTTTGCGAAGCAATTCAATCACACCTTCTTCGCCGGGTAGATGAAGCGCACCAACGGCGATGAATGCGTTGCCATTATTCAAGATAGGATCAGCACGTTCTGCCATGAGGTAGTTTCGTTCGAGAATAATCTTCGCTTCAAATGCGCCAAAGTCTTCATCAGGACTTTCATCTTGACCCAATTCTTTGGCCACTGCTTTTAGCGCTGGTGTGATGAGCGCGATATTTTCTTGCAAGTATAATTGCGTCATTGTTTCGCTCACATCCGTGAGTACATCTCCCAATCGCAAGCTTTCAACAAGACCTTTGACTTGGAAATCGATGGGGAGTGACGCCATCGCAGTGACTTGCTCTAAAATTGTTTCTAAGCCATCAAGCTCGATACCTTGAGTTTTTGCGCGCTCAACGATTTCGAAATCCAAGATCTGCTCTCCGCTGGCTTTTCGTTGTTGTTCACATTCTGGAACACTGACAAGGCTCATCACCATCCATGGTTTCATGCGTGCAACAAAACTTGCAGGTATGCCGCGTTTGTCTAATTCCGCTTCAACAAAAGACTTGTCATCATCAGTCATTGTACTTGTCAATTTTTGACCGTTTGTGAACATGGTCAATTCTGGATTTTTCAATAATGCAGCTTGGGCTTTGAGCGGATCGAGCAAATCAAGTGTTTCAATAACCACCTTATCGGATTGATCAATAGCTTGTTTGACCTGATCTGGAAGGTTCAACACACGTGGATCTGTGACATGCATGGTGCCATAAAGCCAAGACGGCTCTTTTCCGTCTTTTGAAATTTTCCAAAAAAGACCTTGCCCATTTGGTGTGTTTGAAGCTTCCAATTGCGCGTCGCTTAGGGCTTGAACAGGTAATTCATCAATGAGATTGTTACCAATACACGATTTATCCAGCTCATCGGATTGCACTTGTTCCACGGCAAACATTGTAAAAATGACAAAGCTGATGAGCGCCAAAACGTGAAGCCCAATAGCAATTGTCTGATCAAGTTGTTCGTTTAAATATTTGCGCCAAGTAATAGTTTTGGTCAACGTGAGCGTCCCTAAATTGATATCGTGTGAAGATATTAGCCCATACATGCCACAAAATTAGTAAATGGATTAGCGCCAAGCGTATTTATGGTTTTCAACTTATTAACGTTCAAATTTTGCATTCCAAATATGGAAAAATGGTTCACGCCCGCGGGTGCGCTTTGTTGTAGATGTCGAGTAATCTCGCGGTATCAACGCCTGTATATATTTGTGTTGTTGATAGGCTCGCATGGCCAAGTAATTCTTGGATGGTTCGTAAATCTCCACCGCCTGCTAACAAGTGGGTTGCAAAGGAATGGCGCAAGGCGTGGGGGGTTGCTGTATCAGGTAAATTTAGTGCTGAACGCAGCTTCTTCATATCACGCTGGATGATGGCCGCATGTAATTTTCCACCACGTGCACCACGGAACAACAGCTCGTTCGTATCCAGCTGGAAAGGACATAAGTTGATGTAAGTTTCAATGGTTTCAATGGCTATTGGGAGGATGGGGACAATTCTTGATTTCCCCCCTTTACCTTGAATGCGCAAAGTATCTGTTCTTGGGCCAATTTCACCACGCGTTAAGTTTAGCGCTTCTGAAATGCGTAAGCCGCATCCGTAAAGAAGCACCATGACAGCTGTATTGCGTGCGGCCAACCATGGTTCATCAATCATTTGTAGATCTTGGTTGGTAACGCGGATAGCATCTTGCGCGGTGAGTGGTTTGGGCAATGATTTAGGTTGTTTGGGAGATCTGACAGCTCTTGCGCCAGAGGCATTAGCAAGGCCTTTTTTCTCCAAATATCTTAAGAAGGAGCGAACACCTGCCAAGCCGCGGCCCAATGTACGCGCTCCTGCCCCATCACGTCGACGGGAGGCTAAGAACCCACGTAGATCAGCTGGGCGAATATCAGCTAGGTCTTTAATGCAAGGTGGTTTTGCCAAATAATCAGTCATGAAAATGAGGAATTGACGTAAATCACGTTCATAGGCTTCAACTGTTTTATCAGACAGTCTGCGCTCAGATTCCAAATTAATCAACCAACTGGACTGTTGCTTGATTACATCTTTATGGGCAATTGTGAGATATTCAGCCATGAAATCCACTATAATTTGGGTTCAACTCTTTCAAATTTTACCGCAGATATGTTATTGCGCCGTTAAATATGGATGAAAAGACGTAATTTTGGTTTACGTCATAGTAACTACACAATTTGCTGCGATATAACGGCAAACAGCCCGCAAGAATTCGGGTGTTTTGAACCAAGCAGTATATGTAGATAATGGTGCAACATGTTTAAGCGCAATGAAATGACCGCTTTTGGTGGTTTGACGGAAGCTCTGCAATTATTAACATATGGTAGACCTGGCCATGTGGTTGATGAACTAATAGCGGAACGCGGAAAAGGCATTATGAGCCATCCGCTATGGCCTGTCATTCGACCTATCGCCCATACAATTTTGCATTATCGCGAAGCTATTCAATTTGCTGATGCAACGAGCCAGTTATCTGGGCACGATTCTTTTGAATATATCAGTAAGATTTTGAACCTTCAGATTAATGTCTCTGGTTATGATCGTATCCCGCGTGAAGGGGTGTTTTTACTAGTGAGTAATCACCCGACGGGGATTGCCGACGGTATTGCCATGTTTGATATGCTCAAGGGCGTACGCCCTGACATGATGTTTTTTGCCAATCGTGATGCAATCCGTGTGAACCCTCGTTTGAATGAGATCATCATTCCAGTTGAATGGCGCGAGGAATATAAATCACGACTTAAAGCACGCGAGACTTTGCAGCTTACTTCTCAGACCTTTAAGCAAGAGAAGGCGGGAATTTTGTTCCCATCTGGTCGTATTGCTTATTGGGATAATGAAAAAGGTAAGCTTGCTGAGCGGGAATGGAAACCATCGGTTTATTCCATGGCGCGGAAGTATAACTTGCCAATTCTGCCCGTGAATATGAGTTCTCGTAATTCTGGGCTGTTTTACTTTTTGTCGAAATACTCAGCTGAATTGCGCGATATCACGGTATTTCATGAATTACTGAATAAGAAGAATAAGATCTTTAATTTCAAGATTGGCAATCTCATTATGCCAGACGAGTTAGGCAACGATATGAACGCTGCGACCAAAGCTCTTGAGGATCACACAGTTTATGGCCTTGTTGATGATTTAGACCGAAATTTTGATCTTGGTTTTCAGCATGATCTCAGTGCTAAATATTCAGCGGCTTTTTAATATATTTTATTGATAGCAAAGAAAAACCGGCGTTTGAAATGAACGCCGGTTTTTTTATGTGTTAGCTAGACTGGCTGCTAAGTTTAACCAATTTTTTGGCCAGTTTTAGCCCAGTCAGCCATAAATGCGTCCAGACCTTTGTCTGTCAAAGGGTGCTTTACAAGCGCTTTAAGAGTTGCAGGCGGCGCGGTGATAACATCTGCACCAATAAGCGCTGCATCTTTAACGTGGTTTACTGTGCGCACAGAAGCGGCCAAAATCTCAGTTTGGAAATCGAAATTGTCATAGATCTGACGGATCTCAGCAATGAGTTCCATACCGTCGAGGCTGATATCATCCAAACGGCCGATAAACGGTGAGATAAATGTTGCGCCTGCTTTTGCTGCAAGCAATGCTTGGTTTGCAGAAAAACACAAAGTCACATTTGTTTGGTGCCCATCACCTGTTAGCGCTTTACAGGCTTTTAAACCGTCAAGCGTTAGAGGTAGTTTGATGCAGATATTGTCTGCAATCTTGGCAAGCACTTCTGCTTCTTTTAGCATTTCGCTATATTCCATTGCTGTGACTTCAGCAGACACAGGACCTTCTACAATAGAACAGATTTCTTTAGTTACTTCGATGATGTCACGACCAGATTTCATGATCAGGGAAGGGTTAGTTGTCACACCATCCAACAGACCCAGATCATTAATTTCTCTGATATCGTCTACATTGGCTGTATCGACAAAAAATTTCATAATTGAACTCCGAATTTATCAAGCTGATGGTAAAAACCATCATTTTTAGTGGGCGCAGCTTTTCTTTAGACTAATCTGGGGGCAAGGTCACGTCCTAATGATGAATGATTCGCAAAACCTGTTGTTTGAAGAAGCTCAACCGCGCTCGGTTCCCGTTCTGGTGCCAATGCCGGTTGATCGACCTTTTACCTATGCCGTGCCAGATGGGTTTGATGTAGAGCCTGGTTCAATTGTGCAAGTGCCGCTTGGTCCGCGCAAAGTCATTGGCGTTGTTTGGGATGGTGAAACCGATCAGGTTGATGCGAAAAAACTAAAATCCATTAGCGAAGTTTTTAATTGCCCGCCACTTAGCCAATCTATGCGAAAATTCATTGATTGGATTGCCAATTATACAATCTCACCACCTGGTTTGGTTGCGCGTATGGCACTAAGAGCACCCGCTGCATTTGATCCTGAACCCATGATCCCTGCCTTGCGTAATACAGGAGAAATGCCTGAACGATTAACCGATGCGCGACGGCGTGTTTTAGAACATAGCTCAGATGGTATGGCGTGGAGTAAATCGGGTCTGGCGCATGCTGCGGGGGTGACACCGAGCGTGATTGATGGATTAACCAAACAAGGGGTGTTTGAAACCATCATGCTGCCAGCTCCTCCCGTGGTGGCAAAGCCTGATCCTGAATATGGTCGTACTGAGTTAAGCGATGAACAAATTGCCGGTGCCGATGATCTTGTTGAGATTATATCCGATGAGGGCTTCCATTCTATCTTGCTTGATGGTGTGACGGGCTCGGGTAAGACAGAGGTCTATTTCGAAGCGATCGCGAAGGTTTTAGATCGTGGTCAGCAAGTGCTTATTTTGTTGCCAGAGATTGCGCTAACAGCATCGTTTTTAAAACGCTTTGAAGACCGATTTGGTGCGCCACCTGGTGAATGGCATTCAGATGTTGCACCTAAAAATCGCGAGCGAGTGTGGCGACAAGTTATTGATGGACAAGTGCGCGTAGTTGCAGGTGCACGGAGTGCATTATTCTTACCGTTTGAAAATTTGGGTCTGATCGTTGTCGATGAGGAACATGATCCCGCCTATAAGCAACAAGATCGCGTGTTTTATCATGCACGTGATATGGCCGTTGTGAGAGCGCAGCTTAATGATATTCCCATTATTTTGGCGTCTGCGACGCCATCTTTGGAAACTCATGTAAATGCCGAACAAGGGCGTTATGAGCGTGTTGTTTTATCAACACGATTTTCCGATGCTGCGCTACCAGACCTCTCCCTTGTTGACTTGCGTAAAACACCACCCAAACGTGGTGGATTTATCTCACCAGTTTTAATTGACGCGGTTCGCAAAACTCTAGAACGTGAAGAGCAGGCGTTAATGTTTTTGAACCGGCGGGGATATGCGCCACTTACTTTATGCCGTGTGTGCGGACATAGATTTCAATGTCCAAATTGTTCAACTTGGCTGGTAGAGCACAGGTTTAGGGGGCAAATACAATGCCACCATTGTGGCTATCATGAACCTGTTCATGAATCTTGCCCTGAATGTGGAACGCTTGATCACCTTGTTGCGTGTGGGCCGGGTGTTGAACGCATTGCAGAAGAAATGGATCAACATTTTCCCGATGCACGTGTGATTGTTTTGTCATCGGACATGATGGGGGGATCTAAACGGTTACGACTTGAATTGGACGCAATTGCCAAAGGTGAGGCTGATATTATTATCGGAACACAATTGGTCGCCAAAGGTCATAATTTTCCGCTAATGACACTTGTTGGCGTTGTGGATGCGGATCTGGGGCTTTCTAACGGCGATCCGCGCGCTGCGGAAAGAACATATCAATTGTTATCGCAAGTTACAGGACGTGCAGGGCGCACGGGGCGCAAAAGTTCAGGCCTCATTCAAA
Organism: Lentilitoribacter sp.; assembly: GCA_039974935.1. Taxonomy (GTDB): domain Bacteria; phylum Pseudomonadota; class Alphaproteobacteria; order Rhizobiales; family Rhizobiaceae; genus Lentilitoribacter. Next base: position 165,143 of record JBDWIC010000007.1, on the reverse strand, counting down.
CCTATCAGCCCGAGCACCCGGTTATGCAGGCGCTTGTTTCAGGTGAAGGTGATCTATTTTATGAGCGCGAAACGATTGAGCGTGAGCGCGCAAATCTGCCGCCCTTTGGCCGGTTGGCTTCAATCATTATTTCAGCCGCTAATCGTCCCGAAGCTGAAGTCCATGGTAAAGCTTTGCGAAGTGCTGCACCACAAGGGTCTCCATTTAATTTGCTCGGCCCTGCGGATGCACCGCTTGCTTTGGTGCGCGGAAGACATAGAATGCGGTTGCTCATTCATGGGCCAAAAGGCGCTGATATTCAAAAGTATATTCGCCAGATGTTTGAACGTGGTCCGAAAGAACGAGGATCTCTTCGTATTCAAATTGATATTGATCCGCAGAGTTTTCTTTAATCTGATCATCGTGTATTGCCGTAAATAGAATTATAAAAACGCTTTTAGGACCAGAAAATATGATCGATTTTTACTTTCCAACATCAACGGGTGAGTGGTTCGCTTTTGCATCAGCAATTGTGACGATTGGTTTTGGTGTATTACTTTTGGTTATGCCGCGTTTATCGCTCAAGATATTGCGATTAAAAACATTTGATGATGTGCCGTCTGCGGTTTCAGAATCACGTGCGACAATGGCTGGGTTTTATCTTGGTGTCGGGTTTTGTTGTATCTTATTGGCACAGCCGCTTTTATATCTCGCATTAGGCGTGAGCTGGATAATTACTGCCTGTGGGCGGGGAGTCTCTATGGTGCTTGATGGGGGAAATACTAAGTACAATTGGATATCCTGGCCAATCGAAGCTTTGCTGGGCATTTTACCGACATTATATGTTTTTGGCATTATTTAAAAAAGTATATATAAATCAAATAGATATTCTTATTTTGTGGCTTAGGTGCGGCGTTTCATCTCACATTGTTTCAATTTTGGTGCCTCACGTGTGTTGCCTGTCATAAAATCCTATGCTAGTTACCCGCAAAATATGGAAAACATGTGGGGAAATTCTCATGTCTTTCATTAAAATCGTAAATTATTAAGCCGATATCACTTGGAGCCTTTCCAAATTTGATATTGCTTGACCAGAACAGAGAAAATTGCCCGTGGCTGACAGTTCCAATCTCATTTCCGGTGTTGCAGAACGATATGCGTCGTCGCTGTTTGAACTTGCTCTTGAAGCAAAATCCATTGATAAAGTCGGCAAAGAGCTTGCAAGCTTTGAAGCCATGATCGAAGGAAGCGACGATTTAAAAAGACTTATTGAAAGCCCTGTGTTTTCAGCTGAAGATCAGTTTAACGCTGTATCAGCTCTAGCCAAAAAGGCTAAAATCTCCGGTTTGACCGGAAACTTCCTAAATGTTGTTGCGCAAAACAGACGCTTGTTCGTGCTCCCTGCTATTGCTCAGGGTTATCGTGAGCTGGTTGCGCGTCATCGTGGGGAAGTAACTGCCGATGTGACTTCAGCTCATGAGTTGAACGCAACGCAGACAAAAGAATTGCAGGCTGCACTGAAAAGTGTGACTGGCAAAACTGTAGCGGTCAAACTTACCGTTGATCCGTCGCTTCTCGGCGGTCTTATAGTTAAAATTGGTTCGCGCCAGATTGATACATCTTTGCGAACTAAACTTTCCACCCTTAAGCTCTCATTGAAAGAGGTTGGCTGATGGACATCCGTGCCGCGGAAATTTCCGCAATCCTAAAAGATCAAATTAAAAATTTCGGCAAAGAGGCAGAAGTCTCTGAAGTCGGTCAAGTATTGTCAGTGGGCGATGGTATCGCTCGTGTTTATGGACTTGATAACGTTCAGGCTGGTGAAATGGTCGAATTCCCTGGTGGTATTCGCGGCATGGCACTTAACCTTGAAGCCGACAATGTTGGTGTTGTTATCTTTGGTTCCGACCGTGACATTAAAGAAGGCGACGTTGTAAAACGTACTGGCGCTATTGTGGATGTGCCAGTTGGTCCTGAAATGCTCGGCCGTGTGGTAGATGCTTTGGGTAACCCAATTGATGGTAAAGGCCCAATCAAAGCTAAAAAACGTGCACGTGTTGATGTTAAGGCACCTGGTATTATGCCTCGTAAGTCTGTGCATGAGCCAATGGCGACTGGTTTGAAATCAATTGATGCTTTGATCCCAGTTGGTCGTGGTCAGCGTGAGCTTGTTATTGGTGACCGCCAAACAGGTAAAACAGCGATCCTTCTTGATACGTTCCTTAACCAAAAGCCAGCGCATGATGCAGGTAACGAAGCTGATAAGCTTTACTGTGTTTATGTTGCGGTTGGTCAGAAGCGTTCAACTGTTGCTCAGTTCGTTAAGGTTCTTGAAGATCGTGGCGCGCTTGAATATTCAATCGTGATTGCAGCGACTGCCTCTGATCCTGCTCCTATGCAGTTCTTGGCACCGTTCTCTGCTTGTACAATGGGCGAATACTTCCGTGATAATGGTCAACATGCATTGATCGGTTACGATGATTTGTCAAAACAAGCTGTTGCTTATCGTCAAATGTCACTTCTTCTTCGTCGTCCTCCGGGCCGTGAAGCTTATCCTGGTGACGTTTTCTATCTTCACTCACGTCTTCTTGAGCGTTCAGCGAAATTGAACGAAGACAATGGTTCTGGTTCTCTAACAGCTCTACCTGTTATTGAAACTCAAGCGAATGACGTGTCAGCTTATATTCCGACAAACGTGATTTCGATTACAGATGGTCAGATCTTCTTGGAAACAGAATTGTTCTACCAAGGTATTCGTCCTGCTGTGAACGTTGGTTTGTCAGTGTCTCGTGTGGGTTCATCAGCTCAAATTAAAGCGATGAAACAAGTTGCCGGTTCTATTAAAGGTGAGCTTGCTCAGTATCGTGAAATGGCTGCGTTTGCGCAGTTTGGTTCTGACTTGGATGCATCAACACAGCGTTTGCTTAACCGTGGTGCACGTTTGACAGAGCTATTGAAACAGCCTCAGTTCTCTCCGCTTAAAACGGAAGAGCAAGTTGCCGTTATCTTTGCTGGTGTGAATGGTTACCTTGATAATATTGAAGTGAGCCAGGTTGGCGCATTTGAACAAGGTCTTCTAAGCCACATGCGCGGCGAAGGAAAAGACATTCTTGCAGCAATTGCTGACAAGAAAGCTGTCACCGATGAAATCAAAGAAAAGCTTGTAGCTGCGATTGATTCATTTGCGAAAACTTTTGCCTAATTAGGCTAAACTAAGGACGATACGGATGCCTTCTTTAAAGGATCTGAAAAACCGGATTGCCTCAGTGAAGGCGACGCAGAAGATCACCAAAGCCATGCAAATGGTGGCGGCTGCTAAGCTGCGTCGTGCACAAGAAGCTGCGGAAGCTGCGCGCCCATATTCTGAGCGCATGGCATCTGTAATGGCAAATATCTCCGGTGCAGTAAGTGGTGATGATGCGCCACGTTTGATGTCGGGTACAGGCAAGGACGATGTCCATTTGCTCGTAGTTTGTACAGCTGAACGTGGTCTTTGTGGTGGTTTTAACACCCAAATTGCTCGATTTGCACGCCTTCAAGTCAAAGAACTACAAAGCCAAGGTAAGGAAGTTAAAATCCTTTGTGTTGGTAAAAAGGGTTATGATCAGCTCAAGCGTGAGTTCGATAGTTTAATTCTTGATCGTGTAGACTTGCGTGAAGTTAAAAACATTGGTTTTGCCAATGCTGAAGACATTGCGAACCGTATTTCGACACTGTTTAATGCTGGCGAATTCGACGTTTGCACATTGTTCTATTCAGAATTTAAATCTGTGATTTCACAAGTGCCAACAGCTCAGCAACTCATTCCTGCAAAAATCGAAGCATCTGAAGACGATGCACAAGGTTCTGATGCAGCTTATGATTATGAGCCAGATGCAAATGAGATCTTGGAAGACATTATTCCGCGTAATATCAAAGTTCAAATTCTCCGCGCATTGCTTGAAAATGTTGCAGGTGAAATGGGCGCTAAAATGAGCGCGATGGACAATGCAACGCGTAACGCGGGTGATATGATTGACAAATTGACGATGAGCTACAACCGCCAGCGTCAAGCACAAATTACTAAAGAACTCATTGAGATTATCTCGGGTGCAGAAGCACTCTAAGTCGATATAAAGAGGTTAATAAACATGGCAAAAGCAGCGACGACAAAAGCGACCGCAGCAAAAAAAGCGCCAGCGAAACGTGCACCAGCTAAAAAAGCTGCAGCAACTAAAAAAGTTGCGGCTGGCCAAGTTGGTAAAGTTACGCAGGTTATCGGCGCGGTGGTTGACGTATCATTTGATGGTCCACTACCGAAAATTCTAAGTGCTCTTGAAACAGAGAACGTGGGCAACCGCCTTGTTCTTGAAGTTGCACAGCACTTGGGCGAAAATACTGTTCGTACAATTGCGATGGACTCCACAGAAGGCCTTGTTCGTGGTCAGGAAGTCACTGACACAGGCGAAGCGATTTCAGTACCAGTTGGTGATGAAACACTTGGTCGTATTTTGAACGTGATCGGTGAGCCAGTTGATGATGCTGGTCCTGTTAAAACGAAAGCTAAGCGTGCTATTCACCAAGAAGCTCCAGATTTCTCTGAGCAGTCTACTGAAGCTGAGATCCTTGTAACTGGTATTAAAGTTGTTGATTTGCTAGCGCCATACGCGCGTGGTGGTAAAATTGGCCTCTTCGGTGGTGCTGGTGTGGGTAAAACGGTTCTTATTCAGGAATTGATCAACAACATCGCGAAAGCACACGGTGGTTACTCTGTGTTTGCTGGTGTTGGTGAGCGTACTCGTGAGGGTAACGATCTTTACCATGAGATGATTGAATCAGGCGTGAACGTTGAAGGCGGCGGCGAAGGTTCTAAATGTTCTCTCGTGTTTGGTCAGATGAACGAACCTCCAGGAGCGCGTGCTCGTGTTGCTCTAACTGGTCTAACAATTGCGGAACACTTCCGTGATGAAGGTCAGGACGTGTTGTTCTTCGTTGATAACATCTTCCGCTTTACACAAGCTGGTTCAGAAATGTCAGCGCTACTTGGCCGTATCCCTTCTGCTGTGGGTTATCAGCCTACATTGTCAACTGACATGGGCGCCATGCAAGAGCGTATTACGACAACGACAAAAGGTTCGATTACATCTGTGCAAGCCGTTTACGTGCCTGCCGATGATTTGACCGATCCGGCGCCTGCTTCAACATTTGCTCACTTGGATGCGCAAACAGTGTTGAACCGTGCGATTTCTGAAAAAGGTATTTACCCTGCGGTGGATCCACTAGATTCAAACTCTCGTATGCTTGATCCACAAATCGTTGGTGAAGAGCACTATGCAGTTGCTCGTTCTGTTCAGGAAATCCTACAGCGTTATAAATCTTTGCAAGACATCATCGCCATTTTGGGTATGGATGAATTGTCTGAGGAAGATAAAGTAACAGTGGCTCGTGCTCGTAAAGTTGAGCGCTTCTTGTCACAGCCATTCTTCGTGGCTGAGGTGTTTACTGGTTCTCCTGGTCAATTGGTTGATCTACAAGATACAATCAATTCATTCAAAGGTTTGGTTGCTGGTGAATACGATCACCTTCCAGAAGCTGCTTTCTACATGGTTGGTGGCATCGACATGGCGATCGAAAAAGCAAAAAAATTGGCTGCTGAAGCTGCCTAATTATTGTTTGCTACGCGGAGCAATGTGTTTCGCGTAGCCTAATTGTTTTAAACTTTACTCGTTTCTAATTGGACGTTTTGTCATGGCTGACACATTTACATTTGAACTCGTTTCTCCTGAAAAGCTTTTGCTATCTGCTGAAGTCAACACAGTTGTACTTCCTGGTTCTGAAGGTGAAATGACTGTAATGGCAAATCATGCGCCAACAATGAGCACAGTTAAGCCTGGTGTTGTTACTGTTGAAGGTGCTGATGGTTCTAGCAAGTATGTCGTATTTGGCGGTTTTGCTGATATCGTACCAACTGGTTGTACACTTTTAGCTGAAGCTGCTGTTGCCGTTGACGCGCTAGAAGCTGATGATTTGGATAACCGTATTAAGGCTGCCAATGACGCTGCAGACGCTGCAGTTGTTGACGCTGATAAAACACGTTTGGCTGCATTTGCTTCACAACTTGAAGACCTCAAAGCTGTGATCTAGTTTTCTAAAAGATTATATCTTTCAATAAAAAAGCCTCCGTATTCGGAGGCTTTTTTAGTTTTATGCAAAAGCTTTATGAAGTCGTTTTACAGCTTCTTGAATGCGTGAACGCGGCATACCGATATTAAATCGCATGAAGTTTTCACCACCCTTGCCAAATGTTGTGCCGTGACTAGCTGCAATTTCTGCAACGTCCTGAATGCGTTCAGAGATGTACATTGGGCTTAGGCCAGTTTCTGTGAAGTCGACCCACGAGAGATAAGTAGATTGCAAGCTCATGGATTGTGCGCCTTTAATCTCATTGATGCCTTCATCAAAAATACGCGCGTTCTCATCTATGTAGCGCATAAGTGCACCAACCCAATAAGCACCATCAGGTGAATACACAGCTTCGGTCATATGCAAGCCAAAGGCATTGGCAGATGTACCCGTTGCCTTCATCGTTTTTGCAAATGTTGCACGTAGTTTTTTGTCTTCAATAATAACATTACCAGTGTGACAGCCAGCAATATTGAATGTCTTAGTCGGAGCTGTCATCATGATTAATCTATCGGAAATATCTTTATCGATATTAGCCATAGGGATATGCATTTGCCCTGGCATAATCAAATCATGATGGATTTCATCTGATACGATTTTCAGATTATGCTTTATGGCAAAATCAGCCAACGCTTCGAGTTCTTGACGCATCCATACAGTGCCGCCCGGATTATGCGGTGAGCACAATATGAGCATTGTTTCCTTGCCAGTGAGTAGTTTTTCATAAGCATCGAAATCAAACACATAACGACCATTTTCAATGACAAGCGGGCATTCAGTAACTGTTCTGTCAGCGGCCTCAATAACGCGCGCAAATGCGTGGTAAACAGGTGTAAATAGAACAACACCGTCATGTTTTTCAGTGAATGCCTCTACACAAAGTGCAGTACCATTGACGAGGCCATTAGTTGAGAAAATCCATTCTGATTTTATAGCCCAGTTATGACATTCTTTCATCCACCACATAATGGAAGACTTATAATCAGCATCGTCACCAAAGTAACCATAGATACCATGTTCGCACATGCGTTTTATAGCGTCTGTTGCGCAGAGCGGTGGACGAAAATCCATATCTGCAACCCACATGGCTAAGCCTTTTTCTGCGGAGACACCATAGTTAGTTTCCATTGAATCCCATTTATCTGAATGGGTGCCAACGCGATTGATTATTTCGTCAAAGTCACCGATTTGACCACTAAATTCTTTCATTTATTGTCCCGCCCATTTAGAGAATTCATTTACTACGTCCTCGTACAACTTTCGTTTGAACGGAACAATGAGTTTTGGTAATTCATTCATCGGTTTCCAAGCCCATTCCTCGAATTCTGCCTTCTCACCAGTAACTGGTGGGTTCACTTGTATTTCGTCTTCATTTCCAACGAAACGATAGACAAACCATTTTTGTTTTTGACCACGATATTTACCTTTAAGGCCTATGCCAATTAATTCATCGGGTAAGTCATAAGTTAGCCAGTCTTGAGATTCGGCTATAAATTCAACGCTTTTCATACCAGTTTCTTCATAAAGCTCGCGCAATGATGCTGGTTCTGGATCTTCACCTTTATCTATGCCGCCTTGAGGCATTTGCCATTTGAAAGGCTCATCCTTGTATTCGTCTCGATCATTGTTGGAAATTCTTTTCCCGGCCCAGACCAATCCATCTTTGTTTAGAACCATTATGCCCACACATGGACGGTAGGGGAGGTCTTCGGCTTTTATCTTGTTTACCATTATATCTCGTTCAAATTATCTTGAGTTTGGATCAGTTGCCAGTGCAGACAATCCAACGATTTCAATTCCACGTGCCTTTGCTTCGTTGCTCCATTCGGCAATTGCGTCAACACTATCTGTAAATGCTGAAGCTGCACCTACAGCGTATCCATTGCGTCTAGCTATTCGCTCTAGATCGTCCAATTTTTGCAGTATCTGACCTTTGTCAGCATTTACGTCTAAGGTGAGATCAGCTGCGATAAAGGGGATGCCAAGCGTTTTAGTAAAGGTTTCAGCAAGTGAGCGAGAGGATGTACCGTCATCAAAAAACATAATGCCGCGTCTTGCTATATCTCTCATGACAGGCTCAAGAGATTCAGGATCAGATAAAAATCTGCCGCCCATGAAATTGCCAATGCCTGTGTAATTGGTAATGCGGCCCATCGCTTCGTGAAGCAGATTTAAATTTGATACTGGATCGTTTGAAGTTACGAGCGTACCGCGACCAGGATTATTGTTGGGATAATCAAATGGTTCAAATGGAATTTGTAAGACAATTTCATGTCCATTGCGACGGGCAAATTGCATCCAGCGCTGTAAGCTGTTGCCATTACCTGCAAAGCCGAGTGTTATGTCTTCTGGAAGTGTATCGATCGCGTAATTTGAACCTGTTTGGCTTAACCCGAGGCCGCCTACAACAAGGGCTACTCGCACGCCACGAGCACCCGACCAAGGCCGTGCATAGATATCAAATGCGCGCTCACCATTTTGACCATAAACAGGTAAACGTCCAAACTCGGTGTCCTCGGTAACTTTCGGGTCTGGTAGGTGGGCCAAATGAGGGTCTTGCCCACGTTGCTCAGGTGCATCGAGCAAGACCGCACCATCGTTAGCGCGATCACTTGGCGTTATTTTTGTAACTTTTAATCCATCGGGTGTGGTGATGGTTTCAATGTTACCACCGGAATTGCCGGCTTGCCGGTCGATAATACCAGGCTGGATTTGTTCAATATTTTGCTCATTATTGAGCGAGTTATCTTCACGTTGTTGCGCTGTATTATTGTCAGCATCAGATGCAGCTGCAACTTCTTGCGTGTCGTTTTGAAGGACAACTAATTTCTGCTCAAGTGGATCTTCGTGAAATGTTGCAAAGCTAGCACCTGCAATGATCGTAACAACCGCAAAACCTGCCAACCATTTGTATTGGTTGGCAGGCTTATTTTTGTTTTTCGCTTTGCTCGTTGGCTTGTTATTTTGGCCAAGAGGGCGATTGAGATCTGATTGCATGGGCAACAGGTTTAGTTAGCGTTGCTTGCCTGATCCTTTTGTGGCGGAAATGCATCATCTTGGATTTCACCGCGTAGAAGTTTTAACGCATGTCCAAGCTGCTCATCATCCTTTGGATCCGGCGGTACATAGGCAATTGAACCTGAACCTTCTTCGTCTTCTTCTTGACCTTGAATGTGGCCGCGAAGTTCAGATTCGCCTGATGCGCGCACTCGCCCTTGCAATTCTTCAGGGATCGGCTGATTTACCTTAATATCAGGTTCAATGCCTTTACCTTGAATTGAGGTGCCAGATGGCGTGTAGTAGAGCGCTGTTGTTAAGCGAAGCGCACCAAACTCTTGCAATGGAATAATCGTTTGCACAGAACCCTTACCAAATGAGCGCGTGCCTAAAATGGTTGCTCGTTTGTGATCTTGCAAAGCACCAGCGACAATTTCAGATGCGGATGCTGAACCACCATTGACCATCACAATTAACGGTAGACCACCTGTAAGATCACCAGGGCGAGCATTAAAACGACGCCCTTCTTCTGGGTCTCTGCCGCGTGTTGAAACAATTTCACCACGATCTAGGAATGCGTCAGAAACGCTGATCGCTTGATCTAATAGACCGCCTGGGTTCAAGCGAAGGTCTAAAACAAAACCTTTAAGCTTATCTTCACCGATTTCATCAGTTAGATTTTCAATAGCCTTTTCTAGATCAGCATAGGTTTTCTCGGTAAATGAGATTACGCGAAGATAACCTACATCGTTTTCTGCGCGTGAGCGAACGGCTCTGATTGCGATTACGTCACGAACCACTTCGATCTCAAGAGGCATATCAGCACCTTGGCGAAGAATAGTTAGAATAATTGGCGTGTTAACCGGACCACGCATTTTATCAACGGCATCGGTTAAAGACAGACCGCGAACTGGTTCGCCGTCAATCTCAGAAATAAAATCACCAGCTAGAACACCAGCTTTTGCAGCAGGTGTATCATCAATTGGTGTAATAACTTTCACCAATTCATCTTCCATTGTGACTTCAATACCAAGTCCACCAAATTCACCGCGGGTCTGGGTGCGCATGTCACCTGCAGCATCTGGATCTAAATAGCTAGAATGCGGATCAAGTGATGACAGCATGCCACTGATTGCGCTTTGAACGAGCTTTTTCTCATCCGGTGGCGTTACATATTCAGCGCGAATACGCTCGAACACTGAGCCAAATATAGAGATTTGTCGATAGGTATCTGATCCAGCGGCTTCAGCGGAAAGGCCTTGTGTTTTCACAAAACTGGTCGCTGCGGCACCTACAAAAATACCTAAGGCGAGAAGTGTTATTTTACGTATCATTACTTGCCCTTCCAAAAGCGATGTTTGCCCACCAGGGGGCAGAATCAATCGGTGTTTGATCTTTTCTAAGTTCAATGTAAAGCGTTGGCTTGCCCGACGCTAGTGTTAAAGCGCTATTATTGGTAAAGCTTTCGCTACCCATTGTAGCGATTGGTTCACCGGAAATAACGAACTGTCCTTGGGTGACTTTTAATTGGTCCAGCCCGGCCATGACGATATGATATCCCTCACCAGCATTTAAGATGATGATGTTTTCATAGGTTCTAAAAGGACCTGCATATGTGATCCAGCCATCAACGGGTGCTAGCACTCGATCATTCTCGGTCGCTGAAATGAGTATGCCGCGCAGTGTTTGACCCGTGTTATCTTTATCGCCAAAACGCTTCTCAACCGCGCCATTAATGGGAAATTGTAGCGTTGATTGCAGAGCTGCAAATGAATAAGCGGGCATTAAGCGTTCCTGATTAGGGAGCATTCTAGCTTCAGCCAATTCTTTTGCGCGAGCTAATTGCTCCGCCGCCTTTTTTTGCCGTTCAATCTCTTGAAGTCTCGCAATTTCTGCAGCTTCACGAATAGATGTGATTTCCGTAGTCAAGGCTGCGACAACTGTCTTTAACTCAGAGGATTTGTCTTCGAGTTCATTGGCGCGCTTTCGCTCTTTTTCAAGTTGGGTAAGACTTGCGATATTCAGCGCTGCTTTTTCCTTGATCAGGGCTGTGAGTTCTTCTTGTTCTTTAAAGCTTTTGTCCAAATCAGCGGCAAGTTGCGTGCGCTCGGAGGTGATTTCGGTGCGAATATCTGCAAGCTCTTGCAAATCTGTAAGTAACTTTTGGGTTTCAGAGCGGATCTCAGGCACAACTGCACCAAGTAAGATTGCGCTGCGGACCGATGATAGTGCATCTTCTGGGGAAACCAATAGCGCAGGTGGTGGGTTGGAACCCAGTCTTTGTAATGCAGCTAATACTTCCGCAAGTACGTTATTGCGTTCACGAAGCGAGCCTTTCACAATGGCTTCGCGATCTTCAAGCTCGGTAAGCTTTTCCTCCCCTGTCACGATCCGCTCATCTAAAATATTTTGACGTTGTTCAGCGGCACTTAATTTGGTTTCAAGCGCCTCGCGATCTTTTTTCAGAGACTGAATGTCATTCTCAAGACGTTTTAAAGTTGATGTAATTTGCACTGTTTCACTTTGCAGCGCATTTAATTCAGCCTCGGTTTGCGTACGATTTTGCTCTAAGGATTTGGTTGGGTCTTCACCATTTAGCGTTCCATTATCTTGCGCGATGGACATGCTAGCTGTTCCAATAAAAGCAGCAAAGCCTATTGCGGTTTTAAGATATTTGGTCGCGTTCAAATTCATGAGCGTTGTTAATCGAACCTCGTTCAAGTGATTTATCGTAATATACTCAAATTACTGATTTATTGTCATCTCACAAACTTGTGTTTGCAATGGGGCATTGAAGGATAAGCTGAAACAGATTGTTTCCTAAATACGATGATATGGGTGTCCAGAAAGAATTGTAACAGCCCGGTATAGCTGCTCAGCCAACATGAAGCGCGCCATTTGGTGTGGCCAAGTCATTTTGCCAAAGGACAGCGTTTTGTATGCCTTCTGGCGTGATGCATCTGCATGTCCATCTGCGCCGCCGATTGCAAAAATTACATCTCGATCACCATTGTCACGCATATTTGCGAGCATTTTTGAAAATTTATCTGAGGAAATGGTTTCGCCAGTCTCATCTAAAATGATCAGTTTTGCATTGTCGGGTATCGCTTTGTCGAGCAATGCAGCTTCATCGGACTTTCGGGTATTAGCGTTTGATGCGCGACTTTCGGTGACTTCGGTCATTTTGCCAAACTCGAGGCCGATCGCTGGGCCGGATTTTGACAATCGATCCAGATATCTTTTGGTAAGTTCGCTCTCTGGCCCAGATTTTAATTTGCCTACAGCAAAAAGATGAATGCGCATGATCGCCAATCTTAAAAATAGGTACAGCGTTAAAAAATGCAGATTAAGGCGTCAAGCGTCTTTTCTGGCCAATTGGTCAGCTGTTTCTGCCAGTGAAATGGAGCTGTTTTTTCGCTCCATCATGCCTTTTCAGATGTCGATAGATCAGGCCACTATGAACTAGTGTACGACCTGGTCATCTGTTTCTGGTGTCATCCACATTTTTTCAATATTATAAAAATCACGGATTTCCGGGCGGAAGATGTGAATAATAATATCTCCACAATCCATCAAGACCCAATCGCCTGCGTTTTGACCCTCGATACGAGGGGATGCAAAGCCAGCGCCTTTGATGTCTTTGATAAGTTGATCGCAAATAGCGGAAACATGGCGGTTTGAACGTCCGGATGTCACAATCATATAATCGCCAATTGACGACTTTCCGGAAATATCAATTGAAATTGTATCTTCTGCTTTGGCTTCTTCCAAACAGTCTAATACAGTTTTTAAGGTCTCCTTCATGGCATTTTCGCCCGAGTTCTGACCTGATGACAGTGCATTCTCAGCCCCTGTCTTTGTGTGTGCTGTTCTCAGCTTGATCCCTTTCTTCTATAAGAACACGCCTATATCGGGCAATGTTGTGAATTACCTCGACACTGGGATAATACGATTGAATGCTATCGCGAAGCAAGTCAAATCCCCATGTCGGAGAAAGATATTATTTGCGCTGTTTAGCTGCGTTCCTGATCGCAGTTGATGATAGCGTTGAGCGCGGGCCATGCAAAAAGGTCCAGGCCGGTGCTTCTAAAAACGGTAAACGCTTCGCATCCGTTTCATCAAGGCGGGCTTTTGCAAACATTTTTGCCATGCGTGATGACAGATAAGATAGTGTGGATCCGGGTCGATCAATAACAGCAATAGGAAATTGGCCGGCGATAAACTGCCAATTTTGCCAATGGTGAAAGTTTGCCAGATTATCAGCGCCCATTAACCAGACAAAGTTCACGCCTGTGTTTCTGCTCTTAACGAACTGAAGTGTCTCGGCGGTATATTGCAAATCATGTGCGGCTTCAAAGGCGGTAATTTTTATCTTCGGGTCTTCGCAAATCTTTTGGCTTAATTTAACCCGCGTTTCTAAATCAGCTAATTCTTTATGGCTTTTAAGCGGATTGCCAGGTGTAACCATCCACCAAACTTGATCAAGCTGAAGCCGTCTTATTGCTGTTTCAGCAACTAATAAATGTCCTTCATGTGGTGGGTTGAACGAGCCACCAAATAACCCCACGCGCATACCTTTGTGCACGAGGGGCATTTTTAGAAAGTCTGGTTTGATGACTGCAGCGCTCAATTTAAAAACTTTATCCGTTACGATGGTCGAGTTTGGCCATTACCATGGACGCGATATTTAAACGAAGTGAGCTGTTCAACGCCAACTGGGCCACGCGCATGCATCTTACCTGTTGCAATACCGATTTCTGCACCCATGCCAAACTCACCACCATCAGCAAATTGTGTTGACGCATTATGCAGCAAGATTGCTGAATCAATTTCGTTAAAGAAACGCTCGGCAACCTTTGCATCGTCGCATACAACAGCTTCAGTATGGTTGGACGAATATTGATTGATATGCGCAATTGCGCCCGAAATACCATCGACAGTTTTCGCTGCGATAATTTTATCAAGATATTCGGTCGACCAGTCATCAATTGTCGCTGGAATAACGGTGTCAACTTGCGAGATAATGTCTTCGGTGCCGCGCACTTCACAGCCTGCCTCTCTTAGGGCATTGATGATATATGGCACAAATGAGCTATCTGCATTTTTATCTATCAATAGCGTTTCAGCTGAACCGCAAATTCCGGTCCGGCGCATCTTAGCATTGATGACGATGTCTTTTGCCATGTCTATATTAGCAGAAGCATCAACATAGATGTGACATAACCCTTCAAGATGGGCAAAAACCGGAACGCGTGCTTCAGATTGAACCCGCGCAACCAAACCTTTACCACCGCGTGGGATAATCACGTCAATTGCACCGTTGAGACCTTTGAGCATTTCTCCCACAGCCGCGCGATCTGATGTTGGGACAATTTGAATAGCATCTTTTGGAAGGTTTGCAGCTTCTAAGCCTTTGACCAAACATTTATGGATTTCACCTGAAGAATGAAAGCTATCCGAACCGCCGCGCAAAACAACAGCATTGCCAGCTTTTAAGCAAAGCGCACCAGCGTCCGCGGTCACATTTGGGCGGCTTTCATAGATCACGCCGATAGCGCCAAGCGGCGTGCGTACGCGCTCAATATTGAGACCATTTGGACGATCCCACTCTGCGATAACTTCACCAATTGGGTCTTTTAATTCGGCAATCGCGCGGATGCCATTTGCCATAGCGCGAACGCGATCACCATCAAGTTTAAGACGATCAAGCATTGCTGATGACATATTATTTGCAACTGCCTTTTCCATATCGATAGCGTTTGCATTTAAAATGTCCTCAACGTTGGTTTCTATTGCTTGCGCCATACCAACGAGCGCTGCATGTTTTCGCTCTGCACTTGCGATGGCTAATGCGGGTTTTGCGGCAATGGCACGTGCGCCAATATCCGTCATAATTTCTTCTACAGTTTGAGCTTTTTCCAATGTATCAGACATAATTAAATCCCGTGTCTTATCGTCCTATGATGCTTTTTCTTTGGTATGCATCATGACCAAATCATCTCGGTGCACCATGGCATTTCGCCCGGCGTAACCAAGTTTCTCTTCAATTTGTGAAGTTTGTAAGCCTGCAATTGATTGCGCTTCCTCAGCATCATATCGTGAGATACCACGCGCAATTTCTTCGCCTTTGGTGCCGCAGATTGATATCGTATCACCACGATAAAAATTTCCTTGAACTTTGCGAACTCCAGCAGGCAATAAGCTGTTTCCTTTTTTGAGTGCCCGAATGGCACCGTCATCAATTGTAAGTTTGCCAGCAGGCTCTAATTGACCAGCAATCCAAACCGCACGTGCTGTGCGCGGGGTGCCTGAAGCTGTAAACCACGAAGAGCGCGTACCATTATCAATGGAGGATAATGGATTGGCTGTCTGGCCAGATGCAATAATCATCGAACAACCGGCCGTTGTTGCAATTTTTGCCGCATCAATTTTTGTGCGCATGCCTCCGCGAGATAATTCTGAACCTGCGTCGCCTGCCATTGCTTCGATTTCTGGTGTTATCTGTTCAATAACGTCGAGAAACTCTGCATTTGGATCTTCATGAGGAGGCGCCGTGTATAGCCCATCGATATCAGATAAAAGCACCAAAAGGTCAGCCCCGACCATGGTTGCAACTCGTGCTGCAAGCCGGTCATTATCACCATAACGAATTTCACTGGTGGCAACGGTGTCATTTTCATTGATGATCGGAATTGCGCCCAGTTCGAGCAACTCGCCAATGGTCGCCCGGGCATTTAAATATCTGCGGCGCTCTTCTGTGTCATTTAATGTGAGCAGCACTTGGCCTGCAAAAATATTATGGTGGGATAGGCATTCGCTCCATGCGCGGGCCAACGCAATTTGGCCAACAGCAGCGCAAGCTTGGCTTTCTTCAAGTTTAAGGCGTTTATTTGTGGCTGATAATACGGTGCGACCCATGGCAATTGCACCAGATGAGACGACAAGCACATCCGCGCCTTTTGCTTTTAACGCTGCAATGTCATCACACAATGAGGCTAACCAATCGGATTTCAGACCGCTTTGGCGATCAACGAGCAAAGCAGAACCGATTTTGATCACGATCTTATTGTGACCATCAACGCGTTTGCGCCCTGCGCTCATTACTCTGCCTCTTCTTTCAGGTTTTTATCGATATGTTGACGTAGGTTACGCAACATCTCCTTCATGCCAAATCCGGCAATTGAAGATATCTTTTCAACTTTTCTGCCAGCCACTTCTTCAAGCGCCTGCATTTTTTCGTTAAGCGTTTCTTCATCCAAAATATCAGTTTGGGAAAGCGCTATGATTTCAGGTTTTTCAGCAATGCCTTTACCATAGGCCTCTAGCTCTTTACGAACTGTTGTATAGGCTTTGGCCACATCTTCTTCCTGTGCTGAAACCAAATGCAACATCACACGAGTTCGTTCAACATGACCTAAAAATCTATCGCCAATACCTGCACCTTCGTGTGCGCCTTCGATTAGACCTGGGATATCGGCGATGATAAATTCATATCCGTCGGATGTCGCAACACCCAAATTTGGGTGAAGTGTTGTAAAAGGATAGGCACCAATTTTTGGCCGCGCCCGGCTTACATTGGATAAAAATGTTGATTTTCCGGCATTAGGCAGGCCAACTAAACCAGCATCGGCGATAAGCTTGAGGCGAAGCCAGATGGTTTTTTCATCTGATGGCTGACCAGGATTGGCATTGCGTGGTGCCTGGTTTGTCGCTGATTTAAAATGTGCGTTACCAAAGCCGCCATTACCGCCTTTTGCTAAGCGAAAACGCTGACCTTCTTCAGTTATATCGCAGATCAGTGTTTCATTATCTTCTTCATATACTTGCGTTCCGGCGGGGACTTTTAAGACGATGTCTTCACCTTTAGCGCCGGTCCGGTTTCGACCCATGCCGTGAACACCCGTTTGGGCTTTATGGTGTTGTTGAAAACGATAATCGATAAGCGTATTTAAGCCATTGACGGCTTCGATCCAAACATGGCCACCATTACCGCCATCGCCACCATCTGGTCCGCCGAACTCGACAAACTTTTCACGGTGAAAAGAGACGCAGCCAGCACCGCCTGCGCCAGACTTAATAAATACTTTTGCCTGATCTAAAAATTTCATTTGTGCTGTCCGCCAATTGGTATGCTTTAATTAAATAGTCATATAGCCTCATATTCTGAAATGATCAAAATATGAGGCTAAAATTTATCTCAACGCTTGATATTGCTGAGAGGGATATAGATGCTTGCCTAAAAAGGCAAAAGATTAAAACTTTTAAGCCGTATCTTCTTTCACATCTGAGCTGTTATATCCCTGATATGGTGCCAAATTAATCTGATACCATTTGATATCAATTGATTTTTGATCACCGATGTTTAAAGGCGCAGTTTCTTGCGGTTTAAATCCGTTTTTCTCAAGGACACGTTGTGATGCAAGATTATCCAACTCACATCCAGCACGTAAGATTGCAAAGCGGAACTCTGGCAATACATCGCGTACAACGACGCCGACGGTTTCGCTTGCCAAACCTTTATTCCAATGTTGCTCACCTAACCAATATCCAAATGATGGAATGATATGGTTTGGTTTGACAGAAATACTGGTCACACCCAAAAACTCGCGTGTTAAACGGTCAACAATTGCATAGCTTAAAAGCTCGAGCGGATTACTGCTTTGCGCACGTTCAACAAATTGTTGTGCGTCATCGACTGTAAATGGCTGAGGTTTGAAAAGCATCCGGTCAAGAATTTTTGGATTACCAGCAAGACTTGCCATCGGCTTTACGTGCTTCTGCGCGATCGGCTCCAGCGCTATGCGTTCCTCGTGATTATTTATTATTTCCAACATCTTAACCTCCTTTCAATTCGGTTCTTTGTTCGATGGTTTCTGGCCAGTTACGCAGTGAATCCCAAATTTTTCGTTCCAACCTATAAAGTTCCACCGGAACTTGGGTGTCTTGCGCGAGTGAGTAGTTCATGCCTGTTCCGATAAATTGGAACCCGCTTTTTTGTAAAACACTGCGCGAGGCCATATTGCCAATCCTGCATCGCCCAATGATTTCTTCGATCTTGCAGATTCTAAATGCTTTATCGACCAGTGCATGCGCAGCTTCTGTGGCATAACCATGTCCCCAATGAGGTTTTCCCAGCCAATATCCAATTTCCATCCGCTCGCGCCCTTGTTTCTTTTCAATTCCGCAACATCCAATAAACTCACCTGTTTCATTGAGTGTAATGGCATAGACGCAATTTCCATTTTCCAGTTTGGCCACTTTGTTGACGAAGT
Source organism: Lentilitoribacter sp. (assembly GCA_039974935.1). Taxonomy (GTDB): domain Bacteria; phylum Pseudomonadota; class Alphaproteobacteria; order Rhizobiales; family Rhizobiaceae; genus Lentilitoribacter. Next base: position 146,733 of record JBDWIC010000007.1, on the reverse strand, counting down.
CCTCCGCATCCGTGCGTTTGTACGGATAAGGCATTCGAGAAAGCATTGAGGCCACGGCAATGTCATTTGCCAACGTGGAAATTGCGTCTATGTCATCACAATGCGGTTTGCGCAAAGTAAGGCGAGGGGTGTCAATTTGTGTTACAGATCCTGTAACGCTTATACTGAGACCATCACTTTGGCTTATCCGTTCTTCGTATTCGTCACTGTATTGTTCATCTGATTGACATTGCATTTTAAAGCCTCCTGTTAATGCAAAAAATAAAGGGAAGATGATCTCTCATCTTCCCTTTAAAAACATTTGGCTTTTTTAAAATCAGCCGGGTCGATGAGACACCGGATGATTTAGAGCGTTTCCGGTTATTCCGCTGCTTCCGCCATAGGCATTACAGACACATACGTGCGTCCGTTGGCCTTTTTGCGGAACTCTACATTGCCTTGAGTAGTGGCAAAAATAGTGTGATCACGACCAAGGCCAACACCCGTACCTGGATGCCACTTAGTACCGCGCTGACGCAGAATAATGTTGCCTGAAATTACAGCTTCGCCGCCGAATTTTTTAACGCCTAGACGTTTTGATTCTGAATCGCGACCGTTGCGGGATGAACCACCAGCTTTTTTATGTGCCATTTTTTATCTCCTACAATCTCGTCAATTACGCTTTAGCTAGTTCAGCTGCTTGCTCAAGCCAGTTATCACGATCGATACGGCCTTTGAAAGACAATGCGTCATCTAGTTTTTCAATGTCATCGCGTGACATTGCAGCAACTTGTGCAAATGTTGTCACGCCAAGTGCGTTTAGTTTTTTCTCAAGCACTGGACCAACACCTGAGATTTTTTTCAAATCATCAGCTGGGCCTTCAGGTGCAGTGAACAATGCTGCAGGTGCAGCGTCAGCAGCTTTTGCTTTAGCAGGTGATTTTTCAGCAGCAGCCTTTTTTGGAGCTTCTGCTTTTGCAGCAGGCTTTTTAGCAGCAGCTTTTTTCGAAGCCTTCGCGCCATCTGTCAAAATCTCAGCAATTTTCACTGTTGTGAAATGCTGACGGTGACCGATTGTGCGGCGTGAGTTTTGACGACGACGTTTTTTGAAAGCAATGATCTTACGACCACGGCCTTGGTCAACAACTTCAGCTGTAACCATTGCGCCATCAACAGTTGGTTTGCCGATAGTCGCAGATGCGCCTTCGCCAACCATCATAACTTCTGTGAATTCGATAATGTCGCCAGCTTCGCCAGCAACACGTTCTACTTTTAGAACGTCATCAGCAGTAACGCGATATTGCTTACCACCAGTTTTAATGACTGCGAACATTTTTTTTCCTTTTAGTGTTCAGTCCAGTTCTTTTTGCTTGTGCATCTATTTGCGCAGGCAAAAGACCGTCTTTTTTCAGTCTACGATCAATGATAACCTATTGTATAATAAAAGATTATCGGTTCAACTTTGATGCGATATGCTGCATGCAAAGATAAACGGCACAAAATAAATTGCACCGCTTAGGTGTTCCGATACGCTCAATTAGCTGACAAGTCAAGGAATTTTGGTCGTTTGGCACTCTTATATAGAAGAGCTTTGGGCGCCTTCTGGGTGAGCAACGCAATGTTGCTATGCACAATTGTTCTTGCATTCTTAAGCGCCTGTCTATACTTAGCGTCCAAAGAGTTGATGAAAACTCATTTAAAAGGCCCGAAAGCAGTTGAGCTCCGAGGGCTTGCCCCAGCTCAGGCTTTTCGCGATCATTTTCATCTTTGTTGATCCTTTAATGTCTGACGAAACATTATAACGGTTGTTGCGCTTTATATGAAAGCAGCGCGATGCCGTTTTTACATGCGATGGATTTTTCTCCGTCGCAAAGGATTATGACATGGAAAACTTTAAATCATTTAATTTGCCTGAATCTCTTCAGCACTGTCTAGACCATTTGGGCTTTAATAAGCCAACTCCTGTGCAACAAAAAGCCATCCCTCTTGCTCTAAAAGGACGAGATATTTTGGGTTCTGCACAAACAGGTACTGGTAAAACAGGTGCCTTTGGCATTCCATTGGTTGCTAAAATGATGGCAAACCCGGACGATATGGCTGTTGTGATCACGCCAACACGTGAATTGGCGACGCAAGTTCATCAGGCTATTCAAGGTTTTTTGGGTAAGAAATCAAAAATTCTAACAGCCCTTCTAATCGGTGGTGAGCCGATGCCAAAACAGCTTAACCACTTACGACGTGATCCGCGCATTATTGTTGGTACACCTGGTCGTATTAATGACCATTTAGCAAGAAAGTCGCTGCGTTTGGATCGCACGAGCTTCCTAGTGCTTGATGAAACTGACCGTATGCTTGATATGGGTTTTGCGTCTCAGATTGATAAAATTATCAAACACATGCCAAAGCAACGTCAAACATTGCTCTTTTCTGCAACGCTGCCGCATAACATTGTGAACCTTTCTAAATCCTACATGATCAACCCTGAGCGTGTTGCGATTGGTTCGGTCACAGATCCTGCGAAAAACATCAAGCAAGAGATTGTTCATTTAACGCAAGGTGAAAAATACCCGCGTTTGCAGGATGAGCTAAATAAGCGCGAAGGCTCGATTATTGTTTTTGTTAAAAGCAAGTACAACGCAGATAAAATGGCCAAGCGCTTGTCTAAAGAAGGTCATGAAGCTGATGCCATTCATGGTGATCTGCGCCATAATAAACGCGAACGTGTGATCAAAAGCTTCCACGCAAAACGCATTCGCATTTTGGTTGCAACCGATATTGCAGCGCGCGGATTGGATATCCCGCACATTGAGCATGTGATCAATTTTGATCTGCCACAATCTCCTGAGGATTATATTCACCGTATTGGCCGAACTGCGCGTGCAGGGGCCGAAGGTGAAGCATTGTGCTTTATTTCACAAGCAGATGATGAGAAATGGTATGCGATCTCAAAATTAATGAATCCTAATACAGATGTGCCGCGCCCGGCACGTAAAAAAGCTGGCGGTAAAGGTGGCGCTGGTAAGCCAGGACAGGCGAAAAGTAAGGCAAAGCCGTTCAGTTTCAAAAAACACGCGCGTGGTGGTAAGAAGAAAGAAGGCGGTGAAGGTGCTGAGAAATCTGCTCGTCCACAGTCAACGCGTCGCCGCACAAATGCACGTAAGGGCAGCGCTAAACGCGCGGCATAGCTGCATTTTTTGAAATAAATCAGATACCGTAGGACTACGGATTTTTGTCGTCAGTTCTACGGATTGATTTTCAAATGTTGCAATGCAATACATCACCCGTTATGAAGTTCCTGTAACTTCCAGGCTTGGGATAAACCCAAGGCTTGCCCGATCAATTTGATCCATCTGACGGAGATGTATTCGTGAAAATATCCAAAATTCTTGTAGCGAACCGGTCTGAAATTGCCATTCGTGTTTTTCGTGCTGCTAATGAGCTTGGCATTAAAACAGTTGCAATATGGGCCGAAGAGGACAAACTTGCCCTTCATAGGTTCAAAGCAGATGAATCTTATCAGATTGGCCGTGGCCCACATTTAGACCGTGATCTTGGCCCGATCGAAAGTTATCTTTCAATTGAAGAAGTTATTCGTGTTGCAAAACTTTCTGGTGCTGATGCTATTCACCCAGGTTACGGCCTTTTGTCAGAAAGCCCTGAATTTGTTGACGCGTGTGATGAAGCCGGCATTACCTTTATCGGACCACGCGGGGAAACTATGCGCCGCTTGGGCAACAAAGTTGCTGCACGTAATCTTGCTCTAGAAGTTGGTGTGCCGGTAGTTCCTGCAACAGACCCGCTGCCAGAAGATATTGAAGAAGTAAAAAAGATGGCCGCTGAAATTGGCTATCCGCTTATGCTCAAAGCGTCATGGGGTGGCGGTGGCCGCGGTATGCGCGTCATTCGTTCTGAGGACGAGATCGAACGTGAATCAACAGAAGCGCGCCGCGAAGCGATTGCAGCATTTGGCAAAGGCGAGATTTATCTTGAGAAATTGGTTGAGCGTGCACGTCACGTTGAAAGCCAGGTTCTAGGTGATACGCATGGCAATGTGGTGCATTTGTTTGAGCGCGATTGTTCTGTTCAGCGCCGTAACCAAAAGGTTGTTGAGCGCGCACCGGCTCCTTATCTAAGCGAAGAGCAGCGCCAGGAATTGGCTACCTACTCCAAAATGCTGGCAAGCGCGACGAAATATGTTGGCGCTGGTACTGTTGAATATCTCATGGATATGGATACAGGCAAATTCTACTTCATCGAAGTAAATCCGCGTATTCAAGTTGAACACACTGTGACCGAAGAAGTCACTGGCATTGATATTGTTAAAGCTCAGATCCACATCTTGGATGGTGAAGCGATTGGTACACCTGAATCCGGCGTGCCTGCCCAAGAAGACATCAAACTGAATGGTCATGCGTTGCAATGTCGTATTACAACGGAAGATCCAGAGCTGAACTTTATTCCTGATTATGGCCGTATCACTGCATATCGTGGTGCAACAGGTTTTGGTATTCGCCTTGATGGTGGTACCGCTTATTCAGGTGCGGTGATCACGCGTTTTTATGATCCATTGCTTGAAAAAGTAACCGCTTGGGCACCTTCACCCGAGGAAGCTATTTCTCGTATGGATCGTGCATTGCGCGAGTTCCGTATTCGTGGTGTTGCAACCAACTTGACCTTCCTTGAGGCGATTATTGGCCATGAGGAATTTAAGAACAATACCTATACAACAAAGTTCATTGATACGACGCCTGCTCTGTTTGAAGAAGTTAAGCGTCAGGATCGTGCGACAAAGCTTCTAACGTATATCGCTGATGTGACTGTCAATGGTCACCCTGAAACAAAGGGTCGTCCATTACCACAAGCTGATGCAACACCGCCGATTGTACCTTATACAACAAATGATATTGTGCCGGGTACAAAAGACAAATTGGACGAGTTGGGCCCTGATAAATTTGCCAAGTGGATGCGTGTTCAAAAGCAGGCGTTGATCACAGATACGACAATGCGTGATGGTCACCAATCTTTGTTGGCAACGCGTATGCGTACACATGATATTGCAAATATTGCGGGCACATATGCGCGCGCATTGCCAAACTTGTTCTCCCTTGAATGCTGGGGTGGCGCGACATTTGATGTGTCCATGCGCTTCTTAACTGAAGATCCATGGGAGCGTTTGTCGCTTATCCGTGAAGCTGCGCCAAACATCTTGTTGCAAATGCTTCTGCGCGGGGCCAACGGTGTAGGTTACAAAAACTACCCGGATAATGTTGTGAAGCAGTTCGTTAAGCAGGCTGCTGACGGCGGCATCGATCTATTCCGCGTGTTTGACTGCCTTAACTGGGTTGAAAACATGCGCGTTTCAATGGATGCGGTACGCGAAGAGAACAAGCTTTGTGAAGCAACGATTTGTTACACAGGTGACATTCTAAACTCAGCGCGTCCAAAATATGATTTGAAGTATTACGCTGAACTTGCTGAAGAACTTGATAAAGCTGGTGCACATATCATTGCGGTTAAAGATATGGCTGGTTTGTTAAAGCCTAATGCTGCGAAACAATTGTTTAAAACAATTCGTGAATCAACGGATCTGCCAATTCATTTCCACACACATGATACATCAGGCATTTCTGCGGCAACTGTGCTTGCAGCGGTAGATGCAGGTGTTGATGCAGTGGATGCAGCTATGGATGCGCTATCAGGCAACACATCTCAGCCGTGCCTGGGTTCAATTGTTGAAGCGCTGAAAGGTTCAGACCGCGATCCAAATCTTGATAGTGAATGGATCCGTCGCATCTCCTTCTATTGGGAAGCTGTGCGCGATCAATATGCAGCCTTTGAATCTATCAGCCAAAGCCCAGCATCTGAAGTTTACCTTCACGAGATGCCAGGTGGTCAGTTTACAAACCTTAAAGAACAAGCACGTTCGCTTGGGCTTGAAACACGCTGGCACGAAGTGGCGCAAACATATTCTGATGCCAACCAAATGTTTGGCGATATCGTAAAGGTAACGCCGTCTTCAAAAGTCGTTGGCGATATGGCGTTGATGATGGTGAGCCAGGATCTGACTGTCGCGGATGTTGAAAATCCAGACAAAGATGTGGCGTTCCCAGAATCAGTTGTATCAATGATGCGTGGTGATTTGGGTCAACCTCCAAAAGGCTGGCCGGAAGCATTGCAGAAAAAAGTGCTTAAAGGCGAAGACGCTTATACGGTTCGCCCGGGCTCATTACTTGAAGATGCTGATCTTGATCAAGAACGTAAAGACATTGAGACAAAGCTTGAGCGTTCAATCAGTGAAAACGAGTTTGCATCATATCTAATGTATCCAAAAGTGTTTACTGACTTTGCACTTATTTCAGAAACATATGGCCCTGTGAGCACGCTTGCGACACCTGTATATTTCTACGGTCTACCTGCGGGTGAAGAAGCCTTTGTTGAAATTGAAAAAGGTAAAACACTTGTAGTGCGCAACTTGGCTGTTGGTGAAACTGACGAGAAGGGCATGGTTACAGTGTTCTTCGAATTTAACGGTCAGCCACGCCGAATTAAAGTTCCAGATCGTGCACATGGTGCCTCTGGTTCCGCTGTTCGTGCAAAAGCTGAAATTGGCAATGACAACCACGTTGGTGCGCCAATGCCTGGCGTGATTTCAACCGTTGCAGTATCTGCTGGTCAAGAGATCAAATCTGGTGATGTTCTACTTTCCATTGAAGCGATGAAAATGGAAACTGCTATCCACGCTGAGAGAGATGGCGTCCTTGACGAAGTTCTCGTGAAAGTCGGCGATCAGATTGACGCGAAAGACTTGCTTGTGAGCTATAAAGACTAAGCGTCAAAGTAAGCAAAAAATCATAAAGAGCGCCAAGCAATCTGTTTGGCGCTTTTTTGTGTGTTTACGCTGGGTGGAGGATTTTGAGAAGAAGTTCTAGCTAAACAGGTTTTTATAAGGGTAGAGCATTTCCGCTTTCGATGAGCGAGCAGAACTTTGTTGGGCTATCAAGGTATAGTGCTTTCTTTACCTTTAAGAATAGCGCGCCCTTAAACATAAAAACCGCCTTTGATCCAAAGGCGGTTTCTTATTTTTATATTGTGTTGGCAGAAGTTAAAACTCATCCCATCCTGCGTCGCTTGAATTTGCAACAGCGTTTCCATTAAACGCATTCGCAACTTGCTTTAGCTGTGTTTTAACAGGAGATGGAGTAGGCTGATGGTCTTTATCTTGCACGACAGCAACTGGTGCAGAAGCTCTTACACGTTTGGGCGCAACCTGTTTGGTGTTCGAGGCGTTTACTTGGAACGTTGCGATAAGTCCGTTCAATGCATTGACCCCATTGGAAACTTCTTGTGTTACGGCTGTGTTTTCCTCAACCATCGCAGCATTTTGTTGTGTCACCTGGTCCATAGAGTTCACAGCATTATTGACCTCTTGGATGCCAGTTAGTTGCTCGGATGCACCTTCTGAGATCGTGCTGATTTGACTATCAATATCAGCGACATGTTCAGAAATTTTGGCGAGAACTTGGCCCGTTTCCTGAACCAGTTGTACACCATTTGCAACTTCATCTCCTGACTTACTGATAAGGTCTTTAATTTCCTTTGCAGCACCAGCTGAGCGCTGGGCAAGTTCACGAACCTCTTGTGCCACAACAGCGAAGCCTTTTCCTGCTTCGCCAGCACGAGCAGCCTCAACGCCTGCATTTAGCGCTAGCAAATTAGTCTGGAATGCGATTTCATCGATTACATTGATGATGTTTGTGATATCACCTGATGCCTTTTCAATACCTTCCATCGCGGAAATAGCATTGGATACGACATGACTAGATTGTTGTGTATCATCCCGTGCGCTTTTGGCCTTCAATGCAGCTTCGTTTGCACGCTCGGATGTTTCGCGAACTGTCGCTGTAATCTCATCAAGAGCGGCGGATGTTTCTTCAAGAGAAGCAGCTTGTGTTTCTGTTCTGCGCGACAATTCTTCTGTCGCATTGCTGATTTCACTTGAATTGTCACGCAGCGTAGATGACACTTTGGCAATTTCACCCATTGTCTGCGATAGTTTTTCAACCGAACTGTTAAAGTCAACGCGCAAGCTATCAAAACTTCCTTCGAATGGGGTCGTAATTCTGGTGTTCAGATTACCTTCAGATAATTCCGCAAGACCTTTTTCTAGGGCTGAAATTGCTGCTGCTAGTTTTTTAGCCTCAATACCTTTCAGCTCTTCATTGCGCTCACGTTGGTTTTCACTGGATAAACGCTGACCTTCAGCTTCCTTTTCGGAGCGAACTTTCTCAATAGTGTTTTGCTTAAATATTTCCATGGCTGTCGCCATGTCACCTATCTCATCGCTGCGATCAAGACCTGAGATTTCAAGGTTAGTGTTTCCTGTTGCTAATTCTTGTAGAGTTGAAACTGAATTTTTCAACGGAACGGAAATCGAGCGCGCGACAAAGTAAATGACACCACCAACCGCTAGTAAAGTAATCAAAAGTGCAATACCAAGAATGAGCATGAACTGTTTTTGTGCCTGTGCAGATTCAGCTGCAAGTGTTGCGGCTTGCCCATCTAAAAATTCTCTTAGATTTTTAAATAAAGGTTCCACTTCGCCATAGGCTCCGGAAACTTCAGAGCTAAGCAGGGCTTTTTGCTGACTTGTTTGTGCAAAAGCTTTAAATGACGTTTGATATGCTAGAATAAAATCATTCACAGTGTTTTGGGTGTTTTTTGAACCAAATAGATTTGCATCAAACGCTAAAAACTCACTAACACGATCATCGATACGGCCAATGTATTTTTCTGTTCCTCGCATGATGAAATCTTTTTCATGACGACGCATCATAAGCATTTTAACCGTTAAAACTGGCTCATTAATTTCCTTTAGTGCTGTTTCAGCATTGTGAACATCAGCCCGCAACTGCCCTTGCAAACCTTCTTTTTCACTTAAACCCAATGCTAAATCTGTTTGGTAAAGTTCACCAAATTTTTGAACATATTTATCAAAACCAGATTTTAAATTGGTAAGAAGTTCGGTGACTTGTGCCGGATATTTGGTTTCAGTCAGTGTCGATAATTCAGCTATTTGTTGATCAACGATTGCAGAGCGATCGCTATGTCTTGTTACATATTTCTCATCTTTTCGAAGGAGAAAATCTTTTTCATTTCTGCGGAGCTGAAGAAGGTTTTTTTCAATATCGTTCTTTAAAAGAATGATGCGGCTGGTTTGATCAATTTGTTGCTCAAATTCTTGCAACACATTATTTGCAGTTAAAAATATTGCACTGACGACCAGCATGCCGATAATGCTGAGCGGCGCGAGTAAAAATATCTTGGTATTAAGTTTCATGTTGTTCCCCACAAAAAAGGTCATTCATGGACCATTAGAACAACATCATGTTGAGCAGTAACATTGGATGAGAGGTATGTAGCCAATTCGATAAGAATGTATTAATGCACACCTAAGATACAATTATGAATAGTAATAAATTTGGTATTTTTACTAGATAATATTTTACGTTGTATTTTTGTGAGTTCATTAAGATTCGTTACAGGCAATTTTCCTCCTCACGCACCCAATCTCCATTTTCATCAATTAAGTGTGCTTCTGCGAATACGCATATAATAGACGTGAGATTAAGCTTTTGCACTTCGTTGCATACTTTCTCCCACCGAGCCCACGAGTAACCTAGCGAAAAAGAACGTTTGCCAAGTCTCCAATAATGGTGTTTAGCTGACAGCCAACTTCGATTTCTTGGTTACCTCAAATGAAAAAAATCCTTGGCCCGATGCCCCCTGCGCGTGTCGCAGTTTCAATTCTGTTTTTCATCAACGGTATGTTGATTGGCGCGTGGGCGCCGATGATACCGACATTTAAAGCACGTCTTGATTTAACCGAAAGTCAGGTTGGTTTGGTGATTTTGGCATTGGGTTTTGGCTCTCTTTTAGCCATGCCTTTTGTCGGAGCATTTGTTGCAAAAAACGGCACGCGTTTGCCGATAAAATATCTCGCATTTATCTGCTCATTTGGTATCCCTTTTCTATCTGTGGTGCCTGATTTTTGGTTGGCGCTTATCGTTATGTTTTTCTTTGGCGCGACATGGGCAGGCATGGATGTTGCGATGAATTCCAACGTGATTGAAGTTGAGAGAACCTTTAAATTTCCGATCATGTCATCTTGTCATGGATTTTGGAGTATTGGTGCTTTGATTAGTGCGCTTGTCGGTGGATTTACGCTTTCATATTTTGGTGAGATCGGTCATGGCATTTTTTGGCAAATCATATTTTTGATTTTCTATTTCTATGCGATGCCGAGGTTGCAGTTAAACTCTAATCTCAATGATGAAGGTGAAAAGCCAAAACTTCAATTCCCAAGGGTTATCCTGCCCTATCTATTGGGCGTTGTGGCATTGTTTTCTGTTGTGCCAGAAGGCATGATCATTGATTGGAGTGCACTGTTTTTAAACACTGAACGCGGTGTATCGATTGCTTGGGCAGGTACTGGATTTGCTGCAACGTCAACGGCTATGGCTATCATGCGGTTTTCAGGTGATCATTTGCGAAAGCGGTTTGGCGCTGTTCAGACATTAAGATTTTCGGTGATAGCCGCTATTATTGGTTTTTCGCTCGTAACGTTATCAACCTCACCAATCACAGCCGTCTTAGGGTTCTTCATCTCAGGTATCGGATTGGCTAACCTATTTCCTATCGCAATTTCAGCAGCTGGCAATGTTCCCAATATTCCAGGCGGGATTGCCGTTTCGATGGTCACAACGGTAGGATATGGCGGTATTTTATTAGCGCCGCCATTGTTTGGATTTATCGCGCAGACATGGAGCTATACTGCCGTTTATGCCATTATGCCATTTTGTTTGTTGATCGTTTTCTTTCTCGTTTGGACCGTTCGTCATGCAGATGCGCCAGCCGAAGTGACCGCCGAAAGTGACAAATAGTCACGAAGATGAGGTTTTCGTTTTTTCGAGTTGGCCCAACTGTTGACATTCAGTCTGCAATTTACCACTTCTGTGGCAGACAATTCGTCGCTTGTCTTATCTAACTTGAATAAAGGTTTCCGATGTCTGAATGTTTAGATCTAGGCCCAAAAGCCCGCAGGGATTCTGTCGCGGTTAAAGTTGGTGGAGTTACCGTTGGTGGCAATGCGCCAATTGTAGTTCAATCCATGACCAATACGGACACTGCGGATATTGATGCAACCGTTGCACAGGTCGCAGCATTGGCTAAATCTGGTTCTGAGCTTGTGCGCATTACCGTAGATCGAGATGAGAGCGCAGCTGCTGTTCCAAAAATTCGCGAGCGTTTGGAGCGTTTGGGTCTAGATGTGCCGTTGATTGGGGATTTTCACTATATCGGCCATAAGCTGCTTGCGGACCACCCTGCATGTGCTGAAGCTTTGGCAAAATACAGAATTAATCCAGGCAATGTTGGCTTTAAGGCGAAAAAAGATAAACAGTTTGCGCAAATCATCGAAACCGCAATTGAACATGATAAACCTGTTCGTATTGGTGTGAATTGGGGTTCGCTTGATCAGGTGTTGTTGACCCGATTGATGGATGAAAATCTGCAGAATGGTTCACCGTTAACGGCCGATCAAGTTATGCATGAAGCGATTATTCAATCCGCTTTACTATCTGCTCAATTGGCAGAGGATGTTGGTCTGGGGCGCGATAAGATCATTCTGTCAGCCAAAGTATCTCGTGTTCAGGATCTAATTGCCGTTTATTCGCAATTGGCAGAACGTGGTGATTATGCATTGCATCTGGGCCTGACTGAAGCAGGGATGGGGTCTAAAGGGATTGTGGCATCATCAGCCGCGCTTGGCATTGTCCTACAACAAGGTATTGGTGACACGGTGCGTATTTCATTGACCCCAGAACCAGGTGGTGATCGCACCCGCGAAGTTCAGGTTGCGCAAGAATTATTGCAAGTGATGGGTTTCCGTCAGTTTGTTCCGGTGGTTGCTGCTTGTCCGGGATGTGGGCGAACAACGTCCACTGTCTTTCAGGAACTTGCGCAAAAGATCGAAGGTGATTTACGCGAAAATATGCCGGTATGGCGTGAGAAATATCCCGGCGTTGAAAATCTGCAAGTCGCTGTGATGGGCTGCATTGTAAATGGCCCGGGCGAGTCAAAGCACGCCAATATTGGTATTTCTCTGCCAGGTACCGGGGAAACACCCGCAGCGCCTGTTTTTATTGATGGTGAAAAAGCAACGACATTACGTGGCGAGAATATTGCTGATGATTTTCAGGTGCTTGTTAAACAATATATTGAAGAGCACTATCAATAAAATAGCGATTTTGCTTATAACGCCGAGCCAAAGACTTTGTGTAAAAACACCTTAAGCCATGCAAGCAGTTCACGGTCGTATAATAGACGACCTTTGAGATGCAGAGGTCCATTTTGTGCGCCGGGCAATTCAAACCGTTCTTCGGCTCTGACCACCCAGCGATGCATCATGGCAAGCGTCAATTCGGCGTGGAATTGAACTGCCCACGCATTATCACCATAACGAAATGCTTGGTTTGGATAATCCTTTGATCCGGCTAAATGTATTGCACCATCCGGCAGCTCAAATCCTTCTCGGTGAAATTGATAGACCATCTCTGGCCATTCCATCAAATCCTGACCTGCTTGTGAAGCCTGCAAAGGATACCAGCCAATTTCAACTAATTTATCTGGGTGTGAATAAACGCGTTTGCCCAGATGTTTTACCAGCATTTGTGCACCCAAACATATACCTAAGAATGGCTTGTTTTCTTTTAGTGGGATGTCTAGCCAGTTAATCTCGCGGCCAACATATTCAAAATCATCATTGGCGCTCATTGGACCACCAAAAACCACAGCACCGGCATGTTCTTTCAGTGTGGTTGGGAGTTGGTCACCTAATGGTGGAGTTCTGATGTCTAGCTCAAATCCCATTTTGACCAGCAATTGACCAACACGGCCAGGTGTTGATGTCGCTTGATGTAAGACGACAAGAATTTTTGGTCTGGAACCTGGTGAAAGATCGATCATAAAAATTATTTGTGCTCAGATTCAATGCGTTGACGTGCGAGCACTCGTTCACGTGAGGACACACCCAAGAGATCAGAAATTCGCCAGATCACATGATCTTCGAGCTCGTGGCGATGGCCATCAGCATAAGCTAAATCCCAAAGGATTTCGATCAGGTCAATTTTTTGTTTTTCATCCAGTTTTACTTTTAGCACGCTGGTAAAGGAATAAAGATCAACAGCGTCTTTATCCGCAGCTTGCCCGGCACGATAAAGTAAGATGGCTTCATCGACGCTGATGTCAAATTCAGAACCTAGGATCTCTCTTAGGCGCTGCTTTTCACTTTCAACAACAACGCCGTCCGCCTCAATAAGATGATGAAAAAGAGCAGCTGCTGCTACTTGAGGATCATTTTTATCGGTTTTAAAATTCGCATCATCGTCATGCGTTATCGATTCAAAAAACTGACGCAGCCTATCAATTAACATTTTATCTCCAACCGTAATGTGTTGGGTGAATATGGTTGCTAAGTTGGATTAAAACAAGCTGAAACGGCTTTTTTTATCCGCTTCATCCACGTTTTCATCAATGCCTGGATCATCGACCCTGATACTCATAACCTCTTTTTCAGGCTGGTCCTCAGTTTCGGCGACATCTGGTTGATCAATTGCAGGAGGGGTAACTGCGTTATCTTCTTCAGAAACATCCTCTGCCGCATTATCAACTTCAGCCGTTTCTTTTGGCTTTTCGTCGCTTGCATCGTTTTCACTTGCAACGGTCTCATTGGATGTCGAAGTGCTTTCAGCCTCAGCCTCAGCCTCAGCTTCAGGTTCTTGCGGAGTTACATCAATGACATTGTCATCTTCAACTGGTGTCATAACAGTCTCTTCAGCTATATCTGTTTCGACAGGTGCAGCTTCAGGCGTTGCCGCAATTGCCGGAAGGTTAGAGATCGCTTGATCAAATCCATTTTCTGAAACATCACCCTCTGTCACAGGACCTGTGAGCGCTGTTAGAGGAACCTTCCATTCAAAACTATCGAGTTTACCGGTGACAGGAGAAAATGGCGCCCATTTATCACTAACATAACCATCTGCAGTCCATTGTGGATCACGCGGTGCTTTCACCGCGCATGATAGCCAATGGCGTACGCGACCCTGATCACCTGTTTCAGCTTCCTCAATATCAGCCAATAGCAAATACATGCTCTCACGAGGCTCAAGCCGTGCTGCTGCTTCTAATTTTTGGCGTGCTAGGTCAAAGTTGCGGGTTTCCAGCGCCATCTTGGCAACGATGAAGAGCGATTCTACTTGATTGCCTTTAAGGCTTTCAAGTTTTTGAGCGCGTTTTAAACGATCACCTGCAGTGTCACCAACACGTGCATTCACATAAGCATCAGCGATTTGAGGGTGCGGTTGTTCTTTCCATAGTTTTTCAAGAACTCTAGAACCTTTACGCAAATTTCCCTGACGGAATAACGCCTTTGCAGCAATCGTTGCGGCAGGCACAAGATCCGGCGCAATTGAAAGTGCAGAAAGCGCATCTTTACTTATCTCAGGTAGCTCACCATCTGAGCGGGTGAGGGCGCGCCCTGCAAGTAAAATAGCTTTTTTGCGTTTGGCATCATCACCTGAAATGACACCTACTGTGCGTTGTTTTTCCAAGCGGCGAATGGCGTCATCCCAATTTGCATCTTGCGCACAATATTCAATTGCAGCGTCACTGGCCCAAGATAAATGTGGAGCTTGATCCGCGGCCTTCATCGCATACTGCCTTGCAGCTTCTCCAGCACCTAGTCTTTTGGCTTCCAAATAAAGTCCGCGCAAACCTAATACCGCTGTGTCAGGTTTATCAGCCATTTTTTGCAAAGAGGCACGCGCATCATCATCACGGCCATCAATCATGGCTGTTTGCACTTCAAGCAGGTTTAAAAGAGGCTCATTGTCTTCATCAAGTAAGCTTTTACTTTGTTTGGTTAGCTTTTTTGCCATCGTTGCATCGCCAGCACCAGCTGCAATTAAACCCTCAGATAGTGCTTTGTAACCGCGGTCACGTTTACGGGTCTTAAAGAATTTGGACATGATTTCAGGTGAGGTTAAAACCACCCTGATGATCCACCAAGTCAGCATTACAAATACAATGATTGCGACGATGATACTCACTGCCGTCATTAAAGAAAGTTCGATTTGCTGACCTTGCCAGTTGATCAGCATTTCCCCCGGTCGATCAGCCAACCAAGCAAAACCAACACCCATTGCAAGAACAATTACAAAAAATATGAGACCTTTAATCATACGCTTTTACCTTAGCCTGCTGTGGCAGGGCGTGCCTGCAAAAGTTGATCAGCAAGTTTTTCCGCAGTAATGCGTGCTTGCAATTGATCAGAGTAATTTTGTGATGCGGCTTTGCTTGCATCAGATAGCTTTTGCCATTCGCTCATAGCGCTATCAAGCTCACCTGATAAAAGGCGCTGTTCCATGCGCGCTACAATCGCTTCTGCAGTGTCGCCTTCAACTTCTCCAACTTGACGGATTTTGACCATGTTCGCGGCGCTATCAAGCAGTCGTGTCACAATATCAGTTTCAGCGTTTTCAGGCTTTTCTGCGCTGATGATTTGGTTTGCGATTGCATCAAATTGCTGAAGTAAATCAGCGCGTGACAATACACCTTGTTTTGCAATGGTTTGCAGCTCGGTTAGCGCGGGGTTCTCTCCATCTAGCTGAGCATAGGCATCAAGTTCGACTATAAACCTTCCACCTCGATCTATTGCGTTTTTAACGGTCACTGCTGCAAGAGAGCGTGCAATCGGTACGTCGCTTTGGGATTTTTCAAGAGCCGCTTCAGCAGTTTCTAAGCGCGATTGCATATCAGCAATTGCTTGGGCAGTTGCATCATCCTTGGATGATGCTTGCGAGGTTGTTTCGATCAGCGTTTTTAAATTATTGATCTCGGTTGCTTGCGCTGCACTTAATGCGACAAGATTTGCAATTTCATCCTGCAAGCCTTCTGGCAAGGCCTCAGCATTTTCCAAACCTGCCGCAGGCGCATTTTTCATGTTAATGATCGTTGAGGACATCTCATCCAAACGTGCGTTGATTGTGCTTATCGCTTCAAGGGCGCCCGTGTTGTCGTTTTGAACCAGTGTTTCAAGTGCATCAATTCGGGAGGTCAATGCCGATAAATTGCTCACAAAGGATGCTGAATCAGACGTAGTTTGTTCCGATAGTTTTGTATCAAGTGCCGATAGGTTTTGCTCTAAACCGCTAATTTTTTCTGTTACTTCTGCACTGATCTGCGGTGCTGTGTTTTGCATTGCAGGTAATATACCTGCCCATTGTAAGCCAGCGCCACCAACAAGTGCTACAACTGCACCGATGATACCTGCACTAATAGGTGAAGATGATTTTTTTGAAGTTTGAGATTTCACATCTGCGTTCTCGTCAGAGGTTTTTGTTTCTGCCTCATCTGACTGTGGATCTTCATTTGATATCTGATCAGTCGGTTCTGCCTCGTTCTCCAGATTTTCCTCATCAAGGGTGCTTACATCCTTGGAATCGAGGTCAATTGTCTTGCCTTCATCTGCTGGTTTGGAGTGTCGAGGTGTCTTGACCATGTTTTATCATCTCTTAAATTGTCAAAGTGGTAATGACTTTGACTGGTAATTTAATATAAATCTATCAACCAATACAGGCTAAAAGATGTGTTTCGTTCGGTTTTTCCGCAATGACAGTTTGACGAGCAAAGTGTTTGGGAATAGCGCCTGCGATCTCCTTGCTTAAACACCCAAATTGCATGTTTGTAAACAAGTTGTGCTGTAATTCATCTTCAATCGCGAAGAAACGCCGCACTGCACTTTTAGCGTAAAACAGAACAATATCGATATGGCTATTCTCTAATGTTTTTTGAAGGCTTTGATCAGAAATTTGATCTACCATTTCATATGAGATGATGGGTTTGAGATGAATATTAGTCTGGTTAAGTGATAGTTCTAGATCAGGTGTGCGTTTTTCAAGTGTGAAATAATGCAATGGTGCATGTGTATTTGATCTGATTTTTCCGCTATCTTGATCTCGGATGATATCTTTTGCCAATGACTTTCCACCGCCTTCGCCGCATGTCACATCACAAAAGCCCATCTCTTTTGCAATCTCTGAGGTTTTGGCACCAACGCAATAAGCCGGTAGGCTTAAAAGGGCTTGATCAAAGTTAACGGTTGAATTTAAACACCGAAGAGCATTTGCGCTAGTGAACACAAATCCTGATGTTTCACCGGGTTTTGGTAGATGAATATCTGTTTGGCAAATGCACTCTTTTAACGGTAAAAGTACAGGCTGATGGCCTAGTTCTTGAATTTTACGCGCGGTTTCTGATGCGGCAGGCTCAGATCTTAAAATAAGTACCTGCGCCATTTTTCACTATCCCCAACCATCAAAAAATGATGTGCCAGCCTCACCGCGAAGCGTATCTCCAGCATTTTTGCCCAAAGTATCCGCATCCTCTGCTTTGCCTTGGGTTTTAATATCATAAACCGTTTGGCCGTCTGGTGTCAGGATCATTCCAGAGAAGTTGATATTGCCATCTTCAAGTGTTGCATAACCTGCAATTGGCGTTCGGCAAGAACCATCAAGCGATCTTAAAAATGCGCGTTCGCATAAAAGTGCTGTATGCGTTGGTTTATGATCGATTGGCGCAAGTAGATCGTCAATTTTTTTATCGCCAATCCGGCTTTCAATACAAATCGCACCTTGACCTGGAGCTGTTAGAAATTTCGATAGTTCTAAAATTTCGGTCGCTTTGTCTTCAATGCCAAGGCGCTTCATCCCAGCATAAGCTAGAAGTGTTGCATCTACTTGGCCTTCTTCGAGTTTGCGTAATCGTGTTTCCACCAGTCCGCGGAAAATTGTTACACGCAAATCAGGTCTCATGCGGCGGATGAGCGCTTGGCGTCTTAGAGATGATGAACCAACAAGTGCATTTTCTGAAAGTTCTAAAATGGTTGGGGCTGTGCCGCCGATAAAGGCGTCTCGTACATCTTCGCGCGGTAAAAATGCTGAAATGTAGAGCCCTTCTGGCAAAGTGGTGGCCATATCCTTGGAAGAATGAACCGCAAAATCTAGCGATCCATCATGAAGTTTTTCTTCAAGTTCGAGCGTGAAAAGACCTTTTCCGCCGATCTCTGATAAAGCTTTATTGGTGATGCGATCGCCTTTTGTGGACAATACAACGATCTCAAAAGCGTCTTGTGGCAATCCATGAGCCGCCATGAGCCGATCACGTACTTCATGGGCCTGATAAAGGGCTAGGGGACCACCTCGTGTGCCGATTTGAAAAGGTTTTGTTTGCATCCGCGTGTTTCCATTGCTACCTGACCATATAAAGGCTTTACGCCAAAGTGTATTTGTTGGAAACCATCTATGTCGAAAAAGCCGATAAAAAGCTTAGAACCCATCAAGATTTTGGGGATTGAGACAAGTTGTGATGAAACCGCAGCATCTGTTGTCACGCGACTTGCAGATGGCAGTTCGTTTATTGATAGCGATACCGTTTATTCTCAAATCGATGAGCATTCCCAATTTGGCGGTGTGGTGCCCGAGCTCGCAGCGCGAGCTCATTTAGAAAAACTAGATGGTTTGATCGCACAAGCGCTTGATCAAGCCAGTTGCACGTTAGATGATATTGATGCTTTTGCGGCCACTTCGGGGCCTGGTTTGATTGGTGGTTTGATGGTGGGGCTCATGTCAGCAAAAGCGCTGGCGATGGTGACAGACAAGCCGTTTTTTGCGATTAATCACCTTGAGGGGCATGCACTCACTGCAAGACTGACTGATGGATTAGAATTTCCATATTTGTTGCTGTTGGTTTCTGGCGGCCACAGCCAGCTAATCCTGATAAAGGATGTAGGCTCTTATGAACGTTGGGGGACGACAATTGATGATGCTTTGGGAGAAGCATTTGATAAAACCGCTAAACTTTTAAGTCTGCCATATCCGGGTGGTCCTGCGGTTGAAAAAGCAGCGCTTTTGGGTGATGAAAATCGTTTTGAGTTGCCGATCCCCATGCGCGGGCACAAGAGTTTAGATTTTTCGTTTTCGGGTTTAAAGACAGCTGTGCGCCAAGCGGCAACAAAAGCACAACCTTTAACAGATCAAGATGTGAGCGATATATGTGCGGGATTTCAAAAATCAGTAACAGCTACTCTGCGCGATAGAATTTCCCGTGCACTAAAAGCCTATACTGAACGGGATGATTTACCGCAAACGCCTGCACTTGTTGTTGCAGGTGGTGTAGCAGCAAATAAGAAAATCCAAAATTTACTTCATACTTTATGTGAAGAGCACGATGTGAAATTCGTCGCGCCACCACATCACCTTTGTACTGATAATGCTGCCATGATTGCATGGGCTGCGGCCGAGCGAATGGCTCATGGTTTTGAAGCTGATGCATTGGATATAGCGCCGAGATCGAGGTGGCCTCTTGATGAAAGCGCCAATAGCAAAGTCGGGTCGGGTAAACGAGGAGCAAAAGCTTAATGAGCAAAAATATTGTTGTTGCTGGTGGTGGAGCTTTTGGAACCGCGTTAGCAATTGTTATGTCAGCCGATGAGATCGCAAATGTCACTTTGCTTATGCGTAACGAGACCAATGCAACTCAGATGCAATCTTTGCGTATAAATCAATCCAGATTGCCTGATGTTAAGGTGCCTGATGCACTCTCAATTACCAGTGATGTCAGCTGTGTGGAAACCGCAGATATTTTGCTTTCTGTAGTCCCAACAGGTGCGCAATTGAGTTTTGCGGATCAGATCAAACCTCATTTGGATGCAAAAACGCCTTTTGTAATTTGCTCAAAGGGTTTTGATAAAAAATCCGGCGGACTAATGAGCAATAGTGTCCGCGATATACTACCCCAGCATGATGTTGCGGTATTATCGGGGCCTGGTTTTGCATCAGATATTGCAAAAGGTCTGCCAACGGCGATGACATTGGGAGCACATGGTTTGGCTTCAACCCAAGAATTATCCAACGCGCTTTCACGGCAAACTTTTCGTCTTTATGGCAGTGATGATCTTATAGGTGTTCAGACCGGAGGAGCGTTGAAAAATGTTTTGGCAATCGCATCTGGCGTTGTGATTGGTGCTGGTTTGGGTGAAAGTGCTCGAGCATCTGTTATCGCGCGAGGATTGGCTGAATTGTCCCGATATATAATCTTTATGGGTGGTCAAGCTGAGACCGCATCTGGATTATCAGGACTTGGAGATTTGGTATTAACTGCCACCAGCGAGCAATCACGTAATTATCGATTTGGTATCGAGCTTGGCACAGGGGCAGCGCCTGAAGATCTCGTGGGTCCTGATAAGCCTTTAGTTGAGGGCGCGAATGCCGCCATTGCAGCAAGTGAATTGAGTAAACGTGAAAATATTACCTTGCCGATTACAAATTCTGTTGCGGATATTATCCAAGGTCGGCTAGATGTAACCCAAGCAATTCAACAACTTCTGGCGCGACCTTTGCGCCATGAACAGGAATAACCGGAGTTTATTAAATGTATTTTGCCCTAATGTGTCATGACAAACCAGGTGCTTTGCAAGTTCGGATGGATACCCGTCCTGACCATGTAGCCTATTTAAAAGACCTTGATGCAAAAGGCATTGTCAAAGCTGCAGGTCCATTGTTGGACGATGATGAAAAGCCATGCGGTAGTCTGATTATATTAGAATTGGACAGCAAAAAAGAAGCTGAAGATATCGCAGCACAAGACCCATACGCACATGCTGGATTGTTTGAGAAGGTTGATATTAAGCCTTACACTTGGATTTTCCACGCACCGGAGGCGTAAAATAAATGGCATATTGGCTCTTTAAATCAGAACCTTTCAAATGGTCTTGGGACATGCAAAAGGCAAAAGGCGAGGCCGGGGAAGAATGGGACGGTATTCGCAATTATCAAGCGCGCAATAATATGCGTTTGATGAAATTGGGTGATAAAGGTTTTTTCTATCACTCCAATGAGGGGCTTGAAGTCGTCGGTATTGTGGAAGTTTGCGCATTGTCGCATCCAGATTCAACAACAGATGATGAACGTTGGGATTGCGTGGATATAAAGGCCGTTTGCGATATGCCCAAACCTGTAACACTTAAGGATGTAAAAGCCAGTGAAGCCTTGGCGGAAATGTCATTGGTCACATCGATGCGTCTTTCAGTTCAACCGGTGACAGAAGAAGAATATCTTGAAGTTTGCCGCATGGGTGAATTGGCAAATCCGCCGATGTAGTTGTGCTAGATTGGCATGAATAAAATTTAGTTGTTCAATTTCATTGAAAATTGATTTATTTTACGTCTTCCAAGGATGGAGGAGTGGATATGCAATTTGATGGAATTAATTATATCGCGATTATCGCTGCGACGATTGCTGCATTTGTGATTGGTGCTGTCTTTTATGGCACATTGGCCAAACAATGGATGAAGGCTGTTAAAATACCCGAGGGCCAAGAGCCCAATATGAAGCCGAGTTTGTTTGCTATCACATTTGTCTGTCAGCTGGTTTTGGCATTTATGATTGCAGGCATCATTGGGCATTTGGGCGATGGTCAGGTTACCTTGTCAAACGGGTTGATTTCAGGTTTTTTCCTATGGTTAGGTATCATTATGCCCACCATGACGATCAATCACAGATATCAAGATTTTGGCTGGGATCTTACCATCATTGATGGACTGCACTGGCTGCTTGTTGCGTGTGTTATGGGCAGTGTCATCGGCTGGTTTGGCGTCTAGTTAAACGACCTTAATCACCGTTTTATTATCGATAAGTGGCAATAACCGCATCATATCTTGCCGGGAAATGGCTATACATCCTTGTGTTGGTGGATAGCCTGGTTTTGCTACGTGAAAGAAAATAGCGCTGCCGCAATGTCGCTTACGCGATGTGATATTCCAATCAAGCACAATCACATAGTCATAAAGGACATCGTCTCTAAGCAGCTTTTCATGTGATGACGTGAAGGGTAGTTTAACTGCTCTGTTGTAACTAGCGTGATCAGTATCATCACACCATCCCATGTTTTTGGAAATTGGCAACTTTGCGAGTTTGGTTTGCGCTCGAAATTTGTGGCGATGTTTATAGCGCGATGAAAGGCAACGCATTGGTTTTATTGGGGTTGCCCCGTCACCTTCACGCTTGAAAATGGTTCGTCCTGAGCGACCCAATGCACCTTTAAATGTGAGGGAGCCAATCCGCACGAGGCATTGTGTTTTAACACCTGGTTTTTGACGTACGATGACGCGTTTTACACCATTATGTGATCGAGATTTACTAGCAGGCTTCATAGTTTAACGTTACTGGGTTGAAAAAGGATCTGGTTACGTCCCACAAATTGCCACGATTCTTGACTAAGGCCAATTGATAAAAGATTTGGTATTGGAGAATTGAAGTAACTCTTTGCCAATTCTGATGTTCTATAATAAGTTCGCCGTAACAAGGAAAAAAGGAATTATTCATGTCTGCACGCACAATCCTACTCGTTGACGATGATGATGATTTACGTGAGACGCTCATTGAGCAACTTTCTCTTTATGAAGAATTTTTTATCATTCAGGAAAGCACGGCTACAAAGGGTGTTAAAACGGCCAGAGACAATCACCTTGATTTGTTGATTATGGATGTGGGTTTGCCAGATATGGACGGTCGCGAAGCGGTGAAGCTTCTGCGCAAAGGTGGCTTTAAAGCACCGATCATTATGCTTACAGGTCACGATACAGATTCAGATACGATCTTGGGTCTGGAAGCTGGTGCGAATGATTACGTGCCAAAACCGTTTAGATTTGCTGTATTGCTTGCGCGTATTCGTGCGCAGCTCCGCCAACATGAACAAAGCGAAGATGCGACCTTTGTTGTTGGCCCTTACACATTTAAACCAAGTCAAAAAGTTTTGATTGATGAAGACGAGAATAAAATCCGTCTAACAGAGAAAGAAGCTTCGATTATTCGTTTCTTGTATCGTGCTGAGCAAAAAGTTGTCCCACGCAACGACATTTTGGAAAAAGTTTGGGGTTACAATTCAGGTGTAACAACGCACACTTTGGAAACTCATGTTTACAGGTTGCGCCAGAAGATTGAAAAAGACCCTTCCAACGCTGAGATTTTGGTGACGGAAAGCGGTGGCTATAAACTCGTTCCTTAACAAGTTTATCCTTAAATTGGGGGAAATGACGAGATGGCATTAAACGATGATCTGAGCGTTCTGCGTGATACACCGTTGTTTTCTGAGCTGCCAGTTGATGCGCTGAGACTGGTTGCGTTTGGCGGTGATCATCGTAGCCTTATCAAAGGTGATACGCTTTATCGCCAAGGCGATGCTGCAAATTGTGCCTATGTTGTTTCTTCTGGGGAAGTTGAGATATTTTGGAGTTTAGGCGAGCGTGAGCCTGTTTCCCAAGGGGTGTTAGGGCGCGGTGGTTTGATGGGCGAGATTGCCTTAATTGCACCTTCCGAACGACAATTTACCATCAAAGCTTTGGAAACAGCTGATTTAATCAAAATCAACCGAGATGTTTTTCATAGGCTTATGGCTGAGTACCCTCAGATCGCTGATAAGCTCCGTGAGCGTATTCAGCAAAACCTGGGTGAGCTTGCAGTTAAGCTCAACCAGTTGGGTGAAAAATTTCGTTAAATTATAGTTTTAGATGCGCAATCATTGGGACGTGATCGGAAGGTTTTTCAACACCGCGCATGTGGCGCAAAACATCAACCTTCTCAAGTTTTTCAGCCAGATCATTAGACGACCAGATATGGTCAAGTCTGCGGCCTTTATCGGCCTTGCTCCAGTCTTTTGAGCGGTAGCTCCACCAGCTAAATAGTTTTTCTTCAACTGGGATATGTGCACGCACTAGGTCATGCCAAGCGCCTTTGGCTTGCACGTCATTAAGTTCATCAACCTCAATTGGTGTATGACTTACGACTTTAAGAAGCTGTTTGTGTGACCAAACATCTGTTTCAGCCGGTGCAATATTTAGATCACCAACAAGTACAGATGACACATCATCTTTATGCTCCGCCTCTGCATGAATCGCTTTCATCTCTTCAAGAAAATCAAGTTTGTGAGCAAATTTGGGGTTAATGTCTCGATTGGCTTCGTCGCCACCTGCTGGCACATAAAAATTATGAACGCGAAGGTCTCTTGAGCCAGTTTCAACAATTGCAGATACGTGTCTTGCATCGCCTTTGCCACAAAAATCCTGCCGCTGAATATCTTTCACAGGTGTTTTAGAAACTGTTGCCACACCATGATAGCCTTTTTGGCCATGAATGGCGAAGTGTTGGTAACCTAACTTACGAAATCCGCCGGATGGGAACGAATCATTTTCGCATTTAATCTCCTGCAAACACAAAACATCGGGCTGATGCTCTTCTAAAAACGCTTCCACAATGGGCATGCGTAGGCGAACTGAATTGATATTCCATGTTGCGATTGTAAATGCCAAAATAAAACTCCTTGATCTGCATGTAACAGTCCAAGGAGATCTAAAGTATTTTGAACGGGTTTTAAAGCTTATCCGTTTTTATTTTTTTTAGCGCTCTCATATGGAACACGGAAAACGCTGCGGGCGAATTCAACACCTGTTTCGATATTGAAAATCATCACAGTTGTGTCTTTGCCTTGCGCATCTTTAATCGTCCATTGGCGCAATTCATAAGACTTTGGATCAAACATCATTGTGATTGTTGATTTTCCAAAAATAGATTTATTGCCCATGACAATCGTTGTTAAAGATTCAGTCTCTGTTACTGATTTTACAGATTTCGATGACAGATCAATCTTGTTAGATAGCAGCAGCTTTAAAGGTGTTGTACGAAGGGGGTACAAGCTCCAAGTTTTTAATTTTTGATTGCCAACTGCAAGGTTTTTACCATCTGAAATGACGCGTACAGCCGATGGTTTTTCATAGTTAAAGCGAAGTTTGCCAGGGCGTGAGATAAAGAACTTTCCAGCAACCTGATTTCCATCAGGGCTTAGCTGAACAAATTCACCCATCATTGTTTTTACAGAAGCAAAGTGATCGGCAATTTTTTGCGCAGTTTCACTATTTGCACTCGCGCCAATTGAACCTGCAATCAGCATGCTTGTCGCAATAACAGCAAGTTTAGTTTGCTTTTTTATAAGGCGCATAAAGCCGATATTGGGATTTATTGCATTTATCATCTACTTCAATTCCAGTGTGGTTAAATGATCCATCAGAAATACGAAATACTAGAAAACTGAGGCATGATTGCGACGAGGCATTTAATTGTCAAATGCCCGATTAATGTTTATTCACCCATAATGTCTTTTTCGGTTGGGACGAGAATTTCTCGCTTGCCAGCATGATTTGCTGGACCAATAACACCCTCATCTTCCATCCGTTCAATGAGTGATGCAGCACGGTTGTATCCAATACCTAAACGGCGCTGGATATATGATGTGGAGGCTTTGCCGTCACGCAATACGACCGCTACTGCCTGATCATAAGGATCATCAGAATCAGCTAGATTGCTTGTACCTTTCGGTCCACCACCATTGTCTTCATCTTCTTCATCATCGGCAGTAATTGCATCAAGATATTGCGGAACACCCTGAGTTTTAAGGTGATCCACGACACCTTCAACTTCCATATCTGAAACAAATGGACCGTGGACACGCTGGATGCGCCCGCCACCTGCCATAAAGAGCATATCACCCATACCAAGCAATTGCTCAGCACCTTGTTCGCCAAGAATTGTACGCGAATCAATTTTTGATGTCACTTGGAAGGAAATACGGGTTGGGAAGTTAGCTTTAATGGTACCTGTGATCACATCAACGGATGGACGCTGGGTTGCCATGATCACGTGGATCCCAGCAGCACGAGCCATCTGCGCTAATCGCTGAACAGCGCCTTCAATGTCTTTACCAGCAACCATCATCAGATCGGCCATCTCATCGATGATTACAACAATGTATGGTAACGGCTCGAGATCAAACTCTTCTGTTTCGTAAACCGCTTCACCTGTCTCTTTGTCAAACCCTGTTTGTACAGTACGTGTGATTGCTTCACCTTTGCGGCGTGCTTCTTCGGCGCGTTGGTTAAAGCCATCAATATTCCGAACGCCCAATTTGGACATTTTCTTATAGCGTTCTTCCATCTCGCGCACGGTCCATTTCAACGCCACAACAGCCTTTTTAGGATCGGTCACAACAGGTGTTAGAAGATGCGGAATGCCATCATATACGGATAGTTCCAACATCTTTGGATCTATCATGATCAAACGACATTGCGATGGATTAAAGCGATACAAGATCGACAGGATCATTGTGTTGATTGCCACTGATTTACCAGAACCTGTGGTACCTGCAACAAGGACGTGAGGCATTTTAGCAAGGTCTGCAAACACAGGTTCACCACCAATTGTTTTACCCAATGAAAGCGGTAATTTACCTTTGTTGGCTTCAAAGTCGCGGCTTGCAATCATCTCGCGGAAGTAAACAGTTTCACGCGATTGGTTTGGCAATTCAATACCAATTGCATTACGGCCTGGAACAACTGCAACACGCGCTGCAATTGCACTCATAGAACGGGCGATATCATCTGCAAGACCGATCACGCGGGATGATTTGATCCCTGGTGCTGGTTCAAGCTCATAAAGTGTAACAACTGGACCCGGGCGTACATGAATAATTTCACCTTTAACGCCAAAGTCTTCCAACACGCCTTCAAGCATACGCGCGTTTTGCTCAAGTGCCTCAGGAGATAATGTTGCATCTCGAACAATGTTTTTAGGCTCAGCTAACAAGTGAATTGATGGGAGCTCAAAATCAGATGGCGCTAACAGGGAAGTTTGTGCTTCACGGACAACGCGCTTACCTGGGCGCGGCGGCGGTGCAGCTTGTACGACGCGCGGGCTTGAAGCGACCGGCTCTTGAATAGATTCTTGCGCAGTTGGGCGTTGCGCTACACGATTGACAGCCTGATAAGGACCTTCGTTGGCATTCAACTCACTTTCAGTAAATGGCGCATCAACACTCGGCGCATTGATCTGTCCATTAAACTGAGGTTC
Source organism: Lentilitoribacter sp. (assembly GCA_039974935.1). Lineage (GTDB taxonomy): Bacteria > Pseudomonadota > Alphaproteobacteria > Rhizobiales > Rhizobiaceae > Lentilitoribacter. Next base: position 119,686 of record JBDWIC010000007.1, on the reverse strand, counting down.
CTGGCGGAATGCAGGCTCTATATGTGGTGCGCTTTGCTGATCATACTGGTCTTGATCAAAATGTACGTCACCATCATGCATGTCATAAGGTGCTTCATATTCCCAATCATCTGATGCTTTAGAGTTAAGACCAAATAAACGGCGCAGTCTTGCACGTATCGTAAACATGGTGTGCGCAAGAATGCCAAGCCACAATGAACCTTCTCGTTCTGTGTCGTCATCTTGAGCGTCAGCATCATCCCAAGGAAGTTCTTCTGTTTCCTGTTCGTCAGCAATATGGGGTGTTCTCTGCACAAGGCCAGATGCTTTTAACATTAACCAAAGAGCTGGTGCTGATAATAGAACTGCAAGCATGACAGCTAAGATGCCGCTTGGGAAGTCACCAATAATTGTAGCTGGCAGTTTTAAGAACATGTCGCCCAGTACACCACCCAAGCCTGTTGGAAGTGGCCAAGTTTCTGTTGTTGGTACTAGACCAAAAATTGCTGCGGTTAATATTGCGCCGAAAAACCATGCAGTTAAGCGAGAGCTTTTCTTATCAAAGGGTTTGCCACGCATAAGCGCAATGCCCCATGCGATAGCAGGCATAAGAGCAACCACTGAAGCCAGTCCGAAAAACTGCATCATAAGATCAGCAAAGGACGCACCCATATAACCAAAGGCATTCGTCGCAACATTGGCGGTTTTGTGAGAAAAACTAGGATCTAGAACATTCCATGTTGCCAGCGAAACGCTTGCAAAGACCAATCCCAGAAATATCGCAAATGCACATACGATCTGAAACTGTCGTTTGAGATAATATGGCATAATTCGCTGGTTGGAATTACGGTCGTAGTTACGGTTTGAGGCCGAATGTGCTGTCGATTGCATGGTCAGAACAGGTCCAAATACGCTGGTTAAACTCAAGTGGCAAATCAATGCCAATGTTTCGCCCTGCTACGGGCGTTCGCGTAATTTTACTCTCAGGGGGTTAATGCCTCATTAACCATGGAATAAAAGTCATGGGAGGTGTTCTAAGTTGAAATTAAATGCCAGCTTGTTTGGTAAGTGTTTGTTCTGAATATAAGTTCCCTGCCATTTCGACACCTATATATTTTCTGAAGTAAGCAAGGTTAAGTTTTGCAAACTCATTTATCAAGGTACGTAATGTTGGTCTGTCTTTATACCAGTTCTTTGTCTTTACTTCTGAGTTCATGACTGGGTATGCAACAAGTTCAATGCCCGAGGTTGCAGAATACAATTCTAAAAGGCTGCGGCGCATATGATAGTTATTGGTTACGACAATCAGAGTTTTAAAATTCTGTGCCGTTGCCCATTGTGCGATTTCTTTGCCGTTTCCTATGGTGTCTTTGGCATCTTTTCCGATATCGATACAGCATTCAAACAGAGCTTTGTCTGCGCCTGATACGCGAATAAGCTCGGCATCTGAGATGTTCGGGTTCACGCCTGAAATGAACAGTCTATTTGCTTTACCGTCTTTGAGCAGAGTAACCGCTTCAGTAATGCGGCTTTTGCCACCGGTTAAAACAACAATGGCATCCGACATTTCGGAAATTTCCGGAGCTTTTAAATTTGCAACATCTTCAGCAAAGCGGACAAATCCGCCGATACCGGTGCCGATGGCAAGCAATAAAACAAGTGCAATTGGTGTCCAGATCCACCCAACCCAACTTGATTTGCGCTTGGTAGATGCCTGTTCTTCCACGGTCGCATCTATCAACGCGTCCTGTTGGTTCTCGGTGTTTGTGGCGTTATCAATGTTGTGGTCATTGTTTTCCATACCTATTTGTAACCTCGAAATATGGCAAAGACCAGACCTTTTTATGCTAGTTTTAGGGTATTTAGTTGGGCGCTAGAAAATGTGCATTTGTTGCAATTTTAAGCAAGATCTGACCGAGCCGGATCAGATCTAACAATATCAATTTCGCGGATTGTCTTAATCACCGTGATACGTGTTGTTAAAGCGGTTAGTATCGCAACAGTAACAATGATAATCGCGATCCCTAAATATCCAGCGGGTCCCATGGAAAAGCTGCCAAATAAAGCGCTTGCCTGATCATTAAGTGCAGTTGCCATGCTCGCATCTTGCCAAATATCTGTGATGAAAAACACAAATGCTGCCAATCCGCCTCCAATCGCACCTCCATAAAATCCAGTGAGCAAGAAGTGCTTTTGGAATTCGTTTGCGACAAAGGAAGATTCAGCGCCAACAAAATGCAGCACTTCGATGATTTCGTGGTTGACCGACATAGCGCCACGGGTTGCAAAGACAACTGTTAATGTGGTTGCGACGAGCACCAGTGAGAGTAGTCCAACGCCAATAAATACGGTGTTTTGTGCCATGCTCACAAGGCGACCTGCCCATGTTCGGTGGTCATCTAGATAAGCATTTGGAATGGTATCAGCGAGGGTTTTCCGCATGCTGTCAAAGTCAGGTGGATTGTCTTTGTCTATTGTGATGATTAACAGACGCGGAACTGGCAATTCATCCATATCAAAACCTTCACCCAACCATGGTTCTAAAAGGCGTGCGGTATCTGCTTTGTCGACAATCTCCGCGCTTAAAGTGCCAGAGAATTCAAGCGCCAGGCTTTTTGCATCCAAAAGCGCAAGTTCCATATCTCGCCCTTCTTCAGGTTTGATCTGGATTGTGATTTCTTCTGAAATTTGATTTTGCCATGTTTTGGATGTTTCTTGAATAAGAGTGACAAAGCCAAGTGTTAAACATGCCAGAAATGACATGATAATGACGACAACGATGAGTGCTTTACTCGATAGATTTGCAGGTGGCACAATGGGAGCGGGTGCCTTGAACTGTTGTTTGGCGACCTTTTTGACCTTTGCGACACTTTGTTTGGCTTTATCTATCATAGATGTCGATATGCCCTTCAGATAAAATCATGTGTCTTGCGTCAACTTGCTCCATTAAATTGAGATCGTGTGTTGCGATTAATACCGCAGTTCCCAAACGGTTGAGCTCTTTAAATAAAGATAAAAGTCGCAATGCCATTGGCGGATCAACGTTACCTGTCGGCTCATCAGCTAAGAGTATCTCTGGTCTATCAATGAGTGCACGCGCAATTGCGATACGCTGTTTTTCACCGCCTGATAAGACTTGCGGACGGACGTGAATACGTTCACCTAAACCAACCCATTCAAGTAATTCCACAACATCGGCACGATAAGAACTTTCCTCTTTACCGCGAACGCGCAGGGGCAGGGCGACATTTTCATAGGTAGTTAAATGATTGAGCAGCCTGAAATCTTGGAACACAATGCCAATTCGGCGGCGCAATAATGGCAATTCATCTCGCGGAATATCAATGACATCTCTACCAAACATGGAAATATTACCGCGTGTTGGCCGTAAAGACATGAAGAGCAGGCGCATGAGGGTTGTTTTGCCCGCACCCGATGGTCCTGTTAGAAATTGGAATGAGTGTTTTGGAATATCGAACGTAAGGTCGCGCAAAATTTCCGGACCCATACCATATCTGACACCAACATTTTCCAATCGAATCAATTTGAAAATTCCTAATTGCTATATGCTGCTTATAGCTTCAATTGCAGATCCCAGCCAAGTGTTTACAACAAACTTGCGAGGGAGGAATGCTTTTAAATAGCACTAGCACAGAAGAAATTACCGATCTGTTAACCATATTCATTTACCAACTTTTAAGCGCCAATTTTTACTTGGTAAAAGTATAATTCTACATAGAGAACTTTTTATGTCAGCTGATGCTCAACCTCATTCTTTAAAACAAGGTACATCTACGATTGGGTCTGAAATCTTTACATCCTTCGAGCGGGATATTGAGGATGCAATTTTTGAAACCATCGTCGAAGATCAAAGCATCCGTCGTGCAGGCATAAAAGAAGCATACAAAACACAAAAACCAAATTTTGGTAAGTTGAATGGAAATGAGCATTCGGCAAGTTCTGCTCCGAAAAATGGTTTGCACATTTTCTCCAAGGATGTACCTCCAGAACACAAATCACCCTTTGCAAGCCAGCTTATTTTGTCTGTCGCTATTTGTGTGTTTACAATTGCAGCGGTGTTGCCAATTGTGTGGATGTTGGATCGTCCTGGTGCTGCTGATCAAATTGCCAATGAAATGAAAAGCTTTCTACCGGATGCATCGGTGGCAACCGGTAGCATTGATACATTGCCAGCGATCCCAGAAATAACAAATCGCAACGCACAAAATTCGGAAATCTTAGGTAAGCAGATCCGAATTTTACAAGACAGAACCTCATCATTGCATGCGGTGGGTGAAGGTTCTGTGGTTAAAGGCTCTTCTGACGGTTCTGTTATTTATTTCGACTCGCAGGACTGATACAAGTCACACTGGTTTTAATATCAGAATGAGAGTTAAATTATGGAAGTAGTACGCGGCAAGAACATTGATGTTCTTTTTTCAGATAAAGAAATTGAAGAAAAGATTGAGCGTATAGCTTCTGAGATAGCGGCTAGTCCGAAAAATGATCTTTTAGTTGTTGCTATCTTAAAAGGCTCTTTTATCTTCGCAGCCGATTTGGTCCGTGCGCTTTATCGTGCAGGCCTTGCACCTGAAGTGGAATTTATCACATTGTCGAGCTACGGCACTGGCACAGAGGGTAAAGAAGTTAAAATCATCAAAGATATCGATAGTAACGTAACAGGTCGCGACGTGTTGTTGATCGATGATATTTTAGAATCAGGCAATACGCTTCGTTTTGCACGTGATCTTATGTATGAGCGCGGTGCGAAGGATGTTGGCCTTGCTGTTTTGCTTGATAAAGAATCAAAGCGTAAAGGCGAACTGGTTGCCGATCATGTCGGTTTTGTCTGCCCAGACTATTTTGTCGTTGGTTACGGAATGGACGTTGCCTATGCATTCCGCGAATTACCATATGTTGGAATTGTTACCGGTGATGCTGAGTAGTTACTAAACACCCGGCGCAGCAATTTACAAAAATTGAGAGATTGTTTACCAACCGTATTTACGGCCCGAAAAGAAATTCGTGTTTTAATAGGTGCATCGAAAAGCTCGAATGAATTCGACTTAGCATCGATATAAGATGCGGATTTAGGGATGTGTGTTCAATGGCCAAAATTCTAATTACCGAAGATGAAACTGCTTTGCGTTCTTTTGTTGCACGTGCACTGCGCATGGATGGGCATGAGACTACTGAAGCTGAAGATGGATCAGACGGATTAGAAAAGTTGGAGCAGGATGAATTTGATCTGCTTTTGTCAGATATTCGCATGCCGGTTATGGATGGTATCGCACTTGCCGAGGAAACAGCAAAACTTTACCCAAATACCAAAATTCTATTGATGACAGGTTATGCAGAGCAACGTGAACGCGCTGATAATCTTGAAAAAATTATCGTCGATGTGGTGCCTAAACCATTCTCATTGCCTGATATTCGTAATGCTGTTGCGCAGGCCCTTGCTGCATAAATCAAACTAAATTTTCGAGCGAAGTTTTCTCGGCAGTTATTCTGTCGGTTTTAACAATCGCTCGAGATAATCTTTTTCAAAGTCTAACCTGAAGTTTTCACCCAGGCGCCTGCGGATGATTTCCAATATTTCGCGTGCGCGCTGAACATTATCAGCATCGTCGAAATTACCATTTTCGCTGCGTCCATATAGTCCTTCGCGATCGCCACCTTGTCGACGTCCCAGCGGATCGCGTTGATTGCCTTGTCCTTGTTGACCCTGTTGGCCTTGCTGATTACCCAAACCTTCACCGCGTCCCTGGCCTTGCCCTTGACCTTGCGCTTGCATTTGTTGTTGAAGCTGATTGAGCATTTGTTGCGCACCTTGGCGCAATGCCTGCAAAGCTCTGCCTTGCTGATTGCCTGCTTCGCCTGTGTCGCCTTCACCCAATTCACCTTCGGCTTGCCCCATGGCTTCGCCAGCTTCGCTTAATCCTTCAGTCGGCTCTAGGCCTTCTTCTTCCATTTGTTCCATTAGTTCTTGCAATTGTTCTTGCAGTTCTTGCTGTTGCTGGCGCAATTGCTCAAGCGCATCGGCAAGCTCTTCTGGCGACATCGGTTCTTGTTGACCACTTTCGTTGTTTTGGTTCTGTTGGTTGTTAGGGCTTTGAGGGGTGTTTTGTTGGTTTTGTGAACGTTGTTGTTCTGCCTCAGATTGGCGCTGCTGCATATTGAATGTTTGGTCCATCAATTGCTGCTGTTCGCGTAAAATTTGTCCAAGCTCTTCCATTTGCTGCTCAATGGGGCTTTGCTCACCATTTTGCTGTTGTTGCTGCTGCTGGCGATTGGCTTGTAGATTATTCATCATGTTTTGCAAATCTTGCAACATCTGTTGGGCCTGCTCACGATTGCCAGATCGGGCCATATCTTCAATCTGATCAAGCATGTCTTGCAAGTCACGTTGCTCAAGTTCTTGGGCTTGCGATTGTTTGTTTTGCGCTTGCTGATTATTGTTGTTTTGCTGCGCTAGTGCTTCCATAAACTCTTGCATGGCTTCACGCAGCTCTTCCATAAGACGCGCAATTTCTTCATCTGATGCGCCATTTTCTAATGCCTCAGACAATTCGCGCTGCGCATCTCTTAATCGTTGTTCTGCCAATGAGAGGTTGCCATCTTCTAAAAGGAGCGCGATTTCCCAAAGTTCATCAATGGAGCGCAGCATAGCTTCTTCACTATATGCAAGAGCAAGTCCCTCACGTGCGGATTTTACCAGTAAAAAGTCTCGAATGCTCGGGATTGTAACTTCTGGCAAGATAGTTAAAGCATCGTTGAGTTCGATCGCTCTGAAACGCTCAAATGCGTCAAAGGCAATAATCTGGCGTTGCTCAACAATCGACTGAGCCAAAAGCGATACAAAGTTCTTCTGGGGTAGTATTGTTTGCAAGGGTTCTGTGCGTGTTTCCTGACCCGCGCCATCAATGGCGACAAGCGTGATGTAAACTTCTACACCAGCCAGAGGGTGGTCAGTGAGGTCGTAGCTTGTATTTGCTAAGCCGTCTTCGCTTGATCTACGCGGCAATTGCAGATCCACAACAGGATCCTCATATAATTGCAAGGCATGATCATCAACGCCGTAGATAGATGTTATTTCTGCTCGTGCACCAACAATGCCGTAATCGTCTGTTGCTTTATACGATAGTTGTAATGCGCCATTTTGAGCTTGTGTTGGTTCCTCGTGAAAGTCAATTTCAGGTGGGTTATCTGGAATCACTGCAAGTTCCCACAAATGATGATCCAACGCTCTTAAAGCGCCATCTTCATCGGGGATATATTCAAAGCTGGTTGAAGATCGCGTGCTTTCATCAGATTGTGTTAGCGGCAATATGGTCCCGTCTTTTGCTGTAAAGCTTACATTGAACGGTTCAGCGTTTTCATCTTCATTTAAGCCCACGATGCGAATTGTAATTTTACTCTTTTCTGGAATTGAAATCGCTGTATCTCGTGACTGCAATTGATTTAGGAATAAAGGAGCGCGGTTGGTATATGCCGGCGGAGTGACCCATGCATCGATGCGGATAAGGTCAGTGTTTTGTTCAATTGGCGGACGCAAATTTACGACATCGCTTAGTTGTCCTGCTTGTCCTGAAAAAGAGTAAGCAAAGCCTGAGGCTAGCAATAAGAGAATGAATACGCGCAGAGCATAGGGATCTCTGTCAGGGATGTCTGATTGATATTTACCGCGTTCTACATCTGATAATTGTGCCCACATGCGAGCTTTGTGTTCTTTCCATAAAGCAGAAGCGGTTTCATCTTCTGATTGGCTTATGGACTGAAGCTGGATTGCGATACCTTCATGATCAATTTTGTTGTCTTGTTCTATGCGGGCATTGACCTCATGCATGTTTGGCAATTTGAAGGTCTTAAAATTACGAAGTGAAACGATAAACCCAACAATCAAAATTGCAGCAAGAATATATCCAATCCAAAATGGGGTTATGCGAAATGCACCAAACCATGAAAGCGCAACAAAAGCGCCGACGATGCTGATGGGCACAAACGCTGCGGACCATAAGCGTTCAAAAATCATGATGGTACGCGTGACAAAGCGATGTTTCGCTAGTCTTCCTTTGATGTCAAAGGGGCGTTCGCTCATGGACCCTCGCACGTGGTTATCACTCTGATTTGCAGAGCCTAACATGGTCTTGTGTCAAAAACGAGGTCACATATGGGAGAAGATTGAAATTCACTTCACACAAATTTGTGAAGATCTATTTCAACCAATCAGGCATGGAGTCCATGGCGATGATGTCTTGCACTTCTTGGCGTGGGCGTATCACGTGATATTCACTGCCATTGACTAAAACTTCAGGAACAAGTGGTCTTGTATTATAAGTGCCGGATTGTACCGCGCCATAAGCGCCTGCGCTACTAACCGCGATCAAATCACCTGGCTTTGGTTCTGACATTTGGCGGTTAAGAGCGAGATAGTCTCCCGTCTCACAAACAGGCCCAACAATATCAGCCGTCATTGCAGGTGAGTTTACCGCTGAAATTTCGACCGGTAAAATCTCATGAAAGGCATCATAAAGCGTTGGGCGAATAAGATCGTTCATAGCGCCATCAACGATGACAAAGTTTTTCTCACCGCCATCTTTAACGTAGATTACTTCAGTGACCAAAATGCCTGCATTGCCCGCAATCAAACGGCCTGGTTCCATCAGAACTTTGCATCCCAATGATTTAAGGCGCTCTTCGGCAACTTTTGCATAAGCGGTTGGATCAGGTGGTGGTGAATTGTCGTTTTTATAAGGTATGCCCAATCCACCGCCAATATCGACGTGATCAATTTTGTAACCCTTTGATCGCAGGCTTTCGACAAGATCCACGACGAGTACAAACGCATCATCAAATGGCTGCAGATCAGTAATTTGACTACCAATATGCATATCAATGCCATGGGCATCGATGCCTTCCATTTTGCTAGCGCGTTCAAATACTTCAGGAGCACGCTTATAGGAAATACCAAACTTGTTTTCTTTTTTACCTGTTGAGATTTTCGCGTGGGTTTTGGCATCCACATCAGGGTTTATTCTGAAAGAGACTGGTGCTTTGACACCCATTTTTAAAGCGCGTTGATTAAGCAGCTCTAATTCAGGCTCGGATTCAACATTAAAGCACAAGATACCTGCTTGTAGCGCTGCATCCATTTCGTATGCTTTTTTACCAACCCCAGAGAAAACGATTTTTTTCGCATCAATGCCAGCTTGAAGCGCGCGTCTTAACTCGCCTTCTGACACGATATCAACACCTGAACCAAGATCTGCCAAGGTTGCAAGAATAGCTTGGTTTGAATTTGCCTTCATTGCATAACAAACAAGCGAATCTAAACCCGAAAATGCGTCTTTATAAACGTTGAAATGACGTGCAAATGTTGCTGTTGAATAGCAATAAAACGGCGTACCAACTTCGCGAGCGATGTCTTGAATAGAAACGCCTTCGGCATGCAAGACGCCATCGATGTAATCAAAATGGTTCATAAGTTACTCTTAAAACTAGTCTAACAGAATGCCAGGTTGTTTTGGCGTTTCGTTCGTCACTGGCTGTGCCACAGGTTCAGCGATTGTCGTAGGTGCAATCAAATCTGTTTTACTACCACATGCGGACAATACGCACATAAGAGCGGCTAGCACGATGGAAAGTCTTGAAAGCTTCATGAGCTATGTCCTTTGTAAGGCTTAAATAGTGAGCAACCTTTTAACGAAAAAATCAACACAAAGCACCCCCTTTTTTATTCTGAGGTTTTTAAAAAGGGGTTGCGTGTCTGGCTTAGTTTGAAAGCCAGTTTTTCGATTTCCAGTATTTAACTTGCTCGCGCACATTATCAGGTGCAGTTCCGCCAAAGCTTTTACGCGATGCAACAGATGCTTCAACAGTTAGGACTGAATAGATATCATCGGTGATTGCGCTATTGATCTGTTGTAAATCAGATAGAGCAAGTTCATGTAATTCAACCCCTTGAGTTTCAGCCAATGCAACGGCGGCTCCTGTTGCATGGTGCGCATCGCGGAATGGAAGACCAGCTTCACGGACCAGCCAGTCAGCTAGATCTGTTGCCGTTGAGAAACCAGAACCCGCAGCTTTATGCATCGCATCTTTATTCACGTACATATCAGCAACCATTCCGGCCATTGCAGCTAGGGCAAGTTCCAGGCTGTTCGCTGCGTCAAAGACTTGTTCTTTGTCTTCCTGCATGTCCTTTGAATAGGCGAGCGGAAGGCCCTTCATAACGGTTAAAAGACCTATCATAGCACCATTAATACGTCCGGTTTTTGCGCGCACCAATTCAGCCGCATCAGGGTTTTTCTTTTGCGGCATGATGGATGAGCCGGTTGAGAATGAATCCGATAGCTTTACGAAGTTAAACTGCGGTGTCGACCAGATGACAATCTCTTCCGCCAAGCGTGATAGATGTGTTGCGCAGATTGTTGCTACAGCCAAGTATTCCATTGCAAAATCACGATCAGATACGCTGTCGAGTGAATTGCGTGTTGGTTCTCTGAAACCCAGTTTTTCAGCCGTTTGATGGCGATCAATTGGAAATCCAGTTCCCGCAAGCGCTGCTGCGCCAAGCGGACATTCATCCAAGCGGTCAATGCAATCTAAAACGCGAGACAGATCTCGATAGAACATTTCAACATAAGCCAAACAGTGATGGCCAAATGTTACTGGTTGCGCTGTTTGCAAATGGGTAAATCCAGGCATGACCGTATCGGCGTGCTCTTCAGCCCGCGTGATAAATGCGGATATTAGCTGCTCCAATAATGTCGCTGTTTTGCCAAGTTCTGCTTTGACCCAAAGGCGGAAATCAAGTGCAACTTGGTCATTACGCGAACGTGCAGTGTGCAAACGACCTGCTGTTGGGCCAATTAATTCGCGCAGGCGTGATTCAATATTCATATGAATATCTTCAAGTGCGCGGGAATATTCAAACTGGCCACTTTCGATCTCTGACAAAATTGTGTTCAGTCCGTGAGTGATTTTGTCGCGATCTTCTGCCGAAATTATGCCATTATCTGCAAGCATTTGTGCATGAGCCATTGAACCTTCGATGTCTTGCGCATATAGCTTTTTATCGAACCCTATGGAAGCGTTGATCTCTTCCATAATCGCATCAGGTCCTGAACCAAAACGGCCACCCCACATTTTGTTCGACGATTTGTTGTTTTCGTTTTCGGACATTTTTTGAAGACCTCGGAGAATTGTATGACTGAGCAAAATAATCGTAATCGCAGATCCAAAATTCTTGGAACCATTTTATTGGTTGGCGGAATTAGTCTGGTTGCGGCTGGGGTATACGTGATGATGGGGGGGTATGGCAATGATACAATTAACACTGCAAGCACAAAAGCAAGTGCGAATGTTGTCGCAAAGGCCAGTGAATTAGGTAAAAGCGCTCAAGGTAACGTTGCAGCGATGATCGCGCTTGAAGAACCAAAACTAATGCCAGCGCATCAATTCGTCGACCCAAATGGCGATGTGCAATCTATCGATATGTTTAAGGGTAAGATTACATTGGTTAACTTATGGGCCACTTGGTGTGCGCCATGTCGTGAAGAGATGCCGGCCTTGTCTGAGTTGCAAACTGCAAAACAGGGTGCAGATTTCGAAGTTGTGACGATCAATATCGACCGAGGTGATCGCAATAAGCCCAAGGGCTTTTTAAATGAGATTGGTGTCGATAATCTTCCGCTTTATCAAGATAGCACTATGGGTATTTTTAATGCGCTAAAAAAAGAAGGCCTCGCCTTTGGATTGCCAGTCACCATGCTGTTGGATGAAAACGGGTATATTCTCGCCTCAATGAATGGCCCAGCTCATTGGTCTAGCCCAGATGCGCTTAACTACATTGATGCAGCTATTGCAACGAAACAAACCAATGTGAGCGCGCTGAATTAGCGAGTTGGAACTGGTTCTTCACCGCTATAATCATAAAAGCCTTTGCCTGATTTGCGGCCAAGCCATCCGGCTTCAACATATTTAACCAGCAATGGGCAGGGGCGATATTTCGTATCCGCCAAACCTTCGTGTAGCACTTGCATAACGGACAGGCATGTATCAAGACCAATAAAGTCAGCAAGTTCAAACGGCCCCATTGGGTGATTTGTACCAAGCTTCATGCCTTGATCAATAGATTGAATTGACCCCACGCCTTCATGAAGCGCATATACAGCTTCGTTGATCATCGGCAACAATATCCGGTTGACGATGAAACCTGGGAAATCTTCTGACACGGTGACGCTTTTACCCAAGGAAACGGCAAAATTATTAGCTGCTTCAAAGGTTTCATCGCTTGTTGCAATACCTTTAATCAGCTCGACAAGTTTCATCAACGGGACAGGATTAAAGAAGTGAATGCCGACAAATTGGTCTGGTCTATCTGATGATGCCGCAAGACGGGTCACAGATAGCGAAGACGTGTTTGTCGCTAAAATCGCATCTGGTTTCAAAATAGGGCAGAGCGCTTCAAAGATTTTCTTTTTGATCGCTTCGTTTTCTGTTGCGGCTTCAATTGCCATATCGCAATCTGAAAGTGCTGATAATTCAGGTGCTGCTGAAATGCGCGCAAGCGCTGCTGTCTTGTCCGCTTCGGTTAATTTTTCCTTGGCAACCTGGCGGGTCATGTTTTTATCGATGCTGGCGAGCGCTTTTTCGATTTGATCTGCAGATACATCATGGATGAGGACATTGTAGCCAGAAAGTGCACAAACATGGGCGATACCGCTACCCATTTGTCCTGCGCCAATAATGCCAACTGTTTTGATTTCAATAGCCATGATGATGTCCACTTTTAAATTAATAAGTTCGTTTGCAATTTATATTGCGTTGCAAAAAAAGCAATCCTGCTCTTTTTGATGATAAAAAAAATGGCCAGCAAACGAATTTGCCAGCCATAATATTTTATTTGAATTTGAATTCGAGCTTAAAGCGCTTTTTCAAGTTCCGGTAGGATGTCAAACAGATCTGCAACAAGACCGTAATCAGCAACCTGGAAAATCGGTGCTTCTTCGTCTTTGTTGATCGCAACGATGATCTTACTGTCTTTCATACCCGCTAAGTGCTGAATAGCGCCTGAGATACCAGCTGCAATGTAAAGATCTGGTGCAACCACTTTACCCGTCTGGCCAACCTGCCAATCGTTTGGTGCATAACCACTATCAACAGCTGCGCGGGACGCGCCAACGGCTGCGCCAAGTTTATCAGCAACCGGCAAGATAACTTCTTCAAACTTTTCAGCTGAACCCAATGCACGGCCACCAGAGATGATGATTTTCGCAGATGTGAGTTCAGGACGATCATTTTGAACAATCTTATCTTCAACAAATGAAGACAGACCAGAATTACCTTGGCCAGCAACTGCTTCAACACTTGCAGAACCACCTTCTGCAGCATCAGCAAATGATGCTGTACGTACAGTGATCACTTTCGTTGCATCAGATGATTTAACGGTTTGAATAGCGTTGCCTGCATAAATAGGACGCTTGAATGTATCGGCTGCAATCACATCTGTGATTTCAGAGATCTGCATTACGTCCAACAAAGCCGCCACACGTGGCATGTAGTTTTTGCAAGACGCTGTCGCAGGGGCGATTACGCAATCATAATCACCAGCCATTGATACAATCAAATCAGCCATTGGTTCTGCAAGCGCATTTGCGTATTCATCAGAATCAGCAAGTAGAACTTTGCCAACACCTGCAAGTTTTGCAGCTGCATCTGCAACGCCCGACGCGCCTTGACCTGCAACAAGAATGTGCACGTCACCGCCGATTTCAGTCGCAGCTGTTAGTGCTTTTGCAGTTTGATCGGAAAGAGCTGAATTATCGTGTTCAGCAACAAGAAGAGTAGTCATCATTGTGCTCCTTAGATTACACCAGCTTCGTTTTTCAATTTATCGACCAGCTCGCTCACAGAGTTTAAGACAACACCTGCTTTACGTGCTTCTGGCTCTTCAGTGGTAACCACTTCCAAACGTGGGGCAATATCGACACCAGTATCAGCAACAGTTTTCTTATCAACTGGCTTCTTCTTGGCTTTCATGATGTTTGGCAAGGACGCATAACGTGGCTCATTCAAACGAAGGTCGGTAGTCACTACCATTGGCATTTTAAGTGAGACAACTTGCATGCCGCCATCAACTTCACGAGCGACTTCTGCGCTATCGCCATTGATTTTAATCTCAGAGGCATAAGTTGCCTGAGACCAACCAAGCAATGCTGCTAACATCTGACCAGTTTGACCCGCGTCATCATCAATGGCTTGCTTACCAGCGATGACAAGATCAGCGCCTTCGTTTTCAGCAACTGATTTAAGGATTTTTGCAACAGCAAGTGGTTCAACCAATTCATCAGTTTCAATTAAAACACCACGATCAGCACCCATTGCAAGGGCCGTGCGGATTGTTTCTTCTGATTTGGCAGGTCCAATGGAAACGGCGATTACTTCTGTTGCAGTGCCTGCTTCGCGCAAACGTAAGGCTTCTTCAACAGCAATTTCATCAAATGGATTCATTGACATCTTAACGTTTGCCAATTCTACGCCAGAACCATCCGGCTTAACCCGAATTTTAACGTTATAGTCAACAACCCGTTTCACGGGTACGAGAACCTTCATTTTTAATCCTTCTCATCAATTTTCTTCATGCAACTTAATGCTATTCAATAACACCAATTTAATCGACGAAATCAATAGATTTACCCTATGGATATTGGGGGAATTGGGCCCAAACTTCGCCGCTTGGCAAATCAATAATCGTATAATTATGAGCAAGTCAAACCAAATTCGCCCCAATGGTCGAATCTGGCGGCGATTCGTCTCATTAAATGGATTTAAAAGGATAAATTAGGGGATGTATGCAAATGGATCGATAGATATCTTTTATCGATCGCGAAGAATAATATATTGTGCTGTTTGTCTTAAAATCTCGGTATCGCAGTTCATATCGTCCAGTGTTTTACTCGCATCTTTGGCTAAGTTTTGTAACTGATCTTGTGCCCATTCAATGCCATGTAGGCCGACTAGAGTAGCTTTGCCCGCATCTGCATCTTTGCCTGTGTTCTTACCCATGGATTGCGTATCTGATGTGACATCGAGTAAATCATCGGCTAGTTGAAATGCTTGCCCGGCAATCTGACCGAATTTGGTCATGCGTTGAAAATCTGCAGGGTCTGCGTTGCCAATAATTGCACCAGCTTGACAGGCAAAGCGAATAAGCGCCCCGGTTTTCATTTGTTGTAAAGTCAAGATTCCGGCTTCGTCTGGCTGTTGTTTTTCAGCTGCGAGATCAAGTGCTTGCCCACCAACCATACCGCCTAAACCGGCCGCTTGTGCAAGCTCTGATATTAACTTGATTTTCGCGTTGGCATCCAATGGGGTTTCATCGGAAACAATTACATCAAACGCCAGTGTTAAAAGTCCGTCGCCTGCCAAAATTGCTGTAGCTTCATCAAATGCTATATGAACTGTGGGCTCACCGCGACGAAGATCATCATCATCCATTGCAGGTAAATCATCATGTATGAGCGAATAACAATGGATACATTCAAGCGCAGTTGCAACACGTAACGCGGCTGTTTCATTGCCATCAAATAGACGCGCTGCTTCCATTACTAAAAATGGGCGCAGTCGCTTGCCGCCATTGAGTGATCCATGACGCATGGCTGCCATGAGATGTTCAGGGCGAGCTATTTCACTGCCACGGATTTTATCAGACAGAACTGTTTTCAACTCTGCTTCAACACGCTTTGCGGCATCTGCCATGCGCGGTTTAAATTGATTTTGACTTTGATCCGACATGAAGCCCTATTGCCACGGCAATCTCGATTGGGCAATCTTTTCTTACAGAAAAACGGTTGAATAACTGGAAATTCCGGCTTTGTTGCACTAGAGCTATCCAGAACATTGAGGGCGATATTGTTTTAATCGCTTATCGCGACATTTTAATTGGGGGCTATCCTTTGGCGAAGGCTGGCAAGAAAAAGCAGACTAAAGCAAAAGCGAAGTCAAAATTTGCCTTGCGCCCGTTTTTGTTAAAATGGCTCAAGCGTCTTGTGTTGCTCATTTTGTTTTTATTAATTACGCCATATGCTTTGGTTTTCATTTACAAAATTGACGCGGTTAAACCAATCTCCACTCTCATGCTCAGCGAAACTTTTACGGGACGTTCTTATGAACGTTCATGGGTGGACATAGATGATATTGCTCCTGTGGTTATCCAGTCTGTGATGATGTCAGAAGATGGTCAATTTTGTGCGCATTCAGGTGTTGATTGGGATGCGATTAATATTGTGCTTGAAGAAGCGTTGGATGGGGAAGCATCCCGAGGCGCCAGCACAATTGCTATGCAGACGTCTAAGAACCTATTTTTAACGTCCACACGTTCGGTCATACGCAAAGCGCTTGAAATTCCCCTTGCTCTCACATCAGATTATGTATGGGGCAAAGAGCGTATGATGGAGCTATATCTAAATATTGCTCAATGGGGTCACGGCGTTTACGGGATTGAAGCTGCAGCACAGACGTATTTTGGTCGCTCAGCGAGTAAGTTAACTCGAAAGCAGGCAGCGCTTTTAGCGGTGACATTGCCGAATCCAATTTTGCGTAATCCAGCCAAACCTAGCAATGGTTTGCAGCGCCTTGCGAATAAGGTTGAAAAACGTGCGCGCCAATCGGGTGCATACATCAAATGTATTTATCCTTAGATCAATTTATTTCGCTAGTATTTCGCAATGGTGCTGACATTATTGCATGAAAATTTACGAGGTGATTTATGTCTGGATTGAAACTTTATATTGGTAACAAAAACTATTCGTCATGGTCATTTCGGCCCTGGGTTGGCATGAAAGTATTGGGTGTTGAATTTACTGAAGAATTAATTCCATTTGATATGGCCGGTGGAAACCCGAAGTTCAAAACTTTTTCTCCAACAGGCAAGGTGCCTGTATTGGTTGATGACGATCAAACAATATTTGAATCTCTGGCAATCTTAGATCATCTATCTCGAAAGTTTCCAGATATAGGTTTTTGGCCATCTGATGAGAAAGCCCACAGTCACGCGATGGCAATATCATGTGAAATGTTGGGTGGCTTTTCTGCACTTCGTAACCAATGCCCGATGAATATGCGTCGACCAATTGTGAAAATGGAGCAGGATGAAGCTCTGCAGAAAGATGTCGCACGCATTGAGACAATATGGACTGAGTGCATTGCAAAGTCTAGTGGTCCATTTTTATTCGGGGAGTTTTGCTCAGCTGATGCGATGTTTGCGCCAGTTGTCAACCGCTTTGAGGTTTATAAACTGAGTGAAAATCAAGCGGTGTTGAATTATATGGAAAACATGAAGTCACTTGATGCTTGGCAACAATGGGAGAAGGCCGGCAAGGCTGAGCCTTGGACCGTGGACGAAGATGAGGCTTAATGAGGCCTGTGAAGTGTCATTAATCGGTCGAAATCGCTTTGTTTTCTTATTTATTGACAGGATTGAAAAAAATCTTACGAATCCCACTGGTCAAACTCGTAAAGTCAATGTATAAGCCGCGCCAATTCCCAATTTTGGCGTCACGTCCAGTTTGGCGGTAAACACTGCCAAGTCTTGTTGATTGCCCGTTATAATGGAGTAGAAAATGGCTGTACCTAAGAAGAAAATTTCGCGCTCGAAGCGCGGCATGCGCCGTTCAACAGACGCGTTAAACGCACCGTCATATGTTGAAGACAAAGATTCAGGTGAGCTTCGCCGCTCGCACCATGTGGATCTTAAAACTGGCATGTATCGTGGTCGTCAAGTTTTGACACCAAAAGAAGACGCATAAGCTCTTTTTTATCGATATGAATGATTTCAATCAGGCTAGCCTTACGGCTGGCCTTTTTGTATGAGATATATCACGCAATCGATTTAACCATCTAATCTAAGAGAGATAAACATGCTGGTCGCTATCCCATTAATGCTCATTCCACTGGTACTTTATAATGTTGTGATGTTGGGACCTGGCTCCGGCATTGGTGGTTTGGAAAACCATATCTTGGAATTACCAATGCTGTCGGGCGCAACATGGATATTAAATGTCGGTGATCTGTTCATTTTAATCGCACTTGTGCTGCTATTTATCGAAATTTTAAAAGCAACGCGAACGGGTGCGTTCTCCGTTGTCGATCACCTCTTATCAACATTCGTATTTATCGCATATTTGTTAGAGTTTTTGTTGGTGCAGGGAGCTGCTACACAAGTGTTCTTCATCCTGATGGCTATTGCATTTATTGACGTGATTGCAGGATTTTCAGTTTCCATCAAGTCAGCAGGACGAGATGTCTCAATTGGACTGTAGTGGGATACAAAATTGAAATTTGATGAAATAATGGGCGGCGGTAAAGGCCGCCCATTTTTTTGTCTTAACCTGCGTCTGCTTCAAAGCCTGCATCTTCAATGCCAGCAATAGCTGCGGCTTCATCATTGTCAGACACATCACCTGAAATTCCGACAGCACCGAGAATTTCACCCTTTTTGTTTTTGATCAATACGCCACCTGGAACAGGCACGATATTGCCACCAGAAACACCTGATAGGCCCTCAAGGAAATGTGGGCGAGTAGCGGCTTGCGCATCCAACCAGCGTGAACCAACACCAACAGCTACAGCGCCATAGGCTTTGCCTTTTGCAACTTCAAAACGCATGTTAGACGCGCCATCCTGACGTTGGAAGGCTTTTACGTGACCACCTGCATCAAGTACGACGACGGCTAAAGGTTTTAAACCAAGCTCTGCACCTTTTTTGAAGGCAGACGTGATCATTTTATTCGCTTTGGAAAGACTGATTTGCATGTTTGTAACTCTTTATTCAGTTGGGATTGATGAAATTTCAGCTATAATTGATAGCGATTGTCAAAAATCAAGTATATAGACGTTCGCACCTTAAGTCATTTGTCTGTATTTGATTAACATTATTTCCAAAGGAGAAATAATATGCGCTTGTTTGATAAACCCGGTCGTTCACAGGTTTTCGCTGATAACGGCATGGTCGCGACATCGCATCCACTTGCCTCATCCACCGCACTCAGTGTTTTGCGCGAAGGTGGGTCAGCCGTAGATGCAGCGCTTGCTGCTTCTTTTGTGCTGAGCGCTGTTGAGCCGCAAATGACGGGTATAGGAGGTGATTGCTTTGCAATTATATCAGACCCGGCAAAAGGCATGCATGCTATTAACGGCTCGGGTCGTTCGGCGGCAGGTGCAAATGTGGAATGGTACCAAGAGAACGGATTTAACGAAATTTCTGATGCGTCCGCACATTCTGTCACGGTTCCCGGAGCGCTTAAAGCTTTTGATGAAATGCACCAGAAATTTGGTACGCTCTCATGGGACCGATTGTTCACAGATGCAATTAAAATTTCTGATGAGGGTTTTTTGGTATCCCCTCGCGTTGCCTATGATTGGCAGAAAAATGTAACGCCACTGAGTAAAGATGTTGGCGCTTCGATGCATTTGCTGCATGATGGAAATGCCCCTAAAATAGGTGACCGAGTTCAGTTTTCGGCGCTAGCTAATAGTTTTCGATCCATCGCAAAAGACGGTATTGATGCGTTTTATAAAGGTAGTATTGCGGCCGAAATTGCCGATACCGTGCAGTCAAAGGGTGGATTCTTAAACGAGGATGATCTTGGAGCGGTAACAGCTGATTGGGTTGAGCCAATTTCAACGAAGTATTCCGGTCATCAAGTATTTGAAATCCCACCAAATGGCCAGGGCATGGTCGCGCTCATTATGATGAATTTAATGGAATTGTTAGATGTGCGTTCCATGAGCCACGATAGTCCTGAGCGCTACCACCATGAGATTGAAATCGGCCGTGTGGCTTATGCTGTGCGCGATGCGATGCTTGCGGACCCTGCGCATATGACAATGTCTGCTGAAGAGCTGACATCAATGGAATTTGCCAAAACTCTGTATCATCAAATCAAACCCTTGAAGCGCAACCCACAAGTTCTTCTGCCTGATTTACCAAGTTCTGATACGGTCTATTTATCCGTGGCAGATAAATACGGGCAAATGGTGTCGTTAATTTACTCCATTTATACGGATTTTGGTTCGTGGATTGTAACGCCTAATTCAGGTATTGTCCTTCAAAGTCGCGGCGCGTGTTTTAATACAATAGCTGGGCATCCAAACGCGATTGGTCCATCTAAGCGTCCATTACATACAATTATTCCAGGCTTTGCATTGAAGAATGGCAATCCTGCATTCTCATTTGGGGTTATGGGCGGCGCCTATCAACCAATGGGGCAAGCGCATGTGTTTTCAAACCTTGTTGATCACGGATTTGATCCACAAACTGCTCTTGATCATCCACGTATGTTCTGGGCACCTGATGGTGTGCTTGAAGCAGAAAGTGGGATATCGCGTGCGGTTATTGGCGGGCTTGAAGCGCGCGGACATGAAATTCGACAATCCAATACACCGATCGGTGGCGGAC
This sequence comes from Lentilitoribacter sp., assembly GCA_039974935.1. Lineage (GTDB taxonomy): Bacteria > Pseudomonadota > Alphaproteobacteria > Rhizobiales > Rhizobiaceae > Lentilitoribacter. The sequence continues at coordinate 99,246 of JBDWIC010000007.1, read as the reverse complement.
AGATAATTCAGCGGGATGATCGCGGTTATTATTGCGCCGGATCTGATCCGCGCAAAGATGGTTTGGCGATCGGCTATTAAATTAAACGCCATGATATTGTTTGACGAATATCATGGCGATGTGATTTTGCTTATTTGCAGAGCGTAGAGATAATTTAAGACTGACCTAGCTGAATTTATCCAGCTTACCTTGTAGATCTTTCAACTGCGCTTTTAACTCATCAATGTCATTGGCTTCGGGCTTTTCTGCCTCTTGCTCTTCTTGAGCGCCGGTTGGAAGGCCAAAAGGTGAAAACATCGACATGGCTTGCTGGAACATCTCGGTGTTGCGCTTAACCTGTTCCTCTATCATTTGCATCGGCGCTTTCATATTGGCCATCATTGGATTTGCATCCATTGATTTTGACATTTGATCTTTGAATTTTTCTTGCTGATCTGTCAGCGCTGACATGGAGTGCTCTAGGTAACTTGGCACGACCATTTGCATTTGATCGCCATAGAAGGAAATCAACTGTCTTAAGAATGACACAGGTAAAAGTGTGTTTCCGGTTTTCGCTTCTTGCTCAAAAATGATTTGCGTTAAAACAGAGTGGGTGATGTCATCGCCTGATTTCGCATCGTTAACGGTGAAGTCTTCACCTTTACGAACCATCTCTGCGAGATCTTCTAATGTCACATAAGCACTTGTGCCTGTATTATATAAACGCCTGTTTGCGTACTTCTTGATAACCACAGACCCATTCCCGCTCATCTGACCCTCCTAAATGCAATTTACGAAATACTCTTGCTAGGACCCTAACGTAAAAATATCGTTCCTGCCAAGTCTATTGTGCAACGCGGTTAATTTGTGTAAGTAAATGCTGCGTTGCAGCATAAACACTGCTTGACGGACAGTGTTAGTATTCGCTTATATGAGCTTAGGTTCGGTGTGCGGATACTTTTTATGTTTGATGGGAGCGCGAGCGCAATTTGCGTTCAGGGAAAATCAATCTGATGTATAAGGGATATATTTATGGGTAACTCCTCAATCGTAATCGCCAGCATAGCTAGAACAGCTGTTGGTTCATTTAATGGCTCATTTGGTAGAACGCCAGCGCATGAATTGGGTGCCGCTGCTATTACCGGTGCTTTGGAAAAAGCAGGGCTTGAAGCAGGTGTTATTGATGAGGTAATCCTTGGGCAGGTTCTAACGGCTGGCATGGGTCAAAACCCAGCACGCCAGGCGGCAATGGCAGCCGGTGTTCCAAAAGAAGCGACAGCATGGGGTCTTAATCAGGTATGTGGTTCTGGCCTTCGTGCAATGGCAATTGGCATGCAGCAAATCATGTCAGGTGATGCAGATATCATCGCAGCTGGTGGTCAAGAATCTATGTCATTATCAACCCATTGTGCGCACCTTCGTGCCGGTACAAAAATGGGTGATTTGAAAATGGTTGATACCATGATCAAAGATGGTCTGACCGAAGCGTTCTATGGCTACCACATGGGTAATACTGCAGAAAATGTTGCTAAGCAGTGGCAACTATCACGCCAGGTTCAAGATGAATTTGCTGTTAATTCGCAAAACAAAGCGGAAGCTGCGCAAAAAGCTGGCAAGTTTAAAGACGAAATTGTTCCTTTCACCATTAAAGGTCGTAAGGGCGATACAATTGTTGAAGAAGACGAATATATCAAACACGGTGTCACAATCGATGGCGTTGCGAAGCTTCGTCCTGCATTTGATAAAGAAGGCACAGTTACAGCTGCGAACGCTTCTGGTTTAAATGATGGCGCAGCAGCGGCGATCTTAATGTCAGAAGAAGAAGCCAATAAGCGTGGCATCAAGCCAATGGCGCGTATTGCATCTTGGGCAACAGCCGGTGTTGATCCTCAAATTATGGGCACAGGTCCAATTCCTGCATCACGCAAAGCGCTTGAACGCGCAGGCTGGTCAGTTGGCGATCTTGATCTTGTTGAAGCCAATGAGGCATTTGCAGCACAAGCTTGTGCTGTGAATGTTGACATGGGTTGGGACCCAGAGATTGTAAACGTCAATGGCGGTGCAATTGCTATTGGTCACCCAATTGGTGCATCCGGTGCGCGTGTATTGACAACATTGCTTCATGAAATGGAACGTCGTGACGTGCATAAAGGTCTTGCAACACTATGTATTGGTGGTGGTATGGGCGTTGCGCTTTGCGTAGAGCGTTAGGCAGCCATTACATAATCGCACGGGTATAAGTTGGAGGAACCTGCTAGATAAGACCTAGTTAAATTGCTAGGGGGATTCTAGCAGGTACAAACAAAAGGGACGATTTAGACATGAGTAAAGTAGCATTAGTCACAGGTGGAACACGCGGCATTGGCGCTGCGATTTCAATTGCTTTGAAAGCGGCGGGTTACACTGTTGCAGCAAACTATGCAGGCAATGATGAAGCTGCCGCAGCATTTACCGCTGAAACAGGCATCAAAGCTTACAAATGGTCAGTTGCTGACTACCAGGCATGTGCTGATGGTATTGCAAAGGTTGAAGCAGATCTCGGCGAGATCTCTGTACTTGTCAACAATGCTGGTATTACTCGTGATGGCATGTTCCATAAAATGACACCTGAAAAGTGGAACGAAGTTATCAATACCAACCTAAATGGTGTGTTCAACATGACCCACCCAATTTGGACTGGTATGCGCAATCGTAAATTTGGTCGCGTGATCAACATTTCTTCAATCAACGGTCAAAAAGGCCAAGCTGGTCAGGCAAACTATTCTGCCGCTAAAGCTGGTGACATTGGTTTGACACGTGCGCTTGCACAAGAAGGTGCACGCGCTGGCATTACCGTCAATGCTATTTGCCCAGGTTACATTGGTACAGAAATGGTCAAAGCAATTGATGAAGATGTTTTAAACAAGCATATCTTGCCACTGATCCCGGTTGGCCGTTTAGGTGAGCCTGAAGAGATCGCACGTTGTGTTGTATTCCTTGCATCTGATGATGCTGGCTTTATCACTGGCTCAACAATTTCTGCCAATGGTGGGCAATACTTTACTTAAGACTTTATTAAGTTTTAACTTCAAAAGGCGTCTCTATGAGGCGCCTTTTTTAATGCCTTTTTAACTTTGGTTAATTGCAAACAGTGGAGCACATTTATCTGGCTGTCAGTCAGTATGGTTTTTAGTATGGGATATGGCTGTTTTTACCAGATGTAGCGGTGAACGAAACGGGAAACTTTCAATGTCAGCGATTCGTCTCTGATTCGTTCCGTCTTTGGTCTATTTCTTAATGTATTTAAATCAAATTTGATTAAAATTTTAACGATTTGTTTGCCTTCGTAAACATTTGGTAAAGGTGTCATAGGCCTGTCATCTGACATGGCGGGAGATGTTTTTCATGCATAAATTAACCTTTGCAGGTACAACTGGTAAAAGGTTAACGGCTATTGAGCTCCATTTTGTCACAATAGGTCTGTATTGAACTAAATATGGGGGTGAACGAAACGGGAAAGTTCCAATGTCAGTGATTCGTCTCTGTTTCGTTCCGCCCCTGTTCTAAAGGTTAACGGGGCCAATCGTTAACATCCATTATAAGGAGAGGTTTGATATCGCGATTTTGGGTATGAACGTACGAACCGTTATGCTAGCAATGTAATCCGATTTTAGAGTTTCGATTATGAATAGACATTCCTACATTTCAGCTGCCAATGCGACCCATAGTGCAAGTTCTCCGCTCATCTTGTCTGGGCGCGGAGTAACAGCTGTATTGGGGCCGACAAATACTGGGAAAACCCATTATGCGTTGGAGCGAATGGTTGCGCATAAATCTGGTGTTATTGGACTGCCATTAAGGCTTTTAGCGCGTGAGGTTTATCAACGTCTCGTGTTGCGCGTGGGTGAGGGTGCTGTCGCGCTTGTCACGGGTGAAGAAAAAATTAGTCCGAAAAATGCGCGCTATACAGTTTGTACGGTTGAAGCCATGCCACGCCAGACGAGCGCGGAATTTGTTGCTGTTGATGAGGTTCAGCTTGCCTCCGATTTAGAGCGTGGCCATGTCTTCACAGACCGCCTTTTGCATTTAAGAGGAACGCAGGAAACGTTGTTTCTTGGATCTGATGTTATGCGCAATGTGCTGTCAAAGCTTTTGCCGGGAATTCACATCATGGAACGCCCACGCTTATCTAAGCTTGAATATGCAGGATCAAAAAAGATCTCTCGCCTAAAGCGTCGTTCAGCCGTTGTCGCTTTCTCTGCTGAAGAAGTTTATGCGGTAGCTGAGTTTATTCGTCGTCAAAAGGGCGGTGCTGCGGTCGTATTGGGTGCGTTGTCGCCGCGAACACGAAATGCCCAGGTTGAGCTGTATCAAAATGGGGATGTTGATTATCTTGTTGCAACTGACGCTATCGGTATGGGACTCAACTTAGATGTTGAGCATGTTGCCTTTGCGCAAGATCATAAGTTCGATGGCTTTCAATATCGCCCGCTTAATATCGCTGAGATGGGGCAAATAGCGGGTCGAGCGGGTCGGCACACCCAAGATGGAACGTTTGGTGTTACTGGGCATGCAGCTCCTTTCAGCGATGAGACAATAGAACGGTTGGAAGCCCATGTTTTTGAACCCGTGAAAATATTGCAATGGCGTTCGAAAGATTTTGATTTTTCCTCGTTACAAGCACTCAAAAATAGCTTGGATAAAGTGCCGAAAGTTGATGGGCTGACGAAGGCCGTTCCTGCGGTAGATCAAAGAGCGTTGGAGTTTTTATCTCGAGACGATGAAATTATTTCGCTGACAGAACGTGCGGAAAATGTTGAACTTTTATGGGATATATGCGCATTACCAGATTATAGGCGGATTGCGCCAGCACAACATGCTGAATTGATTGCTATACTTTTTAAAGACCTTGTTCAAAAAGGTGCCTTAAATGAAGATTATATCGCGAGACAGATTAAGTTATTAGACAAAACTGATGGAGAAATTGATACCCTTTCGGCGCGAATCGCACAGATAAGAACATGGACTTATGTTGCAAATCATCCCGGATGGCTTAGAAATTTTAACCATTGGCAGGAAAAAACACGAGAAATAGAGAACAATTTATCAGATGCACTTCATGAAAGGTTGACGAAACGCTTCGTAGACCGCAGGACATCTGTGCTGATGAGGCGTTTAAGAGAGAAGACGATGCTAGAAGCAGAAATTAGTGTAAATGGCGATATGTTCGTCGAAGGCCATCTTGTTGGACAACTAACAGGATTTAGATTTGTACCGGATAGCTCCGCCGAAGGTTTGGATGCCAAAGCTGTGACGGGTGCTGCGCAAAAAGCTCTTGCTATCGAGTTTGAAGCGCGCGCCGCTCGATTGCATGCATCAGGCAATAACGATTTCGCAATTGGAAATGATGGAACTATCCGTTGGATGGGTGAGCCTGTTGGTAAACTTACATCTGGTGATAACGTTTTGCGTCCAAATGTTTTGTTGCTGGCTGATGATCAGGTTGCAGAAAACGTTCGTGAATTGGTCACTGCGCGCATCGAGCGTTTTGTAAGTCATCACATCACAACGATCTTAAAGCCGCTTGATGAATTGTCTCGCGCTGAAGATATCGATGGACTAGGCCGCGGTCTTGCATTCCAGCTTGTTGAGAGCTTGGGTGTTTTATTCCGTCGTGATGTGCATGAGACAGTGAAAAGCATTGATCAGACAGCGCGTGGTGTTTTGCGTCGTTATGGTATCCGTTTTGGCGCTTATCACATTTTCATGCCAGCTCTTCTTAAACCTGCACCGGCTGAGCTTGTCACTTTGCTTTGGGCGATCAACAATGATGGCTTTGATAAGCCGGGTTATGGCGAGATTATTCCAGCATTAGCTGCTGGTCGCACATCATTGCCTACAGAACAAAGTTTTGAACGTGAGTTCTATCGTCTTGCAGGTTTCCGCTTTTTAGGAAAGCGTGCTGTTCGTATCGATATTCTTGAGCGTTTGGCTGATTTAATTCGTCCTGCATTGAGCTGGAACCCGGGTGATGCTCCTCGCCCAGAAGCTGGTTATGATGGAAAGTCTTTCATCTCAACACCTGCAATGCTGTCAATTTTAGGTGCGACGGCTGAAGATATTGAAGAAATTCTAAAGGGTCTTGGTTATCGCGCTGAATCTGTTTCTGCCGAAGTTGCGAAAGCGCAGCTTGAGGGTCTTTCTTCAGATGCAGAAGGTAACGATGCTGGACCTGTTGTTGAAGTTGTCACATCAAAGCAAATTGCCAAAACTGATGAGGCGAGTGAAGCTCCTTCAGAAGACGCAAAATCTGATGCTGCTGTTGAAGAAAAAACAGATGCATCTGAAGACGCAGAAGAAGCGCCAAAACCAGTTCTATTATGGCGCCCAATGGGTCGCAATGATCGTAGTCGTGCCCGCCCAAGTCAGGGTAAAGGTGGTGCGAATAATTCTGGAAATAGAAATCGCGGCAATAAAGGCGGCAAGGGCTCTTATAAAGATGGCGGTAAACCGCGTCATAACAATAAGGGTAAAAATGCAGGTGGTAATAATCGCCCACCACGCAAAGACAAGCCGCTTGATCCGGATTCACCATTTGCAAAATTGGCAGCTTTGAAGGATCAGTTGAATAAGTGAGTTTAACACCTGTTGCGAAACAACGTGTCGATAAATGGCTTTTTTTTGCCAGGGTCGTGAAATCAAGGACCCTGGCAGGAAAACTTGCTGAAGCAGGAAAAATCAGAGTTAACGCTAATAAGATTAACTCGGCGAGCTATCAGGTTAAAATCGAAGATGTTTTAACCATCACATTAGAGCGCAAAATACTTGTGCTCAAAATTCTAGCGCCGGGTGAAAAACGCGGGCCTTATGTTGAAGCTAAAGAGCTTTATGAGGATTTATCACCTGAACCTGTGAAGCGTGATGCTTCAGGTTTTATACCGCCGCCGGCGCAGCGCGAACCAGGTTCTGGGCGACCAACCAAAAAAGAACGTCGCGAGATGGACAAATTTCGTTCAAAGGGTTAGTTGATGCGTGGTTGTTTTTACGCTGAGTTTAACGTTTGAAATATGCGTCTATTATGCTAGCAGTTTGTGGAACATAATACCTTGCATTGCCCAGATAAAGCATTTACCCAGATGCCTTAATTAATAAAATATTCCGGAGTTCTAAGTGACTTATATCGTGACTGAAAATTGCATTCGCTGCAAATATATGGATTGTGTTGAAGTCTGCCCAGTTGACTGTTTCTATGAAGGTGAAAACATGTTGGTTATTCACCCAGACGAATGCATTGATTGTGGTGTTTGTGAGCCTGAATGTCCTGCGGAAGCGATTTCTCCAGATACAGATCCTGGTCTTGATAAATGGCTTAAAGTTAATACAGAATACGCTGATAAATGGCCTAATATTACAATCGCACGTGAAGCTCCGAGTGATGCAAAAGACATGGATGGTGTTGCTGACAAGTTTAAGCAGTTCTTCTCGGAAGCTCCAGGTCAGGGCGATTAAGCTAGAATTTGAGCTCGTAAAGGTAATGATTTAATTACCGATAATGATATGGATTAACCAATTTTTATGATCTTTGGCAGTGCAAATTGCCAAGGCATTGAATTTTGGTGTTTTTTGTGTTATTGTTCGCCTCTAACAACAAGAGTTTGGCAAACGAGGCATAATATTCCATGACCATTTACACATTTCTGGCATGGTAATCTCAAGATAATTTTATATGACACCTGCGCTAGTTTCTGACTGCGGACGGGTGTCTTTGTTTGTACTCAAATAGTTGGCGATCAATTTTTGCGGGCGTATCGCAAAATCATAATATGAGTTTTTCGGAGCCAGTATTTCGGAAAATGTAGCAGGGAGTGTTTGTACACAAATGGCAACCCAAGTAAAAAAATCTTCTACGCGTCAAGGCTTTAAAGTCGGTGAATCTATTGTTTATCCAGCTCACGGTGTGGGTCAAATTTCTTCCATTGAAGAGCAGGAAGTTGCAGGATATTCGCTTGAACTATTCGTAATCGATTTCGAAAAAGACAAAATGCGTTTGAAAGTTCCAGTGGCAAAAGCTGTTTCAATTGGTATGCGTAAGTTATCAGAAACGGACTTTGTTGAGCGTGCATTGAAAGTCGTTCAAGGCCGTGCCCGTATCAAACGGACAATGTGGTCTCGTCGTGCGCAGGAATATGATGCGAAGATCAATTCCGGTGATCTTATTCAGATTGCTGAAGTTGTTCGTGACCTTTATCGCGCAGAAAACCAGCCTGAGCAGTCTTATTCAGAGCGTCAGCTATATGAAGCAGCGCTTGATCGTATGGCACGTGAGTTATCAGCCGTTCAAAAGATCTCTGATACTGAGGCTATTCAACTTATTGAGGTTAACCTGAATAAAACACCGCCAGCTAAGCGCAAAAAAGCTGAAGACGGTTCAGAAGAAGCTGCTGCATAATTCAGTTTGTTATTGATTTTAAAAACCCGAAGCTTGGACTTAATGTTCGCTTCGGGTTTTTTGTTTGTAATGGGTTATGATGACGGCGGAAGAACTATTCCGCGACAATCTTGATCAATGTTCCAGGTTGCAAAGATGTGCCTGGACTAAGCGCATTTAAAATCCGCAATTGTTCTTCTTTGCGAGAATTGACCTGCATTTTTGCAGCGATTGAAGCGAGACTATCTCCAGCCTGCACTTGGACAACGCGAATGCGCAATGGTTTCAGGTTTTCGGCTTCACTTTGGGTAAGGGCTTTAAAGGTGCCTGAAATATTTCCAGCAATCAATAACGAGCGTGCTTTATTGCGAGGAACTGCTGTTAAGAACCTGTAGTAAAACTCTCTAAACTGGATAATCGTAACGTCAAAGATCCAGCGATCAGCTTTTGCGCGGGCGGTTAAGGCGGGTAAGCCATTAATCGTTGTGTCGCGAATAGAAGATGCATCCAATCCCTTGATCCAGCCGCTTGAAATATATGAGCGCAAGGTGCTTCCGGCCTCTATTTCAACAGCATCAAATTGACTCGCAACATCATTGGGGCCATTGGCTAAAACTGCATCACTTGTGTTATCAATTTCAAACCCTTGCGGCACATCAAACCTAATCCCCAAACCTGGGTGGAGGAAGGTTTGTCCGCGCACATATCCATGCTGCGCATTATCTCCGAATGTAAGTCCGTCGATATCTTTTAAGAACGCAGTTCTGTTGGTGATCTTTGCGCGCTCGTTTTTAAAGCGTTCCGCGTGTCTTAGAGCAGCTGCCCGACGCTTTGGTGTTGACGGATGGCTTGATAGAAAGTTCAATCCGGACGGGCTTTTGCTATTAAATGTGCTGTAGGCTTCCAGTGATTTTAAAAACCTCACCGCAGCAAAAGGATCATATCCTGCTTGTGCAAGCATTCGGATGCCAATCTCATCAGCTTGTAGTTCTTGCTGGCGCGAGAAAGCAGCCAGTCTTAGTTTACTGCGCGCCAACACGCTTGAACTTGCAAGGCGACCTGTGAGTATTTCTGATACGACTTGGCCCGCAATAAGTGCTGCATCCTGACGTTGCTGGCGCTGTACACCGTGATTGGCAATGACATGCGCCATCTCGTGGGAGATCACCGCTGCAACCTCTGCTTCATCATTGGCTAGCGCGAGAAGGCCACGTGTGAGGTATAAATAACCACCAGGTAACGCAAATGCGTTGACATCCGGGGAGTCTAAAATCGTAATACGGTAAGATTGCAAAGGGTTTTCAGACACTGTTGTCAAAATACCAACAATGCGCGCAACCATTTTTGACGTACCAAGATCTTGATATTCGCCACCGTAACTTGTCAAAATTTTCGGATGTTGTGCTGCACCAAGTTTGGCGCGCTCATCATTTTGCTGAACGGTGTTGACTGTTTGGGGTGTGGCAGATGGCGCAAAGTCAGCTTCTAGATCACTTGCCGTGATGCAGCTGCTCAAGATCAACCCCATAAAGGTCAATGAAACCCATTTCCTCATGCCTTTAAGAGCCACGTGGTCTGGGTAAAAAATTGAGTTATGGATATTAGTCTTCATCGGTTGTCTAACGGATCTAGCTGATTTGAACGCTACCGTAGCGGTATTTACGAAAAATTCCTAGCGGCAGGACCTCGCATGCGATTAGATTTCGGTATAAATAGCAATCATTTAAATTTGTTGATGTTATAACGAGCAAAAACTGATATCCCCACACTGCAATGCACATAGATAGCACATTTATTATATTACTTGCCGGAGATTTGACGATCGATGATCGCGTCCGGACTTTATGTCAATCGGGTCGGATTATTGCGGCTGATGGCGGGATCAAACACGCGGCAAGCTTGGGTGTTGAGCCGGAACTCTGGTTGGGTGATTTTGATTCGACCCCCGACGCGCTTAAAGAACAATATAAACATGTCCAAACAATGACCTTTGATCGACAAAAGGCCATGAGCGATGGCGCGCTTGCCGTTCAAACTGCGTTGGAAAAAGGCGCAACTGCCATCATTTTTTTGGGAGCCTTGGGTGGCGCAAGAAACGATCATACGATTGCTGTCATGCATCAGATGATGCAATTGCACAAAGCCGGTATCGAAACAATGATGACATCAGGTTTGGAAGAATGCTGGCCGCTTGATGAAGGTGAATTTGAAATAGAATTACCCAAAGGGTCTCTTTTTTCAATTCTGCCTTTTGAAGATCTAGAAGGACTGTCGATTTCTGGTGCAGAATATCCACTCGACAATATCAAAACAGAATTTGGTTCAACACTTACCTTATCGAATATCTCCCAAGGTCAGACTAAGGTTTCGTTGACAAAGGGACATGCTTTATTGATTGCGCGCCCTTACGATTTTTCAGGAGTTTAATGTGGCACCACCAATTTTGAAATTGGATAACATCCAGCATAGTTTTGGCGGTGATGATTTGCTTCATCAAGTTAATTTTCAGCTGCTACCTGGCGAGCGTATTTGTCTTATTGGCCGAAATGGGTCAGGTAAATCCACGCTTTTGAAAATTGCATCAGGTCAATTTGAAGCCCAAGGAGGAGAGATTTTTCTCCAACCTTCAACCACTGTTCGATATTTAGAGCAGTCTCCGGATTTCGATGGCTTCGATACCGTGTCTTCATATGTGGAAGCAGGATTAGGCCCAAGCGATGATCCTCATAGAGCTAGCTATTTGCTTTCCCATCTGGGACTAACGGGTGAGGAAGATCCAAATCATTTGTCAGGTGGTGAAGCGCGCCGTGCTGCGCTTGCGCGTGTTCTTGCGCCGGAGCCTGATATATTGATGTTAGACGAGCCGACCAACCATCTTGATCTGCCGACTATTGAGTGGCTTGAAGGCGAGCTTGCGCGATCAAGAAGTGCATTGGTTTTGATCTCTCACGATCGACGGTTCTTGGAGAATATTTCAAACGCCGTGTTGTGGTTAGATCGCGGCGAGGCGCGAAGGCTAGATCAAGGGTTTACCAAATTTGAAGCTTGGCGCGATAAAATTTTGGAAGAGGAAGAGCTTGAACAGCACAAGCTTGGACGCGAAATTGTTCGTGAAGAACATTGGCTTAGATATGGGGTATCTGCACGCCGAAAGCGCAATCAACGTCGTTTGAAAGACTTGCATAATTTGCGCGCTGAATATCGCGGTCATAAAGGTCCTCTTGGGAAAATCGATGCGCCACAATTTGAAACACGCGAATCTGGAAAGCTGGTTATTGAAGCTAAGAATATTTCCAAATCTTACGGGTCTCGTAAAATTATCGAAGACTTTTCAATTCGTATCAATCGCGGTGATTGCATAGGTCTTGTGGGGCCAAATGGAGCGGGGAAAACAACGCTTTTAAAAATGCTTATTGGCGCGCTCGAACCTGATACAGGATCCGTTAAAATTGGTACAAATTTAGATATCGCGCAGATTGATCAGAAACGTAGCGACCTTCCGTTGGATGATACGCTTGCGCATTATCTGACCGATGGGCGCGGAGAAAACTTGTTGGTTCGCGGTGAAGTCAAACATGTGACTGGTTACATGAAAGAGTTTTTGTTTGCGCCTGAACAAGCGCGTACGCCGATCGCAAAGCTATCAGGTGGAGAGCGCGCACGTCTTATATTGGCGCGTATTTTAGCGCGTAGTTCTAATCTCTTGGTGCTTGATGAGCCAACCAATGATTTGGATATGGAAACCTTGGATTTGCTTCAGGAAATTGTTTCAAATTATCCTGGTACAGTGGTTCTCGTTAGCCACGATCGTGACTTTTTGGATCGTACCGTAAGCTCAACTTTAGCACCTGCTAACCCGCTTTCTCCCGATGGGAAATGGATTGAATATGCTGGTGGCTATTCTGACATGTTGGCGCAGCAAAAAGAGGTTGCCCAGGCGGAGAAGAAGCAGAAAAAAAAAGCAAATACATCAAAAGGTGCGGGTGGAAAAGCATCAAGCGATAAGTCCGCAGGCAACAAGTCATCGAGTAAATTGTCGTTTAAGCAAAAGTATGCACTTGAAAACCTACCCATTCAAATGGAAGAAGCAGAAGGTAAAGCCAATAAAATTGAAGCTAAGATGGCTGATGGTAGTTTTTATACAACCGATCCAGAAGGATTTGCAAAGGCTGCAAAAGAGCTTGAAGCGATCAAACAAAACATCACAGCTATGGAAGAAGAATGGCTTGAATTGGAGATGCTGCGTGAAGAATTAGAGGCGGGAGGCTAATGCTTATGATGAGTGATTTTGGTCAGTTTAATGGTTCTGACGTGAAAGTAATAACGCTTCATGGTGGCGGTTTAACGGCAAAGATTTTGACTTGGGGCGCGGTGTTGCAGGACCTTCGACTTGAAGGACATGATAGCCCGCTTGTACTTGGGTTTAATAAGTTTGATGACTATTTGGCTCACTCTCAATATTTTGGCGCAAGCGTTGGCCGCTTTGCCAATCGTATTAATAATGGCCAGTTCGAAATAGATGGTCAGCGCTATCAGGTTGATAAAAACGAAGTGAGTGGCAATCATTTGCACGGCGGCAGTAAAGGTATCTCAGAGCAGCTGTGGAACATTGAACATTGTGATGAAAGCTCGGTTTTACTTTCGATCATTGATGATGGCTCTATTACAGGATATCCGGGAAATTGTAAGATCACATGCCTTTATAGCTTAAAGTCTGATGGTGCATTTGAAGTGATCTACACCTGCCATTCAGATAAGCCAACGCCTGCAAATATCGCTCATCATAGCTACTTCAATCTTGATGGATCAGAGAATATTTTTGACCATGATATCATGATCAATGCTGATGCCTATTTGCCTGTTTCTGATGTGCTGATCCCAACAGGTGAGATAAAATTGGTCGCCGGAACAGATTTTGATTTTCGCACAATGAGATCGATCCAAACCGCAGATGGGTTCGTTGAATATGATCATAATTTCTGTTTGTCAGATCAGCGAACAGATTGCCGCCATGTGGCAACGCTTCAAAGCGCAAAATCAGGTATTGTGATGGAGGTGCATTCAACCGAACCTGGGATCCAGTTCTATACAGGGTCTGGTGTCTCTCCCTCGGTGAATGGACTTTCTGGTGTGTCATATCAACGTGGCGCAGGTCTTTGTTTAGAAACGCAAATTTGGCCGGATGCGCCAAACCAGAAGGCGTTCCCGAATGCTATTTTACTTCCTGGCGATGAGTTGCTTCAACGTACAAAATATATCTTTTCAAAGAAATAGGCAGCCAACGATATCATCGCGACTGCCTATCTCTTAGTTTATGAGCTTAATCTTAAGATTAAGGACATGCAGCAATGTACGTGCCGCCATTGCCATCTGAATAACGACATTTTGTTGGATCGCCAGTCACGCGACCGATGAGAGCACCAGCTGCTGCACCAACGGCTGCGCCAACTGCTGCACCTTTAAGGTTACCTGTTGCAAGTGCGCCAGCTGCTGCACCTGTTGCAGCGCCGATTGTGGCGCCTTGTTGCGTGGAGTTACAGCCCGCTAGTGCTGCAGATATAGCGACGATTGCGATAATTTTTTTCATAACAAACCCCTTTTGGTTACGGTTAGGCTAGGTGTAAAATATGACAAAAATCAGGCTAATTGGTTAACGACGCTCTGTGCTTCTTCACGTGCTGTTACATCAATGTCGTAAATCGTTTGGATGTCGATGGCATTGCCATTGTTTGATGGGATTTTATCAAGGACGGCTTCGACAATATCTGCCATTTTTAAAAAGCCGATTTTCTCTTCAATGAACGCGTCCAATGCCACTTCTTTGCTGGCATTAAAAATCGCACCGCTTAAACCACCAGCTTTCATAGACTGGCGGGCCAATCTTAGCGACGGGAATTTCTCTTCATCTGGTGCTTCAAAATCAAGCTGAGCGAGTTTTACTAAATCCAGTTTTTCAACGGGTAGATCAATTCGGTTTGGATATGCAAGTGCATAGCCTATTGCTGTGCGCATATCTGGTTCACCAAGTTGGGCAAGAACAGATCCGTCACAATAAGAAACCAGCGAGTGGATAATAGATTGCGGGTGAACCACAACATCGATTTTATCGGGATGCGTATCAAAAAGATGCATCGCTTCAATCATCTCAAGCGCTTTGTTGAACATAGATGCACTATCGATTGATATTTTAGTTCCCATTGACCATTTGGGGTGTGCTGCTGCACTTATGGGCGTAACATTTGCCATCTGACTGCGCGTAAAGCTGCGATAAGGGCCACCTGAAGCAGTGAGTATTATCTTATCCAAAGATGGCGCGTGTTTGCGGTTTAAAACTTGGAAGATAGCACTATGTTCGCTATCAACTGGGAGCAGCTTGCCACCGCCTTTTTCAACGATTGACTTAAATAAAGTACCTGCTGAAACGAGACATTCTTTATTTGCAAGCGCAATATCAGCACCGCGTTCAGCCGCAGCAATCGTTGGTGCTAAACCCGCCATTCCAACAATTGCGGCCATAACCCAATCACTGTCGCGCCGTCCAGCTTCTATAAGAGCATCGCGTCCTGCGGCTATTTCGATTTCTGTGCCAGATAGTAGGTTCTTGAGTTCAGAATATTTTGTTTCATCCGCAGTCACGACAAATTTAGCGTTAAATGCCCGCGCTTGTTGGCTCAGTAATTCAACATTAGACATGCCAGTGATAGCTGTGATGTCGAAGTTTTTTGCGCCGCCATGATGAGCGAGAACATCAAGCGTGTTTTGACCAATTGATCCCGTTGCTCCGAGGATCGATATCTTTTTAGGAAGATCAAAATTTGACATTTAGATGTAGAATTCTAACTCGTTATAGATTGCTTTGATGATAAAGGTCACCTGAAAGTGACGTTTACACTGTTTCAATCGCATATAACGAGAAAAACTCCAAGCCAATTAGCAGTTATATTTTAGATGCTCACCGTATCTTGATTAATCATAACGTAGTTCAGTGGCTTTCCCACCAAACACGCGATAGGCAAAGATTGAGTAGCCAATGATAACTGGAAGGACGAAAGCTGTTCCGAATAAAATGATCAATAAACTTTCAGGCGCTGACGCTGCTTCAACAATCGTCATTTTTTCCGGCACAATATATGGATAGAAGGAATAAGCTAAACCCGCAAATCCAAGTGTCATAATTGCAACAATGCCAATGAATGGCAGTAATGAGAAGCGCTCCGCCTCATCAGGCAAATGTTTCAATTGCCAATATGTGAAGACAAAAAACAATCCAGACATCAGTGGCAATGGCGCGAGTGCGATAATTTCTGGTACTGAGAACCATTTTGCAAAGATTCTATCACTGGCAAGTGGGGTGATGATGGATATAATCGCCATGCCAATCAATGTGAAGATGAGAGCTTTTTTCATCCAATTGACGGCTCTTTTTTGTAGATCGTTTTCTGTTTTATAGATCAGCCAAGCGGCGCCAATAGCTGCATAGGTTGCTGTTAGACAAACGGCGACGAGGGCGCCAAACGCAAATGCCTGCCAACCGGATTGAAGACCTAGAATGTAAATTCCTAGCATATAGCCCTGACTTAGTGCTGTGACGAGCGAACCTGTGAAGAACACTCTGTTCCACAGCCATTTTTCGCTGGCCTGCGCTTTGGCTCTAAATTCAAAGGCAACGCCACGCGCAATAAGACCAATGAGCATAATGGTAACTGGAAGATAAAGTGCTGTGAGAATTTCACCGTGCGCTGCGGGGAAGGCGACGAGCAAAATACCAATAGCCAGCACAAGCCACGTTTCATTTGCATCCCAAAATGGACCGATCGATGCGATCATGCGATCTCGCTCTGATTGCGGTGCAAAAGGGAACAAGATACCGACACCTAGATCAAAGCCATCTAAGATCACATAAACTAAAATTGAGATGCCCATGAGCCCAGCAAAGATGATTGGCAGATAGGGGTATATTATTGTGATATCCATGTGTCTTACTCCGCAGGAAGGCTGGCTTGGTTGGGTACTGCACCCGGTAATGCAGGTTTACCTATAGCGCCGGGTTCAGGCCGCTTATCACCCGTTTTTGCAGCTTTAACGGCTAATCTCACGACAACGAAGATGTATGCTCCGAGTAAAATAAAATAGGTCGCTAGATAGGTGATGAAGGTAGATAAAACCATGCCACCTGATATTGGGCCCAGCGCATCTGCGGTTTTTAATACACCGGTGACCAACCATGGTTGCCTTCCAATTTCTGTGACATACCATCCGGCAATAGTGGCAACCCAGCCGGATAGCGCCATTGGAACGAAGAGATATGCAAGTGGTTTTGGAAACTCATTTTTACGCCATAAATAATAGCTGCCGATCCAAGATAAGAACAACATAGCAAAGCCTGTTCCAACCATAATTCTAAAGCCCCAAAATACTGCTGCAACTGGCGGATGAAGAACGGTTCCATCTTCTGCAACAAAATCATTTAGTCCGGGCACGACGCCTTTAGGGTCATGCTTTAAGATAATGCTTGCACCATTGGGGATTGATAGCTCGAAATTATTGCTACGGGTTTCTTCATCCGGCATAGCAAATAATAAAAGCGGAACATTGCCCCTTGTTTCCCAGTTGCCTTCCATAGCAGCAACTTTTGCGGGTTGATGTTCAAGCGTGTTGAGGCCATGCAAATCGCCCGCAAATATTTGTACAGGAATAAGGACTGCGGCAACAGTCACGCCGGTTTTAAGCGCCTTGAACATGGCCGCACTTCGATCACCCAATAGCCACCTTAACGCGGATAATCCAGCGACTAAAAACGCAGCCGTTAGGCCAGATGCGATGAGCATATGGGTTAAGCGATATGGCATGGATGGGTTGAAGATGATTGCATACCAATCTGTTGCATGAGCTACGCCATCAATTATTTCATGACCTTGTGGGGTGTGCATCCATGAATTAAGCACCAATATCCAAAATGCGCTCATCGTCGTGCCAAAGGCAACCAAGAATGTGGCAAGTGTATGCACGCGGTTAGATACGCGGCGGAAACCAAAGAGCATGATGCCCAAGAAAACCGCTTCTAAGAAGAATGCAGTGAGAACTTCATAGGCAAGTAATGGTCCTGCAATATTACCCACGGTTTCCATAAATCCGGGCCAATTGGTGCCGAATTGAAAGCTCATGGTGATGCCGGATACAACGCCCATTGCAAAAGAAAGGGCAAAGATTTTTACCCAAAAAAAGTAGGCATCCATCCATGCGTGGTCACCCGTTTTATTATATCGATACTTGAAAAAAAGTAATATCCAGCCAAGCGCAATTGTGATGGTGGGAAATAGAATGTGGAAGGTGATATTTGCACCAAATTGCATTCTCGATAATATAAATGGGTCCATAATTTCGTACTCCGATAGCTTGCATCATATATAATAATTCCGGACTTGAAAATTATGTGGCAGACTGTCGCGAATTTAGAATTGTTCTAAACAAATTGTCGCAGATGCGTGTTGCCCTCTTGAAAGCTGGACATCGGCTGCAATCGATGATCAATATTCTGATCAAAAATTAATTGGATATATTTAAAGATGAATGATTTTGTTTTTAACACGACACCTTCTATTCGCCAGATTATGGGCGGCGCTGCAAAACTTGGTGATTTGATAAAAGATCTGCAAATTGAGCAAACAGATAAACATGTTTTTTTTGTCACGGACCCTGGCATCATGTCTTTAGGTTTGGCGGATACAGCGCTTTTTAGTCTAAAATCTGGTGGCATTAACGTTACGCTGTTTGATGAAGTGTCAGCTGATCCAAGTGCGAAAAGTGTGTTAAAGGCAGCAAAGCTTGCGCAGGATAAAGGCTGTCATTGTGTGATCGGTTTTGGTGGTGGCAGCTCTATGGATGTTGCAAAAATGGTAGCGCTCTTAGCGAAATCAGATCAACGATTGGAAGATATGTATGGCGTTAACATGGTGACAGGATCACGTCTTCCACTCATATTAGCGCCAACCACCGCAGGCACCGGATCAGAGGTGACTGGCATTTCAATTTTAACGACAGGAACAGCTGAAAAAAAGGGTGTTGTGTCATCTAAACTTTTGCCAGATATCGCGCTGCTTGATGCAGAATTAACGCTTGGTCTGCCACCACATGTAACTGCCGCTACAGGGGTGGATGCAATGGTGCATGCGATTGAAGCTTATACATCCAAAAGCGCAAATAATAATCCGATGTCAAAAATGCTTGCGCTGAATGCACTCGATTTATTAGGCGCAAATATTCGCACCGCGGTTTTTGAAGGTGACAACAAGATCGCACGCGCCAATATGTTGCTCGGTTCGATGATGGCAGGGCAAGCCTTTGCCAATTCGCCTGTTGCTGCTGTCCATGCGCTCGCGTATCCCGTTGGAAGTTTGTTTCATGTGCCGCATGGATTATCCAATGCGCTCGTTTTACAAAATGTCATGCGGTTCAACGCAGATATGTGTGCAAAAGAATATGCAGAATTAGCGCCACATGTTTTCCCCGATATCAATTTAGATCAGGACACATCGCTTATCGCAGCAGAATTTATCGAACGACTTGGTAGTTTAAATGTGGAACTAGGTTTGCAAGCAGGCTTGCGCCAAGTTGGTATTGATGAAAACGACATTGAAAAACTCGCCACAGATGCGATGAACCAAACACGATTACTCATCAACAATCCACGCGAAGTGACATATGAAGATGCGGTGCAGATTTATCGGGATTCGCTGTGATGTGCATTTAGTCTGCGGTTTGTTTTTTTGAGAGCGTGTGAGGATAAACCTTCTGGGCCAGCGAGAAAGTCTAGAAAACTGCGAACTTTGGCAGGTAGATAGCTGCGATCAGCATAAATTGCATTTATATGGAGCTTCGGCCATTTGATTTCAGGTAAGATAAGCTCTAGCCGTTTTGATGCTAAATCATCGCGCGTGATCCAATTGGGCAGCATGGAGTAACCCATACCAGATAGGGCGGATAAGTGAAGCAGATGTTCATTATCACTTATCAAAACTGGTTCAAACTTTACGTCTAAACCTTTATCGTCACCAAACTGGATATGCCCATCTGGAGCTACATGCGAATATGCAAGTATGGGGGCATTGGTAAGATCATCTGTTGAAGTCGGGCGAAAAGTCTTATCCAAAAATGCTGGCGATGCAACCAAATGAAATGTGATCTCCGTTAGTTTTCGCGCTATCAATCCTTCATCCAAATCCATGGCTACTCTGAGTGCTAAATCATAACCTTCTTCCACTAGATTAATTTTGCGCCCGCTTAGGTCGATATCAAATTTCACATGAGGGTTTTTTAGCTGATATTGAGCTAAAAGACTGGCGAAGTGTGGGTTTGCCATCCAAACCGGCATTGATATCTTTAACGTCCCTCGAGGTACAATTCTATCATGAGAAAGTTGATTTTCTGCTTCTTCTAAACCTTCCAACAATGGACGGGCAGATGATAGATATTGAGCGCCTGCTTCCGTTAAACTGACATTTCGGCTGTTACGGTTAAGTAACCGCGCGCCAACGCGCGTTTCGATATGTTGCACATGCTTGCTCGCCATGGCAGGTGATAAATTTAATTGCTTGGCTGCAGCGGTAAAACTCTTGTGATCCGTCACGGCTAAGAGAACGCGTAAGCTTAGTAATGTGTCCATGACAATCAACTCACAGTAAATGTTGCTTCAATATATTAGCTAATGATCAAATTTAAAGAAAGGTATATTTCACTGATCAAATTAACACGATGAAATGTCGTATTTGAAGGAATGAGAAGATGAATATGAATGATGAAACAAAACAACCCAAAAGTAAAAAATGGAATATTGGCCTTTGGGTTTCCCAAGCGTTACTTGCGGTAGTATTTCTAATGGCCGGATTTACGAAATTAACATCCTCACCTGCTGACATGGTTGCAATGGGAATGTTATGGGCTGAGAATTCCCCAATTAGCCTTATCCGCTTTATTGGTGTTGCAGAAGTTCTGGGCGCGATTGGAATTATTTTGCCCGCAGCTGTGCGCATACAGCCTGATCTTACGAAGTTAGCCGCACTTGGTCTGTCGGTTGTTATGGTTTTAGCATTTGGTTTGCACGCTTATCGTGGAGAATTTGAAGTGCTTCCTGTGAATGTAATTTTGTTTGCGTTGGCCATGCTTGTTATGTGGGGGCGCACGAACAAGGCGATAATTACCGCACGCAACTAGTTTTTATGGTGATGTAACTTGCGGCACAGCGCTCTCGATGTTTTTGTTTCACAAATACATCAGGCGCTTGCTGCTCATTTTTCGCGGATGCGAAAGTTGTACTTGGTGATCCCGGCAGGATTCGAACCTGCGACACCAGGATTAGGAATCCTGTGCTCTATCCCCTGAGCTACGGGACCAATATTGTTTTAAGCCAATACACGTTCGGCTAATTTGACCCAATAAGACACCCCATATGGAATGGCTTCATCATTAAAGTCATAAGCTGCATTGTGAAGGGCAGGCGTGTCGCCATTGCCAACCATAATATATGTACCTGGGCGCTCTTCTAACATATATGCAAAGTCTTCCGCACCCATATTTGGATTAGCTTTTCGATCAACTTTGTCAGGACCTGCAATCTCAGCTGCAACATCTGCTGCAAGGGCTGTTTGCGCGTCGTGATTAACGGTGACAGGATAGTTGCGTTTGTAATGTACTTCCGCTTCCATATCGTAGGTGGCGGCAATATTCTCTGCAATGCCTTTAAGGCGCGCCTCAGCTAAATCGCGTAATTCGTTTTTAAGGGTGCGGATGGTGCCGGATATTACGGCTTGTTCAGGTAGCACGTTCATTGCAGTTCCTGCATGAAATTTGGTGACAGAAATCACTAAGCTTTCAAGTGGGTTTGTGTTGCGCGATGCAACGGTTTGCAAAGCAGTAACCACATTTGCGCCTGCAACAATTGTATCTGTTGCTGTGTGCGGGTAGGCGGCGTGACCACCTCTGCCTGTCAGTGTTATTTCAAACTCGTCTGTTGATGCCCATATCGCACCATCGCAAATGGCAAATTCACCAACAGGAATGCCAGGCATATTGTGCATGGCATAAACTTCATCGATAGAGGTTTTTTCCAGCATGCCATCGTCCAGCATGGCTTTGGCGCCTGCGCCACCTTCTTCCGCGGGTTGGAAAATCAGAGCGATATTGCCTTTAAAATTTCGCGTTTGGACAAAATGTTTGGCGGCGCCCAATAACATGGATGTGTGTCCATCATGACCACATGCATGCATTTTGCCAGGTACTTTTGATGCCCAAGGTTTGCCAGATATTTCTTCGATTGGCAGTGCATCCATATCAGCACGCAATCCGACGGTTTTACCTTCACCCAAGTTTCCTTTGATGATGCCAACAACGCCTGTTTGACCCAAGCCGGTGATAATCTCGTCAACGCCAAATTCTTTTAGTTTATTTACAACAAATTCTGCCGTCTCAACCACATCGTATTGAAGTTCTGGGTTTTGATGCAATTCTCGGCGCCATTTTGTGATCTCCGGATGCATTTCATTCAGACTGTTGAGTATGGGCATGTCGCTACCTTGATAGATTTTATCGATTTGTTGAGAATTGTATTAAATTTGAGTTGAGCGCAATGCTCTTTTTGCCTATTTGTTTATATAGTCAAACCTTATCAAGGGCTACGGGGACAAAATGAGTGATATTTTACATAAGCGACTGAGTTCGAAACTTGTTGTTCTATTGAGTTTTGCATTTTTAACTTTGTTAAATCCGGCCCAGGCCGCTGGTCCCTATATTGCGGTGGATGTGAAATCAGGCCGAGTTGTTCAGCACAGTCAGGCATTCCAAAAGTGGTATCCTGCATCACTCACAAAGCTTATGACTGCTTATGTGGTTTTTCGTGAGATCAAAAGCCGTAAGTTGAGCTTTGATTCGATGGTGACAATGAGTACATATGCTGCATCAAAACCTGCCAGTAAAATGTATTTTAAGCCCGGAACGGAATTTACTGTCGATTCTGCTTTGAAATATCTCTTGGTGAAGTCTGCCAATGATGTGGCTGTTGCTCTTGGCGAACGCGTTGCTGGATCAGAGGCAAATTTTGTTGCAATGATGAACCGCGAAGCCAAACGCATTGGTATGAAAAATACCCGCTTTGTAAACCCGAATGGCTTGCCTGGTAATGGCCAATATACAAACGCTCACGATATGGCAGTTTTGGGCATTGCGCTTAAAAAAGAATTTCCTCGCTATAAGGGCTATTTCAGTCTCGGCGGTATCTCAACTGGCAAGAAAACATACCCAAATTACAATCTATTGCTTGGACGTTTTTCAGGTGCTGATGGCATGAAGACAGGTTACATTTGTGCATCTGGGTTTAATTTGGTCAGCTCAGCGACACGTGGAGGTAAATCCATCGTTGCTGTTGTTCTGGGTGCAAAAAGTCAAGAAGAGCGGGCTGGATTGGCTGCGAACCTTCTACAAGCTGGTTTGTCAGGTAAACGCTCTGGCGGTAGATTGGCTAAAATGAAGCCTTACGGGCAAACTCGTAATCAACTTGCTAATATCCGCAATCAGATTTGTACAAAAGAAGCACGTGCCGCGCGCCTTGATGGCAGGGATCTTGAGGTTAAAATTCAAGAGGCGTCGCCTTACATTAAACGACAAAGAATTGCGCCTAAAATCGCATCAGCACCTTATCGCAATCCTAGACCTGCAACAAAGCTATCAAACTTAAAAAATATTCCAATTCCGGCACCAACTTTAAAACGATAAATCGTCACGCCTTGGTGAGGCGTGTTTTAATCAAAGCTAATAATAGTATGGTCAAGAAAGCGACTGCAAGCGCTATTAATAGATGCTGATTAAGCGTTATCTCGCCGGTAAAATATTTTTTGGAAAAATAAAAGCCGACTACAAATTGAACGTTCATAATGCCCATTGTACCCCAAATACCAAATCCGTGCCGATGCATGATAAGGTCCATGGAATAGCTTAAAAAGAAGCTCAAAATCAGCATGAGGGCTAAACCGGTAAGGTCTAACCCACTTATTATTTGTGAAAACATTTGGTCGTCCTTTCAACGACCCCCGCAACCCTTTTTAGCATATTAAGATAGTTGCTGCATTTGTGTTCTCGCTTTTGCGTGAAAAACAGGTTGAGAATAAAGATAAAATTTTAAGTGTTTTGCTGGGAATTTTAGATCGGAATTTGAAAACGGATTAAGATATGATTTTTGACTTTCAATTTGTAAAATTCAATTGTACCAAAACCAAACTGAAAGAACGCTCATCACGTATAAGTAATAAAGTTAAGGGTATCTAATGGCATCATTCACCTATGTTTTGGCAATCATCTTTATGATTGCAGTCGCTTTTGTTCTTGTTCGTGGGCTTCTGGTCATGCTCAGGGGCGGTGACGGGAATCTATCTAACAAGCTCATGCGAATGAGGTTGTTCTTACAATTTATCGCTATCATTTTGATTGTGATTACTTTGTGGCTCACCGGTGGGGGACGTTAATTGTGGTTACTTTGAATAAGATTTACACAAAGACGGGCGATGATGGCACGACAGCACTTGTTGGTGGCGAACGTCGTGTGAAACATGATTTGCGTATTGAGGCATATGGCACCGTGGATGAATTAAATTCATTTATTGGTGCGGCACGTCTTCACTTAGAAGCAGGCAGTGACGTTGAAACGATGTTGGGGCTTATCCAAAATGATTGTTTTGATTTAGGGGCAGATTTAGCCACAGCTCAAGCAGATAGTGAATTGGACTATGAGCCATTGCGCGTTACTGAAGCACAAGTCAGCCGTTTAGAAGCGGATATTGATAATCTAAATTCAGACCTTTCCCCGCTCAAGTCGTTCATTCTGCCGGGTGGCTCTCCAAGCGCGACGCATCTTCATTTAGCGCGAACAATTGCGCGACGTGCCGAGCGAATTATTTCACACTTGTCTGAAAATCCAGATGAAACGATCAATAAAAGCGCGCTCAAATACGTAAATAGATTATCAGATTTTTTGTTTGTTGCGGCAAGATGGTGCAACAATAAAGGTGCTGATGATGTGTTGTGGGTTCCAGGTAAAAACCGTTAAACTCGGCCTCGCAACCACAAAACGCTTCAATAATCAAATTTGATAGTTTACTGTGCTCGTTAAGAGATGCGGGAAACACTTGAATGTTCATACCATTATATGATCAGAATGATTTGGAACACATTCGTTTCCAATGGGTGACGCTTATTCTTATCATTTTAAATGTTGGGATGTGGGTTGTGATGTGGCTCTCTGGTGAGCGCAGCGATTTTAGCGAGCAAATCGTTTTGGGTTATGGTTACATCCCTTCCGTTGCGTTTGATATCAAAGAACTTTCACCTGATCTTGCAATTTTTCCTCCATGGTTTACCTCCATAAGCTATTCATTCGTGCATGGTGGTTTTATTCATCTGGCTGGTAATATGGCGTTCTTGTGGATTTTCAGCGACAATGTTGAGGACGCGCTGGGCCATTTTAGGTTTTTGATATTCTATCTTTTGTGCGCGGCAGCTGGCGCGTTTGCCCACGGTCTTTTAGACCCTAGCTCTGATAGCCCGCTTATTGGCGCATCAGGCGCTGCATCTGGCATGGTATCCGCATATCTGCTTTTACATCCTCGAGTCCGGATTTGGATATTAGCATTTGGTCGGATTCCACTTCCTTTGCCAAGCTATTTGGCGCTCACTTTATGGATCCTTTTTCAGTTCTTTATGTTGATTTATGACAGCGATGGGCAAGTTGCTTGGGGTGGTCATGTTGGCGGCATTATAGCCGGAGCCGTTTTGATCGTGTTGATGAAGCGCAAGGGTGTGCGATTGTTTGCAAAAGTCACGCCAGCCAATGTGAATGATTAACTAGGTTCTGACGCCTAAGTTTTGTGTTTTAAAAACTGCAAAGTCTGTAATTCCTTACCATTAGACATGCGCTTTCTTGGAATTATAAATAACAGATCATTAATATAAAACACCTAAGCTATCGGGATGTTTTCCGGTTTTAGGTGTAGCGTATGACAAAACCAGCAGATGATGATGCTCTAAAAAGTGCTCGCAAATCCATGATGTGGCTGCGTGTGAGCTATATTGCTGCGCTTATTATTATGGGGTTTATGAGCTACCAAGTTTATATTGAGCAAAAAGAAAACGAAGCTCGAATTCAAAGCATGATTGCTTTGTCTAATCAGTTTAGCAAAATCAGTACTGGTTTTAATGATGCTGCAAAACGTGCCCGGATATTAACCCGAGTGTTTTCTCCTGAAGCTGTTGATACCCGTATCGATGGCTTAACTTTTGACGAACAAGACGAGTTCTACAAAACAGCTGAGCCTGAGAAGAAAATCCAAGTTGCACGCCGGATCCAATTGGCTGATTTGGGGATATTGTTTGAGCAAGTTAAAGTTCTAGAACGGCTTTGGAAAAAGGCACCTGCGGAATTTCGAACAGAATTTGCGGGTAAGAAGATATTTAAGGATGCGGAAAATCCGTTTAAAGTTGTTAAGCAATCAACAGACAGCCAGTATCTGCGCTCCGCAAAATCAGAAGCTAATATGCATTTTGCTGCTGATATGTTCGTAAAACGATTTGATGAATTTTTAAAGCCGCGTATCAATGACACTCAAAGCTTTTTAAAAGAGTATTTGGCTGGTTTTGTTGAACAGCAATCACAGACACAAAAAGAAGTTTTGATCATGAGCATTCTGACATTGATCGGCTTGGCTCTCTTTGTGTTCTTGCCTGTTGATATTATTCTTCGACGTTTGTTCTCGAAATTAAATGCCAAAACTGAAGAGGCGAACAAGGCGCTTGAAAAAGCACAAGCCGCTGACAAAGCCAAATCTGAATTTTTAGCTACAATGAGTCATGAAATTCGCACCCCGATGAACGGTGTTTTGGGAATGGCTGAATTGTTATCCAAGACTGAGTTGGATACCCGTCAGAAGACCTTTGCAGATGTCATTATCAAATCAGGTAATGCGCTGTTGACCATCATCAATGACATTTTAGACTTTTCAAAAATTGAAGCTGCGCAACTGAAGCTTATTGAAGCGCCGTTTAATTTGGTTGAATCCATTGAAGATGTCGGAGCTTTGATGAGCTCGCGCGCTGCGGAAAAGAACATTGAACTTATCTTAGGTATTGACCCCAAAACGCCTGAAATGGTGATGGGTGATAGCGGTAGATTACGTCAAATTCTAACCAATCTGATTGGTAACGCTGTTAAGTTTACAGAAGTTGGTCATGTTTTAGTGCGCACAACTTGTAAAATTATTGATGATGATGCCGGCGCCCAAACAGCACGAATTAAAATTGAAATTGAAGATACAGGCATTGGCATACCAGAAGATCGCGTTACGCACGTTTTTGAAAAATTTAGTCAGGTTGATGGCTCCACGACCCGCAAACATGAAGGTACTGGATTAGGGCTTGCAATTTCGGCACGTTTGGTGGCCTTGATGGGTGGTAAAATCCGTGTGTCTAGCCGGTTAAACTATGGTTCAAATTTCAACTTTACTATCGATCTACCAATTGAAGCAGATGCTAAAACTGACCCAGCAGATACCAACATCAATGCCTCTGAAGCTAGAATATTGGTTATTGATGATAATGCGATCAATAGAACAATCTTGACCGAACAGCTGACCGGTTGGGGGCATGAATGTGTGGCAGTTGAATCAGGACCTATTGGTATTAAATTCTTGGAATATGCCCATCAGCAGCATCAGGCGCCCGTTGATCTGGTTGTTCTCGATTTCCACATGCCAGATATGAATGGTGCGGATGTTGTAAAGGCTGTTCGCACAACAGAAGGTATCTCTGATACCCCAATTCTGATCCTATCATCGGTTGATCAAGCCCATGAGTTAGAGCAGCTTTCTAACGCTCATATTGAAGGACATGTGTCCAAACCAGCGCGTAGTAAATTGCTTAAATCAACGATTGATTCCATTTTAAATAAGCATAAGAGGCAGCAATTCTTATTGTCTAATCAGCAACAAAAAGAATTGCAAAAGCCTAGATCTGTTGCCCCTGTAGTTGAACAACAAGCAGAATTAACGGTCGTCAAACCGATCGTCCAAGAGCATGTTTCAGCACCTGTTACAGCGCCTGTCGTTGATATACTGCGTGATACAAACCGACAAGAGTCAGAGAAGCCAAATCTAACCGTGCTCGTTGCAGAGGATAATCAAGTCAATCAAATTGTTTTTTCTGAAGCGCTTAAGCAAAATAATCTTGATTTTGAAATTGCAAATGATGGGCGAGAGGCAGTTGCTTTATGGCGCGAAAGATCCCCTAAAGTTATTGTGATGGATGTTTCTATGCCACATATGAATGGACATGAGGCAACGAGAGAAATTCGCCGTATCGAAGAGGCTGAAGGATTGCCTCACACGCCAATCATTGCAGTGACGGCGCACGCCATGAAAACAGATGAGCAAAACTGCCGAGATGCGGGGATGGACGATTATATGACCAAGCCGATATCGCCAGAGATGTTAAATACAAAGATATCAAATTGGCTTGATACGCAAAACGAGAAGTCAGCCTCAATCAAACGCGCATAGTTTCGCGTATAAACCATATTTTTCAATTGCTCTTGCTGTCCGTATTGCAAATCACTACATAGCTATAATAAATTACTTGGACTAGCTTTGTTTGCTTGTCGCAATTATGTGCGACATGATTGAACGAAAAACGGAGATATAAATGATTGCTGTTTTTGCCACACTAGATGCGATTTTAGGATTCTATACTTGGATCGTTATCGGTAGTGTTATTTTTTCATGGTTATACGCTTTTAATGTGGTCAATTCGGGTAACCAATTTGTTGGCATGATTGGCGACTTTTTGTTCAAATTAACTGAACCAGTTTTGCGTCCAATCCGAAACATCTTGCCTAACCTTGGTGGTCTTGATTTGTCACCAATTGCGTTGTTGTTCGGCATCTATTTCCTACGCATATTCTTGGCAACCTCAATTCGCCCAATGTTCATGTAAGTGACTTGAAATGAGCTCAATAAAAAAAGCGGCTGTTAAAGCCGCTTTTTTTGTTTCTAGTGCTTCTGCATGATCTATCATAGCAGAGCTTGCATCAGATCACGTTATCTAGACTAAGCCTTAGCGCGTTCGATCGCTGAAATGATTAGTTCTTTGGCGCGGTCCGAATTTTGCCAATCACCAATCTTAACCCATTTACCAGGTTCTAGATCTTTATAGTGCTCAAAGAAGTGCTCAATCTGTTGTAGTGTAATTTCTGGCATATCTGAAATGTCGTTTACATTATCATAGCGTTTTGTGAGTTCTGCTGATGGAACAGCAATGATTTTTTCGTCTTCGCCAGAATTGTCTTCCATGACAAGAACGCCAACCGGGCGCACATTGATTACACAGCCAGGAATGAGCGGGCGCGTGTTACATACCAATACGTCGATTGGATCACCATCATCAGAAAGCGTATGCGGCACGAAACCGTAATTGCCCGGATATGTCATTGGTGTATACAAAAAACGGTCAACAACGAGTGTACCAGATTCTTTGTCCAATTCGTATTTGATTGGGTGACCACCAACAGGGACCTCAATAATAACGTTGATGTCTTCTGGCGGATTGTTCCCAATTTTAATGGCGTCGATGCGCATGTAGCAGCTCCAATTTAATTCTTGTATTTATTGATCGTTTCATCGCTATAAAAAGCAAATCAGTGATCATCACATACGAGATGTTGTTTAAATAAGTTTGAACGGTTTATTGCGCTGCAAAATAAATTTGTAAAGGTTGAAAGCACCTTAGAGTGCAATTTTGTGCCAATACTTGCGTTTAATTGTAATATGGAGCTGTAAACTAGGTGAGCTACGACCAGGCATAGGCTATTTTGGCAAAGCGTTTGTCATCGAAGGTCTCGTGACCGGAAGCTATTTTTTGCCCGCCCATGGCTTTGTAAAACTGTTTTGCACCAGTATTTTCATCAAGGCTCCACACAACGCAACCTCGATGTCCTAGGCTATTTAGGAACCTGCGAGATTCTGTGAAAAGTTTCTGACCCAATCCGACGCCTTGAAATTCTGGTCTCAAATAGAGCTCATATATTTCGCCTTGTTGGCTTAGTTCTTTAACGCGGTTCACTCCAAGTGTCGTATAACCTGCGATGACATTTCCCACATCCAACACAAGAACGTTTGCTGATCCATTGATTGCTCGTCCCCACCAATTGGCGTTACGTCGCTCAAACATTTCACGCAAAGATTTATGAGGAAGCATGCCATTATACGCGCCTTCCCAAGAAAGGCGGTGCGTTTGTGCAACCTGCCAAGTATCCTCAGGTTCTGCGGGGCGTATGTCTATCGTCAAAGCATCCATGAGGCGTAGTAAAAGACATTTTTAACCATTTATAAAGGATTTTTTTAAATTAAAAAAAACCGCCCACAGTTTCATAACTATGGGCGGTTCAAAATTAAGTTGAAAAACGGTGCTTAGGAAGCACGGGCTTTTTCAAAACGCTTACGCTCATGCGTATCAAGATAGAGCTTACGAAGACGGATGTTTTTCGGTGTGACTTCCATCAATTCATCGTCTTGGATCCATGACAAAGCGCGCTCAAGCGTCATTCTAATAGGTGTTGTTAGCTTCACGGCTTCATCTTTACCAGATGCGCGCATGTTGGTGAGCTTCTTACCTTTTAGGATGTTGATCTCAAGGTCATTTGGACGATTATGAATGCCAACGATCATTCCGGCGTAAACTTTCTCGCCTGAACCAATGATAAATGGACCACGATCTTCAAGGTTGAACATTGCATATGCAACAGATTCACCTTGTTCTTGTGAGATTAGAACGCCATTGTTACGCCCGCCAATTGGGCCTTTATACGGCTCATAAGCATGGAACAAGCGGTTCATGATGGCTGTGCCGCGTGTATCCGTCATCAACTCTGACTGATAACCAATTAGACCGCGCGTTGGTGCGTGGAAGACTAGACGTTGGCGTGTGCCACCTGATGAGCGTAGTTCAATCATGTCACCTTTACGTTCAGACATTTTCTGAACGATAACGCCTGAATACTCTTCATCAACGTCGATCACAACTTCTTCGACAGGCTCAAGTTTCTGACCGTCTTCTTCTTTCATCACAACGCGAGGACGAGACACAGCGATCTCAAAGCCTTCACGGCGCATTGTTTCGATCAAAACAGCAAGCTGAAGTTCGCCGCGACCAGAAACGTAGAATGAATCTTTGTCATCTGCTTCTTCAATTTTAAGGGCAACATTGCCTTCGGCTTCTTTAAAGAGGCGATCACGAATAACGCGTGATGTCACTTTATCGCCCTCAGTGCCTGCAAGCGGTGAATCGTTAACGATAAAAGACATCGTCACTGTCGGCGGATCAATTGGTTGTGCAACCATCGGCGTGTTGATGGATGGGTCACAGAATGTATCCGCAACAGTTCCTTTTGATAAGCCCGCGATTGCAACAATGTCACCTGCATGCGCTTCATCAAGCGTAACGCGTTCCATACCTCGGAAAGCAAGGATTTTTGAAATACGACCTGTTTCAAGCGTTTTACCATCTGCGTGAAGTACTTTTACAGCTTGGTTTGGTTTAATTGAACCAGAATTGATACGGCCTGTGATGATACGGCCAAGGAAGTTGTTCGCTTCCAAGATTGTACCAATCATTGAAAACGGACCTTCTTCAACTGTTGGCTCAGCAACGTGCTCAGAAATAAGTTTGAACATTGGTTGCAGACCTTCGGACTGATCACCATCTAGTTCAGAATTCATCCAGCCAGAACGGCCTGAACCATATAGAATTGGGAAATCAAGTTGCTCATCTGTTGCGTCTAGGCTTGCAAATAGATCGAACACTTCATCGACAACTTCTTCAGCGCGCGCGTCAGAACGGTCAACTTTGTTGATTGCAACAATTGGCTTAAGGCCAACTTTAAGCGCTTTACCAACAACGAATTTTGTTTGTGGCATTGGGCCTTCAGCCGCATCGACCAAAACAATAGCACCATCTACCATATTCAAAATACGCTCAACTTCACCACCGAAATCGGCGTGACCTGGGGTATCAACGATATTGATACGAAGACCTTCCCATTCAATGGACGTTGCTTTGGCAAGAATTGTAATGCCGCGCTCACGTTCCAAATCATTGGAATCCATCATACGTTCTTCAGTTTGTTGTCCGTCACGGAACGTAGATGATTGTTTCATCATCTCATCAACAAGTGTCGTTTTGCCATGATCAACATGGGCAATAATTGCAATATTGCGCATTTTCATTTTGTGTGTGCCTTTTAGGGAGAGGTGGCTATATATGGTTAAATATCTTGAGCATCGGCGGGAATAATTCCCAAGCAGCAACGCCTCTTGGGCGCTCGATACACGGTTTTTGCCAAAAACAAAAGGCCTAATTCGCCGGAATGGTTACCAGCGTAAGGATTTACTCGAATTTTTAGACAGTTATTGCAGCTGTGAAGGCAAGTTCACGAGCTAGCAATAATCCTCAGGACCAACCTTTTGTTGATCGGAATACCGACTGCCATGAGCAAAGCCGACAGGCAAGATGTCTTCAATTTCAGCCAATTCATCCGTTGATAGTGTGATCTCTGCACCTTGTGCGCATTCCAACAAATGTTCCACCGTGCGGGTGCCAGGGATTGGGATTGACCGTTCATCTTGAGCTAAGACCCAAGCTAGAGCCAAACCTGCTGTGCTGACATTTTTATCCGCAGCATAGGATCTAAAGCGATCTAGCTTTTTCTGATTGGCAGAAAAGTTGGGCTCCATAAAACGCGGGTTTGTTTTCATGAAGGGGTTATCTGCGTAAGCGCTGACGTCCAAATTTGCGGCGTAATCTGTCAATATACCCCGACCAACTGGTGAAAATGGCACAAATGTTGTCCCTAAGCGATTGCACGCTTGAATGACACCTAGCTCTGGTTGGCGGGTCCAAAGGGAATATTCATTCTGCACGGCAGCAACCGGATGAACTGCGCTTGCGCGCTCGAGTGTTGCTGGAGATATTTCAGAAAGTCCAATAGATCCGATTTTACCCTGATCGATAAATTTCACCAAGGTTTCCATCACATCCTCAATCGGGATATTTTGATCGCGGCGGTGAATGTAATAAAGATCGACATAATCAACGCCTAAGCGCTTCAACGAGCCCTCAAGACATTCTGTCAGATATTTTTCTGAGTTATCAAAGCTTCTTGGTGGCGTGGTGTTTATCCCGCCCTTGGTCGCGATGGTGAATTTCTTATCTGGATTATCTTTTAAGAAATCACCGATGATGTTTTCTGAAATACCGTCACCGTAAATTTTGGCGGTATCCAAATGTGTCATTCCAATTTCATGTGCCTTTGCCAGCGTTGCATGAGCGGTTTTAACATTGCATGAGCCGTAAAACCCTGCGATTGACATGCATCCCAAGCCAATGGCTCCAACCATTGGACCGTCTTGTCCTAATTGGCGTTGTTTCATAATTTTCCCCAATAAATCGACTTAAGCAGTTTCAAGGCCACGTTTTTTGATCATTGCTTCAGGTGATGGCATTCTGCCGCGGAATTTCTCATAAAGTATTTCCGGTTTCTCAGAACCACCTTTAGAGTAAATGTGATCGTGCAGCAGTTTTGCAAGTTCAGGGTTAAACGGATTGTCCGTTTCTTCAAACGCTGCAAATGCATCTGAATCCAAGACTTCAGACCACATGTAAGAATAATACCCTGCTGCATACCCTTCACTAGAAAAGACGTGCAAGAAATGCGGCGCACGGTGATACATTGATACAGCATGTGGCATTTCTAGCTTTTTTAAAAGCTCTTCTTGGAATTTAAGCGGATCTTCAACCTCATCGGCTGTGTGGAATGCAATGTCAACAAGCGAGCTTGCGCAATAGCCGAGTGTTTCATAGCCATTGTTAAAAGTTTGTGACTTGATCAGTTTATCGACCAATTCCGCTGGGATGGCTTCACCTGTTTTATAATGTGTTGCATGCTTTTGAAGGATCTCAGGAACCGTGAGCCAGTGTTCATAAAGCTGCGAAGGCAATTCCACAAAATCACGCGATACGGATGTTCCGGACACACTTGGATAAGTCACATCGGATAAGATGCCGTGCAGTGCATGACCAAATTCGTGGAATAAAGTGCGGGCGTCATCTGCAGATAAGAGCGCAGGTTCACCTTCTGCTGGTTTAGCAAAATTCATGATGTTATAAATGAACGGCATCTTACCGTCTTTACCGTCAATCGTTTTAAGCTTGTGTTGGCTTTGATAAGCGCTCATCCAAGCCCCAGAGCGTTTTGAGGGGCGTGCAAAATAATCAGCAATGAAGATGGCTTTTGTTTTGCCGTTTGGATCAAAGACCTCAAATACTTTTGCATCTGGATGATGAGGCGTGATGTCATCGCGTTGTTTAAATGTTAGACCAAATAAGCGATTGGCAACATCAAAGCTTGCATCAATCATTTGATCAAGTTGGAAATATGGTTTGAGTTCAGCTTCTGAGAAATCGAATTTTTTCTCACGTAGCTTTTCAGAATAAAACCGCCAATCCCAAGGCTCGATAATATCATTATGGCCCATTTCCTGCGCCATCGATAACAATTCCGCTTCTTCTTCTTTGGCACGTTCTAACGCACGTGGCCAAACATCATGCAGCAATTGGTTCACGTTTTCTGCAGATTTCGCCATCGTGTTTTCAAGGCGCACTTCAGCAAAGTCGTTATAGCCAAGTAGTTTAGCTTTTTCTTTGCGGAGTTTTAGAATGTTTTTGATGTTGTCTACATTGTCAGTGTCACCGCCGCGAGCGCCACGAGAAACTCCGGCTTTATAAGCTTTTTCTCGCAAGTCGCGACGCGTGCTGAACTGCATAAAGGGTGCCAAAACGGGACGTGATAGGGTTAAAAGATAACCCTCATCAAAACCGCGCTCTTTAGCTTGTGCTTTTAACGTATCAAGCAAAAAGTCAGGTAGCCCTGCAATCTCTTCATCCTTGGTCAGGTGCAGTGTCCAATCATTACTGTCTGATAAAACATTCTGACCAAAATTTGTGTAAAGCACAGCGAGTTCAGATGTAATTTCTGCAAGACGTTTTTTGTCTTCGTCACCAAGCTTAGCACCATTTTTGACATAGCCGCGCCAGTATTTTTCTAAAACCTCAAGCTCTTCCGTTGAAAGATTTAAGTCATCTCGTTTTTGATAAAGTGCATCAATTCTTGCAAACGCTTCTGGGTTCATCGACATCTCTGAATGGTGAGCTGCCAGTTTAGGCGCTATTTCTCGTTCGATCTCTTTGATGCGATCATCAGTATCGTTTCCGGCGCGTGAATAAAAAAGACTTGCAACTTTGCCAAGCCCTGCATCCATGACTTCAAATGCGACAATGGTATTTTCAAATGTCGGCTCATCTGGATTGTTGGCAATTTCAAGCGTCTGCGCTTTGTCACGTTCTAAGGTGATATCAAAGGCTGTTCTAAAATCAGCCTCTTTCAGCGCTTCAAATTGCGGTAGGTCAAACGGACCGTTCCAGTTGGTTAGATTTGAAATATCAGCTTGGGAAGAATTGTCAGACAAGATATGTTCCTATTGTGGTCAAAAACGTATCTGGATCATATAGGTATTTAAACGCCTTTCAAAAAGGTCTTTTTGCGTTCTTTTATTTTTTGTCGCGCAACTTCCCATAAAAATGAAAAACTTTGAAAGCCATCTTCCGTGACTTCATCTGTATCAAGCGCGTGCACAACCTCTTGCAGGATGGTGTCGAGCTGCTTTGAGAGTTCTTCAAGTTCGTCCGTATTTTGGGCGTTGAGTGCTTGGTTCGAGATGTTTATGAGCTCTTTGTTAAAGACATCAGCTTTATTTTTCTGGTTAGAATTAAATCTGCCGCGCAAGGTGAAAAGTCCCGAAATCAATATAGTCAAAAGCGTAACGATGAGCGCTAATGGTTCAGCATTTTCCTGCAAGAAATTTGGTTCATCACGGTCGTAGAATTGCTCAGCGCCGGGATGTAGGGGGATTGTTAAACCCGCATTTCGTTGAGGGGCTGTAATTGCTGTTGCGAGTTCAAAGCGCACCACAAGGTCAAGTCGATGTTCAAATAATATCTTAGTTAATTCGCGAACAGCATCTTCTGGCACGTCATCACGCGCAACCAATATTCGGCTCACGACGGGTGTTTCCATATCTCCTGCAGGAACAGGCTCTGCTCCTGAAAACGCGCCTTTTGGCAATATGCCTTTTGCAAGAAATGGACGTTTCAACGCGATTGCTTCTGTTTGATCTATGGGGACGAAATTTAGATGTTTTTTCGTCAGATTTGCATCTTCAAACAGGTTCAATAGTGCAGGATCACGCAGTGACCGCACGGTGAAAATACCATCTGCTTGCCCTTCGAGCAGCAGCTGTTTTGCTTGTTGGAATGGCAGAGCTTTCCATTTAATATTTTCTGTGGGGATATCGTAATGATCGATGATGGCAAAAAATGAACGGAAACCATCAGTACCTCCAGGTGGGATAATGATCTTTGATGTTGCAAAACCTTCTATGGATCTGATGTTTAGATCTTTGCGCGCGATGAACTGAAAGTAATCTTCATAAAGATTGACGACCATCTGCACGCTGGCAACAACAGGGGTATCTGAGCGGATCGCAGCTAGATCGATCTCACCCTTGTTGAGCTTGGCAATGTTTTCGCTTGGGTCACGGGTCTGGATAGTTTCGATACGTAATGTATCTGAATGGCGTTTAAGAACGGAGCTTACTTCGTTGAGTAGTTTGTTGGTATCGGTGCCAATGGGGCTAGTACCCACCCGTAATGTGGTGATTTCAGCCTCCTTGTTGGTCCAAAAATAAATGATCGCGCCAATCAAAACGATAGCGATAAAAACTATAAGCCATCGTAAGCGCACAGCGCGGGTCTGAACGGATGCAGCATTTGCCGTCATCTCACTTTCAGATTTTTCCCCCGCGCCGTCCATTGGTTGTTATTTTGAGCGATCGCGTGCCGCAAGTGTGCGCAAACGTAGTGCATTTAGCTTGATGAAGCCTGCTGCATCTTTTTGATCATATGCACCGTGATCATCTTCAAATGTTACAAGCTCATCGCTGTAAAGAGACTTCGACGAATCTCTACCGATCACAATGACATTGCCTTTATAAAGTTTAAGGCGAACAACACCTTCAACGTCTCTTTGTGAGTGGTCAATCGCTGCTTGTAGCATCTCGCGCTCTGGTGAGAACCAGAAGCCGTTATAGATCAATTCAGCATAGCGAGGCATCAACTCATCTTTTAAGTGCGCCGCGCCGCGATCAAGCGTGATAGATTCCATCGCACGGTGCGCTGATAGCAAGATTGTGCCACCTGGTGTTTCGTAAATGCCGCGAGACTTCATGCCAACAAAGCGGTTTTCAACCAGATCAAGACGGCCAATTCCATTGTCGCGACCAAGATCGTTTAATTTTTGGAAGAGTGTTGCTGCTGACATTTTTTCGCCGTTTAATGCAATTGCATCGCCTTTTGAAAATTCAATTTCAATGATGGTTGCTTCATCCGGTGCGTCTTCTGGCGAAACAGTGCGTTGGAAAACATAAGCTGGCGCTTCTTCTGCTGGATCTTCAAGAACTTTACCTTCAGAAGATGAGTGCAACATGTTTGCATCAACAGAGAATGGCGCTTCGCCGCGTTTGTCTTTTGGAATTGGAATTTGGTGCGCTTCAGCAAATTCAATCAGTTCGGTTCTGGATTTAATTGTCCAGTCGCGCCATGGTGCGATCACCTTTATGTCAGGGTTAAGCGCATATGCGGCAAGTTCGAAACGAACCTGGTCATTACCCTTACCTGTCGCGCCGTGAGCGATAGCGTCTGCGCCAGTTTCATGCGCAATTTCTACCAAACGTTTTGAGATCAACGGGCGGGCAATTGATGTACCCAATAGATATACGCCTTCATAAACCGCATTCGCGCGGAACATTGGAAAGACGTAATTTGAAATGAAGTCTTCGCGGAGATCTTCAATGTAGATGCTCTCGTCTGAAAGGCCCATCAATTCAGCTTTTTTGCGTGCTGGTTCCAGTTCGTCGCCTTGGCCCAAATCAGCCGTGAATGTCACAACTTCTGCGCCAATTTCTGTTTGAAGCCATTTGAGGATGATGGAAGTGTCTAATCCGCCTGAATAGGCCAATACGACCTTTTTCACGTCTTTATACGTCGTCATTTATTTTAAATCCTGAATAGTAATTTTTGAGTTCGGACCCTGATAATCATGGCTATACAAGAAATATTTAGCGTTGGCGACTCCCAATTATTCGATAATTGACCGAATGAGATGAAAACGTTAGGTAAGCTTATGAGCTTTATTCCTGATAGTTTGACATTAATTGCATTTTGTACGGCTTCGATTGTGCTAGCGATCACCCCTGGCCCTGATATGACCTTGATGATTTCTCGTTCTTTAAGTGATGGGGTTAAGGCAGGCCTGATGATAATTGCAGGAACTACAACAGGCATTTTGATCCATACTTGTCTTGTTGCGTTTGGCTTATCTGCATTGGTTGTGGCATCACCAACAGCTTTTTGGATATTAAAGATCGCTGGCGCTGGTTATCTTTTATGGTTGGCTATTCAAGCTCTAAGAGGAAGCTCAAGCTTTTCTGTTGAACGACGTGAATCAAGCGGTAAGAGCTTATTTAAATTCTGGTTCAATGGGCTTGGTGTCAATTTGCTCAATCCCAAGATTATCATATTCTTTATGACATTCCTGCCGCAGTTTGTGCGCGCTGACGATCCCAACTTTACCGCTCGGCTATTATTTTTGGGGTTTTTGTTTGCAGTCGTATCTCTGCCAATTGTGATTGGCACTGTTTTTGCTGCCGATAAAATTTCCTCATGGTTGAAAAGCAATCCAAAGTTTTTGCGGTTGCTGGATTATGGATTTGCCAGTGTGTTTTCAATGTTTGCCGTACGCATCTTATTCACCCAAGGAAAATAATAAAGCACCTGACTGATTATGCAGTGAGCGCCTCGCGCATGTGATCAACAATTGCGTCCATGCAAATGCGGATCCTGTCAATTTGGGCATAATCTTCATGAACTGTGAGCCAGAAACTGCGCTGAATAGAAACTTCATTTTTAAGCACAGGTACAAGATCATCATGATTGCGCGCCATAAAATCATGCACAATGCCGATGCCCGCACCTTTTAAAATTGCGTGAAGTTGAACATGCACACTGGTACTTGTGAGCTGGAGTTCAAACTCAGAACCAAAGAGTGGCATGTAGTCTAGTTCTTTGTCATGCAGTAATTCAGGAACATAGCCCACACCGCGATGCTTTGATAAATCTGCTTTGTTTGTAATTTTGGGCGCGTTTTCCAGATAAGATTTGGTGCCATATAGATGCAATGTATAATCTGTGATCTTGCGAAGCTTGGTGCGGCCTGACCGTGGTGGTGAAACTGTAATGGCAAAATCCACCTCACGTTTTGACAGTGAGAATTGTTGCGGCATTGCAATTAGCTGGATCTTTAACTTTGGATAGTTTTCGCAAATGGATTTGGCGACATCTGATAAAACATACGCGGCGACCCCATCAGGAACCCCAATGCGGACGGTGCCGGAGAGCTTTTTATCATAATTGGCAAGCGCCGCTTCAGCTTGCAGAGTTGCTTGTTCCATCTGTTCAGCAATTGGCAGAAGCTCTGCGCCTTCTGCGGTGAGTGAATACCCTTGTGGTGAGCTGTCGAATAATTTTGATTGTAATTCAAGTTCCAATGCTTTTATGCGTCGTGAAACCGTTGCGTGATCGACATTCATGGCGCGACCCACACTGCTTAACTGTCCACCGCGTGCCACAGCTAAGAAAAACCTGTAATCATCCCAGTTCATAAATACATGCCTGTTAGCTTTTTCATTCATGTATTTTTGCACAATGATAATGAGATTTGAAGCTCTTTTCTGTTCCATGAGAATTCTATAAGCTTTGAGCCAACCAATGGAGGATATCATGAAAACATACGGACATTATATTGGCGGCGAGAAAGTTGCTGGCAAATCAGGTCGTGAAGCAGACGTTTACAAACCTATGACAGGTGAAGTGCAGGCTAAAGTCGCACTCGCAACTAAAGATGAGTTGGATCAAGCTGTTGCCGTTGCAAAAGCTGCACAACCGGCATGGGCTGCGGTAAACCCTCAGCGTCGTGCTCGTGTTTTGATGAAATTCCTTGAACTCGTTCACAAAGAATATGATGAATTAGCACTTTTGCTTTCAGAAGAGCACGGCAAAACTGTGCCAGATGCGAAGGGTGATATCCAGCGCGGTCTTGAAGTTGTTGAATTTTGCATTGGCATTCCGCACTTGCTTAAAAGTGAGTTTACTGAAGGTGCTGGCCCTGGAATTGATTTACATTCGGTTCGTCAACCATTGGGTGTTGTTGCAGGTATCACACCGTTTAACTTCCCAGCGATGATCCCATTGTGGAAAGCAGCTCCCGCGATTGCATGTGGTAATGCTTTTGTTCTTAAACCGTCAGAGCGTGACCCGGGTGTGCCAATGCGCATTGCCGAATTGTTTAAAGAAGCTGGTTTGCCAGACGGAATTTTCAACGTGGTCAATGGCGATAAAGAATCTGTTGATGCGATTTTGGATCATCCAGATATCATGGCTGTCGGCTTTGTTGGTTCAACACCAATTGCGGAATACATTTATGGTCGCGGCTGTACAAATGGTAAGCGCGTTCAATGTTTCGGTGGCGCGAAAAACCACATGATCATCATGCCTGATGCTGATTTAGACCAAGCAACAGATGCGCTAATTGGTGCTGGCTATGGTTCCGCTGGCGAGCGTTGCATGGCAATTTCAGTTGCTGTCCCAGTTGGCGAAGATACGGCTAATCGTTTGATGGACAAATTGGTGCCACGCGTTGAAGCGCTAAAGATCGGCCCCTCAACGGATCCTGATG
Organism: Lentilitoribacter sp.; assembly: GCA_039974935.1. Classification (GTDB taxonomy): domain Bacteria; phylum Pseudomonadota; class Alphaproteobacteria; order Rhizobiales; family Rhizobiaceae; genus Lentilitoribacter. The sequence continues at coordinate 58,873 of JBDWIC010000007.1, read as the reverse complement.
CAGATTTCGGTCCAGTTGTGACATCTGAAGCACTTGCTCGCATTAAAAATTATGTTGAAATTGGTATCGATGAAGGTGCAGACCTTGCCGTTGATGGCCGTGATTTCAAAATGCAGGGCTATGAGGATGGTTTCTACATGGGTGGTTGCCTGTTTGATAATGTGACCAAAGATATGCGCATTTACAAAGAAGAGATTTTTGGCCCGGTGCTATCAGTCGTGCGCGCTAAAAACTATGAGGAAGCATTGGGTCTTGCCAATGATCACGAATATGGCAATGGCGTTGCGATTTATACTCGTGATGGCGACACAGCACGTGATTTCACCTCACGCGTTCAAGTGGGCATGGTTGGCGTGAATGTGCCAATTCCTGTGCCATTGGCCTATCACACATTTGGTGGTTGGAAGCGTTCGTCATTTGGCGACTTGAACCAACATGGTCCGGACGCCATTCGTTTTTATACGAAAACAAAAACTATGACGACACGTTGGCCTTCTGGCATTAAAGAAGGTGCCGACTTCTCCATCCCAACGATGGATTAATGTTCAAATGGCAGGTGCAAAATCCTGCCATTTTCATTTTGGACAGTTATTAAAGTTTTGGAGGATGTGATGGCAAAAGTTGGATTTGTCGGTTTAGGCAATATGGGTTTCCCCATGGCAAAAAACCTGAAGAACGCAGGACATGATGTTTTAGGTTTTGACGTGAGTGATGCGGCGCGATCTGCCGCGCAATCGGAAGATATGAAAGTTTCTGATCAATTAGGCGCAATCGCTGCGAATGTTGATATCGTTATTACGATGTTGCCTAATGGCGAGATCTCTAAATCAGTTGCTTCTGAATTATTATCGCAGATGCCTAATGGTAGTTTGCTTATAGATTGTTCGACGATTGATGTTGCGTCCGCTAAAACGGTTCATCAAATGGCAGCTGATGCTGGTAAATTATGTCTTGATGCCCCTGTATCAGGCGGCGTTGGCGGGGCAAGCGCTGGCACGTTGACTTTCATGGTTGGTGGATCAGATGATGCGTTTACTAAGGGATCAAACGTCCTTGATATTATGGGCCAAAAAGCTGTTCACTGCGGTGAAGGTGGTGCAGGGCAATCAGCAAAGATTTGTAACAATATGCTGCTTGCGATTTCTATGATTGGGACATGTGAAGCTTTTGCGATGGCTGAGAAACTGGGCCTTGATCAGGATAAACTATTTGATGTTGTTTCAACATCATCGGGTAGCTGCTGGTCGGTGAATACCTATTGCCCTGTGCCGGATGTGGGTCCAAAAAGCCCGTCGGATAATAATTATAAGCCAGGATTTGCGGCAAGCTTGATGAACAAAGACCTTAATCTTGCAATGGAAGCTGCAAAAGACGCTGATGCTCAAACACCACTTGGCGCTCATGCTAGTGCGCTATATAAAGCGATGGTCGATCAAGGTCATGGTGATTTGGATTTTTCAGCAATGATCAAGCTGCTTGGCGATTTGAAATAAAGATTTTCTTATTTGGAGATAAATATGAGTGATACAGTTCTTTTGGAAATACATGATCGCGTTGCAGTTTTAACGCTCAATAGACCTAAAGCGCTCAATGCACTTAACGCTGAGCTGCTATCTGCGCTTGATGCACATTTATCCAAATTAAAAGATGATCCGGAAATTGGATGTATCGTTCTGACGGGGTCGGAAAAAGCCTTTGCCGCGGGTGCTGATATCAAAGAGATGGCTGAAAACTCTTATATTGATATGCTAATGCGTGATCATTTCGGTGTTCTAAAATCTTTAAATGAATGCAGGATTCCAATCATTGCTGCGGTATCGGGTTATGCGCTTGGTGGTGGCTGCGAAGTTGCTATGATGTGCGATATGATTTTTGCATCAGATACTGCGCAATTTGGCCAGCCTGAGATTAAGCTTGGCGTGATTCCTGGCATGGGCGGCTCACAACGCATGACCCGCGCGATTGGTAAATCAAAAGCAATGGATATGGTTTTAACCGGCCGGATGATGGGCGCTGAAGAAGCTGAGCGTTCAGGTTTGGTTGCGCGCGTTATGCCTGTTGATGAATTGCTTGATGAAACGCTTAAAACTGCCAAGCAGATTTCAAACTTCTCTCGTCCATCCGTCTATGCAGCGAAGGAAACGGTCAATCGCGCCTTTGAAACAACGCTTGCTGAAGGCCTTCATTACGAGCAACGTGTGTTTTATCCGTTATTTGCAACAGAAGATCAGAAAGAAGGTATGGCCGCCTTTACCGAAAAGCGCAAAGCGGAATTTAAGCACAAGTAAGAAATTATTTCTGCAAGAGTTTTTCGATCTGTTTGCTGATGATAACAGCGCGATAAACACCCTTGTGATAGGAATATAAAAAGCCTCGATAGCCATCTAGAAAACCTCGTTTCATCACGTAGTGGGATAAGAAGGTTCGGATGGGTACATTTAGCAAACGAAAGACACTGTGTGGCAGCGAATAGAGCTTTCGCTGTTCAACTTCCAGATCCGACTGGTTATTTGTCTTATTAAACAGATATTGCATGCTCGATACGTCTTTATGAATAATGTGTCCTGAGACTTGTTTGATTTGCTCTTTCTCAAGATTAAGGCGCTCATGCACTTTGCTGAAATATTCAAGCGTTTCAAATCGCCCTAAAAGCCTGGTTTGATAATCGGGTCCGACTGTATAGTTCAACGGTTGGCCCAAGAAGTGATTTATCCGCTTCATTTCATAAGCGATTTGTTCGCTGGGCAGCAGAGATGTGATTTGTTTTACGTTTTGCCCCAGCTCCTCGTTGAGTTCTTCATCCGCATCTAAAAAGAAAACCCAGTCATAATCTGCTTTTAATTTTTCTAAAGCGCAATTGCGCTGGGATGCATAATCTTCAAATTTGTTTTCAAAGACCCTCGCACCGGCTTCTTTGGCCGCTGGAACTGTATTGTCTGTACTTATTGAATCCAAAACATAAACGCTTTGAAAATACTGGGACGCATTTGCCACTGCGTTCGCAATATTATGTTCTTCATTGAACGTTAGTATGACCGCCGCGGCCTTGGAATTCTGCATGTGAACGGACTTTCACTATTCTGATACGAGATGTGTGCTTTAAAAAGCATATCAAGTTTGTAAATGAAACTGTATCGAATTCAAGAATTGAAAAATATGTACGCGCCATCAGACAAAATCCGGCATGCAATTACGCGAAAATTGTGTGGTAAATTGAATTTTCTAAGATAATTGGTACCTCCCGCCGGAATCGAACCGGCACTCCGTGAGGAATTGGATTTTGAATCCAACGCGTCTACCAGTTCCGCCAGGGAGGCCCTGAGAGCGATGTACTATATGGATTTCAGATACGCAATAGGAAATAGATGAAAAATGTTCTTAATTTGCTATCTTGGTTATGGGCTTAGCCTTCCGGTTTGATCGCGATTAAAATTTCTTGTGCCCATTCACCTATAATTGGAATAAAATCGATCTGTGCGAGGAAATAAACCAAAACTGAAACGAGCACCGTCGCACCTAAAACTGAACCTAAGCCAAATGCCAAGCCGCGAACAAATTGAAATCCAAGCATTCGTGGGACTGAATTGTGTATTCTTATGTAACGATGTTGATTAAGCTTACTTAATTCGCGGTTTAACTCGGAAATTTTTTCATGCAGCTCTTCATTGGACATGTTTAATTGTTGCGGCATTTTGGTTGGCATAGTTTAAAACCCATTGAACTCTCTACCTCAGGGATATAGGTAATTTGTAAGGAATTATCAAAGTTAATCTCGTATTGAGTTTCAAGTTGGTCGCGATGTTCGCTGCCTGCTTTGTTTTAAATTATGATTTGATCGGAATAAATATGATACGTCGTCTATATGATTGGACTATGTCGTTGGCTGGCACCAAACATGCTGAAAAGGGGTTGGCCGGTGTTTCGTTTTTGGAAAGCTCTATCTTTCCTATTCCGCCGGATGTCATTTTAATTCCCATGGTTGTTGCGCGACCAGACAAATGGGTGCGCATTGCTTTTATCTGCACATTGTTTTCCATCCTGGGCGCCTTTTTGGGCTACGCAATCGGTATGTTTTTGTATGAGACGATCGGTAAATATGTTTTAGAGCTTTATGGTAAAGCCGATAGTTTTGATAAAGTATCTGAGTGGTATAATATCTATGGTGGTTGGGGCGTGTTGTTTGCTGCCGTTACGCCGTTTCCGTATAAAGTTCTAACGATTTTCTCTGGCGCGACGGGTTTGAATTTGCTGACATTTACAGTCGTGAGCATTATCGGGCGTTCAGCTCGTTTTTTCCTTGTTGCATACCTGTTAAGCAAATTCGGTGAGCCGATCCGTTTGTTCATTGAAAAGTATCTTGGTCTCCTTTTTGCCTTATTCTTAATATTATTGTTCGGCGGGTTTTACGCGGTTAAGTTCTTGTTTTAGGGGGCGTTATGTCTGAAAGTTCATCATTTTTGGGAGCCTTAACTACGCCAATATTGGCGGACCATCGCAAGGTTACATTCTACGCTGGCATTTTGATGGCTTTGGTTGTCGGCGGTGCACTTGCATTTGAGCATATTGGTGGTTTTATACCCTGTGCTTTGTGCTTGGAACAACGCGTGCCCTATTATGTTGGTATCCCCATTACTATAATTGCAGGCATAACTGCGCTTGTCACAACACCTGCTATTGTTACCCGCGGCCTTATTCTTATCGCTGGGTTACTGATGGTGTATGGGGTTTATTTGGGTGCTTTCCATTCTGGTGTTGAATGGGGTTGGTGGCCTGGTCCTGAATCATGCGCAACCGTTGCTGATGGCCTATCTGGCGATGCATCTAATTTGCTGGGTGATCTTAATTCAAAACGTCCTCCGTCTTGTGATCAAGCAGCGGGCCGTTTCTTGGGCTTGTCATTTGCAGGTTGGAACGTGATCGCAAGCGCAATTCTTGCGTTCTTTACACTTCGATTGGCATTTAGAACTGTCTAATAGATCATTCTAAGGCTGAAGTTCGGAATCCCAATAGAGAAAATCCATCCAGCTATCATGAAGATAGTTGGGCGGAAAAAGTCGCCCATTTTTATGAAGATCATGCATTGTTGGTCGATAAGGCGCCTGTCGCGGATGCATCTTTGCATCTTTTGGCAATTTTCCACCTTTTTTCAAGTTGCAAGGCGAACATGCTGCAACAATGTTTTCCCATTCAGTCTGCCCGCCGCATCGGCGCGGTGTGACGTGATCAAATGTGAGGTCATCTTTTGAATGGCAATACTGACATTCAAACTTATCACGCAAGAATACGTTAAAGCGAGTGAAGGCTGGATATTCCGGTGGTTTTATATAATTCTTTAAGCAAACGACGCTCGGTACTTTCATCGAAAAGCTGGGTGAGGAAACCGCGTGCTCATATTCAGCAATAATCGTAACACGATCTAGAAAAACGGCTTTTACCGCGTCCTGCCATGACCATAATGACAAGGGGTAGTAACTCAAAGGCCTGTAATCCGCATTCAGCACCAGTGCTGGCAGGGATTGAGGCGAAACGGCAATCGTCACACTCTTCTCCTAAACTACACAACATATTGTGGTTTATACTATGCAATATGTGACGATGTTGTGAAGGGTAATAAATTATTTTCCCGTGCTAAAATCAAAGTCGATTTTTTCAGGAAATTACAAAGGCAAACTCTCTCTTTTTTTCATGCTGGCATAATAACTCCAAAGTAGCCGAGCCGCGACGCTTTTATATGGTGACCAGCGATCGGCACGTAGGCGAAGTCGTTTCTCATCGGGGCGATTGCCATCGAAAAAAATGTCTCCTGCTGCACTTCGAAGCGCTATGTCACCGGCGGGGAAAAAATCACAATGTCCACAGCAAAACATCAGGTAAACCTCAGCGCTCCAACGCCCTATGCCTTTCAAAGACATTAATTTTTTCAATGCTTTATCTGCCGGCATAAGGTTTAATTCGGTAAAGTTGATCATGCCTTCAGAGGATGCAGTTGCGATTGCTCTAAAGGTCTTTGCTTTTGCGCGCGAAAGGCCCAGCGCCATCAAATCATCTTCGCTGCAGCGGAGTATTTGCTCTTCATTCACTTGGCCAATCCCGTTTTCTACTCTTAACCAAATTGCATTGGCAGCAGCGCGTGAAATGAGTTGTGATGTGACGATTTTTGCCAAGCCCTCAACACCATCTTTTGATAGGCGCAACGGCACATGCTCAACTGAATTTATAACAGGGATCAGCTCAGAATCCTGTTTGGATAGTTTTTCGAGGGCGAATTCGATATCTGATTCGTTTTTTATTCGATCAATCATTTTCAAAATCTTACACGTTTTGGAAGGTGACTGAGAGAAAATCTCATGGCATAGAGAATAAATGGCTCATGCAAATTTTAAAAGATTACGTTTTGCACCCAGTCCAAATGGATATCTTCATTTAGGCCATGCATATTCTGCGTTGTTAAATCAGCAAGTCGCAACGCAATTGGATGCTGAGTTGTTATTGCGCATGGAAGATATTGATGAAACCCGAGCTCGCGCGGAATATGTGGCTGCGATTTGTGAGGATTTAAAATGGTTGGGTCTCAGCTGGCCCAAACCTGTTATGCAACAATCGCAGCGATTTGAAGCGTATCATGCAAAGCTTGAATGGTTGATCGAACAAGAGCTGGTTTATCGCGCATTTTTATCTCGCAAGCAGATCAGGGAATTCGCTGCAAAACATAAGGAAAATTTTGGTCATGATTGGTCAAGTGATCCCGATGGTGCACCGCTTTATCCTGATCTGTGTAAACAACAATCGCGCACATTGTCGGATCGGCGTGCAGATGATGGTGAACCGTTTAGGTGGCGGCTGGATATGCCAAAAGCAATTTCCCATACGAACAATGACCTTACTTGGCTTGAATATGATCTGGATTTTACAAAATCAGTTATTAAAGCTGATCCCAGTGTGTGGGGTGACGTAATCATTGCGCGTAAAGATACGCCCACAAGTTATCATTTGTCTGTTGTGCTTGATGATGCTGCTCAAAATGTTGACCTCGTCGTCAGAGGTATGGATTTATATCACGCAAGTTCGGTTCATAGATTGTTGCAAGTTCTTTTCGATTTACCAGAACCGGGATATATCCATCACAAACTGATTTTGGGCGAAGATGGTCGTAAGCTTTCAAAAAGCAATCACGATACATCCATCAGGTCACTGCGTGATGATGAGGGGCAAACGCTTTCTCAGGTTAAGCAAATGCTGGGGTTTTAGCTCAGTGCGCCTGTTAAGGAGTAATGACTTCACTATTCTTTTCAACGATGAAAACATGACCGTTTTCGACGGTATCTGCTGAGACCAGCTTTTGATCAAATTCATTGCAATAGTGCGGAATATCAATTTCTGACATTGGGTCTGTCGTGTGCACTTGGACCTGTTCACCTATTTTAACATGATCACGCAAGTAGCGTCTTAAACGCAACACAGGTAATGGGCATTTTAAACCCTTTAGATCAAGTTCTTGCATGCAAAATCAAATTATTGAGCGTTGTTGGCTTTACGCTTCCAAAATTTCCATCTCGGATTTGCGTTGGTTTGTTCAGCTGCATTTGCTTCATCTGCAACGAGCGTTGGTACCGGAACGGCAGGCTCTGCTGCTGCGACAACCTGAGTAGATGGCGCCGGCACGACTGGTTGCTGTATTGGCGCAGTTTCTGAGGTTGCTTTATAAAGGTTGGCTGAAAGCGCATTGCTGTTTTGCGTATTTGCGTTTCTTTGGCGCGAAAATAATGACGCAACCGGAGCTAAGGTTTGTTTGACATTTGCAGAGCGTTGTTCGGCTAAAATTGCACGTTCTTGGGCTCGTGCTTCAGAAGCGATTTTGGCCACTTCTTGCTCTTTTTCTCGTGCTTCATTTCGCTCAAACTTGGCAACTGCAGCGTCAAATTTTTTCTGATAGTCTTTTTGATATGCCGCATAGGCAAATTTCAATGACTGTGGTTGAGACATTTCAGGACACGCTGCACTCGCACGGAATTTTCCACCATCTGTTGCTGTCTGATTAAATACATAACGTTTTTCACAAACATCCACTTTAGGAGGACGCTTGGTGATTTCAAAATGATCATAGCCTTCTTTGATTTGGTTCCAAAAATCAAAACTGGCGTGATCTCGATAGCGCGCCATGTTTTCAGGCGTTAAGCGGAAAGGAAAAGCTTGTACTTGGAAAGCATCTTGACCACCTTTAAAGGCGTCTCTTGCAAAGCCAAAAATCTCTAAAACCTGCTCATCTGTCATAGAATAACAACCAGCTGATGAACATGCACCATGAACCATGAGGTTGGAACCAGTTCGTCCATGGGCTCTGTCAAATCTATTGGGAAAGCCCATGTTAAATGACAAGTAGTAACTGGAATTGGGGTTCATTTGGTGCTTGCGGATACTATAATATCCTTCAGGCGCCTGACGATCGCCTTCTTTATATTTTGGTCCTAGCTGACCTGACCATTTGCAAATGCCATAATTGGTGACAATCTCATAACGACCATTGGGCTTTTGTTTCCAAATCTCTAACGTGTTTTCTTCTTTGAAAATGCGCATTAAAATAGGAGAGCGCGTGGTCATGCCTTGCGCTTTCATCTTTTTAACAAGTTTATCAGGAAGGGGATGCTCTGCCTTGTTGGAGACAGATGTCAGCGTGTCATTACACCCTGCAAGGGCTAAGCTTGCCGCCAATACGACCCATTTAACGTTAGTAACTGTCATTCTTGTCCGCGTCACACAATTTCAAGTTATCGAATGGAATACACATACCATTATGATGGTTTTTAAAACCTTACCACGCCCGTGTTAAAATTGCAGATAAACAGATTGTGATCAGCATTTTTAGACGCGAAAACTCGGTCGATAATCGAAATGACGCAACAATTAGCCTAAATTACGGCCAATTGACAAAAACTTCTCGCGGCGTTGAAGTTTTAATTCTTCACGTGATTTGCCAGATAGGTCAGCCAAAGATGTTTTGATAACATTACGAACGCCATCAATAACAGTTGCTGGTTCGCGATGCGCACCACCCATGGGTTCTGTGATGATACCATCAACAATCCCGAGTTCTTTTAAATCTTGTGCGGTAATTTTCATATTTGTTGCTGCATCTTTTGCGCGCGCTGCATCGCGCCATAAAATAGATGCTGCACCCTCTGGCGAAATCACGCTGTAGATTGAATGCTCGAGCATATAAACTTTATTGCCAACAGCAATTGCAATCGCGCCGCCGGAGCCACCTTCGCCGATAACAACAGAAATAAGTGGAACGCGCAATTTTAAGCATGTTTCTGTCGAGCGGGCGATGGCTTCTGCTTGGCCACGCTCTTCAGCGCCAACACCTGGGTATGCGCCAGCTGTGTCTACTAAAGTGATGACTGGTAGATCAAAACGATCAGCCATTTCCATCACTCGGATTGCCTTGCGATAACCTTCAGGACGGGCGCTACCAAAATTGTGTTTGATGCGCGAGCTGGTGTCGTTGCCTTTTTCATGCCCGATAACGGCAACTGCTTGGCCTTCAAAGCGCGCTAAACCAGATTGGATTGCCTCGTCATTTGAAAACTTACGATCTCCGGCAAGCGGAGTAAATTCTGTAAACAGTTTGGATGCATAATCGATGAAATGTGGGCGCGCTGGGTGGCGTGCAACTTGAGTTTTTTGCCAAGGGTTTAATTTGGCATAAATCTCAACCATGGCTTCATTAGCGCGAATTTCCAATCGCTCGATCTCGTCAGCTGTATCAACGCCTTCTTCTTTGCCAGAAAGTGTTTTGAGTTCCCGAATTTGACCTTCGAGGTCAGAGATTGGTTTTTCGAAATCAAGATAATGATGCATATTAGATCAACGCCAAGCACAATTGTTTAAAATTTAAGTCTCTATGTAAGCCCAAACACGGCATAATCAAGGAGAAGCTGCTTCTCACATGATTTTTAACTCTAATCAAACTTTTTGTGCGTTTTGGCAAGGGGATGATGCTCATTGACAAGTTTTTTCAGCCTCTCATCCAAAACATGTGTGTAAATTTGCGTGGTCGAGATGTCTGAATGCCCTAAAAGCTCCTGCACAGCACGCAAATCGGCGCCATTTGATAATAAATGAGATGCAAAAGCGTGCCGTAATACGTGCGGTGAGATTTTTTCAACGTCAATTTGAGCTTGCGCGGCGATGGATTTAAGTTCGCGCGCAAATACTTGCCGCGCCAAATATCCGGTTTTTGAATTTGCTGGGAATAAAAATGCAGACTCGTCCGGCTTTTTTTGTTTGGCGTTATGAGCTTGTATGGCTGACATGTAATCGGCCAATGCTGATTTTGCCGCTTGTGAAATGGGTACGAGGCGTTCTTTGTTACCTTTGCCTTTAATTATCAGAAAAGGTTCATCGCGTTTTAAAACGCCTACAGGTAGTGCTACAAGCTCGCTGACGCGCATGCCCGTTGCGTATAACAATTCTAAAAGCGCTCGAAACCGTGTTTTACTGATGCGTTCTTTATCACCTTTAGCGGATTTGGCAGCAGCCTCGGCGAGGTCTAACAATTGCCCCACTTCATCTTCAGACAATGTTTTGGGAAGTTTGAGCCCAGATTTTGGTGCGTCAATGATGCCTGTTGGATCATCATCTAATAAACCTTCATCATGCATAAACCGATAAAACTGTTTCATAGAAGATAGATGGCGTGATTGTGAAGACGGTGCATAACCGCTATCGGACATCTGTTTCAGATAAGCTTTGATATCGTCGGATGAAGCGTTGGTGAGGGTGGTTTTTCTGGTTGATAAGAAGTTTGAAACTTCGGTTAAATCTCGTTGATAGGATTCAATCGTATTATCCGCTGCCCCACGCTCAGCAATCATCATTTCTAAAAATGCTTCAAGATGGGCGGCGCTTAGGTCTCGTTTCATTGTTCTTTATAGAGCTTTTCGCTGGGAACCCGGATGGTAACTTCGCGGTCTTTTGGTTCAACAAATTCCACCAATGCGTACATCGTACCATAGCAAATTCCCACGAGAATTCCGATGACAAATAGCAATCTGAAAAGTGATGGCAAGTTGAGATAATCCTGAAATTTAAGAACGTATCCCGTTTTTATGGAACTTATGGACAATCTGCAAGCTCTGAATTTAGCGCATGTGGCGTGAAAAGGTTTCAATCACCCTTGACCTGCACGGCATGGTGCATGATAGGAGAAGGGAAAATTGGAGCGTTAAATTGGCAGCAGTTTCGGAAAGCAAGTTAAAAGAGGCAGGTGATGCCGCGCGTTTAGCGTTGGGCGATCGTAATCTTGTGCTTGTCGGATTGATGGGGGCAGGAAAGTCCGTCATTGGGAAACTATTGGCGCAATATACAGATCTTCCTTTTGTCGATACCGACGATGAAATTGTCGCTGCTGCACAAATGCCAATTACCGAGATTTTTGCACAATATGGTGAGCCTGAATTTAGAGCCCTTGAATCGCGTGTTGTAAAACGTGTGTTGCAAGATGGCCCGCAAATCGTTTCTACAGGTGGTGGTGCGTTTATGAATGATGAAACGCGCGAAAACATCTTAAACAGTGCATTATCACTTTGGCTTAACGCGGATTATGATGTGCTTTGGGCACGCGTATCAAAACGCTCTACAAGACCATTATTGCAGCAACCTAATCCGCAAAAGATCCTGCGCGATCTTATGGAAGAGCGCTATCCCATCTATGGGCTAGCAGATGTGTCTGTTAAATCACGCAATGCACCAAAGCAAAATGTGGCTTATGATGCAGCAAAAGTGATTGAGAATAGCGGTGATATTATCGCAACAAAACAAAAGGTTAGTTCGTAAATGTCCGATGAAAATATCAACGCAGAATGTGTCTCGGTGTCACTGGGTGATCGCTCTTATGATATATTGATCAGCCGCGGTTTGATGAAAGATGCTGGTGCGGAGATCGCCAAACGTTTGCCAAAGGCAAAAGCAACCGTCATTACGGATGAAACAGTTGCAGAGAACTATTTAGCGCCTTTGACCGAGAGCTTGAAAAGCGCTGGGATTGAAATTGACCCGCTAGTGTTAAAGCCTGGTGAAAAAACCAAAAACTATGAGAATATGGAAACGGCTTGTGATCATATCTTAAAGTGTAAGCTTGAGCGTGGCGACGCGGTTATTGCACTTGGTGGTGGTGTGATTGGCGATTTAACGGGCTTTGCAGCTGGTATTGTTCGCCGTGGGATGAAGTTTATCCAAATTCCAACAAGTTTGCTGGCGCAGGTAGATTCTTCTGTTGGTGGTAAGACAGGGATTAATACCTCAGCGGGTAAAAACCTGGTCGGCGTTTTCCATCAGCCGCAATTGGTGCTGGTTGATACAGATACGCTTGATACATTGTCACCACGAGAAATGCGCGCGGGTTATGCTGAAGTTGCAAAATACGGTTTGATCGATCGCCCGGATTTTTTTGAGTGGCTCGAGAAAAACTGGCAAGGTATCTTCAATGGTGGACCTGAGCGTATTGAAGCTATTGCAACAAGTTGCCGCGCCAAAGCTGAGGTTGTTGCAGCCGATGAATTTGAACATGGCACACGTGCGTTACTGAATTTGGGACACACATTTGGTCATGCGTTAGAAGCCGCAACTAACTACGATAGCAAACGCCTCGTGCACGGCGAGGGTGTTTCGATTGGCATGGTGATGGCGCATAAGTTTTCTTCACGAATGAACCTTTGCAGCTCGGATGATGGTGCGCGTGTTGAAAAACACTTAAGGGAAGTTGGTTTACCAATTTCAATGAATGATATTGACGGCGAGCTTCCTTCTACCGATATATTGATGGAACACATAGCTCAGGATAAAAAGGTCTCCCGCGGGGAATTGACGTTTATTTTGACAAAAGGGATTGGCCAATCCTTTGTGGCTAACAATGTGCCAACTAATGAAGTTTGGCGCTTTATCGAAGAGACACGTAATGCTTGATGCTTTTTTGCAGTTTATCACTGAAAACTGGGTGATACTTGCAACAATTATATTTCTTATTTGTTTGTCTGGGTTCTTCTCAGGTTCAGAAACAGCATTAACCGCGGTATCACGCGCACGTATGCACTCATTTGAAAATAATGGGGAGCAAAAAGCCGGTATCGTTAGCAAGTTGATTGAACGACGTGACCGATTAATCGGTGCGTTGTTGATCGGCAATAATCTAGTCAATATTTTAGCGTCTTCACTTGCGACCAGTATGCTTTTGTCAATTTTTGGCGAGTCTGGCGTTGTCTTTGCAACGCTTATTATGACAGCGGCGCTGGTGGTCTTTGCCGAAGTTCTACCAAAGAGTTGGGCGATTTCAACGCCGGATAGATTTGCAATGTTTGTTGCACCTATCATTCGTCCTTTTGTTCTAGTTGTTGGCCCACTATCGTCGCTGATCAATGCTTTGGTTCGAGCAATATTGGGTATATTTGGCGTTAGTCTGGCGTCCGATGCATCTATGTTGTCGCCTCAGGAAGAAATTCGCGGGGCAGTGGATTTGCTTCACCGCGAAGGTTCAGTTGTCAAAGCAGATAAAGACCGATTAGGCGGCGTGCTTGATCTGGGTGATCTGGAAGTGTCCGATGTGATGGTGCATAGAACGTCAGTTCAAATGCTCAATGCAGATGACACAACAGCGCATAATGTGAAGACTATTTTGGAAAGCCCATATACACGTGTTCCGCTTTGGCGTGGTGAGCCAAATAATATTATAGGCGTTATTCATGCTAAAGATTTATTGCGTGCACTTGCTGCTGCGGAGAACAAAGTCAGTGATATTGACATTATGAAGATCGCGCAAAAGCCTTGGTTTGTGCCAGATGCCACAAATCTTAAGGACCAGCTAAATGCTTTTTTACGTCGTAAAGCGCATGTTGCTATTGTCATTGATGAATATGGTGAATTTGAAGGACTTGTCACACTTGAGGACATTTTAGAAGAGATCGTTGGCGAGATTGCCGACGAACACGATCTTGATGTGCAAGGTGTAAGCCAGCAGGCCGATGGCTCTGTTATTGTTGATGGTTCTGTGCCAGTGCGCGATTTAAATCGTGCGTTTGACTGGTCGCTACCCGATGAAGATGCCACAACAGTGGCAGGGTTGGTTATTCATGAAAGTCAAATTATTCCTGAAGAAAAACAAGCATTTACCTTTCATGGGATGCGTTTCATTGTGCTCAAACGCTCGAAAAATCGCATTACCAAGTTGAGCTTGAGGCCGGCGTCTCAGGCGGTTGTTTAACAGCTGTTACCAGCGTTTTGCTTCACCAGGAGCTGCCAAATCAAGAGCTAACGCATGCAGGCCTGCATCAAGTTCTGGCTTTAAGAGTGTGTTGATTGCACGATGACGATGAACACGTGATTGACCACTAAATTCTTCAGCAACGAGTTGGATTCTGAAATGGGTTTCGCCTGAACCGTCAAAAGCTGGTTGATGACCTGCGTGCAAGTGGCTTTCATTTATGACGTTCATTTCAACAAGGTTGAAATTCGAACGCAGTTTAGTTTCGATTGTGTCTTGCAACGACATGGCGGATTCCTTATTAATCTGTTTACGCCCTTACTCTCGAAAAAATGCAATTGGTCTATGGAAATTTGCAGCTATTCGGGTTACTCAGGACTGTTATATATTCGATTGATAGATGATTCATCTATCGAGAGCTAAATATTTATTTCTAGAGCGCTGTTGTATTTAAAATATGAAACTTGATTCCAAATATTTCGATTCCATTAGGACTAAGCCGAAAGGTACAAAGAAAGGTTCTGCGAAAGTTGCGCAGGAAGAGTCTATGTGCCAATGGGATGGTTGCGATAAAAAAGGTGAACACAAAGCCCCTGTTGGTCGCAATGCGGAAGGTAAATATTTCAAATTTTGCGCAACGCATGTGCGCCAATACAACAAAGGCTACAACTATTTTGACGGTCTTTCCGATAGTGAAGTCGCGCGTTATCAAAAAGAAGCTTTGACCGGCCATCGTCCTACTTGGGGCATGGGTGTGAATAAGAAGGTCAAGCATTCGCCGTTGAACGATCCAGGTCCATCAGGTAGCGCTGGCGCACGTGCGCGCATGAATGATACTTTTGGCTTTTTTGAAGAGGGTGCGAGCAAAGCGCCTGAGCCACGTTTGCGTAAGCTGAAGTCACTTGAGGCAAAAGCCTTTGACACGCTTGGCCTAAAAGCAGATGCAAATTCTGATGACATTAAATCAAAATATAAAGAACTCGTCAAAAAGCATCACCCTGATGCCAATGGCGGTGATCGCGGTTCTGAAGAACGTTTCAGAGATGTAATTCAAGCCTACCAAATGCTCAAATCCGCTGGGTTTTGCTAAGCCGCGTCAGAGAGATTTTCCGGAGACAAGATGACAAATACAAGCACTCAAGCATCCAACACGCCTGATATTGAAGTTTCAGTAAGAGAATTGTTCAGCATTGATAGCGACATGAAAGTGCCCGCATATTCAACACGTGCAGAACAAGTTCCTGAAATTGATCCTGATTATCTTTTTGATAAAGATACGACCATGGCAATTCTTGCAGGTTTTGCGTTTAATCGTCGTGTGATGGTCAGCGGTTATCACGGTACAGGTAAATCAACTCATATTGAACAAGTTGCAGCCCGTTTGAACTGGCCTTGCGTACGTATCAACCTTGATAGCCATGTGAGCCGTATCGATTTGATCGGTAAAGATGCGATCATCGTGAAAGACGGTATGCAGGTTACAGAATTTAAAGACGGTATCTTGCCATGGGCATATCAAAACAATGTGGCACTGGTCTTTGATGAATATGATGCGGGTCGTCCGGATGTGATGTTCGTTATTCAGCGTATTTTGGAAACATCAGGTCGCTTGACTTTGCTTGATCAGAGCCGTGTTATTCATCCGCACCCATCTTTCCGTTTGTTTGCAACAGCCAACACAGTTGGTCTTGGTGATACAACAGGTCTTTATCACGGCACGCAGCAGATCAACCAGGCGCAGATGGACCGTTGGTCAATTGTAACAACGTTGAACTACCTGCCGCATGACAATGAAGTTGATATTATTCTAGCGAAAGTGAAAAGCTTTACGGGTGAAGAAGGTAAAGACAAAGTCTCTCGTATGGTTCGTTTGGCTGACATGACACGTGCATCATTTATTGCAGGTGATCTATCAACTGTGATGAGCCCGCGTACAGTTATTACCTGGGCTGAAAATGCCGCGATCTTCGGAGACTTGGCAACAGCATTCCGTCTCACATTTATGAATAAATGTGATGAGTTGGAACGTGCATTGGTTGCTGAGCATTATCAGCGCGCATTTAATGAAGAACTTAAGGAAAGCTCAGCCAATCTTGTGTTGAGTGCAGCGAGCTAACGGACTTTAATCAATGGCAGCTGGACGCGGCGATAACAGGAGAAAAAACCCTCCCGGGCAAGTAGACGCTGAACCTATTAAGCGTTCTATTGCAGGATGCGTGCGCGCAATTTCAGGTGAAAAAGACCTCGAGGTTGTTTTTACGAAAGATCCTCCAGGTATATCAGAAGATCGTGTACGTTTGCCGGAATTGCCAAAACGTCCAACATTAAAAGACCTTCAGATTGTCCGTGGTATCGGTGATTCCATTGCTTTGAAAAAAGCACGCCATAATGAAATGGTGCACCGGAAAATGATGCCGGAAGGCGCAGATGCACGTGCGATTTTCGATGCCGTTGAACATGCGCGTGTTGAGGCGATTGGATCGCTTACAATGTCTGGTGTCGCTGATAATTTAAATGCGATGCTTGAGAACAAGTATGACCAGAAAAACTATTCATCCATCAAATCACGTGAAGATGCACCGTTAGAAGAGGCAATTTCCCTGATTGTGCGTGAGCGTTTAACCGGGGCTAAACCACCGAAATCAACAGGTCGTGTTGTCGACTTGTGGCGTCACTGGATTGAAGAAAAAGCTGGTGGTGATCTTGATAATTTGATGGACAATATTGAACATCAGACTGAATTTGCGCATTCCGTGCGTGATATGTTGGTCTCGCTCGATGTAGCAGAAGAATATCAAGGTGATGAAGAACCGCCTGAATCAGAGGATAATAATTCATCTGAAGAGGAACAGCCACGTTCTGAAGAGCAAAATTCTGAGGAACTTGACGAAGAAGCTGGTTCTGACACAGCACCTGCGGAAGAAAATGACACCGCTGATGATCAAATGGAAGAAGGCGAGCAAGATGGTGCTGAGCTTTCAGACGATGATTTTACTGATGATGGTGAAGAAGAAGCTGAAACGCCCGGTGAAACTAAACGTCCGGACAGTCAATTTGATGAGCTGAACGAAAAGCTTGATTATAACGTTTTCACGCAAGATTTTGATGAGGTTATTACCGCCGAAGAACTTTGCGACGAAGAAGAGCTCGACCGACTTCGTGGTTTTCTTGATAAGCAATTAGCGCATTTGTCTGGCGCGGTTTCGCGCCTTGCCAATAGATTGCAGCGTCGTTTAATGGCACAGCAAAACCGCTCTTGGGATTTCGATCTTGAAGAAGGTCATCTTGATACAGCGCGCTTGCCAAGAATAATTATTGATCCCACGCAATCGCTGTCATTTAAGCGCGAACGCGATACCAATTTCCGTGATACGGTTGTGACCTTGCTCATTGATAATTCAGGTTCAATGCGCGGGCGTCCGATTACTGTTGCTGCCACATGTGCAGATATTTTGGCACGTACACTTGAACGTTCAGGTGTGAAGGTTGAGATCCTTGGCTTTACGACAAAAGCTTGGAAGGGTGGTCAATCACGCGAGAAATGGTTGGGTGAAGGAAAAGCACCTGCGCCAGGTCGTTTGAACGATCTTCGTCATATCATTTACAAATCTGGTGATGCGCCTTGGCGTCGCGCTCGACGTAATTTAGGTCTGATGATGCGTGAGGGTCTTCTGAAAGAAAACATCGATGGTGAAGCGTTGATTTGGGCGCATAACCGTCTATTGATGCGCACTGAGCATCGCCGCATTATGATGGTGATATCAGATGGTGCGCCGGTGGATGATTCTACATTATCGGTGAATAATGGTAACTATCTTGAACGTCATTTGCGCGGTGTTATTGAAGAGATTGAAACGAAATCTCCTGTCGAATTGCTCGCTATTGGTATTGGGCACGACGTCACACGTTACTATCGTCGCGCGGTGACAATCGTCGATGCGGAAGAACTTGCCGGTGCAATGACTGATCAACTTGCCGAACTCTTTGGCGAGGAAAGCTCGAAAAACAAACGCGGGGCGCGGAGGGCCAGCTAAATGACCCATCGCCCTGTAATTGCTGCCCTCATGTTTTCTTTAGGGTTATCAACGGCTTCTTTAGCAGAAACGGTTGATGCAACTATCAATGCCCGCACGATCTCTCACTTTAAAGTTGGTTCTGAAGAAAAGTTCTTTGGCGATTTCGAATTTTTAGGTGGTTTAGAATTTGAATCAGACAATGATCTCGTTGGTGCAATGTCCGGTTTTAGGTATTTAAACAATCGTTCTGATTTTTTAGCTGTTGCGGATACCGGTTATTGGTTCAAAGGCAAGATTGAACGTGATCAAAATGGTATGCCAAAGGCGATCACATCTTTTCAAATCGCTTCTATTCTCGATGAAAAAGGTCAAGCATCTCGTGAAAAATGGAGATTTGACGCTGAAGGTTTAGCGATCAAAGATGATTTTGCTTTTGTTAGTTTTGAGCGCAACGCGCGCATTGACGGATACCCGCTTGATAAGGTTTTAAACTCTCCCGTTGAGCAGAATGTCCCGGTGCAAATTCCAGCCAGAGAGTTTAGACAAAATGGCGGTCTAGAAGCGTTAGCGGTCTCGCCCTCAAACTCAGCGCTTAAAGGCGCCATGGTTGCACTCTCAGAGCGCAGTGTCGATGAAAATGGTAATCTGTTCGCAGCCATCGTAAACGGGCCTCAGGCGGGTGTGTTTACGGTAAAGCGGGATCCACCTTTTAATATCACCGATGCAGATTTTTTGCCCGGTGGTGATCTGTTACTTCTTGAGAGACGCTTTAACATTGCCTCGGGTGTGGGGATGCGCATTCGCAGAATATCCGGCGATGATATTAAAAAGGGTGCCGTTTTAGATGGTGACGTATTATTGGAAGCGGGTGCTGGATACCAAATTGATAATATGGAAGGTATGAGCATCACTGAAGACGAAAAAGGCCACATAAATGTGACCTTAGTTTCTGATGATAATCATTCATTCCTACAGCGTAATTTACTGCTCGAATTTAGACTTATCCAAAATTAGATTAACTAAGCTTGCGCAAATTAGGCTGCTTGTGCTTGGGATTTACCAGTTAAGTAAGGCAGCGCAACGCCGTATGGCACAAGCATTGCAAATCCAACAATTAGTTTTACGCCCAAGTCACCTAATGCCCAAGACACCCAACGTGGTGCTTCTGCGGCAAATAGGCCGAGTAATGGCGCAATTTCCATTGCAAATCCATCTTCAAAACCTAAGAAGCCGAAAGTTCCAGCAAATGCGATTGAGAAGAATAGAATAGTATCAACAACGGATCCGATGACGGATGAAATCAAAGGTGCGCGCCACCAAGAGGCATTGCGCATGGAATTGAAGATGCTGACATCAAGCAATTGAGCCACCAAAAAGGCGGTACCTGATGCAATCGCGATACGTGGTGTTGCGAGCCAGATAGACAGGCCAACGGCGATCAAGAAGCCAACCAAAACCACAATACGTGCATTTTTTGCACCGAACTTGCGGTTGGTCATGTCTGTGATCAGGAATGCGATTGGGTATGTGAATGCACCCCAGGTCAACAAATCGGCGAGATTATAATCTCCGATCGTGAAATTAACTGGGAATTGTACAAGATGGTTTGACGCTACAACAATGAACGCCATTAAACATACGAAAGGGAATATAGATTTTACATTTAGCATTTTTTTATCCTGGGTGATGCCACCAGTTGAAATAAAGGCAAGCCTTATTCAGACTTGCCAAGCGAAAAAATCGATCTAAAAAATTAATTAAGCAGCTTCTGCCAATTTTTTAGTGATTTGTTTTTTGATCAAACGTGCGCGAGTTGAAAGCTCTGTATCTCTTGCTTTCACAAGGAATGCATCCAAACCACCACGGTGTTCAACAGAACGCAACGCGTTTGCAGAAATGCGCATACGGAAACGTTGGTTTAGAGCTTCTGACATCAAAGTCACATTACAAAGGTTTGGCAAAAACTTGCGTCTTGTGCGGTTTTTCGCGTGGCTCACATTGTTGCCAGACAGAACACCTTTAGCTGTTAATTCACATGTACGAGACATTTCATTCACCTATTTTACTCGGATCGTCCAACAAGCAAAATGAGCGCGTCCAGCGCGTCAACTCGTAACGATCGATTGGAAAGTTGCGGTTTCATAGTCAGAAACGTTTAAAACGTCAAGCGTTTTGATGACTATCTTACGACTTAAAATCATATTCTGGCATAATAAAACCATAATTACACTTAAGAAGCTATAGACCATCTGTTTTAGGTGGAAAAAATATTAGGTTTTTAAGATGGGTCGATAAGAGATGCCGAAGATTTTTAATATCTCAACAGTGATTTTTGCATTGGTTTTAGGTGCGGGTATTTCAAGCGTAGGAATTTTAGATGCAGGTTTTGCTCAAGCACAAAATTTTAAAGCAAATTCTGAATATAGGGTCAGAGTTCACGGCTTCCCTATTGCTAAAATTAATTTCTCGACTGAAATCAATGGTGATGATTATACGATTGTTGGAAAGATCAAATCTTCCGCACTTGCAGACATAGTTGGCAAAACGCGCGGTGATACAAAAGTGGTTGGCAAGATAAGCCCAAACCGCCTGCAGGCAAGATCATACAAAATTAATTATACAACCGGGAAAAAGTCTCGAGCATTTGATGTAGAATATGATCCGAGCGGTAAAGTCGTTAAAGCGCAAATAGTCCCGCCACGCAATCCGCTGCCTTCAGATTGGGTTGGTGTGAACAAGAATGATCTTGCAGCGGTGGTTGACCCGATCTCAAGTCTGATCTTTCCATTAAATTCTCCGGTATGTTCAAGAACTGTATCAATTTTCGATGGCGAATCGCTTGTTGATCTTAAGCTTTCTCACAAAGGGCATAGACGATTTAAAACTAAAGGCTTTAAGGGCAAGGTTGTTGCTTGCAAAGTTAAGTTTTCGCCAAAGGGTGGTTATCGGTCAAACCATCGCTCTGTGAAGTATTTGCAGAATTCAGATTCTATGGAAGTTTGGTTTGGTAAAAGCGAGGCACTCAAAGCCTATGTGCCTGTCTTGGCAAAAATTCCAACTAAAATTGGCATCGTACACGTAAGAGCGACGCGTCTTTAACCCTGTCTTTTATGCGTTTGTAGGTTTCCACTCAGGTGGTGCCATCTCAAACGACGTAAATTCAAACCCTGGCGCTACTGTGCAGCTAACAAGGGCCCAATCGCCCAAAGGAGCAGCGCTTTGCCATGCATCAGCTTTGACGATGCATTGTGGTCGTTGCCCGGATTTTAGATCCATACCCAAAATATGACGTGTTGTATCCTGACCATCATTTGAGATGTTTAATTCCAACGCATCACCTGCGTGCCAAAGCCACACTTCTGAAGCATCGATAACTTTGTGCCAATGGGATCTTTGTCCTTTTTCGAGTAGGTAATAAATAGCTGTTGATGCGCCGCGTGGACCGCCTTGTTCATCGCGGAAGGTTTGATGATAATAACCACCTTCTGGATGAGGTTCCATCTTGAGTATGTCGATAATTTCAGCTGCGGTTAATTTATAAAACGATGCCAAAGCCATCTCCTGTACTTCATCATTATCCAAGCCCTGTCGCAAGCTGTATCGTTGGGTCTTGCAGTTCGGCTAAGATCATCTTACATCTTATTCATGAACACAGATATCGTTGATTTCCGCGAGTTTTACAATTCACGTCTGGGGCGTCGTGCGAGAAATAAAATCGCAATGGCTTTGTCAGCTCTGTGGAAGACCACCGGCAATGAACGTTTAATGGGCTTTGGTTATACTTTACCATATCTTGATCGTTTTCGCGCAGAAGCTGAGCAAACGATTGCCTTTATGCCTGCAAGGCAAGGTGCAATTGCATGGCCACGTCATGAGCCATGTGCCGTATCCTTGGTTTATGACGAAGAGCTGCCGCTTTCAGATGGATCTATCGATCGTGTTTTAATGGTGCATTCGCTTGAATTTACCGAAAACCCAGAAGAAACATTAAAAGAATTATGGCGAGTTTTGTCACCAAATGGGCGGATTATGATTGTTGTGCCGCACCGTCGCGGTCTTTGGTCTCGATTTGAGCATACTCCTTTTGGCGCAGGTCAGCCGTATTCAAAAGGTCAATTGTCTTCGTTATTGCGCGCCACAAACTTTACACCCATAAGTCAGAGTGAGGCTTTGTTTTTCCCACCATCAGAACGCAGCGCAATTCTGCAATCTTCTCCGTTCTGGGAGCGTATGGGACGCCGTTTTTGGCCGTTGTTTTCTGGTGTCTTAATTATTGAAGCGCAGAAAAAACTCTATCAGGGCATCCCGGTCGCAGCACGGAATTCACGCCGGGTGTTTGTCCCAGTGTTATCGCCACAACCTTCTACGCTTGGACGTAAAGAAACGGATTAATCCGATCCTTTAAGCAGAAATACAGATTGCTGCGCGAGCAAATTCCATAAAGGTTTGGGCGCAATTTTGGTAATGTCACGGCCCGTGTCACTCAGCACATTGATGGATTGTATGTCCGCATTTACCTCGTGACACAGGTCTTTGAGATCTTCAAATGTACAAAAGTGAATGTTTGGTGTGTCGTACCAGCTATAAGGCAGGCTTTTAGTTACCGGCATGCGGCCTTGAATAAGCAATTGTGCCCGCATCCGCCAGTGTCCGAAATTTGGCGCAGAGACAATGCAGTATTTACCGATGCGCAATAACTCTTCAAGCACGGTTTTCGTGTTGCGCGTTGCTTGAATTGTTTGTGATAAAATAACAAAGTCAAAGCTATTATCGGGATAGTAGACAAGATCATGATCAGCATCGCCTTGGATAACCGATAGCCCCAAAGCCACGCAATTGTTTACACCCTTTTGAGAGATTTCAATGCCTCGACCATCAACGGATTTCTGGCTTTCTAGCATTTTCAACAAAGTGCCGTCATTACAACCAATATCGAGAACTTTAGCCTCTCGTGTGACAAGATTGGTGATCATTGCCAGATCAATTCTGTCATTATTTTCGTGGGTCATATTTAAATTCCCCTCGCGTCTGCTGCAGAGTTTAAAAAGCCGCTGACGGTTGCAACCATTTCTGGTTCATCAAGCAAAAAGGCATCATGACCTTTGTCAGATTCAATCTCAACAAAGGATACAGATGCACCCGTGGCATTTAATGCATGAACAATTTCACGGCTTTCAGCGGTGGTAAACAGCCAATCTGATGAGAAGGACACAAGGCAAAAACGCGTGTTCGTCCCCGAAAATGCATTGGCCAGTTTGCCATCATTGTCTTCTGCCATATCGAAATAATCCATCGCGCGGGTCATATAAAGATATGAGTTTGCATCGAAGCGATCGACGAAACTTGAACCTTGATGCCTGAGATAGCTTTCAATTTGAAAATCTGCATCAAAACCAAAGCTTAAATTATCTCTGTCTTGCAATTGGCGACCAAACTTACGTTGCAATGCTGGTTCTGAGAGGTAGGTGACATGCGCTGTCATACGTGCAACCGCCAAACCTTTTGAAGGCACAACGCCTTCATCAGAATACTTTCCCTGATGCCAGTTTGGGTCAGCCATAATCGCTTGGCGACCAACTTCATGGAATGCAATGTTTTGCGATGTATGTCGGGCACCTGTTGCCATCGGGATGGCTGCAAATACGCGCTCGGGATATGACGCTGCCCATTGCAGAACCTGCATACCGCCCATAGAACCGCCGATGACGGCAAATAAAGTATCAATTTGCAAATGGTCAACCAGCATAGATTGGGCTCTAACCATATCGGCAATTGTTACTATTGGAAAATCAAGGCCGTATGGCTTGCCTGTTTTTTCATTAATAGATGCGGGACCTGTTGTCCCCAAGCATCCACCCAAAACGTTTGAACAAATGATAAAATAACGGTCTGTATCAATTGGTTTGCCGGGTCCGATAAGGGTTTCCCACCAACCAGGTTTTTTGGTGATGGGTTGTACGCTGGCACAATATTGATCACCTGTTAGAGCATGGCAAATAAGGACTGCATTGGATTTATCCGCATTAAGCTCGCCATATGTTTCATAAGCAATTTGAAATGGGGTTAGAGATACCCCCGCATCAAGATGCAATGGGGCGTCTTCCCCAAAATGAGCAATATTGCTTGAGGGACTTTGAGCTTCTGAATGTGCTCTTTGTGTCGCTTTGCTCTGTGCCATTTAACAATCCGCAAATTAGATCCATTTAAACCATTTTGATCAGACAAGCGGGTGTTTAACCTGCGCTTTGATGGAGCTTGCAACCCATATCTCATCTAGATGGACCGTACAGGTAGGATTTGATGAGCCATTCGTCAATCTTTTCTTATCAGAATAGGCAAGGTTGCTCGACAATTTGCTCATAAGTGTTTAATGCCTTCTAGATGATGAGAGCAGCTCTTGCTCGATCTGGTTTTATTCATGGTGACTTAAGGAAAGTTGTTCAATGACTGAGAAAATGCGACCTGAACCAAAATCTGGTGTGCTTAATATCGGGCGATATATTCCAGGTGCCGACAAGGCAAATGGGGATGTTAAGACATATAAATTGTCTTCAAATGAAACGCCATTGGGGCCTAGCCCGTCTGTTAAAGAAGCAATGGCGCATGTCTTGGAAGAACTTGAAATCTATCCAGAAGGCACCTCTCATGCATTGCGTAAGTCGATTGCCAACGCCTATGCGCTTAATCCAGACAACATCATGTGTGGTAATGGTTCTGACGAATTGCTGGGGCTTTTGTGCCAGACATACTTATCCGAAGGCGATGAAGCCATTTATTCCGAACACGGATTTTTGGTTTATAAAATTCAAATCATGGCAAGTGGTGCAATGCCTGTTGTGGTGCCGGAGGTGGATTTACGGGTTGATGTCGATGCGATTTTATCGGCTGTGACACCAAAAACGAAGATGGTGTTCATTGCAAATCCAAACAATCCAACTGGCACTTATTTGCCAATTGATGAATTGCGCAGATTACATGCAGGGTTACCTGAAGACACAATTTTAGTACTTGATGCAGCTTATGCTGAATACGTGCGAAAAAATGACTATGAAGCGGGTATTGAACTTGTTTCAGCCAATGAAAATGTGGTTATGACGCGAACATTCTCCAAGATATTTGGCTTGGCCGGTTTACGCATTGGCTGGATATACGCTCCCCTTGCAATCATAGATGCAATGGACCGTATTCGTGGGCCATTTAACGTTAATGCTGTTGCAATCGCTGCAGGTGTTGCTGCCATGACAGATAAGGCTCACTTGGAAAAAGCCGTTGAACATAATTCAATCTGGCTTGAAAAAGTAACCATAGCGCTTGAGGAATTGGGCCTTAAGGTTACGCCCTCTGTTGGTAATTTTGTGCTCATTCACTTCCTTGATGATGAAGCAAAGAATGCAGCTGCCGCTGATACATTTTTATTAAATCATGGATTTGTTTTAAGACGTGTTTCAGGTTACGGCCTTCCCAATGCACTTCGTATGACAATTGGAAGTGAGGAAGCTAACCTTGGTGTGATTTCTACGCTTACAAAGTTTATGAAAGCATAGTGATGGCTGACGTACATTTTAACAAAATTGCCCTTATCGGAATTGGACTAATTGGTTCTTCATTGGCGCGCATTATTCGTCAAAAGAATTTAGCGGAAACCATTTCGATCATGACACGATCACAAGCGACGCTTGATGAGGCGCGAAAGCTTGATCTGGGCGATGAATATTCAACAGATTATGGTGATGTGGTCAGGCATGCTGATTTAATTATTGTCTCTGTGCCAGTAGGCGCGTCCGCGTCTGTTGCAAAGGATATTGCTTTTCATCTTAAGCCCGGTGCGATTGTAACGGATGTGGGTTCGACAAAAACATCTGTCATCGAACAAATGCAGCCGCACATCCCTCAGGGTGTTCATTTCATCCCCGGTCACCCAATTGCTGGTACGGAACGCTCTGGCCCTGATGCTGGGTTTGCTGAGCTTTTTGAAGGTAAGTGGTGTATTTTAACGCCATTGGAAAATACTGATCCTGACGCAATGGATAAGCTAAAAGCGTTTTGGGAGGCATGTGGCTCAAATATTGATTTAATGGATCACGAGCATCATGACCGAGTCTTAGCGATTGTATCTCATCTGCCGCAACTGATTTCTTACAATATTGTGGGTACAGCAAAAGATATGGAAACAGTGACAGATTCTGAGGTGATTAAATACTCAGCCTCTGGTTTCCGTGACTTTACTCGTCTTGCAGCTTCTGACCCTACGATGTGGCGTGATGTTTGTTTACATAACAAAGAAGCTATTTTGGAAATGTTGGCGCGTTTTTCAGAAGATCTATCTTCGTTGCAAAAGGCGATCCGCTGGGGCAAGGGTGATGAATTGTTTGAATTGTTTACCCAGACACGCTCAATTCGCCGCGATATTATTGAGGCCGGTCAAGATGTGGATGTACCTGACTTCGGCCGCCAGTTAGCTGCCGACCCTTCAGAGAGTAAATAGCCTAATACCTATATTGCAGGTATTCGCCCTAGCGGGATAATTCCCGCTCGCGCAACCCCATCGCGTACAGATATTTTGATAGCAATTTCATTTGGATTATTCTGTGGGCTGAGTGCTGATAGTATATTGATAAGGTTTGAGAAATTTGTAGTTAAAGTTGGATTTATCTCGCTTACAACTTCTTTTAAGTTAGCGATATTTTTCACCGTTACGGCAATTTCACCCGAGATCATTCCTTGATCTGATATGTCCATCGGACCGTTTGCAATTAGCTGCACATTTTGTTGCCCTTTGATGGTAAAATCATGCAGTGTAACTTTCGTTCCGCGGAGCATAGATATGTCGCGTGACTGGTCGTATTCCAACACTTTAAGATTGTCATGCAGCGTGGCAAAAATGTTGATATCGTTTATTTTGATCGGTGTATTTGTTAGTTGATTTTCAAGTGCGATATTGACCCCACTTGCGGCAATGTCGACGTTATTTTCGTTTTCACGCACATGCATCTGTATGTTTTCAACTGATACATTTGTAAGCTCTTTGAGATTTGAAATTTGAGTTGTCAGATCAATTGAAGTTGCTTCAATAGAAGCGCGTGCCAGATTGGAAATATCAAATACTGAACTTGCGCGCATCGACTGCCAATTTGCTTTCACCACGCTGTTGCGATTGGTTAGAATCATTGGCCCATCAAGCTCTGAGATCACGTGGCTGGGATTGTAAATTTGCGCTGTTGTTCGTAATTCGCCGGCGGTTAATCCAACACGTCGTTTCGTGTCATCGAAACTTGTATTGTCGCAGTTTAATCCAATACGAAATGGAAAGCCGCGAATTTGTAGATTGTTACAAGTTATGGTCACGCCGCGGTCAGCAATCTTAGTAATTCTGTTTTCTATTACGTTTTCTAGCTTCTCTGCGCCCCAGTGCCAGCCAACTGTCACTAGGCCTGGGATTATGAAAATACTGGCAATGAGAAGGATTAACTTATGTCGGGGCTTCATTCTGATCTCGTTCTTGTTTATTCACACTTGAATTAACCCCGCCAAACGGGCATGTCTAATTTAAATTATTTAATTGGAATCATTAGTGGTAAATATGGACGATTTTTGGGTTTTCGGCTACGGATCTTTAATGTGGCGTCCTGGCTTTGATTTTATTGAAAAACAACGGGCTAAACTATTTGGTTATCGAAGAACGCTCTGCATTCATTCTCATATCCATCGTGGGACACCTGAAAAACCCGGCCTGGTTTTGGGGCTAGATCGCGGCGGTTCTTGCAACGGTGTTGCGTTTAAAGTTTCTGGTCAAAAGCGGGATGAGGTATTTGAATACCTGCACGCACGTGAACTGGTGACGAATGTTTACATTGAGCGGATCGGTAAAGTTCAACTTGCAGACCAATCTCGTGTGCCAGCTTTTTGCTATGTTGCAGATTTAAATCACCAGCAATACGCAAAGAATATCAGCGTTGAAAAAGCGGTTGAGATTGTGCGTGATTCAGTGGGGCAGTCGGGTCACAATATTGAATATGTGACGAGCACTGTCGAGCAGTTACGATCAATGGATCTTAAAGATTATTGGCTTGAGGATGTTGTTTCCAAATTGCCAGCTAAAGCTTAGCTGTCAGAACCGTCATTGGAACGAATGATTTCCAGTCGTGTTTTAACTGCCTCAGTGATTGGGAGATGTGGGTTGTTTTCAATCGCATCTAGCAGCAATTCATCACTTGCAATTTGTGTCTCAGACACAAGTCGTTCCATAGCATCTTCAATGGATAAGCCAGGCTCAATTGGTGGTAAGATTTTTGCTTTGAATTTACCAGGCTGGCGCAAAAACGAATGGCGTGGCCAAAAAAGACCCGAAACAAGCGCGACAGGTATGATCGGCACATCCACATCTTGGTAGATGCGCCCGACGCCAAATTTGTAGTCAAGGGGGGCTCCAACGGCACGGCGGGTACCTTCCGGAAAAATAAATAATTGCCGACCGTTTTCCGTTACTTCACGACGCGCACCTTTTAAAACACCAGCCATTGCTTTTCCTCGTGCGCTTCGATCAACAGCGATCATTTTGGTCTTCTGCAAGCATGATCCAAACAAAGGAATTTTGTTTAATTCCTTTTTGTAGATAAACACTGAACTGTCCAGATATGGCATAAGCGCGAAAGTGTCCCAAAAAGACTGGTGCTGAGCTGCGACAATAAAGCCGCCTTCTGGCAAGTTTTCCAAGCCTTCAAATTCCACTTTAGTGCCAGCGATTTTATCAAGCATTGTGTTAGAAGTGCTCGCCCATTTTTTGGCTTGCGCTAAATTCTGCTTACTGGTGCCGAACAGGATGACACGTATCATCAAGATAAGACGGATGATTGTGTTGCCGTAAAAAGCAATATTAAAGAGTGTCGAACGAATAAGCAGCATGGATTGGGTTCTTTCAAACTCAAATGGTAAAAGGTAGTGCGGACTTACACTATCTTTTCGCATGCTAAAAGCGGTTCTTTGCTGTTATTGGCGATAAAGCTACTTATTTCGAGCAATTGCGCGGACTTTATCGCGTAATTTGCGGGCAATATTCTTAGAATTGTTATAAATATGCAGCTGCTTGGTAACTTGACGAACATCACGGTCACTATTGGCATGTAAACCAACGACCAACGTTCCCATGGAACACCGTTCTTGCCAAAAACGTGACATAATCGGGTGGTCTGGTCGCGCGCATGAATCTGTTTTGATGATGTTAAAATCATCAAGCTGCCATTCGGTTACTTCTTGCATTAACAATTTGCCCGGAGAAAATTTAGCATATTCTTCGTTATATGTCGTTTTCCATGTATAGGCATCGCCACCCATAATAAACACAATCAGGGATGCAATCGTCTTTCCATCCAAATTGAGCGAATGTATACGGACCCGATCAACTTCAGCTAAGTTGTTTATCGCTTCGCGGGCAAATGCTGCTCTATGGCGATCAGCTACGAGTGAAGTGCGCTTTCTGCCTTTCCAACCTTGGTTTTCAAGATGCAGAAATTCTTCAAGAGCACTTCTTACATCATTAGGTTGGCGTGCGACTTCAAAATCCAAACGCCCAAGATCGGCAATGCGGCGGCGTTGTCTGTTTAACTCGCGCACATGGTGTTTTGATATAGCCTGTTCGATATATTCGGGCGCATCAATTTCGCTATCCAACATAGGACGTTCATATTTATTGGTCTCCATCAGCGGCAGGTTGTTGCTAAGTGCAACACCGCGCAACATGGTTGCAAAGGTACTGTCGAGCCTGATGTCAGGGAGAACGATCACGCTTGGAAGTTTAAGTGATGGATCACCCATGCCTTGGATAAAATCTGTAATCGTATCAACTGCATTTTCACTATCCACAAGCGGGGTACCTAATGGACCAAATTCATTTGCCCAAACACGGATGATTGGTGCTCCGATACCAAAACCTGGATTTTCAGTAGAGAAAGGTAGCACGAGGCGCAAACGATCCTTGCCGTTGGCGCGATCCCGCATAATCATAAGTTGAACTGAACGATTGTCTAATCGTGGCATTGCAGGTGCTAAAAAACGCCCTGTGAAAAAGATATTTGGTTCTACTGCGCGATTAGATAGAAACTCCAACTCTGTTTCTAATTCATAACCTGATCTTGCAGGATAAATGGAAAGCTCACGTCCAAGTGTTCCAAGCTCAACTGTATGATCAGGGCTTGCTTCAACTTGATCCGGCTTTGCAGGTACATCCGGTGAGATTTCTAATTGCGTTGTCATCATGATACTTCCCTGCTGGGCGATAAAGTCGTTTCGTCGTCGTTGTTTGATGTCTGTCCCAGTGCAAACATGGTGATGCCTAATTGGGACTTGATGACAAAGAACAGCAATATTGCTTCAATCGTCATCGCTCCAGCGGTAGCAAAGGCTGCACCTTGGATGCCAAACATCGGAATGAGCGTGATATTTAGTGCTAAATTTGCAGCGAGAGCGCCTGCGTAAACGATCATACAAATCTTTTGTTTGCCAGCCATTGTGAGCAACATTTCACCCGGGCCAATGAATGATTTGGCAAGAATGCCAAAAAACAAAATGATCATAACAATGTGGCCATCGATAAAGCTCTCACCAAACATTGATAATAAAAACCGCCCAAGAAGTAGAACTAAACCACCGATCAAAAGTGTCGGGATTAAGGTCCAGCGCGCAGTTTGTTTGGCAAAATTATCGAGTTCAGTCGTTTTATTCTCAGCCACCATGGATGCAAATTTTGGCGAAGCGCCTGCTTTTACAGCGAAATAGATAAAATGCACCAAGGCCATGGTTTTGGCAGCAGCAAAGTAAACTGCAACTTTTTCAGGTTCTAAGTAAAACCCAACGATGATGACATCTGCATTAGTGAGTAGGTAATAAAACCCTTCAATGATGAAGATAGGGAGTGCAACAGTAATCCATTTTTTCAGCTCCCAATGACGTTCACCAGTCTCATATCTGTTGCGAAGTTTTCTTGTGACAACAATAAACTGGCCAAGGGTTGTCATATATGAGGCAAAGATTGCAGCCATTAATGCGATTTTTGCTGTTGGTTGCAGGCCATACAAAAATGCGCCAAGCACAAAGATGATGATTAATGCAGGGCGGATAATAAAGGTCGGGCTCATTGCAATTATGGGCCACGAATTAGCGCGAGATGTTCCATCTAAAACATCGCCAAGCGCGATCATTGGTAATGCGCAAATACCTAAAATGGCAGGAACGAGATAGTAGTTTGGTATTTTATCTGCAAAGAAAACTACAACGATAACACCAATAGCACCAATGATTGTTGCTAAAATTAGTGCAAAAATTCTGGCTGTAATGGTTAGGCCACGGATGTGGCTTGGATCATTATGTGCGTTATATTCCGGTACGAACCTGATAACGACTGTATGAAAGCCAAGGCATGACAAATTGCCAGCGAGAATAATAAAAACCCAAACAAATACAAATATACCATACTCAAATTCACCCATAAGTCGGGCTAAAATGATCTGGGATACAAAGGCTAAAGCTGCGGAAATAATGCGTATAGAAAAGGCGACAAGAGCTGTTCGTTCAGCGTTTTTATCACCGTCCTTATTGGCAAGAATAGCGAACAAAATCAAAACCTTAGGCAATATTAGATTGCCTAATTTTTCGGGGAGCAATTTCTCCAACAATGTCACAATACTCGACGTCACAGATACTCACAGAACTCAATTTACGCTGCTTTAACTATAATAAAACAGCGTTAATAAAGTGTTTTCGTGACGCCTTATTATGCGTATTAGTCGTTATTAAATGCGCCGTGGCAATGCTTGTATTTTTTGCCAGATCCACAAGGACACGCTTCATTGCGACCCACTTTACCCCAAGTCGATGGATCCTCAGGGTCGCGATCTTCAGGTGCAACATGTTGCTCTGTTACTGTTTTGAAGTTGCCGCTTTCAGCTGGTTGTGGTTCATCATCTGCGCCGTGGCTTGTTTCCATGTGCTCAGGTGGTGTTGGTGCTGGCTCTTCGGCTGCCTGATTGACAAGTTCAACTCGCATGAGCTGAGATGTCACCACTTGGCGTAAATTACCCAACAGTGCTTGGAATAAGTCGAAGGCTTCTGATTTATATTCCTGAAGTGGATCACGTTGCGCGTAGCCACGTAAACCAACAACGGAGCGAAGCGAATCTAGATTGACCAAGTGTTCGCGCCAAAGCTGATCGAGTGTTTGCAATACTACAGATTTTTCGACGTAGTTTGTGATTTCTTCGCCAAAACGCTCTGAACGGTCTTTGGCTGCTGTTTCCACAAGCTCGGTTAGGCGTTCACGAATATTATCTTCCGCAATACCTTCTTCTTCAGCCCATTCATCAACCGGCGCATCGATGTTTAGATATGTCAAAACATCTTGCTTTAATTCTGCTACTGACCATTGTGCCGGATAGGCGTTTTCAGGAATATGCTGCGCAACCAAATCGTCAACAACGTCCTGGCGCATTTCTGCAACAGTGTCTGAAATGCTTTCTGCATCCATTAGCTCAAGACGTTGTTCAAAAATCACAGTCCGCTGATCGTTTTGAACATCATCAAATTTGAGTAGGTTTTTACGAATGTCGAAGTTTCGTGCTTCAACCTTCTTCTGAGCACGTTCAAGCGCTTTGTTGATCCAAGGGTGCACAATTGCTTCGCCTTCTTCAAGGCCAAGTTTCTTCAGCATACCGTCCATTCGCTCGGAACCGAAAATGCGCATTAAGTCATCTTGTAGCGATAAGAAGAATTTTGAACGACCTGGGTCACCTTGACGTCCAGCACGTCCGCGCAATTGGTTATCAATGCGACGGCTTTCATGGCGTTCTGTTGCGATGATGTATAAACCACCTGCATCCAACGTTTGTTGTTTTAGTCTTTCGATGTCAGCCTTGATCTCTGCTTCTTTTGCATCTCGATCAGTGCCGGCTTCCATTTCGCCAAGCTCTTCTGCAACACGCATGTCGAAGTTGCCACCAAGCTGAATATCTGTACCACGACCAGCCATGTTTGTAGCGATGGTTACAGCGCCAGGAACACCTGCTTGCGAGACAATAAATGCCTCTTGTTCATGGTAGCGCGCATTTAGGACGCTAAATCCTTCGATGCCTTCAGCTTTCAGTTTTTCAGCCAAAAGCTCTGATTTTTCGATTGATGTTGTACCAACGAGCACAGGTTGCAGCTTAGCTTTTGCTTCTTTGATCTCTGTAATGATCGCATTGTATTTTTCTTCAACGGTCCGATATACCTCATCATCTTCATCAAGACGGGAAATTGGAATATTCGTTGGGACCTCGACAACTTCAAGGCCATAGATATTTGCAAATTCTTCAGCTTCAGTCGACGCTGTGCCGGTCATGCCGCCCAGTTTGTCGTACATGCGGAAATAGTTTTGGAACGTAACCGATGCCAACGTCTGATTTTCAGGCTGGATAGTCACATTTTCTTTGGCTTCAAGCGCCTGGTGTTGTCCTTCGCCATAACGACGACCAGGCATCATACGGCCCGTAAATTCATCAATGATCACAATTTCATCATTGCGAACGATATAATCTTTGTCGCGAACGAATAATTTGTGCGCGCGCAATGCATTGTTGACGTGATGCACGATTGAGACATTTTCAACGTCATAAAGCGAATCACCTTTAAGGTGACCTGCTTCAGCTAAAAGCTTCTCAAGTTTTTCTGTACCAATTTCGGTAAAGTTGGCTGATTTTTGCTTTTCATCAAGCTCATAGTCATCCTCAACAAGAAGCGGGATGAATTTATCAACAGTAATGTAGAGATCAGATTTATCTTCAAGCGGTCCTGAGATGACAAGCGGTGTACGTGCTTCATCAACAAGGATAGAATCCACCTCATCGACGATTGCATAATAGTGACCACGTTGAACCATTTGAGCGCGCTCATATTTCATATTGTCGCGCAAGTAATCAAAGCCAAGCTCATTGTTTGTTGCGTAAGTGATGTCGCACGCATAGGCGGCGCGGCGCTCATCATCTTCCATGCCGTGGACAATCGTTGCTGTGGTTAGACCCAAGAAACCATACAGCTTGCTCATCCATTCCGCATCACGCGTTGCAAGATAGTCATTGACTGTCACGACGTGAACACCCTTACCTGCTAGGGCATTAAGGTATGTGGGAAGTGTCGCAACGAGTGTTTTACCTTCACCGGTTTTCATTTCTGAAATGGAATTTTCGTGCAAAATCATGCCGCCGATCAGCTGCACATCAAACGGACGCATACCTAAAGCGCGGATCGCTGCTTCTCTAACCGTTGCAAATGCTTCGGGCAGAATGTCGTCAAGACTTTTGCCAGTTGCAAGCTCTGCTTTTAGTTTTTCCGTCTGACCTTTGAGTTCATCATCAGAAAGAGCTTGTATCTTTGGCTCAAGAGCATTGATTGCATCTACACGCGGTCGATAGCCTTTAATACGTCGATCGTTCGAAGAGCCGAAGATTTTTTGGGCGATTTTGCCGAAGTTGACCATCTATATGGTCCTTTCTGGATTAAACTGCGCGAAGGCGCTAAGAGGTACTAACATATTAATTGAACCGAAAGACGGTTGTTATTTGATTTGTGCCTACGTAAATAAACAAACTATAGACGTAGCTTTTCCTGACAGATAAGAGTGAGTTTGGGCGATGTCAACAGGATCAAGGTTCTCGAGGGCCTGTGCTTTATAAAAAGGATTAAATAATGGGTTATTTTAAATATGCAGCAGGCCTGGCGACGGCGCTAACAATAATGATTGCTCCGATGCAGGTTTCAGCGCAAGATTCATCAGACAAAGTGATACTCAAATTTGATGGTGTAGAAATCCGCCAAAGTGACTTTGATTTGTTTCAGGAGTTAGATCCACAGTTTGAACAATTGCAAGGTGAGCAGAAGCGTCTGGCAATTTTATCAGCGCTGATCGATGTGAAATCACTCGCGAAAAAAGCTGTTTCAGACAAAATGGATGAAGACGAGGTTTTTCAAAAACGCCAAGCCCTTTTGCAAGAACGTTCGTTGCATAATGCTTATTTCCAAAAGAACGTGATTGAAACGATTTCTGAAGAAGACATCAAAGCGCGATTTGAGAAAGAAATTTCAACAGTTGAACCAGAGCAAGAGCTTCGCGCTCGTCATATCCTTGTCAAAACAGCAGAAGAGGCAAACGCCATTGTTGCTGAATTAGATGGTGGTGCAGATTTTGTTGAGCTTGCAAAAACAAAATCAACAGGACCAAGTGGACCGCAAGGCGGCGATCTTGGCTTCTTTGGAAAAGGTCAAATGGTGCCACCGTTTGAAGCTGCAGCTTTTGAGTTAGAGCCAGGTGCTTACACAAAAACTCCGGTGCAAACTCAGTTTGGTTTTCACGTCATCAAGCTTGAAGAAAAGCGCGATCGTCCACTGCCAAAGTTTGAAGACGTTCAAGACCAAATGCGCCAGGTTGTCTTGCGTGAGCGCTATTTGGAAACTGTAAAAGAAGCACGTGCGGCGTCTGATTTTGAAATTCTTGATGAAGAACTCAAAGCTTCATATGAGAAAATTCAACAACAATAACAGGTGGTTAGTATGGCTGTATCGCCTTTGGCACCAAAGGAGTTTGCGAAACTGCAAGCTCTTGATGGTGTGAAGATGCAAACTGTTGAAGCTGGAATTAAATATTCCGGTCGAGATGATGTTTTGCTTATGGTTTTTGATGAGGGAACATCGGTCGCCGGGGTATTTACCAAGTCAAAATGCGCATCTGCACCTGTCGATCATTGTAAGAGGATACTTACAAATGGGACTGCAAAAGCGCTGTTGGTAAATTCTGGTAACGCCAATGCATTTACCGGGGTGAAAGGCGCAAGTGCGACCGATCAAACAGCAAAGATGGCGGCAAGTGCCGTGGGCTGTAAATCAGATGAGGTTTATCTTGCTTCAACTGGCGTGATTGGTGAGCCATTAGATGCAAATAAATTTGATGGTGTGATGCACGGGTTGGTACAAGGTTGTTCAGGCGATAACTGGCACAATGCTGCCAGCGCAATTATGACCACTGACACATATCCCAAATTGGCGACAAAAGTGGTTGAAAATAGCGATATCGTCATTAACGGGATTGCCAAAGGTTCCGGCATGATCATGCCGGATATGGCGACAATGTTATCCTTCATTGTCACTGATGCGAACATTGCACCAGATGTTTTACAAGCGTTGTTATCGCGGCATACAGAAACCAGTTTTAACGCGATTACGGTTGATAGTGATACTTCGACATCTGACACAGTTTTGTTGTTTGCGACGGGTAAAAAAGGTGAGGTAATTTCATCCTTAAGTGATCCGCGAGTTGCATCATTTTCATCGGCGCTTAACGCGGTTATGCATGATTTATCTATGCAAATTGTTCGTGATGGCGAGGGCGCATCAAAACATGTTCAAATTGACGTGACTGGGGCGGTTTCTGACGTTTCTGCGAAGAAAATAGCTTTATCCATTGCTAATTCTCCATTGGTGAAAACTGCTATTGCCGGGGAAGATGCAAATTGGGGCCGCGTGGTAATGGCCATTGGCAAGGCTGGTGAAGAAGCTGATCGAGATAAAATCGCTATTTGGTTTGGTGATGTTCGTGTTGCGGTTAATGGTGAACGGGATCCTGACTATAGCGAGGAAGACGCATCACTTGCGATGAAAGGCGATGAGATTTTTCTCAAAGTAGATTTAAGTTTGGGCGATGGCCAGGGGCGAGTTTGGACATGTGATTTGACCAAACAATATGTTGCCATTAATGGAGACTATCGTTCGTAACATGGGTATTGGGTGGATAAGTTGGTAAATGATCTTGCAATCGTAAGACGTTTGGAGGCTATGGCGTTTCGCGCATGGCCCGCTGCATCTGTGCATTATGATGGCAGCTGGCAAATTCGTCAGACGGCAGGCCATCCTTCAAAGCGGATTAATTCAGTTAATCCGCTAGATCCGTCTGATCATATGGATATTGAAAAGCGTATTGAAAGCGCAGCGCGAAGATTTAAGGCATATAATCGTCCGCTTGTGTTTCGTCAGTCGCCCTTAGCACCGCCGCAGCTTGATAGCTATCTTGATGCACGTGGTTGGATCCGCTTTGATGATTCTATCGTTTTAATGGCTGATTTAACGGCAATGAATTTAGATGATGCTGTTGATATGTTGCCGGTTAAAGATATTGGTTGGTTTGTTGACGCTGTGATTGACGTTCAGGGGCGCGATGGCCTGTTTAAAGCTGGGCTGAGTGAAGTGATCAGTTCAATTAAGCAGAAAAATGCTCTATTTGTTTTAGAAGACAAAGAAATTGGTGCCGTCTCGACTGTCTTGTGTGTTCATGATACCGAATTTGCCGGTTTGCTTGACTTGGGAACACGGGCTGATTGTCGTCGGCAAGGTCATGCGCGGAATATCTTAAAATCAGCCTTCCTCTGGGCGCGTTATAATGGTGCTCAAAAAATATGGCTGCAAGTGGTTAAGCAAAATCGTGGTGCTATTGCGCTCTATAAAGGCTTGGGCTTTGAAGAAGTGTACCGCTATTCGTATCGCAAGCAGCCTGAGCATGAATTATGAGTTTAGAAAATAACAAACCTATTGTTTTAGTTGCAGCATGTGCATTGATCGACACAGATGGCAGAATTTTAATTGCTCAACGCCCTGAGGGTAAGTCACTTGCTGGTATGTGGGAATTCCCCGGCGGTAAAGTTGAAAAGGGAGAAACCCCTGAGCAAGCTCTTATTCGTGAGCTGAATGAAGAATTGGGAATTGAAACAAAAGAAACATGCTTAGCGCCGCTGACTTTTGCATCATATTCCTATGATAAATTTCATCTTCTTATGCCGCTTTATATCTGCCGAAGATTTTGGGGTGTGCCGCAGCCAAAAGAAGGGCAAGCACTTAAGTGGGTCAAGTCGCGTGATTTAAGGAATTATGACATGCCACCGGCTGATGAGCCGCTAATTCCGCACTTAATTGATGTTGTCTAAATATATCTGTCCCAAAATGAAACGTCATCTGATGACTTCTGGCTTCATTCGTTAATCTAACGTTTAAGAACTTGTGCAACTATAGGGCAAGTAAGCGCGAGGTTTAATGTTGAAATGACGAATAATGAATTGTGGACTGATTCAGATACTACAAATTGGCAACAGCCAAAACGAAAATTTAGCGCGCTTCACCTTTCGATGCTTTTCGCGACCGCAGTCGTTGCAGGCGCTGTTGTGATGACGCCCATTGTCGCTGGTAACACCAACACAAATATTGCTGCAAAAGATGGCGTAAACTACGATAGTGTGATCACCGGATCAATTGGTACTGTTTCTGATGGTGAGCAACGCTCCCCTAACTTTTCAAAGAAGCAATACACCATTCGTCATTCCATCACGCAGTCTTCAGGTGAGGCATGTGTGATTTATGATATCGATCGCTTAGCTGATAACTGCAAATAGGGAATGTTATGTTAAAATTGATCAAAAGATTCTCGTCCGATGAAAATGGCGCAACTGCAATTGAATATGGTTTAATCGCTGGTTTGATTGGTGTGTCTGTTGTTTCTGGTGCAACCCTTATTGGCGACGGCATCGTAGATATATTTGGTGAAATTGAGGAAGCTATTCCCGACTCTGCCGAAGCAGAAGACTAGAACCTCAGCTAACTCTTCAATTTGATTTCATCGACATTTAACGCGTCAGATAATCGTGTTTTTGCACTGCCTGGCTTTAGCGGTTTTTGCTGGCTTTGGTGTGGTTTCCAGCCAGCTAAATAGATAATTGTAAAACTTGTTCTGATGCGACCGTCAGGATCTGAAAACCTTTCAGCATAGATTTCATTCACACGTTTAAAAAAAGTTTTCGAAACAGGCTTTTTATTGCGATCTGTGAGTGGGTTTGTCATTCCCATTGCGCGTAAATCTTTCATCAGAGCTGTTGCATCGTCGTAACGCACCGTCAATGTATCACTATCAATCACCGGAAGTGCAAATCCAGCGCGTTGCAGCAATCCGCCATAGTCGCGGATATCTGCAAAGGGGATCACGCGAGCGCTTGCGCCACCATAAAGCTCACTCTCAGCTATTAATAAAGCTTCTCTAAGTTCTTGGAGTGTACCAGCGCCAAGCACTGAGGCCATAAACAACCCGTCTTCTTTAAGGGCCTTGTGAGACTGTGCAAAAAGGCCTGGAGTATCGTTGGTAAGGTGTAATGATGCGGGGGATAAGACCAAATCAAATGATGCATTTGAGAGATTTAATGCTTCATTGTTTATGGTGTCTGCTGACTGGTTTTGGTGATCATAGTAGGTGAATTCTCGTGCCTGGCCTCTGTTAACTATCTGGTTTGAAAGAGCTTTATTATATCCAAAAAGCTGGATTGGTTTTTCAAACTTCCGTTCGATTAATGACAGACGTTCATCCATTTCTTCTGCAATATATTTTAACAGAAAATCGGCACCTTGAACGTCAGCTGTTTGTGCTCGTTTTTGCCGACGGCGTAATAGTTGCAGGTCGATAATGGGTTTAACGGTCACGTTGGTCTCTTTCGCTACAGCAAGTGAATAGATAATTCTGCTCGCTTAACTGACAATGTCGATATAAAGTCAAGTCATGGATGGTATGAAACAATACAAAATTCTAAAAAACCGGGCAATGCCGCAGTTGTTTAAACCAGCAACAGCTATTTTATCTTGGTTGAATAATTTTGTTTACCCGCCAAATTGTATCAATTGTGGATTATTATTAAGCCAACATGATGCTTTGTGCACCAGTTGCTGGAATGAAGTTCAGTTTATCGATGCGCCTTATTGTGCGGTTACCGGACGACCATTTGCTTATGAATTGGGTGATGGTATAATTTCAGCGGATGCGATTGCTGATCCGCCACCATACAAACGAGCACGTTCAGCTGTTTTATATGATGGTATTGCGCGGCAAATGGTGCATCAGCTCAAGTTTAATGATCGCACTGAGCTTGCAAACATGATGGCGGGTTGGATGATAAGGGCAGGGCGAGATTGTCTCGTCGATGCGGATTGTATTGTACCTGTGCCATTGCACCGATGGCGTCTTATGCGGCGCAAATATAACCAAAGTGCTGAATTGGCACGAGCAGTTTCAAAGAAATCTGGATTGCCTTATCTGGCATCCACTTTTACACGGCGTAGAAACACAAAGCCACAAATTGGTTTGGGCGCGCGCGCGCGAATAGATAATGTAAAAGGTGCGTTTGATATCTGTAACGAACGAGTAAGTGACATTTTGGGAAAGCGTGTTCTGTTGGTCGATGATGTGTTTACAACAGGTGCAACCGTAAATGTTGCAACAAAAATATTACTAAATGCTGGGGCCCGTGAGGTTTCGGTGCTCACATTTGCGCGAGTTGGGCGGCAATAGGCAATATCAAGTTGATGTCTGATAAGATGATATCTATATGAAGCTGCCGGGGTCTGGGCGCATAAACAAAAAGAATGGAATATTCACGTGAAAGACGTTACAATTTATACTCGCCAATTTTGTGGGTTTTGCACAGCAGCAAAACGTTTACTTGCAGATAAGGGCGTAAAGTTTACTGAACATGACGCAACATTTGATCCTGCTTTGAAACAGGAAATGATCAAGCGTTCACAAGGCGGAAGCACGTTTCCACAAATTTTTATCGGAAAAGAGCATGTCGGCGGTTGTGATGATTTATTTGCGCTTGAGAAAAGTGGTGCACTTGGTGTTATGTTGGAAGGATAACCGAAAAGGTCCAATATGTTAAAAGCTGCTATTATACAAATGCGATCTGGGTTGGTGCCATCTGATA
The DNA here is from genome assembly GCA_039974935.1 of Lentilitoribacter sp. Lineage (GTDB taxonomy): Bacteria > Pseudomonadota > Alphaproteobacteria > Rhizobiales > Rhizobiaceae > Lentilitoribacter. The sequence goes on along the minus strand of JBDWIC010000007.1, from coordinate 17,801 downwards.
CGGTGGCAGCGCTCGAACCTATGATACGAGATGCGGCTTTTAAAGGCGCTGACTATATTCAGACACCTGAAATGACTGGCTGTGTGCATTCAACCAACGAAGAGCTTCGCAAGGTTATCGCAAAGCAAGAAGATGATTTAATCAGTAAAATGGCTCAAAGCTTGTCTGCTGAATTAAATGTTGCAATTCATATTGGCTCAACAGCGATTGATATTGATGGCGATAAAGTCGCTAATCGAGCTCTTATTTTTGAAAATGGTGAACTCAAGACGCACTATGATAAAATTCATATGTTTGATGTTGATCTTGATAATGGCGAAAGTTGGTGCGAGAGCAATACCTATAAGCCCGGTGAAGAGGCTATCACCGTTGAATTGAAGGGCCATCATTTTGGTCTTGGTATTTGTTATGATGTTCGCTTCCCGCATTTGTTTAGAGATCAAGCGGTTGCGGGTGCAAATATTTTGACAGCGCCGGCTGCCTTTACCAAGCAAACTGGTGAAGCACATTGGCATATTTTACAGCGTGCACGTGCGATCGAAAACGGTGCTTTTATGATATCTGCAGCGCAAGGTGGCTTGCATGATGATGGCCGCGAAACTTACGGACATTCGATTATTATCGACCCATGGGGCAAAATACTCACCGAGATAAATTCCGAAACTCCTGGTGTTGCCATTGCAGACATTGATGTTGAATTATCTGTTGCTGCGCGATCAAAAATTCCGAATTTGAAAAATGCACGCGAATATAAGCTAAAAACCGTGTAAGCTCTCGTTATGATCAAATTTAATCTCGCCTGTGAACATAAGCATGATTTTGAAGCCTGGTTTTCATCCGGATCAGATTTTGATGATCAGCAAAGCCGTGGATTGGTTAGTTGTCCGCATTGCGGCTCAGCTCAGGTGCAAAAAGCATTGATGGTGCCATCTGTAACAACTGGACGTGCGAAAGAAGCCAAGCAGCAAATGATGATGTCTGCTGCGCAACAAGAAGCAATGAAAACCATTAGAGAGATGGTCAATCAGGTGAAATCCAACACCGAAAATGTTGGCGATAAGTTTTCAGAAGAAGCGCGCAAAATTCATTATGGTGAGACAAAAGCACGTGGTATTCATGGTAATGCATCACTTGATGAGGTGCATGAATTGGTGGAAGAAGGCGTTGAAATTATGCCGCTTCCAGATGTGCCAGAAGATCAGAACTGATCTGACTTGACACTTTATGTAAAAAATTGGCATTAAGTTGTTATGGGGCGCACGGGGTGCCCCGTGAGGCGTCAGCTTAAATCCCGTATCTCTTCATAGCTAAAATGCAAGGATACGTCATGGCGTCACCAACAGAAATTACCGTACCACAATTATCAAAGCTAATCGGCACACCAAATTGCCCTGTTATCATCGATGTTCGAATTGATGAAGATTTTCAGGACGAGCCGACACTTATACCCAGCGCGAAAAGGTTTAGATTTGATAATGTAGAGGCACTTGTTCCTGCACTTACTGGCAAATCCGTTGTTGTTTACTGTCAAAAGGGTTTTAAGATCAGTCAGGGTGCTGCCGCGATATTACGGACGCATTCTATACATGTTGAAACGCTCGAAGGTGGACATATTGCTTGGCGCGATGCGAATGCACCATTGGTTAATGCGAGCAAAATACCGAGTATAGCAGGAAAATCTCATAGTTTGTGGGTCACCAAACAACGCCCGAAGATAGATCGAATTGCTTGCCCATGGTTTATTAGACGATTTATTGATCCTGATGCGCAGTTTTTGTTTGTTGCGCCAAGCCAGGTGCAATTGGTGGCAGAGAAATTTAACGCGACACCTTTTGATATACCGGATGTCTTTTGGTCACACCGTGATGAGAAATGCACCTTCGATACGATGTTGAGCGAATTCGGCCTGGATACCCAAGCATTAAGTAAAATGGCTGAGATAGTTCGCGGTGCCGATACAAACTGTCATAATCTTGCTGCAGAATGCAAAGGACTTATGGCAATTTCACTTGGGTTATCTCGTATGTATAAAAATGATCTTGAACAATTGGATGCGGGCATGCTGATTTATGATGCTTTGTATCGTTGGGCGAGAGATGCAATGAATGAAGAGCATCACTCATTGCCTGATGGGTCTTTATCATGAGCGCTGGTGAATTGAGTTCCCCGACGGGTAAAGATTTATTTCGCACTTTTGGCCGTATTGGAGTTTTGTCATTCGGCGGACCTGCCGCGCAAATTGCCCTTATGCACAAGGTTTTGGTTGACGAAAGATCATGGCTTTCCGAAAAACAATATCTTAACGCTTTAAGCTTTTGCATGTTGTTACCCGGGCCTGAAGCCATGCAGCTTGCCACATATGCAGGTTGGCGGATGAGAGGTGTTATTGGCGGGTTACTTGCTGGGTTGTTATTTGTGCTGCCTGGTGCATTTGTCATTTTAGCGCTTGCGAGCATCTACGCGTATTTTGGTGATGTGCCTTTAATGACAGCGCTTTTCCTTGGGGTAAAAGCCACCGTTTTGATCATTGTTATCGAGGCATTGTTAAAGGTGTCAAAACGAGCACTTAAGCACAGAACGCATTGGGTAATGGCGGCGATCGCGTTTGTCGGGATCTTTTTTCTGTCGCTGTCCTTTCCGCTTATCGTGCTTGGTGCAGGTCTATATGGTTTTTTTCTGTCTTCTAGTGATGTTTCAATAGATGAGGTTCCATCGAAGTTAGAAGCTTCAGACTTTTCAAAAAGCATCAAGACAATAGTTGTTTGGCTATTTATCTGGATTGCTCCTTTGTTTTTAATGGATTTGATTTTTGAGATTGAAATACTCAATGCTCTTGCTGGGTTTTTCTCCAAACTTGCCGTTGTCACGTTTGGCGGTGCTTACGCCGTACTTGCCTATATGGCGCAGGATGTTGTGACACAATTTGGCTGGTTAACTGCGGGTGAGATGATGGATGGTTTGGGACTTGCGGAAACAACCCCAGGCCCGTTGATTCTCGTGACTGAATTCGTTGGTTTTCTTGCGGCATTTAAAGAAGGTGGATTTGCATTAGGTGTTTTGGGTGCAATCGTAACGTTATGGGTGACGTTTGTTCCGTGCTTTTTATGGATATTTACCGGCGCACCTTATATCGAATGGATCTCTGCACAGCCCCGATTAAGCTCAGCATTATCGATGATTACTGCAGCGGTTGTTGGTGTGATTTTAAACCTATCCATCTGGTTTGGGCTGCATGTGTTTTTTGAAAATGTATCGCGGCTAGAGATTGGTTTTTTAACGCTTTGGGTGCCTGATATTGCCTCGTTGAATTGGCATGTATTTTTCTTATCCGCGCTCGCTGCTCTGCTTTTGCTTAAGTTTAAAATTGGTTTGCTCAAGGTACTTGCATTGTCCGCATGTCTTGGCTGGGTTTTATCAAGCTTTGGCTAAATGTGCGCGGCTAGTTCTTTATACATATACGTTGTTCCATGAAATGCTTTGCCGTCTGGATTAAGGGCAAAATTTGGAATAACGCCTGCTTGCGAAAAACCTAGTGATTTGTAAAAACCTTCTGCAATATCGCCTGTTCTTGTATCAAGCGTGATCAGTGATTTCTTGGTGAAATTAGCATGTGTTTCCAAAGCATGCATTAGTTCTCCTGCTATGCCTTTCCGGCGGTGATCCGGATGAACCATCAATTTAGAAACCTCACATCGATGCGGCTGGTTTGATGGCATTTCCTGAATAAGCTGAACTGTTCCAACGGGAATATCGTTCTCAAAAGCTGCAAATAAGACGTGCTGTCCTGTTTGTACGGCAGGTAAGATTTCATTCCACCAGTATGCGCGTGCATCCATTTTGGTAAATGGCATAACAAAGCGGATTGCGGCGCCAGCTTGAACGCTCTTCACCAAAATATCAGATAGCGGATCCATAAATTTATGGATGTCTTCTGGTGAAAGGATTTTAACTGACGCATGTTCTTTATGAAGCGGCATAAAACTACCCTCCAACGATGAATACAAGGTATGTCGCATGGCTATCTTTCGGCGTTTTAAATTCAACAAATTCGGCGGAAATATATCGAAGGCAATCATGTGCTGATAAAAGGTATTCATCATCGCCAACGGTTAAATACAATGACCCTTCGAGCATGAGTAAATGATGTTCAAGACTTGGGATTGACCGCCTGTCATAGGTAATCGTGGTATCAGGTTCGATCTCACATTTTAAAATCTCACCGGATAATTCATCCGTTGAGGGGGATACTGACTGACGCGTGAAACCAATGTCTGGATCTTTCCAGTAAAGCTGATCGTTATTTCGAATTAGGGGTTCGAAATCTCCCTCTAGCATGGCAAGGAGTTTTGACATTTTAATTTTGTAAGTCACACAGAGCTTGCTTAAAACTTCGGTGGTGGGGCTTACGCTGCCATTTTCTAAACGCGATAAGCTGGCGCGGCTAATTCCGGTTTCAGTTGCGAGTTGATCAAGTGATAACCCTTTATCTAGACGCAATTGCTTTAAGTGGTTTGCTAATTTACCTGTGAAAACTTCTTGCATTTAAATTCTCATATATGGGAATATTTCTTAAATATGAGAATTGCACAGCGTGTTATTTTTGTAAAGACACAAAGTGTCGATCTTTATTTTCAAGTCGAATTGTAAGTTTGTTGATTAAGCTTTCCGCTCCAACAACATCATGTAGTTCACGTCCATGTCATTGCTTAAATTCCACTGATCAAGCAATGGGTTATAAAACACTCCGGTTTGATCAACTAAAGTGAGACCCGAATTTCCAAGCGGTGTTTTGATCTCTTCAGGACGTACAAGTTTTTCATATTGGTGCGTGCCGCGCGGCAACCATCGCAATACATATTCAGCGCCAATGATGGCCAGCGCCATAGCTTTCATGGTGCGATTTATTGTTGCGATAAACATCAAGCCGCCGGGTTTAAGCATGTCAGCGCAAGAGGTTAGAAACAAATCGACATCTGCAACATGTTCAACAACTTCCATGTTTAAAATAATATCGAACTTCTCTGCATTTGCGGCCAACGCTTCTGATGTCTGTGCTCTGTAATCGATATCCAAGCCGCTTTGTTCGGCGTGGATTTTAGCAATTTCAATGTTTGTTTCAGATGCGTCCGCGCCGATAACTGTTGCGCCCATGCGTGCCATAGGTTCGCACAATAGCCCACCGCCACAACCGATGTCTAAAAGGCGTAATCCTTCAAGCGGGGTTTGTGAATGCGGATCTTTGCCAAAATGTTGAGCGGCATGATCGCGGATATACGCTAACCGAACAGGATTGAACTTATGCAATGGTTTGAACTTGCCGTCCGGGCTCCACCATTCTGCGGCCATTCTTGAAAAGCGGTCAACTTCACTTTGGTCGATTGTGGTCTTTTCTGCAACGGTCATGTCATTACGCCTTTAAATGAGACTGGTTATTCATGTTCAATCATAACATAACTACGCAAGTCAAAAGGTTTTAGACCGCCTGCGCTGTTTAATCGCTGTCATAAACTCATTGTGGTAATCTGATCCTATACGTTTGTTTAGTGGCTTGGCAGCCAGCAGGATGATAGTTCTATGTTGCAGTTTTTGCATTTATTCGATATGTAGCGGCAACCTCGTCCCACATGATTGGTCAAAGAGCAGTCGGTATCGCCGGACGAGTAAGCATATGTGAATGAAATACAACAGGACCTTTCAGTTTAATGGCCCGAATAGTAATGAAGTTTGGCGGCACATCTGTTGCGGATATTGACCGTATAAGAAATGTTGCGCGCCACGTGAAGCGCGAAGTTGATAATGGCCATGAAGTGGCTGTTGTGGTGTCTGCAATGTCAGGCAAGACCAATGAATTGGTTGGATGGACACGCGAAGCATCGCCGATGCATGATGCACGTGAATATGATGTCGTGGTCTCTTCTGGTGAACAGGTTACATCTGGTCTTTTGGCCATAACACTCCAGTCTATGGGCGTGAACGCACGATCATGGCAGGGCTGGCAAATCCCAATTCGTACAAGTGGTGCCCATGGTGCTGCGCGTATTGAAGATATCGATGGATCTGATCTTGTGCGCCGATTTGGCGAAGGGCAGGTTGCTGTTGTTGCAGGCTTCCAAGGTATTGGCCCAGATAATCGTGTGGCGACACTTGGTCGGGGTGGGTCTGATACGAGTGCTGTGGCAATTGCTGCCGGGGTCAATGCAGACCGTTGTGATATCTACACAGATGTTGATGGCGTTTATACAACAGATCCAAGGATTGAACCAAAGGCACGTCGATTGGGCAAAATTGCCTTTGAAGAAATGCTTGAAATGGCATCATTGGGTGCGAAAGTTTTGCAAGTTAGATCAGTTGAACTTGCCATGGTGCATAAAGTTCGCATGTTTGTGCGTTCAAGTTTTGAAGACCCTGATGCCGAGGGTATGGGTGATTTTGAAAACCCTCCCGGTACTTTAATTTGTGATGAGGATGAGATTTTGGAACAAGAAGTTGTCACAGGTATTGCCTATTCAAAAGATGAGGCACAGATTTCTCTGAGACGTTTGTCGGACTCCCCAGGTGTTTCGGCAGCTATTTTTGGACCTTTGTCAGATGAATATATCAATGTTGATATGATTGTTCAGAACATATCTGAAGATGGCACACACACTGATATGACGTTTACTTTGCCTTCGGGTGATATCGAAAAAGCACTTGGTGTTTTGGAGAAGGAAAAGCAGAATATTGGTTTTGATGTCGTTCAAAGTGAAACTGGATTGGTCAAGGTTTCCGTGATTGGCATTGGCATGCGCTCTCATGCAGGTGTTGCTGCAACTGCTTTTAAAGCGATGGCTGAAAAAGGTATCAACATTAAAGCAATCACAACATCTGAAATAAAAATTTCAATCTTGATCGATAGCGAGTATGCTGAACTGGCGGTTCGCACCCTGCATTCTGTTTATGAACTAGACTAAAAATTCGATCGCTTTCATGGAGGCTGATCATGTTCACCGAACATGAGATAAAAATCAGTGTGACATTTAGGAGGGTTTATGGTGCCTAATCAAACTGGCCCGCGTAATCTCCTAAAGCGCCTCCGTGAGTTGATGGCAGAGGCTCTTGAGCCGCAAGAGCGGCTTGATCGGGTTGTGCATCAAATTGCGACCAGCATGGTTGCGGAAGTGTGCTCGTTTTATGTGCTGCGCGCTGATGGCGTGTTGGAACTATACGCGACAGAAGGTTTGAGAAAAGACGCTGTTCACCAAGCACAATTGAAGATGGGGCAGGGCCTTGTTGGTGTAATTGCCGCAAATGCTGAACCGCTTAATCTATCAGACGCGCAATCTCATCATGCATTTAGATATCTTCCTGAAACAGGCGAAGAAATTTACAATTCATTTTTAGGTGTGCCCATCCTCAGGGCAGGGCGCTCTTTGGGTGTTCTTGTTATCCAAAACAAAAATCATCGTGAATACGGCGATGATGATGTTGAAGCTATGGAAACCACTTCCATGGTTTTGGCGGAAATGATTGCGACGGGCGAGCTTAAAAAAGTCACAAAGCCCGGGTTAGAATTGAACATGACCCGCCCCGTTTCAATAGATGCTGACGCCTATGGTGAAGGTATTGGACTTGGGCATGTCGTGCTGCACGAACCTCGTGTTGTGGTCACTAATCTGCTTAACGATGATATTGATGCTGAACTTGAGAGACTTGATGGTGCAGTTGGGTCTTTGCGCATTTCAATTGATGACATGCTCGAGCGTCGTGATGTGCCTATGGAAGGTGAGCATCGCGCTGTGCTCGAAGCTTTCCGCATGTTTGCCAATGATCGCGGCTGGGTTCGTAAAATGGAAGAGGCTGTTCGTAATGGCCTAACTGCGGAAGCTGCGGTTGAAAAAGTTCAGTCCGATACGCGCGCTCGGATGATCAATTTAACCGATCCGTACTTGCGCGAACGCCTTGCTGATTTTGATGATTTGGCTAATCGATTGCTTCGGCAGTTAACAGGATTTACCCCAAGCGCTTTGTTAGATGGCTTGCCGCAAGATGCGGTTATTGTCGCGCGTAGTATGGGTGCGGCAGAGTTATTGGATTATCCACGAGATCATATTCGTGGGCTCGTGTTAGAAGAAGGCGCTGTAACCAGTCATATTGTGATTGTTGCAAAGGCGATGGGTGTTCCCGTTGTTAGTCAAGCCATTGGTATTGCATCGCTATCAGAAAATGGTGATCCGATCATCGTTGATGGTAATGATGGGGCTGTTCACTTGCGCCCGGCGGTTGATTTGCAAGATGCTTATGCTGAAAAAGTAAAGTTTTTCGCTAAGCGCCAAAAAGCTTTTTCTGCACTTCGTGATGTTGCGCCCGTAAGTAAAGATGGGCAAACGTGCAAGTTATTTATGAATGCCGGATTGGTTGTTGATTTACCGCAACTTAAAGAATCTGGTGCTGCGGGTATTGGTCTTTTCCGCACAGAGTTACAGTTCATGATCTCATCAAAAATGCCAAAGGCCAAAGAACAAGAGATGTTTTATCGCGAGGTTCTTGACCAGGCAGACGATCTTCCAGTTACATTCCGTATTGTTGATATTGGCGGCGATAAAGTTGTGCCGTATTTAAGGTCAGCCGAAGAGGAAAATCCGGCATTGGGTTGGCGGGCAATTCGTTTTTCTCTTGATCGTCCAGGATTGTTGCAAACTCAAATTCGAGCTTTGCTTCGCGCAACAGGTGGATCTGAATTGCGTGTTATGATCCCAATGGTGACAGAGTTATCTGAATTGAGTGATACCCGTAAGCTCATCCAGAAAGAAACGGACTTTCTAAAACGGCATGGTTATCAAGTTCCGGAGAAAATCAGTTTTGGGGCGATGCTCGAAGTGCCAAGTCTTCTATGGCAATTAGATGAATTGATGGAGGTTGTTGATTTCATCTCTGTTGGTTCAAATGATTTATTCCAGTTTATCACAGCAAGTGACCGCGGAAATGCACGCGTGTCTGAGCGTTTTTCTCCGCTAAAGCGACCTTTCCTGCGTGTTTTAAGATCAATCGTGGAAAAAGCAGAGCAAACAAATACACCGCTTACCTTATGTGGCGAACTTGCAGGCAATCCATTAAGCGCGATGGCGTTGTTTGGTATTGGCTATCGTTCAATTTCGATGTCGCCAGCAGCTATTGGACCTGTGAAGTCGATGTTACTTTCGCTTGATATCGGTAAATTAGAGAGTGTTTTACTGCCCGCACTTGAAGAAACAGAGGCAAAAATGACAATTGCTGAAATTCTTACTGATTTTATTGAAGAAAATGGTATATCACTTTAAATCTTGAAATCAGCACATCTTCGGTGTCATCAAAATAGACTGAAAAATAAGAGCTATGGCAACATTACCAATTGATAAAATGCGAGAACTCGAACGCCGTTTTGATGAAATCGAAGCGCGTATGTCCGCAGGCCCTGATTCAGAAACATATGTTAAGCTTGCATCTGAATACTCAGAACTTGAACCTGTTGTGAAAACAATCAGAACGTACAACAAGGCTGTGAATGAAGTTCAGGATTTAGCTGAAATTATTGCTGACAAGGAATCTGATGCTGAAATGCGAGAATTGGCTGAAATGGAAATGCCAGAACTCAAAGAGCAGATCGAAACTTTAGAATCAGACATGCAAATTTTGCTTTTGCCAAAAGATGCAGCTGACAGCAAAAACGTTATTTTGGAGATTCGTGGTGGCACGGGTGGTTCAGAAGCTGCGTTATTTGCGGGTGATTTATTCAGAATGTACGAGCGTTATGCCTCCGCACAGGGCTGGAAAGTTGAAGTTATTTCTTCAAGTGATGGTGATGTCGGTGGCTTTAAAGAAATTTCTGCAACTATTTCAGGACGGGGTGCATTTGCGCGGATGAAATTTGAATCAGGTGTTCACCGTGTTCAACGTGTGCCTGAAACAGAGTCTGGTGGTCGCATTCATACATCCGCTGCAACGGTTGCAGTTTTGCCGGAAGCAGAAGATGTCGATATAGAAGTTCGCAACGAAGATATCCGCATAGATACAATGCGCGCTTCTGGTGCGGGTGGTCAGCACGTGAATACAACAGATAGTGCGGTGCGAATTACCCACCTTCCATCTGGTATCGTTGTTACGTCCTCGGAAAAATCACAACACCAAAACAGAGCTCGTGCTATGCAAGTTTTAAAAGCACGTCTTTATGATATGGAACGTCAAAAAGTGGATGATGAGCGCTCAGCTGATCGTAAAAGCCAAGTTGGTTCTGGTGACCGTTCAGAGCGCATTCGAACTTATAATTTCCCGCAAGGCCGGGTGACAGACCACCGGATTAATCTAACACTTTATAAATTGGATAAAATGCTGGTTGGTGAAATTGACGAAATGATTGATGCGCTTGTATCTGACCATCAAGCATCGCAATTGGCAGCTCTTGGTCAAAGTAATTGATAAAAACCACAACTGGTAAAATCAGATTATGACCCTTTCAGATATGCTTCATGAAATGAATACTGCATTTGAGAATGCAGGTATTGATGGGGCATCTTTTGAAGCAAAAGCATTGTTAACTGGTCTACTTGGCTTCACAACAATTGATATTGCAACGCGCAGAGACCTGGAACTTACAGTAGAGCAAGTTCAGCTTTCTCACCAGGCAATGGAAAAACGCCTTAAGGGTATGCCAGTTTACCGTATTTTGGGATGGCGTGAGTTTTACGGTCTAAATTTCGAACTGTCAGAAGCTACTTTAGAACCAAGAGCTGATACTGAAATTTTGGTTGATGTTATATTGCCATATGTTGAAAAATTTGCGCGCGAAGACGGCAATTGTAAAATCATTGATCTTGGTACTGGGACAGGTGCGATTGCGTTATCTTTGTTGCATAATTGTAAAACAGCGACCGCCGTGGGTGTTGATCAAGCAAATGAAGCTTTGGTAACCGCTTCTAAAAACGCACAAAAAATTGGTGTTGGTTCGCGCTTTCAAACATTATGCAGTAACTGGTTATCCGAGGTTGATGAACAGTATCATGTTGTGGTTTCAAACCCGCCCTATATTACGAAAAACGAACTTACAGAATTGAGCATTGAAGTTGCAGATCATGATCCGATGCTTGCCCTTGATGGAGGGGAAGATGGTCTTGATGCTTATCGAATTTTGGCTGCAGCTATTCCGAACATTTTGCTTCCCGGAGCGATAACCGGTGTTGAAATTGGTTGGCGCCAAGCTCAAGATGTGACGAACATTTTTTCACAGCAGGGTTTTTCGTTGCTAGCTCAGCATAAAGATTTGGCAGGACATGACCGCGTGTTGCTATTTGAAATGAAATAATCTCCATAAATCTGCGGTAACATGTGAAAAATGAGAATTTTTAATGAAGAAAAGACTTGGAATTACAGACGAATATGTCTAATGTCCTTCTTAGAAACTGGCGCGGGGCAGTGCCCGCTAGCAATCCAAAAAACTTAATTTGCAATCTTTTCAAGATACAATCTAGCTCATTGGAATTGCTAAATCGTCGACAGAACTTTGATAACGTTGCGGCATAGGGGTCGACCTTATCACGTCATATAAAATTATGACATTAACCGAATGCTTGATCTGTTTTCAGATTAAGCAGCCATCATCATAACAGGATTTTAAGTGAGTTACCAATGAGGCCTGGACAAAAGAATAATCGTGGACGCGGACGTAATAATAATAACAGAAAGCCATCCAATCCACTTTCCCGTTCTTATGATAGTACTGGACCTGACGTAAAAGTTAGGGGTAATGCGCAAACTGTTGCTGAGAAATATATGACCTTAGCGCGTGATGCGCAAAGTTCTGGTGATCGTGTGATGGCTGAGAACTACTTGCAACACGCTGAACATTATAATCGTATTGTTGCGCAGGGTCAGGCGCAGATCCAAGAACGTCAACAGCGTGATGAAGCTGCACGCGAACAACAAGAACGTGAGCAACAAGAAAAATCTGCTGAAGCTGCAGAAAATTCTGATGATGTGAATGAAGCAGCTGATACAAATGCTGAAAATGCAGAGGCAAGTGATACTGCACAGTCAGCTGATTCTGAGGAAAAACCTCGTCGCAATCAACGTCGTAGAACTGGACCTCGCCAACGTCGTCCGCGTGCGAATGAAAATGGTGAAGCTGGTGAATCAGCGCCAAAGGCTGAAGTTGTTGCCGAAGCGCCTGTTGAAACTTCTGATCCGGTTGAGGCTGCAACGCCTGCAGAATAGATTTTAAGTATTATTGATTTGAAAAGCCCGGTTTTAACCGGGTTTTTTTGTTTTTGTGTTAAAGCCCCTTTTCGAAATATCTATGAATACCCATATAAGTGAAGTAACGAACTTGCCACTTAATGGGAGTTTATCCGGAAGTATTGTTTTCGTGCCGCTAAAGGGCGAAACATGATTTGGAGAATAAAATGAACTTAGAAAAGTATTCCGAACGTGTGCGTGGTTTCATCCAGTCAGCACAATCATTTGCGCTTGGTGAAGGTCATCAGCAATTTGCCTCTGAGCATTTATTGAAAATATTGCTCGACGACGAGCAAGGTATGGCGTCATCATTAATTGACCGATCAGGTGGCCGCTCTTCTGAAGCCAAAATAGCTACGCAAACTGCAATTAAAAAACTACCAAAAGTTTCTGGTGGTAATTCGCAGATCTATCTCACGCAGCCACTGGCTAAACTGTTCGCTGATGCTGAAAAAATCGCAGAAAAATCAGGCGATAGCTTCGTCACAGTTGAACGCCTATTGCTTGCAATGGTGACTGATAAGTCAACAATTGTTGGTAAAATTCTAACGCAAGCGGGCTTAACCGCTCAAGCGTTAAATGAGACCATCAATTCTATTCGCAAAGGACGCACAGCTGATAGTGCATCGGCTGAAGAGGGATTTGATGCGCTTAAGAAATATGCACGTGATCTAACCGAAGATGCGCGTGAAGGTCGGCTTGATCCTGTAATTGGTCGCGATGATGAAATTCGTCGGGCGATTCAGGTTTTGTCTCGCAGGACCAAAAATAATCCAGTTCTTATTGGTGAACCCGGTGTTGGTAAAACCGCCATTGCGGAAGGTTTATCTCTGCGTATCGTAAATGGCGATGTGCCTGAATCGTTAAAAGATAAACGTTTAATGGCGCTTGATATGGGGGCGCTAATTGCGGGTGCTAAATATCGCGGTGAATTTGAAGAGCGTTTGAAATCTGTGCTAAATGAAGTTCAGGCGGAAGCTGGTCAAATCATTCTTTTTATTGATGAAATGCATACTTTGGTCGGTGCTGGCAAGTCAGATGGTGCAATGGATGCATCTAATCTGCTAAAGCCTGCATTGGCGCGTGGCGAATTGCATTGTGTGGGTGCAACAACGCTTGATGAATATCGCAAGCATGTTGAAAAAGATCCTGCGCTTGCGCGTCGTTTTCAGCAGGTTTTAATTAATGAACCTACTGTTGAAGACACAGTGTCGATATTGCGTGGCTTGAAGGAAAAATACGAGCAGCATCACAAAGTTCGCATCAGCGATCGTGCGCTTGTGTCCGCTGCAACGTTATCTAACCGCTATATTACAGATAGGTTTTTACCTGATAAAGCCATTGATTTGATGGATGAAGCAGCTGCACGCTTGCGCATGCAGGTTGATTCTAAACCTGAAGAGCTTGATGAGCTTGATCGTCGTATTATTCAATTGAAGATCGAACGCGAAGCTTTGAAAAAAGAAGATGATGACGCAACGAAGGAGCGATTGTCCGCTTTGGAAGAAGAGTTATCTGATTTGGAAGAGAGCTCAACGGCGTTAACCGCAAAATGGCAATCAGAAAAGCAAAAACTTGGTGTTGCTGCTGATTTGAAACAACAGCTTGAAACTGCGCGCAACCAGCTTGAGATCGCCCAAAGAAATGGTGAATACCAAAGGGCAGGTGAGCTGACATATAGCGAAATTCCAGCATTGGAAAAACAGCTGCTAGATGCAGAAAATCGCGAAGAAAGTGCAGCTGCCAGCATGGTTGAAGAGGTGGTAACACCTGATCATATCGCCCATATTGTTTCGCGATGGACAGGTGTGCCTGTTGATAAGATGCTTGAAGGTGAACGCGATAAGCTTTTGCGTATGGAAGATGAATTGGCAAAACGCGTTATTGGTCAAGGCGAAGCTGTTCAAGCAGTGTCTCGTGCGGTGCGTCGTGCGCGTGCCGGATTGCAAGATCCAAATAGACCTATTGGTTCTTTCATGTTCCTAGGACCAACAGGTGTTGGTAAAACCGAATTAACCAAAGCCCTGGCTGAGTTTTTATTCGATGATGAACAAGCAATGGTTCGTATTGATATGTCTGAATATATGGAGAAACATTCCGTTGCGCGTTTGATCGGAGCACCTCCTGGATATGTCGGTTATGATGAAGGTGGCGCATTAACAGAAGCTGTTCGCCGCAGACCTTATCAGGTTGTTTTGTTTGATGAAGTTGAAAAAGCTCACAGTGATGTTTTCAATGTTCTTTTGCAGGTTCTTGATGATGGACGCCTAACAGATAGTCAGGGCAGAACTGTCGATTTCAGAAATGTCTTGATCATTATGACATCGAATTTGGGTGCTGAATTCTTAGTGAATTTGGCTGAAGATCAAGATGCTGATGTTGCGCGCGATGATGTCATGTCAGTTGTTCGCACAGCATTTCGTCCTGAATTCTTGAACCGTTTGGATGATACGATCTTATTCCATCGTTTAAAACGACAGGATATGGGTGCAATTGTTGATATTCAGCTTCAACGTTTGTCAAAACTTTTGGCAGAGCGAAAAATTACGATCGAACTTGAAGATGAAGCGCGGACTTGGTTGTCCGATAAAGGCTATGATCCAGCATTTGGTGCCCGTCCGTTAAAACGAGTTATTCAAAAGTATCTTCAGGATATGCTGGCCGAGAAAATTCTTGGTGGTGAAATTCATGACGGCTCAAGCCTTGTCATCACCAATGGGTCTGATCGTTTAAATGTCTATGTGCGAAAAGATGATCAACAATCTGCAGCATAAATAGTGAATATGATCGAATCACTTTAAGATTGGGCCAGTGAATAGCTGGCCCTTTTGTTTATTGGAGATGGATTTATGAACCGTGATGAATTTAACGCTTTTTGTTCAAAATTACCGGTTACAACTCATGTCGTTCAATGGGGTGGTTCTGATGTGTGGAAAGTCGGAGGTAAAGTCTTTGCTATTGCTGGCTGGGAAGATGATGCCAATTTCACACGGGTAACATTTAAAGTCTCAGATTTGGCATTTGATATCTTAAAAGAACAGCCTGGTTTGCGGCCAGCACCTTATCTGGCGCCGCGCGGATCGAAATGGATACAACATTTTGAAAAGCCAGGTTTAGATGAAGACGCTCTTTGTGATTATCTGACAGAATCACATCGTTTGATCAGTCTCAACTTAACGAAAAAACTGCAAAAAGAACTTGGTTTGAACCAGCCAGATTAATTGCTGGCGAGTTCTGTTGCTTCTTCATCAATATCCAGCAGCGAATTTAACTTTTGACGTTCGCGATGGAATAGATCCAAGGCTTCAGCCTTTAACGTTTTCCCACCTGGTAATCTGACCCGCAATGGATCAACTTTTGTGCCGTTCACGATTAACTCATAGTGAAGGTGTGGACCAGTTGATAGACCAGTTGAACCAATATAACCAATAACTTGGCCTTGTTTTACACGCGCTCCAGGAACCACACCACTGGCAATTTTTGATTGGTGAGAATAAGACGAGACATAGCCATTTGCATGTTGAACCTTTGTCTGCTTCCCATAGCCGCCGGAATGCCAACCAGCTTTTTCAACAACACCATCGCCAGCTGCTAATATTGGTGTGCCGCGCGGTGCTGACCAATCCACACCAGAGTGCATACGTCTGCGGCCCGTAATTGGGTGGCGTCTCATGCCAAAAGCTGAACGAAATTTCGCAGTTGGCACGGGGTTTCTAATTAAGAACTGGCGCGCGCTGCGGCCTTCTTCATTATAGTAATCAACAGTGCCGTCTTCAGGATGTGCAAATCTGTAGAACTTTGTAAGGTTGCCACCGAAATTTGCGGATATAAATAAAAGCTCAGAACTTTCCGATGCTACATCCTCATCATTTGAAACTGAGAAAAACGCTTCGAGGCGATCAGTTGGTTTAACACGTGCTCTGAAATCAACACTTGCAGCCATCATACGAATGAGTTGCTTGATCATGTCTGGCGTCATTCCATAAGAAAGGCCTGCTTGATATATTGCATCATACACACGTGGCATTTTTGCTGGCTGTGGCGCAATTTCTGGCGAATCTTCTAAAAGTGCCGCAATACTTGGTGAATAAACCGGCTCTTCTGCAAGCACATAACGACCGCGATCGTTTCGCGCGCCGGTCACAAGATGTTTGTTTTGTTCATAAACAGACAATCGCATGATCTGCGTATCTTCTTCGGATTGTTCAACGCCAATGCGTAATGACATGCCCGGTTCCAGATTATCTGTATCTATTTCGCCTGAAAGTAGGTCTTCATAGATTAGTATTTGTTCTTCAATATATCCCGCCTCCGCCAATATTGCACCGAGCTTGCTTGGAGAGCGAACTGTTTGAATGTCTTCGTGGAAGTCAGTTTTTTTACTTTCAACAGGTGCATAAGATGCAATAGATACATTTTCTGCAACGACGCGAGCATTGATCCCCGCGGTAAAGTCGAAAATAGAAGTCGGCTGATCTCCAAATCTACGTGGGTCCACATAATGAAGTGCTGCAATCTGGCTATCTTGGCCAATAAGCACAGAACCGTTCGTGCGCACAGTTTCCTCAGCTTCGTCAACTGTCATTGAGGCGGCAAATCCGTATCTGTTGTCTTCAAGAGGAAATTCGAGCGTCCGCAAAGAAATTTCGGAATCGATCTTAGCACCGTATATCGCACCCGATAGGATGCTAGAGCCGATTGCATTCTCATTATTAGCAAAGATTTGGAGCGGATTAAACTTTGGGTATTCTGAATTGACATTATAACCAGAAGCTAGCGGCATGGATACAAATGCAAAAGGACGGCTGCGAACAATCTGGCGATCACCATCTTGCACAAGCGTGGGAACATCCATAACCAATTTGTCTGGCTCGGCATTTGTTGTCACGCTATTTCGGATGCGTTGTTTCTTTTGACCAAGTTCTGCCGAAGAAGGAACTGAAAAATCTGTACTTGCTAATGCAACAGCGGGCGGAGCGAGTTGTTCTTTACCCTCAAGCGCCACAAATAGTGCAACACCCATAAGTGTCATGGACGTGATGCCTGTCATAAACGTGCTTGAAAGCCATCTAAATGAAACTTCTCGGCGATCAGGAGCGCGCGTGCCACCTGCTAGGATTGGCGGTTCCTCACCTAAGCGCCGTTTGTGATCTTTACTCGTTTGCATCATGACCTTTAAAGCATAGCGACATTACGTGAGCTGTGTACTACTTTTATAGAGAAAATAAAAGTTACAAGAATTTCACATTTAGTTTCAAAAAGCAGTTTCATAATAAAAGGGCGATTTTATGACTGGGGATTGCTAAATACACTACATATTGTGTGTTGATATTGCGCCGCAGCATAGTGAAAAACTTTTATGAAATTAATTTGCAAAAAAGTGCTTTTTTTTAAATTTTGATGTTGACGGTAGTGAAGTGTGTGTGTAGAACGCCACTCACCGAACGAGAGCGGTCGACGAGGTCGCTAGCGAGTTTTACTTGTGTTTGTTTGGTAAGCTTTTTTAAAGGGCTATAAATTGTTGCTGATCTGGCTTAGTTTTAAGTTGAGTTAGATGA
>JBDWIC010000006.1:0-164235 GCA_039974935.1 Lentilitoribacter sp. | reverse complement strand
CGACGTTGAACCATCTGCAGAAGTAGCTGTGACTTCAATATCAATTGAACCTTCGGTTTCAGCATCAAAGCTTGCACCAGAAGCCACTGTCACCGTACCATCGGACGCCACTTCAAAGCGTGCATCATCAACTGCATATGTCACAGTGTTATTCGTACCATCAGCATCACTTGCAGATGCTGTCACACCAACTTCATCACCCGTAGAAGCGTTTTCTGCAATTGTGTTTGCAGCACTGTCAGTATCAGTCACTGCACCAACATCAAACTCATCAACGTCAGTCACATTAATGGTGTAGCTCTGTGTTGAAGTAGAACCATCTGCAGAAGTGGCTGTTACTTCAATTGTGTGGCTAGTTGCGTTCTCGTAATCAATGCCAGATGCATCTGCGATAGAAACTTCACCTGTATTCGCATCGATCTCAAAGATCCCGCCTGCATCATCAGAAAGGCTGTAAGTCACGCCATCTGTGATATCTCCATCGGAAGCTGTTGCAGTGATACCAACTGTGTCACCAATAGAAGCATCTTCATCAACAGCGTTTGACGAAGCATTGCTGTCAGACACTGCACCCACATCAAATTCATCGATGTCTGAGACGTTAATTGAGAATGTTTCTGTTGACGTTGAACCATCTGCAGAAGTAGCTGTGACTTCAATATCAATTGAGCCTTCAGTTTCAGCATCAAAGCTTGCGCCAGAAGCCACCGTCACCGTACCATCGGACGCCACTTCAAAGCGTGCATCATCAACTGCATATGTCACAGTATTATTCGTACCATCAGCATCACTTGCAGATGCGGTCACACCAACTTCATCACCAGCGGAGGCGTTTTCAGCAATCGTATTTGCAGCGCTATCTGTATCAGTCACTGCACCAACATTAAACTCATCAATATCTGAGACATCAATTGTGATTGTTTCAGTATATGTGCTACCTGCACCATCTGAAACTTCGATTGTGATGTCGTGTGAAGTCGCATTTTCAAAGTCGATATCTGCGCCAGCTTTAACAACAACCTGATCACCAGAAATTTCAAAGAAACCAGATGGATCGTTGGTAATTGTATAGCTCTGTACATCAAGCGAATTATCTTCCGCACTCAATGTCGCAACCACGGTACCTGCGCTTGAATTTTCATCAATAGAAGTTGCTGAAAGATCAATATCGCTTGGGCCAACATCAATGACATCATCTGCTGTCGTTGTTCCGTCAGCAAACTCGAAAAATTCTACATTTCTTACAGTATCCGTACCATCTGGCGAACCAGGGCGATTATCGACAACTGTATATGTGCCGCCACTTTCAGTGATCGTGTAATCAGCCCAATTGCCGGAGAAAACAGCTGTGTCATCGCCTGTTCCGCCATCAATGGCGTCATTACCTTCGCCGCCGGTAATCGTGTCATTACCAGATTCACCGTATAATTTGTCGTCACCTTCGTCACCGTTAATGGTGTCAGTGCCATCACCACCATATGCAGTGTCGTTGCCTTCGCCCATGTTGAGCGTATCGTTGCCATTGCCTGTTGATGTGTCGTCAAAACGATCATCACCAGCACCAGCGTTAACAACATCATCACCTGAAAGACCTGAAATCGTATCGTTGCCCGAACCGCCGTTTAAGACGTCATCATTCACCGTGCCAACGATTGTTTGATCCGCAGTTTCTTGAAGGTCTGCCGCAGAATAATCACCATCATCAAAACGGAAAGTTTCAATTTCCATGACCTTATCCGTGCCGTCTGGACCGGTTACTGTCCAAACACCACCATCATAATATGGGCTTTCCGAATGTGAGATTGTGTAATCAGCTCTGTCGCCTGAGAACACTGCAATATCAACCCCGTCGCCACCGCGAATGGTATCATCATCAGCGCCGCCTGTTAGTGTGTCATTACCGTCTTCACCATGGATGAAATCTTCACCTGTGCCGCCATCGATGACATCAGAACCATCACCACCATAGGCGTAATCATCGCCTGCACCCATATTAACGGTATCATCACCATTACCTGAAGCGGAATCGTCAAATTTATCATTACCGTCACCAGCATTAACAACATCATCGCCCGCATTACCGCCAATAACATCATCACCGGAAGTACCGGTAATGGTATCATCACCTGTTCCACCAATAACACTCGTTTCAGTTACGCCAGTGTCAGTAAAGGTTACACCACCATCAGCGAGCTGAACATTTTCATTTTCATCACCCACTGCAATCGTGAAGGTTTGCGTTGATGTTGTGCCATCTGTGCTTGTTGCCGTCACTTCGATGGTGTGAGATGTATCTGTTTCATAATCCAATGAACCTGCAACAGTCACTTCACCCGTATTGGCATCAATGGCAAAGAACCCACCAGGATTTGATGACAATGAATAGCTAACTGTATCTGTTGCATCAGCATCGGATGCCAATGCTGTGATACCAACAGCTGTGCCAACAGAGGCACCTTCAGTGACAGTATTCCCTGAAGCATCTGAATCACTAATGGCTGTGATCGACGTCTCGTTGACATCATTCACGCCAATCGAGAAGGTCTGCGTAGATGTTGAGCCATCGTCTGATGTCGCTGTGACTTCAATTGTATGAGATGTAGATGTTTCAGCATCTAATGATCCTGCAACGGTAACCACGCCCGTGCTTGCATCAATATCAAACAAGCCGCCTGCATCATCTGATAGTGAATACGACACACCATCTGTTACGTCGCCATCAGAAGCGAGCGCTGTAATACCAACTGTATCACCCACAGACGCATCTTCATCAACATCGTTTGACGAGGCATTGTTGTCAGACACTGCACCAATATCGAACTCATCAATGTCAGAAACATTAATTGAGAATGTCTCTGTCGACGTTGAACCATCTGCAGAAGTAGCTGTGACTTCAATATCAATTGAACCTTCGGTTTCAGCATCAAAGCTGGCACCAGAAGCCACTGTCACCGTACCATCGGACGCCACTTCAAAGCGTGCATCATCAACTGCGTATGTCACAGTGTTATTCGTACCGTCAGCATCTGTTGCAGATGCGGTCACACCAACTTCATCACCAGCGGAGGCGTTTTCAGCAATCGTATTTGCAGTGCTGTCGGTATCTGAGACCGCACCAACATCAAACTCATCAACGTCAGTCACATCAATTGTGTAGCTTTGCGTCGAAGTTGATCCATCAGCAGATGTTGCAGTCACTTCGATTGTGTGGCTTGTTGCGTTTTCATAATCAATGCCAGATGCATCTGCGATAGAGACTTCGCCCGTGGCCGCATCGATCTCAAAGATCCCACCTGCATCATCAGAAAGGCTGTAAGTTACTGTATTGTTTGAACCATCAGCGTCTGTTGCAGAGGCAGTAATACCAACACTATCACCATTTGAGACATCTTCGGCAATCGTATTGGCAGAGCCGTCTGTGTCTGAAATGCTACCGACATCAAATTCATCAATGTCAGCGACGTTGATTGTGATCGTTTCAGAATAGGTATTTCCGTTGCCATCTGTCACTTCAACTGTGATGTCATGGCTTGGGGCGTTTTCAGTATCAAGCGTAGCACCAGCTTTAACCAAGACCTGATCGCCGGAAATTTCAAAGAAACCCGATGGATCATTGGTAATGGTATATGTGTGACTATCTAGCGCGTTGTCCGTTGCAGACAATGTCGCGACAACCGTGCCAGAAGCTGAGTTTTCATCAACTGAGATAGACGTTACATCGATGTCACTTGGGCCAACGTCCAATAGGTCTGAGACCTCAACTGTGCCATCAGCAAATTCGAAATTCTCAACATTGGTAACCGTATCCGTACCATCTGGAGACCCAGCGCGGTTATCGACTATGGTGTAAGTGCCACCGCTTTCCGTGATCGTGTAATCAGACCAATTACCTGTATAGACTGCGGTATCCGTGCCGGCACCACCGTCAATTTTATCATCATCGGCACCACCGACCAGGGTATCATTTGCGTTACCACCAGTGAGTTTATCATCACCGTCTTCGCCATATAATTGATCGCCTGTTTCAAAACCTTCTTTAACGGTATCATCCATACCTGAAACGATAGTGTCATTACCCTCACCACCGTAAAGCACATCAACATCTGAGGTTATCCAATCGTCGCCGCCTGTAATGTAATCATCACCGGCACCGCCATTAATGATACTTGAACCGTTTGTACCGTAAATTGTGTCATTCCCGTCACCGCCATCGGCAACTTCATTCGATGCGTAATCATTTCGCCCAGAGCTTGCGAGATGAATTTCATCATCCCCATCACCACCAGTAATATTATCACTTCCTTTGCCGCCTTGAAGAACAATACCTCCGTCGCCGCCAGTGATCGTATCGCTGCCGTCACCACCAGTTATCGATGTTTCAGAAACACTTTCATCCGTGAACGTGACACCACCGTCTGCAAGTTGAATATCTTCTGCGACATCAGTCACATCGATTGTATAGCTTTGCGTTGAGGTTGAACCATCAGCAGACGTCGCAGTGACTTCGATTGTGTGACTTGTTGCGTTTTCATAATCAATACCAGACGCATCTGCGATAGAAACTTCGCCTGTATTCGCATCGATCTCAAAGATCCCGTCTGCATCATCAGAAAGGCTATAAGTGACTGTATTATTTGAACCATCAGCGTCTGTTGCAGATGCTGTAATTCCAACACTATCGCCGTTAGAGACATCTTCGGCAATTGTGTTTGCTGATGCGTCTGTGTCTGAAATCGCACCGACATCGTGCTCGTCTTCATCACCCACAGCAATCGTGAAGGTTTGCGTAGATGTTGTGCCATCTGTGCTTGTCGCCGTCACTTCAATGGTGTGGGAGGTATCTGTTTCATAATCCAATGATGCAGCAACAGTGACTTCGCCTGTATTGGCATCAATGGCAAAGAACCCACCAGGATTTGTAGAGAGTGAATAGCTAACAGTATCAGTTGCATCAGCGTCTGATGCCAATGCTGTAATACCAACAGCTGTGCCAACAGATGCACCTTCTGTGACCGTGTTTCCAGAGCTGTCTGTGTCTGAAATTGCAGTGATCGATGTCTCATTGACATCATTCACGCCAATCGCAAATGTTTGCGTAGATGTTGAGCCATCGTCTGATGTCGCTGTGACTTCAATTGCGTGCGATGTAGAAGTTTCAGCATCCAATGATCCTGCAACAGTTACCACACCCGTTGACGCATCAATATCGAACAGACCACCTGCATCATCTGATAGTGAATACGTCACATCATCTGTTACATCGCCGTCAGAGGCCAATGCCGTAATACCAACTGTATCACCCACAGACGCATCTTCATCAACAGCGTTTGATGAAGCATTGCTGTCAGACACTGCACCAATATCAAATTCATCAATGTCTGAGACGTTAATTGAGAATGTCTCGGTTGACGTTGAACCATCTGCAGATGTCGCTGTGACTTCAATATCAATTGAGCCTTCGGTTTCAGCATCAAAGCTTGCGCCTGTCGCTACTGTCACCGTACCATCGGACGCCACTTCAAAGCGTGCATCATCAACTGCATATGTCACAGTGTTATTCGTACCATCAGCATCACTTGCAGATGCTGTTACACCAACCTCATCACCAGCAGAGGCGTTTTCAGCAATTGTATTTGCAGCGCTATCTGTATCAGTGACTGCACCAACATCAAATTCATCAACGTCAGTCACATTAATGGTATAGCTTTGTGTTGAAGTAGAGCCATCAGCAGACGTTGCTGTTACTTCGATTGTGTGGCTAGTTGCGTTCTCGTAATCAATGCCAGATGCATCTGCGATAGAAACTTCGCCTGTATTCGCATCGATCTCAAAGATCCCGCCTGCATCATCAGAAAGGCTGTAAGTTACTGTATTATTTGAACCATCAGCGTCTGTCGCAGAAGCTGTGATGCCAACACTATCACCGTTAGATACATCTTCGGCAATCGTGTTTGCAGAGCCGTCTGTGTCTGAAATCGCGCCCACATCATGCTCGTCAATATCTGAGACATCAACGGTGTAACTCTGTGTAGAAATAGAACCATCAGCTGATGTCGCTGTCACTTCGATTGTGTGGCTTGTTGCATTTTCATAATCAATGCCAGATGCATCTGCGATAGAAACCTCGCCTGTATTCGCATCAATCTCAAAGATCCCGCCTGCATCATCAGACAATGAATAAGTGACCGTGTTGTTTGTACCATCTGCATCGGTTGCAGAGGCTGTGATCCCAACACTATCACCAGCGGAGGCGTTTTCAGCAATCGTATTTGCAGATATATCAGTATCTGAAATGGATAACACATCGTGTTCATTTACGTCCGTGAGGTCGATTGTCATCGTTTCCGTAAACGTATTTCCGGCACTATCGGTCACTTGAATTGAAATTTCGTGTATTGGTGCAGTCTCAAAGTCCAAATTGGCGCCATCTTTGACGCGAATTTCATCACCAACAATTTCGAAATAACCCGAAGGATCGGACACAATTTCATAAGTATGAGTATCGGTATCGTCGGCATCAACTGTCGAAAGAGTTGCAATTACCGTTCCGCCACTTGCGTTTTCCGCAACCGCAGAATTGCTAAAATCTATATCGACCGGAGCCGCGTTTATTTCGCCAGATTCTTCGGAGCCGATTGTTGTTTGACTTTTAGACGATTGGCCCTGTTGTGTGTCAGTTTCTGTAGCGCGACTTTCTTGGTTCAAAGAATTAAGTTCGGGCGCAAGAGGTGCACCACTCGCCAGCTGACCAGCATCAACACCATCTAGCGATGGTGCGTCTTGAATTTGAGCATTTCTGCTTTGATTGGCGCTGTTATTAGATGCAGGAGTTTTTGTGTCAGGAGTAGTCAGATCACCGGCAGTTGTAGATAGCGAGTTTTGTTCTGCGGGAGCATCAATATGTGATTGTGGAGATGCTTGAGCGTCTACGCCACCTTGAAGCGGCTGTTGGTTAATATGCCCGGCACCAGCGCCAACTTCGTCTTGGCCAGGGAGCACAATATCCATGCGTTCAATTGGTGTTTCACCACCAAGATCAAGATTGTCTGTATCAACCTTATTTTTCTTAGCTGGACTTGCTTTTCCTGAACCTTGCTCAACTTTAGACATATTAACTCCTGAAAATGCCGAATCCTCAATTTAATTGTAAAAGTTTTCAAAAAGTTGAGGTGATCATTACAAGATCTATGAATCTGCGATCATAGTTAACAAAACGACTCCAGATTTAATTTGGAACGTATTTCCTATAGAAAATCGCTCATTAGGCTCATTTTCGTAAGTTTGCGGCAATCTATTTATGGTTAATAAGATGCTAATAAATTGGGTGTATTTACTAAGCATAATGACTGGTAGATTTTATTAGATTGGCTTTTTGATACGCATGGCACGCAAAATTGCAGATAAAATAGCCGCCAAGACCGAAGAATTATCCTCGGTGATTGCAGACGCGCGCGCTGATAACAAAGTCAAAAATCCAGTCGTGGCCGAAGCAGATACACCTTTAACAAAACAAGTATTGGTCATCTCGCTAATCGCAAACCTTTTGGGTTTAGCAATGCCACTCGCGATCTTTCAAGTTTATGACCGGATATTACCAAATCAAGCTGGAGCAACTTTGTTTTGGTTGATTGCTGGACTATTAGCAGCCGTTATTCTTGACACAATATTACGTAGCTTAAGATCTTATATACTTGGCTGGGCAGCGCTAAAAAACGGTCATCGCGCACAGCAATTGGCAATGAACCAGCTGTTAAACGCAAATCCAGGTGAACGCGCAACAATTACGCGATCTAAATGGTTAGACGGGCTTGATGCAATTGCGGAATACAGCAATTTCCAGGGTAGTCAGAACAGAACAATCCTCATTGACATTCCAATGGCGTTTATCTTCTTAGCGATGGTGGCATTAGTGGGCGGCACGCTTGTGTTTGCACCTATCGTTCTTATTATCGCTTTTGGACTATTTAGTTTCCTACAGGGGCAAGAAATTCAGTCATTTCTTGATAATCGCTCTCAGCAGGATACGCGCCAAAATGATTTCCTTTTGGAAACTTTTTCAAACATTCAAACTGTGAAGAACTTGGCCGTTGAAAGCCAGCTGCTCCGACGATTTGAAATGTTGCAAAAAACATCAACTGTTTCAAGTTATCACGCTATTATCAGTACCAACAAACTGCAAACACAGGGCGTCGTCTTTTCAAATATGATGATGATCTGCGTAGTTTCATTTGGTGCTGTTCGGGTCATCGGCGGTGACATGAGTTTAGCGGCGCTTGCATGCTGCTCGCTCTTAACTGGGCGAATGGTTCAGCCGTTTGCTCGTGCATTGACGCTATTTCATGAAATTCAGAACATTCGCTTGGCCAGAAAACGTTGCAATGTGTTCGATCGAATTGCCAACAAAGGTTTACAGCATGACGAAAGTCGCGAAAATTTGACCAAAGGTGCCTTTAGCATCCGAAATCTTGTTCTACCGTCAAATGACAAAAACGCTGACGTCGAGCCATACAACTTAACTGCAACTCCTGGTGAATTCATCGGTATTCACTGCCAAGAAAACGCTGAAAGAACTGAGTTTGTTAGTTTCTTAAATGGGAAGTTCTTACCCGAAAATGGAAATGTGTTTGCTGATGGTTTCTCGTCTAAACAATGGCACGAACTTGGCATTAATCGCGAGATTGGTTTTGTGTCAGCTAAAACTGAGATTTTTGAAGGCACAATCATTGATAATCTCACCATGTTTGGCGGCGCAAACTTAGTTGAAAGCGCGCGTGAAGCATCACGTCTCATCGGCCTCGAGCAAGATATTTTTAAACTTCCAGATGGCTATGATACGGTGTTGAGCATTGGTTCTGCATCAATTTTATCTCCAGGTTTTCTCCAGCGAATAAAAATTGCGCGCGCGATTAGAAAACAACCAAAAATCTTTATTTTTGATGGCGCAAACAGCAATATGGATATGCGTTCCGACAAATTACTTGCCGATGGACTTTCAACTCTCAAAGGCAAGATGACTGCCGTATACTTTTCCAGCCGCCCTTCATTTTTGAAAATCTGTGACCAAAGGCTTCGTATGCATGATGGTCATCTTTTGCCAGATGATTTTGTTCAACCAAAAGCGGATAAACCATCTGCTCAATCTGCATCTTAATGGGGGGCTTCGTCATTTATGACAAAAACACTTAAAGATGTTGAGTTGAGCATGAATGCAAATACTCTTTTGGAGAATGCCAACTCCATTCAGCATTCACTTACCAAAGTGTATAACGCTTATGATCGTGCGGATAGCAACTGGAATGACAAGCAACTTAGCCCGGCTGCGAATTGCATTGGACCGCTATTAAACCTGCTCGAATGGGTTGGATCTGCGCGCCAGCTCAAAGAGGTAATGCCTCATTTCGATACGCTACATACCGTAGACGATTTGCGAAGTTTGCTCGTACGGATCAATTACAAAACTCAGAAAAAAGAACTTGCGATCAACCAGATCACTCCGTCTTTTCTACCTGCAATCTTGCTGGGTGAAGATGATAAAGATGTCATGGTCGTGATCGATATCGCCGATAATGGGCAACTGCTTATATATAATGGCAAATCGGAAAAATTTGAATATAAACAAATCACTGGTGAATTAATCACGCTGTATACGGTTGAGAAGTTTGACCCAATTGAAGCCAATGATAATGAAAGTAAACATGGTTGGTTTCAATCGATCCTATCGCGTTTCAGAAACCTCTTTACGCGTTTATTCATTCTAACTTTTGCAATCAATATATTCGATTTCGCCGTACCATTTTACATCATGATGGTTTACGACAAAGTAATTGGGACAAAATCTGTCACCACGCTTGTAACCTTTATCGGTTGTTTGGTTGTGGCAATCGCAGCAGGCATGATTTTGCGCCATATTCGCGCTCAAACGATTGCTTATCTTGGTGCTCGGGTTCAAGGACTTGTTACCCTTGCTGCCTTTAAACAAGTTCTAAGTTTGCCGATATTAATGAGCGAAAGCGCTCGTGCAAGCGAACAATTATCGCGATTTAAGCAATTTGTCGGCATCCGAGATCTCTTTATGGGGCATTTAGGCAGCGCTATCTTAGATGCGCCGTTTATCTTGGTGTTTTTGGCAGCAATTTTCGCTATCGGCGGAAATTTGGGCTTTTTATCGCTCGCACTTTTAACCTTCTATATCATAGTTGCAGTTGGTTTAATGCCAGTTGGAACGCGTATTATGCGCAAATCCGGCGAACATAAGAAAAACCATAAAAACTTTGTTGTTGAGACCGTTGAAAAACACTCAACTATCATCGAAAACAACTCGCAAAAACTTTGGATTGAGCGTGAAAGCGAACTTTCAGGCAAGTCTCTGATTGCTCAATTTAAAGCCCAACAATTCCAAGCTATTCAGCAAAACATATCTCAGCTTTTAGTTATGGTAACGGGTATTTTAACAATCGGACTGGGCGCAGGCATGGTGATTGAGGGCAATCTATCAGCCGGAGCACTCATTGCATTGGTGACGTTAATCTGGCGTTTGCTTTCGCCCATCCAAACCGTGTTTTTAGGAATGGGCCGGATTAACGCAACGATTGGCACATTTAAACAAATCAACAATTTGATGCGACTTCGTTCTGAAAAAGTTGAAAGCAAACGACCAAATATTTTACGCCAATTTACCGGTCAGATTACGCTAGACAAGGTTGCATTCAAGCATCAAACAGCTCAGACACCGAGTATCTACAACTTATCACTTGCCGTAAAACCACGTGAATTTATCGCTATAACCGGCGATTCTGGTGCCGGTAAATCCGTATTGCTTAAACTGATGGCTGGTCTTTACACCCCTCAGGTTGGTGTTGTTGCAGCAGATGGATTGAACTTACGTCAAATTGATTCCTATCAGTATCGACGCGCCATTGGTTATGTGGGTCAACAGGCGGATTTCTTCCATGGTACAATTGCCCAAAACCTGATGTTTGCTAACCCTGTCGCAACTTTGAGTGAATTAGAGCACGCGCTTGATCTCGCCGGCGCACGAAAAACAGTTGAAGAATTACCTGAAGGAATTGATACGCGCCTTACCGCCCAGCTGCAAAGGAGGCTGACAAAAAGCTTCTCTAGCCAGTTATCTTTGGCGCGCGCGTATTTATCAAACAGCTCTATCTACATGTTCGATGACCCGGGAAGTGATCTCGATCCATTAGCTGATAAACGCTTTATTACGACACTCAAAGTCCTACAGAAAAAAGCTACGGTTATTTTAGTCACGCAACGCCCCAGTCATATGTATCTTGCTGATCGTTTGATCCTGTTACAGGCAGGACAAATGTTAGCTGATTCCGCACCGGACGAGCTGGTTCCCAAAATATTAAATGCCGCACAGTCTGCTAAAGTTAGCTGAATATTAACGATACTTCTGGTAGAAATACTAAAAGTAGCATGTGATTTTTGGGGTTAATTGAAATACCTACTGATTTCCTCAAATAGCTACAAAGTGTTTAGGTGCGATGAGTGCATCATTTATCAAGTGGGATCGAACAAAAGTGCAGATTAGGAAAAGTGAAGTTTCTGGAAACTCATTTATCCTGCCAGCCGAGTTAGATGATGACAAAACAATCATCGTGATGGGCAGGCGGGCTAATCTTTTGTGCTTGTTGTTTATTGCTGCAATCGTCTGGGCCATTTTTGCCCCAATTGATGAATTAGTGCTTGCCAACGGCGAAATCATACCAACTGCAAATGTGACCTCTATCGAACACCGCGAAGGTGGCATCGTCGATGCTGTTCTAGTCAAAGAGGGCCAGAGTGTTAAAGCAGGCGATACAATTATTTTGCTCAATGCGACTTCTACCGAAGCAGATTTTGGGCAAGTGGAAATTCAGGCCGTATCTCTTGAGCTTCGTTTAAAATCATTGGAAGCTTTAGCTAACGAAGAAGAACCTGCCTTTGGTAATATCGGACAACAATATCCCGATTTATACGAAAAAGAGAAAATTGCGCATTATGCTCGCGCTGCGCTTTTACAAAAAGAGCTAGCCAATCTTGAAACTGGCAAAGCATTGAAGAGACTTGAAGCTAATGCTTACGAAAGTGAAGTTAAAAGCTTAAAGCGTCAGTTGACCATTGAGCAAGAACGCCACGATAGTTTGCAATCCCTTTTGAAAGCCGGACATGTTTCGCGCAAAGAATATCTCGACGCTAAAGCAAGTTTAGAACGAATTACTCAGAGCATCGATAGCGCGTTTGGCCAACAGCAGGTTGCTGAATTACAGCTAGAAGAAGCTGGTCGCGTCATCGAAAGCAAATTGGCGCAGGAAAAGAAATTGCTTGGTGAAGAACAAGCACAGGTTTTATCTGAGCTCGCACAAGCGCGCGAGCAACTAAACAAACAACAAGATCGCACTGATAGATTATTTATCAAATCGCCTATCGATGGCATTGTGCAGGAAGTCGTTCAAAAGGCTGAAGGTGAAGTTATCGGTTCGGGAGAATTGATCGCGCGAGTCGTTCCTGCTGAACGCCAAATTGTTGCTGAGGTTCGCGTTGATCCTTATGACATTGGTCATATTAAAGAAGGTGACAATGCAGAGGTAAATATATCTACCTTCGATCCAAGTATTTTTGGTACGGCAACTGGTAAGATTGCAGTTCTATCGCCAACCACATTCTTAACTGAAAAAGGCGAACCTTATTACAAGGCTGTGATTGATTTAAAAGACAACTTCATCGGTGAAGATCAGAGTAAGCGTTATCTCCATGCTGGCATGGTGGTTGATGCTAAGATCAAAACTGGGTCGAAGTCGCTTATGCGCTACATGCTCAAGCCGGTTTTAAAATCCTTCAGCTCATCTTTCTCTGAGCGCTAGTACATTCTCTCATATCACTATTTTCTATTTAGGTAGTACCAGCAACTGGCAAGATAATTGCTTGTTTATTTGTTGGTGGGAGCCGCTTTGATACAATTGCACATTTATTGACCGGAAAAGATGTCGATATCTTGCGCAACTGATTAATTTTTGTTCAACTCGCCACGCAAACATTAATATCAGGCAATCGTGTAAAGACGGAATACGTATGAATTTATCTCCAAGAGAAAAAGACAAATTGCTAATCGCCATGGCTGCGATTGTTGCTCGAAAACGTTTAGAACGCGGCGTAAAGCTCAATCATCCTGAGGCGATCGCACTCATAACAGATTTTGTAGTTGAGGGCGCGCGCGATGGAGCTTCTGTCGCTGATCTTATGGAACAAGGGGCACATGTCATCACGCGTGAACAGGTCATGGAGGGTATTCCAGAAATGATCCATGATATTCAGGTTGAAGCAACGTTCCCTGATGGCACAAAACTTGTCACGGTTCACGAGCCCATTCGATAAAACAATTCTGCATAAAGGATATGCCTTATGATACCTGGTGAAATTATCACGCAAGATGGCGAAATTGTTTTAAACGATGGATCCGACGCCATAACTCTTAAAGTGGCTAATTCTGGCGACCGCCCAATTCAGGTTGGTTCTCACTATCACTTTTATGAAACAAATGCTGCACTACAGTTTGACCGCGAAAAGACGCGCGGTATGCGGCTAGATATTGCAGCTGGTACAGCAGTCCGGTTTGAACCTGGTCAGGAACGCGATGTGTCACTTATTTCAATCGGTGGCAAACGTGAGATCTACGGTTTCAATCAAAAGGTCATGGGAAAACTATGATCAAAAGCTTTATTTTCGGGAGCTGTTTTTTAGTCTTTTCAGCATTGGCAACACCTACAATCGCGCAGGATTGGGATTGCTCAAAAACTGGCGAGCTGCCTCAACAAGGCATGAATTTCTGTGCTGCTCAAGATTTCCACAAAGCCGATGCAGCGCTAAATGCGGCATGGTCGCTTATTCGCAAAGATGCCATCAAACGAAGCGATGGAGAAGATCCTTTGCTCACAGCCCAACGAGCGTGGCTCGATTATCGAGATAATCAATGTGAAGCTGAATCCCTTTTTTTTGAAGGCGGCTCGCTTCAACCTTTCATTAATGCCTCATGTCGGGCGCGCACAACGCGAGCCCGGACAGAAGAATTGCTGCTCATGGAGCGGTATCGTTAAACATGACCATTAGACAAAAATGCATCAGCACGATCCGTGCGTCACATTATCATATGAAGCCTATTCGGGGACACATAAATGCCAGCTAAAATTACACGTTCTGCCTATGCCGATATGTTTGGCCCAACAACAGGCGATAAAGTTCGTCTTGCCGATACTGAGCTCTTCATTGAGGTTGAGAAAGATTACACAACCTATGGCGAAGAAGTAAAATTTGGTGGTGGTAAAGTCATCCGCGATGGTATGGGACAAAGCCAGATTGCAAGAGCAGATGGCGCAGTGGACACTGTTATTACCAACGCGCTTGTTGTCGATGTAACTGGTATTTACAAAGCGGATGTGGGTTTAAAAAATGGCCGGATTGCAGCCATTGGTAAAGCTGGTAATCCTGACACACAAAACAATGTTGATATCATTGTTGGCCCAGGGACAGAAGCTATCGCAGGGGAAGGCAAGATCCTAACCGCTGGTGGCTTTGATAGTCACATTCACTATATTTGCCCGCAGCAAATTGAAGATGCGCTTATGTCTGGCTTGACTACAATGCTCGGCGGAGGCACAGGCCCTGCGCATGGTACCTTGGCAACCACATGTACCCCCGGCCCTTGGCATATCGGACGCATGATCCAATCTGCCGATGCATTTCCGATGAACTTGGCATTTGCCGGTAAGGGCAATGCGTCTGTGCCCAAAGCGCTTGAAGAGATGATACTAGGCGGTGCATGTGCGCTTAAACTGCACGAAGACTGGGGCACGACGCCAGGTGCCATAGATAACTGTTTAAGTGTTGCAGATAGTTATGATGTTCAGGTGATGATCCACACAGATACGCTCAACGAATCTGGTTTTGTAGAAACGTCATTAGGTGCCATGAAGGGCCGTACCATTCATGCCTTCCACACAGAAGGTGCAGGTGGCGGGCATGCTCCAGATATCATAAAGGTTTGCGGTGAAAGCAACGTACTTCCTGCATCAACCAACCCTACCCGTCCTTATACCGTTAATACGCTTGCAGAACATTTAGACATGTTGATGGTCTGTCACCATCTTGATAGCGCTATTCCTGAAGACATCGCTTTTGCTGAAAGCCGCATTCGAAAAGAAACAATTGCCGCTGAAGATATTTTGCATGACATGGGTGCGTTTTCCATTATTGCCTCTGACAGCCAAGCTATGGGACGCGTTGGCGAGGTGATCACCCGCACCTGGCAGACAGCAGATAAAATGAAGAAACAACGCGGTTCATTACCTGAAGAAAAAGGTGATAATGATAACTTCCGCGTTCGTAGATATATTGCCAAATATACAATTAACCCTGCAATTGCGCACGGGATTTCAAAAGAAATTGGTTCTATTGAAGTTGGCAAACGCGCTGATTTAGTATTGTGGAACCCTGCATTTTTTGGTGTGAAACCGGATATGATCGTGATGGGCGGCTCCATTGTGGCAGCGCCAATGGGTGATCCCAATGCGTCCATCCCTACTCCACAACCTGTTCATTATCGCCCGATGTTTGGTGCTTTTGGCAAAGCTGTAGAACATGCTGCGGTGACCTTTGTGTCTCAAGCAGCACATGATGCAGGATTACGCGAGAGCTTGGGTGTTGCAAAACAACTGGTTCCTGTTGAAAACACCCGAGGCGGCATCTCAAAAGCCGATCTTCTGTTAAATAATGCGACGCCAGAAGTTGAAGTTGATCCCGAAACATACGAAGTAAGAGCTGATGGTGAGCTTCTCACCTGTGAACCTGCTGATGTGCTTCCAATGGCGCAACGGTACTTCTTATTTTAAGGGATACTACTATGATCTATTTGATCGCAACTTTGAAAATCAAACCTGGCAGCCAAGAAACACTAAGAAAACTTGTGGCGCCGTGCATCGAAGGCACACGCAAAGAGGCTGGCAACATTTCTTATGATTTGTTTGAAAACATGACCGAGGAAAACACGCTGACTTTTGTTGAGCGTTGGGAAACGCAAGAAGCAGTCGACAACCACTTTACTGAGCCACATTTCTTAGCATGGCGCGAAGCTGCATCTGAGTATTTCCTCGATCGGAAAATTGAGATTATTACGCCTCAAGATGTTGTCGTGAAATAGTAGACGTTCAATCATGCGTGCAGAATTAAAAGCAAAGATTATCGATGTTTGTAACGCCAAGATCGAACAAAAGGGCGAAAATGTCGGTTTGTCATTCTACGCCTTTTTCGCCAATAAAAACACAGATCCAGAATTACTTATGGAAGCTGCAACTTGGTGGATTAAAACACATGAACTCGATCATTTTGAAAAAGCTGTAAAAATTCGTGAAATGATTAAGGCAATGCCATGATAACAGCAAACCAAACTACATTTGATTTCAATAAGTCTGATGACATCATCACTTTGGATGAAACAGCACGTCATCGACGTCGCATGAAGATGAAATCAGATAATGGCATAGAGTTTTTGCTCGATTTACCCGAGGCAAAGCTTCTTCGCCATGGTGAAGGTTTGATGCTTGATGATGGGCGTTTAATAGAAGTCTGTGCGGAACCTGAACTATTGTTCAAAGTTTCGGGCAATGACGACCATCATTTGCTTTCACTCACCTGGCAATTGGGCAATCGCCACCTGCCTACGCAGATATTCAAGGACCATTTGTTTATCCGCGCAGATCATGTCATCAAAGATATGCTTTTAGGTTTAGGTGCGAAAGTTGAAGAAATCACAGCGCCGTTTGACCCTGAAGGTGGCGCATATTCTTCTGGACACTCGCACGGCCATCATAAAGGTGATCATCACCATCATGACTGATGATAGAACTTCCCTTTTAAGATTGATGGCATGGCTATCCCCTGTATTCCCAATTGGCAGCTTTGCCTATAGCGCCGGGCTGG
Source organism: Lentilitoribacter sp. (assembly GCA_039974935.1). Lineage (GTDB taxonomy): Bacteria > Pseudomonadota > Alphaproteobacteria > Rhizobiales > Rhizobiaceae > Lentilitoribacter. The sequence continues at coordinate 147,261 of JBDWIC010000006.1, read as the reverse complement.
AACAGGCAAGCAAAAGCGGAATGGTTACAAACGCTGAGCAACTTTTTGACTGGCTAAGTGATTATTTAAATTATGGTAGCACTTGGAATGACGCGGTCTTTTTTTCAAATGCTTGGCAATTGGCCAAAGATGGTTCTCATCTTGGTGAGGTATCCGCGTTGGCAGAAGCTATGGCTGGTACTAAAGAACGACATCACGAAACGATAGCTCAGGGTGCAGCTTTTTTAAAAGCTGCAAATGCGTGGGATGTGGATCGCTCAACACTCGCCAGCCAATGCGCACTTCCCATTGCGGTTGGGGCAAGATGCGCAGATGCTGGCATTGAATTATCGCCCGCGCTTTTGACTTACCTACAGGCTTTTGTCAGCAATCAGTTACAAGCTGCAATTCGCCTATCTATCATTGGGCAAAATGATGCATTGAAAATTTTGGCGCGGTTTGAACCTTTGTTGATTGAATTGACAGAACGCGCTTCGCAAACAACGTTGGATGACCTGGGAAGCTTTACTATTACCGCCGATATTTCATCTATGCGACACGAAACTATGGAATCGCGGATATTTCAATCTTAATTAGATTAATCTTGATCACGATCGTAAAAATTGGAGTTCAAAAACATGGCTAAAGGTAATGGTCCGTTGCGCGTTGGAATTGGTGGTCCTGTTGGATCTGGCAAAACGACCCTAACTGAGAAGTTATGCAAAGCCATGCGGGAGACGTATTCCCTCGCCGTTTTAACCAATGATATTTATACCCGTGAAGATGCAGAAGCGCTTATGCGGATGCAAGCTTTGCCTTCAGATCGCGTAGTGGGTGTTGAAACAGGTGGCTGTCCTCACACGGCAATTCGGGAAGATGCATCGTTAAACTTACGCGCGATTGATCAATTATGTGAGACACATCCTGATCTTGATGTCATTTTTATCGAATCCGGCGGTGATAACCTGGCTGCCACATTTTCTCCAGACCTTGCAGATCTGACCATTTATGTAATCTCTGTATGTCAGGGGGAAGAAATTCCCAGAAAAGGTGGCCCTGCCATCACACGCTCAGACCTTTTGGTCATCAATAAGCAGGACCTTGCACCGCATGTTGAGGTTGATTTGAGCGTCATGCAGCGCGATGCAAAACGCGTCCGCTCAAATGATGATCATATATTTACCGATATGAAACGCGGGTACGGCACAGACGAAATCGTCAGCTTTTTAGTAGATAAAGGCGGTCTCTAACCGCCAATCTACAACCCAATTTAAAATTGAAAAGACTGTAGCTTCTAATTTAGGGCTTCACATGCGCTCATTTATGTATACATTGTCGCTACCGAAACCATAATTATGTCGGTATTATTACGGATTGATTAATCATATTGGTAATTTTAGTTTACCAATCATTGGTTCTGAATAGAGGATTCAGATTAGTCCAAATTTTAACATCGTGATTTCTTTGGGAGGAATACATGAAAAAAACTTTACTCGCTGCTGTTGCAAGTGTCGCCTTATTGGCTGGTTCTGCATCTGCAAAAGACAGCCTGGAAATGACATCGTCATTCGGCCAAAACCTACCAATTCTTGGTACTGCTGCGCTGGATTTTGTATCTAAAATCAATGCTATATCCGAAGATGTGGAATTTGAGCATTTCGATCCAGGTAAACTCGTTCCTACACTAGAAGCACTTGATGCGATCTCAAACGGTTCTGTTGATGCAGGTTATGCAACATCAGGTTACTGGCAGGGTAAGATCACTGCAGCTTCACTCTTCGCAGCTGTTCCATTTGGACCAGAAGCTGGTGAGTTCATGGGTTGGATCCTTTACGGTAATGGTGGTAAACTTTGGCAAGAAATGTATGACCAAGCCGGTTATGACGTTGTTGCTACACCGTGTGGCGTGATCGCGCCTGAAACATCAGGTTGGTTCAAAAAAGAAATCAACACATTGGACGACCTTAAGGGTCTGAACATGCGCTTCTTCGGTCTTGGCGCGAAGGTTATGGAACGTCTTGGTGTATCAACATCACTTCTAGGCGCGTCTGACATCTTCCCTGCTCTTGAGCGTGGTGCAATTGATGCAACTGAATTCTCAATGCCTCGTATTGATGCGCGTTTGGGCTTCCACAAAATTGCGAAGTACAACTACTTCCCAGGTTGGCACCAGCCATCAACATTGTTTGAGCTTTTGATCAACAAAGATGTATATGAAGAGCTTTCTGATCGTGCAAAAGAGCAGATTAAAGTTGCTTGTCTTGCAAACATCACAACAAACTTGGCTGAAGGCGAAGCAACAAACTTTGCTGCAATGGTTGACAACACTGAAAATAACGGTGTGACAATCAAGCAGTGGAGCCCTGAAATCTTGGCTGCATTTGAAGAAAACTGGAATGCTGTTGCACAAGAACTAGCTGCAGAAGACGAGTTCTTCGCTAAAGTTTGGGCTGACCTTGCAGAATACCGCAAAGGTTACGCAACTTGGTCTAAGAGCATCTACCTTCCACGCTAATATTGCGTGATAACCTTTGAGGGCGGCTTTTCAATTAAAGTCGCCCTTTCTGTATGAAGTTGGCAACCTCATTTTAGGAGCATACTATGCCTGATCGTACTTTGGATGTCGTTGAAGTGGCTGCAAAATCAATTGCCATTAATGACCCAGGAGAGCGCAATAAAGAAGAACACCTCTGGGGTGATCGACTGGTTATCGGTGTTGGCAATGTGGTTGCATGGATATTCCCAATATTGATGGTCGCGATTGTAACACAAGTTATTATTCGAAAATTTGGCCACAATCAGGCTTGGCTCGATGATGCCCAATGGTGGATGTATGGCTTTGCTATGCTCGCTGCATTTGGATACGCCATTACGACTGAAAGTCATGTACGCGTTGATATTCTTCATCAAAATTATTCAAGAAAAAAGAAAGCCCGCATAGAGGTGTTTGGCGTTGGTTGGTTGCTTATGCCTTTTATGCTCATCATGACTGATGTCATGATCCACTACGGGTGGGCTTCCTGGGTTGCTGGCGAAGGTTCCGATAGCGCAAATGGTCTTCATATGCTCTATCTTTTAAAGCTCTCACTCCCAGTGTTGTTTTTCATCGGCATCATTGCATCTTATTCAGTTTTATATCGACACCTAGCGCGATTTACAGAAGTGAGATTTTGGAAATTGCTTCTCGCTGCTCTTCCATTTGCTGTTTTTGCCTGTGAGAGGATATTTTACTACGCATCTTGGTGGTTTGTTCGTCTCACCAACACTGAAATTGCAGATCGCCGTATTTCCAGAGAACCACTTTTGGAAGCTTCAACATATTACGGTATCGGGCTTTTCGTCATCATGCTCATTGTCAGTTACATATTGGCGCGTAAAAAAGATAATACTGCAGGGGCAGCATAATCATGGAAATCTTATCCCTTATTGGTAACGTGTTGAATATGAACCAACTGTTGGTTCTGCTTCTTTTTCTTACCTTCATCTTTATGCTGTTTCGCGGAATACCGGTTGCATTTGCACTTGTAGGCGTTGGCTTACTATTTGGCGTACTTGGAGAATTCGTTCTTGATCCCAATGCCAAAGCAATTTCGCAATATATTGATTTTGATAAAACACGCATCACCTACAAAAAACTGTTCGCGATTTCTGGCCGGTTCTTCGGCGGGGTCATCAAAAACCCTGTTCTTGTGGCGCTGCCAATGTTTATCTTTATGGGCTTAATGCTTGATCAATCTGGCGTTGCCCAGAAAATGATGAAGGCGATGCAGGCATTGTTTGGCTCACTTCGCGGTGGCTTGGCATTATCTGTTATGCTGATTGGCATTATCTTAGCCGCGTCAACAGGCGTTATTGGTGCTTCTGTGGTGTTACTGGGCGTTATGGGCATTCCGACCATGATGAACCAAAATTACTCCAAAGAGATTGCAACTGGAACAATTGCTGCATCGGGCACATTGGGTATTTTGATCCCGCCATCGATTATGTTGGTGATCATGTCTGACCAATTGGCGATCAGCCTTGGTGATTTGTTTATGGGTGCATTGTTCCCAGGGTTAATCCTTGGAGGATTATATATTCTTTTCATCATTATTTATGGTGTGCTTAATCCAAAAGCCATGCCACTACCGGAAAACAGAGAACCTGTATCTATGAAGGTGATTGCGGATGTTGCGTTGTCGGTCGTACCGCCATTGCTATTAATCCTGTTGGTTCTTGGATCTATCTTCTTTGGTCTTGCAACACCAACAGAGGCTTCTGGTCTTGGTGCAATGGGCGCAACATTCCTTGCATTTGTCAGCCGTAATCTTAACCTAAAAGTATTTAAAGATGTGATGCGCCAAACGCTCAACACATCCGGTTACATCGTTGGTATCTTTATTGCTGCAAGCTTCTTTGCTTTTATCCTGCGCCGCTATGGTGGTGATGAGATCATCGAAAACTTGGTAACAGGGGCTTCTGACAATCCTTATGTTGTTGTTGGCTTTATCTTGTTGATCATTTTCTGCTTGGGCTTCTTGCTAGACTGGATTGAGATCACATTGATCATCATGCCGCTCATGCTGCCTGTTGTTCTTGCGCTTGATCTTCCGGTTGAAGGCTATGGTGTGGTAGACAATCCATCTGTTGTATGGTTTGCGATCCTTGTGGCAGTAACTCTGCAAACCTCGTTCTTAACCCCGCCCGTTGGCTTTGCGCTGTTTTATCTTAAAGGCGTATGTCCACCGGAAATAACACTGGGGCATATCTATCGCGGTATCATACCGTTCGTATTGGTACAGCTGCTTGGTTTGGGAATTGTGTTCTACTTCCCAGAATTATCGACCTGGCTACCCGCTATTGCTTATGGAAATTAAACATAAAAAAACCCGCTCAACCGAGCGGGTTTTTCTTTAGTAAACCAATGTTTTATGCCGCCTTTGAACCCGGGGCCATATTGTCCGTATCAAAGTGTGAAACATCGCTGTGTAATGCAGCTGAAAAATCACGAAGCAAACTTGTGACTTCAGAAGTTTTGCGGGCTTCACCAAGTGTTGATTGCATAAGCTCCTCAATATCATCAACCAAGTGTTTTATCGCAGAAATATTCTGAGTATCGGATTTTGAAGCTTTACTAATCTGCGAAATAATTTGTGCTGAGTTTTGTGCAACATCAGTAATCTGACCGAGCGAATTTTTAATTTCATCCATGACACTTACGCCGCCTTTAATCAAAACATCATTCTCCTTCATGATGCCGCTAATCTCCTGCGAAAGATCTCCGACCCTGATTGATAGATCTCTGATCTCCTGAGCAACCACGGCAAAACCTTTTCCAGATTCCCCTGCACGTGCAGCCTCTACCGCTGCGTTTAATGCAAGAATATTGGTTTGAAATGCCACGTCATCTACAAGTTCAATGAACTTTTGTGCCTTTTCGGATGATTCTTTTATCTGCTCCATGCTCTGCATGGCCATATTCGCCTTTTCGTGCGAAATTTCAGATAATTTGCTTGTCTCCGAAGCCGCTAACGATGCGTTTTCTGCATTTTTTGCAGTCCCATAAATAGCGGTCTCCATCTCTGTGAGCCGCTGCGTAGATTCATTTATTTTTGTACGTTGAATTTCAGATTGGCTACGTACTTTTGAAGCTGTTTCATCCAATTGACCGGCAGATCCATCGATCTCTTTTGAGCTTGAGCTTATGGTTTGAATTACCTTCGTCATCTTCGACGTTGCTTCGTTATATGAATGTCTGATATCTGCAAAATCACCTTGCGCGTTTTGCAATTCCACCGTTTTGAGACGACCATTTGCAAGTTCGGACAAAGATGTTTTCATATCACCGACAACATTTGATGTTGCATCGAGCAAGCCATTCAAACCTTCTGAAATCGTTTTAATAACACCAGTTTTACCCTCAAGGTCCATACGCCCTTGAAGCTGACCATTCCTAGCTGCATCAATGATCTTGGAGATCTGCATAACCGCATGTTTTTCCTGTTCAGCATACGCAGCGCGTTCAGCTGCATCTCGGCTCTTTGCTTTTTCCTCATCTTCAAGATTGTTTAAAAGCAGATTGAACAATTCGGCAAGTTCCCCGGCTTCATCACCCGGCTCTACTTTCAAACGCGTTCCAAGATCGGCGCTTCCGGTTACCAATGTGGCTAAAACTTTCTGTAGCTCGCCGGTACCTAATGATGCTCCGTGCTCCGCCACATTAAGACCTTCATGCTCTTCTTCTTCTGAAACCCGAAGACCAACCAGCAAATCTAATACTTTGAAGACAATAAATGCAGTCGGGAATGCCCATGCAAATGCGACAGCTACCCCTTGTGCTTGCACTAAAAACTGATCCCAGCGTGTTGCTGCAATTAGATTGTCTTGAGTGGCAAAAGCGGCCACAAGAAGCGTGCCAACTACACCGCCAATACCGTGCACAGAAACCGCGCCAACCGCATCATCAAGTTTGAAGACACGTAGCATCATTTCTTCGCTTATAACTACGCACAGGCCACAAATAAGACCGATGATTGCTGCACCTTGCGGATCCACAGCAAAGCAACCAGCAGTAATACCAACCAATCCGCCAAGCAGACCGTTTATCGAACGTGTTGGATTATAAAGACCATCGTAAAAACGGCCAATAAACATTGAAGCAATACCACCAAATGCTGCTGCAATGACCGTGTTTGCGACAACACGTGCAAAATCTGGTGTTCCAGCAGTCGTGGAACCACCGTTAAAGCCAATCCAACCGACAAGCAGAACAATTGCACCACCTGCGGAAAGAACAGTTGAATAGCCTTGAATTTCAATAGGCTTACCATCTTTACCAAATCGGCCGAGACGCGCACCCATGACAACAATCCCGGCAAGACCAACCCAAGCGCCAATTGAATGAACAACCGTAGAGCCCGCAAAATCTATAAATCCGGCATTTGCAAGCCATGCAGGATTATCACCATTTAATAGATTGCCCCACGCCCAATGTCCAAATACTGGATAGATACAAGCCGCAATAACAATTGATATGAGAAGATACCCACCAAACTTCATACGTTCAGCAACCGCGCCGGAAACAATGGTGGCTGCAGTACCTACAAACACCGCCTGGAAAACGAAGAACGTATATGGCCATTCATCCATCTTATCAAACATACCAAGTTCAGAAACGCTTCCGATCCACCCGCTTTCGCTAACACCGAACATCAAACCAAAGCCAAAGAGGTAGAAAACCACAACTGCTAGGAAGAAATCGGAAATGTTCTTTTGCGCCACATTAATGGAGTTTTTTGACCGCACCATTCCCGCCTCTAGAAGCAAAAACCCAAACTGCATCATTAAAACAAGTGCCGCGGCAGTCATCGTCCAGATGTGGTCTGAGTTGGTTTGCTGCGCATCAATTTGTGTCTGAAGTTCCGCTACCCATGATGGTGGTTGCTCAACAGCGAACGAACTATCCACCGAAACGAGAAGAAGCGCACAAATTGAAAAAACGAAGAATTTAAAAATGGAAATACACATAAGCCCTACCCAAGTCCATTAATAATGACATGCAAAAGCAGGCTACGGCATCATACCAGTGTAAAATCACACCCCTTAACAATGGTTATTGCGTTTTAAGTATTAATTAACCGTAAAATTACTGGGATGAAACAATGGAAAATGAGACAAAAATTCCCATTAAACAACCTATGATTTTTATTACTAGGCTGGTTCTATTATTCCGGATTGCTGATGTATCAACTCCCTTTTACAGGGCTAAAATAGAAAACCAAGATAAATTTATCATCAAATAAACAATCTGTTTACGACGCGCCAAAAGCTGCCTGTTGGTCAAGCCATTCTAACCCAATGATGGAACTGCCATTTTCGACATGGATCAGAGCATCATTTGCTTGGGTAAATGAAACATCTAATTGCTTATGAAAACGAAAATGCTCGTTAAGTGACTTACGAATTTCATCCTCCATCAAATCAAGTGCCTGCGCACCGCGCCCGACAAATACCACTGGAAACGCATCGAACAATCCAAACATGATCGCAAGACCAAAGCCCATCGCGCGCCCCGCTTCACGTATCGCTTCTCTTGCTGGTCCGTCGCCCTGCTTTGCTTCTTGAATAATCTTGGCGATATCTTCTCCAGTAACCTGCTTATCTGGAAGAGATTTTGGGTCGAGCTGGTTAGCGCGCCGCCAAATAGCATAATCACTTGCATATGCTTCAACACATCCATGTTTTTTACAACGGCACAACGCACCGTCATTACCTTCAAATGATATGTGCCCCAATTCAGATGCAGAAGATTTTGCACCATGAAACGGTTCGCCATCAATGTATAAACCAAGGCCAATACCATATGACATCAGAACCGCTGCAAAGGTACCATCTTGATATTCTTGATCTTTAGACAGGCTTTTGGCGATCATGGCGCTATCATTTGCAACAATCACTTCCACCTTGGAGAGTTGCGATAAATGATCAGCAAACTTCAACCCACTTTCAGATAAGATGGGTGACCACAATATTTCGCTGCCATTATTGTTTGTCAGCCCCTGCACACCTAACACAAATATAGATGGTGTAACTTTCATCTCAAGAGAGTTGAGCATCGTTAAGATCGTCTTCGCAACGTCTTGACCATTTAAGTTTTCGAGTGAAACTTTTTCTTGAATAGCAGCAATTTTATCACCGACATAATCCACAACTGACAACGATATTGAGTTAAATGTAAGCGACCCTGCCACGACAAATCTGTAATCAGGATTTAATTCAAGTTGCACTCTCGGCCGCCCATGCGAGTTATTAGCTTGCGCAGTAATATCAGGCTGACAAACTTGAATAATACCATCATCAAGCAACATCGTGCTGACATTAGTCACAGTGCCGGCGCTTAAATCGGCAAGCTTGCTAATTTCTGTTCGAGACTTTTTTCCATGCAATCGAAACTGCGAAATGATGCGTAATCGATTTTGTTTTCTGACGTCATCAGAGAGATAAACCTGTTTTGTTTTGCTCAAACGCCTGTCCTTTAAATATGCCCTATTACGTAATAACCTGAAAACCTTCTTGACATCAACCGAGCAAAATGTAATTTTTTAAGGGTTAAATTAAGTGAGGTGGGAATGTTTATAGGTTTAGATCTTGGCACATCAGGTGTTCGAGCAGTTTTGATGAATGAGAATCAAATCATGCTGGCATCTGCTGAAGCCCATTATGATGTCACCCGTCCACATATTGGGTGGTCAGAACAAAACCCTCAGGATTGGATTGATGGTTGTCGCACAGCGCTATCATCTTTAAAAACTGAGCATGCGGATGAAATGTCATTGGTCAAAGCCATCAGCATTTCTGGACATATGCATGGCGCTACGCTGATTGATGCGTCTGATAATGTTCTACGGCCTTGTATCTTATGGAATGATACACGCTCATCAAAAGAGGCTAGAGCCTTTGATGAGAATCCAATTTTCAGAAAATTATCCGGCAATATTGTTTTCCCAGGATTTACCGCACCAAAGCTTGCTTGGGTTAAAAACAATGAAGCAGATATTTTTGATAGAACTGCAAAAGTATTATTACCAAAAGATTTCTTACGCCTTTGGCTAACTGGTGAACACGTGTCTGAAATGTCAGATGCTGCGGGTACATCCTGGCTTGATGTTGCAAAACGCGACTGGTCAAATGAGCTGCTTGATGCATCAGGGATGTCGAAAGAGCAAATGCCAAGCCTCGTTGAAGGCAGTGAGGCATCGGGTGAATTGAGATCAGAATTAGCGTCTGAATTTGGCATGCCAAAAGGTGTGGTCGTTGCAGGTGGAGCAGGTGATAATGCAGCATCGGCTTGTGGCATCGGTGCAACCGGCGAAGGTGAAGCGTTTGTGTCTTTAGGCACATCTGGTGTTCTATTTGCTGCGAATAATTCTTATCGCCCAGATCCAGAAAGCGCTGTGCATACATTTTGCCATGCCATCCCTTCAATATGGCATCAAATGGGTGTGATTTTGTCCGCAACAGATAGCTTAAACTGGTTATCAAATATCACGGGACAAAAACCATCTGAACTGACGGCGGCTCTTGGGTCTGATGTGAAATCACCCAATGCGGTGAAATTTCTTCCCTATCTCTCTGGTGAACGCACACCGCATAATGACAGCAATATCCGTGGTTCATTTTCCAACATTGATATCGCAAGCACTCCAGAAGATTTGACCCAATCAGTGATAGAAGGCGTAAGCTTTGCACTGCGCGATAATTTGGAAGCTTTGCGACAAGCAGGGACTGAACTTGATCGGATCATCGCTGTTGGCGGTGGCTCACGTTCAAATTATTGGTTGAGCCTGCTGGCAACCATTTTGGGTAAGCCCATTGATCTGCCTGAACAGGGTGATTTTGGTGCAGCATTTGGCGCAGCCCGCTTAGCCCAAGCATCTGTTTCCTCAACACCAATTGAGCAGATTATGTCTTTGCCAAAAACAGCAAAAAGTTTTGAACCAAATTTAAATATGAGCCAGGAATTTGATGACGCCTATCAACAATATCGCGCGTTATATCCTGCATTAAGAGGAGTATACTCATGAAAACAGATTTCTTTTCAGGGATCGAGAAAATAAAATATGAAGGGCCGGAAAGCACCAAACCAATGGCTTTTCGTCACTACAATCCCGATGAAATGGTCATGGGCAAACGCATGGAAGATCACTTGCGGTTTGCAGTTGCTTATTGGCATTCATTTGCTTGGGAAGGTGGCGATCCATTTGGCGGCCGCACGTTTGACAGACCTTGGTATCCGCAAGATGAGATGGGCAAAGCAAAACTGAAAGCTGATGTGGCTTTCGATATGTTTGAAATTTTGGGTGCACCCTACTATTGCTTCCATGATGCTGATGTCCGTCCCGAAGGCAGTAACTTTGCTGAAAGCAAACGTAACTTAGAAGAAATCGTTGAAATTTTTGAACAAAAACAAGCTGAAACAGGCATGAAACTACTGTGGGGAACAGCAAATCTGTTTTCTCATAAGCGCTTTATGTCAGGTGCGAGCACAAATCCTGATCCGGATGTGTTTGCTTATTCAGCCGCTACAATTAAGTCGTGCATGGATGCGACACATAAATTGGGCGGTGAGAATTACGTCCTCTGGGGTGGTCGCGAGGGCTATGAAACACTGCTCAATACTGATCTTGGCAAAGAAGATGCGCAAATGGGCCGTATGCTCAACATGGTGGTTGAGTATAAGCACCAAATTGGTTTTAAAGGCACCATTCTTGTTGAGCCAAAACCACAGGAACCAAGCAAACATCAATATGACTATGATGCCGCTACCTGTTACGGTTTCCTAAAGCGACACGGTTTGGAAAATGAAGTGAAGCTCAATCTTGAGCAAGGGCATGCGATCCTTGCTGGTCACAGTTTTGAGCATGAAATTGCAACAGCTGCCAGCCTTGGAATTTTAGGTTCAATTGATATGAACCGGAATGACTACCAGTCCGGATGGGATACTGATCAGTTCCCGAATAATGTTCCTGAAGTTGCGCTCGCATACTACCACATCTTAAAGGATGGTGGACTTAAGACAGGCGGCACGAACTTTGATGCGAAAATTCGTCGTCAATCAACAGATGCTGAAGATCTATTGCATGGCCATATTGGTGGCATGGATATATGTGCTCGTGGTATTAAAGCTGCAGCTGCGATGATCGAAGATGGTACACTCGATAACTTTGTTGAAGATCGTTATGCCGGTTGGAAAGGCGATGAAGCACAAAAGATGCTCAACGGAGAATATGGTCTTGAAGAAATTTCAAGTTATGTTGAGCAAGCAGATGTGAATCCTGAGCCAATTTCAGGACGTCAAGAATACCTAGAAAACGTTATCAATCGTTTTGTTTAAAAACTAATTTGATAAAATCCTCCCTGTGAATACATTTGTATTCGAAGATGAGCGCCAATCTGATTGGCGCTCTTTTTTATTTACCCATTACAACTTGCGCTCTGGCACCCTAAATGTACGATACTATAATAATTCGTATTTAGAGATCAAAGCATGCCCCATAAGTATAGCCCCTCCACACAGCATCTTAATTTAGGAAACGCATTCTTTGATCCTGTGAAAGCGGCAGATTTTCCTCAAACTATTTTGCGGTATCGTAACCAAAAAGCGGCTGAAACCGTAGGACTCAATGATCTCTCTGAAGCTGAGTGGCTCTCGCATTTTGGTCGTTTCAAACCATTGCCAAATAATCTACCTCAACCCTTGGCGCTAAGATATCATGGTCACCAGTTTCGAAACTATAATCCCGAACTTGGTGACGGTCGCGGTTTTTTATTCGCGCAATTAATGGATGACCAAAATCGTCTGTTGGATTTGGGCACAAAAGGATCAGGTCAAACGCCATGGTCGCGCGCAGGCGATGGGCGCCTAACGCTTAAGGGTGGCGTGCGTGAAGTTTTGGCAACAGAATTACTGACAGCCCTTGGGGTCAACACATCAAAGAGTTTTAGCTTGATAGAGACAGGTGAACGGCTTTATCGCAATGATGAACCCTCCCCAGCACGATCAAGTGTTTTGGTTCGGCTTAATCACAGCCATATTCGTATCGGAACTTTCCAGCGGCTATTATACCTTGAAGATCACAAAAGCATTGAGAAACTGGTTAATTACTCGATTGAAAACTATTGGCCTGAGGCAAAACAATCTGACAATCCTGTTTTGGCTTTTTATAAACTGGTGGTGAAAGCCGTTGCAAAAATGGGTGCGCAATGGTTTGTCGCAGGGTTTGTGCACGGTGTACTTAACACCGACAATATCACCATTACAGGCGAGAGCTTTGATTATGGACCTTGGCGGTTTTTACCCAACTTAGATGCAGATTTTACCGCTGCCTATTTTGATCATTCTGGTCTTTATGCCTTTGGGCGCCAGCCTGATGCTTTACAATGGAATTTGGCGCGATTGGCGGAGTGTTTGATCCCGCTTTGTGACATTGATGAGCTTAAATCAGCAATCGAGGGCTATTCACCTATCTTTGAGGCGGAGCTTCAAACGCTCACGTTAAAACGCCTTGGGCTTGAAGATGTAGGTTCTGAACCACATCCGCTCATTCCGCTTTATTATAAAACGCTCCAAGCCAGCGATGCCCTATTTGAACAGGCATTTTTTGATTTTGCGGGCGGCGCGAAAGAGGAAAGGCTCTCCCAAAGCCCCAATGCAGAATTTTATAAAACGGGAGAAATGGGTGTTCTGATCACGAATATCCGCAAATGCAAAGCCTTGCCAAATATTGATGCTTATCTTGATCATGAGCTTACAAAGCCCGGTTCAAAAGCTGCGAGATTGCTCATAGATGAAGTTGAGGATATCTGGTCAGAGATCGCCGAAAACGATGATTGGTCAGCATTTGAAAATAAAATTGAGCAGATCAGAGAATACGGGAAACTACAGGCGCTACTTAAGGCTTAGCTTTTAATACTGAAACGTCAGCGATGAGCCGCGCGGCAAAATACCTAATGTTTCCAAATACATGCAAGTATCTTTTGCGTTTTGCGCTTTACCAAAGAGATACCCTTGTCCATAGGCACAGCCCATTTCGCGTAGCATGTCGGCTTGTTCTTCCGTTTCGATGCCTTCAGCAACTGCTAAAAGATCCAGACCATAACACATCGTCAAAATCGCTTTCACAATGTGTTCTGTTGGGCGATCATCGGTGATCTTGCTCACGAATGCGCGGTCAATCTTAACCTTATCAAATGCGAAATCTCGCAATCGGCCAAGACTTGATTGTCCAGTTCCAAAATCATCTAATGAAATACCAACACCGGCTGCACGCAGCTCGTTCATGATTTTGTTAGCCGTATCAGGATCGGTCATCATCGCGGTTTCGGTGATTTCCATTTCAACCGCGCGAGCGTCAATACCTGAGCGATGTAAGATCTGAATAATCGAAGATGCCGTACTTGGATCAACAAGTTGTGCGGATGATAGATTAAAGGACAAAAACATGCCTTCTGGCCACGTTTGCGCAACCTTCACTGCTTTTTTAAGTAGCACCTCAGTTAAGCTATCAATAAATCCACGCTCTTCTGCCAGAGGAATAAAAGCACCAGGGGAAACAAAGCCGAGTTCGCGATCTGTCCAACGCGCCAAACCTTCAAACCCGACAGGTATATTGGTTGATAAATCGATGATCGGTTGGAAATGAACTTCAACTTCATCCGCGGTGATTGCGCGGCGTAAAGCCTGTTCAATCTGCGTACCTCGTTTGATCTGATCAGCTATTTCTTCTGAATAAACGGTAATTTGATTGCGCCCACGACGCTTAGAGCGATAAAGCGCTGTGTCCGCACTCTCAAGCAGAGAATTTTCGTCTTCACCGGCAAATGGGTAGATGGAGAACCCAAATGAAGATGACAAGCGAACATTTCTATCACCCAAATCGTATGGTGCTGAACATACTTCAGCCAAAACTTTCCCAAGCTTTGTGGCGTTGTCCTTGTCAAAAACCAAAGGTAGTAGAAAACCGAATTCATCGCCGGTCAGGCGTGCACATGTGGCACCTTCCGGAAGGCAACTTTTCAAGCGATGGGCGATCTGGCTTAAAATCTCATCACCAGCTGCATGTCCAAATAAATCATTGATAGGTTTAAACCCATCAATATTCATGATGCCGACTGTAAATGGTGCAGGGTCCATAGCGCGTTCATCAACCAAACGCAGTATCTTATCGATCAAGCGTCGACGATTGCCCAAACCTGTCAATGGATCGGTAAACCGTGATACATCTTCCGCTATATCGTTTGATCTTGTGGATGCCAAATCCATTTAATCAGAAACCCCAGTTCCACATTTAATTACTAATGTTTTCGTTTGTGCAACTATAGTTAAGGGACAATTGTTAATTTTATACTATCAGCTATTCCTCAGATTATGGGCAAAGTTTTGGAGTTTAAGTGCATTTTGTGATGTAAATCACGCGCAAATCATTGACATTGGTCAGTGTTGGGCCTGTTTTATACAAATCGCCTAAAGCTTGAAACAGTGTATAAGAATCGTGTTTTGCGAGTATTTCTTGCGCTGAGTAACCCGCTAGTTTTGCACGTTCAAGAGTATTTGGCGTGATGATTGCGCCAGCAACATCTTCACTGCCATCAATGCCATCTGTATCGCATGCAAGTGCGTGAATATTTTCAGCACCATTAAGTGCAACAGCCAGTGATAGGATATATTCACAATTGCGCCCACCTTTGCCGCCTTCGCCGGTAATCGTGACCGTTGTTTCACCGCCAGAGATAATCACTATCGGCTTATCACCAACTTTCATATCTGCCTGATAATCAAGCGCCATTTTAGCCTGTTGTTGACCAACTTCTTTTGCTTCACCTTCAATATCAGCGCCAAGGTTAATAACATTGTACCCTTGGCTTTCCGCTTTCTCACAAACTGAATTGACCATATCAACCGGTCTTGCGACCATCACGACCTCGGACTTTTCAAAAACCTCATCCCCGGGCTTCGGCGTTTCACTTGATGGGTTTTCAAGATGCGCACGCACATGTTTAGGAATTGAGATACCGTATCTATCTATGATCTCAATCGCTTGCTCGCTTGTACTTTCATCGGGAACCGTTGGCCCCGAAGCAATGACCGATGGATCATCTCCTGGAACATCTGATATCGCCATTGTAAGTATTTTTGCCGGATATGCAGCTTTTGCCAATCGTCCGCCTTTAATGGCGGATAAGTGCTTGCGTACAATATTCATCTCGCCAATTGGTGCACCAGATGCCAAAAGCGCCTTATTAATCGCCTTCTTGTCTTCAAATGTCAGACCATCGGCCGCTAAACCGAGCAAAGCTGAACCACCACCTGATATCAAACACAAAAGCAAATCATCTTCTTCAAGTGTATTGGCAACCTCTAGCAGTCTTTTAGCTGCGATCTCTCCGCGGTTATCCGGCACAGGATGTGCAGCTTCAATAACTTCAATTGATTGGCAATCTTTGCCATGCCCGTAACGAGTGACTGCAATACCTTCAAGACCAGCACCCCATTTTTGCTCAACAGCATGCGCCATGGAAGCAGCTGCTTTTCCTGCAGAAATCACTAGGACACGACCTCTAGGTTTTTGCGGTAAATGCGGTGGAACGCAATTGATAGGATCTGCAACACCTAGGCCATGGTGGAATAAAGACTTAAGTTCAGCGATAATTTTATCACAGGAGGACATTGATTATGGCCTTTCTTGCAAATTATGATGCAAATAATGTGAAGTGTATTCGAAAAATGGACGAAACCTCTTTTCTCATTTATTCGAATCCATGACAATAGAGCCATGACCATAAAACGCTTATCAGACACACTTGTTAATCAAATCGCCGCAGGCGAAGTTGTGGAACGCCCGGCAAGTGTGATCAAGGAACTTGTCGAAAACTCAATTGATGCCGGTGCAAACCGTATTGAAATCGCAACTGCTTCGGGTGGCAAGGCACTCCTGCGCGTTATTGATAATGGCAGCGGGATGAGTAAGGACGAATTGCGACTTGCCATCGAAAGGCATTGTACGTCAAAAATTGACGATCGGTTAGATGATATAAGCTCGCTAGGATTCCGCGGCGAAGCGCTACCATCCATTGGTTCGGTGTCAAAGCTCAATATCAGAAGCAGATTACCAGATGCTGAGATTGGCTATGAAATTTCAGTAAATGGTGGCTCGGTGTCACAAGTTCGTCCAAAAGCCACAAATCCTGGCACTCTCATCGAAGTCCGCGACTTGTTTTTTGCAACGCCTGCACGGCTTAAATTTATGAAAAGCGATCGCGCAGAAAATACCGCAATTGCAGATGTGATCAAACGAATTGCAATCGCTTTTCCGCACATTCATTTTTCACTTTCAGGGCCGGACCGATCCAGCATTGAGTTTAAATCAACCGGTGAAGATCAACTGGCAAGAATTTCACAAGTTCTAGGCAGGGATTTTGCCGATAATACTATTGAAATTGATGCAGTCCGCGAGACGATATCCCTTGGGGGATATATCGGAGTACCAACCTTTAACCGTGGAAATTCGCTCCACCAATTTGCCTATGTAAATGGCCGTCCCATCCAAGATAAGATGGTTTTATCTGCATTACGGGCTGCCTATTCAGATCGCCTTCCAAAAGGGCGATACCCAGTCGCAGTATTGTTTATTTCGCTTGACCCCGCACTTGTTGATGTCAATGTCCATCCCGCAAAAGCTGACGTAAGGTTTCGAGATCCACAAATGGTGCGCGGTTTAATCATTGGTGCAATTCGCCAATCCCTTGGAATTTCCGGTGACAGATCTTCAAGCACAGCAGCAAGTGATATGATCAGTGCATTTCGTGTTGAAGAGAACACACCACCGAGTACCAATTGGCAACAACGAGATTTTGGCACTCCGCAATCTAGAGATTGGTCTTCTGAACGTTCACCATCACGACCTTTAAATGATGGGTTTGGTGAAACCCCGCAATCGACATTTACAAGCACTGAGGCACCATCAGCAAGGTTTGAAACTCAAGAAGCAAAGCCAGATGAGGTTCAAAAACGCTTGGGCGCAGCACGAGCTCAGATCCATGAAAATTATATTCTATCTCAAACAGAAGATGGAATGATTATTGTAGATCAACATGCAGCGCATGAGCGCATTGTTTATGAACGTATGAAAAAGTCATTGTTTTCCAACGAAGTTGCCGCACAAGCCTTACTCATTCCAGAAATTATCGATTTCAGCGAAGATGAATGCGATCGATTAATGCAATTTGGCGAAGATTTTTCAAAGCTGGGTCTTACCATTGAACGATTTGGCCCGGGCGCAATTGCCGTTCGAGAAACACCTGCAATTCTTGGTGAGACAGATGCATTGGCATTGTTAAGGCAACTAAGCGATGAAATCGCTGAATGGGATGACGCATCTGGTTTGGCACAAAAACTGGAAGCTGTGGCATCGACAATGGCATGCCACGGCTCGGTTCGTTCAGGGCGAAGAATGCAAGCAGATGAGATGAACGCACTATTACGGCAGATGGAAAATACGCCAGGATCGGGGCAATGCAACCACGGTCGCCCCACCTATATTGAGCTTGGACTTGAGGAAATAGAAAAACTATTTTCACGAAGATAATGCTGTCTTCTTTCCTGTAGCCCAACATTAGGGTGCAATAAAACATTGCAATGCAACGTGATGGCTATTATCAAAGATAAAATGCTGCTGGGTCGATAACATCGATCACATCATAAAGTCGATTGGAACTAAGGAACAAACATGAATAGGTTTGATGGTGCTGCACCTGCAAAAATCCGCTACCTAGATGCTGATTTTCAGATCATCGTCCAAGGTAGTTATGTTTTATGCGCTGTCACAGGCCAAAGAATACCAATTGATGAATTGAAATATTGGAGTGTTGCGCGGCAAGAAGCGTATATCGACGCAGATGCATCCTATACCGCAGAACTTCAAAATATACCGAAGTAGCATTAGAGCTATTTGTTTTTCAAACGACGCTTTTTGTAGTTTTCAATTGTGCGCTTGATCAGCAGTTTGCTGGTTCCAAAATCATCAAAAGCCATATTGATATCTAGCACTTTCACACGCCCTGCCAATTCCTTCGACAGCCCTAATCCGGACTTGATGCGAACAAAATCTTTGGCCGTTGTGACCAATGTCAGATCGTTTTTATCAGCTAACTCAAGCAACTCTTTAATATCATCATCGCTATAATAATGATGATCAGGATAAGGTTTCTTTATTTCAATATTTGCACCACAGTCTTTCAGCGACGTGAAAAACTTTTCCGTATTGCCGATCCCTGCAAAAGCTAAGCAAGATAAACCTGCAAAGTTCTGCTTTACGGTTGGTTTTAACAATGCTGGGTAAACTGGCTTTGCTGAGCGCGCAGCGATGCGGATAAGCTGGTCAGCGGCACTCCCATCTCCAACAACGGCTAGTGCATCGACATACATCATTTGCCGTTTTAAGGGTGCACGGACCGGCCCTGCAGGGATGACCTTGCCATTACCCAGCCCGCGATAGGCATCAACGACAAGCAACGCAAAATCAAAGCACAAATGCGCGCTTTGAAAACCATCATCCATTAAAATGATATCGACACCAAACTCAATGAGCTTTTCAGCACCTTTTACCCGGTCAGGAGACACAACCGTTGGCGCAACAGCTGCCAGTAACAATGGTTCATCACCAACATATTTTGCGCCATGGTGATCAATGTCGACAAGTGTCGGTTCTGAAACTGCACCGCCGTAGCCCCGAGTTAAAAAACCAGGTTTTAATCCCATTTCAATCGCAGCTTCTGCAATGGTGATTGCCGTTGGTGTTTTGCCAGTTCCGCCAACTGTAAAGTTACCGACACATAGAACGGGGATCTCAAGTTCTTCGCGCTTGGCATTTTTCATCTGACGCGTTGCGACAGACCCATAAATCCAGCCAAAGGGCGACATTAAAAATGACTTTAAGCCAGGAGTTTCATACCAAAAGGGAGGAGCATCCGACGCCATTTTTAACTCCCAACTTTATCGCTGTTTCTGGAACGTAGAAGACTTGATTCAATCATCAATGGGGTCAAATAGGGTTCTAGGTTCTTCACCGTAATATCCAATGATCCGCGCATGGTTAGCAACGTTGATTGACCCGCTTCAATCATCGTGTCTCTTACTTCATCATTTTCTAATAAATACATCAAACAAGCTGTAAGCCCATCACCGTCTTTGACCAAACGCGCCGCGCCGTTTTGTAACAATGCGCGATAGGAATCTCTGAAGTTTTGTACGTTTGGACCCGATAGGATGGCACATCCTAGCATAGCTGGTTCTAAAGGATTTTGTCCGCCCTCACCTGTTAAAGACTTACCCACAAATACAATATTTGTGAGGCTCAGATAAAGCCCCATTTCACCTGTTGTATCGCCAATAAAGACATCAATATCCGGCGTGATGAGATCACCACGAGAACGGCGCGCAACTTTTAACCCTTTGTCGTTGAGCATTTTTTCAATCGCATCAGAGCGTTCAACATGACGCGGCACGATTATCGCTAGTGGATTTTTGATCGTTTTCTTCACATCTAAAAGTGTGTCTGCAACAATCGCTTCTTCACCTTCAAATGTTGATATAGATGCCCAACTTGGTCTTAAGCTTATCTGCTTTTTTAAATTTGCAAGATCAGCGTCTGAAAACGGTGGCAGATCTGTATCAACTTTTAAGTTACCTGAAACACTGACCGAACGCGCACCCAAAGCACTAAAACGTTCACCATCAAGCTCGGATTGTGCAATGACATGTGATAGGTTTTCAAACAGAGCTTCGGCTAAAGCTGGACTTCTGTTCCAGTGGACAAATGAGTTATCGGACATACGTCCATTGACCAAAATTTGTGGCATACGGCGTGCGCCAAGCTCCAAAATCGTCATCGGCCAAATTTCAGATTCAGAAATGATAGCAAGATCTGGTTTCCAATGGTCAAGGAAGTTACTGATCGCAGGCTTTAGATCAAGCGGCACATATTGGTGAATAACCTTATCACCCAAGCGATCCTGACAGATATTTGCCGAGGTTACCGTGCCCGTGGTGAGGACAACAGAAATGTTGCGGCTAACAACTTCTTCAACCAATGGAATAACAGCGATGGTTTCACCAACACTTGCCGCATGAAACCAAATAAGTGGACCATTTGGACGTGCAACTTGCGAGCGCCCATAGCGTTCGCTGCGTCTGTCACGCTCTTCTTTGCCTTTGGCAGCGCGATAAGCAAGATACGGACCCAGTAGCGGATATACAGCCGCACCCGTCCATCTATACCCGCTCAATATTGCGCGCGCTAAAATATTACTCATAGATTATGTCCAACTACCCCATAGGCTTCGATTGTAACGCGATTGAGTTCATCGTCAACTTTTTTACGATAATGATCTAGCTCTTCGGCACTACAATCAGATGGCACAAAAATTGGATTACCAACCCGCGCACCAGCTTTTCCAAAAGGTTTGTTAATTGTTGTTTTGTCCCAGCTTTTCTCGATAATTTTAAAGCGACTTGTAGCCATTGCCAGCGGGACAATGGGACGACCAGAAATTTTGGCTAAACTGACGACACCGCGCCCTGCTTTTCGGGGCTCGCTTTTAGAGACATCCGCAATGACTGCGATGTTCTCGCCTGCCTTGAGTTTGTTTTTTAGGGCGAGCGTTGCCGACACACCACCTTTTTCATGCGCAGCTTCGCGAACTCTGCCACCTGACCCTCGAACCACGCCGTGACCTGCAAGCTTTAATATTCGCGCATTTATTTCCGCATCGGCACTTTTAGAAACCAATGCGGTAAATTTTCTTCCACGAGGTGCAAAGAAAGGCGACAACAAATGTTGACCATGCCACAAGACGAATATGCATGGCTCATTGGAAAATGCGATTTCTTCCTGCTTTTTTGCATCTGCATCTGGTTTATTTGTTTTATAAATGAACCAGAGAATAAAGTAGAGCAACCTGGCGGCAATGGCCTGGAAAAAATTTGAGCGCAATATGGTTTTGGAGATCGACCGCAGATTCAAAATGAGTTCTTTCTTTTCAACAGTCGAACGTAGATTAGTCGTCGATACCAGGTTCTAACAACTTATGCATATGCACAATGAAATAACGCATATGCGCGTTATCAACTGTCATTTGAGCTTTCGATTTCCAAGCAGCAAATGCGGTTTCGTAATTTGGGTATATACCAACAACGTCTAGATCTTCAAGATCTCGAAAATCCATACCTTCGAGACTCTCCAATTCACCGCCAAAAACCAGATGAAGAAGCTGTTTTGATTTTTCTTCTGACATAATTATACCTTTATAAAAGGGTGGAAATTTTTGTGAAATACGCGATCAGGTAAGCTGCAAAGCGTCTTTCATTTCCCCTGTATAGCTGGGGTGTGCGGCAATTAATAGACCATGTTTGGTTTCAGATTTGTTATAAACAACATCTTCCAAATCAAGGTCCACCAATCGAAAACCAGCTTCTTGCACAATTAAGTGCGCTGCAATCATGTCCCAATCTCTTGAATTTTTGCGAACATAAATTCCATCGGCGTAATCTTCAATTAGTCCTGCAATGCGTAAAGCAAGCGACCGCACGCCACCCACAGTTTCAATCTCTTTGACAAAGTCATCACGAACATATTTCGCAACTTCTTGCGGAATAATCACACGGTGGGGCTCAAGCATCATTGAAACAACATCAGGATCAACACCAATTCCGTTAATGAACGCCCCCTTCCCGAGAGCGGCGGAATAAAGTTTTTCTCTCACAGGGGCAAATAACACCCCATTTATCGGCTTACTATTTTCGACGATACCGATGGAGATACACCATTCATCTGTTCCTGCGATGAAGGCGCGTGTTCCATCTATTGGATCCACCACGAACACTTTTTCTGCTGAAAGGCGCTCACTGTTATCTTCGGTTTCTTCTGATAACCAACCATAATCTGGCCGGGCTTCAAGAAGCGTTTTCTTCAGAAATTCATCAATCTCAAGATCAGCTTCACTCACAGGGGATTTTGAAATCCCTTTATACCAAACTTCTGGCTCTTTCTTAAAATGCTTTAAAGCTATTTTTCCAGCTTCAAGCGCAATAGTTTCAATCAATGATTGATCATCAAGACTTTGAAGTTTATTTGCCAGCAAGTGTCATTCCTTCAACGGCAATAGTGGGCGCCGCGATTGAGTATTTCGGGTCAATATCATTTGCCAACACAATACGTTTAAACATGTCCTTCAGATTAGACGCAATTGTGATTTCTGATACTGGGAATGTTAGTACCCCGTTTTCAATCCAATAACCAGATGCTCCACGACTATATTCACCGGTGACCATATTCACGCCTTGGCCGATAACTTCGGTGACATATAAGCCAGATTTAACCGAACCAATGAGATCTTTCGCACTCATATCGCCCGGTGAGACCAACACATTGGTAGATGAGGCGCCGACATTATTACCAGCGCGCGAACCACGGCCATTGGTTTTTAGTCCAAGTTGCTTGGCCAATGAAGTGCTCAAATACCAATTTTGCAATACGCCGTTATCAACCATTGTCATTGCATTTGCATCAACACCTTCTCCATCAAATGGACGCGATGCTGATTTGCGAGCAATCTTCGGGTCATCGATAATATTTACAGCATCCGGCAAGATTTGTTCACCCATTTGATCGCGCAAGAAACTTGTTTTTCGAGCCACCGATGCACCATTAATTGCTCCAATTAGGTGACCAAAAATACCGCGCGAAACACGTGGGTCAAAAACGATTGTCACATCACTGGCTGTCGGGACCTGACGCGGATTTAAACGTTTTACCGCGCGTTCTGCAGCTGCAACACCAATAGTCTCCGGTGCATCTAAATCAGAATAAAAAACGCGGCTATCAAACTCATAGTCACGTTCCATCGCTGTGCCTTCACCGGCAAGTACGCTAACTGATCTGCCAAACCCTGAAACCGCGTAACTTCCTGAAAACCCGTCCGATGTCGCCAGCACCAAACCGCCCATTCCGCTTGATGCGCCAGCGCCAAGTGAATTTGCAACACCATCGACAGCCATCGCACTTTCTTCCATTGCAAGGGCAGCATCTGTCATGTCGTTAGATGAAACTTCTGTTGCATCAAACAGATCAAGGTCGACAACCTTGTCCACCAAATCTTCTTTGTTTGCCAAACAAACATAGGGATCTTCCGGCGACACTTTGGCCATAGCGACAGCACGTTCGGCAAGTTGATAATCATCGCCGCTTTGGCCTGCGCTCACAGAAGCAACTTTATTGCCAACAAATACCCGCAGGCTGAAATCATCACTCTCAGAACTTTGCGTATTCTCAACCTTTCCAAGACGGACTGAAACAGATTTTGACTTACCGCGCACCACAACTGCATCTGCAGCATCTGCGCCGGATTTTTTAGCCGCATCAATTAATTTTTCAGCTCTTAAAAGAAGTTCTTGGGATTGTTTGGTATCTTTCATAGGAATTGGCCTTTCTCTTTGGCCCATGTATGCTTAAATTAGATTCATATCAAGACAAGACAAATCGCATCACAAACTTGTCATAACACTTTATAACGGAAATTAAAGGATGGCGGGCGAAGAAGCCGACTTATTTAGCTATGCTATTGTTCTTCTTGGAAGTGCAGTGATCGCAGCCCCTTTGTTCAAGCGCATAGGGCTTGGCACCGTCTTAGGATATTTAGCCGCAGGGATTGTTATTGGTCCTATCGCGGGCATTATCGCTGATGGCGAGAAGATCTTGCACTTCGCAGAACTTGGCGTGGTCTTGTTGTTGTTTATCATTGGCCTTGAATTAAAACCCTCAAGACTATGGCGCATGCGGCGAGACATCCTGGGAATGGGCAGTATACAGGTTGTTGTAACTGCGCTCATATTAACCGCGTTAGCGAGGTTTTTGGGCGGTCAAAACCTTACCACGTCCATTGTTATTGGCTTTGCACTGGCACTTTCCTCAACCGCTTTTGTTCTACAGATTTTGGATGAACGCGGTGACTTAAACCGTGCATATGGGCAAAAAACATTTTCAATATTGCTGTTTCAGGACATAGCTATTGTTCCGCTAATTGCCATGGTTGCCATTCTAGCCCCAGGTTCATCTGAATCAAACGGTGTCGAATGGAATAGTATTTATATAGCGATTATCGCTGTGGTCTTGCTCATTCTGGCTGGGCGCTATCTGCTTAATCCATTGTTTCAAATGATCGCGAGTACCGGTGCAAAAGAAGCGATGATTGCGGCAGCTCTGTTTGTGGTATTAGCCGCAGGTGCATTAATGGAATTTGCAGGGCTTTCCATGGCATTGGGTGCATTTCTTTCAGGTGTGATGCTGGCTGAATCTTCATATCGTCACGAGTTAGAAGCAGATATCGAACCATTCCGCGGTATTTTATTGGGCCTGTTTTTCATGGCCGTCGGGCTGTCGCTTGATATTGATGTCTTATTTGACAATGCACTTTTAATCCTCATAGCCGTGCCGATTATTCTCATTGTGAAAGCCAGCGTGATTTATATTCTATGCCGAGGGTTTGGTTCGCACCGCAATGAAGCAACACGCATTGCCGGAATTTTACCGCAAAGCGGTGAATTTGGATTTGTTTTGTTTACAGCTGCGGTTACCGCAAATGTTTTAACACAAGCATCTGCTTCCATACTTATTGCAATTGTGACCATTACGATGGCGCTTACTCCTATTGTGACGAAAATTGCTGATAGCCTCACCCGTGCAACACACGAAGGTATGGAAGAAAACTTTGAAGGCGCAGGGTCCGATGTCTTACTCATTGGTTTCTCACGCTTTGGCCAGATCGCTTCGCAAATGTTTTTGACCGGCGGAACAGATGTAACCATTCTCGACCAATCCGCAGAACGTATTCGCAACGCTCGCAATTTTGGTTTTCGGATTTATTTCGGAGATGGCAAACGCAAAGATGTTTTGCGCGCAGCGGGTATTGAACGGGCAAAAATCGTTGCCATATGTACCAACGAACGTGAGACTACCGATAAAATTGTTGATCTCATACGTTCCGAATATCCTGAAGCTAAGATATTTGTTCGCTCATATGATCGTGCTCATACGCTTGCGCTGCGCGCCACAGGAGTGGACTACGAAATTCGAGAAACGTTTGAATCCGGTATCGAATTTGGCCGCAAAACACTTGAAGCGCTTGGGTTAAGCGAGCAAGTTTCACTAGAAATTGCCCAAGAGGTGAAGCGCCGCGATGAAGCGCGCCTTGCTTTGCAAGAGGCAGAAGGCTTAACGGCGGGTGTTCATCATGTTTTGACCAAACCTGTGAAACCTGAACCATTGATTGAACCAAGAGCAGATAACGCAGAAGGCGAAAAGTTTTGAGTGAAAAAGCAAAATTTGTAACGGGCTCAACAATGCGCCACGTTATCAATATGACAGCAACTGGTTCTATCGGACTAGTTGCCGTTTTTTTGGTTGACGCATTTAATTTGTTTTACATCTCGCTTTTGGGTGAGGATGAGCTTGCCGCAGCTATCGGGTATGCGGGTACTTTGCTGTTTTTTACGATGTCTCTGAACATTGGACTATCGATTGCTGCAACTGCACTTACTTCACGTGCTCTTGGTGCAGATGACAGACCAGAAGCACGAGCGCTCGCGGGTGCTTCTATGGTTTATATGTTCATTAGTGCTGTGGTGGTCACAGTGGTTTCCTATCCGTTCATCGGGGATTTTGTTGGTTGGATTGGCGCCAAAGGTGTGACCGCTGAACTTGCGGTCGGTTATATTGAGATTGTTTTATTGTCGCTTCCAATTCTTGGATTGGGAATGTGTGCAGCTTCTCTACTCAGAGCTGTTGGAGATGCTAAACGAGCAATGTATGTGACACTTATTGCTGGATTTGCCACTGCTCTTTTAGATCCAATTTTCATCTTTGGTTTTGATATGGGTATCAATGGCGCAGCTATAGCAACCGTTATTTCTCGCTTCATTATGGTATCATTTGGTCTTTATGCGCTTATCAAGGTGCATGACCTTATAGCCGCGCCTAAGCTGGGTACACTTCGTCGGGAGATAAAGCCGTTTTTAATCATCGGCACGCCTGCGATATTAACACAGCTAGCAACGCCAATTGGCAACACTTATATGACCGCTACAATTGCTGAATATGGCGATTCTGCTGTTGCTGGTTGGGCTGTTGTTGGACGAATTATCCCCGTTGCGTTTGGCGCATTATTTGCACTTTCAGGGGCTATTGGACCTATCTTAGGGCAAAATCTTGGCGCACGCAGGTATGATAGAATTGAGCGCGCAATCAAAGATGGTTTCATCTTTACGATTATCTACGTTGTAGCAATTTCTGGCGTCCTTGCACTTGCCCGTCATCAAATTGCCGATATTTTTGGAACCGAAGGTGATGCGCGATTGGTCGTGACTTTCTTCTGCCTATGGATTGCATCCAGCTTCTTGTTTAACGGCATGTTATTTGCGGCCAATGCTGCCTTTAATAATCTTGGTTACGCGTTTTATTCAACTATGTTCAATTGGGGACGTTCAACACTCGGTGTTATCCCATTTGTCTGGGTGGGATCTCAATATTACGGCATAGAAGGTGCTTTAGTTGGCTATGGATTAGGAGCTGTGTTCTTTGGAATTATGAGTGCGATCGTTTGTCTACGCGTTATCAAAAAACTAGAGGCACGCGAACAGGACAACGACGATGATCAAAACCATCGTTATCCCCCCGCCGCAAATTCTCCATTTACCAGCGGTAAAGCATCCGCACTTTAACTGAGCACTCGATCAAGTTCAGATTTAAGCACATCACGAATACCTGCGCTTTGCTTTAAGACATCATCAGCGTTCATGAAATCTAAAACGCGAAAATCGTGTACATCTGGCACGAGGAAAATGTCAGGTGGCGTTTTTTCAACCTTTTCGGCAATGATTGACTGCATCATGAGTTGGCTGGCACCAAAAGCTGCATCGGTTGTACTTGGTCTTTGGGATGCGTCACCTGTGGGGAAACCTGCAACATCAACTGCAATAATGATGTCAGCCAGCCCTTCGAGCACGTCAAACGGCAGTGGGTTAAAAATACCGCCATCGATTAAGAAACGCCCATCTCTATGCACTGGTTTAAAAATCGCGGGAAGTGCAGCAGAGGCGGCAATCGCCGAGCGCAGGTTCCCATCGTTCATTATAACTTCTGAATGCCCATAAAAGTCGGTAGCCAAAAGTTGGGTCGGGATTCTCAATTCATCAAAACTGTGAGGTAACTCTTCGGGCATAAACGCGTCGATAATGCGTTCCACATTAAATTGTCCCAGTGTTACACCTTCCGTGATAACGGATTTCCAAGTAGGACGACGCGCTTTCCACAAACGGGAGGCAACATTTGTTGGTCGCCCGATACTTTCCATCATAAATTCGCGGATATCCACACCGCTCATCCCAGCAGCCATTGCTGAACTCATGATAGCGCCAATGGATGTGCCAGATACTGCAACTGGCGTAATGCCCAACTCATCTAATACTTCAATAATATGAATATGCGCGATACCACGCGCACCGCCGCCGCCAAATGCAACTGCTACCGACTTATCTGCCATGCCATGCACCTTTCAGCCTTGTGAGTTTGCCGAGTAAGAATAAAACCAGATATTAGTCTCGCCAAAAGGGCGTTTGTCAATTTGTGTAAAACGATCATCAAGATCTGGCTCGATATCGACATGCTCTTCTAAAATCACGAGAGCCTGATCCACCATCCACCCGTTATCGACAGCAGATTTGATCGCTTTTTCACCCAGACCTTGGCCGTATGGCGGATCGGCGAACAAAATCGTAAAGGGTTCAAATTTGCTCAGCGGACCGAGTTTTGTGGCATCACGCTTGAAGATTTTAGTGCAGCCGTGAAGCGATAAATTATCCGTGTTTTGCCGAAGCAACCCACGTCCCTCAATGCTTTGCTCAACAAACAAAACAAACTCGCAGCCTCTGGAAAGAGCCTCAATGCCAACCGCACCAGTGCCGGCAAATAATTCGAGCACACGGCCATCTTTTAGGTGTTCAGAATAAGAATGCTCTAAAATATTAAAAATGCTCTCGCGCGTGCGATCTTTCGTTGGTCTGATATTTTCCGTTTTAGGCGACACAATTGATCGCCCACGGTATTTACCTCCGACGATCCGCATTGCTGCCCTTTTTACCTTTGAAGTTTACACCATCAGGCTTTTTACCATCACGAAACGGTTTCTTCCCGTCACGGGATTGCTTTTTGCCGTCGCGGGATTGGTCCGAACCTTTTTGATCTGATTTCTTTGATCGAAAGCTTTTATGAGGATCAAGCTTATCTTTAGGACGATGCCAGTTTCCTTTTACTGGTTCATTGCCATATTCAACGTCATCGTCTTTACGCTCAACGCGAGGACGACCACCTTTTGCCATCCAAACGTTAGCAGCTCTATTTCGAGGACCTCTTTGACGCGGACGTTCTTCTTCTTGATCCAATTTGTTATCGGAAAATTTGCGCTTCCCATCGGGACCTTCAGGGCGTGTGCCCAATCGATCTCGAGCACGCTCTTTGCGCTCAGCTTCGCTTAGTTTGCGACGCGGTTTCCACTCAGCTGCTTTTTCGCGCTCTTCTTTGCTTTCGTGCTCGCGTAATGGCGCATCAAAGTTGGCACCAGAAGCCTCTACCAATCGTGTACCTAACTGATCACGAAGCATGCGGCCTTTTACTTCAACCACACCACCTTCAGATAGCTCTCCTAATTGGAACGGACCGTAAGAAAGGCGAATAAGGCGATTGACGTCCAAACCCAACGCACCGAGTACAACTTTAATCTCGCGGTTTTTACCTTCGCGCAAGCCCATTGTGATCCAAACGTTGGATCCTTGAACACGATCCAGCGTTGCTTCTATTGAACCATAAAGAACGCCATCAACAGCGATACCTTCTTTTAACTCATCTAATTGTTCTTGATTAATCTTACCATGAGCTCGAACGCGATAGCGCCGCAACCAGCCTGTAGAAGGAAGTTCCAACACGCGCGCCAAGCCGCCATCATTGGTCAGCAATAGCAAGCCTTCCGTGTTGATATCCAAACGACCAATAGACATAACCCTTGGTAAGTCATCTGGTAGATTATCAAAGACGGTTGGGCGTCCTTCGGGATCGCTATTTGTTGTCACCAACCCACCGCGCTTGTAATAGAGCCAAAGTCTAGTGCGCTCGATACCGCCAACGGGTTTATCATCGACTTCAATATTGTCTGACTGCGTCACGTTAATCGCTGGGCTTGTTAGAACTTTGCCATTAAGTTTAACGCGACCTTCTTCAATCATGCGCTCAACTTCACGGCGTGAAGCAACGCCAGCGCGGGCGAGCATCTTAGCAATGCGCCCTTCGACTAAAATTGGTGCTGCTTCTTTTGCCACGGATGGTTTTGCCGCTTTTGCAGCGCCAGGTTTACCCGCGCCGGGTTTACCACCTCTTGGACGCGATGCTTTACCATCATCTCTGTTTGGTTTTTTGCCGCTAAAGGGCTTGTCTTGTTTGCTCATATGGTGTTTGCCTTTGTTGGCGTTGTCCTAACAGTTTCAAATGGATTGAGCAATTGATGCTTTGCAATAAAAAAGGATATAAAATTGCCCAAAGATAGCTTCATGCATATTGCCATCGAAGAGGCAGAAGCAGCACGCGTGCGCGGTGAAGTGCCTGTTGGCGCTGTCATTGTGCAAGATAACCAGGTTATATCCCGCGCTGGCAATGAAACAAGGGCGCTAAATGATGTCACAGCGCATGCGGAAATTTTAGCCATACGGCGCGCATCGAAATATTTAGGACAAGAACGACTTTCTGATTTTGATCTTTATGTAACGCTTGAACCTTGCACAATGTGCGCTGGTGCGATTTCCTTTGCCCGCATCAGACGGCTTTATATCGGCGCTGAAGATGAAAAAGGCGGAGCGGTATTAAATGGCGCAAGGTTCTTTGATCAGCCCACATGCCATCATGCACCAGACGTTTATTCAGGTTTTCAAGCCGACAAATGTGCGGGTATTTTAAAAGACTTTTTCAAAACGCAGCGCTGAACAAAAATGATTAAAGCGTGTGGAAGCTGATTATCACTTCCAGACTTGCCACCATCTTTTGCCAGTGCCGGCCTTGGTCGCACCTTCTAAACGTCTTTTCTCTTTTTCACGTTCAGTCTCACCCAATTCGCCAATTGGCGCAGTGGATGCTGGAATTTTATAGCCAGCTGGTGGATCAGATAAAAAACGTCTTTCTTGATAAGCGCCTTGCTGAATGGCTCGCGCTTTACGATATGCTTCACGCTGTTCGCCTCTGGTTAGGCTTTTACCATTTGGCCCGGCGATTCCCAATGGAGAAACATAACCAGGATTATCTTGATTTTCTGTAATTTCAGCAACGAGGCGTGCTCTGGTCTCTTCAGGAGATTCAGGCCAAACCTGTTCATTCTTAACAACACTTACTTGCGGTTCTGGCAGCGAACTTGTCGATGGTGGTGTTACAAGATCAGGGCGAGGCTTATAATCAATTTCCGCGCCTTTTTGAGTCTTCAAAGACGCTATATTACCTAGATCTTCAAATAACTGCTCTGACGATGACTTATCTGTCCCATAAGTAGGCGATGACACACAGCCCGATAGCAATGCACCAAAACTCATTAATGTTACCGCAATGAATGCTTTATTCATATATTTTTACAACGCTTACAACGTTGTTCCTACTCAAAAGACCGCACATACTGCCAGCCATATTTACTAAATCAGGCAGATTTCAGGCAAGTATTATCCTAAGGCTGCATTTTTCGCAAATAACGAATTTGTTCAATAGTTTATTTTACAAGCTCTAATAAATGATAAAGGCCAAGCCATCACAATTGGCTAGGCCTCAATCTGTATTATAAACGCCCCATTGCCTTTAATTCCTGGAGC
Organism: Lentilitoribacter sp.; assembly: GCA_039974935.1. Lineage (GTDB taxonomy): Bacteria > Pseudomonadota > Alphaproteobacteria > Rhizobiales > Rhizobiaceae > Lentilitoribacter. Next base: position 115,802 of record JBDWIC010000006.1, on the reverse strand, counting down.
GCTGCAGCATCACGGGCTGACACATCAGGAAATTCTGGGTCAGAGCCGACATCTTTGGTTACACGCCAGGAACGTGCACATTTTTGTCCCTCGGCCATTTCAGGTACAACACCGATTGAAGGCGTATCATCAAGTTTAAACGCACCTGATGGGGATTGACCGGATTTGATCTCAATCGCTGAGGTGATGCAGATATCTTCAAACTTCATACCTGATACAACATCTAACAATTCAGCATCATCGATATAGACCACTGGCGCAGCTTCAAGTGATGATCCAATGCGTTTTTCACGGCGTTCGATTTCTAAAGCACCCGTAACCACACGACGAACTGTTTTCACTTTCTGCCATTTACTTGCCAATTCTGCATCGATCCATGACGCATCAATCTCTGCAAATTGCTCCATGTGAACAGAAACCGCATCAGGATAACGAGATAACCAGCTTTCTTCCATGGTAAACGGCAACATCGGCGCCATCCACGTGACCAAACAATCAAAGATCTTGGAAATTGTTTGTAGTGCGGCTTTACGCTCATGGCTTGATGGGCCTTCACAATACAGCGTATCTTTTCGGATATCGAAATAGAATGCTGAAAGCTCAAGGTTCATGAAGTTTGATAGGTTTGAGAAAATTCGTTTGAAATCAAATTCATCATAACCATCGCGAACAACTTCATCGAGTTCCGCCAAACGGTGAAGCATTGAACGCTCAAGTTCTGGCAAATCAGAATAAGCAACTTCTTCACCCTCGTAATGCGCCAAAGTTCCGAGCATCCAGCGCAATGTATTACGCATCTTACGATAAGCATCGATTGATGTTTTTAAGATCTCAGGACCAATACGCAAATCCTCTGCATAATCTGCAGATGACACCCACAAGCGCAGGATATCAGCGCCTGACTGTTTGATAACTTCCTGAGGTGTAACAACATTGCCCAAAGATTTGGACATTTTGCGCCCATCTTCAGCCATTACGAAGCCGTGGGTTAATACAGCATCATAAGGCGCGCGGCCGCGTGTTCCGCAACTCTCTAGCAAGGATGAATGGAACCAGCCACGGTGCTGATCTGAACCTTCAAGATATAAATCTGCCGGCCATTTTAGATCATCGCGTTCTTCCAAACAGAAAGAATGTGTTGAACCTGAATCGAACCACACATCCAAGATATCGCGGACTTGTTCCCATTCATCAAGGTTATCGACCATGCCATCTAAGAAGCGCTCTTTAGCGCCATCTGCAAACCATGCATCGGCACCTTCTTCGCGGAACGCACTTTGAATGCGGTCTGATAGCTCATCTGATTTATCAAATTCTGGGCCAGGGATAACTTGATTGGTTTCAGTGTTTCTAAACACACTGATTGGAACCCCCCAAGCACGTTGGCGAGATAAAACCCAATCAGGACGTTGCTCGATCATGGCGCGCAAACGGTTTTGCCCAGCAGCTGGTACAAAGCGCGTTTCATCAATCGCTGCCAATGATGTTTGGCGTAGCGTACCTGCGTTTGACTGCGTGCCATCGCCGATCACACCATCTTTATCCATGTAAACAAACCATTGTGGTGTGTTGCGGAAGATGATTGGTTTTTTTGAACGCCATGAATGCGGATATTCGTGCTTGACCCGACCACGGGAAAATAGGTTATTTTCACCAATCAATGCAGTGATTACGGCCTGGTTGGCTTTACCTTTTTTACCCTTGTCATCGATTACGCGCACATCACCAAAGCCCGGAGCTTCATCAGTGTAAGATCCATCATCTGCAACGGTAAACGGGATTTCAGATGAAATACCTTGCGCTTCAATTTCATTACGGCGTGCAACCCAGATTTCAAAGTCATCACGACCATGACCAGGTGCTGTGTGCACAAAACCAGTACCTGCGTCATCAGACACATGATCACCATCAAGTAACGGTACATTAAAGCCATAGGCATCATTGAAACCACGCAATGGGTGCGCACAGGCCATTGATGCAAATTCTTTTGCAGTTACATCGCGAACACGCTTGAACTCAACTTTAGCTTTTTCCGCACACCCTTCAGCCAAAGCATCAGCGAAGACGAGTTTGTCACCAGCTTGCGGACCGAATTCCATTTCAGCGCTGGTTACTTCGTAAAGACCGTAATTGATCTTGGATGAATAGCAGATTGCACGGTTACCAGGAATTGTCCAAGGTGTTGTTGTCCAGATAACAACTGATGCATCAGCAAGATCACCTGCACCATCAATGATTGGGAACTTTGCCCAGATCGTATCAGATTCGTACATTTCATATTCGATCTCAGCTTCTGCCAAAGCAGTGCGTTCAACAACAGACCACATGATTGGTTTTGAACCACGGTAAAGTTGACCAGACTTAGCAAACTTCATCAATTCTGAGGCAATTTTCGCTTCCGCAGGAAAATTCATCGTTTTATAGGGCGTTACAAAATCACCTTCGACACCTAAGCGACGAAATTCTTCAGTTTGAACACCAATCCAATGATCAGCAAAATCGCGACATTCCTTACGAAATTCATTGATCGGCACTTCATCTTTATCTTTACCCTTGGCGCGATATTGCTCTTCGATTTTCCACTCAATTGGAAGGCCGTGGCAATCCCAACCAGGCACATAGTTTGAATCATAACCACGCATCTGAAATGAACGCGTGATCATGTCTTTCAGGATTTTGTTGAGTGCATGTCCGATGTGCAAGTTACCATTTGCATATGGAGGGCCATCGTGCAGGACGTATTTTGGACGGCCTTTGGATTGTTCGCGAAGCTTTTTGTATAGCTTCATCTCATCCCATTTTGCGATCCAATTGGGTTCTGCCTTTGGCAGACCTGCACGCATTGGGAAATCTGTTTTTGGTAAATTTAATGTTTTTGAATAATCGAATGTTTCTTCAGTCATTTTATCGGCTTTATAATCGACACGTTTTTAAACGTAATTGTTGCTTAAATTGAAATGAGAATAGCGTTTGCAACGCCCTTATCCCGGGACTCCAGATCGTTCTAGACGGAGGCCGGGCTAGTAATTCGAAATATTCGAATGCTCAAACCTGGTAACATAGACAGCAAAATAGATCTCTCTTAGCTTCGCTTAATCGCGGGGGATTTGTGAGCGCTTCTTAAATGTTTTTGATCAACAAGAAAAGACTTATTGTCAGTTATCTTCACCAAACAGGGCGATCAAGCTTATCGTAAATGATCTTGCGCATCATATTGATCATCAAATTTGGTGCAATTTTTCCCAAAATTCGTGCTGAATGCGCCGCTGCTCCCGGGTATAAGGTTTTCTTGTCTGATGACGCTGCCATTAGTATTCTAGATGCAAGTTCATCAGGTAGCATACGTTTGGAGGCATCAGCACCTTCAGGGGCATGGCGTTCGGCATGATCTGTGCGCACAGGGCCTGGGAAGACCGACAAGACAGAGACACCTTTTTTTGCAAATGGTTTGCGGATGCTTTTGGCGTAAATTGCTATCGCATCTTTACTTGCGCCATAAACTGCTGCGCCAGGATATCCCGTTGCATGTGATAAAGATGAGATAAACGCAAGGTTTGCATTATTGGCAAAAAGCCCACTTTGCATCAGGGTAGCGCTTAATTGCATCGGCACCGTTGTATTGAGCTTAAGCACATTCTCATAAGCTTTTGGATCAATGTCTTCAAATTTTCCTGTTGCTGAAATACCAGCATTGTGAATAACCAAATCAAACTTCTCAGATGATTTGATATTAGAAACCACATTGTTAACTGAATTCAAGTTAATTAAATCAATCTGCATATGATTCAATAACTTATCTTTATTTTTATGCGTCCAATTTATTGAATCTCGATCGATTGACGTAACGTTTACACCTTCATCCAATAATCGCAGACATAGTGCTTTACCAATCCCTTGCCCTGCTCCGGTAACAAGTGCGTGTTTCCAAGCCTTCATGCGTTTTTCTTTCTGAATAACAGGCTTTTGATCTTTGCACCTAGGAATATGGTCGCAGACTTTTTGCCGGATTGGATAGCCTTTAAAACTGCTTCTGCCATAACAGGTGGGGATAAGAAAATGTGTCGCTCCATTCCCACTGTGTAACCTGCCTTTTCAAGCATTGGTGTAAGTGTTGGGCCGGGGTGAATAACCTGCACATCAATCCGACCACGCCATTCAGCCTCCAGCGATCTTGCAAAACCTGCGAGCCCTGCTTTGGATGCAGCATAGGAAGCCATATTCGGTGAACCTTTATGGGCAACAGACCCGATTAACACGACTTTTCCCTTTGCAGCTTCAATTTGCGGCACTAACGCTCTGGTTAACAGAACTGGGAATAGTAAGTTAACACTTACATTAAGATCAATCTGCTCAAGTGTCTCTTGCTCAGGTGAAGTGTAAACCCCAGTGCCTGCGCAATGAATAACACGATCTATCTTTTCAACCTGCATATCATTCAAACTGGAAACAACAGCCTCGGTTGCTTGCTTAGGATTTGATATATCCGTTTGAATATATTGAATTTTATCCGATATAAGCGCATGAACTTCGCTTTCGGGTTTTCGGCCAATAACCACCAAATGATCTGTCAAAACCAAGCGTTTTGCCAATTCCAGACCAATACCCGATGTTGCACCCGTCAACAATGTAAGCGACTTCTTACTATTAGTCATCAAAACACACCGATTTATCTAATGAGCTGATCGGCTTTGAATGCATTAGAACTTCTCGAGCTTCCGCATCATCTAATTTCATCTGCACAACAAGTGCATCGAGATCATCAAATTTTTGCTCACCTCGCAGGTAAGACACCAGATGTACCTGACAATTTTGGTCGTATAGATCACCTGTATAATCGAACACAAATGTCTCTAAAATGGGCGCACCATCATCCTCGACCGTTGGGCGTACGCCAAAGCTTGCAACGCCGTCACGGAGTTTGCCTTTTCCATCCCTGAATTTAACTGCATAAATCCCAGATTTAAGCCCATTATCCTGATGCAAAACCATGTTAGCGGTGGGATAACCCAATTCTCGGCCCAGTTGGCGTCCCTTGATGATCTTGCCTTCAACAGTAAAACGATAACCGAGCAAGGCATTTGCCTCACCTAACGCGCCTTGGGTAAGCAGCTCTCGAATTCTGCTTGAAGAAATGACATCAGCATTTTCATCTCTAAACGCATCGACCAAAGTGACACCAAACCCACGCTCTTCACCCGCGGCCATTAAAAATGCCGGGCCACCTTCTCGACCTTTGCCAAAATGAAAATCAAACCCGGTAACGACATGAGAAACACCAAATTGGCTGACTAGAATTTTACTGATAAAGTCTTCAGCTGAATTACTTGCAAAATTCTTATCAAAAGCCTGCTCAACAACCGCATTAAACCCAAGTTTTTCCAGCAACGCAGCTTTCATCGGCGCTGGAGAAATTCGAAAGGGAGCATTGTCAGGTGTAAATACCGCACGAGGATGCGGTTCAAACGTCATAACAAGTGCAGGAATATTGTTTTCGCTGGCAATTTCCAAAGCGCGTTCTAAAACAGACTGGTGCCCACGATGCACACCGTCGAAATTACCGATGGCAACAACCCCGCCACGCAGATCATTGCTTAACGTTTGCCCGCCTTGAACGCGAATAATATTTAATCTGCCCGCACTCAATTATTTTACCCATTCCATCCAATAGTTTGGACGCACACCTTCCTTTGCAAGGAAGCCTGACAATTTAAAATCATCGATACCACCGGGAGCATCGGTACTCTTATATTGGTTGATATGGATACCATGGGCGACAAATAACAGATCTAATCCATAATTTACTGCGCCGCGCACATCAGTCGGCATCCCATCGCCAATAGCGATAATACGAGTTGGATCGATATCTCCTCGAACCTCCTTGGCAATATCCAGCGCTGCTTTGTACATTGGCTTATGCGGTTTACCTGCAACAAAAACCTCACCACCCATTTGCTTATATAGAGCAGCGATTGCACCTGCGCACGGGATCATACGCTCACCGCGCTCTACAATTAGATCTGGGTTTGCGCAAATAAATGGAATTCCACGTGCCACAAAAGCTTGCAACATATCTGTATAGTCTTCAGGCTTTTCAACTTCATCATCAAAGAACCCGGTGCAGACGATAGATTGGGCTTCATCTTGATCAAGACGTTCAACATCCAAACCATCGAGCAACTGTAAATCGCGATCGGGACCTAAGAAAAACACCTTTTTAGGCGCTTCTTTTATCAATTTACGCGTTAACTCGCCTGATGTGATAATATCATTATAGCAATCAGATTTAATGCCCAGCATATCTAGCTGAGAGACAACACCTTGCTTGCGACGGGGTGAGTTTGTGATCAAAACGACAGTTTTGCCAGCTTCTCGAGCACGCTTTAAGGCTTCATAGGCATTTTGATAAGGGGATTCACCATTATGCAGAACACCCCAAACATCGCTTAGTATGACATCATAATTGTCATGCAAACCATCAAGATTATCCAGTTTTTTAAGCAAAAGCCTGTCTCCAATATCATAAGAAAATAGAAGCCATGTCTTGAAGCAAGCTGAAGATAAACTCAAGCAGAAAGATCATAATTAAGACGAAATGAGCTCTTGGAAAGGATCAAATTGTCTTTACCCCGATGTTGCCACTGATCTTTACCCTGGCGTTGCTGCGCTGCCTGCTAGTAATCCACCATCAATATTAAATTCAGAACCCGTCACATATGACGCATCATCACTGGCTAGATAAACGGCCATAGCCGCAACTTCTTCAGGCATTGCAAAACGTTTTAGCGGGGTATCTGCCACCAATGCATCCATATTTTTTTGGCGATCTTCCCCCTCCCCCAACATCGGCTCCCAAATTGGCGTTAAAACAGCGGCAGGATGAATGGAATTACATCTGATATTTGTTTTTATCTGAGCGCAATATAAAGCAACTGTTTTTGTATGATTGCGTATTGCAGCTTTTGACGACGCATAGGCGGCGGCACCTGGAATGCCAACCAAACCCGATCTAGACGACATATTGATTATAGAACCTGTGCCTTTATTTTTCATGGCGCCAATTCCATACCGACACCCCAAAAAGGTGCCATTTAAGTTGGTCGCATGCACATCCTGCCAATCTTGCAAACTTGCATGTTCAGGGTCATGAGCTTTAAATCCATCTTCAAATCCGGTGATGCCCGCATTGTTTACAAGCACATCAATCTCATCAAATTTTCCCGCAAAATCAGACCAGTCTTGCTCTACTGAAACATCAAGCCTTACAAACTCACATTTGAGCTCTTGGGCTACTTTTTCACCCAACACAATATTCTTATCCGTTAACACAACACGCGCGCCTTCAAAGGCAAACTGTTCCGCAATGGCTTTACCAATTCCTTGGGCCGCACCCGTTACAACACAAATTTTATCGTTTAATCGTCTCATCTTGCACCTCATAATTTGAAATGACGTTTCACCCGATGGGTTTTATGAATTTTATAGGGAAAGATTCATCTCATTATCTTGACATTACCCTCATCAGACACTAGATCAACATCGCTTAGCACTCTCCTTAAGCGAGTGCTAACAACCCAATAATTTTTGGAATATTATAGTCCACTCCAGTAATGAGAGATTAGGTTAAAAAAAATGGCAAATACAGATTTCCGTCCACTAGGCGACCGCGTTGTTGTACGCCGCGTTGAGTCAGAAGAAAAGACTGCTGGCGGTATTATCATACCAGATACAGCAAAAGAAAAACCATCTGAAGGTGAAGTTGTTGCAGTTGGCGCAGGCGCACGTGACGACAAAGGTGCAATTGTTGCTCTTGAAGTTAAAGCTGGCGACAAAGTGTTGTTTGGCAAATGGTCAGGCACAGAAGTTTCACTTGGTGGTGAAGAGCTTTTGATCATGAAAGAATCTGACATCATGGGTATCTTGGGCTAAGCCTTTAGATAACCAATCAAATAATTTAGTTAAATCTAGGGCCCTTCCCATAAAAATTGAGGAACCGCCCCAAGGAGAAAAAATATGGCTGCTAAAGACGTAAAATTTGGCCGTTCAGCGCGTGAGAAAATGCTTAATGGCGTTGATATTCTTGCAAATGCTGTAAAAGTTACACTAGGACCAAAAGGTCGTAACGTTGTAATCGATAAATCTTTTGGCGCTCCGCGCATCACAAAAGATGGTGTTTCAGTTGCGAAAGAAATCGAACTTGAAGATAAGTTTGAAAACATGGGCGCACAGATGCTGCGCGAAGTTGCTTCTAAAACTAACGATGTTGCTGGTGACGGTACAACAACTGCAACTGTTCTTGGTCAAGCTATAGTTCGTGAAGGCGCTAAAGCTGTTGCAGCTGGCATGAACCCAATGGATCTTAAGCGTGGTGTAGACCTTGCTGTTTCTGAAGTTATTGCTGAGCTACAAGCAAAAGCAACAGACATCAAAACATCTGAAGAAGTTGCTCAAGTTGGTACAATTTCTGCAAACGGCGAAAAGCAAATCGGTGACGATATTGCTGAAGCAATGCAAAAAGTTGGCAACGAAGGCGTTATCACTGTTGAAGAAGCTAAAACAGCTGAATCAGAGCTTGAAGTTGTTGAAGGCATGCAGTTTGACCGTGGTTACTTGTCACCATACTTTGTGACAAACACAGAAAAAATGATCGCTGAACTTGAAGATTGTTACATTCTTCTTCACGAGAAAAAATTGTCTAACCTACAAGCAATGCTTCCTGTTCTTGAAGCTGTTGTTCAGACATCAAAACCACTTCTTATCATCGCAGAAGACATCGAAGGCGAAGCTCTTGCAACGCTTGTTGTTAACAAACTACGTGGTGGTTTGAAAATTGCTGCCGTTAAAGCTCCTGGCTTTGGTGATCGTCGTAAAGCAATGCTTGAAGACATCGCGATCCTAACAGGCGGTCAAGTTATTTCTGAAGACGTTGGCATCAAACTTGAAAACGTTACTTTGGACATGATGGGTACTGCAAAACGCGTAAACATCACCAAAGAAAATACAATCATCGTTGATGGTGCTGGTCAAAAAGCTGAAATCGAAGGCCGCGTGGCTCAGATTAAAGCTCAGATCGAAGAAACTTCTTCTGACTATGACAAAGAAAAACTTCAAGAGCGTCTTGCAAAACTTGCTGGCGGTGTTGCAGTTATCCGCGTTGGTGGTTCAACTGAGATCGAAGTTAAAGAACGTAAAGATCGTGTTGACGATGCACTAAACGCTACTCGTGCTGCGGTTCAAGAAGGTATCGTACCAGGTGGTGGTATTGCTCTTCTTCGTGCGTCTGCTGCGATTAAAGCAGCTGGCGAAAATGCTGACCAAGATGCTGGTATCAACATTGTTCGTCGTGCACTTCAAGCTCCTGCTCGTCAGATTGCTGACAATGCTGGTGACGAAGCTTCAGTTGTTGTTGGTAAGGTTCTTGAGAACGATAGCGCAACACACGGTTACAACGCTCAAACTGGCGAATATGGCGACATGATCGCAATGGGTATTGTTGATCCGGTTAAAGTTGTGCGCACAGCGCTTCAAGATGCTGCATCAGTTGCTGGTCTGTTGATCACTACAGAAGCAATGATTGCTGAGCTTCCACAAGACGCTGCTGCTGCTCCTGGCGGAATGCCAGACATGGGTGGTATGGGCGGTATGGGCGGCATGATGTAAGTCATTCCATCCATAACGGATTACTGAGAGAGCGGTTTTCGAACCGCTCTTTTTTTTATTAGAATCTCTAAATGTTTCAGAATGAGACAATTTTACAAAAAATTTAGCATTAACCGTAAGCATCTATTACGCTTGAATAATCATTTTATACTAGTTATTACACTTGCAGTATTCGTCATAGGCAAACTTATGGCTGCGGCATGAACGCCGCTCTCGGTTTTTGTATTTTTTCATATCGGACAAAATACTACATTCAAATTATGAATGATCGGGCTTTGAATACATGTTCCCATGTTTCAGTTCGAGAGTAGTGCCAGTGTTTAAAGTCATGTCAAGACAAGCCCGCATCGCGGCTCAATCCCCGTTTGGGGAGGCAAAACTTAGCCGTAAACAACTGGAGCATTTTTGCCAGATTGAGGAATGGTCAGCTGATACTGAAACTGGCCAGATCAGACTTGGCCCGATCTCATCAAAACTTCACGGCGTAGACATGATGAATTGTGGTCTATCCAATGTCATCGCATGCTATGAGAAAAAAGATCAAGCAAGCATTCTTCAGATATTTGAAACTGTGACATCAGAATCAACTCCCTTTACTTACAGTACAGTTCTTGAATGCGAGCTGGGTATACAACAACCCGTTTTTTGTATTGGCGAGTCTGATCTAGATGAAGATAGCGGCGGAACCATCGGTGGGATCTTTATTTTCCCATATGTACCGCTCGATAAAGTGATTAATTTCATTCAGTAAAACCATATAGATAGTGGTTTTAATCTATTTCAGACATTTTTTCTTAGACTAAACTGATCCAATTACGGAGCTCAATCGTAAAAACAATGTCAGTACGAAATAACCCGCAGTTTTTCGTTCAGGCATGTAGCTCCCGCAGGGCTGCAAGGTTAGCAAATTCAGCGCCCGAACGTTGCTAACCAAACTTTTCAGTTTATAACTGATGAAAGGCCGTCTCATTGAGGCGGTCTTTCTTTTTGCCCAACTAAAAATTGCCTATTTAAATGCAGTTGCTATTTTGTTGTATAAATCTGATCCGTATTGCGCTGATGCTTTTGCGCCAACTAAGCAGGCTTCAGATCGCAAGATCAAACCATCGGACAGAATACGAAGGTGATTTGCTTTTAACGTTGATCCAGTAGTTGTAATATCTACGATCACGTCAGCAGTACCAGCAGCAGGTGCACCCTCTGTTGCCCCCAAGCTTTCCACGATACGATAAAGCTGAATGCCATGGCGCGATGAGAAAAACTGCTGCGTTAACTGCCAGTATTTCGTTGCTATTGATAATTGACGACCATGCCGCGCGCGGAAACCCATCGCAACATCAGCCAGATCAGACATTGTTGTCACGTCGTGCCAAAATTCAGGAACTGCAACAATCACATCAGCATTGCCAAATCCAAGGCGCGCGTGAAAATCAACATGGCTATCAACATCTGCGATTGTTTCGCGCACAAGATCTTCGCCAGTAACTCCAAAATCAATAGACCCCTTGGTCATTTCCTTGGCAATTTCACTTGCCGACATAAAGGCAATTTCAATATCGTCATGCTCAAGCACTCTACCATGATAGGAGCGGTCGTTCCCAACAGCTTCAACTGTCATTCCCGCTGATCTAAAAGCTTCAAGAGTATCGGCTTTCATACGCCCTTTGGATGGTAGTGCAACAGTAATGGTCATGATTTCACCTCAAAACGATCAAGCCACAATGAGAAACCAACAGCGGGAATTGAGTTTGCTGCACCCAGTAAGGCCATCAACTTATCATAACGACCACCAGCAGCTAAAACTTGCTCGCTATCTGCATTTCTGATCTCAAAAACAAGACCCGTGTAATAATCAAGCGGTCGACCAAAGGCTGTTTCATAAACAGTAGAAGACATATCAAAGCCTGATTGCTCAAGTGCTTCAATACGCGTTGCAAAGGTCTTGAGTGAATGAGATAGATCAATCTTTGATCGATCCGCAAAACTTGTCAGCGTTTCAATCGCTTGAGCCAGTGGCACTTTAATATCGAGAAACGCTTTGAGTTTTGCCAAGTCCTCTTCACCCAGTTTGGTATTAGAAAGACGTTGTTTTTCAAGCATCCGGCGCGCGATATCATCTGGCGAGCGGCTAGCTTTTGTTGAGTAGCCCGTTTTTGCCATCACGTCTGCAAGATGGGCAGATAATCCATCATGGTCATCAGCTTCTGTAAGCGTTTTTACTGCCTCATCTGGATAAGACTGCTGATCTGGTGCGCTCAATGTTTGCAACATCGTCGCCAAAGCTTGCGCATCACCAAATGCATGTATGAGGCGATCTTGCCAACCAGTTGGTAGTCCAAGTGCCGATAGCACATCGGCAAATACGGCTTGATCACCTAGAATGATCTGGATTTGATCTACTTGAGATGAATTGCGAACCAACATCGAAGCATTTGAAATCATTCGCGCGTCAGTATGGGCAATTTCTGGATCACCAAGATTTTCAATTCCAGCCTGGTAAAATTCTGTCACGCCGACATCGCGCTGGCGAAAGACCTGCCCGATATAGCCATAGCTTTGCGGCGCCTGTTCGCCCGCATTGATATGCGCCATACATACTGGGATGGTAAATTCAGGACGGAGACACAAAGCTTCGCCCGCAACATTTTGCGTTAGGAAAATTCTGCGGCGTAAATCTTCACCCGCCATTTTTAAAAATGGCTCAGCGGGCTGAATGATATCGCAATCCATCATCAATGCGGCACAAGACTTTAAATCTAGTTCAACACGCGCCAGAATAGTTTTCATATCTTTAGATACCATTGCTCATTCAACCTGAACTTATTAAATGCTGTTGCGGTCATTTGCTTGTGCTCGCAAAATCTCACGAACTTTTTTAACCATATCATCTACGGATGCAGAAACTTGCGCAGGTCGGCTTGAGCGCCATTCTGCATTATCTTCGATATGCTCGGATAAACGCTTACCTTCAATCAAATCTTTGATCTGAACTTCACCATTTTCTTTTTCATCCGAACCTTGAATGATAGCGATCGGTGATGCTCTGCGATCCGCATATTTTAACTGATTGCCAAAGTTCTTTGGATTGCCTTGATAAAGCTCTACCGGAAAATCAGGAAACTCTTCTGCAAGTTCTGATCGGAGCTTATGTGCAAGAAGTGCATAGTCAGACAACATTTTCTTGTCCATGACTGTGACCAAAACAGGTCCAACTTCATCCGCACCACCCAATTTGCCTAGGTTTTTTAGCGCAGTCATGAGGCGTGAAACACCGATGGAAAATCCAGTTGCTGGCACAGGCTGGCCCATAAAGCGCGAGACTAAGCCATCATAACGGCCACCACCGCCGACAGAACCAAACTGCACTTTTTTGCCTTTTTCATTGACCACATCGAAAAGCAATTCGGCTTCATAAACAGGGCCAGTATAATATTCGAGACCACGAACGACTGATGGGTCGATTTTAACTCTGTCACCATCATATCCAGAAGCTGTTACAATGTTTGCAATCATGCGCAATTCGTTAAAGCCAGCTTCAAAAGTGTTGTTGAGCTCAAGTGCCGAGAGGGCTGCGCTTTTAAATGTAAGCGCCTCACCTTCGCTGACGAGTTCGCTCAAGCTAGAGGCAGACAAGATATCAATGATCGCATTTGAACCTTCATCTGAGAGGTTGGCACCTTCGGTGAAATCCCCCTCTCCTTCTTCGCCGCCATCCCAGCGTCCCGAACCTAAAAGAAGTTTGACGCCTTCAATGCCAAACTTATCAAGCTTGTCCATCGCACGAAGTACGGTTAGGCGTCGCTCAGTGTTTTCATCGCCGCCGAGACCAATAGCTTCCATCAGGCCGTCAAGAATCTTACGATTATTCACACGGATCACATAGTCACCACGCTTAATGCCAAGCGCTTCCATGGTATCAGACATCATCATGCACATTTCAGCATCAGCCTGCACACCCGGTGCGCCGACGATATCAGCATCAAACTGCATAAACTGGCGGAAACGACCCGGACCGGGCTTTTCATTGCGGAACACCCAACCATTACGATAGGTGCGATATGGCAATTGAATTTCGTTGAAATTTTCAGCCACATGACGCGCAAGCGGTGCGGTTAGATCATAACGTAATGACATCCATTGTTCATCATCGTCCTGAAGCGAAAAGACGCCCGCATTGGGACGATCCGTATCCGGCAGGAACTTACCCAAGGCGTCCGTATATTCAAACATTGGTGTTTCAACAGGCTCAAAACCAAAACGCTCATAAACCGACTTAATTTTACCGAGCATCTCGTCTGTGGCACGAATATCACCTGGGCTGCGATCTGGAAAACCACGCGGCAGACGCGCTCTTAATCTTTGCGGTTTTTTCTTTTTCTTCTTTTCACTCATGGGGAAATCTCAAGATCGATTATCATTTGCCGGAATTGCCCGCTTGTTAGCCCATTGCGGCGAGCGCGGCAAGCTTTCTGAACTAGTTTATTGGATGGCAATTCGCTCCTTTAGGAAAAGGATCAACTTAAATTGATCATAACCGATCTTTATTCACTTCAAACAAACAGGTTTTTATGTGTTAAAAGGACCAAACGGCTGGAGTTCCATTTGCGTATTTTTCTTCTCACCACAGTTACCATGATTGCCTTTGGCGCCAATTCAATATTTGGACGCGTGGCGCTGGAAGGGGATGCAATAGATCCATCGAGCTATTCATTTATCCGGCTTTTATCTGGCGCGATTATGCTTGCATTGTTGGTGTGTGTCTCAAGTGGAGTTAGCAAAAAGAATTTAAGCCATGGCAATCTTGTTTCTGCGTTCTGCCTCTTTGCATACGCAGCATCATTTTCGTTTTCATATGTAAATATTGAAACTGGCGTTGGTGCTTTGATATTATTTGCCTGCGTGCAAGCTGTAATGATCGGCTGGGCATTGTTTAAAGGCGATAGACCAAGCTTATTTGAATGGCTTGGAATATTCGTTGCATTTGGTGCATTTATTTGGCTGGTCTCACCCGGACTTGAAGCACCTGATCCTATTGCTGCCATGCTCATGGCAGTATCAGGCATTGCTTGGGGCGCTTACTCATTAAGGGGAAAATCTTCCTCCGATCCGCTTAAGGCAACGGCTGGAAATTTCTTATTATCTGTACCCATGGGACTGGCACTTTTATTGATCACATTATCAATAAGTCAGATAACTACTTACGGTGTAATATTAGCGATCGCATCCGGCGCGATCACATCAGGCATGGGCTATGCGCTCTGGTACAAAGTGTTGCCGCAGCTCACCGCGACACGCGCATCAATTGTACAACTAACCGTTCCCGTCGTTGCGGGGATAGGCGGCTTGATCTTTTTATCAGAACCTTTGACATTCAGATTTGTGCTCGCATCAGCATTGATATTAGGCGGTGTTGCAATATCAATTTTGATAAAAGCAAAACGCGCCTAACTTTTTGCTTTAGGACGCACAAATGCAGCGCGCTTTTCTTCAACCACTTGGCGGTGATAACAACCTTCAAGATGGTCATTGACCATGCCCATTGCTTGCATGAACGCATAAACGGTCGTTGGACCAACAAAGCTCCAACCGCGTTTTTTTAAATCCTTGGAAATTGCGGTTGAACGCTCGGTTTTGCCCATTGTCCTTAACGTTTCAAAATCGCAGATTTTTGGACGCTCGCTTTCATCCGGCTCTTGGGCCCAGAAGTAGATGGCGAGCGAGCCAAACTCTTTTTGCATTTCCAATGCGCGGTTTGCATTATTGATGACCGATTTAATTTTACCGCGATGGCGGATGATACCAGCATCCTGCACCAGTTCTTCGATGTGGTCTTCACCGAATTTTGCAACTGTTGGAATATCAAATCCTGCAAATGCTTTTCGAAAATTTTCTCGTTTTCGCAAGATCGTGATCCATGACAAACCTGATTGAAAACCCTCCAAGCATATCTTCTCAAAAAGCCTTGTGTCATCAGCAACAGGATGGCCCCATTCATTATCATGGTAGTCTAAATAATCTGCCGAACTTCCAGCCCAGGCGCATCTTGTTATGCCGTCTTCACCCGTAATCAACCCGTCATCTGCCATGAAATTTCCTCCAAATTGCTGGCTAATCTTCAAAATTTGCCTGCAAATCTTAATTTTAGATATTGTTAACTAAATGGATGAACCACTTAATAACCCTGATAAAAGCTTTATGAGCAATATCAAGTCTTATCTATATCTGATTCATAAATTGGTATGAAAGGTCACGGACAATCATTTTTAATCCCGCGTAAAGGGTGAGTTCCGATCAACGAAATGTAAAGAGTCCGTTTGATGAGAAATACAGTTATATTATCAGCTTTGGCTGCAGCAATCGCATTTGTGTCCCCAACATCTGCAAATGATAGATACCACACGAAACCACCGGTTATATTGAGCCCGGATTTAGCAGCCCCATGGGTTATGCAATTAAATGGTGGGCAAGCGCGCGCGCAGGCGCCTCAAGCCCAACGACAAGTCACGCGCCGTTATGCTGTGACACCGCAAAAGCCACGGAAGTATCGCCAAGCATCGGTCAAGCCTGTGCAGAAAAAGAAGGCGACTAAACCGCAGATCGCTTCGCAGTTTTTGCCGCAAGTGGTTGCATATAATTCGAGTGAAAAAGCCGGAACGATTATTATCGATACACAAAGCCGCTTCTTATACCTCGTCATGGGTGATGGCAAAGCACGTCGCTATGGCGTTGGTGTAGGTAAAGCCGGGTTTGAATGGACCGGATCAGAAAAAATTACCCAAAAGAAAGAGTGGCCATCTTGGCGTCCACCTGCTGAAATGATTGCGCGTGAAAAGAAAAAAGGGCGTCACTTACCAACCTTTATGGAAGGCGGCCCGCAAAACCCATTGGGTGCACGCGCTTTATACCTTGGTTCAACACTTTATCGAATCCATGGAACAAATCAGCCGTGGACGATTGGCCAAGCAGTTTCATCAGGGTGTATCCGCATGCGAAATCAAGATGTCGTGGATTTATATGAGCGCGCGCGCGTCGGTGCGAAAGTTCGCGTTATATAACTTTAAGTCTCATAAGAAACTCTATTTGTGACCTTAGACATAACAATCTAAGGTCACTTTGTTTATGGGGTTGATAATTGATTATCAAATTTTATTAAGATCAGTAACAAATTGATCGCAGTTGATATTGCACAATTAAAAAACAGTGGTATTTTCTGGGTATATTTCAATAAAGGGGAGCTCATAAACATGAGTTATATGAGAAAAATTACAATGATGATAAGTGTTGGTCTTGCACTTATTATCGCTGCGCCAAGCGCATTTGCCTTCACATTTAATCAAGCGCCAGTTGCTGAAGCTCAACAGAGTGATGTGATTTTAGCAGCATCTAAAAAACGCGTTAACCCAAAGTTTAAGCGCCGTAATGTTCGGATCGACACAAACCAGAAGCCTGGAACGATCATTATCGATTCAAACACGAAATATCTTTATCTGATCACTAAGAAGAACAGAGCTATCCGTTATGGTGTTGGTGTTGGTCGCGACGGCTTTGGCTGGAGCGGTACTGTTAAAATTGGCCGCAAAGCTGAATGGCCTTCTTGGACGCCTCCGAAAACAATGATCGCACGCGAAGCTCGTAAGGGCCGTAAGATCCCTCCTTTTATGAAAGGTGGTATTAACAACCCTCTTGGTGCTCGTGCACTTTACCTTTACCGTGGTGGCCGTGATACGATTTTCCGCATCCACGGTACAAACCAACCTTGGACGATCGGTCACAACATGTCATCTGGCTGTATCCGCATGGTCAATAAAGATGTCGAGCATCTTTATAAGCGTGCGCCTGTTGGCACAAAAGTAATTGTTATTGGGCCTGGTCAGTCTAGCAGCAAATACTACACTGTGAAAAAAGGTATTTTCGGCGCTTAATAATAGCAGCCATAAGAAACAAAAAAATAAACCCAGTTGATCTGATCAGCTGGGTTTTTTGTTACTTGGACTTTTTAACATAAGGGGCATTGCCGTTGCGTTTAGTTTATCCCAGTTGGCTTTGGTCCACCATAAGCCCAGTTAAGTAATTCGATTGTGTGAATAATTGGGATATCAGTGCCTGAACCAATTTGGGTAATGCAGCCTATATTCCCCGCTGCAATGACATCAGGTTTTGTACGCTCAAGATTTCCAACTTTGCGCGTCTTTAGTTTATCAGCTATTTCGCTTTGCATAATATTGTAAGTTCCTGCCGAACCGCAGCATAAATGACCTTCAGCTGGTTCACGCACGGTATAGCCTGCGCTACGCAACAGATCTTTAGGATGATTTGTGATTTTCTGGCCATGTTGCATTGAACAAGCAGAATGATATGTGACAATCATCTCTTCATCACGCGTTACTTTAGGCAATTCAAGAGTGACCAAAAATTCTGTTATATCTTTTGCAAGTTCCGAAACTCGTTTTGCTTTCTCAGCATATTCAGGGTCATCACGTAGCATGTGCCCATAGTCTTTAATCGTCGTGCCACAGCCTGATGCAGTGATGATGATCGCATCTAAACCACCATTTTCAATTTCACGTGTCCACACATCCACATTGTTTTTAGCAGATTGATGCGCAACGTGTTCACGACCCATATGGTGGGTTAGAGCACCACAACATCCCTCGCCTTCAGGCACAACAACTTCAACATCAAAACGATTAAGAAGATCCATTGTAGCCTGATTTATTGTTGGGTTAAGCACTGGTTGCGCACAGCCTGATAAGATTGCAATACGTGCGCGTTTTTTTCCTTTAGCAGCTCGGACACCAGGTAGCGCTGAGGAGCTATCTGACGGGATAGATTTAGGTGCTAAATCAAGCATAGCTCCCATAGGTTTAAATGCTGAAACCTTCTTGAATAAACCTGCGAACGGTCTGCCGATTTGCGCAAAACGAAGCGCCAAACGAAAGCGTTTTGGATATGGCAAAACATTGACCAAGATCGCTCTGATAATTTTGTCCATCATTGGACGATCATATGTCTTTTCAATATATGCACGCGCGTTGTCAATCAAATGCATGTAATCAACACCAGACGGACAAGTTGTGGTGCAAGCAAGGCATGACAAACAACGATCAAGGTGTTTAACCGTCTTCTCATCTGCAGGGCGATTGTTTTCAAGCATATCTTTGATGAGATAAATTCGACCACGCGGACTATCGAGTTCGTTGCCAAGCGTGACATAGGTTGGGCAAGTTGCAGTACAAAACCCACAATGTACGCACTTACGTAAGATCGCCTCAGATTCAGAGACCATTGGATCCTTGAGCTGATCAGGTGAAAATGTTGTTCTCATATTATTAAACCGCCGCTTTATTTATCGTATCATCGTTTAAGGACATACGACCGGGATTAAAGATGTTTTTAGGATCAATTTGTGCTTTGATGCGCGCGGAAAGTGCTGCGACAGGAAGCGACTGAGGTTCAAATACATCGACTTGCGCACGCGCATCGTCATCTGCACGAATGAGTGTCGCGTGGCCACCGCCAACTTCTTTGATGGTTTGACGAATGTCCGATCCATGTTGCCCTGATTTTAAAGACAACCAGACCAACCCGCCTTGCCAATCATAAAAAGCATCGACTTCTGTCTTTTGCACTAATTTTGCGACAAGGTTATGCCCTTGCGATGGCGCAACGGAAACTTTCCAAACAATTGAATTGGTGCCACAAAATGGTTTCACATCAGCAATCTCTCGCCAGAGCTTTGCGGATTGTTCTGTCTCTATAACTATTAGATCTGAATATTCAGACAACGCATCAATGAGACGTTTCTCTCTGTCATTGACGGATTCATCCAAGCCTTCCAAGCGCAGAGCGGTAATTGATTGGTCTGAAAAGGTGCCATCTAAAAATGCACCGCTTACAGATTTCGGCAGATGGGCAGCAGATGAAACCTCTGTTGATTGCGCCATCGCCAATGCCATGGCTTTCGTTGCATCTGCATCGCTCAAACCCTTGATCAAAATGGTCTTCATTACCTCAGGTCGCGGCAGAACCTTAAATGTAACTTCACTCATAATACCAAGTGTGCCCCACGATCCTGCAAGCAATTTTACCAGATCAAGACCCGTGACATTTTTCATGACCTTGCCACCACTTTTAATCAACTCGCCTTTTCCATTGACAAACTTAACACCCAAAAGAGCATCGCGAGCTGCACCGATACTTAATCGACGCGAACCAGACATATTGGTGGCAAACACGCCGCCTATTGTTTGTTTACCTTTTGAACCCAGCAGATTTGAGTAATCGGCAGGTTCAAACGCCAGCATTTGGTTGTTTTTGGCGAGCTCTTTTTGAACCGTTGAAACAGGCGTGCCAGCTTTTGCCGTCATCACTAATTCAGAGTGGATATATTCGCTAACACCGTTGAGTTTTGATGTTGAGATTTGCACGCTTGCATCAACATCATTTCCGATGGCCGTTTTAGTCCCAGAACCTTGAACATTAATTGCCTGACCATTTGCTAAAGCACTCTTTACCGCATCGACCAATTCATCAGCAGATGTAGGCGATATTAATTCTTGTTCGCTCATGCGTCTTCTCTAACTTCTAATGGGAATACTTTTGATGGATTAAACAGCCAATTTGGATCAAAGGCTGCACGAACTGCCATCTGTTGATCCAAGTCTTCTTTGGAATATTGATGGGTCATTAAATCGCGTTTTTCGATACCAACGCCATGCTCACCTGTTAAACAGCCACCGGCATCAACGCACAAACGCAAGATATCCATTCCCGCTTGTTCCGCTTTAATGCTCTCTTCTGGATCATTCATATTAAACAGAATGAGCGGATGCATATTACCATCGCCTGCATGGAACACGTTAGCGACCCGCAACCCATACTTCTCAATAATTTTCGCAGTGCCTTCCAAAACAAACGCTAGTTGGGACAACGGCACAGTGCCATCCATACACATATAATCAGCAATACGCCCTGTCGCGCCAAATGCTGATTTACGGCCTTTCCAGATCAATGCTGCCTCAAACGCAGACTGACTTTCCTTGACCGTTTTAACATTATGCTTTTTGGCAACTTCAATAATTTTTGCCAGCATCGCATCCATCTCAGCTTCCGAGCCTTCAACTTCAACAATCAGTAGAGCTTCAACATCCATAGGATATCCAGCATTTGCGAATGCTTCACAAATTTCGATCGCGGGCTTATCCATATATTCTATCGCAACAGGGATGATGCCTGCACCGATCACATCTTTAACGCATTGTCCGGCGTCTTCTGGGCTATCAAATCCAAATAAAACAGGCTTTGCACCTTCCGGCTTTGCAAGTAATTTCACCGTTGCTTCGGTGATAATGCCCATCTGACCTTCTGATCCGCACAACAAACCGAGTAAATCGTATCCAGGCATATCTAGCGCTTTTCCGCCAAGATCAATCACCGTACCATCAAACATAACCATCTTGAGGCCCAAAAGGTTATTTGTTGTCACACCATATTTTAAGCAATGCGCCCCACCCGAGTTCATTCCAATATTGCCACCAATGGTACATGCAAGCTGCGAACTTGGATCTGGCGCATAAAAGAAACCTTCGGAATCTGTTTCTTGCGAGATTGCGATATTGGTGACGCCTGCCTGAACGACAGCACAGCGATTTGCTAGGTCCACATCCAAGATACGGTTCATCTTTGACAGGCCAATGACGATTGCGTCTTCCTGCGGGATCGCTCCCCCTGCGAGAGATGTACCCGCGCCGCGCGGAACGATAGGCACTTCATTTTCGTGGCAATATTTAACAACCTCTGCCACTTGCTCAGTGGTTTCTGGCAGAACGACGGCAAGCGGCAAACGCCGATAAGCGATAAACGCGTCCGTTTCAAATGGCACAAGTTCGCGCTCATCGGTAATAAGACAATCATCTGGTAGCAATTGTGCAAGCCCTGCGATAATACTTGGCCGCTTTGAAATAATCTGAGCATTAGGCTCAAGAAACTTGATCAACTCCGTCATAACGGGCTCCACTCTATTTTGGTAAATTTTGTTTACCACTTTTTTAATTACGATGCAATCGCAACAGTGTTTTTCATATTTGGATTGAGTAAACATTGATAAAATGATCTAGTTAATCAAATTTGACGTACAACATTCAAAGCTCGTATTGGATAAAGTGTCATGAATAATCTCGGTGATTTAGAAGTATTTGCGCGAATGGTGTCTGCCGGCTCAATGTCAGCGGCGGGTCGCGAGTTGGGTTTATCGCCAGCAGTTGTATCTAAAAGGCTACGCCGATTAGAGGACCGACTTGGAACAAGACTGATGAATAGGACAACCCGACAGATCTCGCTAACCGAGGCTGGACAGGGGTTCTACGAACGCGTGGTTGCTATTCTTGCAGGCCTTGAAGAAGCGGAATCATTTGTCAGCCGACGTTCAAATGTCGCGCGTGGTATTTTAAAAATCTCAGCTCCCACGTCTTTTGGACGCATGCATGTCGCACCGCATTTGCAGCAATTTTTCGAACAAAACCCGGGCATTCAGATAAATCTAAACCTCCACGATGATATGACTGATATCGTCGGCGAAGGTTATGATCTAGCTATCCGAATTGCTGAACTTAAAGATTCAAGCCTCGTGGCCCGTAAACTAGCGCCAGTTCGTCGCGTTTTGTGCGCAACACCTGAATACCTTGAGAAAAACGGTACGCCCGAGACACTTGAAGACCTTGAAAAACATATCTGCATCCCAAACCACAGTAGTGAGATTTGGCGCCTTGATGGCACAGATGGCTCAATTAATTTCAAACCTATTGGCCCGATACAAACAAATTCTAGCGAAGTGGTGCGCGAAGCTGTGCTTTCAGGCATTGGCATAGCTTATAGATCAACTTGGGACATTGGCGAAAGCTTGATGTCTGGCAATCTAAAGCAAGTTCTTCCTCAATATGAAAGCTCGCGTTTGGTTGCTATTCATGCTGTTTATGCCAGCAAAACCTTCCTGCCATTGAAAGTTCGCTTATTCATTGATTATCTTGCAGAGCTGTATGGCAATACACCTTACTGGGAACAGACGATGAATGATGACAGGCAAATGAAACATCAGATCAGCGTTCACTCATAATTTTACAATTTTGTATTTTTGGATAATTTAATTGACCAATTGCATATTCGCTGATAATTTTCGGCGAACTGCGAGTGGTCATGACAAAAAATATATTCTCACAAATTGAACATCATAAAACAGCGGATCAGGCTGTCGTTCATATTGAAAAGCTGATCTTGGAAGGCATTTTACGCTTTGGTGACCGTCTACCTTCAGAGCGTGATCTTGCTCAACAACTCAATATTTCGCGCCCAGTGTTACGAAAAGCCATCAAGAGCTTAGAAGATCGTGAATTGCTAACAACGCGACCAGGCGGCGGCACTTATGTTGCTGATATCACAGGGCAAGTATTTACCGAACCGGTTATTGGCTTGATTGGCAGGCATCCAAAAGCAACTGTTGATTATCTTGAATATAGACGTTCCATGGAAGGCACAGCAGCTGAACTTGCCGCGAAACGCGCAACAGTCGCCGATAAAGATCTCTTGTCTTCAATCGGCAAAGCCATGGTTCAAGCACATGAAAATGACGATACAGAAAAAGAAGCAAAACTTGATATTGAATTGCACAATGCGATTGGTGAATGTGCACATAACGTTATCATGCTGCATAGTTTAAGATCGTGCTATCGACTGTTATCAGATGGGGTCGTATTTAACCGCATGCTGATCTTTGATCTTCATTCTGCGAGCGATTCACTACTTGCACAACATCTTAAAATCATAGAAGCCATTGTAGCCAATGACCCGCAGGCGGCACGTGCCAGTGCGGAAGCCCATATCGATTATGTGATGGATAGTTTTCGAGAAGCGCAACA
Organism: Lentilitoribacter sp.; assembly: GCA_039974935.1. Classification (GTDB taxonomy): domain Bacteria; phylum Pseudomonadota; class Alphaproteobacteria; order Rhizobiales; family Rhizobiaceae; genus Lentilitoribacter. The sequence goes on along the minus strand of JBDWIC010000006.1, from coordinate 92,235 downwards.
ATTGCGTGATCGAGAGCATATATCTGAGCTTCGCTTAAAACAAAGAACAAACTAATAATAATAGGAGTTCAGCTTGTCTGAAAACACCAATCCTAAAGTCGGATTATTTGTAACTTGTTTGGTTGATCTTTTTCGGCCAAATGTGGGATTTTCAGCTGTCGAGTTACTCGAAGCTGCAGGATGTGATGTTCATGTGCCTCGCGCACAAACGTGCTGCGGTCAGCCTGCTTATAATAGCGGCGACAAAGCTGACACCAAAGAAATTGCAAAGCAAGTGTTGGATGCTTTTGAGGATTACGATTATGTCGTAGCACCATCAGGTTCTTGTGCTGCGATGATCAAAAAGCATTATCCTGAAGTATTTGAAGATGATCCAGCATTGCTTTCTCGCATGAAAGCACTATCTGACAAAACTTTTGAGCTCATCAGCTTTTTAACCGACGTAATGTTTATTACCCAAACACCAGGCGAATTTTCAGGTTCTGTAACTTATCACGATTCCTGCTCAGGGTTACGAGAACTGGGCGTGAAAGAGCAACCACGCAAGCTTCTTAAAAGCACAGGCGTTGAAGTTCGCGAAATGAAAGACAGCGAAGTCTGCTGCGGGTTTGGCGGGACATTTTGCGTAAAATATTCAGATATCTCGAATGCTATGGTTTCCAAAAAGACGCAAAGCATTGATGATACAGGCGCTGATATGCTTGTTGCAGGCGATATGGGTTGCTTGATGAATATGGCAGGTAAACTTAAACGCCAAGGATCGAAAACTGAAGTTCGCCACGTCGCGGAAGTACTTGCAGGCAAACTGGATACAAAACCAATTTCTGGCAGTTAGATTGAAATTTAGTATTTAACCTGCTGGATAAGGAGGGAATTATGGAACTCACTTCACATAATTTGAAATCAAACGCCAAAGATGCTTTAGGAAATGAGCAGCTACAAAGAGCGTTGGGTAATGTGCCCAAAGGTTTTATTGATAAGCGCGCGAAAGCCGCAGCAGCTCTCGATGAATTTGAAGCATTACGCGATAAGGGGCGAGAAATAAAAGACCATACCCTCGCGAACTTAGATTTGTATCTTGAAGCTTATGAACAAAAAGTCATTGAAAATGGCGGTCATGTTCACTGGGCAAAAACAGCTGAAGATGCGCGCCGGATCGCGTTAGAGATTTGCCAAAAGCACGATGCGAAAACCGTCACAAAAGGTAAGTCCATGATTACCGAAGAGGTTGAACTCAACGAACATTTACTCAACCACGGTATTGAACCTGTTGAAACTGACCTTGGCGAATATATTATTCAGCTCAGAGATGAGAAACCAAGCCATATTATTGCGCCTGCTATTCACCTCAACCAAGGGCAGATCGAAGAGGATTTTCGTCGCGAACATACACATCTTGATGAGGATCGAGATATGTCAGAACCAGAAACATTGCTTGCGGAAGCGCGTGAGGTTTTGCGCAAGCGTTATTTTGAAGCTGATATTGGCTTTACGGGTGCAAATTTTTTGGTCGCAGAAACGGGTTCTTCCGTCATTGTGACCAATGAAGGTAATGGTGATTTAACCCAAACACTTGGCAAAGTGCATGTGGTGATGGCTTCAATTGAAAAAGTTGTACCAACACTTGCAGATTGCTCGCAAATTCTCCGCATCTTAGCACGCTCTGCAACCGGACAGGACATGTCTGTATACACGACGTTTTCAACAGGGCCAAAACGTGAGAAAGACCCAGATGGTCCCAAAGAATACCACGTCATACTGCTTGATAACGGCAGAAGTGATATGCTGGGTACAGAATTTGAAGAAATGCTGCGCTGTATACGATGTGGCGCATGTATCAATCACTGCCCAGTCTACCATTCTATTGGTGGCCATGCTTATGGCTCAATATATCCAGGACCAATGGGGTCGGTGTTAACCCCATCACTTGCAGGCGTTGATAAGGCAGGAACATTGCCAAATGCATCAACTTTCTGCGGGCGATGTGAAAGTGTATGCCCGATGCGGATCCCTCTTCCCAAAATGATGCGGCATTGGCGTGAGAAAGAATTTGAACAACATCTCCAACCCAAAGCAGCAAGATATGGTTTAGCGCTCTGGGCATATCTGGCAAAACGGCCAAAGCTTTATCGAGCGTTGGTATCTTTTGCTATGCCGGCTTTGTCCGTTTTAGGCGGCACTAAAAAACGCATATCCTCCTTGCCGCTTGCATCGGGGTGGACCAAACATCGTGAGTTACCAGCGCCGGAAGGTCGAACCTTTATGCAGGCATGGGACCAGCGCGAAGCACTAAAGCAGGAGGCAAACTAATGTCTAATGCACGCCAAACAGTCTTATCAGACATTCGTAATGCGGTTGCGAAAAAGGCGTCCGATGATGAGCGCGCGAAATCGGTTGCTGAGCGGTTAAGTGGCCGCCCAACAGGCATCATCCCAAAACGTGGGCAACTCAAGCAAGATGCAAGGGTTGAACTGTTTGCGGAGATGGCAAAAAAAGTTCATTCAAGTGTGACCCGCGTTAACGATTATAATGAAATACCAGGCTGCATTGGCAATTACCTACGTGAGCACAACCTTCCCGCGGAACTAATTATGGGAACAGATCGCAGGTTAAACAAAGCGGATTGGTCACTTGAAAAAAATCTAACGATCAAAAAAGGCCCTTCCGATGGCAAAGATTTGGTCGGCGTCAGCCACGCAAAATCCGGCATTGCCGAAACGGGCACACTTTTACTGGCATCTGGTTCTGAAAACCCAACCACGATTAACTTCCTCGCCGATCATCATATCGTTATTATCTCCGCAAAAGATATAAAAGGAGACATGGAAAGCGCGTGGGGTAGCTTAAACAAAAAGGATGGCCAAGTGGTTATGCCGCGCGCGGTTAACTTTGTAACCGGCCCATCGCGCTCTGGTGATATTGAGCAAAAATTATTGTTAGGCGCACATGGACCACGCGCATTGCAGATTATTATTGTTGGATAAATCTGCTCTGTACTTCATTGAGTTTCAAGCCGGTTTGATAGATATCAGGCTAGCTTGTTTTTGCGGCGGGATGAGACCCGTTCTCTACTCATAATAGCGGTAACACCGACGGCCGGAATAGGTTTACAAAAAGCATACCCTTGCAGAATATCACAACCCATCTCATTTAGTATTCGCGCATGCTCTAGGCTTTCTACACCCTCGGCGACGACCTCAACATTAAACGGCTTACTCAGTTCAATAATGTTTTTCACCAACTGCCTTTGGTCTTCATGTTCAACGATTGGGAAGATAAATTCACGATCAATTTTAAGACGTTTTGGCTTTAAATATTGTAAAGACAAGATCGACGCGTGCCCCGTTCCAAAGTCATCAATTTCAACCTCAAAACCCATTTTTTTGAGATATTCAACATTCTCAATAATTTGATAGGAATGCTGATTAACGTCAACAGTTTCAGTGATCTCAAAGCTTAACCGTCCAGGAGGGATTTCAAGCCCTTTTATCATTGAGATAAAACTTGGATTTCCGATTGTTTTTGCACTTAAATTCACAGCGACAGAAGAGATCGTGCAAGACTGATCAAGTTGCCATTGGTTCAAATCACGTAGAGCTTCTTTTATCATCATTTCATCGATTTGTTGCTCTAAACCAGCTTCGCAAGCAGCTTGAAGAAACTCTGATGGTGGCAGCACTCCGCGCTCAGGATGGCGCCATCTTACAAGCGCTTCCGCACTTACGATTTCATGTGTTGATGCAGAATATTGAAGTTGATAATACGGCACAAATTCTCGATTTAGGAGCCCTTGCGAAATTTCATCTAATAGGACTGTGGATCGAAGATGCGCTGTCATCAACTCTTCGGTAAAACATTCATAGCCGCCGCCTGCGCTCTTGGCTTTATAAAGCGCTATGTCGGCGCGTATGAGGAAATCACTGACGTCAATTTCTTCGCCAAAATTTTCAATATCAACCACATCGACACCAATGCTGGCACTAACCTCGCATGGACGTCCTTCGATCAGAAGTCTTCTCTGTAACTTTGTGCTAAGCTCAAACGCTCTTGAAGACATCTCGGCCATGTCTTTTACAGGAGATGACACAACAACAAATTCATCTCCACCTATACGGGCAACAAAATCCCCCCTGCTCTTTTGATCATTGAGCGTTTTTGCGACAAAGCGAAGTACAAAATCTCCAGCCTTGTGTCCGTGTCCATCGTTCACACGTTTAAACTTATCCAGATCGATATGACATACGCCGATTTTTTCATGCCTTGGGCGGTGCAACTCTACTCGTCGCGCGAGTTCTTCTTGCAGGTATCTTCTATTGGCCAAACCCGTCAAAGTATCGTGTAACGCATCATGACCGATACGATCATAGGCCTCTAATATTTCCTCATTGCGCTTACTTAAATTGCGCATGAGCTGCCACATTTGATCCTTTTGTCTCATGCTGCGGTGATAATAACGAGATGTGATGACATGCCCCGGCCAGAAAATAAAAACGGCCTCCAAAATTAATAGAACCATCGCAGCAATGTAAGAATAAAAGTTTATTCTTGAGGTCAGTTCATTGCGCTTCGCTTTTGCGGCTTCTAACTTTCTTTCATTCGCCCGATGTAACTCTGCTAATTCAAGCTCTTGTTCTGTAAAATTTATTGGAGTGGACTTGTCGCTCGTTTGCAGCGCTTCTTGAGTTGAATTCTGTGTAACATCCAACAACCTTTTTAGGTAATATGTAACAAACAATTCATGCTGCATCTTGATATCATCAGACGTCCAATCAGCCTGATGTTTAATGAGTGTATCAGCATACGAAAACTCAGAATTCAGCACTCTAATTAGCCGGTAATTGTCACTATACTGTAACATAAGTGGTTTAATTGAGCTCATGCTATCGTCGAAATTTTGATCCGACGTATTCGCAAATTGAACAAATATCCGCTGGCTTAATTTAGTTTGATCTGTCGCGATATTGGAAAGCTTAGTATGACGTTCAGCCGAACGTTCACTCCAGGATGATGTAATTTGCGAGATCGTCAGCAATATTAAGATTAACGCAAACCCCAATACATAACCAACCCATAGATTTTTAGGGTTAAGCCCTAAAACCTGTACCATCTTACGAACTAACCCAATTTTTGTCATGAAATACGCCTCGATACAATGATACACTTCGCAGTAATAACTTATGTTTAGAATTAGTATTAATAATATTAATATTATTTAATAATATACATAATAAATAATCATTAAGTATTTGTATTATTTATACTTAGATTATTCTTTTCTAAAAGACTTCTCGCGTAACTTGATTTTGCCAAAAAGATAAACGAATACTTCTGGAATCCTGCCCAGCAAATCATATTATTAAGGGCACTATTAATTGGAGTAATCACATGAGCGAACATCATTTGCCGCTAATCTTTGACGGACACAATGATCTGCTATTCTGCCTATTTGAAAAAAACAGTGCAAACCCATCGGATGCATTTATTAAGGGACGTGACGGCCACATTGACCTTCCTAAAGCAAAAAAAGGTGGATTTGGTGGTGGCTTTTTCGCAATTTATGTCCCATCACCCGACGATTTGCTTGATACGTTAACTCAAATGGAAAATCCGCCATATGATTTGCCATTGCCTAGTGTCATGTCCCATCAAGCGGCACTTCCAATTGCCATGGAGCAAGCCTCGCATCTCATCGCGCTTGAGAAAACAGGTACATTGAAAATTTGTACTTCAACTCAAGACATTCGCTCTTGTTTGGCAAATGGGGTGATTGCAGCAGTCATGCACATGGAAGGTGCAGAAGCTATTGATGAAGATCTATTTGCACTTGATGTGCTATATAAAGCAGGCTTGCGCTCACTTGGCCCAGTGTGGTCTCGACCGACTATTTTCGGTCACGGTGTTCCATTTCGTTATCCAAGCACAGGTGATACAGGCGAAGGCCTGACAGAAGCAGGTTTTCGGCTTGTTAAACGATGCGACGACTTAGGTATCATGCTTGATGTTTCGCATTTAAATGAAAAAGGCTTTTGGGATATTGCCAAAACGAGCAGCAACCCAATTGTTGCCACACATTCCAATGTGTATTCTATCTGTCCGCATGCGCGAAACCTAACCGATGATCAGCTAGGCGCGATCAAAGATAGTGGCGGCATGGTTGGACTAAACTTCGCTGTGGCATTTACCCGACCCGATGGCGCTATGAATGTCGACACTGACTTGAAAGATTTTCTTCCTCATCTTGATTACCTAATTGAACATTTAGGTGAAGATCATGTTGGTCTCGGCTCCGATTTTGACGGTGCACATATTCCTCATGAGATAAAAGACATTTCTGACCTTGGAAAGCTTCGACGCGTGATGCAAGACCACGGGTATGATAAAAATCTTATGAACAAGCTTTGTAACGAAAATTGGATTCGTGCCCTCGATAAGATTTGGAAATAATTTTCTCCGATAACCTTTTTTGAAGAACTGTTTGTCGCTGGACAAATGATAGTCAAATGATAAAAACAAACGGGAAAATAATATAGGGAGGCTCGTATGAGCGAAGATCGTCAACAAGGTTTTGATACACTACAAGTACACGCAGGTGCAGAGCCAGATCCTGCAACGGGTGCTCGTAATACACCAATTTACCAATCAACAGCTTTTGTCTTTAAAGATTCAGAGCATGCTGCAAATCTATTTGCACTAAAAGAAGTTGGTTATATTTATTCGCGCTTAACCAATCCAACCATAGGTGCTCTGCAAAACCGTATGGCTGCACTTGAAGGCGGTGCCGGCGCTGTTGCTTGTTCATCAGGTCATGCCGCGCAAATCATGGCTTTGTTCCCATTGATGGGACCGGGTTTAAACATTGTTGCATCAAACCGCCTTTATGGAGGTTCAGTTACTCAGCTTACGCGCACGATCCAGCGTTTTGGCTGGAGCACAAAATTTGTCGACATCGATGATCCAAAAGCAATTGAAGCTGCGATTGATGAAAACACACGTGCTGTATATTGCGAAAGCATTGCCAATCCTGGTGGCCACATTGCTGATCTTCGTGCGATTGCCGATGTTGCCGATGCAGCTGGCATTCCGCTCATTGTTGATAACACAACAGCAACGCCATATCTTTGTAATCCAATTGAACATGGCGCGACACTTGTAACGCATTCAACAACAAAATACCTCACGGGCAATGGTTCTGTCACAGGCGGCTGTGTGGTTGATAGCGGAAAATTTGACTGGTCTGCGTCTGGTAAGTTCCCGTCTCTTGCTGCGCCTGAGCCAGCTTATAACGGTCTTAACTTCCATGAAGCATTGGGGCCGATGGCATTTACATTCCATTCAATTGCAATTGGTCTTCGTGATCTTGGCATGACAATGAACCCGCAAGGGGCGCATTACACGCTTATGGGTATTGAAAGCTTATCACTTCGCATGCAAAAGCATGTTGCAAATGCTGAGAAAGTAGCTGCATGGCTTGAAGGTCATGACGCTGTTGAGGCTGTAACTTATGCAGGCCTTAAATCTTCACCTTACTATGATCGCATTGCAAAATACTGCCCTCGTGGCGCAAGCTCACTCTTCACTGTGGCGCTTAAATCTGGTCATGATGGATGCGTGAAATTCGTTGATAGCTTGAAGCTGTTCAGCCACGTTGCAAACTTGGGTGATGCGCGTTCTTTGGTCATCCACCCGGCATCAACAACCCATAGCCAACTTTCAGATGAGCAGAAAACAGCAGCTGGTGCAGCACCAAATATTGTTCGTTTCTCAATAGGCATTGAAGATGCCGACGATTTGATCGCTGATTTAGAACAGGCACTTGCTAACAGCTAAATCACAACTGATCATTTGATCAATCCTAATGAAGACCGCCTTTCGATTTCGTCAGGCGGTTTTTTTATTTTTCAAAATAATGCTTGATCTGGTGTGCACTCCAGCCATTACTAACAATTGCAAGGAGACAGAATATGCAAATCGGTGAGTTTTCAAAACATAGTGGATTATCTATTGATACAATCCGATATTACGAAAAAATTGGCCTTATGCCATTGCCATTGCGAGATGGCGGGGGTCGCCGGATCTATCGCGATGATCACTTGGTTTGGGCGGACTTTTTAGATGTTTTAAAATCAACAGGTATGGGTGTGAAGGACATGGCAAGCTATGTTGAACTGCGCGCGGGTGGAGCCCAATCCATCCCAGAACGCTTAGAACTACTTACTAAACACCACTTAAAAGTCCGTGCTGAAATTAAACGTCTACAAGATGTCGATGCAGTTCTGTCCGAAAAGATTACCACGTTTAAAGCCGTGCTTAGCGGCGAAATTGATGGTGATAGTTTAACTTGCAAAAAGGATAGATAATGAGCACGTCAGCACTTCAAAAAGGTCATGAAATCGCACATAAGCTGAACCCGGATCTAAAAACCATATTGGATGAACGCTATGATGATATCGTGCCTGGTTTTACTGATACGTTGTTTGAATTCGCTTATGGACGACTTTACGCGCGCGAAGGTTTGGATTTAAGAACCAGGCAATTAGCAACGATCGCGGCGTTAACTGCACTTGGTGGCCAAACATCTCCGCAACTGAAAATCAATATTGAACATGCACTTGCAGCTGGTGCGAACAAACGCGAAATCAGTGAAGTAATCTTTCAGATGTCGGTTTATGGCGGCATGCCAGCAGCAATTAACGGTCTTAATGCAGCAAAAGAGGTCTTTGCTGAGCATACTGATTGAAAAAGCCTGACTGCGATTAACAGCCAGGCTTTTAATTAGTCAATCTTACGTTTGTATTGAACAAGTACAGGACGTTGTTCTTCCATTGAAAGCGCTGCAGCATCTGCAAGCTGTTGCGCTTTTAAACCATCTTCACCACTTGGCTGTGGGGCATTGCCTGCATTGATCGCTTCCACAAAGTGGATCATTTCATCGCGATATGCCTCAGCATATCTCTCAAGGAAAAAGTTTTGAACAACGGCAGAATTAAAGCCATTTTCCGTTGCAATCTGAACAGTATTTTCATGCACATTATCAGCACGGATCATGCCCCTTGAACCATGCACTTCAATGCGCTGGTCGTAGCCGTAAGATGCACGGCGAGAAACTGTGATTGTGCAAATCTTGCCACTTTGCGTTTTAAGCGTGGCACTAGCTGTATCAACATCACCTGCTTCGCCGATGGCAGGGTCCACCAAACACGAACCCGTCGCGTAAATTTCAATTGGATCTTCACCCAGGAGAAAACGCGCCATATCCAAATCATGGATCATCATATCGCGGAAAATACCACCGGATGATTTTATGTATGCAATTGGTGGAGGAGAAGGATCGCGCGACATGATGGTAATCATCTCAACATCGCCGACTGTACCGTCTGTAATTTTACTTTGTAAATGTGCAAAATTTGGATCAAACCGACGATTAAACGCAGTCATAAACGGCACATTTGCCTGTTCAACGATTTCAAGGCACTGGCGAATTCGGTCAGTTGATAAGTCAACGGGCTTCTCACAGAAGATCGCTTTGCCAGCTTTTGCTGCTGCCTGAATGATATCAAAATGCGTATCTGTTGGTGTACCAATGATAACGGCATCGACATCCGGACTTGCGATAATCTCGTCTGTTGTCATGACCTTTGCGCCATGCTCGTCAGCAAGTTTCTTTGCCGCTTCGTCGAAGTAATCTGACACTGCAACAGCCTGCGCTGTATCTAAATGCTTAAGAGTTCTGCCATGAACTTGTCCAATGCGACCTGCGCCAAGGATACCAATTCGCAACATAATTTATCCCTCTCTTTGGGCTGGCGCACCAAAGGCGCGGATTACATTTCGTGTTGCTTGCATGACCGGATCATGGGTTTCTTTTAAAATAGAAACACGATCAAATCTGCTTTCGTCTTTATTGACCGCTTCTCGCAATGCCGAGCCAAAAGCCATACGCAATTCTGTTCCAATGTTAAACTTACAAATGGATGTCGTTTTCGCAAGCAAAATTCGTTGCTCAACGGGAACGCCTGAACCACCATGGATGACGAGAGGAACATTGGTCGCATCATCAATTAACTTAATGCGATCTAAATCCAATCCGCCGTCTTTATCTTGCTGCAAATGCACGTTGCCAACCGAGATTGCCATCGCATCAACTCCAGTCTCTTTTGCAAACTTTGCAGCTTCTTCAGGGTCAGTTCCTGCGGATGCCTCACCATCTGCATAACCCACAAATCCGATCTCACCTTCGCAAGAAATGCTCGCTGAATGCGCAAGTTCCGCAATTTTGGCTGTCTCGTCGATATTCTGATTAAGCGGCTTGCGTGATCCATCATACATGAGCGAGGTAAAGCCAGAATCAAGCGCTATCTGACACTCTTCAAATGTGTAGCCATGATCTAGATGCGCAACAACGGGCACACTCGCTTCTTCCGCTAAATGCCGAAACATCTTTCCCAAAATAGGCAGAGGCGTGTGCTCACGGCACCCGGGGCCAGCTTGTAAAATCACGGGCGCATTTTCAGCTTCGGCTGCTGCCACATAAGCACGCATATCTTCCCAGCCAAGACACACCAAACCACCTACAGCGTGGCCTTGTTTAAGCGCAGGCTGCAGCACATCCTTCAATGTTACTAAAGTCATTTAAATTTTGCCACCATGTCTAAAATACCAGGAATAGTTTGCAGCTGATCTGCATGTGTTGGCTGGAAATATTGCACCAAAGAACGCTGACTTAAGCCACCAAGAATTGTGAAGTAATACATCTCATATCCTGGGAGCACGCAACATGGGTGATATCCCTTATCCAGGCAAATGGTTGAACCATCCATGATGTGATAAGCATCACCTGGCTTATTGTCTTCACGCTGCAACATTTGAACGCCAGAACCATGATTTGGACGGAAGCGGAAGTTATATGTTTCATCATGACGGGTTTCGTCAGGCAAACGATCTGTATCATGTTTATGGGATGGAAAACCTGACCAACCGCCTTGACCGACTGTATAAAGTTCACTGACTAACAAACGTCCAACTTTATCAGCCTGTTTTTGACCCAAAATATGTTTGATTTTGCGGTGCGTTTTGGTGTCGTCTGAACCATATTGAACGAGATCCAGCTCATCACTTCGAACAGCAAACGCATCTAGAACTTTGTCATATTTAGCGCCTGCGATGAAAATTTCGGCTTCATCTGATGTACAGACAAATTCAGCTTTTGCAGCTGTCGGAACATAGACACCTTCCGGTTCACCATCCCAAACATCAACGCCGCGACCCCCTAAATCTGCTGCTTTAAAACCTTCAACATCAACATCAATTGAACCTGTTGCAGGCACAATACATGTTTCATATCCAGGTGTTGAATATTCAAACGCATCACCCTTTTTCAATTTTACAATATTGAAATAGTTCAGCGGCACAGTTGTATCATCCACGTCGACAATAGGCTTGTTCTTGTTATCAAATGGGGCGATGTGCATGTTGTTTCCTTTACAATTCAACGGTTCTTTTTAAACCGTAAAACTCAATGATTTGGACCCGGATGGGTTTTTAAAAATTCTTCCAATTGCTCTAAATTTGGCATTGCTGGCGCGCAACCAGGCTTACCAACGACAATTGCAGCGCAAGCTGATCCGCGCAGAATGCTGTCATGAAGCGATAGACCTGAGGATAATGAGGCCATCATACCCGCCATGAAGCTATCGCCTGCACCTGTTGGCTTAAGGGCTTTAACAGAGTAAATTCCAGTTGTGATTTCATCACCGCCTGCATAAGTGATCGCGCCCTTCTCACCCATTTTATAGATAACAATTGCGACGCTTTCTTCTGATAATGACTTTGCTTTTGCAAGGCCTTTTTCAATACCGCCGGCCATAAACCCAAATTCTTCATCATTACCCACAATTACATCGGATAATTCCGCAGCACGAGACAATACCTCTGAGGCAACTTCAGCTGATGGCCACGAATATGGACGGTAATCCACATCAAAAATAATCGGCAAACCCGCTTCTTTCGCCAATTCAAAAGCGCGAAATGTAGCGCTACGAGAAGGCTCTGCGGCAAACACTGTACCGGCTGTGATAAGCGCACCAAACTTTGAATAGTCTACGCGTTCGACATCTTCGATGCTCATCTGAAAATCAGCGGCACCATTTCGATAGATGACGGATTGATGATCTTCAACTCGGCTTTCATACAGCGCTAGCGAATTGCGATATTCTCCACCGACCGAGCGCACATATTCGCGCTGCACACCATAATGTTCCAACCTGTTAAGGCAAAAACGTCCAACGGAATCATCAGAAACACATGTCACCAAAGAGGCGCTGCCACCAAACTTACAAATGCCGGCTGCGATGTTTGCAGATGAACCACCAAGGTCGCTTTTAAAATCCGTTGCTTCTTCTGTTTTCGTGCCGGCAGGATGCGGAAATAAATCCATGCCCGCGCGCCCAACAACGACGAAATTATTTTTTCTAATGCCAGCTATGACTTGATCGATATTCAATTGATTAGATCCCGTTTCGCTGTCTCTTACGACCATCTTCCCAATCAATATGGGCTTGCCGAACTCTATCGCTTTTGGTGATATGCGGTGTTCCGACTTCCCACCAAGTATGACCTTCGGTCGTCCAACCTTCATAGGGGTCAACCTTCATCACGATTATACTTGTATTGTCTGCTTGTTTCGCGCGTTTGAACGCCTCAGCTAGCTCTTGTGGGTTTTGAACAGTTTCAGCATTTGCACCCAGTGCACGTGCATGTGCTTCAAAGTCGACACCAACTTGATTAGTCGCTGTTGGTGTGTCCGCAATCAGATTATTAAAGCTCTCATTACCTGTATTGTTTTGTAGTTTATTGATCACAGCAAAACCGCCATTATCAAGCACCAAAACAATCATTTTCTTTTCTGTCAAAACTGCAGAATAGATATCTGAGTTCATTAATAGGTACGAGCCGTCACCGCAGAAGACTACTGTGTCTGCATCTGGTTCATTTTCAGATTGCGCAATACGCGCACCCCAACCACCAGCAATTTCATATCCCATGCATGAGAAACCAAATTCTACATCCACAGTTCCTATATCAAGTGTACGCCAGTTTGCTGTGACTTCAGCTGGCAAACCACCTGCTGCTGCAACAACACGATCACGTGGATGACACAGCGCATTTACTGCCCCAATTGCTTGTGCATATGAGTTAGGACGATTGCTTCCATCACCAGCTGTTGGATTTACATTATCTGCAACATATTTGACCCATTTGGCGCGCTCATCACGAGCAAAACTGACCCATGAATCAGGAGCTTTGTAGCTACCAAGCGCATCCCATAACTTACTAATGCCGATTTTCGCATCACCCACAACTGGAAGAGATCTATGCTTACCTGCATCATGTCGGCCTGCATTTAAGGAAATGATTTGTGCATCTTTGGCAAATGCGGTCCAAGACCCCGTGGTAAAATCCTGCAAACGGCAACCGATGGATAAAATCACATCAGCTTCTTCAGCAATATTATTTGCGCTATCGGAACCCGTGACACCAATTGGGCCGATGTTTAGATCATGATCGTCAACCAAATTTGCACGACCAGCTATTGTTTCAACAACTGGGATTTGAGTTTGTTCAGCAAATTTAGTGAGCTTCTTAACTGCGCGTGAATACTGAACACCACCTCCGGCGATAATTATAGGTTTCTTTGCATTTTTAAGCGCTTCCACTGCCGCCTTGATCTCATTTTCATCAGGTGTTTGTCGGCGAATATAATGGATTTTTTCTTCAAACATCTCGACCGGATAATCATAGGTCCAGCCCTGAATATCTTGTGGCAGGCCGATAAATGCCGGACCGCAATCAGCGGGGTCAAGCATTGTAGCAAGCGCTGCAGGCAGCGATTGAATGATTTGAGCAGGATGAGTGATACGATCCCAATATCGAGATACTGCTTTAAACGCGTCATTCACGCCAAAAGTTGGGTTTCCAAAATGCTCTAGCTGCTGCAATACAGGATCTGGAAGACGCGTTTGAAACGCATCGCCACAAAGCAAAAGCATCGGCAGACGATTGGCATGCGCGAGCGCTGCTGATGTAAGTAGGTTGGCAGTACCAGGACCAGCTGACGCTGTGCACAACATAAAACGTTGACGCAAATGATATTTTGCATAAGCTGCAGCGGCAAAACCCATACCTTGTTCGTTCTGGCCACGATACAGCGGTAAAGCATCTTGATTGTCATATAAAGCTTCACCCAAACACGTCACATTGCCGTGTCCGAATATGCCAAATCCACCACCGCATACACGGGTTTTGACGCCATCAATTTCAATAAATTGATTGGTTAAATAGCGCACGATTGCCTGTGCAACTGTTAATGTTACAGTTTGATCACTTAAACTCATTCTCAACTCACTTTAAAGACTAGCTGTCATCTTCCAATTTCTGCATCGTGTCTTTGTCTAAAAACAACTTCCAAAATGCAACGCCGCCCATACCAAGGAACAGGGCTGCCCAAAAATGCGATCCCTGAACTACTAATTCGACCATGCCCCAACCAGCGCAAAACAAAACCACAGCTACGCGCCGCCACATGGGCTTAAAAAAGGGGTGAGCAAAATCGAGCATAATTCAGGCCTTACGCCGCACCTTCAAATTCTGCACCGGTTTTAACACCTGTGATGTAAGCAACAACATCCTGGCCATCTGTTTCATCTTTGTTCAGATTGGCAACAATGCGACCTCTGCGGAAGACAACGATGCGATCGACGAGATCAAACACTTGGCGCATGTTATGGCTAACCAAAATAAGTGGGGCACCCTGCTCTTTCATATTGCGGATGATGTTTTCCACCTGAGCAGTTTCTTGAACACCAAGCGCTGCCGTTGGCTCATCCATAATTGTAAGTTTGGATGCAAAGGTTGCAGTCCGCGCAATGGCAACACATTGGCGCTGACCACCCGACATATTTTGAATGGAATTTCTGATGTTTGGAATTTTCACCCCAGTCTTTACCAGACCTTTCATGGTCGCATCGCGCATGGCCTTATAGTCCAACCGACGAAACGGTCCAAGCCAGTTCCATTTGGTCAATTCACGACCTAGGAAAAGATTGTCTGGAACATCAAGATCGTCAGCCAATGCAAGAGTTTGGAACACTGTTTCAATGCCTGCCTGGCGTGCATCGAGCGGGCCAGTAAAGTTCACCTCTTCGCCATAAAGTGAAACCGTACCGCTGGTGCGTTGTTCCACTCCGGTGATCTGACGAACGAAGGTCGATTTACCCGCACCATTGTCACCCATAATGGCAACATGCTCACCTTTTTTCATTTCGAAGTTTGCTCCAACCAACGCATGGACACCGCCATAATGCTTGGTTAGGTTTTCGGTCTTCAGAACAATATCGCTGCTCATCTCATAGTCTCCTAACTTAAGCTCGGTTTCGTTGTCGGTATTGGTCAAGAATGACCGCTGCAATAATGATGCTACCCATCGCCATCAACTGATAAGATCCATCGAGTTTGATGAAGGTAAAGCCAGAGCGGATTACACCAAGCACCATCGCACCAAGAACAGTACCGATGATTGAACCGCGTCCACCTGTTAAACTAATTCCGCCAATCACGGCCATAGCAATCGCAAACAACTCGTAAAACTCGCCCATACCAGCCTGTGCGGTAGACGCTTTCGCGCTCAAAATAATACCAGCAAAAGCGGCGAGCATAGACGCAATCATGTAGACCATGACCTTGTGTCGCTTAACATTAATACCAGACATCCGCGCTGCATCTTCGTTCGAACCGATTGCATATGTGTGCTTGCCATAAACTGTGTATTTCATGATCACATGGAATACGACAGCCAATGCAAGGAACCAAACAACTGGCATCATGCCTGAGCCTAAGAACTTATATTGTTCGGTTGGGAATGAAATTGGGTTGCCTGATGACCACCAAAGCGCGATACCGCGACAGACAAGGAACATACCAAGTGTTGCGATAAAAGGCGGGATACGCAAAAATGCGATAAACGTGCCATTAATTGCCCCAATAAATGCGCCAAAAGCCAATCCAACAACAACCGGAACAATCACAGGCAAGTCCATTGCCCAGGTCCCAAACAATGCTTTTGGATTTGGGTTACCATTGACCAATTCAGTTTGTCCAAAACTCATCGCGATCATTGCTGTCGCGGCAACCAATGGACCGGAACTTAGGTCAATGCCGGCGGTAATAATAACTTGTGTTACACCAAGGGCGATAATCCCGATGATTGCAACTTGCAAAATAATAATTTTTAAACGCGCTTCATTGAAGATTGAATCAAAACGATCTTTGGTATCAAAAAGAAAACTCTGATCGTTCATGTAAGGCAGAAACTGCCCTAATACTTCAAAGATTACGATGATGATGATCAACGCAAAGAGAATATTGAACTCATTTGGCCAAGATCTCTTCGTCTTATCAAAAGTTAACCCGCCTATGCCATCGCTGGTATCTGTCATGGATCACACTCCCCACGCTTAAATAATAAAACCACGAGATGGCTCGGATGAGCCACCTCGCATTTTTTGTCTTAAAAAGACTTAGTTTTTGCTCAAGAAGTCGCCCATGTTAGCTGGTGTTACCAACTTGAATGGGATGTAAACTTTTTGGTCAACTTTTTCACCAGCGATCAACTTAAGAACTGCGTCGATAGAACCAGTACCTTGACCAACTGAATCTTGGAAAACAGTTACATCGTAGTCGCCTGCTGACATAACAACCAAAGCGTCTTGGCTGGCATCAACACCACCAACTTGAACATCAGCCATATCCATGCCTGCTGCTTTCATTGCTTGGATTGCGCCAATTGCCATTTCGTCATTGTTTGCAAGAACGAAGTCAAATGGCTCGCCAGATGACATCCAGTTTGTCATAAGATCTTGTGCTTCATCACGTGACCAGTTTGCTGGCTGCTCATCAATGATTGTCATGAAGTTACACATGTCCATACCGATTACATCATGTACGTCTTTTGAACGCTGAACAGCTGCTTGGTTAGACAATTGACCATTCATGAGGTAGCCGCGTGCACCGCCAGCTTTACCAGCTGCGCGAAGGTTCTTACAAATTTCAAATGCTGACAATGTGCCAGATTCGATTTCGTTAGACGCAACAAAAGCCTGTGTTGCTGGAAGCTCGTTCACATTGTCTGGCTCGCGGTTTACGAAAACCAATGGTGTGTCGCCTGCAGCTTCAGTGATCGCTGCACCAGCTGATGTATCAACGATGTTTACGATGATGCCGTCAACGCCATTTGCAACAAAGTTTTTCACTTGGTCAATTTGTTTTGCAAGATCGTCTGTCGCATCTTCTTGCTGGTAAGATAGACCGTCGACTGTTGCAGCATACTCAACCATACCGTTACGAAGAACTGTCAACCAGTTATCGTCGAATCTAGAGAATGTAGCTCCGATTTCTGCGGCCATTGATGTTGTGGACATAAGAGCAGCAAGACCTGCTGTAATTAGAGTCTTTTTCATATTTAATTCCTCCCGTTTCGGTGACCGGCCACCGAATGCGTTTTTTACCGGTGATCCAACCTGGATCAGTGAAATCATCCTAGCAATTCGCTATGCTGTGCATTTTTCTAATTGACTATCGATGAAATGAATTGACGTTGCGAGTTTACCCGCAATGTCGTTCGTATTTTGAACCATCGGTGAAAATGGTTCGAAAGATACAGGACCGCTGTAACCTGCGGCCTGTAATTGAGATATTTGTGTAATATTTCCCAATCGATCTTGTCCTCCAACAAGAACTCGATCCTGATCCTGCAAATCTGAAAAGTCAACGTCTTGGCGTTCAACTCCTGAAATGTGCACCAGTGCGGTATGCTGTGCAAAAACGTCTACTTCACCAGCAAGTTTGTGATGAAACGTGTCGTGGATGAGTTTGAAATTATCTTCAAATCCAAGCTCTTTAATGACAGCTACGATCTCTGATTTTAATCTTAGTGAGGCCGTTGAAAAGCCAAGTGGCTCAACAAGGCCCAACAAATTTTTCTCTGCAAGCATCGGCTGAAGTGCGACTAACGCTTCCTTCAGATTATCAATGCGCGTAGCTTTATCCAAATTGGCATCATCGTTTCGCGGTATCAGGCCAATAGCCTTGGCGCCCATTGCATCTGCTAAAACAATAAGATTTTCAGCTTCGCGTTTTTTTCTGTCATCCCAATTATCAAACTGGGAAACTTCTGAGAGATTAAAGATCTCAACGTGATTATCGCGCGCCAACTTTCCAAACTGCCTTGCTTGCTCAGCATCAAACCCATCACCTATCACATCATTTCTGAACTCAATACCGTCGCAATCAAGCGCATGCGCAAGCGCACAAAACGCCTCCGCACCATAGCTCGGCACAGTAATTTGATTCAGCCCAAATGAGACCACGAAAAACTCCTCCACGAAGTCGTCACAACTTTACGACGGACGGCTTGCTCATAATATTGCAACCGGTTTCAAAAACTGTCAATAGGGAATCGAAAGATAATTAATTTTTCAATTTTCGCCGAGAATTTACCTCATTAAAAATGCATGAGAAGACACGATTTTTGCTAATTTTTTCAATAAAATAGCCGTTTCATTGCAGCAATAAAACGCATCTTTGTTAAACACTGATAGCTGTCACTTAAGCAAAAAATACGAAGTAAATTCGTGCGCATTTTTCAAACGTAATTACAGTTTTTGCACGCGTGAGCAAAAACCAGCTTCACAAATCTCAGTCATTTTTGAATAAGAAAATGGAAAAAGGATTTGTATTTCTCATAATCACTGATACTGTAATATCAACGATAAACATTTAAACGCCTGATGCGAAATTACGCTCGGCGAACAGGATACAGTGTGACTGACCCAATGCGTGGCGCAAAAGCCCCCTTGGGAGAAACGCGAGATGGCAGCAACCAACAGCGCTCTGATGCAAAGAGTGCACGTGGTGAAGTGCCCGCAGAATTTGAAAAACCTATTCAACATCGTAAGGATGATGGAAAGGTGGCAGCAAGCTCAGATTCCAAAGTTTCTTCCCAGAATGAACCTTCCAAAAAGCGTAAGCGGTGGAAAAAACGTTCGCGCCGTAGAACAGATGCAGTATCTTCTGGTTCTAATTCTAGCTCGTCTGACAAAAACACGCAGCCGATTATGGCAGCGTCAGAGCAAACACCTATTGCTAAAACGCACGATGAGCGTGACAGCCAAATCCATCAAGCTGACAAACACAAGCACGCTAAGCAGCTGCACAAGCCAGCGCATAATCACCACGGCAAGAAACGCTTTAATCGACATAATAAACAAAATCCAAACCAGCAGCCATTATATGCAGCCCTAGATCTGGGAACGAATAATTGTCGCCTCCTGATCGCTAAACCTATGAAGGCTGGTCAGTTTCGCGTTGTGGATGCTTTCTCGCGCATTGTGCGGCTGGGAGAAGGATTAGCAGCAACGGGTAAGCTTTCAGATGGCGCTATGGAAAGAGCAGTTGGTGCGCTTAAAATTTGCGCGTCTAAACTTGCGCGTCACAATATTAAAAATTATCGATTGATTGCAACAGAAGCTTGCCGGCAAGCCACCAATGGCGAAGCGTTTTTAGCGCGTGTTAAAAAAGAAACAGGTCTTGATCTGGAAATCATCAATCGCGAAACAGAAGCACGATTAGCCGTTTCCGGTTGCGCGTCATTAGTTGATCGCGAAACGCAATCGGTCATCCTTTTTGATATCGGTGGTGGCTCATCTGAAATTGCAGCCATACAGTTCGATGAGCGCCGTACTCAGCGATTGGCCAATCACATCAAATCATGGACATCATTGCCCGTGGGCGTCGTCACATTGTCTGAACGTCATGGCGGCAAGGATGTGACGCAACAGGTTTTTGATGCGATGGTCGATGAAGTCGATAAGCTAATTGAAACAACAGCGCCGCAAAACATGCTCGATTTTTCCCCGAGCATAGATACATTTCATTTACTGGGAACATCGGGAACCGTCACCACACTTGCAGGGTTACATTTAAACCTACCAAGATATGATAGACGGCGTGTTGATGGTCTTTGGCTGCAAGATGAAGACGTTGATAAGATGCTCAACCAACTTTTATCTTGGGACATTGAAACGCGGTCTGCTAATCCTTGTATCGGGCCTGATCGCTCAGACCTTGTTTTGGCGGGATGTGCGATCATGCAATCTATTCGCAAACGCTGGCCGTCTAATAAAATGCGTGTAGCGGATCGTGGCCTGCGTGAAGGCCTGCTAAATGATATGATGGCAAAAGATGGTGTATGGCGCCGTCGTCGTCGTAGACGTAATGCAAACAACAGCCAAAACCAGACCGATAGATCCAATCATACGCAGACAAACAAGCCTTCTGAGGCAAATTTAAGTCAGGCTAACTCAGGTAAGCATAATGAGTAAGAAACCAACAATCGCCACAGGCCGTAAACTTGGCCAGAAAATTCGCAAGAAAAAGATGAAGGCGTCATCTCGACGTTGGCTCGAACGACATATCAATGATCCTTATGTTCAACGCTCTAAACATGAAGGCTACAGATCTCGTGCCGCGTTCAAACTTTTGGAAATCGATGAGAAGCATAAGATTCTTAAAGGCGCAAAGCGCATCATTGATTTAGGTGCTGCTCCAGGCGGATGGGCGCAGATCGCTTCTAAAGTTACAGATTCATCTGACCTTGACCCGCGCGTTGTTGCGATCGATTTTCTGGAAATGGATCAAGTGCCGGGTGTTGCCTTCTTGCAAATGGATTTCTTAGATGACGATGCGCCTGAAAAGTTGATGGAACTTTGCGGGGCTGCACCTAATCTTGTTTTATCTGACATGGCAGCGCCAACGACGGGACATAAAAGAACCGACCACCTAAGAACGCAGCATCTGTGTGAAATCGCAGCATATTTTGCCGTTGATGTTTTAGCCAAGGGTGGACATTTCTTATCAAAAACGTTCCAAGGCGGCACCGAAAATGATCTTTTGCAAATGCTCAAGAAGAATTTCCAGTCTGTTGTGCATGTAAAACCACCAGCATCACGCTCGGAATCTGTAGAGCTATACCTTCTTGCTAAGGGGTTTAAAGGCCGAAAACCTTCTGAATAATCTCAAGATGACATTTTTTTTGCATCGTCCAGAGATTATTATCAAATATATCTAAATCATGGTTTCTTTTCTGGCACATTAGTGTTACGAGCCCGTGTCAACTCCTTTAGAAATATGAGTGTAATGCGTTGGGTTTTTTAGCCCTTGCTTAAACTCACAAGTTAAAGAATGGACTTGACCCATGGCAGAAATTATCCAAACTCGTACCGGACTTCAGGCGCTCACATTTGACGATGTGTTGTTGCAACCTGGTCACTCAACCGTCATGCCTAATCAGGTTGATGTCTCAACAAAAATTGCCAAGAACATCGATCTTAATATTCCGATTTTATCATCAGCGATGGATACAGTCACCGAAGGTCGCTTGGCAATTGCTATGGCACAAGCTGGCGGCATTGGCATTATTCACAGAAACCTTACGCCGGAAGAACAATCAGCAGAAGCAAGAGCTGTCAAAAAGTTTGAAAGCGGCATGGTCGTTAATCCTGTAACGATTGGGCCAAATGAAACTTTGGCCGATGCACATGCCTTGATGGCAGCGCATAAAATTTCTGGCATTCCTGTTGTTGAAGATAAAAAGCCGAACAAGCCCGGAAAACTGGTTGGTATTTTAACAAACCGCGACGTGCGCTTTGCTTCTGATCCAAGCCAAAAAATCTTTGAACTTATGACACGAGATAACCTTGTGACTGTTCGCGAGGGTGTTGGGCAAGATGAAGCAAAAAAGCTACTTCATCAGCATCGAATTGAAAAATTGCTTGTTGTAGATGGTGAAAAACGCTGCGTCGGTTTGATCACTGTTAAAGATATTGAGAAGTCTCAACTTAATCCGAATGCCTGTAAAGATGAGCAAGGTCGCTTGCGCGTTGGTGCAGCTACAAGTGTGGGCGATGATGGTTTTGAACGCGCGGAACAGCTTATCGATGCGGGTATTGATTTATTGGTGGTTGATACAGCCCACGGTCACTCGCAACGGGTTTTAGATGCTGTTGCCCGAATGCGCAAAATTTCAAATTCAGTTAGCATTATGGCGGGTAATGTTGCCACAGAAGACGGCACAAAAGCACTCATTGATGCAGGTGCAGATTCAATTAAAGTCGGCATTGGCCCTGGTTCAATTTGTACAACACGCATTGTCGCTGGTGTTGGCGTACCACAATTATCTGCAATCATGTCTGCCGTTGCAGGTGCAAAAGATACAGGCGTCCCAGTGATTGCCGATGGCGGTATTAAGTTCTCCGGCGATGTTGCAAAAGCACTGGCAGCTGGCGCTGATGCTGTGATGATTGGCTCGCTCCTTGCAGGTACCGATGAAAGCCCGGGCGAAGTTTATCTTCACCATGGTCGTTCGTTTAAAGCCTACCGAGGCATGGGGTCTGTTGGTGCTATGGCACGCGGATCAGCTGATCGATATTTCCAAGCAGAAGTTCGCGATACGCTTAAACTGGTGCCTGAAGGCATTGAAGGTCAGGTTCCATATAAAGGCCCAGTATCAGGTGTGCTTCACCAGTTAACAGGTGGTTTGCGCGCAGCGATGGGTTACGTCGGTGGTGCGTCACTGTCTGAGTTTTCTGAGAATGCAAAGTTTGTGCAAATCTCAAGCGCTGGTCTTCGCGAAAGCCATGCGCATGATGTGACCATTACAAGAGAGAGCCCAAATTACCCGGGCGCTGGCGCTTAATTCAAACGCCTACCATGTGATATTGCTGGACGATGATACTTCAATAAGATCGTCCGGCATCAACATATTTGGCGACTGTGCTGTTAAATGCCCCTGCGGTCCATTGGGCGTGATATTGTCTAAACTTGCGGTGATGTGATCGCACAATGCTTTGGTTAGTGAAACGGGAGCTCCCTGTCTTTTAACCAATCCAATATGGGTCATGCCAAGCTGCGGGTATCCATCAGCTTCAGTTAATATGCGCATACCATATTGCAATGCGCATTCGGGCAAAGGTGCAACGGCTAGCCCTGCCAAAACGGCTGCTGCTACCACGGTTGCCGAATAACTTGCCACCAATACTCTATGCTGACGATCGCGTTTATCAAGCGCGTCCAACGCAATTTTGCGCCAACAACAATTATCGCGACCGATAGCTAAAGGGATGACTTCCTCTTCATGCACCATGTGGTTTAACGATGTGACCCAATATAGTGGCTCGGTGCGCACCAACTCAGATTGATAGGCGGCGTTTTCATGCGTGACCAGCGCGACATCAAGTTCATTATTGAGAATCTTGCCGTGCAACGAGGGTGACGGCTCGCAAATAATATTTAATTCGATATTGGGATGCGTTTCAGTAAACTGGGCGATGATTGTTGGCATGAATCTGTCGGCATAATCATCAGCTGTACCAAATCTAATTGAACCCTCTAATTGCTCTTCTGCAAATGCATTGATGGTCTCATCATTTAACTTCAGCATTTTCCGCGCGTAGTTGAGTAGCTTTTCTCCATCGTCGCTTAAGCGGTTAATCCGACCTTCTTTGATAAAGATAGGTTGCCCTATACGTTCTTCTAGTCTGCGCATTTGCATCGATACGGCAGATTGCGTTTTAAATACGCGATCGGCTGCACGCGTAAAGCTGCCTGTCTCTGCAATCGCGATAAATGTTTTGAGCTGATCTAAGTCTAACGGAGCGGCCATAATTCTATCCATCAATTTATTTGATAAATAACATTAGAAATATTCGTTGGAATGATCAATAGCAATCTGACATATATGTCTCATGCAGTAAATTTTAACCCTAACACGATGGAGTGACACTCATGACTGCTTTGAATAAAGACCATAGTTTTTGCGTAGATCAATCCATCCAGCCGGATAAAAGCATTGTTTCAATTTGGCTGAATGGCGCGATTTCAACTTTTAAAACACTGATTAAATCAGTGAAGAACCGGCGTGCTGCAAATGAACTGCTCACGTTAAGTGATCATCAGCTTAAAGATATGGGTTTAGCGCATGAAGATCTGCGATTTATCCGTTCTGCTGGGTTATTTATCGATCCAACTTCCGAGCTTGCTAGACGTTCGCACTACCGCAACCGTCAAATGAAAACCTAATCAAAGACTTTAATATCCCGTTGAAGTTTGGACTTGTCCCCTAGCGGGTCGCGGCCCTGTGACCTGCATTTCTGCCCGATTATCTTCCCCAGATGATCGGGCTTTTTTGAATGCTAGCAGCTACTTTTTGTTCATGCCGCCAAGATATTGATCAAAAATACCGTCTACGTTTTTCTGATATTCGTCCTGCACGACGCGGCCCGTATCAAACATTTTTCCAAACAAATCATCATATGGATTAGCGGGAGCAGCTTCGGGCTGTTTTTGCTGTGTAGCACCGCCAAACATGCCTTCCATCATTTGACCGAGCGGATTGTTCTGTCCACCCTTTTGCGCGCCACCGCCCATAAGCCCCCCGAGAATCTGACCGAGAGGATTATTTTGAGCACCACCCTGACCTGCACCCATCATTTGCCCCATGAGATCGCCAAACGGGTTGTTACCTGCTGATTGGTTTGTACCACCACTTTGGCCCGCGCCCATCATCTGCCCAATAAGATCACCAAAGACATTACCACTTCCACCACTCATCGCTTTCATGGAATCATTGGTTTGATTGAACATGCCACCCATTATTGTGCTCGCTAAGATGGGTAATAATTGTTTGATCACATCCTGACCAACACCAGACGCAGCTTCCGCCTGCGCTGCAACCGCGCGACTTACATCTTTTGAGCCAAATAAGTGGCCCAAAATATTATTGCCATCAGCCATACCTTCAGGGGATGCAGCCTTTGTCATATCTTCAAAATATTGTGCGTGATTACCCGATGATAGAGCCTTCATAAACTCACCCATGGCATCAGGTGTTTGTGTATTGCGTTTCAAACCAGTTGAGAAAGCCGGCATTAAAGCTTCGACAGTCTTGTTCATTTGGTTCTCATCCAAACCAAACTGTTTTGCAATGCCTTTCATCGCTTCACCGTTTTGCGCATTATTGAGCATATCAAATAGCGGCATCATGATTGTCTCTCCCAATTTTTATTAATATATCTCACTCTTGATGATGATATTAACACGCTAAAAGCGCAAGTCGAGAGCATCGCGATTAATATGCAAACTCATCGAAGATCGGATCAACACTGTTGTTCCAGCGTCCATGATAAAGCGCAAGTTTGACCTCAGCTGGTGTCGTGCCTCGGGCAACAACCTCTTGCAGTGGTTCTAGGAAATGCGTTTCATCGTTACCAGAAGCATTTAAAATGTTGCGGGATTTAAGACCTGATTTTGCGATGCCGAGCGTATCGCGCGCAACATCTAAGAGCGAACGGCCAGCAATGTGGCTTTTCAACCCGTCACGTGGCACTTGATCACGTAGGCCAAGTACATCTTCATAGGACCAATCTTTTGTCAGCTCAATTGCATCTTGCAAAGCCTGATCATCATATAACAACCCAACCCAGAAAGCAGGTAATGCACAAATTCGACGCCATGGCCCACCATCAGCGCCACGCATTTCAATAAATTGCTTAAGGCGTACATCTGGGAAAACAGTCGAAAGGTGATTTGTCCAATCACCCAATGTTGGCTCCGGATCAGGGATTTCATTTTTTAATGCACCATCTCGGAACTGACGGAATGTGACATGTGTCACATCATGATATTCGCCGTTACGCAAAATAAAGTACATTGGTACATCCAGCGCCCAGTCTGTATATTTTTCAAATGAGAAACTGTCTTCAAACACACTTGGCAAAATGCCGGCGCGCGCATTATCAGTATCGCGCCAAATATCTCCGCGCCATGACAAAAGCCCATTTGGCTTTCCATTGGTGAAAGGCGAACTTGCAAATAAAGCCGTCGCCAAAGATTGTAATTTCATGCTGACTTGCATTTTTTCACGCATGTCTTGCTCTGAACTGAAATCCAAATTTACCTGAATTGTACAGGTGCGGTACATCATATCCAAACCCTGCGTGCCAACTTTAGGCATATAATTGGTCATGATATCATAGCGATTTTTTGGCATGCGCGGCGTTTCTTCCAAAGTCCATTTTGGGCTACCGCCAAGACCTAAAAACTTGATGCCCATTGGATCGGCCACCTCACGCAACTGCTTCAAATGCAAATTGGACTCAGCGCATGTTTCATGGATGGTTTCAACAGGTGCTCCGGATAATTCAAACTGACCACCGGGCTCTAATGATATCGCACCACCACCGGACTTTGCGGCCAATCCAATGATATTACCCGCATCAGTGATAGGTTCCCAATCGATCTTTTCTGCCATGCCTTTTAAAAGCGCGGAAATTGAGCGTTCACCTTCATAAGGGACAGGCGAATTGTCATCTTTGAAAAAGGCAAATTTTTCGTGTTCGGTGCCAATCCGAAAGTCTTCTTTTGGTTTATTACCTGCTTCCAGATACTCAACCATTTGCTCGTAGGATGTCAGAGGTGTCTGATCAATTGTATCCCGCGCCATGTTTCTTCGCCCTTATAATTGCACAGAATTTGCTGTGCTAATGTTCATTAAAATCAGTGAACATTGATAAAACCTATTAGGTTCATTGATTGAACCTTTAAGCAATATGGTGCAAGTAATTTTTTTTTAAAGACCGGTCATAAAATAGTGATCTATTCCCAATCGCCGATGGTTGCCTGTAATACAGCCATAGCAGCAACCAATGCGGTGTCTGCACGCAGTATACGTGGCCCAAGCGGAATTGGTGTGACATGTTTTAAAGATCGTAAAATTTCACGCTCTTGGCTTGAAAATCCACCTTCTGGTCCAATCAACAGCGCAAACTTGTCGGCCGATTGCGCATTTAGCTCAGTAACAGGATTATTTGTCTGTGTACCCTCATCACAATAAATGATCTGTCTGGATGTGTCCCACTTCGCTAATAGATCCGATAACTTTTGAGCTGGCTTAAATTCCGGAATTGATAAAACACCGCATTGTTCTGCAGCTTCAAATATATTTGCCGACAAACGCTTATCGTTAATTTTATGCAATTGTGTGTGGTCGGTGAAAACAGGTTGAATGATACCTGCCCCCATCTCAACCATCTTTTGCACCATATATTCAAGACGACCAACTTTAATCGGCGCAAATAGTATGACTAAATCTGATTTGCTTGGTTGCGGTCTTGTTCGTTCTTGCAATATGAGCG
Source organism: Lentilitoribacter sp. (assembly GCA_039974935.1). Lineage (GTDB taxonomy): Bacteria > Pseudomonadota > Alphaproteobacteria > Rhizobiales > Rhizobiaceae > Lentilitoribacter. The sequence goes on along the minus strand of JBDWIC010000006.1, from coordinate 64,936 downwards.
CCGCCTTTTTGCGGCCTTCTTGTTGCAAATTGGCAAGCCACTCTCCATCGCTGCCATTGAAAATGAGTAGCTGGCTATCATCCTTTAACCGTAGGACATTTAATAAGTAGTTTGCTTGTTCACGTTCAAGGTTTATCGACACTCCTTGTTTTAGAGGTTGGTCAATAAAAAGTCTTTGAAGGCGAAAGTTAGCGCGCATATTATCTGCTTTCCCACCAGTTACGTATTCAATGAACGGCGCGCCATCATATGTGCGCGAGGTTGATTAACTGCATCAACGCAGATCGCGGTATCGTCTTTAAAATAAGTGACGGTGAAACTATTGCCCGGCATATCCCCTTCAATTTCCAAGCGATCAAAGCCTTGAGATAAGCCTGCAATTTGTAACTTAACATCGTATTGATCAGACCAGAACCATGGCAAAGGATTATAGCTCACGTCTTGCCCCATCATCGCTTGTGCAGCGATCTTACCCTGATCAATAGCATTTTGAACGCTCTCTAATCTGATATTTCGGTCATATCGAGTTGAGAAAAATGACGCGCAATCACCAGCTGCATAAATATCAGAATCAGAGGTTTGCGCCATCTCATTAACCGCAATACCATTATCGATTTTAAGGCCAGCAGCTTCAGCAAGACCGATCACGGGTGTAGCACCTACAGACAGTAAAACAATATCGCACGGCACTTTTGTTCCATCATCAAGAATGATCTCTTCAACCTTACCATCGCCTTGAATAGCTTTTGTACCAGCACCAATATGGAATTTAACACCATGGCCTTCGTGTAGTAATTGAAAATATGCAGACATTTCTTCGGGCATAACACGGGCTAGAACCCGCGGCGCTGCCTCAATGACAGTTACCTCATTACCTCGTCCACGCAGAGAGGCTGCGACTTCCAAACCAATGTAGCCAGCGCCAATGATGCCAATCTTCATATCCGGCGCAATCGCGGCTGATAAGTGTTTAACATCATCAATTGTTCGCAAGGTGAAGACACCTTTTAAATCCGCACCTTCAAGGGGTATTTGGCGCGCAACCGTTCCAGTAGATATGAGCAATTTGTCGTATTCAACGATTTCACCATTTGACAGTAAAATGCTCTTTTCAGCGCGATTGATGGATTTTGCTGAGATACCAAATTGTGTAGTCACATTAAAATCATCGTAAAAATTATCAGCTTTGAGGTACAAGCGTTCTTCTTCGAGTTCTCCCTTTAAAAATGCTTTTGATAAAGGCGGTCGCTGATAAGGTGGTTGTGTTTCATCGCCGATTAAAACAATCGCATCTTCATACCCACTTTGGCGCAGCGTCTCTACTGCTTTTAAGCCACATTGACCCGCGCCGATAATTACGATTGGTTTTGACATTCAATCACCTGAATAGAATTTCTCTTAAACTCACAATTATTGATCTCTCACATGCAAATCAACCGATAATGAATGCGAAACAAAATCTGGTTAGCTGCTTTATGAAAACAATGCTCTATATAACCGCCATCCAATAGTTATATTAAAGCAAAAAAATGGCCCCACATCAGCGGAGCCATTTTCTCTACAATTACGTATTACAGTTATTTTCGCGCCGTCTTTTCAGGTAGCAACCCTCTTGGGCTGAACCTTAAGACAACAAGCAATAATACACCCATAGTAATCAGACGCATAAATGCAGCACTATCTAATAAGTGAAGTCGCAGTGCATTATCTTCTGCAAGCGGGGATGTGATCACTTCAAGTGCCCATAAGCCCACAATTGGTGCTTCCGTCCAAAAGAACCATACCAAAAAGCCGCCTAAAACAGCACCCCAGTTATTGCCTGAACCACCAACAATCACCATTACCCATACAAGGAATGTAAAGCGTAATGGCTGATAACTTGAAGGGGTCAACTGTCCATCGAGAGTTGTTAGCATAGCACCTGCAATACCGATGATGATGGTGCCAAGTACAAAGACCTGCAAATGGCGACCCGTGACATCTTTACCCATCGCATTGGCTGAAACTTCATTGTCGCGAATAGCTCGCATCATGCGACCCCATGGCGAATTCAGCGCGCGTTGTGCAAGCCAAATACAGATCAACAAGACGATGGAAAATAAACCTGCATAACAAAGCTTCACAAACACAGATGAGAACGTAACAACATCTGCACCCAAATTTGTAGCCAAGTTTTGGAACCATTCAGACTTCTGCAGATTAATTTCATATGGGACAGGACGGGGAATGCCGATGACGTTTTTTACGCCACGAGACATCCAATCTTCATTTTTTATGATGGCAACGATAATCTCAGAAATACCAAGTGTTGCAATCGCTAAATAATCGGATCTCAAACCAAGTGTAATTTTACCGATGAGCCAAGCCGCAATACCTGCAAATGCGCCGCCAACCAACCATGAGAATACGACAGGCAATCCAAATCCGCCGAGATATCCCGTTCTTGCCGGTTCTACTGCTTCAACAGCTGCAGTACCTGGTACAAAGAAGTAACGTGTTGCGAAGTAGCCAACTACAATGATGGCTACGATTAAGGCAGATCGCATCTTTGTATTTGGCAGCTTTTTATAAGCAACAACAGCAAGTGCGATGGTGAGCGCTGCTATGCCAAAGGATAGAACGATCAATCCTCCGCCAGCGGAAATAGCTTCAGGAACCGCAGGCATCGATACAACAACGGCGGCCAATCCACCAAGGGCTGCAAAGCCCATAATACCGGCATTAAAAAGACCGGCATAACCCCATTGAATATTCACACCTAGAGCCATGATCGCTGAGATGAGGCAAAGGTTTAATATCGAAAGCGAGACGTTCCAGCTTTGGAAAAAGCCAACAACGAGTAACATTCCTGCCATAATGGCAAAATAAGTGAGGGCACGAGCATCAATTGTCATACTGATTTCCCCTTAAATAAGCCTGTTGGCATGAAGATTAGAACGATCACCAGAATCAAAAAGCTCACCGCAAATTTGTAGTTCGTCGCAAAGAGCTGCAACAATTCTGTCGGCGCCATGTCTTCTGGAAGAAGATAGGCAAAGAACTTTTTGTACGCGTAGGTCATCATGATTTCAGAAAAGGCCACAATAAATCCACCGCCGATAGCGCCAAATGGATTACCCAATCCGCCCAAAATGGCTGCCGCAAAAAACGGCAGCAAAAGCTGGTCATAGGTAAAGGGTCTAAAGCTTTTATCTAATCCATATAAAACACCTGCAAGTGTCGCCAACGCAGCAGCTAATATCCATGTCACACGCACAACGCGCTCTGGATTGATACCCGACAGCAAAGCTAAATCTTCATTATCTGAATAGGCACGCATGGATTTACCAGTACGTGTTTTATTCAAGAACCAGAATAATGCGATAACCACCACGACGGCCGCAAACAATGCAATCCCCTGACTGGTTTTAATCGCCAGACCTTCGTTTAATCCGCTCATTTCCTTAAATTCACGCGCTCGAATGATAAATCGTTCGCCATCACTAAACTGTTGATCATCAGGACCAATGATAAATCGGACTAAACCACCAGTGACAAACATCATACCAACGGAAGCAATCACCAAAATTACTGGAGACGATTTCGCATTGCGATAGAATTTATATACTGCCTTATCTGTTATTAAAACAAATAGGATGCAGAATAAAATCGCAAAAGGTAGCGCTAATAATGCCGTCGGCAATGGGCCAAAACTTATTCCAAGTGACTGGAACCACCATGTGATGAGAACACAGCACATCGTGCCAAATGCCATTGTTGAGCCATGTGCAAAGTTTGAAAATCTCAAAATGCCGTAAATCAGTGTGACACCTAATGCGCCCAAAGCAAGCTGTGAACCATATGCTAGTGCAGGAACCACAACGAAATTACTAAAGAGAACAAGTGCGTTTAAAATATCCATTGCCTAGCCCCCCAAGAAACTTCTGCGGACATCAGGATTGGCAAGCAGCGCTTCACCTGTATCTGTAAATCTGTTTGCACCTTGCACTAAAACATACCCTTTATCGGCGATGTTTAATGCTTGGCGTGCGTTTTGCTCAACCATCAAAATAGAAATGCCGGTTTTGGCAACCTCAATAATACGGTCAAACAATTCGTCCATCACTATGGGAGATACACCCGCGGTAGGCTCATCAAGCATCAACAATTTTGGTTGGGTCATTAAGGCACGACCAACGGCAACTTGCTGACGTTGACCACCGGATAATTCACCCGCTGGCTGCAATCGCTTTTCCTTCAGTATTGGGAAAAGATCATATATTTGAGCGACGGTTTGGAAGATATCATCGTCCCGCAAGAAAGCACCCATTTCCAAATTTTCTTCAACTGTCATGGATGGAAATACGTTGTTGGTTTGCGGTACAAACGCCATGCCTTGTGCAACACGTGCTTGCGGTGTCAGACCCGTGATATCTTCGCCATCAAGCAATACTCGGCCTAAACGCAGATGAAGCATACCGAATACAGCTTTCATCGCAGTTGATTTACCAGCACCGTTTGGTCCAACGATAACGGTAATTTCGCCTTTCTCGGCCTTGATTTCGCAATCATGGAGAATATCGGCGCCACCGTAACCGCCCGTCATATTTTCAGCAGATAAAAAACTCATTATTCTGCCTCGCTATTTGATGGGTTTTCATGAGCTTTTGGTTTGTTTTTAAGCCCCGTACCCAAATATGCTTCAATGACTTGCTCGTTGGATTTAACCTCTTCGGCAGTACCTTGCGCTAAAACAGCACCTTCGGCCATACAGATAACCGGGTTACATAAACGCGTGATAAAATCCATATCGTGCTCGATCATACAAAACGTATAACCGCGCTCTTTATTTAAGCGTAAAATTGCATCACCAATTGTGTTTAAAAGTGTGCGGTTGACCCCAGCCCCCACTTCATCAAGGAACACAATTTTTGCATCGACCATCATAGTGCGGCCAAGCTCAAGTAATTTCTTTTGTCCGCCGGAAAGATTTCCTGCAAGTTCATCAGCGACATGTGAGATTTCTAAAAACTCAATCACTTCGTCGGCTTTTTTACGAACCGCAATTTCTTCTTCTGCAACTTTCTTTGGAGAGAACCAAGCATCCCAAATTTTTTCACCAGATTGATTTGGCGGCACCATCATCAAGTTCTCGCGAACCGTCATGGTTGAAAATTCATGTGCGATTTGGAAAGTTCTAAGCATACCGCGATGAAATAATTCATGCGGCGCTAGCCCTGTTACATCCTCACCATCGAGCAACACACGACCAGCAGTGGGTTTGTGCACTCCGGCGATGACATTAAATAAGGTTGTTTTACCAGCACCATTTGGGCCGATCAAACCTGTTATCGAACCCGTTTCAATCTTCAGCGATGCGTTATCAACCGCGCGAAGACCTCCGAACTGTTTCGAAAGATTTTCTACAATAATCATATAAACACTTGTCAAGAATGTGATGAAGCCCAGCTGATAAACATGCTGCTACCAACTGGGCTCCATCTAATTTTACACGTATGGCTTAACGGTAGCCAACAGTTGAAAGAGCTTCGTCTTTGATCTCGATCTCGCGGTAGTTACCAGCAGATTCGCCAGGTCCGATCAATTCGACGTTGGAAGCTCCAACATAATCGATTTCACCACCATTTGCCAAAATCTCAAGCGCTTTACCAAGTTCACCTGGAAGGATTTTTTCACCCGGTGCGTTTGCTACGTCAAAGACTTTGTCTTTGTAAGCTGCTGGATCTGTTGAGTCAGCGGCTTGCATTGCAAGCATGATCAGCGCAGCAGCATCATATGATTCAGCTGCAAATGGGCTTGTTGCATCAAATGCATCGCCAACCATTTCAACAAGTTTACCAGCACCTGGGCTGTCTGTACCTGGAGCCTGACCAAACGAACCGTTTAGGTCTGAACCAATTGCTTTTGGCAATGCGTCACCAACCATACCGTCTGGCAAAACAAATGTGTCAAAAGCACCTGTATCCAATGAACCTTGGATAATGCCTTTACCACCTTGGTCAAGATAACCAGCAACAACAAGAACGTCACCACCAGCAGCAGCAAGCGCGCCAACTTCAGCGGCATAATCTGCTTTACCATCTTCGTGTGCTGTATTGATTGTGACCGTACCGCCAGCTGCTGCGAATGCAGTTGCAAATGCATCAGCCAAGCCTTTACCATAATCGTTGTTTGTGTATGTCAGAGCGACGGATTTGAAACCGCGAGACATAATGATGTCTGACATCACAACGCCTTGACGCGCATCTGATGGAGCTGTGCGGAAGAACAAGCCATTGTCTTCAGCAGTTGATAGACCAGGTGATGTTGCAGATGGTGAAATCATCACCATGCCATTTGGCACAGCAACATTTGTCAATGCAGCACCTGTTACACCTGAACAATCGCCGCCAACAACGCCAGCAACGCCTTCAGAAGTCACAAGTGTTTCCATTGCAGTTGTCGCAGCAGCAGCATCAACACAAGTTGTATCAGCGCGCACAGCTTCGACAGCTTTACCGCCCAATAGTTTGCCAGACTCGCTTACTTCTTTAATTGCTAGTTCAGCACCTGGTGCCATGTTTGCAACCAAGCTCTCAATTGGGCCAGTAAACCCAAGGAATACGCCAATTTTAACTGGACCGTGACCTGCGCCAAGAACTGGTGATGCCAACAAAGCTACAGAAGCAGCCGTTGCAAGTAGTAGTTTTTTCATAAATGTCTCCCTTTGAAAAACTATTAAGGCAGCTGGATTTTCCATGTCTACCTTCCTGATAGGAAAGCTAGACAAGATTTTATCGTTTGACTAGTGGGATTCGTGGCAAAGGGTTAACTTTCATAAGAAAAACCTTATTTCTTGCTAATCCTCGATTTCAAATGAGGATGAAATTTCAATTTCTTTCCAAAAGAGAACAAAATCACCCCCATTGTACAATCAATGTAAGAAAATCGCGGTCTTTATGGGTAAATCGTCGGCCAGTCTTATGACAGATAATTGCTCAATACATTTTATGCGTTTATTGCAATTTTAAACTGATTAATATAAAACGCCGAGAATTATCATCCGACAGCCGTAAACGTGCTGGTAGCGTTATAAACAAAGTATGCGGGTACACTGTGCAATTCGACAATATAGATCTAAAAATTCTAGCCGCTTTGCAAGAAGACGGAGCTCGCCAAGAGAACGCGCTCGCAGCGCTCACAGGATTGACGACTGACGAATTGGTGAAGCGACGCGAGAAGCTGGAAGCAAACGGTATCATTGAAGGATACAGTGCTTTTGTCAGCAGAGCGAAAACTGGTTTTGATATTTTCGCGTTTGTTCACATCAATCTAAATGACCACGAACGATCTGCGGCGGAAAGATTTAGCCAATTTTTGAAGAATTCACCTTACGTTTTAGAAGCACATGCAATGACAGAAGACATGGATTTTTTGGCAAAAGTTGTTGTGTCTAGCCTTGAAGAATTATCAATGGTCATCAGTGATCATCTTGAAGCACAGAATGGGGTTAAATCCGCACGTGCACTCATTTCGCTTGAAACCATTAAAGAAACAACGACACTTCCATTTTAAACACGCGTTTTATGCAAGTCGATTAAATTGCAGCTTTTCGTATTGCCGCAATATTGTCTCGGTAGTGGCTCTCACTTCCACCTTTAAATACAGCAGATCCCGCAACCAATACATTTGCACCGGCTTTAACCAATTGTGGCGTTGTTGCAGGTGACACTCCACCATCGATTTCAATGTCTATTGGGCGGTCACCAATCATGGCCTTTACCCGCGCAACTTTATCGACCATGGCTTCAATAAACGCTTGCCCGCCAAATCCGGGGTTCACTGTCATTATTAAAACAAGATCAAGGCGATCCAATACATATTCAATCACGCTTTCAGGCGTAGATGGGTTCAAGGATACACCTGCTTTTTTTCCCAAAGCTTTAATAGCTTGAAGCGAACGATCTAAATGTTTTGTCGCCTCAGCATGAACTGTGATGATATCGCATCCAGCATCTGCGAACGCTTCTAAAAATGGATCGCACGGTTCGATCATTAAGTGACAATCGAAAATCTTATCTGTTCGATTGCGAACTGCTTTTATGATTGGCGGGCCAAATGTTATATTAGGAACAAAATGTCCGTCCATGACGTCTAAGTGAATCCAATCCGCACCTGCATCAACAACACTTTGTATCTCATCACCCAATTTGGAAAAATCAGCAGATAAAACAGATGGTGCAATTATAACATCAGAACCCATAAGGTTTCTCCCATAATACAGCATTTAATAGGCCGTTACGTTGTTGTTTGAGCTACGTCAAGCGTATCTCTTGCTTGTCGGCGAATATTTCTTCTTGCGAATTATTCGCAACTAGCTTGACGCATGATAAAAATTAGTCCATACCTAGTTGCGAATTAATCGCAACTAGGAGATAATGCGACCATGAAGTCGATCATCACAGCAATACTTATGACAGTTACCTCGATTGGGGCCGCATCTGCGGACACCTTGAAAGTGGTTACTACATTTACCGTTTTCGCCGATATGGCAAAGAACGTTGTGAAAGACCGTGCCGAGGTTGTTTCAATTACTCGGCCTGGAGCAGAAATTCACAACTACCAGCCAACGCCTGGCGATATTCGCCGTGCACAAGGTGCAGACCTTATTTTGTGGAACGGATTGAACCTAGAACTCTGGTTCGAAAAATTCTTCGAAAACTTGTCTGATGTCCCTGGCATCTTGCTAACCGAAGGCATTGAGCCAATGAGCATTGGTGAAGGCCCTTACAATGGCAAGCCAAATCCACATGCATGGATGTCACCTGAAAACGGTGTGATTTACGTGCAAAATATGGCAAAAGCATTTGGCAAATATGATCCTGAAAATGCGGACTTCTACAATGCAAACGCTGCAGCCTATATCGAAGAATTGCGTGCGATTTCCGCACCGATTAAAGCCTCAATTGATGCCATCGATGAGAACAGTCGTTGGCTTGTGACCAGCGAAGGTGCATTTAGTTATCTTGCACGAGATTTTGGTCTGCAGGAGCTATTTATTTGGCCAATCAATGCAGATCAACAAGGCACTCCGCAGCAAGTTCGCAAAGTTATTGATACTGTTCGCGAATTTAATATTCCTGCTGTTTTCTCAGAAAGCACTGTTTCGGCAAACCCAGCCCAGACTATCGCAAATGAAACCGATGCTATTTATGGCGGTGTTTTATATGTTGATTCACTGAGTGAAGCAGATGGCCCTGTGCCAACTTACATCGACCTGCTTAAAGTAACGGTTGATACAATTGCAGAAGGTTTATCTAAAGGTAATGAATAACCATTTTAACAACCAAGTTGGACTAAAAGTGGAAGGTGTTACCGTTACATATCGTAACGGTAATACTGCTTTGAGGGATGCGTCCTTTGAGGTTCCAAAAGGCTCTATCACAGCGCTAGTTGGGATCAATGGAAGCGGCAAATCCACTTTATTTAAATCGATTATGGGATTTGTTGCGCTATCCTCTGGCAACATCAATATTCTGGGCCAACAAGCTAAAACCGCATTATCTCAAAACCTCGTTGCTTATGTTCCGCAAAGTGAAGATGTAGATTGGAATTTTCCAGTTCTTGTAGAAGACGTTGTGATGATGGGCCGTTATGGCCATATGAACTGGCTTCGCACAGCCAAACCCAAAGATTATCAAATGGTTGAGCAGGCGCTTGAACGCGTTGGGATGCTTGATTATCGAAAGCGTCAAATTGGTGAGTTATCAGGCGGTCAGAAAAAGCGCGTATTCCTAGCACGTGCTTTAGCGCAAGAAGGGCAGATCATCCTACTTGATGAGCCATTCACCGGGGTGGATGTTAAAACAGAAGCGCAGATTATTTCTCTTTTGCAATCGCTACGAGATGAAGGTCGAGTTTTATTGGTATCAACGCACAATTTAGGAAGTGTTCCAGAATTTTGCGATCGTGCCGTCTTGATCAACAAAACAATACTTGCATCTGGTACGACTGAAGATGTGTTCACCCATGAGAATTTGGAAAAAGCCTTTGGTGGCGTGTTGCGTCACTTTATACTTGGCGGCGAAAATCTACATGATGATGATGATAGTCGTCAGGTTACAGTTTTGACTGATGATGAACGTCCATTTGTGATTTATGGCGAAGCCAGCCAACACAAAAGCGATCACCCTCAAAGTACAGATCAAAACGTGAGCGATAAATCAGATGCAGATATTAAAGGTGAATGATGGAATTTCTTTTAGAACCCTTCACCTATAAATATATGCTCAATGCCATTTGGATCAGTGCATTGGTCGGACTGGTTTGTGGTTTCTTGTCGTCATATTTAATCTTGAAAGGCTGGTCACTCATTGGCGACGCTCTATCCCACGCAATCGTGCCCGGCGTAGCGGGTGCTTATATGCTCGGGCTCCCGTTTGCAGCAGGCGCTTTTTTAGCAGGTGGGCTCGCAGCTGCTGGCATCATGTTTTTAAACCAGCAAACTTCACTCAAACAGGATGCAATCATCGGGATTATTTTCACCTCCTTCTTTGCGCTTGGTTTGTTTATGGTGTCAATTTCCCCCACATCAATTGATGTTCAAAAAATCATATTGGGCAATGTGCTTGCAATATCAGCTTCTGATACGATCCAACTCGCCATTATTGGTGGTGTAACGCTCCTAATTTTGTTGCTTAAATGGAAAGATATTATGCTGGTATTTTTTGATGAGCATCAAGCCAAAGCAATTGGTATTGATCCATTTTGGATCAAAGTTTTGTTTTTTGCATTGCTCAGCGCTTCAACGGTCGCAGCGCTTCAAACAGTCGGTGCGTTTTTGGTCATTGCATTGGTTATCACGCCCGGTGCTACTGCCTATTTATTGACAGATCGCTTCCCAAAGCTTGTTTTGATCAGTTCTATTATCGGTGCCATGACCTGTTTTTCTGGTGCTTATCTAAGCTATTTCTTAGATGGCGCAACTGGAGGGATCATCGTTGTTCTGCAAACAGCATTGTTTCTTATTGCATTGGTATTTGCACCCAAGCATGGAATTTTAAGCCAGCGACGTAAGGCAAAGGAAACAAGCCTTTCCGAACCTCAAGTGGTGGATTTATAATGGAATTTATCACGTTTTTATTGGAGCCATTTTCGTTCTCATTTATGCAAAAGGCTTTTATCATCACACTGATTATATCGGTGCCGATGAGCCTTATGTCATGCCTTGTTGTGCTCAAAGGTTGGTCTTTAATGGGAGACGCTGTCTCACACGCGGTTCTACCTGGCATCGTTATAGCCTATATTTTAGCTATACCGCTTGCCATCGGCGCATTTGTTGCAGGCCTATTTTGCGCCATTGCCACAGGTTACATCAAAGACAATAGCCGCATCAAAGAAGATACCGTCCTTGGCATTGTATTTTCAGGCATGTTTGGTCTAGGCATTGTTTTATATGTCAACATCCAAACAGATGTTCATCTTGACCATATTCTGTTTGGCAACATGTTGGGCGTGAATTGGCAGGATATTTCAATCTCGGCATTTTTGGCATTTCTGTGCGGCGGGTTTGTCCTCGCAAAACGAAAAGATCTATTGCTACATTCGTTTGATAACCAACATGCGCAAGCAATTGGCCTTGCTGTAAATGTGCTGCATTATGGTCTTTTAATCGCACTTTCCACCATTATCGTGGCGAGCCTTGATGCCATTGGCATCATCTTATCAATAGCACTTTTGGTGACGCCTGGCGCTATCGCATTTTTGCTCACACGGACATTTTCCAATATGCTGATTGTTGCTTCGGTGGTTACAGCACTATCGAGCTTTTTGGGAATTTATCTAAGTTTTTATATAGATAGCGCTCCAGCGCCAACCATTGTCTTGTTGCTAACAATCGTATTCATTGTTGCGTTTTTTATTCAGCAGATGCGCTTTAAACGGCTTCGCGCATCAACAACTTCATAACGGGGTAATACCCTTGATAAAATGAATACAGGACGGCAGATCATAATATCTGCCGTCCTGTATTTGCCTCCCGGTCTACCAAACGTATTTTCGTTTGGCCTCACGGATCTCTTAAAATTATTTAATTAGGTAGCGGTATCTTGGGTGCATCGGGATCAACCACAAAATTCTGTGCTACTTTGGTTTTTCTTTTGATAATTACCGGTGTTGAACCATCAAGTTCGGTTGGAAGTAGTACCCGAGGCCCCTCAGGCACGGTTACCGCTTGACGCTTATTTGTTTTCACCTTGGGACGTGCTTTTAGCTTCACTGGCTTTGCAGCAACGCTTGACTGAGGGGTAACCGGTAGCGCAAATGCAGGAGTTTGTTTTGCATATCCTGCACCTTCTGCAAATCGCAAAATCTCAAGCGAAGAAGATGTAACTTCTTTAATGCGGAAACCGTCCATAAGCACTAATAATTGGTCAGTTGTTTTGGTTGGATGGCAATATCTTACACGTACTTTAGACGCATATTTTGGTTGTAAGAAACGCTGTAAATCCACCAAATCATTGCGCGTTATATTTCGAACGACCTGCCAAGCAAAGATACAGTTTCCATCAATTTTTGACTTGCCGTGTGCATAGCCATAAATCCCATGTAAATTTTCACGCGGGTTTTGATCAATCGTCATATTCATTGTTGGGAAAAAGCGTTTCATTTCACCCAGAATTTGGCGTCTTGTTGGCGCTTGGTAGTAAGCACGATTACTTGCAGTTTGCGCCACATCAACAATGATCTGATTTTCACCACCGCCATATCCATAATTTGGATAAAGTACAGTTTGGTGCACACGATTACTTCCTGATGATTGGCGGACAGATGAAATCGGACCAGCAATGCTTGGAAAATATGCAACTGCGTATAAAGGATCAACTTCGCTTGCAAGCGTCGGCGCAACGGCCTTGGTTGAACTGGTTACAATACTTCTATCTGTTGTCATTGAGCATGCCGTTAATGGCAGCATCAATGCTAAAGTCAGGCTTAATTTCTTCATGAAACTAACTCCCCCCTCCTGTCATCACAATCCCGCGTGATGCATGTCCATCGCGCAAATGCATATTCAATCTGCGGAAGATTGAATTAGCCTCATTAGGATATCCTAAATGGTGATATGCCCATCCGCGCATTAAAGTTAAATCTCTGGGTTCGCCCACAAGTTTGGCACGCGCATCAAGTGCTGCAAGTGTGCGGTCATATTGCTTGACATCAAATGACGAACGCGCGCGCTGGAAATAGATTTCTGCGAATAACTCATTCTGTCGTTTCGTTGATAACGGATAGGTCCGCAGTAAACTTTCTGCATCATCAGTTAAGCGGGTTCTTAACAGCGCTAAAGCACGACCATAAACGGCGTCTTTCATGGTTTTGCCGCTACCAGAGCCGCGCATGGCTTGAGAAAATGAGTTGTCGGCCTCGGTCACGCGTGACATAGCCAAATAGCACCATCCCCTGATCAACCAGGCATTAGCAGTCAATCCATTTGATGACAAACGATCAATTTCTTGCAGGCAAGATTTATAATCCTTGCGCTCAAAGTGCTTGATATAGCTGGTTTTAACTGATCGTTTTGGCTTTGCAATAGCCGCAGCTTTTCGTGCTTTTGGCGGGCTTGCTCTGACAACTTCTGTCCAAATACCAGGATAGATATCGACATAGTCCTGTTTAAGCTCAGCATAATCTGTTTTTCGTCCAAGGCGCAGTAATGTAAGTGCTAGACCTTTCACACGATCAGAATTTTCGTCCCAATCAATAGCCTTTGTGAACCACGCATATGCTGCATCAAATTGGCGCGAATTATAGGCATACCAACCCAAAACTTCTGAATGTTCTGGAGAACTCGTTTCCAAAATTGCCGTTGTATACGCCAACACAATATCTTCTGTGATGGAACCACGCTTTGGCTTTGCAAATTTTGGCGATAACACATTCATCAAGAAAATCGGGTCATCTGCTAAATTCGGCAAATGTGTTCGTGCAAATTTATATGCTTTTTGATCCAAATCCTGACGGGAAAGCGATAGGTAATAACCTTTTGCATTTTGTGCAGTCGGATCAAGTTTCATTGCTTTTTCAAACAACGGCTCTGCTAAGCCCGGCTGCTCAAGCTTGAGCTGATACCAACCCAAAAGCGATAAATCTGCAGCTAATTCGCCCTTCATCGCATTATCTGTAAGTTGGCGAATATCAAAACTTGAAACCGTTGAAACATCGCTTTCACTTGCATTGAAATCTGCAATAGCTTTCCGCACAAGATCAACCTTCAGCATCCCAATGCCAGGAACTTGGCTTGGCACCGTCCAAAGACTTGTCATCACACGTCTGATCTCCACCGCGGGGAAATCGCGCACAGCCTTTTGCAGTGTAACCAATAAATGCGCATCGGTTAATCGGTGCAATGGATCACGGAAGAACAACCCTTTATAGGCACGTACCAGCGGGGCTTTTTCTTCAAGATGCGAATAAGCATCGATTAAAGTCCAAACAAGATCGACATCTGTTTCAATTTTTGGATCAATAGATTGACCAACGCTGACAACACCAATCCAGTCTTCAACACGAGCAAGTTCAACCATTTGAATGCGCTGTTTCTTGCGCGCCAACTTAGTTGAGAAGTCTTCCGTTGGTTTCCACTTTGGATCTTCAGTTTTTCTGCGAACAATTTCAGCGTCAATTCCGGTAAAATCATCAACAGCAAACATATCCCATAACGGTTGCTCGTTTGGGACTAGTTTTTGTGCAGTAACATATAAATCCGCAGGCGCAGTAAACCCTGGATGAAGCACCTGCAATCGCGCAATTTCCGCATCCACGCGCTCATGCTGGCGCTGCTTTGCATAATAATAAAGCGCAGCGAGATCAGCATCTGCAAAAGCATATTGTGGTGTTGTCTCAACTGGTTTTTGTACAACTTGCTTACGGACAATAGGTGTTTGAGGGACAAGCGTATGGCTTTCACTTGCACCCATAATTGGAGTTTGCAAATTAAGCGGTTGTCGATTGGCAAACAAGCTTTCTTGAACAATTAAGTCTGTACCATCATTTGCAGATGCAAATGTGAAAGGCAGCGCCGAAAACGCTAACGCAAAGACCGAGGCTCTTAAAGCATATGATAGAGTATTAGTTCTCATTAGTCTTCCGTTCTTACGCCTGCTTTGGGAATTGTGCGGCCAAGCCAAACAGCAAAAATTGCGAAAAATGCCACGATTAAAACGATATAAGCGATAAAGTTATCGGAGAACCACGCAGCTGCTAGGCGTCTTAAGTTGCTTGGC
This sequence comes from Lentilitoribacter sp., assembly GCA_039974935.1. Taxonomy (GTDB): domain Bacteria; phylum Pseudomonadota; class Alphaproteobacteria; order Rhizobiales; family Rhizobiaceae; genus Lentilitoribacter. The sequence continues at coordinate 49,676 of JBDWIC010000006.1, read as the reverse complement.
GATTTGTCGGTAAATGCATGCACTTTATAATCTGAAGGCAATTGCGCACTGAGTTGTTTTGTACGCAAATCAATTGTCACATCCGACCCTTTCACAGTGGACCAAATGTCGGGCTCTGCGAGAATAAGCGATGCACGCACAACATCTTCAGGTGTGTCCGCCGCAAGCCATGTTACGACAGAATTATTCTGATCATCCAAAGTTTGAACAAGATTGGCTTTGCGCCCATCAATATCGCCAGTTACCGCACTATCGATTGCAGGCTCATATTTAAGCCATGACTGGAAACGGTGGGTCAGATCATCAAATTTTTGTTTGATAACAGCTGTAGTCGACAATTCAGTTGCTGTTTTTTGTGTCTTATGACGGAAAGCTTGCAACAGATCTTCAGGAGTTGCTTGGGTAACTTTCGGCAATGCAATGGATTCAACACTTGCTGTTGTGATCAGATCAGGCAACCAATCTGCATCATAAAACTTGATTCTGTAGGACACTTCCTGCCGCTCATCGTCGACGCTTGGGCCAGATTGGATAAACGCACGGCGCGGCGCAATCACAAGCTTGTTGTCACGATCTGAATTGTCAGGACGACCCAATAACACTTGCGAATTTAGCGGTGCACCCGATGCAATAGTCATCTTACTCATCATCGTTAATGCAGCAGACAAAGTCCGACTATCTGCATGAACGGCGTAGATGTTTAAACGCTCATCATTGCGATAAGGATAGGCGGTCCCTGCAAATACCGATAAATCAGGCAGTCTTGAAATTCGTGCAAGTTGCGGCACTCTAATCTCAGTATTCTCAAGTAGAATGAAGCGCGGCGCCGTTTCATCACGTTCGCTATAAACGCAGGCTTCATCGCTTGCTTTTTCCACTTCGGCCAAAATTTCAATCTGGTTACGCCCTGGTCTGAAAGCACGCATAGGTAATTCTATGCGGCGATCTTCAAACACTTCGCCATCAGTATCACGCATTGGTAAACTAGTAACAATTTGACCATTAACGCGCACAAGCAATTGCGATTGTGGGTTTAGACCTGGTGATGTCGCAGCATGTAGCCCTAGATCAATCGTTGCATATTCCGCTGGATAAAAATCAGCTGGTAGCACAAGATCAAAATTAGTTCTAAATAAGCGACCTGAGAATGAGCGCGCAGTATATCCTGCCTGCCCTAATGTATAAACGCCACCAGCATCAGCATTGATTTCTAAATGTTTTTCTTGCGAGATTGCAGCGTCGAGCATTGGCTTTAATTCACCACGAATTCCTGCAAGTAACTGCGCTGTAGCTTGCCCAATTGATGGGGCTTTTAAAACCACAGCAACACGCCTTGCGTCTTGGGTTTGCACCACGGATAACCCATGCTTTGCATTTGCAGCTGCGGGATAATTTAAATCTGGTCGATCCATTGCTGCAAGATAAACATCGATACCTGGACCAATGCCTGACTTATCTGAAACCGTGACAGCCACATCGTCTCGACCAAGCGCAAGCGATAGCGTTTGAACAAGCGGTAAAGCTGCGTTCAAATCACCGATACCTGAGTTTTTTGGCAAAACTAGACGTAAATCGGTTAAACCATTTTCAGAGCGGCCTATCATTTTAAGCGATTTTAAATCTGAGAACGTGAACTCATCTTCAGTTAAAAAACCTGAATTCATGAAGTCAATTTCGGTCCATAACTCATAGGTTGCCGCAAGTGAACAATCAACGCGATGGCGCTGGATGGCTTGGATTTCAACGATGTTTGTTCCGTCAACAAGCGCATTTGCTGGTACTAAGAATTTATGTGCAGAAAATTCAGATGACGATGTGATTGGGAATTTACCAACCGGATAACCATTGACCTTAATGTTCAAACTCGACGCTTCAGGCATAACTGAAACTGCATTTTTATATGCAATGACAAGCTCGCCAATAGTGCCAGCTTTATCCATATCGTGCTGGAACGTAAATCGGCCTAGAGCATCTTCACCCTCAAGTTTAAAACGCGAACGGGGTTGATCAAAAGCTATCAGAGTTGGATTTACAACAGCATCCTCAAGCGCAAGCGCAGGTTGACGCGTTGTCATAATGAAGTTTTCAGTCTTGGCAAATGGCGATTGCACAATATTTTTTGTTGGCGCTGCATCGTTAGAAAACAAGCTTTGCGCCATAATCGGAGAAATAGCCGTGCCGATACTTATTGCGGCATAGGCACCTGCGATGAGCAATTTATATTTAAGCTTCTGCACGATTGCCTCCCACTGTTTGAGGCATAGGCATGACCTTGCCTGGGATCTGCGCGTTGTTATCTTTGACGGTAATTGGCGCATCTTCAGCAGATTCAACTGGCTCAATTTTACCCAAACCTGCCAGATAGGCGAACGCTCTGATGGTTTCAGTGACGCTGCGTTTTGCAAACACCCATGAACCTGTCAAAATATTCTGGCGAACCTGACGACGGTTGATGCGCTCTTGCAAAATTTCTTGATCTGAATACATAACTTCAGCAATCGCCATAAAGACTTCCGGGGTGCGAACTGTGTAGGCAAAACCATAATGATTTTCGCCCTCGACAACACTGCCACTGCGAATGATAACCGGGAATTTTACCTGCTTGCCAGCACGACGCACTTCAACTTCACCCTGCCAGTTTGAATCGTGCTCAATCTCAGGCACATCATCTAAGAACTGAACACCGATGCCACCGCTAGACGCATCTTTGATGAGGATTGACCAGGTTTTATCCCCCTGACGCATCAAACCATGACGTTGAACAGGTAAGCGCTGGTTACGACGAAGCTCTCTGCGTTCTGCCACAACACCAAGTGCAAGCGCTGCGATGGAAAGGTTGATTGCATTCCATCCAGCAACCATCAACAACAGATCACTTGCAACCGGCTCAGTTAACAAACGCCAAAATGAATAAAGCGCAGCACCTAATAACAAGAAGAAAATAACAAAATATGGTCGTGCTAGCGGTGAGATAAAGTTGTTATCAAGCGTTACACCTTTTGCCGTCACATTAAAGGTTGGCTTTCGTGGGCTTCTGATCACTGACAAGATGCTACCAAATAGCATAACCGATTGAACATATTCATATAATTCAGAAATCCACGGCCAACGTACTTTACCGTGCAGATAGCTTTGCATTCCAAAAGATGCGATTAGATAGGTCAAAGCATAGGCGCAAAACTCTTGAATATTGGCTTGATAAATCTCCAATGAGAAGAAGATGTATAAAAGCGGCGCGAACATGAAGATAAGACGCGAGATTGGAAACAACCAAAATAAGTTAATCCCCGCATAGCAAAGGCGCTGAGACATTTTCAGACCTTTAGCTAGGAATGGACGGTTGAGAATTAAGATCTGCAACATGCCCTGACACCAGCGCGCGCGCTGCCCAATAAACGCATCAAATGTTTCAGGCTGAAGACCCGCAATCAATGGCTTATTAATGTATACAGAATGCCAGCCGTTTGAATGCAATGCCAACGCCGTTTCACAATCCTCAGTAATAGACTGACCTGCAAAACCACCTGTTGTATCAAGCGCTGCACGGCGAAGAACGGCACCAGAACCACAGAAGAATGAAGCATCCCATTTATCAAGACCAGTTTGCACAACTGAATAGAACATCTCATTTTCAGATGGCATATTCTTAAATGTCTGTAAGTTCTTCTCTAGCGGATCAGGATTTAAGAAGAAGTGAGGTGTCTGAGCCAAAAACAGTTTTGGATCATCAAGGAAATACGTCACCGTTTCACGCATAAAAGTACGAACTGGTGCGTGATCAGCGTCAAATACGACGACTAGCTCACCATCAGTGACCTTAAGCGCCTCATTCATGTTACCCGCTTTTGCGTGCTCATTCCGCTTACGCGTGAGGTAATTTACCTCCATCGCTTCGCACAATGCTTTTAGCTGTTCATGGCGACGCGTTGCGGCAATAGCTTTCTGCGGATCTTTATCCGCGCGCTTTTGTTCCGTACCGCCATCATCCAACAGCCAGATTTTAAGTTTCTCTTTTGGGTAAACCATAGATTTAGCTGCAGCCAATGTACCTGCAAGCAATTCCGGGTCTTCGTTGTAGGTGGGTACAAAAACATCTACCGTTGGCAGATCTTCGATCTTCTTCAAAGGCGGCGTTTTACGCTTGAGCGGATCAGACAGCATGAAAAAGCTGATACCAAGCATGATCAAGCAGTACATTTCAGCGACATAAAGGATAAACCCTGGAATAAAATTGGCAGGTTCTGAGATGCTTGGCAGAGTTTCTGTGCTGCGCCAGAAGCCATAGCGAATTGCCAAAATGGCACAAAAAGTAAATGTCACTAAACGGAAAACTTTATTGTCAGGTCTGCTCATTGCAAAGAACATAACGCCTAAAGATGCAAAACTTAGCACCAATTGCGCCTGCAAGCTCATCGGGAGCCAAAGCAGAAAAATACCTAATACACCAGCAATGACAGCCGAAACCCATGCTAACTTCATGTGGCTGGAACCTCACAATAATACAACCAAAAACCCGCGTCATGCGGTTTGCTCCTCATGGAACGTGGCTAATATATGAGTTAAAAGGTTGCCGATTTCCTAAACACTTCATTTACTCTAACGAATTCCAATTGCATGGTTAACTTAATGTAAATTCGTCAGTAAACTGGGCTTGGCATTGTAAAATACAATTAATTTCAGAGCATTTTATCATATTCATATAGAATATGTTAACCACGTCCGGGCTCTTAGCTTCATCAATTTTTGGAGAGTTATTAAGAAATGGTACGGTTGAGTGGATTCGAACCACCGACATCCGGTTCCACAAACCGGCGCTCTAACCAACTGAGCTACAACCGCACACGCTCAAAATATTTTTGAGCTGTCGTCACATACTTCCCTGCGAAAAATTTTGCAAGTCTTCAATTAAATTTCTTGCATAAATTTTTACAAAGATACGTAACTTTAGCAAGTGGATAAAAAAGGGCGGGATAAAATACCCCGCCCCTACTCATTACGTTTACTCAAAACTTATTTGAAAGACTTGAAAGACTTCTCAGCAACTTCTTTAACTGGTGCACTAACGTCCTGCGCCATTTTAGTTGAAGCTTCTTGGAAAGTTTTAAGTTGCGAAGTCACAACTTCAGTTTGCTCACGAACGAATGTTGACTGCAATTCGATCATGTCTGCAACTGATTTAACACTCATGAGTTTCTCAAAGTGCGAGATTGAGCTCTTAAGATTAGTTTGCGCAACATCAATAGCTTTCATGCCAAGCTCAGCGCCTTCTGTTTTTGCTGTGTCCATTGCAGCTTCCATTGCTTTGGTCGCATCATCAGAAGCAACTTTGATTTTCTCAAAGTTTTCTTTTGCTTGTTCGAGGTTTGTTTCGGCAGCTTTGCGGTATGTTTCTGAGACCTGGTTCAGATCAAATGCAACAACGTTATCGCTTTTTGCAGGTGTTTCTACTTTTGCTTCAACTGTCTTTGTGGCTTTCTTAGCAACCATAATATGCTCCATTAATTTTGTTTAACGGTCTTGATGAGCAAAGCGCTCTCATAAACTTAATCATCATATAGTACATTTTATTGTGCAATGCAACATTTTTGTTGCAGCGCACAAAATTAACCTTTTTTTAATAAATGAGGCGCGCTGAACCCAGTATTTATGGACCTTGAGATAACAACACGATAGTAATTGCCGAAGTAGTGAGTAAAAAACGTAAGAAAGTCGGTTAGGTTTTTAATATGACGGACATTTTGTATCCATTTATCGATTTGGCAGTACATGCCGCAATTCGTGATCGCTTTACCGATGGTGATGCGTTAGCAATTGTGTCGACCGACTTTAATACAATCATCTGGACAAACGGCCCAGCTGCGAAACTCTTCAACTATAAAACAATCTATGACTTCATGGATGATGGTTTTATCGATAGCAAAAAAACACGCAAAAAGTTACGCGAAACTGCGCAACAGCTTATTGCCAATGACGTTATCAAAAGTGCAAATTTGCAGATCTTGCCAACAAAAAAGGGCAACGAGTTAGACCTGACGCTTGAACTCATTTCTCTTCCCCAAGGCGAACAAGCAATCTTGGTAATCGTTAATACTGATAATGCATCCGCGCGTGGAATATTTGATGTGGACCATATCATTTCAGGGTTTGATGATGAAGAAACTTGCGTTGCTGTTTTAGGCAAACAAGGACAAATCTTAGGTGCGACCGAGCAATTTTATGCGCTCGATGTTTCCCTTTCTGAACGCCGCGCCATGAGTGAGGACGTATCTACACAAGATGATCGTCTTATAAAACGCCGCTTAAAAACAGCAAAGGGTGATCTACCCGCTGCCATCGGTCATTTGTCTGAAAATCCGGATATGTATTTGTTGTTCGCCATTGATGACACAACCAATTCCGAAGAACATGATGATCAAGAAGTTATCGACGTCGTTGTAGAACAAGAAGTTAACACAGATGCGGCTGATGTGGCGCATTCTGAAGATGCCCGTAAGGAAGAAGATCTTACATCTGATCTAGATCACGAAGAGGAAGATCCTATCGATGCCTTCCTTAAGCATGACGATCATGTGGTCGAAGAGCCTGATACACAAGAAGAAATCAAGGAAACAACTTTAAGAATTGTTGAAACATCAAATGAAGCAAATGATGAAGCTCAGTTAATAGAGAATAGCGAAGAGGCTGATGAAAACGAAGCTGACGATTTCAAATTTGACCGTCAACAACGTGCCGTTCGCTTTGTTTGGAAGACAGATGCTGCAGGGATCTTTACTGAAATCTCACCCGAACTTGGTGAAGCTGTTGGTCCAAATGCTGCAGACATCTTAGGGCGTCGTTTCGCTGACGTTGCATTGGTGTTTAACCTTAATCCAAGTGAAGAGATTGTCGATCTTATTCGCAGACGCGATACATGGTCTGGGAAAACTGTTATGTGGCCGGTTCAAGGTACAGACCTTTCGGTTCCCGTTGATCTAGCGGCACTTCCTACTTACACCAGAGATCGCTTGTTTGATGGCTATCGTGGTTTTGGTATTGCACGCTTGCAAGAAGCAGCACCGGATCCTCAATCAATCGGCTTTGCGCTTACTAGCGGTTCATATGATGATACTTTAGAAACTTTAGAGACAACACCTAAATCCGTCATCGATACTCATGCTGCGGACGATGAAGCTGATGTAAAAGACAATGCCAACGCGGGTGATGACAATCAAAGCGACATCCAAGAGGAAGCACCGCTTGACCTTCACGAAGACCCCTTCCGTGGTGAGACCCCAGCGATAGATACATCGGATACCCCAAAACGACGATCTGTTGATAAAATAGATCAATTGGAAGAGCTACACCAAGAAGCACGAGCTGAACTTACAAAGGAAGAGAAAGACGCCTTCCTGGAAATAAGAAAACAACTTGGTGGGATTGGTGCAAATTCAGATCAATCCAATAATTATAGTGAACAATCAGATTTCAGCGACGCTGACGACGAGATCACATCAAGCTTTATGGACCCCGCAGATGAGCTTTCATCTGACGATATTGAGCCAGATGACGATCAGTTAGATCAAAATGATACAACCGAAGTTGTCGATTTTCAGCACGACAAGACAGCTTCACCTGAACGGGATGAAACAGCTACGTTTACAGATGAACTTGATCTTGGTTCTAAAGAACAACCTGAGATCGACCAGAATGTAAGTACTCACGGCGACATTGATCATGATGATCAAGACCAAACTATCGATGAGGTAGATGGCCACACTCAGAACGCACCAGCACTAATTGTCTATGATAGTGAAAACTTGCTTTTTGCCAACGAGACATTCTTTGAAGCAACCGGATACGAAGACCTTGAAGAATTGAAAGAATTGGGTGGGATCGACTTCTTGCTCGGCGATGATGCTTATGTTGAAAGCGCAAGCAGCGATGATGCTGACAATGAGGAAGCTGGCGATGGCGAAGCTGGAAATGAGGAGCTGGCAGGAATAAACCACTTTATCAAGACAGCAGAAGGTACATCCATTCCTGTCGATATGAAACTAAGATCAACACAGTGGAATGATGAAAAAGTTCTCGAGCTGAGCTTCACATTATTAGATTCTGCAGAAGATGTTCTGCCAACAGATGAATTAGATGAAACGGATGAAGTAGAAGAAATAGACGACGATCTGGAAGATGAGAATGAGCGTTTAAAGCTTAAAATTTCTGATCTCGCTTCCATTTTGGAGACTGCGACTGACGGTGTTGTCATCATTGATGGCGAAAGCAAAATACAATCACTAAATGCATCTGCATCAGCATTGTTTGACTATAATTCTGATGATGCAACGGGCAAACCATTTGCAATGTTGTTTGCAGCTGAAAGCCAAAACTCTGTGCTTGATTATGTCAATGCAATGTCAGGTCCGGGTGTAACAAGCCTGTTAAATGATGGACGTGAGATTGTCGGACGCGTATCAACCGGTGGCACTATGCCGCTCTCCATGACCATGGGTCGCTTATCGGGATCAGATGGATATTGTGCCGTGCTGCGTGACATCAGTCATGCAAAACACACGGAGGAAGAACTTCAATCAGCTAAATCACAAGCTGAATCGGCAAGTTCCCACAAAACTGATTTTCTAGCGCGCGTCAGCCACGAGATAAGAACGCCACTAAATGCAATTATTGGGTTTTCTGATCTTATTGCACAGGAACGCTTCGGCCCCGTTGGGCATCCGCGTTATAATGAATATGCTCATGATATCAGCAAGTCCGGTCGCCATGTATTAGATATCGTCAATGATTTGCTCGATATTTCCAAGATTGAAGCAGGTCAGCAGGATCTCGATTTTCAAGCAGTTTCGCTCAATGACGAAATCACAGAATCTTTGTCATTAATGCAGCAAATTGCCAATGAAAACCGTGTTATTGTGCGATCCAGCCTGCCAACCAACGTTCCATCTGTTGTCGCAGACAAGCGTTCAATCAAGCAGATCTTGCTCAATATCTTATCAAACTCCATTCGCTTTACACCGGCTGGTGGGCAGATCGTAGTTTCCAGCTCGCTTGAAGCATCGGGCAATGTGTTGTTGCGCATTCGAGACAACGGTGTTGGCATGAACCGGTCCGAATTAGAACGCGCTATGCAGCCATTTGGACAGGTTGGTCATGAGACGCGTCAACGCGGTGATGGCACAGGCTTAGGCTTGCCGTTAACTCGCGCAATGACTGAAGCAAATCGTGCAAGCTTTGATATTGTTTCTGCACCGGGCGAAGGCACACTTGTGACTATCAATTTCCCACCACAACGCGTGCTGACTGAATAGTCAGAATATCAGACAAATTTGAATAAAAAAAAGGGGTCCATTTCTGGACCCCGATAAATTTGACAAGCATTCATGACAGCATTTCGTAAAATGCTAAATAGAATATACAAGTTAGACCTTATAAAGCAGCTAACTTAATCATTCAAATTTGAACGAACCACTCATCTCATTGTTTTAATTAGCGTTTTATACAAGATTTGCTTCTGTTGATGCTTTAACTTCATCTTCTGTAACGCCATCAGCCAATTCAACAAGCTTCAAACCACCCTCAACTACATCAAACACACCCAGATTAGTGATGATGCGATCAACAACACCTTGGCCGGTAAGTGGCAAAGTACAGTTTTTCAAAAGCTTTGATTCACCTTTTTTGTTGGTGTGATCCATCACCACAACAACTCGGCCAACACCGGCTACCAAATCCATTGCACCACCCATACCTTTGATGAGTTTTCCAGGAATCATCCAGTTCGCCAGATCACCATTTTCAGCAACTTCCATCGCACCCAAAATTGCCATTGCAATTTTGCCACCGCGGATCATGCCAAAACTTTGTGCTGAATCAAAATATGCCGTTTGTGGTAATTCAGTGATTGTCTGCTTACCGGCATTGATCAAATCTGCATCGATGTTTTCTTCTGTTGGGAAAGGTCCCATCCCCAACATTCCATTTTCAGATTGAAGCGTAACTTCAATACCTTCAGGAATATAGTTTGCAACAAGCGTTGGAATACCAATACCCAAATTCACATACCAACCGTCTTGTAGTTCTTTTGCTGCACGCGCAGCCATCTGATTACGATCCCACATAATAATATCCTTAATTTTAACTAGGCTGCGCTGACTGTGCGTTGTTCGATGCGTTTTTCATGCTCACCTTGAATAAGGCGATGCACATAAATACCCGGCAAATGAATTGAATCAGGATCAAGCGAACCAGTTGGAACAATCTCTTCAACTTCCGCAACACAGATCTTGCCGCACATAGCAGCAGGCGGATTGAAATTGCGCGCTGTTTTTCTAAAGACCAGATTACCAGTTTCATCGGCTTTCCAAGCTTTAACAATTGATAGATCAGCAAAAATGCCCTCTTCAAGGATAAACGTCTCACCATTGAAATCTTTGTGCTCTTTACCCTCGGCAATGACAGTACCAACACCGGTTTTCGTGTAAAAACCAGGTATACCGCAGCCAGCAGATCTCATGCGCTCGGCAAGTGTTCCTTGCGGTGCAAATTCCAGCTCTAATTCACCGGACAAATATTGACGCATGAACTCTGCATTTTCACCAACATAAGATGAGATCATTTTTTTGACTTGGCGTGATTCAAGCAAGATACCTAATCCAAAACCATCGACTCCCGCATTGTTTGACGCAAAAGTTAGATCTTTTGCACCATCTTCGCGAATGGCTTGAATTAAAAGCTCAGGGATACCACAAAGCCCAAATCCACCCGCTGCGATTGTTAAGCCATCTTGCAGTAAACCATCTAATGCATCATTGGCTGTCTTATAAATTTTCTTCATTCGTCTTCCTCGGTTCTCAAACAGGTCAATACTGTTACCTCTGTCGGGTTTGGGCCTCTATAAGAGATCGCGCACCGCCAGTGATAGGATAAAGCGTCGTGCCTTCCTATCATGCATAGAGGTTTTTTTTCGTATTTCTAGTCCTAAATCGATTAATTGCAACCGCGTGCAAAATTTATTTAAAATTGGCCTGAACTTTTACCTTCTGTCATGCTAAAAAATGCGCAAATATTAAATTGCGGATATAGATGGGGTTTTCTTTGCCAATTTGGAGCAAAAACAAATTGCTTAAACGAGTAAGCGTGACGATAGCGGGCTTGGCGGCATTGTCGGTGCTCGCTTGGTTTGCGCTACCCTATATGATCTCAACTGAACTTGTCAGAGATCAGTTTAAAACAGAGATATCCAATGTCGTTGGGCACCCTGTTACATTTGAAAGCAATCCGCAAATTAATCTATGGCCTCGTGCAAATATTGAAATCAGCAATATTACAGTCGGCGATATTTCCGACCCAAATTCCGACCCGCTTATGCAAGCGGATCTGTTTTCTGCTGATGTTAGTTTATTCTCTGCTATATTTGGCAAACCAAATTTTTCAAATTACCGCTTAGTGCGCCCTTCGGTTAACTTTGAACTCTACCAAAATGGTAGCTCAAATTGGCTGCCATCTAAAAATATTTTAGGGGGCGAAATTCAAACGCAACAAAGTTCGGTACAAATTAATTCAGCCAGCGCAAGTGGCGATAACCTACGTGAATTTTTAAATCTGGGAAACCTTTTGATTGAAGGTGGTAGCTTATCCGTTGTGACAAACCCTGGTTCAGAACCAGAACGCATTACATCGATCAATGGTCAAATCGTCTGGCGCGGGGATGATACCCCCTTAGATTTCAATCTCAGTGCCATCCTTCGCGGTCAAGAAGTCAATCTTCAAGGGCGTAACGAACAACCACTTTCTTTTCTTGCTGGTGAAAATGTTACTGTGAACATGAATATGAACTCAGCGATGTTTAATCTCAATTACATCGGCGATATAGAATTAGGTGAGCGGGTCTTTATTATGGGTGCTGTCGTAGCCGATAGCCCATCAGTCAGGCGTGTTTTAGAATGGTCAGGCAGTGAAATCATACCCGGTGCTGCGCTTGGTGAAGTGGAATTTGAAGCGGATATTTCTGGCTCGCTAAATACTGCGAAATTTGATGATCTCATTCTCCGTATTGGTGAAAATCGCGGCCTTGGGATCTTGGATTTCACATTACCAGATGATGCGCCACCTATGATCAACGGCACGCTTGCATTTAACAATCTAGACATTGGTTCGTTTCTTCGCGCGTTTACCCCAATCCCAAAATCAAGCGATGACATTGCAGACACCATCGATACCCGTTTTTTAAAACAGGTCGGCCTTGATTTACGATTATCCGCCCAGTCTGCAAATTTTGGCCCTATAGAAATGTCCAATCTCGCAGCTGGGGTTCAGGTTAATCAAGAAATTGCGACATTTAATATTGGTGATGCCAACGCTTACGATGGACAGATTTTTGCAAAAGTATCTATCTCTGAGAAAGGTATTGATGGCGGCGGGGAGATTTCATTCTCTTCTCGCGGGATCAATTTTGGCGATGTGTTTGAAACACTTGAAATCAATGGCCCACTTCCCCACGGGGTTGGTAATATTGATCTAAAACTACGTTCTGAAACACCTTTATGGGCAACCACGGTTTCAGATATTTCGGGGAACATCGAGGTTGAGATTGGGGAAGGTGTTATCCCTGGACTTGATCTTGAACTTGTAAAACAGCTTGCCGAAAAGAGGCAGTTTTTCACACTGGGAGATGTCGAAAGTGGTTCCATCGATTTTGAAACATCTGTGCTAAGCGCTGAGATCGATAGTGGTGTTGCACGCTTACAAACCGCTCAAGTCAGCACCAGTGATCAAATACTTACCTTGAGCGGTATTGTTCCCTTTGCAAAGAGCAGTTTGGCTCTACTTGCAACTCTTGGAAATAAACCGGATGATGCTACAGCAACGGATAACGACGTAGCCTCATCCGCAAGTATAGCACTTCCACCACTTTCACTATTTATTGGTGGATCTTGGCCAAATCCAATTATGTCACCACCAATTCCTGACCTAGATTTTCAGTAATATTGTAAAAAACACTTGCGAAATTATATATTTACGTCGACAATTACGGGGAACAATGGTGAGTTAAATGCTTCAGATACTATCTGCAATTTTTAAAATTTGCTTGGCATCTTTGGTCGCGGGGGCGATTTTATCAGCATTGAATATCTCCGCCGCAGACCTATTATCAGATATTGGTCTGACACCTGACGATGTGTTTGCGCTTTTACAACGCGGCGCTGAATGGGCCATACCAAATCTTGTTCTTGGCTCCATTGTTGTCATACCAATCTGGCTGGTAGCATTTCTTTTCAAACCACCGCGCAGCTAAAACAGCACATCTTGTTTATTGGAAATCAAATGCGCTCAAACCAGTCACCATTTCATCTAGACCCAGTGGCCTTGTGATGGATGGTTCTGCTCTTGAAACACAGCCCTGACGCTCGCATAGGCGACATGCGGGACCAACTTCGAGTTTTACATCTGTCATGCGGTCTGTGAAGTAGCTGAGTTGATAGGCATGTTCAGATGCACAACACAGCATGATTGCTGTACGGCGCACCGGATCTTTCATGGATCCCATTAAGCCATCAACTGTTCTCGCCATGGTCACAAAATTAGCGCCATCTGCAAGTTCGACTTCATCAATGAAAACCTGACCTGGCAATGAAAATGCAGCGTAAATACTATGTTTGGGGCAGCTTCCGCCAAATTGAGACCGCGGATAACCTTTCGCGCCTGCGCGCCGCACGATGTTACCGGCATTATCCACTTCGAGCATGAAATAAGGGATGAGTGGCAGGTCAGCACGTTGCATCGTTGTCAGACGTGTTGCGGCTTGTTCAAATGAAACATTAAACTGCGCACTTAAAGCATCAACATCATATTCGTCGCGCTTAGCGCTTGCATAGAATTTGCCATAAGGCATCATCATGGCCAAAGCTGCATATCGCGATAACTCGTAGCGCGCTAATCGTATGGCCTCATCACCTTGAAGGTTTAGCCCTTCCAACTCAGATTGAATGGGTGTTGCGAGCGCCAGCATTGCAACTTCTATTGCAATCTCGCGCAATCTATCTTGTGGTGACAATCGCGCGGAGAGAAATAATCTCATTGAATGGCGATCAAGTCGCCGGCGTAAATTCGGCATGGTTTTGACCGGCAATATCTTGACACTAATGCCATGCTTTGTTTTCAACCAATCGCGCAGCGAAACCGTCGGCTCTTCAGACGACATAAATTCTTCGCTAAATTTCTCTGCAGCTTCATCAATCCGTCCGTAGTAATTTGGGCGTTCTTCAAAAACTTGCCGCACAACATCGATGGGAAGTCTCGAGCCAGAGATTTGTGGACCGCCCTCATTTTTTGCCAGCATGGACGATAAATCACTTAATCGTTCCTGTTGTTCGCGATAGGCTCTATAAAGTTTAACAATTCCAGAAGCTGCATTTGGAGCTGCGTCGGTAATCTCAACCAGCTCTTGATCGCCTGGCAATTCACCGGACAAAAGTGGGTCCGCAAATACTTCTTTAAGCGCGCTTAATGTGCCTGCACCCTCTACCTGCAGCTCTTGCGGATCAATTTTGTAAACAGAAGACAGCTTTATGATCAATGGAACCGTTAATGGCCTCTGATTTCGCTCAATGAGGTTTAGATATGAGGGAGAGATATCTAAATCTGCGGCCATCGATGTTTGGGTTAAGCCCAATGAATTTCGAATGCGCCTGACGCGAGGACCAAGAAAAACTTTCTGTTCAGCCAATTTTTGTCTCAATTTACAATTTTTTACTAAATCTATCGATACATATTTTTACAAAATTGACAAGTTTACAAGAACTAATTGTCAAATATTATACAGCATTACCCGCTTTTATAGCGATTTTATAACTATTTACTCGCCGAAACATCCCTCTTCTGTAAATCTAGTCACAAGCCAGCACGGATTTGAGCATTAAAAAGAAACTCATACTTCAATCTGTGACTAAAATTTACAAATTAATGATCCATGTGATCAAACAGTATTAATAATGGAGACTATCATGGCACCTAAGACACGCGTTAAAGAAAGAGCAGAAGAACAGTCGCACTCAATGCCGGAAAATCAGCAAGCATCCATTCATCGCCTTGCAAACGATTTACACCGCTTGAACAATTCCATCATGAAAGCTGTTGACGAAGGCGTTTCCGTTGAACTTATTCGCTCCGCACGCCATCATGGCGGCAATGGAAATTGGGGTGATTTATTGGTTCCTGTTATTGTTGCAAACAACAATTAATCCCCATTCATATCCCTGTTTTATAGCCCCGATTTTTGCGGGGCTATTTCTACATTACAACGAAGTTTGAGATTTTTTGAGATTTATACTAGCATTTTTAAATCGATTAGATTATGTAACTGCTATACCAAACATGGATGAAAATCATGAGCAGTCAGATCATACCCGTAGATCCCTTTGACTATATTGTCTTTGGTGGAACCGGCGACCTCGCCGAACGAAAACTTCTTCCAGCACTTTACCATCGACAAGCAGCAGGGCAATTTTCCGAACCCACTCGCATCATTGGTGCATCACGGTCGGAAAAGTCACAAGAAGAATATCAAGCTTTTGCAATGGCAGCGCTCAAAGAGCACGTCAAACCAAAAGAATTTGACCAAGCCGAAGCTGATAAGTTCGTGCAGCGACTTGATTATGTTGCGCTCGACGCAAAATCGGACAAAGGCTGGGATAATTTGGTTGAAAAGCTCAAAGGCAGCGAAGATCGCGTTAGAGCTTTTTATATGGCTGTTGGACCGTCTCTGTTCGGTGATATTTCAGAAAATATCCGCCAACATGGATTGATTACGGATAAAACGCGCGTTGTCGTGGAAAAACCGTTGGGTCGTGATCTTGCCTCTGCACGCGAGCTGAATGACACAATTGCCAAAGTCTTCAAAGAAGAACAAGTTTTTCGTATTGATCACTACCTTGGCAAAGAAACCGTACAAAATCTCATGGCTTTGCGCTTTGCAAATGTACTTTATGAACCATTGTGGAATTCGGCCCATATTGACCACGTTCAGATCAATGTATCTGAATCTGTTGGGCTTGAAGGTCGAGCTGGCTATTATGACAATGCTGGCGCGTTGCGTGACATGGTGCAAAACCATCTTGTACAACTCATGTGTCTTGTTGCAATGGAACCACCTGCATCCATGGACGCTGAAAATGTGCGCGATGAAAAGCTTAAAGTTCTACGTTCGCTCAAAAGAATTGACGCTGGCAATACGGACAAACTAACCGTGCGCGGGCAATATAAAGCAGGCGCATCTGATGGCGGCCCCGTCTCTGGTTATCTTGATGAGCTTGGCAAACCTTCAAACATTGAGACATATGTTGCGATTAAAGCAGAGATTTCAAACTGGCGTTGGAATGGTGTTCCCTTCTACTTGCGTACAGGTAAACGCATGCCAAACCGTGTGTCTGAAATTGTTATTAATTTCAAAGCGGTTCCACACTCTATCTTTGGTGCGGCGGATCAAGTTGTGCATGCGAACCAATTGGTTATCCGCTTGCAGCCAGATGAAGCCGTGCAGCAGTGGATTATGATCAAAGATCCAGGTCCTGGTGGAATGCGCTTGCGTCATGTGCCTCTTGATATGAGCTTTGCTGAGAACTTTGATGTTCGCCACCCAGATGCTTATGAGCGTTTGTTGCTTGATGTTATTCGTAACAACCAAACACTCTTCATGCGTGGTGATGAGGTGGAAGCTGCATGGGAATGGATTGATCCAATTCTAACGGCTTGGGAGCAAACGGGACAACTTGCACAAACCTATACTGCGGGAACTTCAGGACCTAGTCAGGCTATTGGATTAATTGAGCGCGATGGGCGCACATGGTACGACAATGACTAGTAAAGTAATACCGCATAATTTTGCGAACAAAGACGCGCTGGCAGCAGGCCTTGCTGAGGATGTTGCCAAACGCTTGCAAAATAAAGTAACCGCAAACGGTGCTGCATCTATCGCTGTTTCTGGTGGATCAACGCCAAAAGTGTTTTTTGAAAAACTATCCCAGCACGACATTGATTGGGATAAAGTTTCCATCATCATGGTCGATGAACGTTATGTTCCACCCGGTGATGATCGTTCAAATGAAAAACTGATCAGAGATAACTTGCTAAAGGGAAAAGCAGCGAGCGCGCAACTGGTTAGTTTTTGGCAAGAAGGTCAAGACATCAACCAAGCTGAAGCAACGCTTGATGGAGTCTTAAAAGCCTATCCAAATATTGATATTACCGTTCTGGGCATGGGGTTGGATGGACATACCGCATCATTTTTCCCAGGTGGCAATAATTTAGAAGCTGCCACAAAGACGTCGTGCGAACGTGCTATCATTCAGATGGAAGCTGAGGGTGCGGGCGAACCTCGTCTGACACTGACATTACCAGTTATTGTGAACTCGTCTTATCTTGTTTTGCATATCGAAGGCGATGGGAAACGCGTAGTGCTTGACCAAGCACTCAATGCAGAATTGGCAGAGGCGCCGCCAATTCGGACTGTTATCGAAGCATTAAATGGCTCAATAAACCTATATTGGGCACCATAATCTAACCTGGCTACTTGCCGATAGGAAAGAAGAGAACCATGTCCGCTGATAAGCGAATTTTGGATGTAACACATCGACTAATTGAACGCTCAAAACCAACTCGTGAACCTTATCTTGACCGTGTAAAAGCGGCCAGCTCCAAGGGTCCGCACCGCTCGAAACTTGGCTGCACAAACTTAGCGCATGGATTTGCTGCAAGTAGCCCTGAAGATAAGCTTGACCTTGCTGGAAGCGATACACCCAATCTGGCAATTATCAATGCATATAACGACATGTTGTCGGCGCATCAGCCATTTGAAAAGTTTCCAGACATCATCCGAAAAGCGGCACGCGAAGCCGGTGGCACAGCACAAGTTGCAAGTGGTGTTCCAGCCATGTGTGATGGTGTCACCCAAGGTGAACCAGGCATGGAATTGTCACTTTTCTCTCGCGATGTCATTGCCATGGCAACCGCCGTTGGTTTGTCGCATGACATGTTTGACGCCGCACTTTACTTAGGTGTTTGCGATAAAATCGTACCAGGTCTGACAATCGCAGCTTTGACATTTGGTCACTTGCCAGCGGTATTTGTGCCAGCAGGACCGATGACAAGCGGCTTATCTAATAAAGATAAAGCACGTACACGTCAGCTTTATGCTGAAGGCAAGGTTGGCCGCGAAGAATTGCTTGCATCTGAATCACAATCTTATCACGGACCAGGAACATGTACGTTTTATGGTACTGCCAATTCAAATCAGATGTTGATGGAAATTATGGGCTTTCACATTCCTGGCGCGTCATTTGTAAATCCGGGTACACCATTGCGCGACGCTCTCACGTCTGAAGCAACAAAGCGCGCCATTGCTATTACAGCACAGGGCAATGAATTTACGCCAGCAGGTGAAATGATCGACGAACGCTCCATTGTGAACGGCGTTATCGGGTTACATGCAACAGGCGGCTCAACTAACCACACAATGCACATTGTTGCGATGGCAAAAGCTGCAGGCATTCAACTTACTTGGCAAGATATTTCTGATCTTTCAGACACCATACCATTACTTGCTCGCGTTTATCCAAACGGTCCAGCGGATGTAAATCACTTCGCAGCAGCGGGTGGAATGGGTTATCTCATAGGTGAGCTTTTAGATAATGGTATGCTACACGATGATGTGCGGACTGTTTGGGGTGATGGACTATCCGCTTATCGCGTTGAAGCACAATTGGGCGAAAAAGGTAATATTCACCACATCCCTGCTCCCAAAGTTAGCGCTGATCCAAAAGTTATTGCAACTTTGGCTGAACCATTTCGCAAGGATGGCGGGCTTAAAGTTCTTGAAGGAAATCTTGGTAAATCTGTTATCAAAGTTTCAGCCGTTAAGGCAGACAATATGATTGTTGAAGCACCTGCAAAGATCTTCAACGATCAATCAGAACTTCAAACAGCGTTTAAAGCTGGTGAACTCACTGGCGATTTTATCGCTGTCGTACGTTTCCAAGGTCCAAAAGCCAATGGCATGCCTGAGCTTCATAAGCTTACCCCACCATTAGGCGTGTTGCTTGATCGTGGACAAAAAGTTGCATTATTGACCGATGGTCGTATGTCTGGGGCATCCGGTAAAGTACCAGCTGCAATTCACATGACACCTGAAGCCAAAGATGCAGGTAACATTGCACGATTGCGCGATGGCGACATGATCCGCTTGGATGCTATTGAAGGTACGCTTAATGTGCTCATGGATGCAGATGAATTTGCCGCTCGCGAAGCAGAGACAATTGATTTTTCAGCGAACCATTTTGGTATGGGACGTGAATTGTTTGGTGCGTTCCGCCAACTCGCAGGCACGGCTGATGAAGGCGCTGGTGTATTCTAAAATCAGCTTATAATTTAACATTTTTGATTTGATGCTGAGCCCGACATTAATGTTGGGCTTAGTTGTTTCTAGACTGCGCCCAGCTTTCAAGCTCAGCACGTAGTCTTTGCACATCACTTTTCAAACGCATGACCTTTTCACGATCACCAGATTGCTGAATTGGCGCTTGTTCAACTGGTTGTTCTGTTTGAACTGTTGGCGCGCCATGTGCTTGCTCTTGGTTTGGCATATTTGTCGCCAACGGTTGCTGATATCCATGCGCTATAGGCGTTGTTTGCCACTGAGCTTGCTGCGCTGGATTTACTTGAGTTGGATAGCCATTTGGCACAACGGCTTGTGGCGCAACATAATGCGGCGCTATCGCAACCGGATTAAACTGTGGTGGATAAATTGGATTTTGCTGCGGCATTTGCGGTTGCTGATATTGTGGCATCGGATGAGGATTATAATTTTCAGCGTATTGCGCAGCAGTAACCTGAGGACGGCCGTAATCATGTGGTTGTTCATCATGATTGGTGCGCTGTCTATGCTCGTGTGCGACTCTAACTGGGATTTGCTTATCAAACGCATCGTTATAGTTTTGTGGGCCATCTATATCATTACGACCTGATCTTGATTGTGATGCATAGTTTCGCTGACGGTTTGAACCTCTGGTTTTCGTATGTTGTTTTAAGCTTTCCAGAGATCCCAAAATAAACGCAATTGCCAAGCCCAACATACCACCAAGTATGCCGAATAAAATGACAGTTGTTTTTCGCGATGTTGTGGATGGGTGCTGCGGTGGGTCTGCTTTTGCAATCACCTGAATAACAGATGTTTCCAAATTTCCACGCTCAGTCGTCTCACGCGCACGGCGCAACAGACTTTCATAAATTTGGCGAATTGCTTCAGCTTTGCGTTCTAATTCGCGAAGACCAACATTTTCCGTTGATTGATTGGATGCACGTGTTTTCAACACGGCTAACTTATCAGCGAGTTGACCTTCTGAATCACGCGCGCGGACCACATCGTTTTGCGTCGATGAAACAATACGAGTGAGTTCGTTTTTAATTTCGGTCGCCACCGCATCCGCAGATGCTTTAGCTGCAATATACTGAGGATGACGTGGACCCAATCCAACTGCAAGTGAATCGCTCTTTGATTTTGCTTCTGTGTACTGTTTGCGAAGTTCGCTTAACGTCGGCGTTAGTGCAGCTTGTGGGAACGAGCCTGAGATAACTCCATCGATGTCTGTATTTCTCAACTCATTTGCCAACACAGATTTTGCCACCTGATCGGCACGAACCTTAGCAAGCTCATTACTTAGAGCTAACATTTCTTTCTCATTGATTACACCACCGCCAACATCGATAATGTCATTCTCTGAGCGGTAGTCAACAATCCGTTTTTCGGCAGCGTCCAGCTTCTCGCGAAGCTCTTCTAATCTTACTTCAATTGAATCGGTTGTTTTCGCAAAAATCCCTGATTGTTGCTGCTTATATTCCACCAAATATTCTTCAACAATTGTATTGGCAACCAACGCGGATTTTTCCGCATTGTTTGTGTTCGCACCAATGTAAACAAGGAACGTTTCTGGGTCTCGTGCCAACCCCATATTGTCACGCAGGTAGGTGACAGCGTTTTCAAACGGATCATCTGACTGAGAGCTTGATGATAGTAAGCGTTTTAGTTTCGACAAAACACCAGCATCATCCGCACCATTGAATTCTGGATCTTGATCTAATCTCAGCTTCTCTACAACCCGCTCCAAAACACTTGTTGAACGCGCGACTTGCATTTGGCTATCAACCACAGCCAACAGAACTTGAGAGCTCGCCTGATTATTGCTGTTTACAGTGTCGGTAACTTGAACATCCCGTGGATCGAGGATCAATCTGCTATCGGCATAATATTTGTGCGGAGTTGAGATAGCAACGAATACACCCAATGCTGCCCCTAAAATACCACATGCGATGATGAGCCATTTTTTTGCCCACATATGACGCACAATTATAAAGAGATCTAAAAGCGGCTTGTCAGGATCAATTTCGTAGGAAGTTGAGTTGTCAGGCGCCGGGTCAGCGTGTTCTGCTTGTGATTTTTCGTAAGGCGCATCAACATTTTTGTCTCGATTAAAGAAATCAAATTTATTCGAGCTCTTGCTTTTCACTGTTGCGCGCGCATCATCTTCTAAATCTTGCGCTAGAACAGATGCATTTGGCGCCAATTGAGGATCATCTGCGGCTTTTTGATATTTTTGCTCCGCCTTAGGTTTTAACTTTGCCTTCGGTCTTACCTTAGAGCGGATTTTAACGTTATTTTGCGCATTAGGACGCACGTCCTGTTGACCTCGGTTCTGAGGTGAACTGGAAGCAAGATCTAATAAAGACTGCCTTTTATGACGCATAACGACCCAATTTAAGTAATAAACTGCCGTAGGTGGTTAACCAACGGAACAAAACTGCATGTGTTAACGCACAGTAAGCAGTTATGGGTAACAAAATATTAACAACAGACAGCTGTCGTGCGTTTTTGGATAGTTTTCTCCATCATTTATCCTATTTCGCACGATAAGTACCCGTATCTTAGTAATAAATTTTATAATTCAGGCTACAGCTGGATTATAGTGAACCACCTAGAAGGCCAGTAAACCTCCAATGTTTGGAAGTCTAAATCTACTAGTTCGACAAAATATCGGACGTATTCAGGATTACGCGACATTAGTCGGCGGATCTGTTGGTCGTCTTGTCATTTCCCTTGGGTATTTCATTGCCATTGCAAATACGTTGGCCGTTGAAGACTTTGGCCTTTTTGCAACAGCATCCGCGGCAGGGATTATTTTATCCCGCCTTGTTGCTTTTGGTTTTGCATCTCCAATGTACCGGATCGCCACTTCTAAAAGGCGCTTATTGGGCGTGTACACCCCAGGCCTTATCGTTGGCAGCATATTATCGCTTCCTGTAATCGGTTTGATCGCCTATGCGGTTTATACTATTATTTTTGCCGATGAAATGTCCTTGATTGCATTCATGTGCATTGTATTTGCAGAAGTTATTTTTTGGCGAACGATGGAAATCACCACCATTATTTTAAATGGCTTGTACAGATTTGCTGCGGGTTCAATTTTAGTCATCATCGCAACCATAATGAAAATGCTTGCTGCATTTGCATTTGCATTCGCCTCCGATAGTTCTATTGAGCAATGGGGTATTTACTACATATCTGCAAATGCAATATCGGCAATGATCGCGCTTGTATTTTACTACCCACGTGTAAAAATGCGCTGGTGTTTGAAGATGTATTTAGCGCGATGGGTTGATTCCCTTGCGGTTGCTTCCTCTGAAATTGTTTACTACGCACAAGCCGAACTTGATAAAATTCTGGTTCTCGCAATTGGTGGGCCGCAGATTGCTGGGGTCTATGCAATCCTCATGCGCCTCGTGGATATCACCGCATTGCCTATACGTTCACTCTTCATGTTGATAATTCAGCAAATCATGCGCACAAAGTCAACAATTCAATCCCTTAAATATCGGGTGATATTTGAAGCAGCAATTGCCGTCATTTCACTCGCTGGGATTTTAGCATTAGCGCTGATTAAATGGCTGTTCCCAAATATTCTTGGAGAGAATGTCGCTGAAATATCGCCATATTTAATTATGGTGTTGTTAGTGCCGGTGTTCAGAAACCTAACTGAATATCACTCCGAGTTACTTTATGCAGTGAACCGAACATTACTACGGACAGCCAATGCCGCCATTATTGGATTTATGAAAGCATGCTTTTTATCTTGGATACTTTTGATGTTCGCAGAAGATGATCATTGGTTCATTATGCTCAATGTCATGTTTGGTCTTTTGTATCTTACATCGCTACTACTAACCTACCCAGCAATGCGGAGAGTTGCGCCGATTATTAAAAAAACAGCTTCTAGCGAATAAGGAAAGTTGTATTATTTAAAAGCAATTACTGCGGATGTGTTTCGTTTATAACCGAACGAATATCATCCATTGGAATGCCAACAAATGATTGGATGCCTACGGCAACCTGTTCATTAGACATTTTCTTGATAAACGTTTTCAATCCATCCTTATTGGGCTCAGCTGCATTTTCATCCCACAAGACATGACACAATGAATGACCCGTTGGTAGATGATTGCGGCCCATGTGAACTTCATCAACATAGCGACCATAAATCATGCATTCAGACATTTGAGATTGCCTGACAACTGCACGCATCCAATGACACTTGTTGTGCGTTTCGATATGATCCAGGATGTCACAAACGGTTTCACGACGCCACGCTATAAACGTTGTGATGTAATCTGTTGTTGAAACTCCTGGCGCTGATATGCCCAACAAACGACCTGCATTTTTTGACCATAAAAGATGCTCTTGCATGCCCTCATCAAATGCGTCTTCATTACGATAAAATCGCACTGCGTCCGCATCGCCAAGATCATCAACATGATAGTTTTTAACAACAACTACATCCGAATCGAGGGTAAGCATGATGTCTTCTTTTATATGGCGCGCGATAGCTAATCTTCTTAGCTGCTGAGCGTGCCAGCCACGTAATGGGCGTGAGAATGGCGTAAGCCAAACTCGAGCATGACGCTTACTAATTGGATCCGGAAATGATCTGCACCAAAAGGGGAAAATCTGACTTTCCGTAATGACTTTGCGCTTGTTGTTTTCCAACTTACTAAATATCTCACGATCAATGTCGGCAACAAGGAGATAATGCGTCCAATCACCTTGTAAACGTTGGTCCATGCTTTCACATAAAAACGTGCATCGCTCAAAATCCGCGCTATAGGTCGCTGTTATTACTGCTGTCGTCATAGTCTAACAATCATTGAAAATATCGTTTACGAACCACATGCCAGAGAAACAGCGGGTTGCCAAGAATGTATCGACGCCAAAGTCGCTTAGGCTCTAGTGAAAGCCGATAGATCCATTCAACACGCAGTTTCCGCCAGGAAGCGGGTGCACGTGGCACAATATGAGAAACAAAATCAAACAATGCACCCACCGTAAACACAAGTTTTGCATGCTCAATCGTTACATATTCTTCAACCCATTTTTCCTGCATGGGGCTGCCCATCCCAACAAGGAGAATATCAGGCTTTTCAGCTTTTAACTCAGATAGGATTTTCGGAATATCTTCGCGGTTAAAATACCCATCGGAAACGACAATAAATTCATGCCATGGCGTTGCCGCTTTAAACTTTTCTGCCGCGCGTTTAACAACCATTTTTTCGCCACCAATGAGAGCAACTTTCATCGGGTTTTGAAAATAAACCATTAGAGCAGGTATCAGATCTGTACCGTTTAAATTGGCCTTAAATTTTTGCCCACTAGAAATTTTAGTCGCAAGATCAACACCCACGCCATCAGGGAGGACAATCGCTTCATTTATGCAATTTCGATACTGGGGATCGCGCATAGAAATATTCGCATTATGCGCATTTATAAAGGCAAATATCGATTGCTTATTATCCAGCTGGTATCGGCCAGTGATATTTGAAAAGCCCTCGTCCCAGCTCCAATTTTCAACTTTGATACCCAAAATATCAAGCTGCTGGTTATCTTGTAATTGCTTTTGTGTCACGATGTTTGCAATTCCTTTTGTGACACATCCAATTGTTTTAACCCACCCTCCAGCGATGTTAAAAGTTGGCTAAGTTGGTTTTGATGGAAATTGCTCCCGCTAATTTTTAATTCTTCGCCAGATTTGATCCGGTCAGACATAGCAACTAGCGCTTTAGCAAACTCTTTGCTGTCCTCTGCCACAACACAATTTGACGGTAATTGATCCAATCCCCGCAGCGAACTTTTGGTCGCAACGGTGGGCAAGCCCATTTCAAATGTCTCGATTGTTTTGAGTTGAACACCTGTGCCCTCACGGCTGATTAATGGTATAATCTGACATGAATTTATAAATTCATGTGCATCTTCCACACGACCTAAAAACTCGACATTCTTTGGTATCCCCAAAGGCAGGTTTGACGCTTTACCGGCGATTGCGATTTTTAGCTCGGGAATGTGCGGCACAACCTCGTTTAAGAACCAATCCAGTCCAGATCTGTTGGCTGCCCAACTCCATGTACCGATTAACCCAAGATCGTATTTCGGTTTTACAGCGATGGCGTTTTGGATTTGTTTTACTTGGGTGACGAGCGGTAAATGAGATGATTTCTCTGCTACATTTAGCCCCGCACGGTCATCGTCCGCCAAGGTGAATACATGCTTTGCATGCTCGCATAATTGTTCTTCTATACCCTTTAATAGTTTTGCTTCACGCTTAAACAGGTTCGCAGATATTGGGTTCGAAGCATTTAGCGCATTTTTATACGCAGATTCAGATTCAACATTATGCGCCAAGAAAACGAACTTCTCTTTGCTAAATTGGTCAATAAACGCACCGGGCAATTGTACAGAGTTTAGGAATAACCCATCGTAAGGACGGCAGGCATTTAGCGCTGAATTGATGTCTTGAGATGAAGTTTGAAGCATTTTCGCAACAGAAACCGGCGCCTGGTTCATTAAGGCACGTAGCAACCATTTAACCTTTTGCAGTTTTGCAACCTTAGAATTGGTCACTTCTAAATCACCAAGCACAACTGTATCATCAGGGTAAGCGGGCTTTTCTCCTGGGGTTAAATAGCCGATAATTTTAAGCTTGACGCCAATCGATAATAATCCATCGACAACAACACGATTGGCAATGTCATAACCAGACTTTGGTTTTTCGACCGGAACCAATGATGTTAAAAATACAAGCTTCATAAATCACCCCTTGAAGCGCTTGTAGCGAAAAAAGGTCAAATCCAGGTTAAACGAGATGATTAAAATAGAAGATAATCATCAATAATATATTTAGATCATCACTTTATGCTCACTTCAAAGAGATATTGGGTCGTTTACAAAATGAATGTTTCAGATTTTTACCGTACAGAAGGTCTAAAAGCTGACGATGTTGAGATAGTGGTCACACTGCCGACATTTAAACGGCCTGAACAGGTGTTGCTCACACTCAAATCATTGGCATTGCAAACAATTGATAAGGCTTTTGCCGTGATTGTGATGGATAATCATGATGATGCTGATGGTGCTAGTGCATCCGCAAAATTTATGCGTGATAATGATCTACAAGGCTTGGTGATCATCGCCCACGACCGCGGCAATTGCCATGCATATAATGCTGGTTGGGCAAAAGCACTTTCAGAGTTCCCAAATTTTAGATGGCTTGCCGTCATTGACGATGATGAAGTTGCTGACGAGAATTGGCTACTCAATCATTTAAACACTTTACAAGACACCGATTGTGATATTGTCGGCGGCCCTCAGCTGCAACAATTTCATAAAGATGCAGCAGATGTTTGGAAGCGACACCCCGTTTTCGAGCCACATTATAAAGTTACTGGCGCTGTTCCGATCTTATATTCGTCAGGCAATGTGGTCATTACGCGCGGTGTTCTTGATAAAATGCCTCAGCCCTTTCTAGAACCGCAATTTAACTTTATTGGTGGCGGTGATAGTGATTTTTATAGGCGTTGCGAAATTCAAGGCTTTACATTTGCATGGTGCAATGAAGCTCCAGTTTTGGAAGATGTCCCAGAGCGTCGCTCTACTTTTCGATGGGTCAATGCCAGAAGTTATCGAAATGGTGCGATTTCAGCGATCATTGAAACCCGAGCTTCAAACAACAGAGCCAAAACAATTTTCAAATCTTGCCTTTTACTGGCAGCTTCACCATTTAGGTCTTTGAAATCAGCGATTAAACACAAATCACTGATCATCGGGATGTATCATATGCAGATAGCTTTCGGACGATTACTGGCTGAATTCGGCGTCGTTAATGAACAATACCGAAATCCTGAGGCCAATTAATTAAGACTTAGCTTACTCTTCGCCGACACCTTCACCGCCTTCACTCATCGAATAGCGTTTTTGTCGGATGTTTGATCTGATATCAGCTTTACCTAGATAATCCAAACGACCAATGACGATGTCATGGTAAACTTCACGACCAACCCGTTCGTTCAGCGCAGTTCCCACAAGTTCTCGAAAACCCTCAAGATTAAAATTGGTCATGTTTGGAAAATCGATAATACGGTTGCCGATAAACTGCGTGATTAAAATATCGTTGAGCATTTCCTGTGGTGTAATTGGAAACACTTCCATATCTTTTGGTTCGATAAGAAAACTAACCTGGGTCAGAAAATAC
The DNA here is from genome assembly GCA_039974935.1 of Lentilitoribacter sp. GTDB lineage: Bacteria > Pseudomonadota > Alphaproteobacteria > Rhizobiales > Rhizobiaceae > Lentilitoribacter. The sequence continues at coordinate 22,065 of JBDWIC010000006.1, read as the reverse complement.
CCATGCACTTTACCACCACTGATAACCGGGACGGATATAACGTCGCTATCCACGCGTTCCAGCTTGGCATAAAACGCAGCTTTATCTAGTTCTTCTTGCGGGGGAGAAGGCTTTGCCATCGTAATGGCACCGTAGACAGAGCCAAGTGCAACAGCTGCAACCCATACGCCAATTATCAAGGTTTTAATCATGAGAGTTCGTAAGCGCCGTATCCACCAAACTGGTTCATTGAGTAAGTACCATCATCTTCGGCATCTTTGTGTGCATCTTTTAGCAACTCGGCGATACCGCGAACAGCATCCATATGAATTTCCAGCTTCCGTTTATTAACCGCTAATTTCTCTTGAACCTTCATCAATAAGCTCTGATGTTCTGGACGTATTTGCTCGGGACGAAAGCCTTTCAACAATATGGTCATTTCATAAAGGCAACGGCTTTTATGTGTGCTGGAAGCTGTAATATCAAAGCTTTTGTCTTTACCAATCTTGGCATTTTCCAGATCCAGAAGAGCTTCCAAACGCCCCAATACATTTCCAAAACGTATTTCGTTTGGCTGTGATGTATGTGCCGCTTGTCTCATTTGTGTATTCCTTGTTCTAAATCAGGGATTAGTTGTCGTTTAAGCTGTCAATTAAATCGCGCTGTCGTGCGTTTATGATGTTGGCGGCTGTACCAAGTGGGCTTGCGTCAACATTTGCTTTATCAGCGAGCATTTGATCAGCAATACCAATCCCACCACCCTTAGATATCGCATCACCAATTTGTTGAGCCATCATGCTTTTCCAAACATCGCCTGACATGCCTTCACCAAAAATTACGCTAGAATCGCTTGGCAACATATGTTGCACAAATTGATGGAGCACCATTGATTCAAATTTTTTATGCGCATCGGATTGATTTGGTTGATTAAAGCTACTGCGCAAATCCGAAAGATCTTTTGCGGGTGATGATTGTGTTTGCGAGTTAAGCAGCTCTTTTGCAAACTCATCACCAGCTGCAGCTATTTCAATTCTGGAGACAGATTTTGCACTAAGCTTTGCGTCCGCGGCTGCGATACTTGAAGGCTGTGCGGCGTTGATAACGCCCATAATCAAATCTGTGTTAACTGAAACTGCCATAGGAATGCCTAACTGAAATAATTATCTTTAAAAATTATCTCATGTCAGGCTTACCAGAGGCTGGATTTTTTTCCGCCACTGATCGTATCAATTAAATCTTGAAGTCCTTCATCTTCTGCCTCTCGCGCCTCATCCATTTTGAAAGCATCAACCTTCTCTTCCAAACGATCAGCTTTAACACGTTCTTTCATCATGTTTTTTTCCTGCATTTCACGATGCAGTTGCAACTGACGTTTTTTAACATCTAAGTTTGACAAACGCTTTGAATAGTGCCCTGAGCAAACCATGTGAATGGGATCAAATGTACCCAATGCATCAAGCACAGATTCCATAGAATCTTGATTATATTGTTGCGCGTTGACAACGTCTGCCAACTCGATTTCAGCCATCTTTTCCTTTTGTCTTTGGATATTGACAATTCGCTGCAAACGTTGGGATTTTTTCTCTGCCATTTACCCCTCACCTAACCTTGGAAAATTTGGATGAAACCATCCAAGAAAAGCGTGAGATAATTTGAGATACCAAAATATATCAACAGCAAACCACCTGCTAGAATAAACGGAATGGAGATGAAATAGATCGGGATTTGTGGCGCAAGTTTATTGACCATACCAATAGCGAGATTGAAAATTAGGCCATAAACAATGAAAGGGCTTGCCAGACGCAACATCAACAAAAAAGTCTCTCCAAGCGTATCGGTCAATGTCACCAAAGCCATGCGTACTTCAAAACCAGTACCGATGGGCATAAAGTCATATGAATTAACAATTGTCTGAATAACCAGATGATGAAAATCTGAAATGAACAGCAACACAATTGCGGAGACAGTGATTAAATTTGTAATTGCGCCTTGCGGTTCATTTTGCAAGATCGCACCCGATGGCGCAGCGTTAAAACCGATAGATGCAGATAATGCAGCACCTGAGAATTGCAAACCAAGCGTTATGTATCTGGCGATGAGGCCGAGCGTTACACCGATAAAAGTTTCACTTGCAATCAAGACAATATATGCGCTGTTACTCACCCTAGTTGCAGCGTAAATTTGTTCCCACATAAGCGGGATAATCGCAATGGAAATGGCAATTGAAAGAAAAAGTCTGATCCTTAAAGACACGCGTGCGGTGCTGATCCCAGGCAATACCATAAAACAGCCACCAATCCGACAGAAGGTAGCAAAGAGGGCTAATACCGTACCCTCTGGATCGGTTATCACGACAACGAACCTAGTATGTTAATTTCAATACCTTTGGCAATTTCAACATGTGAAAGCACCGGCAGTGTTGCAAATATACGTTCCACAATCATCCTCACATATGGGCGTGCATCTGGAGACGACACGAGCACAAATGGAATACCTTTGTCCATATGGGTACGAATGATATCTGTGGCTTTTTCAGTAAACTCTTCCAAAAGCCTCGGATCAATATCAAACTCGACCACCTCACCCTTGGTATCGCGCTTCAACGCTTGATGGAAAACCGAATCCCACTCGCTACCCAATCGCAAGATGTTTAAAGTACCGTTTTGCGCTAAATCACCACAAAGCTGTTGCGCCATTCTTATGCGCACATGCTCAACAATTTGTTCTGTTTTCCGCATATGCGGCGCAAGTTCAGCAACCGCTTCCAACACAAGATGCAAATTACGAATAGACATACGTTCTGCAAGGAGCAATTTCAGCACAGCTTGCAAACCAGAATATGACATATGGTTTGAACATATTTCATCCGCAAGTTTTCGATATTCTGGATCTAAGCGCTCAATGAGCACTTTCATATCCTTGTAAGACAACAATTGTGGCAGGTTATTGCGGATCACTTCGCTTAAGTGTGTGAGGACCACAGATACGTTATCAATGGGTTGGAAACCTTCCCGGCGTAAATCATCAGCAAAAGCTTCGGGCACTGATATAGCAGGCATACCAAAAGCTGGTTCGCGCAACTCATCGCCAGGAACAGAAGGTTTGCGTCCATTTCCAACGACCACCATTAGTTCGCCAACACGCAGTTTATTTGCTGCGATCGTCGTACCGTGAATACGAATATGATATGACTTTTCATCAATTGAGATATCATCAGAAACTTTAATTTCTGGCACAACAAATCCAAATTGTGTCGCAAATTTCTTCCGCATTTTACTCACGCGGAATGCAAGCTCTTCGTGGGAATTTAACAGCTCACTTGATAACTGTTTACCCAATAACAATTCCACTTCAGCTGTTTTTAAAACCTGTTTAACTGAATCTTGTTCCGTCTCGGTTTTTTGAGCAAGCTGACGTTGCTTTTCGGCAAGCTCTTGTTGTTCGACAACCATCCTTTGTCGTGGGATCAACCAACTACCAAAAGCCAAAACTCCGCCAAGGAGCATAAAGGGAATGAATGGCAATCCTGGCATGAGCGCAAGCAAGAACAACAATCCAGATGCTGCAAACAACGCGCGCGGATAAAAGCTCAGCTGGTTTATAACCGCTTGATCGGTGGTGCCGACCTGCCCACCGCGCGAAACCAAGAGACCCGCTGCGAGTGATACGATAAGCGCAGGAATTTGGGAGACTAGCCCATCACCGACTGACAAGCGGACAAACACGTCAGCTGCTTGACCAACTTCCATGCCATGTCTTGCATAACCGATAATTATGCCACCAAAAATATTGATACCTGTAATAATAAGACCAGCAATTGCATCACCGCGCACAAATTTTGATGCACCATCCATGGAACCAAAAAATGAGCTCTCTTGCTCTAATTCTTTTCGTCGTGCTTGGGCGTCCTGCTCGCTGATTAAACCTGCTGATAAATCCGCGTCAATCGCCATCTGTTTGCCTGGGATCGCATCAAGTGTAAATCGAGCGCCAACCTCAGCGATACGGGTGGCACCTTTGGTGATCACGATGAAATTAACGACGACCAGAATAAGAAACACGATCACGCCGATAACAAAATCACCGCCCATAACAAGTTGTGAAAACCCGCCAATAACGTTACCCGCAGCTTCTGTACCTGAATTACCATCGGATAGGATAACTCGCGTTGTGGCAATATTAAGTGACAATCGCGTCATCGTTGCGATCAAAAGAATTGTCGGAAAAGATGAAAAATCAAGCGGCTTTTGAATCCACAATGCGACCATGAGGATTAGCACTGAAAATGCGATTGAAAAAGCTAGGCCCATATCAATCAAAAATGCTGGTATCGGCAAAAATAAGATTGAAAGAATGATAATGATGCCGAGCGCAAAGCCCATATCTTTACCAAACGAAAGCTTAATTGGAGAGACTGCGACTTCAGGCTGAGCCATTTTCAATACCGTCTATTCATGGACGTTTTAGGAAAAACGCTAGTTTGCTTCTAGTTATCTTTTTGAGACGGCAGCACCTAATGTACGCCTTACTCAAATTCAAACTCTAAAGCCCCAAGCTTGCGCGAAGTTAGGTTCTTGTTCGAAAAATTAACAATTTGTAAATGGAACGGTTAACTTTGTTTAGCTCAACAAGTGCTAAAAACCGCTTTCAATCCGCTGGAAAACAAGATTGGTAAATGAAGATATTTGAGCGCCAACAAAAGGCGCTGCAACTGCAACTGTGATTAGTACAGTAACAATTTTTGGAACGAAGGTTAAAGTGATTTCCTGAACCTGAGTTAGCGCTTGAACAAATGCAATGATGACACCAATACCCATAGCAACAAAGACGACTGGTCCTGCTGAGACCAAAACCGTCCATATTGCTGTTTGTACTAAGTCTAGAGCATCTGCTTCATTCATGTATCTTCAATAACCAAGCCTGGGCCAACAACTAATTTTGTGCCATCTTCGAGTTCTGCAACAGCCCCATCAGATAGGATTTGCACCTCTTTGACAATACCTGTGACCTCACCATCAAGAGAACTCACAGTTTTTCCAATAATAGCGCTGGCGGTTGCCAAAGAATTCGACTGTAGCAGCGATTCCAAGTTTTTATTGGTTTCAATCGTTTGCTCAACTTGCGAGAAAGTTGCCAATTGGGCAATTTGCTCGCTTGAATCCATAGGCTCGGTTGGATCTTGGTTTTGCATTTGTGCAATAAGCAACTGCAAAAATGTATCATAATCCAAAGCTGCTTTGTTAGATGCGGCTGTTGCAGTTGACTGCGTTGTGGTGCTGGTTGCTGAAGCAACTGTTTCTACGCCCATGGTGCTAACTCCCTACGAATTTCATCAATAGTTGTGGCAGGCATTTGTGGTGTATTCAGAATCTTTTCCTCAATCGGATAAAGACCACGAATTGCTTTGAGTGATTCAAAAGCTTTACCTTGAATAACCATGCCATCAATATGTTTAAGCTCTGAACGCACCTCTTCATCATTAAAGCAGCTTAGCAGCATGACGATAGATTTGCGGAACATTTCCATTGATTGATCAACACCTGCTGGATTGATCAACATCATTTGCACGATGAAATAAAGTTGACGCAACGGTGTAGTTGCCTCTTCAGGCTGCATGACATGATTTTCAAGCAAAAACGTGACGTCATTCATAAATTCCAGGGATACTTTTCGGTCTACTCTAAGCACCGCGCCATTTATAAAAATGCGCTCTCCTGCTTTGAGCGATATGCGGAGTGTATTCTTCATTTTAAACCGTCCCTGATCATGGTTGTAATATCGATAATGCCTTGGAAATTGTTAGATTCCCGATGGCGTATCCGTTCGGATTCTTTAATGATCCAAATGCCTATGGAGATGAGGTTTGCACGCAACTCTTCATCTAATTGATTTTCTTCAGAACCCAGGTCCTCAATCAAACGAACCCAAACGCGATTTGTGTAATAAATCGCTTCGATCGCCTCTTGAGAATCCCCCCCAAGTTTCATTGCGTTACGCAACATATCAATCGAGCGATCGAGAACCTGACGTTCACGATCTTTAGATTCTGTGACGTCATCCTCTTGAACGTCTGCATAAGAAAATTGATACATTACATAGCCCTTTTTGTCTGCTTGCTATCTGCCATCTTCAATTACCTCAGGTAGTCAATTAAATTGAGTTGCTGTAATCGAGACGTAATTGAATAAGAAGTTTCTATTTGTGCCATAAGCGCGTTAACTCTGGTCGAAGCCTCATAGATATCGACCTCCTCCATCTCGCTTACATGAATTTTTGTTAAATCAGCCTGGACTTGCAAAAGGTTATTCGCTTTTTCCAGTCGTGCCTGAGAAATACCTAATGTGGTTCGGTCATCATCAATACCTGAGACCCCTCTACCCGCTGCATCAATCGCCTTATCAACCAAAACAGACTGAGCAGCTTCGTCCAAACCAATATTCATCATCTCTAAAGCAATTGTTGACGCGAATGCCATGCTCCTAAAGCCATCACCATTGGTGTTCACCGAGCTTTGAACCAATTCTTCACGCGCAATACGGCTTGTCATATTGGTATCGGAAGCAGACGACCAGTTCGTCGTCCAATCAGTGCCAGTAAACATTGGTTCAATGGTATTATCCAAAAAATCAGACATCTGCGTTGCAGTGATTGTCGATGTTGAAGCGCTTGTTTGCGTGAAACCAAAATAAGTTGAAAATGCATTATCAAATGCAGTTTTGGCGGCATTTCCTGGCTCAAAGTAATCAACAAGTGGTTTTGTATCGGTGTTTATTCCTGAGAAAATATGTTCGCCATTGGCTGTTAGGTTACCTGCATCGGTGAATGCTCGCAGTGAATCTGAGATTTCTAAAACCGCGACGCCCCGTAAACCATCATCTGTTGCATCTTTTGCGATGATCAAGGTTTCCAACAAATCCTGCGCACTTTGCGAAGACTGTTCTAAAGCTGCTTGCGCAGATGATAGTCTGTTTTCAACAAGCGAATTCGTATCTTGAATGGTTGAAAACTGCTCAAAATCTCTATGTAATCGGACCGCGTTTGATGTTTGACCACCAAGCGCAACACCAACATCTGCATGGCGTCCGGTTACAGCTTCAGTCTGCAACTGCTGAACTTCTGCTTGCGCTCTTTGCACAATCAAGCGCATTGAGGTTTGTGTGGCGTAACTTGAAACGAAACTAGTTTTCATAAGACTACCTCACCGCACTTAGAAGGGTTTGAAGCAGCTCATCAACCACGGAAATAATCTTTGTGGCGGCTTTGTATGACTGCTCAAGCGATAACAGCAATGACATTTCTTCATCAATGCTCACGCCAGTCGCATTGGAAAAAGTTTGTTCTATTTGCGCAGCATATGCTTCTTTGGTTTCCATCGACGCTGTTGCATCACTACGTGTTAGCTCCAACCAACCAAGACTGTCGGCGGCGAAGTTGATCAAACCTTTTGATGTACCCAACAATGAAGTCCCATCAAACGGAATTGGCTCATCCATTGACGTGACTAAATCGTCCAGGCGCTCGGAATAACCGGCAGCCCCTTCTGTATTGTAAAGATATGAAGCGCCATTGATGCCACCATCACGCAATAAAGTGGGGTCTCCACCTTGGCTCGATAAGACCGCTGGGTTTACCACAATGCTCGACGCCATTCCGTCAACACGTGTTCCCGCTGTTGGAACAGTGCCAGATGTCCATGTGAATAGGCCGGGTAAGTCTGCACCACCACCGCCAACTTGATCTTCCTCAGCAAATAAAGTGACCACTCCGCGTGCAATTTCGTCCAGCTGACCTTGCAACATTGGAGCAATATCATCTCTAATTTGCAACATGGCTTGCAAAGAACCGCCAGCAGATGAGTTAGCACCCTCACCAGCCTCTAAAGGCACACCATCAACGTAAATACTGTTACCGTTTGTCAAAGCATCATAGGCAGGCACAGTTTCAAATGTCACCGTACGTGGCGACTTTTCAAACAATGTCGTACCGTCCATGGTGTATAAAACCATGTCATTACCGCTGCGAGTAACAGGACGAACTTCTATAATTGAAGAAATTTCTTTGACCAGTGTATCGCGTTCATCAAGATAATTATTTACATCAGAACTGCCGTAGCTACCCTGAACAATCTCATCATTGATGACTTTAAAACGCGCTAACATATCGTTTAGGTTTGAAACATTTGCCGCAATATCCACATCCATTTCAGCGCGAACTTCTTGCACTGCTTCAGATGATGAACGCAATGAAAGCGCCAAATCTTGGGCACTGGCAATTGCGGTTTCCGCTAGCGTTGGTTCACTTGGCTGCGCCGCGTATGCACTTAAATTGTCACGAAGCTGACCTGCAATAACTGCCGGAGAAAGTTCGTAATCATTAGTACCAAAAATTGTCTTTAACTGATCAAGAGCCGCAACTAATGTGCTTTGCGCATCAGAAGAGGCAATGCTTGAAATGGATTGACGGTATAAAACACTGTCGGTGGTGCGCTGGATTGAAGCAATCTGCGACCCCGCAAGTGAATCAAATTCTAAATGCGTTGAACGACGTGCGTAATTCGGGTTCTCAGCATTTGCAACATTTTGCGATACCACAGAAGTCTGTGTCGAAGTATTCGACAAAGACCTTGTTGCAGTATTAAGAGCTGACCCTAAATTCATCGGTTTAGTATCCTAGCCGATTAACGTTTTAGGTTCACAAGGACATCCATAAGATCGGAGCCTGTTTGGAACACTTTGGAGTTAGCTGTGTAGCTACGCTGACTTTCAATCATCGATGTAAGCTCTTCAGCGATATCAACGTTCGAACCTTCGAGCGCACCAGATTGAATTGAACCGAAATTGTTCGTTCCAGCAAAACCTGTTGTCACAACACCTGAATCAATACCCTGGGCATAAACATTGCCTGATAATGGGCGCAAACGATCCGGGCTAGGCACATCGGCCATGGCAATTCGATAAACTGGGTCCAACTCACCATTAGCGTAGTTGGCATAAATTGTACCGTCTTCTGAAATTTCAATTCGTGTTGCTTCATTCGGCGGCTGACCATTAACTGTGCCGTTGGCAACAGAGAAGTCGTAAGCAAGCTCCGTCATATTACTAAGGTCAACTGTCATAGCAGCACCATTTGGAACCGTAAAACCAATTGCATCAGGGCTTGCACCCGTTAGCGCGCCTGACGTTGCATCAAATGTCAAAGTTGTTGTAGCTAATGGGCCGGTAGTATATGGGAAAGACGTGCCGGCTGCGCCAGCTGACTGATCAAAAACAGCAACTTCCCAATCGTTTGCACCTGTCTTTGTGTAATAAAAATCAAGAAGAACTTCAGCGCCTTTATTATCATAAACCACAAGCGAGCTTTTCGCGTCATATTCAACGTTGGCATTCGCATTTGCAGACGGAAGATTCGTTGTTTTAACGGTTTCTCGTGAATCAAGGTTAGCTGTAAATACACCTTCAGTTGAGGCAACCGCTGTGAGCCCTGTTGAGTTCACATTTACCGGAACCAACCCATCAAAACCATTTACAACGGGAACTGGTACACCATTGGTATAGTCTGCGCCGAGCAATTTAAAGCCCGCAGCATTGACAAGATATCCGTCACCATCAGCGGTAAATGAACCAGCTCGGGTTAGAAACGGCTGGCCATTGGGATCTTGAACAACAAAAAAACCATCGCCACTAATTGCAAGGTCTGTCGAAGAAGAAGTAAATTCTAAAGCACCCTGTTCAGAAATCGCGTATCTGACGTTAGGTGCGACACTACCTGAGTTGTAAGCGCCGGTCGTTGCGGGAAGTACCAATGATGAAAATTCGGTCATCGCCTTTTTGTAACCGGTGGTGTTCGCATTTGCGATATTATCTGCAACTGTTCCCAAACGGCTGGCCTGCGAATTCATCCCTGCAGTACCGGTACGCATCATTCCATATAGACTCATAGCAATTCCCTCGCTTTTTACATATTTAAAACGTAGTTCAACTGCCTTGCGTGAAACTGTTTGTTTCATCAAAAATAGCGACAAAAAGAAATGGCCGACTTTTTTCTAAGTCAGCCATCGTCGCGAATTAAGATATTGTTAAATAAGGTTAATCTGCTGTCGCCCAGTCAATGCGGTATCCAAGGAAGCGTTTTGAGTCAATTGGATCGAAGTCAAGACGCTTACGAAGTTTCTTACGTAATTTTGAGATATGACTTTCAACCACGTTTTCTTCAACATCTTCATCAAAGATGCCGTAGATGGCATTAAAGATTTGTTGTTTAGTCACACGTCGTCCACGATTTGCAACTAGATATTCTAGAATGCGGCGTTCACGGCGTGGAAGCGGGAATGGTTCGTCATTGACTTCTGTATCGCGCCCATCTGAGTATACCCGAATTGGTCCAATGTCTGTGAAGTTATTAAGCGCTTTTAATCGGCGACGTATCGCTGCTGCGCGAGCTAAAATTTCTTTTGGATGTACTGGCTTGCGCACAACATCATCTACACCGCTGTCATAAAATGCGAGAGTCGCATCCAATGAAGGTGAATCGCTAACTGCAATCACCGGCGCTGTTGTTCTGCTGCGAATTGTTTTTGGTAGGCTGAGTGTTTCACTGCCTTGACCAATCAAAAAGGCTTCCACAGCGTCGATGTCCCCGTCTGCTGCTGTATTAACCCATTCACCAAATTCCGCGCTATCAAAGCTTGCTGAAGGAACGCCTTCGCGTCCAAAAAGCGATGTATAACCATCTTTAACTAGTTGTCTGTCGTCTACCACTACTATCATTCGACCGCCTCCGAATCGTAGGTATTAATTTCTACAATTACACGGTACGAATCTGCCTGTTTCCAAACAATTACCTTATATTAACCATAATATTTAATAGAATTTTTACTATAAGATCACCAAAAACACTACATATAGTGTGGTAATGAAGAAGATGGCACTAACGGATTAGATCAATGTTAACAAAAGGTTAACGCGCGAGTTAACCGTTAACTATTTGTTCGTATGTGTTAACGAGCATAAATCTTATAAAATTATGCCGAAATTAGGGCGAGATTTTCAACTTATGTAACGGCTTGTATCATGACTGACAAAATGCGCGGGCCTGTTGGGTCCAACTTCCATATCCAGTTGCCACAAGATTGGAGATAACGTGGCAGATATACCTCTTCTGCGCAGGGTCATTATTTGGACCTGCATGATATCGCGCAACTGCCATTGTCCAGTTTTCATGACGGCGTCTTAAACGAGCAAGAAATTTTGCAGCATAGTCAACATTGAATTCCGGACTAAGCATGGCAGATAAAGAGGAAAATTCTCTATGGTGATAGTGATGATTTATTTGCATGCAACCAAGATCTATCAACTTCACATTCTTTTCTCTTGCCTTGTTAAAAAGAGCAACCGCATGTGCTGTAGATCGAGCATAAATCGCTTTACCTGCGATGTTTAATGCGTAAGGGTGCAAGGTCCCATTACGACCAGTTTCGGTTAAACCAACTGAATATAAAATCCCGACGGGCACATTATATTTTTGCGCAGCGCGTACGATATGCTCTTCGCAAGCCTGTTTAGCATAGCTTTGATGTGCAAAAGTGCTACAGATAAACGCCGCTAGAATAATTGTCTTTTTGTACAGATTCTTGTTGAGCCAATTCATTTCCAGGAGCCATTGTATCAGAACCATTTGAAGTCTCAGAACCTTTGTTTCGGTCATTGCCACTTTGATTACTCATCTGCTCTTGATCTGTATACGACTGAAAAGATTGACCATTTTGCGGATTGCCTTGTTGGTTTGACCCGCGATCAGAAGAAGCAAGAGTTAAGTTAATTTGGTCAATGCCGAAACCCTGTCCTTTGAGCGCTTTCACAATTGAAGAGCTATCCTCGCTCAACATGCGATATGCATCGATGTTTTCAACACGCAATTGAACTTGTAAATTATCACCATTGAGCTTCATCGTAGCCGTTACGACACCAAGCTCAGCAGGGTTTAGCTGGATCTTAAGCGTATTAAGGGCTTTTGGCTGTGCAGTTTGATTAAGAGGCTCAGAACTTTGTGCTGCTGCCGCGCTTGAGATCTGCTGAGACTTTAAGATTGCCTGCGAAATATTATTCGCATTTGTGGACGCATTGGTTGGTGCGATAAAGGTTTTAGCTTCTAAGACTTCAACGCCAGCCATCTTAGTTCCTGATTTATCAACCATAGAAATATTTGCGCCAGGACCGCGATCATCATTTTGTTTTGAACCTTGGTCTTTTGCCCCATCACTCATTGCTTTTTCCGCGTTCAGCACTGCGGAGGATTTCTTACCATCTACAACATCTGGAGTGTTACTTTGACCATCCTTGCGAAGTGTAGCATCTTTATCTTGCGAAGCATTCAGGGCACTCGCAGCAGCAGCTACAGCTGGCTTTGCCGTTTCATCGCTAGATTTAGACACACCAGATTGTGCATTTTCCAAATGAGATTTATCAAGGCGATGTGTTTTGTCATCAAGTTTAGCATCCGCACTTTTTGACGCTTGCTCACCATCTTTCATATTGGTTGTCTTATCCAATTTATCGTTGGATTGTGCTTGAACCAAAGCTGCAGCAACAGTGCTCATCGCATCTGTTTCTTCAGAGTTTAGATCATCTGTACCTTCGACGAACAGTTCATCCTGTGAATTATTATCATTAGGTGAGGTTTCTGATTTACCAGCATTGCGCGGTTGATAAGAGTTTATAAGCTCCAATAAAGCATTTTCTGCATTATTTGTTGCTTTTGTGTCTTCTGCAGGATTCTCGTTTGCAGCAGACACTTTTTCGCTCGCATTTACACCATCATTATTATCGTTTTGATTGGCAACCGTTTCAGAATTGCCCTTAGATTTCTTCTCTGGCAATTGAAATTTGGCATCATCCTGATTATCAAGCTTTGAATTTTTATCCATGCCTCTGCCAGATTTAACTGGCGCGGATACATTCGTAAGAGCTGGGCTTATACTATTCAACTGTTCTCATCCTTACTCTCCAATGCAAGCATAGCATCCACATCATCAAGTGTTGTTGTTCTGCCTTGCATATATTCTGCAAACTCTTCATCACCCGGCAACTCAATTTCATCGCGTACTTCCTCTGTAACGCCTGTTTCAATGAGTTCTTTTAGGTTGACTGATTTTAGCTCTTCAGCCTCTTCTTGCTCGCGTTCCATATTGCTTTGCATGACTTGTGTGAGGCTTTTCTCGTCAGGCAAACCAATAATTTGCTCAGCTAAAAGCATTGCCGCGTCATGCAATGGGCGATCAATTGGTGAAAGACTACGTCGCTTGATATTCGTGATATCGTCTAACAACTTTTTCGTTTCACCTTTTGGCAGCTCATTTATACTCGCATATAAATTTGCCATCATCTTGTAATATGCGTTTCGTTCACCTTTAAAAAGATGGGCCTTTTCATTTGCTTTAACTGCCATGACGTCATTTCCATTGACAACGCCGGTCCGTGAAATCCGAAGATAAATTGCTTTTTGTTGTGTCACTGGTAGATAGGATATCACCTCATCAACCAAAACTTCATCAATATTATCAAGATTTTGCACGATCATCTCAATGATCAGTTGCGAAAATTGTACATTGTAAGGTGACTTGTTAAACCGCCGCGCATAGATGTGCGCAAGACTTAGCGCCTTATCAAATTTACTATGGTTTATCGAAATTAATATCGAACGACGAAGGGCTGCTTCCTCGATCAAGGATCCAGGTGCAACAAGACGAGCCAAATCAAATAATTCAACCGCTTTCAAATCTTTTGCTGCTGCTTTCACATTGGCTGCAATTAGTGCCACATAAGGGCCGATTGCTGTATTGAGATAATCATCAACAATTTCTTCAATCGGTTTTTTTGTCGTCGGAATTAGACCATTGAGATACGCGCGCATAATACTTGTTATCTCTTCATCGAAATAACCATATTTATCTTGCGCGACAACAAGATCGAGTGTCTTGGGGTTCCCCCCACTCATTGCATAAATTAGCGCAGCATCTACGTTTCGAGGATCATCGAAATCCTCAGGTTGCGCCTCTCTTAGTTTGCGATCGACTTGTTCAAGCAAAAACCTCTGCATTTCCATTGCAGAAAAATCACCCGACACCACAGTATCCTGCACATACTGCAAAGACCTTACTAGCGTATATAAAGGTGCAGAGCTATCAATGCTTTGTGCTTGTGAGGCGCCTAAAGGTAAGATAAAACTTACGCAAAAAGCACCTGCTAAAAGTGTCTTTTTGAACTTTAGCATCTTACAAAATCCATTAATATTTTCGGCGAAACAAGAGCCATAAAGCCGCTAGCTCCCTTGCGCCTGAATGAGGATTTCAATGCGTCTGTTTACCTCAGAATAAGGCTCATCTGGCGTTTTTAAACGTCGATCAGCAAAGCCCGATACCTGCGTAATTCGCTCTTCTGGGATACCTCCGCGGACAAGCATGAAATAAGCACTATGTGCTCGCGCCATTGATAAGCGCCAGTTGTCATTTCCACCTGACGAAAATGGGCGCGAATCTGTATGACCACGAATAGCAATAACACCGTCGCGCTCGTTTAGAACTTCGCCAATTTCATCCATAAGTAAAATCATCTCGCGACGCGGGACAGCTGAACCAACATTAAACATACCAATATTGCGCTGATCGGTAAGCGATAATAGCAAACCACCTTCTGCAGGATAAACTTCCAGACCTTCAGCAAGCTTCCCAAGCTTGCCGCCGAGAGCAGACATAATACGTTTTTCAAGTTGTTCGGCGTCAGATAAGCCTTCGTCTTCTACTTCAAGTTCCGCCATTTCAATGTCACTGTCATTTAACAGCTGCCTGATGAACTCTTTACCCTCTTCAGAAAACTCACCCTCTCCAAGTTGTTCCTCAAATTCTTTGAGATTTTTTTCCATTTCAGCAATTTCTGCAACTGCAATCCGGGCTTCATTATTCTTGGCCAAAAGCTCATCGAGTTTTTGCTTTTCTTTTTCGGTCAAACCTTCTTGTTTTGATTTTTTTGCAAGCTTCTGCAGTTCTTTAGCTTCTTCGCCAGATAATCGCTTTTTCATGCCTTTTTGGCGAATATCATCAAGCTTAATTGTGCCTTCTTTGAAGAGCGTCGCAAGATTTGTTGGATCGATTTGATCAATGGGGGTATTGCCTGCCGGAAGGGTATTGGATGTTTTTCCTTCATCCGGTAAATTGCTAATGTGTTGGCCAGCGGTTTCAAAGTCGTGCATCTTACCGCCTTCTTCACCCTCAAAAGGTGACAAACCGCTTTTATCACCACCGGTGTCATGATCGCTCAACCCCGCACCTTTCGCGATTAAATCACCTGCACCTGCTGTTTTACCAAAGACGTCTCCTGCCCCCATTTCAAGCTCTGACGGTCCATCTTCTTCAGCTAATAAAGTTTCTTCTTCACCAGTTTCTGGAGAACCTTCCGGTGTGGAGCTGGCATCAGGGTTTGCCGTTACCTGTTTATTCCAAAAGTCAGGATCAAAGGGATCACGATAGGCCTCGCCACCGGATGCACCCGTCGCAGAACCTGAATTTTGCGCACCACCGTCACCTTTTTCGGAGATATTGGATTCCTCTGCAGCGTCCATAACAATTTCAGCAAGAACCGCATAAGGATTTTCAAAATAGTCCGCTTCTGAATTTTCAGATTCCTCACCCGCTGTGGATGTTTCCTGATTGCCATCAGATTTGCCGTCGCCTGTGGTCTCTTCTTCACCCTCAGACTTTGATTTTGCAGATGTTTGTTCACCCTCGGCAGTTTCACCGGCTTTTTTCACGCCCTTTTCTGACGGTTGCTGATCTGTCAATTTAATGGGGTTAAAGTAACTGGCAACGGAGGCTTTTGTGTCCTCATTGGCAGCATTTACGAGCCACATCACCAAGAAAAATGCCATCATCGCCGTCACAAAATCGGCATAAGCAATTTTCCAAGCGCCACCATGGTGGCCACCACCGCCACCTTGGATCTTTTTAACAATAATGATTTCACCTTGCCCTTGATGGGTAGATGTTTCATCTGCCATTAGACATTATCTCCAAATATCTGGCGCCAATCATTAAGCTTGGTCACCATAAGCGTTTCATCGATTTCAACGCTCAATTCAGTGTTTTCATTCGTGTTGACATCAATCTTGGAAAAGTCCTCGCCAAATGCGTCTTGCATTTTATCAACGAGAACTTGCGGTCCTTCGATGCGAATTTGTGCCGCCTCATCATCTGCAAATGCTGCGCGAATGAGATCTTGTAACTGGTGCACGGATTGATCTACCAATTCGCTTGAGACGACATGGGACAATATCTGTCCAACTTCTTGGCTAATCGTTTGACAGTTTTCATCAATTTGATGTCGCGCATCTTGGGCAATTTTTTGTGCCATTGCCTCACCGAGCTTGGCTTCAAGCGCTAATATCTCTTGGGCTTGTGCTGCACGAAGCGCATCTTCTGCAGCTTGGTTTTGCTGCTGTAATTCAGCAATAGCAGCGTTATATCCATCTTGATAAGCCATTGATTTCACTTCATCAATGTCGATTTCCGGTTCACTTTGAATATCCATTGCATCGGACGGTGACGTGTCAAACATCGAAACTGAAGCAAACCCTTTTGGCTGGCCAAAATCTTCAAGGTGCTGCGCAAATGCAAAACTCATGTCAAACTCACTCGCCGATTATCGGTGCTAGATCTCATCAGATTTCTATCTGGTGTTACGCACCCATTATTGTCTTCAAATTCTTGGTTATTTTAGGATTTCAAACTTGCGCGAACATGAACGTATAACGACCGCATTGGGGGCAATCCAATGCGGTCGTTTGATCTGAGAATGCGCTGACCGGCGGCACTCCACAGAATTTTAATTTTTAAATAGAAAGCGAGTGCTGTTCGGTGTCGTTTATCTAAACAACGACATGATATTTTCAGCGCTTGAGTTCGCGATCGATAGCGCCTGCACACCAAGCTGTTGCTGGGTTTGCAATGCTTTTAATCGCGTCGATTCCTCATTCATATCAGCATCCACCAGTCGCCCGATACCAATATCAATTGAATCCATCAATTTGCCTACGAAACTGTCTTGCATCTCAATACGCTGATTGATGGCACCAAGGTTTGAAGCCTGTTGCGTAAGTTGAGAGAAAATATGATCGACAACGCTAATCATCTCATCAATATCCCCATCAGATGTTGTATCGCTGATTGAGATAACAGTACCAACGGCACTTGTTGTTGATGAAGCGTCAATAAGTTTCCAGTTGTCACCAGCTGAACCCAATGTTCCGCTTGGTGAGGCACCAAGATATCCAGCGGTTAGAACTCCGCGACTTGCATCTGCTGTATCGATGAGGATCATACTTGATACATCAACCGATAAAGTTGTGATGGATACAGTACCATTGGATGCTCTGTTAAAACTACCAACAACGTCTTTGTCTAACGCTGTTGCAGTATCTGAGTTCTTCAACCAGTTTTCACCGGAGAATGAAGCGGATTCTGAAATACTTTCGAGCTGATTTTTAAGCTCAGTTAATTCGTTGTTGATTTTGTTTTTATCAACACCCGGCTCACGAGCCGCAACCAATTTCGCTTTAATCTCTGAAACAACATCAAGCGCTGAGTTCATACCAGTATAAGCGGTATCAACTTTTGCAGCACCTAGGCCAAGAGCATCTTGAACCGTTGACAAAGCTTTATTATCAGAGCGCATTGTTGTTGCGATTGACCAGTAAGCTGAGTTGTCTTTTGCAGATTCAACTTTGTAACCAGATGAAATACGAGATTGTGTTTCTTCAAGATCCATATTGATGGATCTCATAGTTTGTAGTGCTGCCAAGGCAGCATTGTTTGTCATAATACTTGTCATTTGAAGATTGCCCCTTCAATTTACTACAGACATGCCGAAAAAGGCTACTAGAGTTACGCTTCATGCAACTGACGCTTACTTGATGCGTTCAGTACTCTGTTGGTAAATTAAAGATAAACAAGTATGGTTAACGTCAGGTTAACGCAAGTTTTAGACGTAAGTTATTGATATATAGCAATAAAAAAAGACCACACATGGTTGCGACCTTTTTTATATTGTAAAAGATTCTACAAATGCAACAAGTGCACCATAGATCTTATCTGAACAATTGCATGATACTGTCTGAAGAAGAGTTGGCAATTGATAATGCCTGCACACCAAGCTGTTGCTGGGTCTGCAATGCTTTTAATCGCGTCGATTCTTCGTTCATATCAGCATCAACTAATCGGCCAACACCTTTATCAATGGAATCCCTGAGTTGCCCGACAAAATCATCCTGCATATCGATTCGGCTGTTAATCGCACCCAAATTGGCAGCAGAGGCTGTCATTTTTTGGAGGATGTGGTCTACAACATCGATCATTTCACCAATATCTTCGTCAGATGTGTTGCTGTCGATTTCGATTACAGTAGCCGTTACGCCAGTCGTTGAAGAGGCATCGATCAACACCCAATTGTCAGCTGTTGCGGCCCCAAGAGCAGCGCCAGGATCCGATCCAACATAGGCTGCCGTGAGAATACCATTGGCCGCATTTTCTTTGTCAACGAGAATAGTACCGCCAGTTCCAGTTACGTTGACCTCCAGCTTTGTTAGCGAAACTGTGCCATCAGCACCACGATTAAAACCACCGACGATTTCTTTGTCAGTTGGTGTATTACCCGCTTCATTTTGCAACCAGTTCTCACCTGAAAATGATGCAGATTCCGCAATACTCATCAACTGGTTCTTCAGCTCTGTCAGCTCGTTGTTAACCTTATCTTTATCAACACCGGGTTGCGCAGCTGCAACCAATTTGGCCTGAATCTCGGACACGACATCCATTGCAGATTCCATAGCTGTATAGGCGGTATCAACCTTTGCAGCTCCCAAACCTAATGCATCCTGGACTGTACCAAGAGCTTGATTGTCCGATCGCATTGTTGTTGCGATAGACCAATAGGCTGAATTGTCTTTGGCAGTTTCAACCTTATAGCCTGATGAAATACGCGATTGTGTTGTCTCTAGATCCTCGTTGATAGATCTCATTGTCTGCAACGCTGCAAGCGCTGCATTATTGGTCATTATACTAGTCATAAAGTGTCCCTTTCTGACTGATTGTTGAGGGACATACCGGATTTTAACACCGGCAACAGCAGGTAGCATCATGCTACTTTTCCGATAATATTTTACTAAAAAGCCTACTATTACTTGTATCAATAAATCACTTTATAGCTATCAAAATCTTAAGTAAAAAATCAGATTTAACAAGTAAATACTTATATTATACTGTGCATATACGGTATTTATTACAATTTATACTGTATAATTACAGTATAAATTTTGCTTATTCAACTTGAAGTAATATTTGAGCAGTTCAATAATTTAGTGGAAATCAGCTTCTCATTATTAACCTCTGAACGGCGCGAAGGCTGTTAGGGAAAAATACGCTTGGTAGATGGATCGCTCAATTATCGGTTCAGCACCTGCGTCTCTGTTATGAAATGATTTGAGAAAACCATCCCATTGCGGACATTAATTGAGGAATAAACTGAAAATCCTGCATGCATTATTGGGGTTCAGTATTTTATTTATTTCGAATTTTGGGAGATTATATTGCCAAAGGGCGCGTTAGACAGTGATGTGCCCCATATGATCAAGTCAATTAGAAAATTGATCTGCAAATAAAAAACGCGCCAGATATAAATCTGACGCGATTAAGTTTTTCAAATATAAAGAAGAATAAATTCTTCTTATTGTCCGATGAATTATCTGAACAATGACATGATGTTTTGCGATGAAGAGTTCGCTATCGACAATGCCTGCACCCCAAGCTGTTGCTGGGTCTGCAATGCTTTTAATCGCGTCGATTCCTCATTCATATCCGCATCGACTAATCGGCCAATGCCTTTATCGATTGAATCCATCAGCTGACCGACAAAACTATTTTGCATCTCAATTCGGCTGTTAACGGCACCGAGGTTTGAAGCTGCATCTGTCATTTTTGAATAGATATGATCCACAACACTGATCATTTCATCGATATCTGCGTCAGATGTTGTGTTATCAATGCTGATAACATTACCAGTAGCAGCAGTTGTTGATGACACATCAATAAGTTTCCAGTTATCGCCTGCAGTACCAATGGCACCACTTGGTGATGCACCAAGATAAGAAGCAGTTAATAGTCCGTTTGAAGCCAATTCTTTATCGATCAGAATTGTACCACCTGAACCAGTGACATTCACTGAAAGTTTTGTCAGTGACACAGTGCCATCTGCTGCACGGTTAAAACTACCAACGATTTCTTTGTCAGAAGGTGTCGCCCCAGCTTCATTTTGCAACCAGTTTTCACCCGAGAATGATGCAGATTCTGCAATACTAACCAACTGGTTTTTAAGCTCAGTCAATTCGCTGTTAATCTTTGTTTTATCAACACCAGGCTCACGCGCTGCAACCAATTTGGCTTTGATCTCTGATACAACTTCCATAGAAGAGTTCATACCAGTATATGCTGTATCAACTTTCGCAGCACCAAGACCCAAAGCGTCTTGAACTGTACCAAGCGCCTTATTGTCAGAACGCATTGTTGTTGCGATAGACCAGTAAGCAGAGTTGTCCTTAGCAGATTCAACTTTATAGCCGGAGGAAATACGAGATTGTGTTTCTTCAAGATCCATATTGATGGATCGCATTGTTTGCAACGCTGCAAGCGCTGCATTATTTGTCATAATACTAGTCATTAAGTGCCCCTTTTTGACCAAATACAGAGGGACATACCGGACTCAAACACCGGTAATAACGGGTCAGCATCATGCATCTTTACCTAATCGTTACAAGTGGTAAAGCCGTTATTACTTGACCCTGATTAGACCACCAACTAATTACTATTTATTTAAATAATTCAATAACTTAGATAAAAAAATATAAAAAAATCACGCCAGAAATAATGCTGGCGTGATTTGTTACTTCTATATGGAAAGAAGAATATATTTGTCTTAGTGTTCGAGATATTATCTGAACAATGACATGATACTGTCTGAAGAAGAGTTAGCAATTGACAGAGCCTGAACACCCAATTGTTGTTGGGTCTGCAGAGCTTTTAATCGCGTTGATTCTTCATTCATATCCGCATCGACCAAACGGCCAACACCTTTATCGATTGAATCCATCAATTGTCCGACAAAGCTTTCCTGCATCTCAATACGGCTATTAACCGCACCAAGGTTTGAAGCTGCATCTGTCATTTGTGAATAGATGTAATCCACAACACTGATCATCTCATCAATTTGAGCGTCAGTTGTTGTATTTGAAAGAGAAATTACTGTACCAACAGCATCTGTTGTACCAGCTGTTCCTGTATCGATTAGCTGCCAGCTGTTACCTGCTGTACCAACAGCACCACTTGGAGAAGCACCAAGGTAACCTGCAGTCAAAATACCGTTAGTTTCAACATCACCATCAATAAGAATCGTGCCGCCAGTGCCTGTCACGTTAACCGCAAGTTTGGTAAGTGAAACTGTACCATCTGCCGCACGGTTGAAACTACCGACGATTTCTTTATCTGATGGTGTATCACCTGAATCGTTTTGCAGCCAGTTTTCACCGGAGAATGATGCAGATTCTGCGATACTAACCAACTGGTTTTTAAGCTCAGTCAACTCGCTGTCGATTTTTGTTTTATCAACACCAGGCTCACGCGCTGCAACCAATTTGGCTTTGATTTCTGATACAACTTCCATAGAAGAGTTCATACCAGTATATGCTGTATCAACTTTAGCAGCACCAAGACCCAAAGCGTCTTGAACTGTGCCAAGTGCTTTATTGTCAGAGCGCATTGTTGTTGCGATAGACCAGTAAGCTGAGTTGTCTTTAGCAGATTCAACTTTATAGCCGGAGGAAATACGAGATTGTGTTTCTTCTAGATCCATATTGATGGATCGCATTGTTTGCAACGCTGCAAGCGCTGCATTATTTGTCATAATACTAGTCATTAAGTGCCCCTTTTTGACCAAAAAACTGAGGGACATACCGGACTCAAACACCGGTAATAACAGTATAGCTTCATGCTTC
>JBDWIC010000005.1:0-314450 GCA_039974935.1 Lentilitoribacter sp. | reverse complement strand
ACCATCAATTTCGTCATAGGCTTTGAAATCACCGAAAAACTTCGTGATCGCCGCTGTCAAACTTGTTTTACCGTGGTCAACGTGACCAATCGTTCCGATGTTTACGTGAGGCTTATTGCGCTCAAACTTTTCCTTTGCCATGACGGTCCTACCTTTTGTTATCGGGCAAAATCATAAGGGCCATCAGGCCCGCTAATGCTTCACATTTTCAAACAAAAATACATAGCAAATGCGAAGTTGCAGCCTGATAAAATCTTTTGGCCGTTTTCGCAAGCAAAAAACGCTTATTTTCATGTGATTTGGTGAAGCTTAGCTAATGTAGTGCGTATAATTGGAATTTAAAGGGGGTGGGTTATCAGCTTGATAGTTCGTCTATTCTGCTTTGCAAGAACCGCTTCACGCCTTCATCTGGCTCCAACAACATCGCCTTACTATAAAAAACTTGTGCGTGATTTATATCTCCATCCCGCCGGGCAATATCAGCACGAATTGCGCAAGATTGCGCCTTTTCTCCGTTTTGTGATTCCCAATCATCAAGCGTTGCATAGCATGAACGAGCATCCTTTATATAACTTGCAGCGGCTATGCGATTAAGCGCAAACATTGCTGATGATTGAAGCTTTAGGAGCTGATCATAGCAGGTGGTAATTTCAGACCAGTTTGTTTTGGAAAACTTAATACTGGTGGAGTGATGAGCTGCTATGACTGCCTGCAATAGATATATACCTGCATCTAACTTGTTGTCTGCATTTATATTTTGCGCATTTTGGACGTGAAACAAACCAGCCTTGATTAAATCTCTATCCCAAAGGTCACGATCCTGCTCTTCAAGTGGGATCAACATCCCATCATTAAATCGCGCAGGTCTTCGCGCTTCACCCAACAATATGAGAGCCATCAATCCGTGGGCTTCTGCAAGCTTTGGCATATATCGGCAAAAACGCGCCGCCAAACTTATGGCTTCAAGCGCAAGATCAGCGCGTTGATGAGTTGCATTGCGGCTGGCGCGATAGCCTTCATTATAGATAAGATAAATCGCCGCAAGAACTTGCCGAACTCGGCGCGATAGATCTTCTGCATGTGGTAGAGTTGTCGAGATTTTGGCGGCTTTCATCTTGCGCTTGGCACGCAATAGCCGCGAGCGAATAGCCTCTTCATGATGATCAAATGCCTTGCCAATTTCATATGGTTTTAATCCTCCAATGAGGCGCAAAACCAATATAACTTGATCTTTTGGACTGATAGCTGGATGACAGCACAAAAACATCAGCGATAATTCATCGTCCAAAACACTGGTATCATAAGCAAAATCATTATCATTGCTGGTTTGTTTGATCATCTCATGAGCAGATGAATGCAGTTTGGTGGCGCGCGCGTGATCAATAAAACGATTTCGAGCGGATTTACGGATCCACGCACCTTTATTGTCCGGCACATTCTCCGTCCATGCTTTAAAAGCAGCTTCAAACGCAGATTGCACGCATTCTTCAGCCAAGGATATATCACCACAAACCCGCAACATATATGCGACGCTTGGGCCCCAATCAGCCTTAAAACTCTCTTCTAAAATGTGATCAATATTTGCCATAGATAAAGCTTTTTCGTTGTCAAACCCTTTGCGCAGAATACATCTAACGCAAAGGGCATCGTCCAAGACGAAATGACTATTTACAGCTCTAACATTTTTGATACATCCATAACCGGACGCACTTCAACACGGCCAAAACCATAGGCAACCAGTGGCACCTTTGCCGCCCATTTGAGCGCTTCTTCAAGATTATCACAGTTGACAACATACCAACCAGAAATCTGTTCCTTAAGCTCAGCAAACGGGCCATCATGGTATTGGATTTCATCGCCCTGCTTTTCAAGTGTCGTGGCAGTATCAGCAGCTTCTACCGCTTCACCGGCGACAAATACACCAGCAGCGTTTGTGTCTTCATTAAATGTTCGATAGGCGCGCATATATGTTACAAAAGCCTCACTACCCGGTTCTGGTCCAGTATTTGGTTCTGCAACGAGAAAAAAGTTGTACAACATCATCATATCTCCTGTTTGTTTTAAGCTTAAATAGCCGTTGTGATTTATTCAATCACGAAGGAGACGTTTGAGAATTGTAAAGTGCGTCAGAAAAAAAGAAATATTTTTGAAAAAAGTTTTTGCTCACTCAGAGCGTAGGAATGAAATGATCCGCAACCAGATGTATTTGCGGATCATAAAAGTGGCTGATGCATTATTTAAACCCAAAAATCGAATTTACGGACACCACGTGTGGCTTCAACCAGTTCAGCACGGTTCATCTTTTGCAATTCTTCAAGTGAAGGCATGTTTTGTGCAGCTTCTAACTGGTCAGCAGCTTCTTGTGCCTTTGTAAAACGGTCTTCAGATGAATAGCGAAACATTGATGTCATTTCTCGCCACAAAGCTAAAAGAGAAATTGTTGCAGTTTCTGTATGTTCACTTGGTGAACTTGGTGCATATGTTGCATTTGAATAGATCATAATAATCTCCTGTTGAATTTGATATACAAATAACAGTTGATTTTGCATTTGAAAAACGAATATAACAAATAATGAACATTTGATTTTCAAATCATAAACCAAATTCCCCAACCCATGAGGGACATGCCCATGAATATAGATATCGGAAATTTACGCGCTTTTTGTGTCGTTGCTGAAAAAGAAAGCTTTACTTTGGCTGGTGAGTTATTGGGTGCAACACAATCGACAATTTCTATGCGGGTTAAAAAGCTTGAACAATTGCTTGGCCAGAAGCTTTTTGAAAGCTCACCTCATGGCGTGGAACTCACTAATTTTGGTAACGACTTTATGCCAAAGGCGCAGGAACTGCTGGGTGCTCATGACAATACATTACACAGCATGACCCATCAAAGTGAGTTACAGAGCTTTCGTCTTGGTGTGACTTACCATGGTATTGATCAAAACCTTCGCGAACTATTAATTTCATTAAAAGAAATATTTCCACAATATCGCCTCACGGTCAGTATTTTGAGTTCTGAGGAGCTCTATGCGGGTCTTAGCCGCAACAAGTTGGATGCCATTGTGGCAAAACGTATTTCGGGTGACCACAAGGGTGAGCGACTGTTTGATGGCAACCTAACCTGGATGGCGGCAAAAGATTTTATCTATAATCAAGATGAACCATTGCCATTGGTCTCTCTTGGGGCACCCTGCTCTATGCGTCAAATGGCGATCAACGTGCTCAACACCAATAAAATCAAATGGCAGGAGATCTTTATCGGGTCGAACGTCTTTGCGGTCAAAGCCGCGTTGTCCGCCGGTATGGGGATTGCATGTCTTGAACATAGAACCATCCCTGATGACTGCCAAGTTTTGGGAGAAGATGCCAATTTGCCAAAATTAGCCAAAACCGAGTTTGTGCTGGAAGCAACGTCAACAGCACGTCGGAGGGATGAAGGCTTATTGGATGTCGTAACGGATTTCTTTAAACGGCAGAATAGTTAATCCAATTAATCAAATTGTCTTTATTTCCTAAATCCAATATTCGCAGCTTTGTTGTAATGTCGCCTCAGGACAACCGGAGTAGGTCAAATGACGCTTAGTAAACTGAGCTCGCGAAAACGCAAGCGGATGAAAATCAATGATGATTGCAGTATTGAAACTGCAAATCACTCATCAGGTGGTCGATTGGTCAATGTGTCTGAATTAGGTTTGTGTGTGCAGGTACAAAGAGCTATTCAGCTACCAGAAGGCGCGAATATTAAGATATTTACCGAAAAAGCGGGTAGCCTCTTTGGTAAAGTGATGTGGCAACACAAGAATGTAATCGGGATCGAGCTTGAATTGAGCTCAAATACTTACGCAAAAACGCTGTCGCTCATTCGTGAGCCTGCAAAAGCTTAGCGAAATCCAAACTTTAGATAAGATCAGATTGAGCGTTGATTGACCCGGTTCATCAACGCTTCAGCCGTCTCTACCCGTTCTGAGTAACGATCAACAAGATAATCTGAGCGTCCGCGCGTTAGGTGAGTGAATTTGACCAGTTCCTCGCACACATCCACAATCCGATTATAAAAACCAGATGGCTTCATACGATCATCATCGTCAAACTCTGCCCAAGCTTTGGCAACCGAAGACTGATTGGGAATTGTAATCATTCGCATCCATCGACCTAATATGCGCATTTGATTGACTGCATTAAAACTCTGCGATCCACCACATACCTGCATGACGGCCAGAGTCTTTCCTTGCGTTGGACGCACTGCGCCATCTGATAATGGTATCCAGTCAATTTGCGCTTTCATAATGCCTGTCATGGATCCGTGACGCTCAGGTGAAACCCAAACCATACCTTCGGACCATTTTGCAAGCTCGCGTAATTCTTGAACCTTTTCGCTGTCTTCGGCTTTTACCGCATCTGGCAGTGGCAGTTCACTGGGATCAAATATTTTGGCTTCACAGCCAAATGCTTCCAATATATTTTTAGACTCTTCAGCAACGAGGCGAGAAAATGAACGTTCGCGCAATGATCCGTAAAGCAAAAGGATGCGAGGTGGATGGTCAAAATCATCAATCTTTACAAGTTCTTGTTGTCTAATCTGATGAAATTGATTCAGCTCAACATTCTTTAGTAAATCACTCATTTAACCCGCTCACCATCTTCTTTAGTAAATTCTGTTATCTCATTTGCTAGAAGCTGAAGAACTTCCTCAGATGGACGACATAGTTTAACACCTTTTGGCGAGCATACGATCGGTCTATTGACTAAAACAGGATGCTCAATCATTGCCTCTAGCAGCACTTCATCAGACACACTTTCATCTAACAAGCCCAATTCTTCGGCTGGTAATTTGGATGTACGTAGTGCTTGTCGCGGGGTTAAATCAGCGGCCGCAAACAACGCAAGCAATTGTGAGCGGGACCACCCCTCATTGAGATATTCAATAACGATAGGCTCTTCACCAGACGTTTTGATCATTTCCAATACGTTTCTCGATGTTCCGCAGTCCGGGTTATGGTGAATAACAATACTCATGATTTACTTTCCGTAATTTAGTTTAGTGACAACAAGATTGGGAGCTATCTGTTGACTTAGTTTGATCGGAACATCCGCAACCTGATTTGCCAGATGTTTTTGCAATTTCATCCTGGTGACAGCAAGCTTGTTGATCTTCTAATGGAGGACCACCACAGCACTTGGAAGCCTTTTCGTTGAAATCGATATCTCGTTCGTTCATTGTGTTTCCCATATATTCAACAGCATTTCATGATTTTAGCAATCGCGACCTGACAGGCCTCGGGATCACCGCCGCAACAATCTTCCATTAGAAAAGACAACAGCTCACTTAGATTTTCAAAATCAATAGAGTATCGAATGTAGCGCCCTTCCCGCGAGCTTTGAAGCAGTCCTGCATTGGACAGCACACTTAAATTCGCGGACATCGTGTTTTGTTTAACACCAAGTGCATCGGCAATTTCGCCTGCAAGCATTCCATCGCCACCAGCCTTCACCAACAGTCTGAAGACTTCAAGGCGTGTTTCCTGCGCAAGGGCAGAAAAATGTATTATTGCGTCTTTTATATCCATACATCATGAATTATCGATATACGGATATCATGTCAACTAAAATTCTTTTGATTACCAAATCTTATTGGCACAAACGATAGCCAGATTTTCGATAAGCAAGATCGAAATGGAAATGATCTTGGTGGGTAATATTGGTTCCGGGCCCAAGAACCGTGGTAAAATATGCACAAGCCCCTGCTCTAGCGGCCGCATGAAATTTGGCATTCCGCAATGCCTCATTATTAATTTTATCAACATCTGATGACACGTTAATGACAGTATCATCTTCAAGTTCAAACCCTGTAATATCCACGCCGTTGGCGAAACCATGCTCGCTAATTTTAGCACCGGGCTTATTGTTGCGTGTTCGACAATGATAAGAAGTAGATGTTTCGATCGATTTGACATCCTGATTTAAATACAGTTTGGCCGAAGGGCGGATGATATTCTTGACCCAATCATCCATGGCGATCACCACTTCGCATCGCAGTGTCATTTCCCGCGATAAAGAAATCCCACCACTTAGTTGATTGATGACAATTGGGCGCTCTACAATACAGCCTTTTTCATCTGTGATCTTTGTTTTAACCTTAAATGAAATCCGGCGAGTTTCGAGCTTTTGCTCACATATTTTGGCCAATTCGAGATCAAATGGTGGCTTGTTTTTAGCCCCTTCAAAGGGTTTTGCAGGTTCTTTATCTACCAATTGATCATATTTAAGTGTATCTGCAGGAATAGGCACACCGTCCCAAGGCTCAATATCTTCCGCAAACAGTTTATGCGGCCACACCCCACTCAATAACGCACTAAGTGTGACCGATAAAACTACCAAACATTTTGGATTAAAAATTGTCCTTACGCTTTCTAATCTCTGCAAAGACATCAGCATCTGTTGCATCTTCCATGTTCAAATATGCGCGAATAGCTTTATCCCCCGCCCTTAAAAACGGATTTGTTGCAAGTTCTATGGACAGCATAGTTGGTACTGTGCTTTCACCAGTACGACGCAACGAGGCGACCAATTCACTGCGGTTTTGCAGGGCTTCATTGTCTGGATCAACAGAAAGCGCGAAAGCAACATTAGCCTGTGTATATTCATGTGCACAGTAAATGATTGTATCTTCTGGTAAACTTATGAGCTTCTGCAAAGATTGCCACATCATTTGAGCTGGCCCTTCAAACAAACGCCCGCACCCCATGACAAACAAAGTATCACCTGAGAACAGCACCTTACCATCTTCGATGTAGTAATTGAGCATATCGGTTGTATGACCAGGGGTATGAATTGGCGTGACCACATGGCCTGCAAACTCAAAACCATCCCCTTCTTTGATCAATTTATCTAAACCCGAGATTGATGAGCCGTAGTCTGGCCCAACAACTAAACACTCAGTTTTTTCTTTGATTTCCAACAAATGTGAGGTGTGATCTGCATGATGATGCGTGATCCAAAGCTCAGATAATCGCCAGCCTTTTTCCTCAAGCGCTGCAAACATTGTGTCCGCGTCACCTGCATCAATGCACGCTGTTTCACCCGTTTCATCTTCATGCACCAACACACCATAATTATCGGATCGATAAGCGAATTGATGAAAGTGAAGCGCCATTACCAGCTGCCTTCATTTTTCATTGAAGCCCACGGCTCTTGTGCAGGCAACGCATCACCTTCCTGCAAAAGCTCGATAGAAATGTTATCAGGTGACTTAACAAATGCCATACGGCCATCGCGTGGAGGACGATTGATTGTTACGCCTTGATCCATCAGTTTTTGGCAGAAATCATAGATATTTTCCACTGTATATGCCAAATGCCCCCACGAACGACCCGTTGTATAAGTTTCATCGCTTTCCCAGTTATACGTGAGTTCAAGCGTAGGTGTTTCATTCTTTTCAGCTTCATCTTTATCTTGATCTGCTGCAAGGAATATGAGCGTAAATTTACCCTCAGGTACTTCTTTTCGTCTCACTTCGATTAGGCCCATTTTGTTGCACCAAAAATCGAGAGATTGATCCAAATCAGTAACGCGGATCATTGTGTGTAAGTAACGCATTGTATTCATCGCCTTCTATTAAGTGTCGGTATTGGCCCTATATTGTCATAATCACTGAGTGATTCAATATTAACCATTTAAAGCTAGCTTTACGCCAAGTATTGTTGGTTAAGAGCACATTTTTGTTTTGATACTGTGAATATTACAGGGTTATTCATCGCTCGCAATCTCAGTTTCTGTTTTCCACCTAATTTAGTGTGGAACTAATGGATTTAGAGGCCTCAACCAGCACAAAGATTGTTGGAGTGTACTTTGAGAATTGCAAATTTCTTTAGAACCAAACTGGGTTCCCTTGTTGCAATCATTGGAATTACAGGTTTGTCTGTAGCTGCAACAATCGCGACATATGAGACTATTCATATGTGGAAAAACAAAGAATATCTCAACGAACTAAACCAAAAGCTTTTAACCCGCGCCGAACTTGCAGCTGATTATGCAATCATCACACTGAACGAAACAGCAGAAGCTGGATTTACCACATGCAGCGATGTCAGCATGGGCGGTTTAGCAGAAACAATTTTCACAAAAAGCAACATCAAAGACATTGCCATCTTAGATACAGAAGGGAATTCTGTTTGCTCTGTTATCAGTGGTCAGCGCGCGACATTTCCAATAGATATTTCATTAAAGAAGAAGTTTCCAACTTCAAATGATCGCATTAATTTTGTTGAAGTGGGCACAGGATCAGATGGCGTCATTGGAATCACTTGGCAGTTTGCGGACTTTGGCCTAATGGCACTTATCAATATAGACACGCTATTGTTTGACATCTTCCCAATGGATTGGCGCGACAATTCAATTGCGACAATTGGCTTTGATTCTAACGCGCTGATCGGATCGCATGACAGCACAATGAGCGCTAATTTTGTGAACAAGCCTGGCATTGAGTTTATCTCTTATCAGTCACAATCAACGCGCTATCCGTTAAATGCTGAACTTGCCGTCGAACTTGAACAACTTATTATGCACAATCGCGAAGATGAAAACTTCTTCATAGCGGGTGGCGGCATTTTAGGTCTTTTGTTCGGTTTATTGATCGCCCAACTTTTAGCACGACCTGAAAATCCAATCTCAGAAATTAAACGCGGAATTGATGCCAACGAGTTTGTGCCGTTTGTTCAGCCATTATTCGATCTAACAGATCTTAAAATCATTGGTGGCGAGGCATTAATGCGCTGGCGAAAACCTGATGGATCCATGGTCCCACCTTCACAATTCATCGCCCTTGCAGAAGACAGCGGTTTGATTGTGCCTATGACGCGCTCGATCATTAAACAAACACTTAAACATGTCGATGATATCCTAGTGCGTGATCGCAGCCTAAAGGTTTCGTTTAACGTTACGCCACAAGACTTGGTGAGTGATGGTTTTATTATCGATCTAGTATCTATTGTTTCGGACAGCCGCATTAAACCGGAACAAATTGTACTTGAAATTACTGAGCGCCAGGAAATCAAAGATGAGCACAAAGCTGCAGGTGTTATTCAATCGCTAAAGTCGCTTGGCTATCGCATTGCACTTGATGACACAGGAACTGGTCATAATGGTCTATCGTATATTCAGGACCTTAATGCCGACATCATGAAAATCGACAAGAAGTTTGTCGACTTCATTTCAGATGATGGTGGTACGGAAATTGTGCAGATGTTGGTACAGTTAGCTAAACGCATGAAAATGCAAACTATTGCCGAAGGTATTGAAACAGAAGATCAGGCGCGCATTCTCAACAAACTTGGCGTTGATCAGGGACAAGGCTACTACGTTGCAAAGCCTTTAGAGCCAGAAGAATTCTGCATGCAGGTCCGAAAACAAGCTTTAAAATAACTGCCATTTCATCAGATACACGACAACCCACAAAGTCATCACAGATTTGCGAAGAGACGTGATTTTCAATTGCGCGATGAATGCGTCATATAAGATCGCAGTTGATGATAAGACAAACACGATCACTAAGATTGCAAGCTAAATTGGGGGTGCCACATGGC
Organism: Lentilitoribacter sp.; assembly: GCA_039974935.1. Taxonomy (GTDB): domain Bacteria; phylum Pseudomonadota; class Alphaproteobacteria; order Rhizobiales; family Rhizobiaceae; genus Lentilitoribacter. Next base: position 304,869 of record JBDWIC010000005.1, on the reverse strand, counting down.
AAGCGTTAGAAACGTAAAATTCGAAGGCTCATTGAACGAAACACTGGTTGCACGTCTGCATTTGCCGGAAGGCACAACGCATGCTTATGCTATTTTTGCGCATTGCTTTACCTGCACAAAAGATATTCTTGCAGCACGCAAAATTGCCGATGAATTATCGAAACGCGGCATTGCCCTGCTCCGCTTTGATTTCACCGGATTGGGCGCATCTTCAGGCAATTTTGAAAACACGACCTTTACCTCAAATATCGGCGATATTCTTGCGGCAGCGCAATTCTTGCGCGCTAATTATGAGGCCCCTAAAATTTTAATCGGACACTCATTGGGTGGCGCAGCGATCTTAGCAGCAGCTGGAGAAGTACCAGAAGCCAAAGCTGTGGCGACCATTGGCGCACCCGCTGATGCTGACCATGTGATCCATAACTTTGGATCGCACCTTGATGAAATTGAGGAAAAAGGTATCGCCGAAGTCAAACTAGCTGGTCGTCCTTTTTCGATCAAACAGGAGTTTGTTAAAGACCTGCGCTCCCACTCTGTCACAGTTGAAGAGCGCGTTGCGAAAATGAATAAAGCCCTGATGGTTTTGCATTCGCCAATTGATAACACCGTTGGCATTGAAAATGCTGGCAAGATTTATTCAGCAGCCAAACACCCGAAAAGCTTTGTCTCACTTGATACTGCAGATCACCTTTTATCAAGTTCAAAAGACGTAGCTTATGTTGCTGAAGTGATCTCCGCATGGGCTACTCGCTATGTGGACTATGATTATAAAGCTGCACAAAACCCAGTTATCGATGGCGCTGAGGTTAGTGAAACCAAAGACGGCAAGTTCCAAAACTCTGTGCGCGTTGGCAAACACTCCTTGATGGCCGATGAGCCCGAGACCGTTGGTGGACATGATACAGGACCAAACCCATATGATTACCTCAATGTGGCTCTTGGTGCATGCACATCTATGACAATTCGTATGTATGCCGATTTTAAAAAGATCCCACTAGACCGCGTCACTGTTAATGTCACACACAGTAAAACGCACGCTGAAGACTGTGCGGAATGCAACTTGGAAGAGGATACAGTTGGCAAAATTGATCGCTTTGAGCGCCGGATCAAACTCGAAGGAGATTTTGATTCAGAAACACGCGATAAGATGTTGAAAATAGCGGATAAATGCCCTGTGCATAAAACGCTTGAAACACACTCAGCGATTGTCACCAAATTAGCAGACTAGGCTTACTACTTAATAACATCAAAGCCGCTGTGATCCTCATTCGCAGCGGCATTTTTGTTTCAAAAACCCAGCAACCAGGCAACAAAAAAGAATAGCGGATATGGCATCACGCCAAGGATTGCTGATAGGGCGAACCATTTCGCTGAGAACAATCCTGTAACCCCTGCCATGAATGCGATCCCCCCACCGCCGCCGATCACGGCGTTACCGGGTATATTGAGCAAGGCTATTAACCCCAAATAACGGTATCTCATGAGCGCGACGCTCCATTTTTTTGGTACACCTTGCATCATGTGATCAAGCTTTTCCTGCTGGTTCATGTCCTTCAGTTTAAGCAGGAAATTTGATGCTTTTTCCAATCCAAACCAATTCAAAATTTTTGCCAACTTTTGCTTGGGTACGAACTTACCGACCAAAAAGGATGTGATCAGCCCCGACGCTGAAACGAGCACAATCAAAGGTGCGATTTCACCACCCAAGACGATCAGCAATCCAAAACCAATTTCCGATGCTGGCACGAATGGCAATCCAGAGGTTATGAAATACACAAAAAATACAGGTACCAACAGCCAAACGAGAGGCAAAGTTGAAGCTGACTGCGCGTCTAATCGGAGTGATGAAAACATCCAATTGCCACATATAACACCACCGATCATAAGGCCAATATAGCCCAAAATGACCAATACAGTTTTATAGGATATTTTATCGAATACTTGGATGATTAAACCTCATCATATTAACACGCATTCTCGAGATTAGTTTCAAACAAATGCAAAGAAAGATGCTATTCGACTTCCGTAATTTCATATTCGCGGGGAATACCCGCGGTTACTTCAAACCAGGAAGACGCTTTTGTGCGGGCTTGATGCGCATCAAATGACGCCCGATCTTGAAAGAGCTCAGATACCATCAATCGATGTTTGATCTGTTTTGAAGGCACAACTTCAAAAGAAATACATCCCTCTTCCGCATGGGTGAGCGCGATATGTTCAGGCAATGCTTGCATTACACTTTCCCAGCGCTCCTGCGGGACATCCAGATAACCATTCAACTGAATTTTCATGACAGCACCTTTTGTTGCGACGTATTCTGCTCTTGCATGACATTTTTTCACTCATATTCCTAGCCGGAGTATTAAAGACTTAAACAAAAAAATTCGTGACCAAATTGATGGATTCATGGCAATAATTAGTTTTGTCTTAAACGGTCTATTTACTGTCTTTTTCAGGCAAGTAATTTCATATATCTGCGCCTACATTCTCCCCAACTACAAATCTAGGGAGCTGATAATGGCCTTTAAAACCGACATTGAAATAGCACGCGAAGCCAACAAAAAACCTATCCAAGAGATTGGTGCAAAGCTTGGCATTCCATCAGAAGATCTTTTGCCATTTGGGCATGACAAAGCAAAAGTTTCTGCTGAATTTATCAAAGCGCAGGAAGGCAAAGAGGATGGTAAGCTTATTCTCGTAACAGCCATCAACCCAACACCTGCAGGTGAAGGCAAGACAACAACAACGGTTGGTCTTGGCGATGGATTGAATGCGATTGGTAAAAACGCTGCGATTTGTATTCGCGAAGCTTCACTTGGTCCTTGTTTTGGTATGAAAGGCGGAGCCGCGGGTGGTGGTTACGCTCAAGTTGTTCCCATGGAAGACATGAACCTGCACTTCACTGGTGACTTTCACGCAATCACATCAGCACACAATCTTTTATCAGCCATGATCGACAATCACGTTTACTGGGGCAATGAGCAAGAGATCGATATTCGCCGCATTGTATGGCGTCGTGTGATGGATATGAATGATCGCGCTTTGCGCCAGATCACAGCATCTCTTGGCGGTGTTGCAAATGGTTTCCCGCGTGAAGCTGGATTTGATATCACAGTGGCTTCAGAAGTTATGGCGATCTTGTGTTTATCTAACAATCTTGAAGATCTGCAAAAGCGTCTCGGCGACATCATCGTTGCTTATCGTCGTGATCGAACACCAGTTTATTGCCGCGATATCAAAGCTGATGGCGCAATGACAGTTCTCCTAAAAGACGCGATGCAGCCAAACCTTGTTCAAACGCTTGAGAATAACCCTGCTTTCGTACACGGTGGTCCTTTTGCTAATATCGCACACGGTTGTAACTCTGTTGTTGCAACCAAAACAGCGCTTAAACTTGCTGATTATGTGGTGACTGAAGCTGGTTTTGGTGCTGATTTGGGCGCTGAGAAATTCATGAACATCAAATGCCGCAAAGCTGGCATCTCGCCAGATGCTGTTGTTCTTGTTGCAACAGTTCGCGCAATGAAAATGAACGGTGGTGTGGCGAAAGCTGATCTTGGCGAAGAAAATGTTGATGCTGTTGGTTCAGGTTGCGCAAACCTTGGCCGCCACATCGAAAACGTTAAATCATTCGGTGTACCTGTCGTGGTTGCTATCAACCATTTCGTCACAGACACAGATGCAGAAGTACAAGCGGTTAAAGACTATGTCGCAAGCCTTGGCACAGAGGCGATCCTTTGTAAGCACTGGGCACATGGTTCTGAAGGTGTGAAAGACTTGGCAGAACAAGTGGTCAAAATGGCTGAAAGCGATATGGCAGCCTTTCATCCGCTCTATCCAGATGACATGCCTTTGTTTGAAAAAATGGAAACAATCGCAAAACGCATCTACCGCGCTGACGAAGTGCTCGCTGATAAGAAAATCCGCGACCAGCTTAAAGCTTGGGAAGCTGATGGCTACGGCAACTTGCCTGTCTGCATGGCGAAAACTCAGTACTCGTTCTCAACGGATCCAAACTTGCGCGGCGCCCCAACAGGGCACTCATTGCCAGTTCGTGAAGTTCGCCTCTCCGCTGGCGCTGGCTTCATCGTTGTGATCTGCGGTGAAATCATGACAATGCCTGGTTTGCCACGCAAACCTTCAGCTGAACAAATCATGCTCAATGATGATGGCTTAATCGAAGGCTTGTTCTAGACTGATCGATAAAACTGTTCTTAGTTCCGCCCTGATCGCAGGGCGGGCAAGCTGAACAAATCATGCTCAATGGTGCTGGCTTGATCGAAGGCTTGTTCTAGGTTCTGAGATTATTATAACATTGAATTTAAACCTCTCGCGATGAAAGTCGCGGGAGGTTTTTTAGTCACTCAATCAAATAGCGCACTAATTTCATCCGAAATCTGCCGAAACTGCAACTCGATCAAAACGGGACTAATTTAGTAATCGGAAGATACCAAAAAGTCCCTATTTTTAGTGTTATTGCTTAGCGATTCGAGGTAATGTTTGCCAATGCAATTTGTCTGGCATGGGCACCACTAGTTCAATATTTTCCGCGTCGCTTGTCCAAGCCAGCAACGGTATTTTACTCACCATTTCAACAGTTGTTACAGCTCTAACTGCCCTTTCATTAGAAGTATTTAACTTTGGTTTCACGATATCAAATAGCTGCGTGTGCATTTTATAATGACATTCAATCATATTGGCATTGCCTATTGATGACAATTTGATTTGCAGTATTTCTATATCAACCGGCTTATCCTTTTTCTCAGTAACTTCTTGTTTTTCAATTATAACCTCATTTGGTGTCTCGACTAATCGCTGGAGTATAATCTCAGCACTACCATCATTATGCCCAACGACCATTGCAGGTCGATCTAGCCAGAATCTATCAACAATTATATCATTACTCTTGCTTGGATCATCAAAGCTTTTACAAGATTTAAGCTCGTGCTTATCAGTTGATATCGGATGAACAGGGATACTTTTAGAGTAAGATGGTTTCGGTAATTTCCAAAAATAAACTCCCCGTTTTTCTTGATCTAGATCCTTACCAACACTGAAACTAACCAGAAACTGATTGATTGAATTCCGACCTAAAACAATGGACGGTTCGTTCGCTTCAGAATGTCCTTTCAATAACACGGGACCGGCAACATCGGCCTCGTTGTCTTTGAAGTTAATCCCATGCCTACGAAGTAACGCGAGGTCGTTATAATCACCACCAGAATTGCCAATACCACGTCGTAACCAAGAGATCACAGGCTGTCCACTTTCAGGATCGCCTGTTACAAATGATGGTGATTGGAACTCTCTGTAACGCAACAATTTTACACATGTATCCAATTGGCTCGTTAGGTGGATGTGTTTGTTTGCAAGGTCCAGCTCCCTCGGAAAAATGGCAGGCACTTCAAACAATAATGTTTTCAGATACTTCTTTTTTTTATCATTTAATAATTTACTTGCATCTTCTACGCGGATTTCTTGTGCTTTCGTTTCCTGATTGTAAAATTCAGCAATATTTTCTAGATTCAGATTTTTTTTAAAGTCCCCTAACTTTTTCTGATCAGCCATCACTTCTCTAAAATCTCTGTTTACAATAGCACAATCGATAGGATTCCGCCCAGTTCTCAAAAACTGATGAGCCTGATCCCGAACTTTATATGGTTCTTGCGGCTGGCAAATCCCGCCGTTGCTCTTACAAAGGCCTTCAGGTCTAGATTTCATATCACCAAAAGTTGGTACCTTTAAACTGTGATGTACAAAACACAATTCGAGAGGCAAATCTTTAGAACAAGAATGAGTTTGCAGCGAAAAAAGATTGAATGTATGAGAAAGTCGATCTTTCTTTCCACCGCTAAACGGAGCGATACCAAGCATTGAAAAAACCTGCCCAGCCTTACCTTGATTATAAGGAACAAAACTACCGGACTTGTTATTCCCTATGAAAACAATCGCTGCATTCAATTCGGCGTCTGCTTCACTTACGATTAGATTTTGAACATCATTTTTGTTTGGACTTTGTTTTGATTTTGATTTCAAAATATCCGTTTCTGTAGTGTAGATCTTATCACCTTTTTTATTAAGTAGATAATTCCCGTTTTCATCTCTTTTGTAACTCTCACATTTGTCTCGCTGATCTGTTCCCAAATATTTAAATCCGGGGAACACACTTCTCCAATCCTCATCGCTAGATTTTGAAGCCGATACAATCACATAGTCAGATATTGTGTCATCAATCGACTGTCGCCTAAAGAACGCAAACCAGTCCTCTGATTTTTCCCCAACATAACGTTTGACCACAAGAGGTGGTGAGCTGATACGATTGAAAATACCAGGGATTAAATATCGCGCACAAAGAGTAACATTGTTTGCGTTGCGATATTTGATGAGCATCTCCATTCCCGAGGGACGAACGCCGAACGAATAGATAGCTTTGCCAGTCGCACTCACATGTTCTGGGGCATCTGCAACCCGGTAAACTCTGTATTCACTTGTTCTTTGAGGGTATGAGTCATATTCGAAATAAGTTGAACCGCCTCTTTTTGAACCCAGCTCCTCAGATAATCTATATGTCTGTTTAAAAGCCCCGAACCCGCCACCAAACCTCACGCCCACCAGAACTTTTTTTGCCTGTGTAATACACGCGTTATGGAGAGCCGTGTTGTTGGCGTTTGAACTAATTTTCGCAGCCTCAGCATTTCCAAATGTCATTTGAAAAAAATTGGTGAAGTGAGAAAACAATCCCCATTCATTTAAATCACTAGCTTTCGTAAATAAGCAAATCCTCAATGCATCATCGAGCAAACGGTAATCACAGTCTTCCTGACTATAACCGTATGTCGCGTTACCATGGCGATAGCAATAGTCGTGAGTTATGCACGCCTGCCTCATCTTTAATCCTATTGGCTCATCCAAACCACGAAATACAATTGGGGATACACCCCATGGCAATGAACAACTTAATGGGTCACCCTTCCCGCCAATTAATTGCACATCTTTGCCAGAGTGAGAAACCGCATGCGATGTTGAAGGCATTTCCCTAAATAGGGGAAGCTTTACTTCAGACAAAACTCCATTAACGATTAAAGAAGTTATTCCTGGCGCAAAAAATAATATTACTGGTACAATAATCAGAAATAGACACAAACTTTTTACGAAAAAGCCGCCTACGTATTTTCCAAATGATAATTTCATGAATATTGCCCCCATAAACTAAGCAAATACTACTTAGTTTACGAGGAATATGTCAAATTTTTTCAACTTAAAATTGATAATGATCCTCATTTTGCTATCTAATGAGTGAATAATTTAGAACAATTTATACGGCAATTCATTCACCAAACAACTTATCCAGCTCATCAGAAAACAAACGCATGCGCTTGTTTAGTCGCCGGTTTTCAGCGTGGATGAGATAAATACCCAAATCGCTATAAGCAACATTTGGCAAAACCTCTACAAGTTCTCCTCGATCTACATGGGCCTGTGCAACAAAATCTGGCAGACGACAGATACCCAAAGAACGTGACGTTGCATCAATAAGAAACAAGCCGCTATTGCAACTCATTGCAGATTGGAACGGGAATAGAATTGGCTTATTTCCATTGCTGGTAAATTCAAGCACATTCCTTTTGGCAATTCCCGAGCCTAAAATTTTATGATCGGATAATTCGGTAAGATCTTTTGGCATGCCAAACTGGTCAATATAAGCTTTGCCAGCATAAAGTTGGTGTTTAGCATCGCCGATATGTTTGACAGAAAAGGTGGTCGGTTTTTTGGTCGTAATTCGAATAGCGAAATCATAGTTTTCATGTTCGAGATCAATAAATCTATTTTCAAACGTCAGCGTTAGTTGGATTTCAGGATATTTTTCACTGAAATCGAGAAGAAAACCGCGCAGGCTAGATTGTCCAAATTCTTGGGGTACTGATATACTTAAAGAACCGCTGATGCGATGCGCAACATCTTTAAAATCGGTATCGATCTCATCCATATCACCTACAATGCGCGCGGCTCTTTGATAAAGCTCCCTGCCCGTTGTGGTCACGCTCCAATTGCCCGGCTCTCGATTGATAAGCTTGGCGGAATAACGCTCTTCTAACAGCGCTAAACGGCGACTGACGGCAGATTTTGCAATGTTCATTTTGCCAGCTGCCTTAGAAATACTCTCGTTATCAACAACTTCAACAAACAACCTAAAATCTTCTATCTGCCCCATACTATACCTCAATCGTTCTATTTATTAGAACACAGTGTGCTTTTTTGAAGACTTATCATCAGAATTAGAACTTGTTAAGTTACTTTAAGCATATTTTAGCGGAGGATAATTATGGCGACAGACAACCAAGCAATTATTGCAGCAAAACATCCAAGCAAAGTCGACTTAGAAAAAGGCAAAGACTATTACTGGTGCAAGTGTGGCCGTTCGAAATCGCAGCCTTTCTGTGATGGATCGCATGCCGGTACGGGCATAACGCCGATGAAATTTACCACAGATGCAACAAAGAGCGCAGCTCTTTGTCAGTGTAAATCCAGTGCCAATGCTCCTTTTTGTGATGGAACCCACGCCCAGCTTGGCGATTTAAGTATTGGTGACAACGCACCAGCGCCCAGAACAGACAGCAAAACGCCAGCGGCTGTTGCAACGCCAGAAGAACCTACAGTTGCGCGTATTCATGAGTTAGCGCGTGATGGCTTATCAAAATTAGGCCACCATGGTGAAATGGGCTCTATGGGGGTGCCGCGCAAAGATTTACCTCACTGGGATGATATTTTGGTTCTTCCGGCACAAATGGCGCGTAAACCTCTTTTAGATGATGTTGCGGTTAAAACAGAAGTCACCATTGGACCGCGCGCGGAAAAACCGCTTCAACTAGATATCCCGCTATTTGTATCTGATATGAGCTATGGAGCATTATCAGAGGAAGCTAAAACCGCATTATCTCGCGGTGCTGAACTAGCAGGTACAGGTATTTGCTCCGGTGAAGGCGGCATGCTGCCCGAAGAGCAGGCTGAAAATAGCCGGTATTTCTATGAGCTTGCATCGGCGCAATTTGGTTGGAAACCCGAACTTGTTGAAAAGGTTCAGGCGTTTCACTTCAAAGGTGGGCAAGGTGCGAAAACAGGAACTGGCGGGCATTTGCCCGGAGATAAAGTACAGGGCAAAATCGCCGAAGTACGCGGCTTAGAACCAGGCCAAAGCGCGATATCGCCTGCAACATTTCCTGAATTAAAAACACCTGCTGATTTTAAGAAGATCGCGGATGAAGTGCGCGAGCGTTCAGGCGGCATTCCTATCGGATTTAAACTGTCGGCCAATCACATTGAAGCTGATATTGATTTTGCACTGGAAGCGAGCGCGGACTATATCATCTTAGATGGTCGCGGCGGCGGCACAGGTGCAGCCCCATTGATATTCCGTAATCACATTTCTGTTCCAACCATCCCTGCCCTTGCCCGTGCTCGGAAATATCTTGATCAAAGAACTGGTCGCGATGTTACGCTCGTCATAACTGGCGGTCTGCGCGTAGCAGAGGACTTTGTAAAAGCTATGGCTCTGGGTGCAGATGCAATTGCTGTTTCTAATTCTGCCATGCAAGCCGTTGGCTGTATTGCAGCGCGTATGTGTAATTCAAACAATTGTCCGGTGGGTGTTGCCACACAAAAACCAGAGCTCAGAGCGCGGTTAAATGTCCAAAATGGAGCCGAAAAGCTTGCACGTTACTTCGGTGCGAGCGTTGAACTTATGCAGGTTCTAGCGCGCGCTTGCGGTCATGATGATCTACGGGAATTATCACACAATGACATTACAACGTGGAAACGCGAAATGGCAGATTTGAGTGGTGTTAAATTTGCAGGTGTTGCCTTTAATTAGTCAAACAAAAAACCCACCAACATAGAACTTGGTGGGTTTACAATAGTGAAGTTGTTCTTACCAGCCAAAGGCAAATGTTGCCCCTGCTCCGTTGTTGCCTGTTTGATTAACATGCGCATTTGTGTTCTTGCCAAACTGGAACAATCCATGGGAATTGTTATTGCCTGTTTGCTGAACCGAGCCATCATGGCCACCACCTTGCTGATGCACAATTCCCTGATTACCAAAACCATTTTGCGCAACACCAGCTGTGTTTCCATTACCGTTTTGGGTAATTCCGCCTTGTGATTTAATCCCTTTGTAAAGTGAATAAAATGCCAAGCCTGTTTTGATGGCTTTCTCGTCTTTTTGATTTTGTGCATTGATTTGAAACTGAATTTGACCACCTGCTTGGGCGGGCATTGCAAGCGCTGTTAATACCGTTGCTGTCGTTAAAGTGGATGTGATAATTTTTGTAAGTGTTTTAGTCATGGTCTGTTTCCTCAAGTTTTAAATTGTTCGTTATCAAAACCATAAACACCTGAGGCTGAATGCAATCAGAACCATATATTCATATTCCATTAACCATGTTATTTTCTGCTTAAACACATGTATTTAAGGCAAAAAGCCCCACAATTAGCGGGGCTTTTAAGCTCGATTAAAAATCAAGTTTAGCGAAATGTTGTTTGGCATTCAGCAACTTCATTTTCAAAAATAATGTGAAGGTTCGCATCATAAGTTTTACCACCTCGGCTCAATACCACCTGGCTTAAAACTTGCGGCTCATCACCCAATGTCTGGAAGGAACCACCTTGATTGATGTTTACACCGCCCCCATTGGATACTCCAAATTGATAGCTGCCAATTCCGCCGTGATCTGACAAATACTTTGCCTGAACATGCAGCACATTACCATCCTGCATCGTCTCTATTTGACATTTTGCATATTGGTTCGTCTCAAGAGCATTCACCCCCACAACAGAGTAACCAACGATGGCTGGCAACAACATGCTGGCAATAAACCCACCTTGGATTAATTTGCTTTTCATAATCATGATTTTGTCTCCTGTTTTCACAGCGATGGCATTGTATTTAAATGTTCAATGCCACCAGAATTGGGGTATGCCATTATGGGCAAACTTGAACGAATGCTGCCGTATTGCCTGCACCATTTTGATCAACTTCAGCAGAACAACCGTTTCCAATTTGAACACCAGCTGCGATGTTGCCATTGCCATCTTGGGATAGGATTGATGTGTGGTTTGCGCCGAATTGACCAACACCAGCGGTATTAAAACTGCCCAATTGGTCAGTTGTGGAATGATGATTAAACCCCTCTTGACCTGAGCCTGCAGTGTTGAAATTCCCATCTTGGGTGCTTGCAACAGTGTTGTTGCCACCATTTTGGTAAACTCCAATAATATTGTGCCAGCCCTGCTGTCCTCCACCTGCAGAATTGCCAAATCCAAACTGCTGGATTGAAACGTCGTTAGCCATGCTTGGAGCCATGAATGTGCCAAGTATAAGTGCTGTTGAAACGATAAGTTTGCGTGTCATGAGTGTGTTCCTTCGAATTTTTGTTTTACTTGTGTAACTTGCAATTCGTTTATAGGAACCGGCGCTTGAACTATTTCTGAAAGGTATATTCATTTAGCGTTCATGAAATTTAAAAACAAAATAAGCCTTTGTTTTACATAGATAAAAACTTTACTTTTCGATATTTGTTTTCTTTCTAACCTTGTACAAAACCTTTCAACTCAACACAGAAAGATGACATTTATAAAAATTGCATCTACTATACGTATCTACCATGAATTGAATATTTAGTGTTTTGGGAGCGACGCATGGCAAAGAAGATCAAAAAAGGTAAGAAGATCATTATCTGTTGTGATGGCACTGGTAACGAGCCATCGGCAACCGGCTCAAGTAATGTGTTTGATCTGGTTGGTTTGCTCGATGCAAATGCGGAGGATTTAATTTATTACGACCCTGGCTTAGGTACGGAAGCAGCTCCCGGCGCGCAAGGTTGGGCTGGCAAAAAATCATCAAAACTTATGGGACTAGCCTTTGGTAAAGGGCTGAGTAAAAACATCATCGATGCCTATAAGTTTTTAATGGATAACTACATTCCTGGCGATGATATATATATGTTCGGTTTCAGTCGCGGAGCCTACACCGTTCGCACAATTGCTGGCATGTTACAGCTTATCGGGCTTTTGCGGCCTGGCAGCGAAAACCTTCTGGATTTTGCCTTAGCTAATTATACCAATAAAGGCGAGAAAAACTGGGCTAATCTATCGGCATTCAAAGGTTCGCTGTGCCAACAAATCAGTGATAAATCCCCACGATATCAGGTTCCCATCCAGTTTATGGGTGTGTGGGATACTGTTAAATCCGTTGGATTGTTTCGCAATAGCACCCGACTTGCCTATACCGATATTCTGCCAAATGTGAAAAGTTTACGCCATGCTCTGGCACTTGATGAGCGACGATTAAAATTTCGCCCTGATCACTTTAAAGGAGAAGGTGGCGAACATGGCGCAGTTCAAGCCATGTGGTTTAAAGGTGTTCATTCAGATATCGGTGGCGGTTATGATGAAGCAGAACGCGGTTTATCCGACCATGCTATGATGTGGATCATGGAAGGTGCGAGTGCACAAGGATTGGTCTTTAATCAAGCTAAATTTGAAACAACGATCGAACGACGTAAAGCAAAAGCAATTAAAGACGCCAACGACAACGAAGTGCAAGGTTTAAAACACTACGAAACTCCGCACGATTCTTTAAAACCTTATTGGTGGATAGCAGGTTCTGCGGATCGCGTACTCCCAGATCGATTTTGGGTTCACAAAAGTTCGGTTGAATATTTCTCTGTGAAAAAAGTTGAATTGGAATTTGACCCAACTGTACTCGTTAAAAAACTGGGAGATCAAGAGACGTTTCTTGATACGAGTGTCGCGCTCATCAAACTTGATGGAAACCTACTGATACAGAAACTCACAACAGAGGAACAAGCGCAACTGGGCACATTAGCTGATGATCCGCAGCAAGCGATTACACAAATTCTAACCGCTGGTGCAAAATCATGGTCAGCGCATTTGGAGGAAGAGTTTGCGAATGGCTCATTTGATATTGGTAAAACATCTAAAAAACGCTCGCGCGATTTACTCAATGATGCTGTTGTAAGTATTCAAGACGGCAAAATTAAAGGCGAAGATGGTGCATTTTGTGCCATCACAGACTTCCTTCGCATGACATCGTTAAAAGGTGATGACAAAGAAAAAGCTGCGCGATCTCGCATCATCGCAACTGCTCCTCATCTTCTAGAAGCCTTAGCTGAAGCATCCGGTTCATAAAGCTAAAACCGGAAACAAAAAACATCTTTGCGTGTAGGTAATCATTTTTACCACAAGACTACTTATTCAGCGCATTGACAATCGATTGTGGGTTGATCTGTCCAACAGGTTCGCCCTTATCATCATGCACCGCAACAGCATCAATAGAGCTATCTAGTTGATCCATGATCTGCGCCAGAGATGTTTCAGTACTCACAATGTCAGATGGGGCACGCCCTTTTATCGGCTCCATGATATCTTGTGCGGTTAAAACGCTTAGCGGGTTCATGTGTTGAACGAAATCGGCCACATACTGATTGACCGGATTGGAGAAAATTGCGCGTGGCTCGCCAGATTGAACAATGCGTCCGCCCTCCATGATGACAATTTTATCACCCAGTTTAAAAGCTTCATCCAAATCATGACTAACAAAGATGATTGTGCGTTTTAAGCGCTCCTGTAATTCAAGTAATTCATCTTGTAAGCGCGTTCTAATCAATGGATCAAGCGCCGAAAATGGTTCATCCATCAATAGAATTGGTGCCTCTGTGGCAAATGCACGTGCAAGCCCTACCCGCTGCTGCATGCCACCAGATAGCTCTCCCACTTGGCGATCAGCCCAATCGGAAAGCCCAACAAGTTCGAGCTGTTGATCTACCCTCGCTTGCTTTTCGCTCGCTGGCACCCCGGCAACTTCAAGCCCGAAACCAACATTGTCTGACACTGTGCGCCATGGCAGCAAGCCAAACTGCTGAAATACCATTGCAACACGCGAGCGGCGAATTTGTTTTAGCTGAGCTTTGGAGGCGCTTGCCACATCGACCATGCCATCACCGGTATTCACGTTTACGGAACCGCGAACCACCTTGTTCAAACCATTGACCGAGCGTAATAGCGTGGATTTTCCAGACCCAGAAAGCCCCATAAGCACAAGGATTTCACCTTCATTCACATCAAGCGAACAATTGTGTACACCCAAAATTTGCCCACACTCAGATTGAATATCTTCACGCGACTTACCTTCATCCATAAGAGGAAGTGCAGAATTTGGGTCGTCACCAAAGACGATATTGACCTGGTTAAATGATACAGCAACACTCATTTATCAACTCCTCGTAGGCGCAACATGCGATCAAGCATAATAGCGACCACTACGATGACAAATCCGCTTTCAAAGCCCAGCGCAGTATTCACCTGATTAAGCGCACGCACCACAGGCACACCCAAACCATCAGCGCCCACCAGCGCTGCGATCACAACCATAGAAAGCGACAGCATAATAGTTTGGTTTAATCCGGCCATGATTTGCGGAAACGCATATGGCAATTCAATCTTAAACAGTGTTTGCATTGAAGTTGCACCAAATGCTTCAGCAGCTTCGGTCAATGTTTTTGGCGTTGACGAGACACCTAAATGCGTCAATCTAATTGGTGCAGGTAGGACGAAAATAACGGTCGCAATTAGCCCTGGCACCATACCGATACCAAAGAACACAATCGCTGGGATGAGATAAACAAATGTCGGGAGTGTCTGCATTAAATCCAGAACTGGACGCATAGCAATATAAAGGCGTGGTCTGTGCGCGGCGGCAATACCGATAGGCACACCAATTGCCATACACACAACACAGGCAGATAAAACCAACGTGAGACTTTCAGTTGTTTCCTCCCAATAGTCCTGATTGATAATGAACAAGAAACCTAAGAATATGAATAGACAGGTTTTCCATGAACGCTGGAGTACCCATGTGAGCGCAATAAAACAGGCAACGATGATCAATGGATGCGGAGTTTGTAAAACCCATAATATTCCATCAATGAGGGCTTCAAGCCACTCTGCCAGCCCATCAAAGAACCAAGCACCATTATCTTGAAGCCATTCAAAAACCGTCTTGGCAGTTTTGCCAATTGGGATTTTCGTTTCCGTCAACCATTCCATATGTATTCCGCCCGTAAACCCCACCCATTTTGCAATTCAAAGCGAAATGGAGGGGGTGTTTTTAATTTAAGATGAAGTGCTTATAGTCCCAATGCGGTTTTAACCGCAGCCATGCCATCACCACCGTCTTTGGTTGTCACACCTGCAAGCCAAACATCAAGAACACCAGGGTTAGCTTTAATCCACGCAGCTGCAGCATCATTTGCATCTTCGCCATCATTTAAGATCGCACCCATGATCTCATTTTCCATAGCGAGGGTAAAATCAAGGTTTGTCAGCAGTTTTCCAACATTCGGACATTTATCCACATAGCCAGCGCTTGTGTTTGTAAACACTGTTGCACCACCCAAATTTGGGCCGAAGAATTCGTCGCCACCTTCAAGATATGTCATATCAAAATTCGCATTCATTGGGTGCGGTTCCCAACCTAAGAAGATAACAGCTTCTTCTTTTTTGTCAGCGCGCGCAACTTGCGCAAGCATGCCCTGCTCTGAGCTTTCTGCAACTTCAAAACCTTCAAGACCAAACGCATTGCCATCAATCATGCTTTGGATAAGACGGTTACCATCATTTCCAGGCTCAATACCGTAAATCTTACCATCAAGTGCATCTAAATTTGCAGCAATGTCAGCGAACGTTTTGATGCCAAGCGCAGCGCCCGCTGCATTAGTTGCGAGTGTATATTTAGCGCCCTCAAGATTTGCACGTACAGTATCGACAGTGCCAGCATCGCGGTATTTGGCAATATCGCCTTCCATTGTTGGCATCCAATTGCCAAGGAAGACATCGATATCACCTTTTTCCATCGATGCATAAGTTACAGGTACAGAAAGAAGTTTGACATCTGTTTCGTAACCAAGAGCAGAAAGAACAGTCGTCGTCGCAGCAGTTGTCGCTGTGATATCAGTCCAACCCACATCTGAGAATGTGACTTCTCCGCAGTCTGCAAATGCTATAGCTGTTGATGACGCAAGTACCGCAAGGCTTAAGCCGACATGTTTGATCATTTTCATAAAAATACTCCAAATTTGGTTTGAACAGTTGCTTTGCATCTTTTCGCATCACTTTTGAAAATGCAAATAGAAATGGCAACAAAACAGGGCTTTTTGTTAATGGAAGCCATAATCTGAACTGACGGCAAAAAATACGCGCCATCTATTGTCGCAAACAAAGCAATCGTTGTGGTTGTAGATTAAAATCGTTCACCCAAAAGACGATAACACCAGAAAGGTTCTGCAGTCTTTATTAGGTGATTTATCTTGGCTGGTGAAAAGCCGGTAACGCGTTTTACTTCGCGCCCCATGTGAGATTGATCTGCATAACCAGATGTAAGAGCAAGTTCTGCAAGCGGAAGATCTGGATTATTGGTGACCAAATCATGGAGTGTCTCTATTGATGCATAGTGATTAATTTGCCGCTTTGATATCCCCGTCCAATATTTAAACCGCCTTTCGATCGTGCGCAGACTTTTTCCCGTTTCAGATGTCATAAGCCTTGCTAGCAAAAAGTGAGACCAATCACTCAAGCGATCAGAACCCATCCAATCAGGAAGTTTATTGTTTTCCCTACTCTTTTGCCAAAGGGGTAAAATGGTTTCGCAAATTTTAGACCAAAAGCCATCTTGGTGCTGAACGGTATCTAGTGATAAAAACATATTATGCAAATGATTGAGCAATTCTTCTTCGCCGACTGTTGCACATAGTTTTGCCCATGCATCAGGATAAAAGCTAATTGTGATCGCAAAAATATCAACTTCACCCCAACTCATGACAGGATGATTGGTTGATACGATTTTAGAAAAACGCGGCATGGGTTGAGCGGAATTAAGATCAAACGCATCATCTTTAAAATCGAATGTCTGCAGCGCCCCCTCCATAACAAAGGATATCGCGACCAGTGGATTGGCTGGGAAATAGTTATACCTATCAGCTGCGCTAAGATGTGAGCCTCTGGTATCTCGTAACACACCTGCGGCAATGCAGCTGGAAAGGTTTTGAGGCGATCGCAGGAGGGAAGATTTTGGTTTCATAATTCTGCTTGATTGTCGAAATCGTTCTATAGCGCAAATATGTTTTAGGCCAAAAGTCTACCTATGCAAACACTCATCAGTAAAAATGGAAATGTGACTTATGCCAAACATTCGTTTCTCAGAATCAATCTCAAAACGTCTCTTTAGTTTCTGGACGTTGAACAAAATTGCACTTCAAACCTACGGGCGACATGCAATGGGTCGAAAAATCGCCCCCGACTGGGACGCTAATACAGAAATTGGCATACGCTTCTGGCGACATCAATTTACCAAAGCAATGTTACATGACGATATTCAAACCGGGCGCCAGATTTTCAACAGCGTGCAAACAGAAACCGACGATCAATATCCTGTCGCATCTCATGCATGTGATACTTGCCCAGGCACTTGGTACACACCAGACCATGCAATTCCAAAAGCGCATATTCTATATTTCCATGGCGGAGGATACACCTTTAACGGCCCTATAAGTGCACGCTTTGCAGCAATGCTATCTCATCACACGCAAACAAATTTGTTTGCGGCAAAATATCGGCTAACCCCAGAACACCCTCACCCCGCACAATCGGATGATGCTTTGCGCGCATGGACATATTTATCCGATAAAGTTGGCCCTGAGAATATTGTCCTTATGGGTGACAGCGCGGGTGGACACATGGTTTTGATGTTAATGCAACAATTGCGAAAGCTAAACCGACCCCAACCTCGATTATGCGTTGCCCTTTGTCCTTGGACGGATATAGGTGAGCGGGGAGCAAGTCTTCACCAAAATGATCAATATGATTTAGTACAAGGTTGGATGGCGCTCCAATTTGGTAAATGGCTTGACCCAAACAACATATATGGACGCGAAGAACTGTCACCAATTTATCATGATTACAAGGGCTTAGCACCAATATACATTCAAGCTGGAGGGCGAGAAATATTGCATGATATGATTTGTGATTTTGCAGATGTTCAAACCAAAAATGGAGCGCAGATCAATCTTGATGTGTGGCCGGATATGCCACATAATTTCCAGGCTTATGACAGTATGAAAGCATCTTCTTCTCAAGCATTGGCAGCCATTCGCAAAGCTGTTCATTCAGCATTTTCATCCCAGCTTTGAGCAAAACAAATTCTTTAAAAGCAACATATAACATGCGATGTTGAGCACGATTCTTTTCTAAGGGGCACTCAATGCAAGTCTTACAGATTTTATCTGATCCAATACTACCAGTTTTTGCGATTGCGGTGATTGGTTACATCTCTGGAAAGCTTGGTAAAACCACTATTGATGAAGCTCGGCAGATCAACAAATTTGCAATGAATGTGTTGCTTCCGATATTCATTTTTGGCTTGATTGCAAAAGCCCCTATCAGCACATTTAGCTTCAAACCCGTTTTGGCTTACCTAATTTCGCAATGCCTTGTATTCTTACTTGGATACTTGATTGCCTCAAAGCTATTTAAGCGCGGGAATGGTGAAGCTATTCTTCTTGGCTTCATGGGGATTTTTGCCAACAATGCGCTCTACGTCTTACCGATCTCAGTTTTGCTTTACGGCGCTGATGGTGTGTTACCAATTTCGACTATTGTTACACTGGATGCGATCATCTGGATGGCACTTGCAATGATTGCTCTCCAGCTCATACGTTTGGGCAAATTCAGCGTAAAGAATGTCGCAGCGACGGTCTTTACAACCCCTACTCTGATCGGTGTGTTTTTAGGCGTTATTTATAGTGTTGCTGAATGGCCGCTCCCCGGTCCTTTGGATACTTTTGTTGGTTTTGCTGGCGCAGGTGCAGCTCCAATTGCGCTCTATTCTCTTGGCGTTGTAATGAGCGAAGCAAAGCTTAATCCTGATAAATTAATTGCTACATTTTCCACCATTAAAATCATCATTTTTCCGGTTGCAGTATGGTTTGCTTTGGAGTTTATTGCGCCAAATTCTCCACAACGCGATTTGTTCTTATTGGGATCAGCAGGCCCTGCAGGCGTAACCGCGCTTAACCTGGCACTATACTACAACGTTCGAACCGAAGCGATTGCTCAAATTATTATATATACCAGTATTTTAACACTCATATCTCTGGCAATTTTAGCGTGATAAATAGAATAAAACATTGAAGTTCAATTGCCTGCGCTATAGGGTTTAAAGTCACAACAGAACATTTAGGCGACTTTCTTTATGAAAAAAATTCTCCTCCCTTTTGCAATCATCGGCACACTCGCACTTTCAGCATGTTCAGATGATCCTCAACCCCAAAATGATGCAGAAATTGTACGAGGATTAAAAACAATCTTGGTCTCCGAGCAAGAACAACAAACCACCCGACGCTTTCCTAGTGTATTGCAGCCCGCGCAAGTGACGACACTATCGTTTGAAACACCGGGCAAACTTGGTGAAATTGAATTAAGCGTTGGGCAACGCGTTTCCAAAGGCCAAGTGATCGCATCTCTTGATCGCAAAGCATTAGAAATTCAGCTCGACACAGCAAAAGCTGCGACCGAACAAGCACGTGTAAATGCCGAAAACAGCGCAGCGACCTTTGCAAGACTAGATGAATTGCTAAAATCGGGCACAGTGACACGCGCTAGCGTTGATGATGCACGCACTGCAATGCAGGCCAATGCGGCGCAATTGGCACAGGCGCAAAAACAAGAAGAAAATGCTGCTGACAACCTTGAAAAAGCTGATTTAAAAGCTCCATTTGATGGCATTATAAACTCTGTTGAAGTTGAATCCTTTGGGAATGTTGCCGTTGGCACCCCAGTTGCAACCTTTTATCAGGCAGATGGATTTGAGGCATCGCTCTCGGTCAATTATCTTGTGTCTCAACAACTCGTTGTTGGTAAAGACGTCATGATCCGTTTGGCAGATAACCCTGCAATCACGCTTGCAGGAATTGTAAGCGAATTAGGTTCGCGCGCTGATACTGTGTCCTCATTCCCGTTAGTGGTTAAACTCACAGAATCATCGCCAGAGCTAAAGGCTGGCATGGCGATTGAAGTCTCAATTGAATTTCCCGTACCTACTGGTAATGGCTTTCTGCTTCCGCTCACAGTTCTTCCGTTTGAAGGGCAAATTGCAGAAGGCAGCGGGCCCAATTCTCCGTCTCCAACGGATATATTTGTGTTTGAGGAAGCCACGAGCACGGTCAAGAAGCGGCAAATCATCATTGGCGGCATAAGAGAAAATCAGTTCATCGCAATTGATGGCGTATCAGCTGGTGAACGGGTTGCATCCGCGGGCGTTTCCTTCCTGCGCGATGGCCAAAAGGTAAAACTATTGCCAGACGCTGAATAGGAGAACGATCATGGATTTCCTAACTCGTTTCGGCATAAACAATTCTCGATTGACCATCTTGGTTATGGTCGCACTGATCTTGCAGGGCCTCATTACATATATTGGCCTTTCTAAACGTGAAGACCCGGCGATCACTCAAAGAACGGCCGTTGTTTCAGCGCAATTTCCGGGCATGTCCCCTGACCGAATGGAAGATCTCATTGTTACAGTGATTGAGCGTAAGGCGAGCGAAATTGCAGAAATTGATGAGATTAAAACGCTTATCTCGACCGGTTCTGCACGTATCAATCTAAATGTGGATGCATCTGTTGCCAAAGCTGATGTTGAATCTGTCTTTCAAGAAATTCGCAATAAGATGGAAGATTTAGATGGTGACTTACCAGACGGCACCAAAGGTCCGTTCGTTAATACAGATTATGGTGATGTTGCGATTGCTTCTGTTGCAGTAACAGGTGAAGGATTTTCACATTCTGAGATTTATGATGCTGCCGATCGATTGCGTAATCATGTTTACACAATGGACGGTGTTGGTCGGGTAACGATCTATGGTGAACAAGAAGAACGAATTTGGCTTGAAATAGATTCGCGCAAACTTGCCGCTGTAGGCGTTCAGCTCAGTCAGGTTCTCAATGATTTGCAATCGCAAAATGTCATTTTACCTGCCGGTGAGATTGATGCAGCAGGCACAGGTCTTATCCTTGAGGCCAATGGTGATTTGCAGAGCGTTGAAGCAATTGAAGAGGTTTTGACCAAGATCCAAGGCCTAAGCGGCTTTGTACGTCTTAAAGACCTGCTTGATGTACGTCGTGGATATGTCGATCCAAAATCAAAGCCTGTTTATTTTGATGGCAAACCTGCGCTGACCGTGGCTGTTGAAATGACCGAAGGCGAAGATATTCAAAAAATTGGCCGTTTACTTAAAGATCTTGTCTTAAAGCATGAGCAAACTCAGCCTATTGGGATTTCTTACAATTTTGCGACCTATCAGGAAGAGAAAGTCACGACTGCGATCAATGATGCATTGATGAATGTTGCGCAAACTTTCGCCGTTGTTTTATTGGTTATGTTGATTTTCTTAGGGTTCCGATCTGCATTTATCATCGCTTGTATTGTGCCATTTACGGTAATGTTTGCCATGATGGGCATGCAGTTTCTATCCATTGAATTACAACAGGTTTCGATCGCTGCGATCATTATTTCGCTCGGCTTATTGGTCGATAATGGCCTGGTGGTGGTTGAAGATATTCAAGGACGTATTGCAAAGGGTGAAACAGCCAATAATGCCGCTATTGCTGCGGGCAAACAATTCTCCGTGCCGCTCGCAGTTGCCTCTGTTACCACCGTTTCAGCGTTTTTACCGCTGCTTATTTTAGAAGGCACTGAGGGCGAATACGGTTTCTCACTTGGCGCTGTTGTGGGCGCAATGCTGGTGGGCTCATGGATTACTGCGTTGTACATCCTCCCTGCCCTTGCAGTCTGGTTTTCAAAACGAAACGCAGATGGTTCCGAAGAGCCCAAAGAAAACGCTATAACCCGCATTTATGGCAATGTGCTGAGCAAAACGCTCTCCGTTTCAATTGTCGTTATCCTTGTGTGTTATGGCCTTGTAATGCTGTCGGGCAGCTTGTTCTCTGGTGTAAAAAACGAGATGTTCCCGCTTGGCGCACGCAATCAATTCCTAGTCTATCTCGACATGCCCCGCGGTACTGCAATTTCTGCAACTGAGCAAGAAGCACTCGCAGTCACAAAATGGCTTAATGACCCTGATACCAACCCTGAAATCAATAATGTGACGACATATGTTGGCGATGGTGGACCGCGGTTTTATCTTGCGCTTAATCCTGCGGACACAAACCCAGCAAGCGCGTTTATTTTGGTGAACACGTTCGACTTTGAAGGCGCTGTGCATGCTGCAGAACGCGCGCAAAGGTATCTGCTCGCCAACCATCCCGCAGCGCGATATAAAGTTAAACGCCTCGCCATGGGTGGGTCTGAATCTGGTATTGTCGAAATTAAACTAGCAGGGCCAGATGCTGATAAATTGCTAGAGCTTGCGGATAAAGTTGAAACAGGCTTTGCATCAGCCACCGGGATTGTTCAAAACGAAAATGATTGGGGCAACAAATCGCTCAAAGTCATCGTGAATATTGCACAAGATAAGGCACGTGAACTTGGTGTGACATCAAAAGACATTTCTGAAATTATGGAAGCGTATTTCTCAGGTTCGAAAATATCAGATTATCGTGAAGGCAACGACACCATTCCCATTGTTCTGCGCGCCTCCCCCGTTTTCCGCGACAGTTTGGAAGATTTAGCTAACCTATCTGTCACCGCTAATGGACAATTGATTTCGCTTGATCGTGTTGCAACGTTTGAGCCACGACTTGAATATTCACAATTGCGCCGTGAAAACCAGGAACGCCTCATTACAGTTTCAGCAAAAAGCAGCATTTTAAGCGCCGCTGAATTACTCGAACATGTGCAACCAACTTTGGATCAGTTAGAACTTGGCTCTGAATATTCATATCGTATAGATGGCGAAACAGCCTCCAGTGCGGATGTGAATTCAAAACTGGGTGCTGGGATGCCCGCAGCACTCACTGTGATGGCGTTTGCACTTATGTTCCAGTTTAATTCCGCGCGTCGCGTTGGCCTTACATTTATGACTATCCCGTTAGTGATCATCGGTGCGCCGCTTGCACTGCTTGCTATGGGGCAACCGTTATCGTTCTTTGCGATTTTGGGAATGATCTCACTGGCTGGGATTATTATCAATAATGCGATTGTTCTGATAGATCAGATCGATATTGAGCGAACGAGCATGGAGTTTAAAGAGGCAATCATAACGGCATCGAAAAAACGCCTAACGCCGATCATGCTTACATCCCTAACAACTGTATTTGGCCTTGTACCCATGGCGCTTGCTGGTGGGGCATTGTTTGAACCGATGGCAACCTTGATGATTGGCGGTCTTGCGGTTGCCTCGATCTTGACCTTATTCTTCGTCCCTGCAGGATATTATATACTGTTTAGCGGAAAGCTGTTTGATTTTCCACCCAAACCGATCGTTGAAGATCCAATTGATGAAGAACCAAATGGTGATGCTGAAGCCGCCGCAGAGCCTGCTGCTCAACCAGCAAGCTAGGGCTATAAGACTATGTATGAGAATGACAGCTTTCTCACCTTAACAGTTGCAGAACGCATAGGGCTTGTTTGTGTAACACTCTTGCTCAGTGCCGCGTTGATTTGGCTGTTTTGGGTTGCGATAAAACGGGTCAATTTCTGGGTATGTCCACTGCTTGCACTTGTGTTTTTATATGTATTTATTTGGTTATCACCACAAATTTATTACTTATATTACCTTGTGATATTTGATTTTCTTGATTTTAAAAATGTTATTCACCCACCATTTAACCCATTAACATTGTTCAATTTATTGACCTTTACAGAAAGCGGAAAACTGGCAGATCATGGCAAAGGCGTATTGGGCTGGATACTGATTGCGCTTTCTTTTTTACATTTACGAAAGACTAGTTAAACTATGTTCAGCTTTGGTTCATTGCAGAGTATGTAAGACAGTTCACGAAACATTTCGGGGAGTAACATCATGAAAAAGACATCAATCGCTCTAGCATTGGCTTTATCAAGCATCACCGCATCACAAAGCTTGTCGTCCAATATTGAAGGACAGTGGTTCTTGCATAAATTTGGCGAGCTGCGCTCATATCACGGCGACTTTTTAAACGTTTGCTCCGGCGCTGAATTTAAATTCTGCCGTACGGTACAATATGGATTTGATCAAAGACCCGAAGAACGCTTTTTCGGTGACACGCGCTTATCAATTGCAGATCAAAGAAGTGCAGATGGCACCTCGAAGAGTTATACGATTGAGATCTTTATTAATTCGTTGCCTGATAAACCAACTGGACCATTTATCTTCTCTATAGATGGTGAAATCTTTGCACCACAAGCCGGTCAAGTGGTTTCAGGAAGCCCTGAAGGCTATAATGTTTCGCAAACTTTTTCGATTACTGACCCAGCATTGACTGCAAAAATGATTGCTGCAATGCGCAAGGGAAATTCGCTTCGTGTTCTACATGATGGTTATCGCGAGACACGCTTTCAATTGCGCGGGATATCAAGTGCGCTTGATGCAAATGATATTCAAATGAACGGTCGGTAAAAGCTTTTGTCACAAGGCAGTTATTTGTAACCCGTATTGCTACCTTATTGACCTCATATGGGAACAGGCGTAGAGCAAAGTTATGAATTATCTACGCTCACTTATGTCCAGATCACTGCGCACAGCAGCAACGCTTTTTAAAATTATGCTTCCAGCTATGATTTTGGTGCGTATTTTAGATCAATTTGGCTTTTCACAAAGTATTGGTGAGTTTATCGGCCCTGTTATGGCGCTCGTTGGCCTGCCTGCAGAGGCTGGAATTGTCTGGGCGGTTGCAATGTTCTCATCGCTCTTTGGTGGCATTGGCGCGCTTATCACCCTCGCCCCGCAGATGGATTTAAACGTTGGCCAAGTCAGTATCTTGGCTGCCATGATGTTATTTGCCCATGCGCTCGTTATTGAACAAGCTGTGGTTCACAAGGCGGGTGCAAATTTCTTCACAACGTCCATTATTCGCATTGTTGCTGGTTTCCTATACGCCCTGATTGCATATCAGGTGATTGATTACTTGGATGTTTTGCAGGCCCCTGCCAAATTCACTTGGGCGCCTGAAGGTCTTGAAAGCGATGATTGGCTGAAATGGTCAATTGCTACAGCGCAATCCATGGCGATTATGTTTATCATCATCGTAGCCCTGCTCGTTTTGCTTGATGTCATCGATCGATTGGGCATTAATCGATTACTATCGAGACTGTTGGCTCCCATTCACGATCTCATTGGAATACGTCGCGAATTAGCACCAATCACCACGGTTGGGCTTTTAATGGGCATTGCTTATGGCGGTGGGTTGATTATCGAACAGCTGCGCGAAAAGGCGATTTCAAAGCGAGAATTATTTCTTACCTTGTCATTTTTATCAATTTTTCACGCAGTTATTGAAGATACACTTCTTATGATGGCATTTGGCGCAGATATCTGGGTAATTTTGGTATTTAGAGGAATTTTCTCAGTCATCTTCATGGCGATATTGGCCAGAATGATCTTTTTTAAAAGAGAACCCGCTATAAATCCGGCTCAATAACTACATTACATCCCAAACATCTATAATATGCTGCTTAACGGCGAGTGCGGCACATTCAGCATTATCTTTAATCGCTAAATCGACCGAAAAGCTATTTAGGCTTGGCAAGCCTGTTTCTGGTGGCAAGATGACCATATCATCCTCAACCAAAATGGGCGCCATTGGCGCAATGGCAAGATCGGTTCGCACTGCAGCTTTTTGGCCTGCAACATGGCCACTAACAAAAGCTGTTCTAAAATCGATACCTTCTTTACTTAAGCCCTCCATGGCACATTCAGACCAAGGGCAGCCGTGATCCCACATCGATATCGGCAATGGCCGTTTTAAATGCGCCTGTCCGCCACACAAACCTACCCATACGACTTTAGACTTATAAATGCTCTGACTATTTGGAATTAGCGGTTTATTTTCTAAGCTATTGACCACTGCGATATCAAGTTCACCCTTGGCAAATCTCTTCGCAAGTTCCGTTGAATGATCAACAACCACATCGACAACGATATTTGGATGAGAACCAGAGAACCGTTCCAAAACTTTTGGAAGGAAATGTTCGATAAAATCATCGGTTCCACCCAAAACGACAGTTCCCGCAATCTCCGGAACGATGAATTTAGAGACAATTTCTCTATTCATGGCGAGCATAGAGCGTGCTTCTGGTAGTAACATCTCACCATCAAGTGTAAGCGTCACCGAGCGCGCATTTCGTTGAAACAATGTACGTCCCAAAATCTCTTCGAGTTTACGAATTTGCATAGACACTGCAGATGGAGTTCTATGAACGATTTCAGCAGCTTGACCAAAACTTTTAGTCTCTGCAATCGCGATGAATGTTCTTAAAACATCCAGTTCTAAAAGTGGCAGAGCTGAATTTGGTGATGGTTTGATCGATACATCTTGAATATTCATAGTTCAATTTTTCTGATCTAAAGGTTCAATTCATTTCGTTTTATTAAATCATCGAACTCTGCCAAAGTCAATTTATCGAAACGAAGGAGAAGATGATGTTTGGAAAATTTATCGAAAAATTACGCCAGTCGCGTAGAGCAAAATCTATCCAGAAAGATAAGCTCGCCTTTTTAAATGCGCAGCCACTTTTGCATGATGATTTGCCTTATATAAACGTGGCTGATCGCGAAGGCTTGCTACACAACAATTCATACTATGCTGGTGTATTGAACAGCTTTAATCCACTGCGGTTTTTTGAACATATGCAGAAAACGGAAAAGCTCCACACAAAGCATGAGCACTGAGTATAAGAGCAGCAGATTGCCCATCACATATTGGGCAATCTTTGCGTTTTTGCGATGGACACCTTATTTCCAATTTAAAATTCCTATGTCTAAAATTGCATAAAAAACGTCTTAATCTGACTGGCACCAAACTGACCTTTAAGATAGAAACAACTTAGATTCTTACCTTCCAGTTTATTCCAATCAGATGGAGACATGATGAGCGCTACAATCATTGACGGAAAGGCCTTCGCTGCAAAAGTTCGAGCACAGGTCGCTGATGAAGTTACCAAACTAAAATCAGAGCATAATATCACACCAGGCCTTGCGGTTATCTTGGTGGGTGAAGACCCAGCCAGTGAAGTTTATGTGCGCAATAAAGGCAAGCAAACGCTAGAAGTTGGTATGAATTCATACGAGCACAAATTGGATGCGGATACGTCAGAAACCGATTTGTTGGCTTTGGTTGATCAATTAAATAATGATCCGAAAGTGCACGGTATATTGTGCCAGTTGCCCCTGCCCGATCATCTGAACGAAGATTTAGTGATCAATTCAATTGCCCCAGAAAAGGACGTTGACGGTTTTCACATCTCTAATGTTGGCTTACTTGGCACAGGTCAGAAATCCATGGTGCCGTGTACACCGCTTGGTTGTTTGATGATGCTGCGTGACCATCATGGCTCCCTTTCAGGGTTAAACGCTGTTGTGGTTGGGCGTTCAAATATTGTGGGCAAGCCAATGGCGAATTTATTGCTGCGCGATAGTTGCACTGTGACAATCGCACATTCACGCACCAAAAACATCGAAGAGGTTTGCCGTGCTGCAGACATTGTTGTTGCGGCTGTCGGTCGCCCTGAAATGATAAGCGGTGATTGGATTGGTAAAGGCGCTACAGTGATTGATGTTGGCATCAACCGCATTCCTGCGCCAGAGAGAGGCGAAGGAAAAATGCGCCTCGTTGGTGATGTGCATTTTGATAGTGCAAAAGACGTTGCAGGCGCCATAACACCTGTTCCAGGGGGTGTAGGTCCCATGACAATTGCATGTCTGCTTGCCAATACATTGACCGCCTGTGCTCGTGCCAACAATTTACCTGAACCTGAAGGTTTAACGGCATAAGCTTTTGATACGAAAATTATCGATGAGAATTGTGCAAAGGATCGTTCAGAACCTTTGCCAACAAATTTAATGCGTTCTGATCAGTTGAAGGCTCAACTTGATCAATATTGGCTAATCCTAGACGAACGCAATGTCATTCTATGAAGGTTTAGCGACATCTTCCTGATCCTTAATTGGTGCTTTTGTACCATTATCAAACATTCCCTTTAATGCCCGCTGATACACAAAGCCTATCCCCATCAATGTTATACCTAGCCCTATAAATGAGATCGCGCGCAACACGCCTTCTAAATTCGACATATCGATGAGGAAAGCCTTTAAAACGACGACCAAAATGATCAAGCCAGAAATCTTGCGCAACAATTGTTCACGCCATCTTATGCCTAAATAGAGCACAAGAATTCCGATCAACAACCAGACGATTGAATATGTATAGTTTTCAGACTGAGTGACGGATGCGTAGGAGATCTCCACTCCGTGATAAAAAAGCCTGATGGTTAAGTTGATCCAAAAAGAAGCGAG
The DNA here is from genome assembly GCA_039974935.1 of Lentilitoribacter sp. Classification (GTDB taxonomy): domain Bacteria; phylum Pseudomonadota; class Alphaproteobacteria; order Rhizobiales; family Rhizobiaceae; genus Lentilitoribacter. The sequence continues at coordinate 276,355 of JBDWIC010000005.1, read as the reverse complement.
CAAGGCTGTGAAGCCTAAAGCGGACCATTGATATATTTTGCTTTTGTTGTTCTTGCCGAGCCAGATGATAAGAGCAAACAAAACAAACGGTAATGCATAAGCATAACCAATTAAATTGAATAACAACCCATCGCCCATAAAAATGCTATCACGCGGATATTCCCAATCAGCAATTGGGGAAATTGGATTGAGCACGATAAAGAGTGATAACGCTCCCCAAAGCATACCCATTATTCCCAAAGCCTCAGCTGCCCACTTTAGAATGTGCATCCGGTTTTGTCCTTGCGAACGCGCAATGCGGGTGAACCCGAGGGAGAACGCCCCACCAATCATCACAAGTGTTGCTGCGGCTGCCAAAGCAGAGCGATAGCTATTAAAGTCAAACTTTGGATCGATCGCATGCAGCGCAAGCATTGTAACGGTTATGACTGCTGAAATGACAGAAACTGCCTGAAGAGCTTGTGCCCAGATGTCATTTTTAAATCGTGTTGCAATGTAACTTGCGAAAACAAACCCAAGCATGGGGATCCCGTAACCAAGCAGCAATACGTTAAAAAATGGTGCTGCATCGGACAGCACGCTACGATCGATAAATGGCTCCCACGCCAGGCGAGCGACATAGGGAACAACGGCAATGAGTGCGAATACCCGCAAGCTTTTTATCGGATAGCGCATATGGGTGAGCATGGTCGCTGCAGTAATAAGACCAAGCGCAATCGTTAACCCAGCTCCGCTAAATATAATCGAGACAAAAGTTGCTGCCATCACGAGTGACGCGATCAGGCTTGATGCAATGGCGCTGTCGCGTCCTTCAATATGGGTATCAACTTGAGCATTATGTTGATCTTCGGCTTGGTCTTCAGGTTGGTTTTCTGGCTGGCTTACCTGGGCTTTAGGAAGTCTTCGATTGAGCCAGTTTGCTTGCGCATGGAATGCGGCAAACAATATAACAGCTGCTAGCGGCAAAGTACGCTGGAAGTATACTCCGCCGTCAGCGCGTATATATATCGCCATGAACATAGCAATTATGACACATGCCGCTACGGCGATAAAATAGCTGCGAGCACTCGATCTTTTGGCTGCAAAACTTGATCCAACCAGCAAAGCAATCATTATTATCGTTGCGATTGCGCCATATGTTTCCATACGCAATGATAAAGATGTTTGAACGGATACATATTTGAAATGCGAGAATAGGTTTTCAACGGAGAACCCCGTCGCAAAATAGCCAGAACTTATGTCATAAACACCGTTTTCATTACCAAATTGAATGGTGGCAAAACGCAACACGGCTAATACAGCTGGCACGAATAGTACAAACCTCAAAGATGGGAATGAATAGGTGATGGCCATTGGGATTGCCAACAGGAGAACCGTTTCAATTACCTCTGTAAATAGGCTCTGATCCCAACCAAGGTGGAATAAAACCGGCAGGAACAAAATCGATAGAGAAATTGTGGGAACCCAATCAATTCCCATTTCCATTTCCGGACTTCGATCATGAACAGAAATCACCAATGAGGCATGTGTGATCACAATCGTTGCCAATAGGAATAGACCAAGCGTGATAGAGTTTGTGTCGCCTACGCTTGCATGCATCATCATCGAATAACCAAACATCGCAGCCACGCTTGCAAGCGCACACCATAGCCAACCGCGGTACCACGCGACATACATCACCGCGGCTGAGACCATGATGATATAAATGGCAAGAACTGGAATATTTGCGGAATTTGAGTTGATCAAAAATGGAACGGCATAACTTGCTAGTAGACCAATGCTTGCAAGTATCGGGCCGTGCAAAAGCGAAATCCCCAGAGAGAAAAGCGCTAAGATGGCTAGAATAATAAAGGAGCCTGTTGGACCGATCAGTCCATATAATGCATGTGCAGCGTAGACAGCGCCAAACATGATAAAAATGCCAGCCCCGCTCAAAATTGCTGGGATATTGGCATTTTCAAAGCCTGCAAGTGAAAAACGATCCGGTCGGCGACGTGTCCATTCACCAGCCATTGTGAGCGCTAGACCAAACATAAATCCAATTATAGTGCGCGCACGCGGCCCCAATAGTCCTGCATCAATGGAGTATTTCGCAAGATAAAGCCCGCCTATAGCTAATGTGAGACCACCAATCCAGATGCTTAACTTACCACCGATTGTACTTTCTGTATCAATCTGAGGCTTTTGCTGTTGTTGTCCGTTCTGCATAGTTTCTTCAACAACAACATCATCGGACGCAGTTCGCGCAGCAGCAGCATCTTTAGAGTTCTCAGGCTCTAAATTTGGTTCATTAACTTCGTTTTTAGCGGGATCATCAAACTGCTCAGCAATAATGTTGGACGGTGATTGCGAATGAGGTTTTTCTTGCTCAGCTTCATCACTGGTCACATCCACACCATTGGAATGAATAGCCTTTAGCTCATGCTCAAGTTTTGATATCCGATCGCGCAATTTACCGGTGCGTAAAAATGAAACAATACCCAAGATCGACCCAATAAAAAGGGTCAACACTGCCGCAATGCCTAACAGAATAAAACTATCTTCGCCCATTCATTCTTGCTCCGCATAGCAATGATTGATCATTCTCTAAAGGCTATAACAAAGCCAAATCCTATGCAAATCTGGCTCGGTACGAATGATGTGTAATACTGAATTTTTAAACGTATTATTTAAGGCAACCGCAACAAACAGTTCTTTATCAGCTCAAAATAGCCAATATCGTCAACATTATCCAAGAAATTGACGTTTTTTGGATTATCTGTGACATTCCAATAATCAGTAACCGTCATACCCATGGTCAGTTCGCTTTGGGTCTCAACCTGCACGTTGCACTGGCGACCAGTGAACAGTTCCGGCTGCAACAAATACGCAATTACACATGGGTCGTGCAGCGGTGCCCCTTGCCATTTATATTTTTCTAAATCAAAACGCTCAGAGAATGCCAACATCTCGCCAACAGCTGTCGCAGATTTTGTACCTACGTTGAAGAACGCGTCAATTCTGGCTTTAGTCGACAAAACTTTGTGGGTTACATCCAATGAGGCCATTGTGATTGGAACACCAGATCGCATCACAATATCGGCTGCATCTGGATCTACATAAATGTTAAATTCAGCAACTGGCGTGATATTTCCACCTTGGAAATACCCCCCACCCATCATGATTATTTCTTCGACATTATTTACAATTTCCGGCGCTTTTTCAAAAGCCATAGCAATATTGGTCAAAGGCCCTAATGTGCAGAGGGTAATGTTATTATCAATAGATTGACGTAACGTCTCTATGATAAAATCGACACCATGCTGCTCTTGCAACTTTAGTACAGGCGCAGGCAAATCAGGTCCGTTTAACCCCGTATCCCCGTGCACATGTTCTGCGGTGACAAGTTTGCGCTTTAAAGGTTGATCACATCCGGCAAAAACCGGTACGTCTCTGCGATCTGCTAGTTCAGCAACTTTGAGCGCATTTATTGCGTTTTGTTTAAGCCCAACATTACCAGCGACAGCTACAATGCCTAAAATGTCAAATGCTTCGGGTGATGCCAATGCCATTAAAATGGCCACAGCATCGTCTTGCCCGGGATCGGTATCTATAATTATTTTTCTTGGGGTCATTAAATAAAACCGCGCTTTGAAAAGATTTCTATTTTGAATTCAACAATGTATACATTGGTAGGTCATGTTTAGCACTGTTTCTAGGCAGGACTATAACAGAGCTGGCATATCCACAATTAATTATATCATTAAAGTTCTATATACAGCGCTATTTCAATAAATTACGCCGAACGTCAGACGGTGAACGGTTATACTTTTCACGAAAGGCTCGGGAAAAATGAGCTGAACTTGCATAGCCCGTCGCAAGCGCAATATCTGTGATCGACAGCGTTGTCTGCCTTAAGAAATGATTAGCCTTTTCAAGTCTCAAGTCTTTATAAAAAGCCATTGTGCTTACATTTAACTTATCTTGAAATTGTCGATTGAGTTGGCGCTCGCTAAGATTAACACCTTTTGCAAGTTGACAAAGCGTGAGCGGTTCGGCGTAGTTGTTTTGCATGGCTTCTATTGCAGTGATAACTGCACTGTTATTAATACCGTATCGTTCAACTAACCCTGAACGTTGTGGGCTTTCACCAGGGCGAATATCGGTATGCAGCAACCAATCTGAAACCTCACGTGCAAATGAAGCACCATGGTGATGGGAGATCAAAGCATGCATCATATCAACTGACGCCAAGCCACCAGCGCAAGTTAATCGGTCTCGATCAAACACATAAAGCGCTTTCTCTAATAAAATATCAGGCGAATTTTGTGCAACCATATCTGCATAATGCCAATGAACTGTCATACGTCGCTCTGTCATGATACCCGCTTTTGCAAGCATAACAGGGCCACCAGACACTCCGCCAATCATCACATTTCGGCGTGATAAATGTCGCAACCATTGCAATAATCGAGGGTTATCATAATCATTTGAAACATCACCGCCTACCACAATGAGCAAATCAAAATCGACTTGCTCACCCGGATAAGCATCAGCTTTTATAATCGCACCATCCGAGCTTATTGATTGGGCCCCAATGGCTGGTAGATTACGAATATCGTACAATTCTTTGCCAGATAAATTATTGGCAGATCGCAATGGTTCCTTCGCTGCTGCATATGCCATGAGCGCAAAGCCATTAACGAGCAAGAACCCAACGCGAAAAGGTCGGTCCATTTTTGATGAAATGTCCATAATAGAAATTGATATGACCATTTCAGGCTATCCACAAGTCTATAAATCGCATTAGGCCTATATTACAATGACAGTGCGACGATTTAGGCCTAATCTTTTAACTCACAAATTGATTCACCAATTCGCTTCAAGGCATTGATTATGGTCATAAATGTCCCCTATTCCGGCTCTTACTTCATTAGCGATGCACGCGATCATGATATGGCCGATCGGATAAGCATACTCATCAAAGATCAGCAGCTGGCATTTTCAAAAAAACTGCTCACTGGTCACGTGACCGCTTCTGCATTTGTAATCAATATGGAGCGAGATAAAGTCTTGCTTACACATCATGCAAAATTGGACAAATGGCTTCAATTGGGTGGGCATTGCGATGGAATAAAAGATCCGTTTTTTAACGCCCATAAAGAAGCTTATGAAGAAAGCGGGCTGACGCGCATCGAACCATTGAGCAAGTCAATCTTAGATATCGACATTCATCCTATCCCCGAGCACAATGGGGTACCCAGCCATTCCCATTATGATATTCGATATTTGTTTGCAGCGGACGAGCGCGAACCACTTAATATCACAGATGAATCAAATGACTTAAAATGGGTAAGGCTTGATCAGCTAGAAGATTACAATAATGACCATCGGCTATTGATCATGCGCGATAAACTCGGTGACTTCATCGCACGCAACTCAATAAGTTCTAACCGTCAATCATAGTAGATTTCATTATCGTCTAGATGAACGTTGGACGCATCACAAATATCTATATTAATAGGATTATCGATAGTTTCGCCGCAATCATTGGCAAGCTAATTTTCGCTCCAACCAGAGCCATCACTGGTATAAAACCAACAACAACATTGTTGTCGGTATTATTATAAATTGTAAAATATCCCTCAGCACCCGTTCCGGCATGCGCTGGCGTTGTCGCCAATACTAAAGCGCTCGCAATTAGAGTGTTTCGAATGGTTTTATAGTATGCCCCAATTACTCATAATCCCGCTGCCATATTGAATACTACCTACTAACCATGCGCAAATTTATGCGATTGTCATTCTGCACCGTAAGTTGATTTCAATTTAGCTGCACCTCACGGTGACAAATTGTCATCTCGTAACTAAGTAATTACAGACTAAATTGATGTGAACAATTCTCGGAGCGCTTGAATGAACATGAAAATCCTTGTCGCGGCATTTGCCGTTATCCTTGCAATCGGCGCAGTGGCCGTGCGTGTTGTATTGGATACTCCCCAGGCATTTGCTGAAACACAAAGCGCAAATGATATGAAACATGTCGACCAACCGATTGGTGCAATGTACATGTTGGGTGATTTAGTCATTGAAAATGTTGCAGCGCGCGCAACTGTGCCTGGCGCAAAGGTAGGTGGTGGTTATCTTACCATAACCAATAACGGCACAGAGCCAGATACACTCATTTCAGGCGCCACCTATATCGCAAATGAGTTGCAAATTCACGAGATGAAGATGCAAAGTGATGTGATGAAGATGCGCCAGTTAGATCAAGGTATCGTAATTGATGCGGGCGCGACAGTTGCGCTTAAACCTGGTGGGTTACATATCATGTTTATGGCGCTAAAAGCCCCTTTAGAGAAAGAAACAAGTTTTAAAGCAACGTTAAACTTTGCCAAAGCTGGCGCGATAGACGTTGAATTTAACGTGATGGATGCCAAGCATTTTATGAGTGGTCATAATCATTAGTCGGTTATAACTAACTCACGCAGACACCCAACTTATGATGTGATGTCAAATGGCATGAGTTTCCCCTCACGATAAACCATCATACGCACAATACCATGAGCTTCACTTACCAATCTATCGCAAACTTGTTGGGATGCAGCTAATTCATTATTGATTGCAACTATCACATCACCGATTTTTAGACCCGCGGAATACGCAGGAGAGTGCTTTTCAAGTTCGCTAATGACAACACCTTTGATACGTTCTGGCAGATTATCACCTTCAGATATTGCGCGAATACCTGCACCCAATGCAGCTAGCCCAGCAACGGGAGATGGATCGATCAACCGCGCTTGAAGCTCAAGCGTAGATACGGCCTGATCTTGACGTTTGTAGGTAATTTCAAGCGGCGTACCCGCTTCACTCACGCCAATCCACGTGCGCAACGAGCGTGGTGATTTAACATATCGACCATTAAAGCCTGTGATAACATCGCCAACGCGGAGGCCCGCAATTTCTGCAGGCGATCCTTCTTCAACGCTCACAACTGTTGCGCCATCCCAATGATTGATCCCTACACGATCTGAATCTTCTTCCGAAACACTATCGAGTGTGACACCAATTGCGCCTCTGCGAACCGTGCCATATTGCGCTAACTGTTCTGCAACTTGCATGGCCACCTGTGATGGCACAGAAAAGCCAATACCAATGCTACCACCTGATTGCGATAATATCGATGTATTAATGCCAATGAGGTGACCTTGGCTATCAAGCAATGCACCACCTGAATTTCCAGAATTGATCGCTGCATCTGTTTGAATGAAATCAAATAAGCCTTGATCACCTGTTGAGCGCCCTAGCCCGCTGATGATGCCAAAGGTCAAGGTTTGTTCTAGGCCCAGTGGATATCCAAGCGCAAAAACAATATCACCGACACGCGATTTGTCAGAGTCTGCAATTGTAATTTCTTCTGGCACAGAGCCTTGTACTTTCAACACCGCGATATCTGTGGGAGCATCTTTGCCAATAAGATCTGCATCCATCCAGCGGCCATCGGACAATTGAATGCGGAAATGCGTGCCATTTGCGACAACATGCGAGTTGGTAAGGATCAGCCCGTGTGCTTTATCAATCACAACGCCAGAACCAATGGCTTGAGGTTTTACTTCTCCATCTTCGGCTAATTTTCCATTTTGGATAAAAACAACAGACTTAAATGCAGGTTCAAGCACTGGTGCGAAGCTAAACTGATTGCGTGTTTGATCAACAGGAAGCGGCGATAAACCAAGCTGCGCAGATGCAGGAGTTACCGTTGTCATTGTCGTTAAGCTTAAAGCCATGCCGGACATCATCAAAAATGCATATAGGTTGCGTCTCATCTTCTACACCTTAGTTATGCAAATCATCTGATAATTATTTAGAACATGAACTTTATTCTTTACGTATATGTATCCTGTTTTTCATTCATCAAAATCATTGCGATTGATCTTATGAGGAAGACTAATATTGATTTTTAAAAGATGCACATCAACTTCAAACGCATTTTTGTGATGCGGATGTGAAGTGTTTGCGGGTTTAAAAAATTAGCGCAAATAAAACAGAACCAAATACATAGAGCACCATGGCTGCAATAGGTGCCAAAACAACAAAGAAAACAACGGGTGACCAACGATTAAATCCGCGAATGCGACGCGTCCAAGGACCAACCTGCCCGTTGATGAGCATGGTGCGCTCGCGAACAAACAAGTGAAGAACAATCAGTAATACGCCAATCAACAATAAGATGTGCATGCTTATAGCCCTGTTCTGCGCCCAACGTGTGTTTTCAAGAATCGGTTAAGTTTCTTGAAAGTCATTAAAGTGTCATTATTGCTCAAGATAGGCTGATTTGCCAAATTTTCAAATAAAACTGTGAATGATCGCAATAAATTGATCACATACATTCCGGTTTTAGTTTCCAATTATCGGCTCCAATAAGATGGCGCGATCTTCATTTACAATCCACTTTTTTAAACTTCTACTAGCTTTCTTAGAATTGAAACATATAGTGCAACCAACTTGTACGATGCGATGGATAAGATGAAGAAAACACGCGCAACTATTTTTGGATTTGGTGCTGTGCTCATGTGGGCGTTACTGGCTCTTTTAACAGTTAAGACAGTGCCTATCCCACCCTTTCAATTAACAGCCATGTCATTTGCGATTGGCGGCTCTTTAGGGCTTTTGTGGGTTATATTTTCGGGTGAAATCAAGTCACTTAAATCGATCAGCTGGAAGATTTACGCATTTGGAACCATTGGCTTATTTGGCTATCATTTCTTATACTTTTCAGCGCTTCGTTTAGCACCAGCAGCCGAAGCTGGGTTGATTGCTTATCTTTGGCCACTATTGATCGTTTTATTATCTGGTCTACTCCCACAAGAGCAATTAAAATCAGGACATATCATCGGCGGCTTGATTGGCTTTGCAGGCGCTGCACTCATCGTTATGCAGGGCAAAACCAGCTTTGAAACAGGCGCCATCTTAGGATACGGCTTAGCATTTTTATGTGCCATCACCTGGTCGAGCTATTCTGTCTTGTCCCGTAAATTGGGTAAAACGCCAACCTCAAGCGTTGTGGTTTTCTGCATTGCAACGGCCATATTGTCTGCCATTGCACATATCAGCCTTGAAACGACGATTTGGCCTGAACAAATGAGTACATGGCTTGCTGTTATCGGATTGGGCGTTGGACCAGTCGGTTTGGCGTTTTTTGTCTGGGATGTTGGCGTCAAACATGGCGACATCCAATTGCTGGGCGTTGCTTCTTATGCAGCACCATTGCTTTCAACTTTTGTATTGGTTGCTGCAGGTATTGCAGACCTCACATGGACATTGTTGGCGGCAAGCATTTTGATTACACTTGGTGCAGTCTTTGCCGCGCGAGCCAGTCGTACGAGTTAATAAACATGCAGACCGTCAAAGTCGGCTTTACCGATATTAAATCCAGCGTGTCTTAAGCCTGCATAAGCCATGGTTAAATGAAATATCATGTTGGGAAAGCCAAATTTTGTGATGTAATCTGCAGCGTCTTGTTCCAACTTCCCTTCACCTGCTGTGTGAGCGACAGTTGCTGTTAACTGATCTGCATGAATTGGATCAATTATCTCCTTAATTACAGCTAGATACGCTAAAAGCGATGCACAGTTTCGATCGTCTGGGATCTCTGGAATATCCAATTTTGCAGGTGGGCATAGGGTTCTCGCCGCGAATTTGATAGCGATCGCGAAGTTTAGTCCTGTATCTAGCATGTCATCAGCCAATTTGACCTTTAAAAGCTGGTCTCGATCATTATTTTGCGAAAGCAGTTTAAGAATATGCTCGATGCGCATCAGATAATATTTCACCGTATCCACCGTTGCATTTGACATGTTCGCCTCCAATTTCTACCACTTATTTTGGCCTCAATTAAATCTATTATCCCACCGTACACGACTAGCCTATCAAATGCGTTCAGGAGATTTCATATGGCCGCGACTTTCAATTCTATCCCGTTTGATCAAAAGAAACGAATAAAATTATTACAAGTGTTGGGATTATTTGCCATCGCTACTTTGCTGTTTTCCAGACCTGTTTGGATGGATGATCAGCCAATGCGCGAAGTTTTGGAATTTTTGGGCTATCTACTTGTGTTTATCTGCGTATTTGGCCGGCTTTGGAGCATATTATTCGTTGGCAGCCGAAAGAATTTTGAGCTTGTGACAACCGGTCCTTATTCAATGACGCGCAATCCACTTTACTTCTTTTCCACCCTTGGCGTCATCGGCATTGGTCTGGCGTGTAGCTCTATTATTGTTGCAATGATCTTAGGTGGGCTCAGCTATATTGTGTTTTCATACACAGCACAAAAAGAGAGTGCATTTTTGAAAGATAAATTTGCCGGAGAGTATCAAGTTTATGCACAAAAAACACCAATGTTTTTTCCAAACTTACGATTGTACAAAGATGGTGGCGAAACAACTTTCTCGCCAAAGGCTCTGTTTAAAACCTTCATAGATGTTCTTGTTTTCATTATTGCACTGCCTTTGATTGAAGGATTGGAAATCCTGCACGAAAGTGAACAATTGCCCATTTTGATGTGGCTGTACTAAGCAGTATTTCAATCAGCAACCAGACGCGCCGATACCAGCGCGTTTGTCCGCATGGAAAACTATATCTGAAAGAGATGAAGAAGAGCCTTGGAGCGGGCGGCGGGAATCGAACCCGCGTCATCAGCTTGGAAGGCTGAGGTCTTACCACTACACAACGCCCGCGTAAGACAGATCGGCGATGTCTCGCCAACGATCCTGACCAATGCCATTTTGGTCAGGTAAATTAAGCAATGGTGGAGGAGGTTGGATTCGAACCAACGTAGGCTAAGCCAACGGATTTACAGTCCGCCCCATTTAACCGCTCTGGCACTCCTCCGCACCCTTGCCTTCATCGGACATGTGGTCCGATCAAACCCAAACAATATTTGTCTGAATCTGAGCGGCGTTATGACCTTCGACGGCCGATCTGTCAACACAAGAAATGCAATTATTTTCATTTCATTGCTTTGAGTTACCAAACTATCATTGCACCTTGCCCGCTTTTGCTTATAAGCGTTGGATATGAGAGAGCGAAAAGACAACAAATCTAGCCAAAACAAGCGCCCAAATACAAATAAGCCTGGTGGCAAACCAGGCCATAAGCAAAGTAATAAGCCGGGAGCTAAATTTACGGGCAACAAGCAAAACACCAACCGGTCGGCTAAGCCAACAAGGTCTGATAGCGGAGCTATTGGTAAACAATCGGCCCAGCGCGGTCATAAATTTCGCGGTAAAGGTGGGCAACGCTCTGGTTCTGGCGCGCTTCATTTATTTGGACTTCACACAGTGCGCGCTGCATTTGAAAACCCAAAACGCAAAATCATCCGACTTTTAACAACTCCTAACGCATGGGAACGTCTAGATATTGGCGAGATGAGCGATATGCCCTTCCCTGTTGAGATCATCGAAGCGCGCGAGATGGATAAAATGTTGGGGAAAGATGCGATTCACCAAGGTATCGTTGCAGAAGTTCATTCCTTACATGGCAAAAGCTTAGAAGAGCTGAAAGACACGCATCTGGTTGTTGTACTGGACGAGGTTACGGATCCACATAATGTTGGCGCAATCATGCGCTCTGCGGTGGCCATGGGCGCTGGTGCACTTATCACAACTGCACGCAATAGCCCGCAGGAAACCGGCGTATTGGCAAAATCTGCGTCAGGTGCGTTGGAAATGATAGATCATATCCAAGTTAAAAATCTTGGTCATGCAATTGATGAGCTGCATTTCTTAGGGTTTCAAACTATCGGGCTTGATTCTGAAGGTCCGCATGCACTTGAAGAAACATTTTCCAAAAACCAGATAGCGCTGGTCTTGGGAGCTGAAGGCAAAGGTCTACGCCACAAAACACGCACGATCGTCTCGGATCTAGCGCGATTGGATATGCCCGGTGCCATTAAATCTTTGAATGTGTCAAATGCAGCTACATTATCTATGTATGCGGCCCATCGTTATATTCTCAGTAAAGTCTAGTTTCTTTTGCGCCAGTTTATTTTCGATTAGATCTCTGATCATAAAATTGCATGCAACACTATTGCTCTGCAATCTGACCTTTAACGATTCCCTTCATTTTCAATTTAACGATTGGGAAGTGCAATCACATGGCGCAAATCTATGAGTATTCTTACAAATTCTACGATGAAATCCGATGCACACTGTAAATTTCTTACCATTTGATAAAAAATATTCACAACTTTGTAGCGCAATCATGACTGGGTAATAAATTCTCAAATACAAAAAGTCGACTTATTTGACTTAAAACTAAACCACAACCTGTCAAGAAGTCTCAAAAATTGGCACTTATAGGTCCATACCCGCATTTTAGCCCCGTATTTTTACGACCTTCATTTTAATTTTTTATGGATGTACACTCATCCTATTCGTGTAATGATACGGATTAACAATAAATATAGCGAGTTTTTGAGAATAAATTTCTTCTTTACTTCATCACTGAAGAATTTAATATCTCACTAATTCCAATGACTTGCAAAAATGAGGGAGTACAGGGCATGAAGAAACTCACAATAACTGCAATTGCCTGCGCAGCGACAATCATTGCAACACCCGTTATGGCGGAAAACGTTTTACGTTGGACAAGCCAAGGTGATGCACTTACACTAGATCCACACGCGCAAAATGAAGGTCCAACCATTGCGATGAATGGCCAGATTTATGAATCACTGGTCACACGCGATGCAACACTTGCACTACAGCCTGAATTGGCTGAAAGCTGGACTGCCGATGGTGACACATGGGTGTTCAACCTTCGCAAAGGCGTAAAATTCCACGACGGTGCTGATTTTAATGCAGAAGACGTGATCTTTTCGATTGAACGTGCGAAAGCAGCAACATCTGATTTTAAAGAGCAAGTTGCCAGCATTGTAAGCGTAACAGCAAAAGACGACTACACAATTGAAATCAAGACAGATGGTCCAAACCCAATCTTGCCAAACCAGATCACAAGCTTGTTTATGGTTGATAAAGGCTGGGCAGAAGCAAACAATGTTGTTTTGCCACAAAACTACGCTGAAAAAGAAGAAAGCTTTGCTGTTCGCAATACAAATGGCACAGGCCCGTTTGTACTTACATCACGTGCGCCAGATGAGCTGACAATACTTGAAGCAAATGCTGATTGGTGGGGCAAAGGTTCATTCCCTGGTAACATTGATAAGATCGAATATCGTCCAATTTCAAATGCTGCAACGCGTGTTGCTGCGCTATTGTCTGGCGAAGTAGATTTCGTTCTTGATCCACCGCTACAGGATTTGGCACGTATTGATTCAACCGATGGCCTTAAAACAACAACCACGCCGCAAGTTCGTTCAATCTTCTTTGGCATGGACCAAGGTGTTGACGAGCTTCGCACTTCTGATGTGAAGGGCAAAAACCCATTTAAGGATGTCCGTGTTCGCGAAGCGTTTAACTTGGCAATCGACAAGCAAGCGATCCAGCGTGTTGTTATGGAAGGTCTATCTTTCCCAACTGCGATGATCACATCACCGGGCGTTTTGGGTAACACACCTGAACTTGACGCATCATACGGTCATGACTTGGAAAAAGCTAAAGGCCTTATGGCTGAAGCTGGTTATCCAGATGGTTTTACTATTCAGCTAGATTGCCCAAATAACCGTTACAACAATGATGAAAAAATCTGTCAGGCATCTGTTGCAATGCTTGCACGTATTGGTGTGACAGTAAAACTTGACGCGATTCCTAAAGCTCAGCATTTCCCGAAAATTCAGAAGCGTACTTCTGATTTCTACATGCTTGGTTGGGGCGTTCCAACGCTTGATAGCCACTACGTGTTCTCATATCTTCTAGATGCAGAAGGTTCATGGAACGCAACAGGTTATAACAATGCGCGCGTTAACGAAATCACAGCAACAATTGCTACAGAGACAAACATTGAAAAACGCACAATGTTGATCGACGAAGCATGGAACATTGTTCGTGACGAAAAACCGTACTTGCCAATCCACCACCAAGTTCTAGCTTGGGGTATGGCAGATAATTTTGACATTCCAATCGCAGCAGACGACTTCCCTCGTCCACGCTTTATTGTCAAAAACTAACCAATAGTCTTTGCTCGGGGTGTTCTTCATCCCGAGCATTGTTTTATTGATAACAGTCGTCTTTTAGGTCGCAACAAAGATTTCGCATGTTTGCATTTATCGCACGTCGCTTAGCTCAATCCCTCCTCGTCATGGCCGTCGTATCTGCTGTGGCTTTTTCGCTTTTCAACTTTGTTGGGGACCCGGTCAACAACATGGTGGGGCAAGATGCAACGCGTGAACGACGCGCTGAAATCCGCCTTCAACTGGGTTTAGATGACCCCATTCCGGTTCAATATGTCCGCTTTATTGGCAACATGCTGCAAGGAGACTTTGGTGTCTCGTATCGGATTAAACAACCCGTTGATCAGCTGATTTTAGAACGTTTACCTGCAACACTTGAGCTTGTATTCGTCTCTGCGATCATCTCGCTCGTTGTTGGCATCGTAGCGGGTGTTTATACTGGTATTCATCGAAACTCTTGGATATCGCGATCAATATTATCATCTTCGCTCATTGGTGTTTCCCTGCCGACCTTTATTATAGGTATCGCGCTCATTTATATTTTTGCCGTTCATCTACGATGGCTCCCCTCCTCCGGTCGAGCTGGCACGATAGATTTTGGTTGGTGGAAAACCTCGCTATTATCACTAGAAGGTTGGCGTTCAATCCTATTGCCGGCCATCACACTAAGCTTATTTCAGTTAACAATGATCTTGCGTCTTGTGCGCGCTGAAATGATGGAAGTCATGCAAACTGATTTCATCAAATTTGCCCGTGCCCGCGGATTATCCGAACGCGCGATTAATTATGGCCACGCCCTTCGCAACACGCTGGTTCCAGTAATCACCATCATAGGGCTAAATATCGGTGGTTTGATTGCCTTCTCTGTTATTACTGAAACCGTGTTCCAGTGGCCTGGCACCGGCTTGATGTTCATTCAAGCGGTCGATTTTGTGGATGTGCCTATCATGTCGGCATATCTGGTTTTTGTGGCCATTTTGTTTGTTGTCATCAACCTGGTTGTTGATCTGCTATATGCAGCGGTCGATCCGCGCATTCGCATAGGGAATGGATAAATCATGACAAATTTAAATCCTTCTCAAAATACATCTAGATTTGCGCGCTTTATGGATAGTGATGTCCTGCACTCATTCTTGCGTTCCCCATCGGCAATGATCGCAGCGTTTATTACGCTTATCTTCATTTTGGCAGCTTTGTTTGCGCCATTGCTTGCGCCCTATAATCCATTTGACCCTTCGCAGATATCGTTGTGGGATGGAAAGCTCCCACCGAGCTTTGCCGGTGGTGATGAGCGTTTTTTCCTTGGCACCGATAATCAGGGTCGCGATATGCTCTCCACCATTTTGTATGGCGGCAGATTATCAATCATTGTGGGCCTTGCTGCGGTCTTCCTAGGCATGCTTTTAGGCGTAACGCTTGGGATTATCTCAGGTTATCTTGGTGGCACATTTGATGCTGTGATTATGCGAATTGCAGATGTTCAATTGACTATTCCTGGTATTTTGCTAGCGATTTTAATCAATGGTGTTGGACGCGCGTTCTTACCCGTTGATATTCGAGATGAATTTGCCATCTATGTTGTTATTATTGCCATTGGCTTATCTGATTGGCCGCAATTTGCTCGGATTACCCGCGGTGCAACGCTTGTTGAGGCGAACAAAGAATACATTGCCTCAGCGCGCGTGATTGGTTTGCCATCTTGGTTGATTATGATGCGGCATTTATTGCCTAATGTATTACGCCCGGTTTTGGTGCTGGCAACGCTTGGATTGGCAACTGCCATCATCTCTGAAGCTACATTGAGCTTTTTGGGCCAAGGTATCCCTCCAACCACACCATCACTTGGTACGTTGATCCGCGTTGGTAATGAGTTCTTATTCTCAGGTCTTTGGTGGATTACTCTCTTCCCTGCGATTGCTCTTGTGATCTTAGTCTTCTCAGTCAACTTGTTTGGCGATTGGTTGCGCGATGCGCTCAACCCGAAATTACGGTGATCTATGTCTGAGTTATTAAAAATCACTGATCTTAATGTTGAGTTTGTTGCCAGACGGGGCACCATTAAAGCAGCTCAGGATATCAATCTAACGGTCGCACCGGGTGAAGTATTAGGTCTTGTTGGTGAGTCTGGAGCGGGTAAATCTACAATCGGCAATGCAATTGTGGACTTATTAGAACATCCTGGCCGTGTGGCTGGTGGTTCAATCCTGTTCCAAGGTGAAGAATTGCGCGGGAAAACAGAGGCAGAAATGCGTTCAATCCGCGGTGACCGAATTGGCATGATCTTTCAAGATCCGCAAACTGCGCTCAACCCGCTTATGATGATTGGTGATCAGCTCATTGAGACAATCATCAAAACCCGAGGGTATGATCAAAAACGCGCTTATGAATGCGCGATTGAACTGCTTGAAGGTGTTGGCATTGATAATGCTAAAGTACGCTTAAAGGCATATCCACACCAGTTTTCAGGCGGTATGCGCCAACGTGTTGTGATCGCACTTGCACTTGCTGGTAAGCCTGAATTGGTAATTGCAGATGAGCCGACAACCGCGCTTGATGTATCTATTCAGGCGCAAATTTTAGACCTGATCAAACAACTATGTGAAGAACGCCAGCTTGGTGTGATTATCGTTACCCACGATATTGGCGTGATCGCATCTATCGCAACACGTGTTGCTGTGATGTATCGCGGTAAGATTGTTGAAACAGGCAAAGTTGCGCAAATTCTTGGTGATCCGCAGCACGAATACACCAAAGCGCTGATTTCTGCCGTGCCTCGCGCTGACAAAAAGTACCATCGTTTTGAAGCGGTGGATTACATTGAAGGCGGCGCAACACGTAAGCCCATTGATATAGCGACCCATTGGCTGGGTAAATCACGTCATCAATCTGATGATCAAACACCAGCGGTATTGGTTAAAAACCTCGATTTGTCCTTTACGCTACAAAATGCGCTTTTGAAGAAAAACCGCAAGATGCTGCGCGCTGTAAATGATGTGAATTTTGACATCAAACAGGGTGAGACATTCGGCATTGTGGGTGAAAGTGGTTCAGGCAAAAGTACAATCGCACGCCTGATTGCGGGTCTTTATACTCCTGATCGGGGTGAAATCTCTATTCAGGGTCAAAGCGTTTTAGGAAATCAGCGCGATGCCAATATCAAAATGGCGCGCCGTAAATTACAGATGATTTTCCAAGATCCATATTCTTCGCTGAATTCGCGATTGAACGTGATGAATATCGTGGCTGAACCTATTCGTTTTTACAAACTCACAAGTTCAGAAGCTGAAACGCGCCAGATCGTTGGCGACTTGCTTGATCATGTGGGTTTGGGTGCTAGCGTTGCCAATCGCTTCCCGCACGAGTTTTCAGGTGGACAACGTCAGCGCATATCCATTGCTCGCGCATTGGCGACCCGTCCGCAGATTCTAATTTGCGATGAGCCAACATCAGCGCTCGATGTATCCATTCAGGCACAAATTTTGAACCTGTTGAAAGACCTTCAGGAAGATTTGGGGCTGACAATGCTCTTTATTAGCCATGATCTGCCAGTCATTCGCCAAACATGTGACCGAATTGCTGTGATGCGCTCAGGCCAGATTTGTGAACTTGCGGAAACTGAAGAGCTATTTAACAATCCTCAACATGAATATAGCCAGCATCTGCTTGGATTAATGCCGAAGCTGGATCTCTTAGGATAGACCCGCAATTGGTGTGGTACAAGAATGCCACACCTTTTCAATTATTGCTCAACCTACTTAGCTTTTAATAGACACGTTGCTTGTCTGTGCAAGCGCTATATTTTATTGTTTATTCAAATAGGAGTGCTCTGCCGATGAACAAATAAGTCTTTTCAATTTTAGCCGATGCGCGAGGAAAGCGCAGATAAAGACTTATATTCAAAGGAGCATTTCATGCATCCCATTATTTATGACGTTGCCGTGTCTATTGACGGCTTTATATCTGGTCCATCTGAGGATGTATCACGATTTCCACATTCCGGCGCAATCGTTGATGATTATCAGGCGCGATTACAGAACTACAAAACTTGCTTGATGGGTCGCAAGACTTATGAATTTGGCTATCAATTCGGGCTTAATCCCGGTCAAAACCCCTACCCGCATATGCGCTCCATTGTGCTATCAGAAAGCATTGAATTGCCAAAGAGTTCAGATGTGGAATTGCTATCTTGTGTAAGCAGAGATGCAATCGAAAAAATCAAACGTGAAAGTGATGGTGACATCTATCTTTGCGGTGGAGGCGAATTGGCGAATTGGATGCTGGCCAATAAGCTGATTGATATCCTGCGCATTAAGCGTGCGCCAATCATATTGGGTTCTGGCATCAAACTGTTTGGTGAAGGCGATCATCTTGTTGATCTTACGCTTGTCGCTTCAACGGATTATCAAAATGGTGCTTTGTTTCAGGAGTTTAGGCTGAATTATTGAGAAAGTGATTCTAGCAAAAATTCATATCTTTTATAAAGCCTACACCTTCGGCATCTGCTGTGTTGCACAGTGGATGCCGCCGCCAATTTCACCCAAGGCGTCAACATCTAACGTAATGATTTCGCGTTGCGGATAGGCTTTTTGCAGTGCTTGCGTGGCGATGTCATCGGCTTCCTTATCACCAAATTGCGCGGCGATCACAGCGCCGTTGCAAACGTAATAATTGGCATAGGACGCAACAAAATCAATTGCATCCACGCGTCTTATTTCAGGTTCTGGAATGACCGTAATATCAAGCTCTGCCACCTTTAATTGATCATATGTATCAAGCGCGGCAAGATGAAACGGGTCAGACATATCAGGCGCATCTGGTAGATTGATCAGAACGTTGTCAGGCCCTGTAAACCGCGCCAAACTGTCGATGTGATAATCAGTGATATCCTCATCATAAACACCTTTTGACCAGGTCATTTTGTCCGCGCCATATGCACTCAACAAGCGCTTTTCGATCTCGATGCGCGATAGGCCAGGATTGCGATTGTTATTCACCCACGAGCTTTCGTGCGCCATCAATAGCCCATGTCCATCATGCTCAACCCCTCCGGCTTCACCCACCAAACCAGATTTTATAATTTTAACGCCCAATCTATCCGCAACATTTCGAACAATATTGCCATCATTTTCATGGATTTGCTTATCGCCCCAGCCATTAAATTGAATATGACTGATAACAAGCTCATTGTTTTGAAGGGCGAAAAGCGGTCCTGAATCCCGTGCCCATAAATCTTCTGTTGGAATATCTCAAATCTCGATATTGGAGGATAACAGCTTTTGTGCGCGGGCTTTATATTCAGCACCCATTAGCAAGATAACAGGTTCAAACTCAGAAATCGCGTTGGCAATATCGGCAATAGTTTCTTGCAAATCATCTAGGAAATAGCGATCAGGATGCACAATTTTGCTCACTGGCCATTGCATGAAGGTCAGCTCATGGGCGGTTTCTTCGGGCGGAACATAAAGATTTTGCTCTGTCATTGAATGGGCCCCATGTGCAGAGAATAGGCTTGAACTTAGCGCTACACCGCTTGCTATAAAATTTCGGCGTTTTATCACGTGCGCCCCTCCCTGATTGGCTAAACCAACAGTTTGATAAACTCGCGCTCACCAGCTTCGGAGAAATCAACAATGCGCGAGCCGTCTTTTCGTTTTGCCCATCCAAGTTCTAAAAAGCGATCTAACATAGCAGAACCAAGCGCACCAGCCAGATGAGAACGACGTGAACTCCAATCAAGGCACGATTTGCACATCGGGCGTTTGGTTTTAATCAGAGATGAGATATCAATGCCAAAATTGCCAACAAATGCCGTACCTTTTGGGGTGAGACCAACAACATCCCCCTGCTCCATGAGATATTGTCGAGCGATCATCTGGTCATGCATATAAACGCCAAGATCGCCAGCCAGATGGTTGTAGCAGACGCGCGCTTTACGCAAGGCTTCATCCTTTGGTCCCGTATGCACGCGCAATAGCCCACGTTTTGCCGCAAGACCCGATATAGCTTCAATCATATCGGCGACATCTTGATCAGCGATGGTGAAATATTTATGCCGACCGCTTTTCGTTGGGTTAATCAGCTCAGCATCTTCAAGTTTTTTAAGATGCGCGCTTGTGGTTTGCTTGCTCACCCCTGCTTCCAGTGCAAGTTCTGTTGCTGTTAGCGCTTTTCCGCACATTAATGCAGTGAGGATATTTGCGCGCGCTGGATCACCGATTAGCGAGCCTATAAGTGATATGTCTGGTCCTTCTTTCATGAGGATCAGGGTATCTTAGCTTCTATCGATAAGCAACAAAGAATAGTTCGCTACCGAACGAACTATGCTTATCCGCGATGGATCGGTTCTATGTGGGGCGTTATATAAGATGGTATAATATCGCGAACAGTAGATTTGTGCCAAGGTGGATTAATTGACTATTGATCTAGTGAAAACACAGCAAACTTTAGAGTCCTTCGATCAGCCAGCTTTTGATTTCAACCATTTGCGTACGCGCGCCCTGGCATTTTCGTATGGTGATGAGGAGTTGAATTGTATCATCCGCCCCTTGGTCCATTTTCCATACCATGAGGAGCCGTATAGTTCTTCGTCAGTTCGTTTCGAAACTTCCGTTACCAGCCTCTCCTTGGTTGCTATCAGTTTTTTACGGTTTTCATCAAAGCTGTAATCCGAGTAATCAGTATAGAATTTTTGAGCAAGAATCCCGAGCTCATTCCATTGGTAGCCAACGTCCGGGAATTCAACAACTTGTCCTTTGTCATCTTCATCAAGCCATTTTAAAACAAGCTCGTTCCAACCAATAAGATAAGAAACCAGACCGTTGGCACTCATCATCGTGTCTTTTGCGTGGCCCGGCATACTTTTCTCGTTTGCTATCTCAGGTGGAACAGCATCTAAAGCTATATTTAGCTTCGCGAAGCGTTCAGAGATTGCAGCGAGAAGTTCAGTTTTTGAGGTCGGTATGGCCATCTACAAAGAATACAGAATATTGTCAGAAGTAAAAGACATACTGTCGATAAGTTTAGGCTTTCGATAGTAAATTCTGCAAACCTATTTTTGATTATTTTAATTGGTGTGTTGGACCTATATTTATAAAGTTATTAAAAATTAATATCAGCTTTCCGCAGTGCTTCTGCCATTCGTAAGTCCGGGCTCAGGTCAGACCCTTTGGCTTAAACGTTCGTTTATGACGCGTAGTGATCCGTCTTTAAGTTGTCATATCACCCCGATAGACCGTTTCAATATTATGACCATCTGGATCGAAGAAATAAGCTGCGTAGTAATTCTCGCCATATTCAGCGCGAAGGCCCGGCGCACCATTTGATTTCATGCCGAGATCGACAGCTTTTTGATGAAACTCATCCACTTGCACCTTGCTGCTTGCTTGAAATGCAAGGTGGATTTTCTCAGGCGAAGCTGTTGCTGGAACAAGGCCAAACTCCCATGAGCATTTGCCAAAACCAACAGCATCAGCGTCAATAAAGACTTGATCAATCCCAAGCGTTGCCAGGACAGGTTGGTATATCTGTTTTGACGCTTCAACATCTGCGACAGGTAAATTGAAGTGATCAATAATAGCCAATTTCAACCCCCCTAACGGTTATACGAACACATCAATCTCTTCTTGCTCGCCCACACCAAACACGCGTTTATAGCGATCTAACTGATCCGGCGGCCCCATTGCCTTACGCGGATTGTCAGATAGTTTCACCGTGGGTCGACCATTAGCAGATGTCGCCTTACAGACCAGCGAAAACGGCGCCAAAGCATTATCTTCAACAAGATGTTTGAAATCATTGGTCAGCATGGTGCCCCAACCAAAACTCACCTTGCATCGATGCGCAAACAAATCATGTAGACGCTTAATCTCAGGCGCATCCAAACCATCTGAGAAAATCAGCAGTTTTTCTTTCGGGTTTTCGCCGCGTTTTTCCCACCATTCAAGCGCGTATTCGGCGACTTTTTCAGGATTACCACTATCAATGCGGATACCCGTCCAACTGGTGAGCCAATCAGGTGCATTTTCTAAAAATCCGCGTGTGCCATAAGTATCTGGCAAAATAATCCGCAAATTGCCATCATGCTCGGCCTGCCAATCACTTAAAACTTTGTAAGGCGCTTGTGCCAGCTCTTCATCACCTTCTGCAAGCGCTGAATATACCATTGGCAATTCATGCGCGTTGGTACCAATTGCTTCAAGCTCATGACGTTTTGCGATTAGGCAGTTTGATGTACCAACGAATTTCTTGCCAAGCCCCTCTCGCATGGCCTGCACACACCAATCCTGCCACATATGCGAATGGCGGCGACGGGTGCCGAAATCAGCAACGCGCAAATTCTCAACCTGACGCAAATCCTCGATCTTCTCCCAAAGCCGTGTCATGGCGCGCGCGTATAGAACTTGCAGCTCAAACTTACCCATGCCTTTTAGCACAGCGCGAGAACGTAGCTCCATGATAACCGCAAGTGCTGGGATTTCCCACATCATGACCTCTGGCCATGAACCTTCAAACGTCAGCTCATATTGATCTCCACGACGTTCAAGGTGATAGGCTGGCATTTTTAAGTTCTCAAACCATTCCATGAAATCTGAACGGAACATTGAGCGCTTGCCG
The DNA here is from genome assembly GCA_039974935.1 of Lentilitoribacter sp. Lineage (GTDB taxonomy): Bacteria > Pseudomonadota > Alphaproteobacteria > Rhizobiales > Rhizobiaceae > Lentilitoribacter. Next base: position 253,633 of record JBDWIC010000005.1, on the reverse strand, counting down.
TAAAACATATTACCGCGCAGCCATGTGCTCTCCCCGCGCGAAAGCGACAAGGTACGAATATGGTCGAGCTGTTCACGCAATTCGCCTTCATCGATCAAGTTTGCCAATGGGACATGTGTTGATCTGTTGATGAGATTAAATGTGACGTTTGCTTTTGGATGATTGCGAAACACGGTTTGCGCCATCAACAGCTTATAGAAATCTGTGTCAATCAAAGACCGGACAATCGGATCAATCTTCCAGTTATGATTATAAACGCGGCTAGCAATATCGTGCATAAAACGATCCGATCTTATAGGTAATAGGAGCTGACCTTATAGCAAGGGGTGCATTTAATTTGCAAACTCTGTCTTCAAGTTTCATGACGTCGTGCGAAATGCCAGTAATTCGATATTAGAAACCCACCGCAAGCGGCTTAAATCAAGGGCTTTTCGCAAATTATTAGTTTCATAAATTATAGAAAATTTGAACTAATCTCGAACTTTTTATTTCAGCTATTTTCAATTTTGTGATGCCAAACTCACTTATTCGGGGCATGGATTTGTTTAATTCCGCAAGAACGAAGTTAATGAAATTGTCGATTGAGGCACAATTGCAGAAGAATTTTATCGAACGCGCATATCGAATGCGAACTTATAAGGCAGCCTTTGTTTATAGTGAAGGAGGCGGTGGTAAACGTGCGTGTATACTAAGAAACATCAGTGAAACCGGCGCGCTTTTACAAATTGAAGATATTAATGGTCTGCCGCAGCAATTTACTGTTGGAGTTGAACTTGGTTCATATGAAGTGGCAGCAAACTGGATTTGGCGCAAAGATGTGCGTCTTGGTGTGCAATTTCAGGAACCGCATGAACGACTTAAAACAACACGCATGCAGGTATTAAACCTACCAAATGCACCTATCCTAACCACTGATATAAATGAAGAAACCTTCAGAAAGTTGACAACTGAAACCCCTGCTCAAGTAGTTGAGCAATCGCTCGAATGCCAGCAACAAGCCAACTTAAGACGGTTAAAACAACGACGATCGCGTGGATTTGGTAAGCGTTAGAATAAGCACTACATCCAGCGACGAACGCGTGTTTTATAATCGAGATATTCCTGTCCAAATAATGCCTCAAGTGCATATTCTTCCAGTTCAATTTGCATTTTATTGATGATGATAACGAATGCTGGCGCTGCTATGAGCACCAAAAATGTTCCAAAATATAAGCCAGCGCTTAATATCCATAATAGCATGCCAACATACATCGGATTACGAGAATACCTGTTCAACCCATCAGTTACGAGCGACGACATTTGATCAAGTTTGTTGGGCTGGATCGTGGTTTTATGCCTTAAATAGCGCAGTACTGTAAAAAGTAGGATGAACAGACCGCATAGTGCAAACGCATTTGCCAATAAGTATTGCTCAGCAAATTGAAACGACACCAACGGCATAAAAAGCGCACCATAGTGCATCGCAAGGATTGCTAAAATCATAAAAACGGGTGGTGGGATATGCATAAAAATACCTTTAACTTTGCGGGTTATTGGTTCCTTGTTTAAATCGCGCTTGCATTCGGATCAATAGAGCGCTACCCGCAATCATATGAAACATTATGATGTTATGATTATTGGTGCTGGTGCTGCCGGCATGATGTGTGCAATTGAAGCAGGCAAACGGGGCCGCTCGGTATTAATCATCGATCACGCCAAAAAAGCTGGCGATAAGATCCGTATTTCTGGCGGTGGTCGGTGTAATTTTACCAACATAAACACCAAGTTTGATCGATTTTTATCCAAAAACCCTCGCTTTTGCATCTCAGCCCTTAAGCGATATAGCCAACATGATTTTATCAAATTGGTTGATCAATATGGGATTGCCTATCACGAAAAAACGCTTGGGCAACTCTTTTGCGATCATTCTGCGCAGGACATTATCTCTATGTTGCGCGATGAAATGGATAAGGCTGGTGTTGAGCTAAAGCTTCAGACATCGGTCAAACGTATCGCTTATGACGACACCTACTGGATTACGCTCGATCATGATGAAATCACAGCATCATCGCTTGTCGTAGCAACCGGTGGTAAATCTATTCCCAAAATGGGTGCAACTGGGTTTGGTTATGATATCGCCACGCAATTTGATATCCCACTCACAGATATCCGCCCTGCTCTAGTGCCGCTAACCTTTTCAGACGATACGCTAGATCGGGTTAAACCTTTATCAGGTGTAAGTGTCGAAAGTTCAGTCAAACATAACAAAACAAAGTTTGACGAAGCCCTGCTTTTCACCCATCGCGGGCTCTCCGGACCATCGGTCCTTCAAATATCAAGTTATTGGCGCGAAGGTGATGAGATCACTGTTGATCTTGCACGGGGGCAAAAAATTACGGAGAAGCTTAAGTCATTGCGTGGTGAAGCTGGTAAGCAATCGATCACAAACGTTTTGGCGCGTCTTATACCTGCAAAACTTGCTCAAATGATCATAGAGCAAACAGGTTTCAGCGGAAATCTTGCTGATCAATCCAATGCAAAGCTTGAGCAAATTGGACAATTAACAAATGCTTGGACGATCAAACCCGCGGGCTCTGAAGGCTATCGCACCGCAGAAGTCACGCTTGGTGGCGTCGACACCTCAGCACTTGACGCCAAAACCATGGAAGCAAAAAACCAAAAAGGGCTCTATTTTATAGGAGAAGTGGTTGATATCACCGGATGGCTCGGCGGCTATAACTTTCAATGGGCTTGGTCCAGCGGCTGGGTCTGCGGACAGGTTTGCTAGCCGCCCATTGTTTTTAAAGCTCGCAAGTTTTGATAACAAAACTATGCAGTGGGCCTGGTCCAGCGGCTGGGTGTGCGGACAGGTTTGCTAGGCACCCATTGTTTTTAAAGCACGCAAGTTTTGCACGCTAAACTATACTGGTGGCTTAGAATTCAGCTCGGCTTTGTGGTCAAGTTTTTGGGTAAATTTGACCTTATCTTACGACTCTGATTGATCAGAGGGTGATTAAAAAGAGGTCGAGCATGCTGTTTCCAGGGGATATCTTCCTCAAAATATTTGAATATGTTTGCTATATTGCGCTCGTGGTTTTGATAGCCGCAGGGTTTGGTTATGGCTTTTTATACTTTACGGGTGAATGTCAAAACTACCTCGCGGAAGCTTCCACTTGTTCATCTGGGTTTTATTCAAAAATCGCAGAATTCACCTACACGGTCATTTTAGGAACATTATTCACCTTCTTTCCGCTCATTTTAGCGTTAGGTGGCATTTTTTGGATATTGCGAAACATTCACCACAATAAAACCATGCAATTACGAGCTGAAGGTCGCGATAGTGAAGTTATCAAGTTGCGCGTGTTTCTTGGCCGAATAGTTATACTTGTCGGGCTTTTGGTGCTAGCGATTTGGTTATTTGTGAATTTACTTACGTAAAAAAACCAGCACCTCAAGGAAAGTGCTGGTTTGACTGAAGAATTTTAGGTTCAGCTTAGTTTGTAAAGCCGCCAACAACTCCCTTAGGCAGACACTTAACATTCACGGGGTACCAAACCCAAGACTTTGTCTCGTTTTTTGCGATCGGGCTGTTTTTATAAAGTTTTGTCGTAGCTGAAATTTGGAAATAAGCACTGACAGTTGCAGAAGCACCCGTTGTTAATGCATTACGGTGGCTCGCTAGCTTAGCATTACAAGCTTGAATTGGATTATTTCCTGAAAATGTCACTTCTGAAATTTTGATATTCGGCTGGAGCGATTTTGAAAATGTACGGCTGTTGTGGCTGTAAGTTTTATCCCATTTAGCTGTATATTCACCAATCACTGCGCTACCAGACACGACTTTTGCCTTTTTGATCTTTTTGCCCCAAGCAGCTTTGGCATAGAGCTTTAATCCAAATTTGTGTGAATGCGTTTTGATCTTGTTATACTTACTGCCAGTTGCCACGACTTCAATTGGCACAATATCAATGCCTTCTTTCGCTACAGAGACGCTTTGCACCGGTCCCGCCATTGCTGCTGATGTTGCGCCTGCGAAAATTGAAGTTGCAATTGCGATTGCTGAAAAAGTTTTTGTCATAGTCATTTTGAGTTCTCCTTTAGTACCCTCATTTCAATCTCGGAGATGTCGCCCCCGATTTGATAAATTTGATTATCGATCTGTTTCGATGGATGAGGTTCTAACAAGCGCCGTTTGAAGCTGCGCTGAATGAGGCGTTCATCTGACGTTTAGAAAATGAAAAGGAGTATTTAGTTTTGATTTTGTTTAAAAAAATCGATCAAAGCACGCGTGTTTGATGGCAAGTATCTTTTACTGGGATAGGTTAGCCAAACACCTTCATCAAAATTTTCAGCGCTGATTTGATAGTCAGGAAAGACATTAACAAGATCACCAGAAGCCAGATCATTCCCGATTAACCAGTCACTTAATAGCGCTATGCCCTGCCCTTCAAGCACCGTGCGCCGGATGGCTAACGCATTGGAGATAATTATCTGTGGTGCAACGGGTATGGTATCCATCACACCATTTGGCAATCTAAATTTCCATTGTTGACGATAATCAGCATAAGGAAATGTGATGATCTTTGCATTCTTTAGATCCTGAGGTGAAGCGATATTGCCGTGCTTATTAAGATACTCTTTGCTGGCAACAACATGGTAACTTGCGTTAAGGATACGCGTTGTGATCAGATCACTTTGTTTTTGCGGTGCCAAACGAAGCGCCAAATCGATACGTTGATCAACGAGATCAATAGCGCGATCATCCAATATCAATTCAAGCCTTATGTCTGGATATTGCTCATAGAACTTTCCTAATTTAGGCACTAACCATCGCTCACCTAGCGCAACTGAAGTTGTTAGACGCAAATTACCAGATAGTTTATGCGTGCTCGCACGCGCTCTATCAATTATGGCATTCATCTCATCCAGTGGATCGCGCATCTGCTCATATGTGAGCTGTCCTGCTTGCGTTAATGAAAGTGTTCGTGTGGTGCGATGAAACAAGCGATAGCCAAGTTCATTTTCAAGCGCTGAAATGATCCGTGACACTTTTGAAGGATCAAGATCATTATCGCGCGCAGTATCGGCAAAAGATCCCTTTTGCACTACTTGCATAAATATAGATAAGTCAGTCAAATTCATTCATGCATTACTTGCATGAATATAGTGTAGAAATCAATATTTATCACATAATTCTACATGAATATATTGCGAGTAAGTTTTGAATCAGACACAATCAACAATAGCTTACATGGGGAAGTATTTCATGGCTAATAAAATAGACCTTACGGGACGAACCGCATTTATCACCGGCGCTAGTCGAGGTATTGGACAATCTACCGCGCACCAAATGGCAAAATATGGCGCCAACGTTGTGCTAGCAGCCCGCTCAATTGAAGACTGCAGAAAAATAGCCGATGAAATTGGCGATAAGGCGCTTGCGGTTAAATGTGATGTCGCAAATTACGACGATGTCAAATCAGCCATCGATCACGCGGTTAAACATTTTGGCGGAGTTGATATTCTCGTCAACAATGCCGGTATTATCGATCCTATCTCTATGCTGGAAAGCTCAGACCCTGAGGCATGGAGCCGTGTGGTGGATGTCAATTTCAAGGGCGTTTATAATTGCCTACATGCAGGCTTCCCCGCGCTTAAAGCATCAACAGGTGAGGACAAGCGAAGTATTGTGATCAACATCTCTTCGGGAGCTGCAACAAGTATGCTGCCGGGATGGAGCCACTATAGTGCAACCAAAGCTGCTGTATTATCACTAACGCGTACGATAAATCGTGAATGGTCAGATCACGGCATATCAGTTATTGGCCTTTCCCCCGGAACCGTTGCTACCGATATGCAACGCTCTATTAAAACATCACAGATCAATGTTGTGAGCCAAATGGACTGGTCTGAACATATTGAACCTGAATGGCCGGCAGAAGCCATTTGTTGGCTAACAACTGACGCAGCGCGAGAATTTGACGGAACAGATTTCTCTATTAAAACTGAAGGAGGTCGCAAGCTCGTTGGGTTGATCTAAGTGCGCGCAGATGCCTTCATAATAGCAACAAAAATCGCATTACTAATTCTGATCTAGGGTTTTTCCGAGGGCATTTAACAGTTAAATCGATTAGCTATCAGGTAAAAACACTAGTTACTAGTAATTTTACCTGATGGTAAAAACCCGCAATTCACTCTTCAAGTCTCTGATTTTATTACATGTTACTGTTACCAGCTGGTAATTTACCCTAGTTTACTGTGAAAACAGTCACAAACCTTTCATTGTTAGGGCAAGCAATTAAAGGACAAACGAACATGGAACCAATCATACAGGTTGAAACCTACCTCAATGACATAGATTTTGTCTCCTCTGGTTTTGACAGCTTTACATTTATTCAGGAATTGAGCAGCAAGTTTGAAAGCTGCGACCCATTGTCTATTGGCAATGCAAGCGACCGCGCTCAGTTTGAAACATCAATCATGCTTACCGGCACAGGTGAACATTTAAACCAATCTGAGATAAAGAGACATGCGGAAGACCAAATGGTCGCAAACATGATCAATGCCTCACCATTATCATCGAGATGGTTTATCATTCGAGTGGATGAAGAAAACGCTCTACGCACGCAAAAGAAAATCAGAGATTTGTTTGAGATGTTCGAAGCGCATTTGACATTTGAGCTGCCTGATTTCCAGCCATCGTTGCGTTGGTTTGCGATTAGCTTTCCAGCTAATGACCCTCGCGAACTATCACCTGAAATGATGAACCGCATCGGTCAATTAATGGTCTATTGGCTCAATAGCTTCACAAATAAAGACCAAGTGCCAAGCAAAGCAAAAGTCAAATTAACACCGCGTGAGCATGAAGTATTGCGTTGGGCATCTGAGGGCAAAACCAGTCAGGAAATTTCAACAATTCTTGGCATTTCACCTAAAACTGTAAACCTACACGCTGATAATTCAATTAATAAACTCAACGCATCAAACCGCACGAATGCTGTGGTACGCGCTATTCGAATGGGTCTTATTTAAAGCATATGAAGACCATGGTGCTTGATTTGATTTCATGTATAACTGTTGACAATTCAGTTATGGATATGGAGCAGGTATCATGCAAGCAATTAGAGCACACCAGTTTGGCGGATCGGAAGTATTGCAACTCGATCAGATGGAAGATCTTGTTGCTGGAACCGGTGAGGTTGTAGTTGAAATTAAAGCAGCAGGCGTAAACCCGGCTGACACATATATGCGTACCGGCACCTACGGCATTGTGCCAGAGCTACCTTATATCCCAGGTGGCGATGCAGGTGGTGTAATATCGCAAATCGGCGAAGGCGTTACTAATTTCAAAACAGGTGATCGCGTCATCGTCGGAACAGCTTTGAGTTTCCGCTTGCAAGACTGTTACGCCACACATGTTAAGCGTCCAGCGTCAGAAGTATTATCCCTGCCCGATCATGTAAGCTTTACGCAAGCAGCGGCCTTCGGTGTCTCTTATCCAACCGCTCATATGGCTTTGTTTCTTCGTGGCCATGCAAAATCTGGTGAAACCATATTCATTCATGGCGCTAGTGGGTCGGTGGGAACCTCTGCTATTCAATTGGCAAAACGCGCGGGTTGCACTGTTATTGGATCCGCAGGTGGTGACGATGGCATTGCACTGATCAAGGACCAAGGGGTTGATTTTGCTGTCAATCACCATAGCGACAACTATATCGATGAGATTAAAACCTTCACAGAGGGCAAAGGCGTTGATTTAACGCTTGAAATGCTCGCCAATGTCAATCTCGACAAAGACATGGATCTTGCTGCAAAGTTTGGAAGAATTGTCGTGATTGGAAATCGTGGCGACATCACCATCAATCCGCGCGTTGCCATGATGAAAGAGCTCGATATCAAGGGCACAGCTTTATGGAATATGACGGCGGATCAAATCAAACCTATCATGGAAGATATTTTGGCGGGCATTTCGGATAAAAGCCTAAAGCCAATTGTTGGAAAAGAATTCCCGCTTTCAGACGCGGCGCGCGCCCATGACGCAGTGCTAGAGCCTGGTGCATATGGTAAAGTTGTTCTTATTCCATAAGGATTTTGATTTAAGGATCATATGCAAAAACAAATTCATGAGACGCAGCAATATCAAGCTATCTGGCTTTTCGATAGTGTTTGCGTTTTGTGTAATGGCGCCATTTCAACAGCATTGAAATTTGAAAAAGCGCCGACGATCAAATTTGTTTCTATTCATTCGCCAGATGGTCGGGCGATTGCTCAGCAATATCATATCGACCCCGATGACCCAGATACGTTTTTATTTTTGGATAATGGTCGCCCTTATGTGCAATCTGACGGGGTCATTGCACTATCAAAACATATGAGAGCACCCTTTAGCTGGACCCGCTTTGGTGCCATACTTCCCAAAATATTTCGCGATAAGCTCTATGATTTGGTAGCGCGCAATAGATACCAATTGTTTGGTAAGCTTGATACATGCCGCGTCCCAACTGATGAAGAGTATCAACGCTTTACGATATGAACACGTAATTTATAAAATGAAAGTAGCAGTCTAAATGCAAAAACGAGTATTGATCATTGGCGGCACGGGTGTTTTTGGTCAAAAGCTTTGCCATCACATTGCTAAGAATTTTGATCTTGATCTCTTCATTTCATCGCGTTCTGAAAATAGCGCGATTAACTTTGTACATAAACTCAAGCGTTTATATCCAACAAAACCTTTTGATTACGTCGCTCTTGATACAAGTAAGAACCTCATCGACGTTTTAGACCACATTGCTCCGGATGTGACGATCGACTGCTCAGGCCCGTTCCAGAACGCAAACTACAGTATTGCAGACACTGTCATTGCAGCCGGTTCGCATTTCATCGATATGGCCGATGCGCCTCAATATCTTGAAGGCTTCTGCAGCGCCTTAAACGATACCGCTATTACGCAAAATGTTGCTTGTATCAGCGGTGCAAGCTCATCGCCCTGTTTTACCGTAGCAGCAGCAAAACAGATTGCGCGAAACTGGAAGCGCGTTGATAATATCGACATCGCATTTGTACCCGGGGGCAAAGGCGATGTGGGTCAATCCGTAATTCAAGCGATTTTAAGCTATGCAGGAAAGCCAATTACCACTTGGCGTGAGGGAAAGCGCTCAAAAGTTGATGCATGGGCAGTTTCAAAGCATATGAAGGTTGGACAGTTGGGTTGGCGGAAAGTTGCGCCTGCAGAAACCTATGACGCGGTTTACTTGGGCGAGACGTTAAACGTTCGGTCACAAGTTTCATTTTCAGCCGGACTTGAATCCCCTGTCGAGCATTATGGCGTTGTTCTACTCGCCAACCTTTCAAAGTGGGGATTGCCGATAAACCGTCCTTTCGTTTCCAAAAAGCTGGCAAGTCTTCTTCACAAAATTCGTTTTATGATCAAACCATTTACCACCGGTCGCGGTGGTATGATGATCAGAGCAAAAGGATTAAACGCTCAAGGATCGTATCAAGTCAGCGAATACGCGTTGATTGTCGAGGATAATGATGGACCTAATATCCCAATTATTCCAACCGCAACGGTGCTCAGGAAACTACTTAATGAAAACATTCCGAGCGGTGCAAGATTGGCATTTGATGCTGTAAGCGTATCTGAAATTGAAGCTGAATGTCTTGGTTATTCAATCGAGACGAAGGTTTTAAACAACTATCCAGATATTGGCATCTATCAACAGCATCTTGGTGCTATCAAATACCAAGAACTACCTGCATCCTTGAAGCACTTCCACAATGTCGATGGACAGCCTGTTTGGCATGGTCGTGCTGAAATCATCTCTGGCACGTCCATTGGCGCTCGCATCATCTCAAAACTGGTTGGCTTTCCGCCTCCTGGTCAAGATGTACCTATCACGGTCAGTGTTAATCGCGGGATCAATCCTGATAATGTTATGCATGAGGAATGGACACGCAACTTTGCTGAAAAAGAGTTTTCATCAAAATTATCAGTTGATCATGATGGAACTTTTCGCGAGCGATTTGGTCCGTTGTCGTTTGTAATTGGACTAGATGTTTTAGATGGTGAAATCGAAATGCCTGTAAAAAGTTGGGCAATTGACACACCATTTGGCGCCATTCCGATGCCCTTACGTTTGGCACCAATCTCGCAAACCCGCGAATTTGCTGACGAATATGGGAAGTTTAATTTTGACGTGAAGGTCAGCCTGCCACTCTTTGGATTGCTTGCGCATTATCGCGGGGAATTACAGCCGATGGACTAAGCGGGCTCACCCGCACAAATCACGCGCAATATTTTCAAACAATTCCATCCCACTTGAGATCAACTCATCGGGAAAATCGTAATCCGGATTGTGAAGTTGCGGACAATTCTCGCCTGATCCCAACACAAAAAGTGCTGATTTTGAAACTGAACCGAACAGTCCAAAATCTTCCGACCAGCGATATGGCTTTGTGAGTTCGACTATTGTGCGTCCTGCCAGACGCGCAGATTTACGAATAAAATCAGTAGCTTCACTATCATTGGTGCAATCAGAAAACTTCTCACCATGAGTGAGTTTGATGCTAAGGCCGTGGCGCTCAGCTTCTTGACGTGCAAGCTCTTCTGCATGGGTCATCAACGTGATTTGCAAGGCGTTATCTATTGATCTAAGTGTCGTCATAACAAGACCATCTCCGGGCGAAACGCCAAAAGCATTTACACCAAGGCTCGCATGGACCACAGTGATAAGCGCTGAACTTTCATCCTTGCCCAAGCTTTTCGGTAAATGTGGTAGTTTTTGTATGAGCGCTGCGATCGCGTTTGCCGGACTTATACCATCTTCAGGGTGGGACGCATGAGATGTTTTCCCGGAAAGTTCAATTCGCAAACCTTCAGATGCAAAGTTTAGCGGCCCTGATTTAATGCCAACATGATGCAGTGGCATGCCTGGCAAATTATGCAACGCAAAGGAATAATCAGGCTTAATCTCATTAAATTTAGGGTCTGCAATAACTGCGCGGGCCCCTGCTCCATCCTCTTCAGCCGGCTGGAACAATAAGATCACGCGCCCAGACTTTGGTGGATTATCGCCGAACTTCCGAGCTAACCCCGCCATGATAGACATATGACCATCATGACCACACAAATGTCCCACACCATCAGATTTTGATCGCCATTTCGGTTGACCAACCTCATATATTGGCAAGGCGTCCAATTCGCAGCGCAACAAAACACTTGGGCCTTTTTGACCACTATCAAAAATTGCTGCTATGCCATGGCCACCTAATTCTGTGATGATTTGCGTAGGCGAACAAGTCTCAAGCCAACGCAAAACTCGTTTAGCCGTTTGCGCCTCCTGCCCTGAAACTTCAGGATATTGATGAAGCTCATGACGCAGTTCAATCAGCTCGTTAAAAAGTTTACTCATGGATATTTCCCCGTATGAGATCAAAGCCTAAAAGCTAAATGATGTTTGAACCGGCTTGCGTTTACTTGTATCATGCACATCTAAAAGACATTGCGCGGCATATTTTGCATCTTTAGCAGCAGATTTTGTATGACCAACTAACGCGGATGAAATAGCGCCATCCTTTAAAACCAGCAATTGTCGCGTGACCATGTCCGGCAAACGCATGCTCGCCTTTTTTACCAGCGCAAGGATATGAATTTCCAACATCTCAGCATGCTCAACTGTTTGACAGTGAATTGGATGGGCGGGGTCTGAATATTCGCTTGAGGCTTTTAAAAACAAACAACCATTGAAATTTTCATGCTCGAACCATTCAGCCAACGCATCAAACATTGCTAAAAGCTGTTCACGCGGGCCGCCCTGATTTACCGTTCCTAAATCATACATTCGACGGAATAACCAATTGCGAAACTGCTCATCTTGAAGACGTAAAACATCGACAATTAGATCTTCCTTGGTTCGAAAATGATTATAAATCGATGTTTTTGACATACCTATTTTCGATGCAAGCAAATCCATGCCTGTCGCGTGAAATCCCAATTGATCAAAAACAAACAAGGATTTCTCTACCAGTTCTTCGCGTTTTGATGGACGCATTTTAACCTCAAAATGAACAAATCAGTTTAGTATTATATTACTGATATCATTTAGTTTACTTGTTTTCAATGACAATTAATGAACTATTTAGTCCACTTAGAAATAAACGTTATTGAACTTACCTGTTCACTTATGGAATGTATGAACTCAGGTTCTAGCTCTACTGCACTCGTAAAGCTTGAGGGTAACGAATTGACCGCTTGTCCCCCAAACAGATGACATACGTTGATTAGAACTTAAGCTAACTTGTAGATCTCGATGATGACGCATCATCTATCTTTCTCCCAAGATAACGAGGTTTAACTATGTCTGTATTACAAATATCCATGTCGCATGTTTCCGATCCTCCCAAGATTGATTATACTGTCGCAAAGAACGAAAATGATTATTACCAAGCACATGCAGGTTTTAACCTGAACATTGCTGGTAAGATCAAAACTGCTTTTGGGTTTGCTACGCGCCTTACCATGTTGGCAAACGAACAATCTTCAAAACCGATCCTTAAAACCAACCAATCAGCTACGTGAATTCATTGATGAAGCCCAATTCGATTACACAAGATAATTATGACGCTGATGAAGCTGAAATCATCGCGCTGATTAAGCGTGAGAGCCAAGCGTTCTATGAGCGCGATTTTAAAGCTTGGGCCGATTGCTGGCACCAGCATGAGGATCTGAACCGATTTGGCTCCTGCGTTGGTGGTATGGATGTTCAAATGGGGTGGGATGCCACGTCTAAGATGATCAAAGAAATGATGGCGCAAGTTCCCATTCCCAATCTGCGCGCTGCTGAAAATGTTCGGCGGGAAAACATCAGAATTCGTAAATCAGCTGATATGGCCTGGATGAGCTTTGATCAGTTTAGTGCGCCTGATGATGATCTGTTTATCACTATGGGGCTCAGCCACCAGCTACGCATTTTAGAAAAGCATGCGGGAAAGTGGAAAATAGTTCACGTCGGCTCCTATGATGCGCTACTTGAATATATCAATCGCCCGATCATCAGACTTGATGAGCATGGTACGATCATTTGGATCAATGATGCCGCCAAAACGGGATTAATTGATCACCCGGTTCTTATTGAGCGGCATGGCACTATCCGCACGAAGAAAACAACAGACCAATTGATTTTGTTGAAAACACTCAAACGAGCGGCGGCTATGTCGATAATTGAGATTAGAGCTGCGGTTCGGTCCGATCTTGATAATCATGCTGCAATACCGCTTGTGATAGACGAAGAGTTCACAGATGTACCGCATATCTTATGGATCTCACTACAAGATGGCATGTTGCTGTTGTCCTATGATGATTTAGACACCCAAGAAAAGCAGTTAAACATCGCAAAGAAGATTTATAATTTATCGACCGCCCAGCGACGCATGGCATCGGAAATTATAAAAGGCCATGATCTGGTGAAAGCCTCGCAAAACTTGAACATAAGTGCCAGCACCGCTCGGACGCATTTGCAAAGAATGTTTGATAAAACGGGAGTGCGCAGCCAAACAGCTCTCGTCCGTGTTTTAATGAATGCGAGTGCTCATCACGGCTAAATTAATGCCAACAAATAACCACTCCTTACAAAAAGTTTGAAATAATCTGTCACACATTCCTCTCTCTGGTTGTCTAATGTTATAGATACGAAATTGAGAGGTTTATCTTTTGACTGATAATATCAATAATCTGGTAGCGAAAGCTCAAAACGGTGACAAATGGGCGCTTGAGCAGCTTGTGTCTGAGATACAAGATCAGGTCTATCATCTTTCCATGCGCATGCTGGTTGACCGCGAGCAGGCAATGGATGCCACACAAGAAATCCTTATTATACTGATTACAAAGCTCTCAACTTTTGAGCATGCCAGCAAATTTCAAACATGGGTCTATCGCGTTGCGACGAATTACCTGATCAATAGCAAAAAGGCACAAAGCCGGGATATGGGGCTATCTTTCCCAATGTTCGGTCAAATGCTGGAGACCGGACTTGATCAAAATACGATCATCGATCCTGCACCCTCTCCCGACCAAACTGTGCTTTTAAATGAGCTACGTATTTCTTGCACAATGGCGATGTTGTTATGCCTTGATCTGAAACATCGCATTGCTTATGTGCTCGGCGATATTTTGGAGCTTGAGCATAATGAAGCTGCGCAAATCTTAGAGATAACCCCTCAAAACTACCGCAAGCGCCTTTCAAGAGCACGCAACGAAGTGGTTAAATTCACTTCGCTGAAATGCGGCATTGCCAATGACAATGCAAAATGCAGCTGCCCGGCACGGCTGCCTGATGCACTTAAAAATAGCCGCGTAAACGCAGGCAATATTGCATATGCGACCGCTGATGCACCGGACTACGTAGATGTGTTGCAGCACGTCAACGGAGTTGTGGATGAGCTGAAGGTATTCAAACTGCAAAACGCAACACCGAATTTCAAGCCGCCAGAAGATTTAGCGGCCAAGATCAAGGTCATTGTCGAAACCACATAACGCCTAGTTCTTCATCATCAAAAAGATTCTCAAATTGCTGAAAAAGTGTTTTCAGCGAACCGGCAAAGCTATGCCCAAACCTTAAAGGAAAACCATGAAACTGACGACACTTATACCCGCTATCACAACAGTATTATTTTTATCAAATTCAATAACTTACGCAGGAGACATTCAGAAAATGAATCAAACAGAAAAAGATGTATATTCAACAATTGAAAACATGACGAACGCCTTTCACAAAGGTGACATTAAGGGTGTGATGAGCTCATATGAAGCGCAAGCCACGGTGGTTTTTGAACCCCATAAACCAGCCTCTGACATGGAACAAATTCGCCAAATGTTTGAAGGTGCTTTTCAATTGAACCCGGCGTTCACTTATTCCGGTCATGATGTGATTGTAACGGGTGACATTGCGCTTCATATCGCGCCTTGGCAGATGAAAGGTAAAGCCCCTGATAGCACTGAGATTGCACAATCTGGGCTTTCTGTTGCCGTGTTACGTCAACAATCGGACGGCTCATGGCGCATGGTGATTGATAATCCCCATGGCCAAATTCTGATGGAAAACAAGTAGCGTGAAACGCGTTATGGCCGCTCAAAATGGGCGGCCATATGATAAATCAAACTAGATTGAACCTGCTTCAACCATATAATTGCTGGCCGTACACATGGCTGCATCGTCAGATGCTAAAAATAACACCATGCGCGCAACGTAAACTGGCTCAATCAAATCTGGTAGGCACTGATTATTGCGGTGGTTTTCAAGCCCTTCAGGTGTTGCCCAAAGCTCTTTCTGGCGATCGGTCATAATCCAACCAGGAACCACACAATTGACGCGGATGCGATGCGGTCCAAGCTCACTTGCCATTCCGCGTGTTAAACCATGCACAGCAGCTTTTGACATTGTGTAAGCAGGAAACTCACCACCTTTTTCCCACCATGAGTTAGAACCCATATTGATGATTGAACCACCGCCAGCATCAATCATATCTTGTGCCACTGCCTGAATGGCGAAAAGCTGGTGCTTCACATTGGTTGCAATGCGCTCATCGAAATACTCCGAGGTCACCTCACGCCAACCATGACGATCATCACGCGCAGCATTATTGACCAAAACATCGGCGCCGCCGATTTTTGACTTGATATTGGCAAATGCTGTTTTAAGTTGATCAATATCGCGTAAATCACATTTTTCGCAGACAATCTCAGCACCATATTTAGAACCAAATTCTGCAGCTAGCTTTTCAGCACCTTCGATATCTAGATCAACGATACCAACTTTAGAGCCTTGCTGCGCAAACGCTTTGACCATTTCCATACCGATGCCTTGCGAGCCGCCGGTCACGATGACCGTTTTGTCTTTAAGACTTGGGTAGTTTGCGAAATTATCAAGCATGAGCGTTGGTCCTTTAAACGTTTGTTATGTGCTTAGTTATGTTACCCATAACAACATATCAATACCTGATCTGATCAACACTTTGCTTGCATGTTAATCCCAAGCATTTTATTGCTATTTGAAAGATGAAGCGGGTAATTTATGTCAGATAACAAACACTTTGAACAAGGAGGTGCAAATTACGCGTTATCTCGCCCCACTTACCCTGCCAGCCTTGCAACAGAACTTGCAAATTTATGCGAGTTAAAATCCCACGCCGTTGATATCGGCTGCGGAACAGGGCAATTATCAGTTCTTCTCGCTTCTGAATTTGACAAAGTTACAGCGATTGATCCAAGCGCATCTCAAATAGAAAATGCGCAACAAAATCAGCGCGTTAAATATGGTGTTCATAGCGCAGAAGACACCCAAATTGAAGACGCATCAGCAGATTTAGTCGTTGCAGCGCAAGCAGCTCATTGGTTTGATTTAGACAAGTTTTATACTGAGGTTAAGCGCATCATACGCCCAAAGGGAATTCTTGCGCTTATCTCATATGGCGTGCCAGAGCTTGAAGGAGCAATAGGCAAAAGATTTGATAAATTCTACTGGAAGGAAATCTATCATTTTTGGCCGGAAGGTCGCAAACATGTTGAGCGCGGCTATCAGGATTTAAACTTTCCATTTGAAGAATTTACTTTAAGCCCTTTGGCAATTGAACGCTCATGGAACAGAGATCAATTTTTAAACTATATCGATACTTGGTCAGCCAAACAAAAAGCAAAGGAAGCTGGAGACTTGGCACTTTTTAAAGCCTATTCGGACGAATTGGCATCGGTTTGGCCGGATGATCAAACCCAAAAAGTGCGCTGGCCCATAACGGCCCGCATCACAAGAATGGCCTGAACGCGATAAATCGCTCTTGGTAATATATAAACAGCTGGCAATATATACAGCCGGCAATAAAGGTAGATTATTATGATTAGACATTGCGTTTTTTTGAAATTTAAACCCGAAATCACCGACGCAGAAAAGCAATCGCTTTATGGCGAGCTGAAAGCACTTGGCGCGATATTGCCTGGTATTGTTAAATTTGATGCAATGGCAAATTCAAGCCCCGAAATTGGCATGGATAAGGGGTTTTCCGATGGTTTTATTATCGATTTCGATACACCTAAATCACGTGACATTTACCTAGAAGCACCTAAACACAAAGCCGTCGGCGCAAAGCTTGTTGCGGCTAGCCAAGGTGGAGCGGATGGTATCTTGGTTTACGACATGGAAATAGCATAAAGGCTTTGCCTTGGCGCTATACCAGTATCTCAGAGAGCATATCATTATCGGTGATATCTTGGAATGAGAACCCATTATCGTTTAACCTGGCGAATAATGATGGAAATCCATCTGGGTTTTTGGTCTCAATTCCAATAAGGACTGCACCGAAGTTTCGTGCGGATTTTTTCAGATATTCAAATCGAGCAATATCGTCATCTGGGCCCAACAAATTGAGAAAATCCTTCAATGCGCCGGGACGTTGCGGCAGGCGAAGAATAAAATATTTCTTTCGCCCCTCATAACGCATGGCGCGCTCTTTAACATCTGGCAAACGTTCGAAATCAAAATTACCGCCTGATGTTACGCAAACAATTTTTTTACCTTTGATCTCGTCCTTAAGATCACGCAATGCATCTACTGTTAAAGCCCCAGCAGGCTCGAGCACAATGCCTTCGATATTCAACATTTCAACGATCGTTGAACATAAGCGTTTTTCATCAATTCCAAGTACTTGATCTGCTGATAAATCTCTTAAAATCTCAAAGTTTTTATCGCCAATGCGTGCAACAGCTGCACCATCTACAAAGTTATCAACATGGGTAAGCGTCACCAATTGTCCTGCTTGAAGAGCGGAATGCAAGCTGCGGCCACCTGAAGGTTCAGTGAACCTAAATGCGACATCCAGATCTGATTGCCCCATATAGCGAACCAATCCCGCAGATAAACCGCCGCCGCCCACGGGCACGACTATCATATCGGGAGCAATTCCTTGAAGTTGCGATATGATTTCAGCGCCAGCGGTTGCTTGCCCCTCAATCACATCATGATCGTCATAAGGTGGAAGAAATCTTGCACCTTCACGGCGGCAAAAATCCTGAGCTGCCTGTAAGGTGTCATCAAAATAATCGCCAACCAGCATGATCTCGACCTGCCCTCCGCCGAAAATCT
This sequence comes from Lentilitoribacter sp., assembly GCA_039974935.1. Taxonomy (GTDB): domain Bacteria; phylum Pseudomonadota; class Alphaproteobacteria; order Rhizobiales; family Rhizobiaceae; genus Lentilitoribacter. The sequence continues at coordinate 235,526 of JBDWIC010000005.1, read as the reverse complement.
GAGTTTTATTGATCTTTTGCTCTGGTGTTGTCACCGGCATAAAAATCACACCACGCATGCCAAAATGTTTGCACGCGAACGCCAGGCCTTGGGCATGATTTCCAGCGGATGCGCACACGAATGTCTTTAGATCTGGTTCAGCCTTTAGTGCCTTTCGCATTGCGTTAAACGCGCCACGGATTTTGTAAGATCTAACGGGAGATAAATCCTCGCGCTTTAAATAAATATCAGCCTGATATTGCTTTGATAGATATTCGTTTTTTTGCAACGGCGTGGGTGGAAATAAAACGCGAAGTTCACGTTCTGCCGCTTGAACGTTATTTATAAAATCTACCATGGGATTTGCGCTTTGCTTTCATAAATTCAAATCAAGTTATCAGATTCTAAGCAGCAAAGAATCCCATGGCAAGCAGCAAACGAGAAGTTTATCGTTTAAGTGCAGTAACAGTTTGGTTGACGGAGCGAATGAGCACCCATAATATGCGTCAAACACTGGGGTCTTTTCATGATATTTATCCGTCTTCTTGCCGCTGCAACTCTTTCTATTTTGCTGTTTGCCGTGTCCTTTACAGCTGTAATTTCAACAACAAATCAAGCACATGCAAAGCTTGAGATTTGTAATGAAACTGATTTGCCGCGTGATGTCGCCATTGGCTATAAAGCCAGCGATGGATGGACGTCAGAAGGCTGGTGGAAGCTTGATGTGGGCGATTGTAAGTCGGTTATCAAGCAGGAGCTGGAAAGCACGTTTTATTATTATCGTGCGGTACACAAAGGTGGTGAATTCGATCCAGGGAATTATTCTTTTTGTACACAAAGCAAGGCATTTACTATCGTCGGTGACGAGGATTGCGATAGTCGCGGCTATGAGAAGAGCTTTTTCCGTGAGCTAAAGCTTGCAAAGGGGACGCTGGGTTTTCGATTAACGCTCAATAATGACAATGTATATGACGAACCGCGCGAGACAGCTGACGCAAAACCAAAAGCTAAAACTAAAACCATCACCAAGACCAACCCAGCGCCAAAACCAAAGCCGCAAATTGCTGCGCCTGGCACTCACGGTGAACCATATACAATAGTCGGCATTTTCCGTGGATGTACTTCCGCTAATGGCCCTTATTTATGCGAATTTGAAACCGATGGATGGCTGTATGCTGTTATTGATGACGGTAGAACGCCAAAATCATTGATCAACGAACTTGCAAATTTAGAAATCAACAATAGCTACCAAATCGAAGGGGATATTGTTAGCTTTGGGGATATTACCGCGGAAGTGACGCTAAGACGCTACAGCGAAGTTGCAATGAGTGCGGAACAAAAACTGATGAATTCCATCGTAGGTGATTGGCGTTCGGTTGATGATCCCAAAAGCGTGATGCGCATTACATCAGATGGTAAAAAATGGGATGAGTATGACGGTGATTTTGAAGGTGAAGGCGATGTAAGTTTCACCAAACAGTGTGATGATTATTCTGTCACCCCGAGCGGAGAAACCGTCATCCAAATCAATGATGCCAACAGCCCTGAAGACATCTATTGCTATGGTATTATCAATATATCATCTGATCGAATGACTTGGATGTATTTACCCCGTGGTAATTTCTTGGAATATGAAAGAAATACAACCCCGAACTAGTTTTTCAACACCCACTTTATAGCGCGTTTTTAACTCTATAATAAACACGACCTAACATCTCACGCACATATAAAGATGTTTGTGAAAGCGCGTTTGCAGTTGGCAAGTACGACATAACAGTCGTTTTCTCAGCACGAACCTTAAAATCAACCGGATATGGCGTTACGTCCATGCCTTGAGATTGGAAAACGTCACTGGCACGCGGCATATGAAACGCCGATGTAACCAAAAGTATCTTCGGTTCATTTGGCACATTGAACAAATTACGCGTGGCTATTGCTTCATCCTCAGTATTTTCAACGATATCCGTAAGCAATATTGCAGCCTCTGGGACACCATCTTCAATGGCTTTTGCTTTTAGATAATCGCCTTCTGGTACACTCTGGTTTGTCCATGGCAATTGTCCGCGGGTAAATATCAATTTAGGCGCTTTGCCCGCGTTAAAAAGCGCGATACCACCAAAATATCGATCAGGGTCCAGCCATTCAGTTTGTAAGCCACCCTCACCTTCAACGGTTGTTAAAATCCCGCTGAGCACAACAATCGCATCAACCTGCGGCATTGAACTAACCTGTTTTAACACCATACCATTTTCAAGCTGCGCCATTAAAAACTTACCCGTTATGGGTATGCTCATCACCCATAATGAAATGATCGCCAATAACACTAACCTACGCCGCTTCCACCAAACCGCGAGCAGTAACACGGCAATGATCAAAACCAGGGGAGACACCAATATCGGCAGAATTTTATGTAGGTAGATGCTCATAGTTGTTTAATGATCTTCACCATGCCGCACAAAGGCGGAATAGCTTTTCGCATCGGGTTTTAAGCTGCCGTTATCATCGAAATCATCATCTGAATTGAATTTCATGATATCGCGATTGTCAAAGTCGCGAAGAACATTGATCTGGTCATCTATGATATTTGCCAAACGTTGCTCTAGGTCAACTTTGGTCGCACCTTGATGATAACTGTGCACCCCATGGGCACAAACGGGCTTCATGGTTGTCATGCCCAAATATCGCAAGGTGTGAGCCATTGGCCATAACAGCATCTCAAGATCACCTTCTTTGCCATTGGGTGCACATTCATAAGCATTAGCACCCGTATTTACGCAAAAAAGCGCGCGAGTAAATTTAAATCGTCCATGATCATAGCGCTCATCGACGGTGTGCATTTCGCTGCTTGCCAAAACTCTATCGCACCAACCTTTTAAAATCGCAGGTTCTTTAAACCACCAAATGGGATAATGAAAAATGATGCGGTCTGCTTGACGCACCTTATCCTGCTCAGCTTTGACATCATCAGGGAAATTATTGTGTTCACTCGCGATATCTTGTGCTTTGAGAATATCAAAATGACTACCCGGCTGATGATTTTTAAAATTAGAAGGCCTTTCAACCGGATCAAATTCCATTTCATACAGATCCGACCACAATACTTTATGGCCCAATTTTTCGGATGCCTCTGCGCTCGCGCGAGCCCAAGCATTGGTGAAAGAATTTGGCTCGGGGTGAGCGGTGACAATAAGCGTGGTGGGCATTTTAGGTCCTTGATTAAGGAAGGAAGAACTGATTTGCTCAACTTTAGCACCAACACTTAAAGCAATACACCCGCTTTGATGTAAAGCGGGTGTATAATTTAACATGGAGATTTTGCCTAAGCAACGCTTGCGCGCAGGGTGGCAAAATGCTCGTCCCAGCCTTTGTCTAATGCCATAAGCAGACCAATCGCGCCCTCACCCACAGCTTCTGATATACCTTCATGCTTAAGCGATAAACGCGTGCCATCGGCGAAGGCTTCTAACACCCATGTGAGTGTGGTTGAATTGCCGCCAAATGGACCGATAACAAATGTAGTAACGAGTTTGTGCGGTGAAGCCATTTCCAGAACTTTGCCGGTGATTATCGCTTTTTCCACCCCATCATCAGATGTTGCAATCAATTCGTAATCTTCACCCTCTGCGAAATCTTTGCGCGCTGGGTGATACCAAGTTCCAAGTTTATCTTTATCTGTTAAAAAGCTCCAAACCACCTCCGGCTTAGCATTGAAAAATACGGATTTATGAATGGTTGTTGTTGTCATATTACTCTTCCTCCTTGTGATTATTTTGTTCATTTTCAACAGCTTGCTGCAAAGCTGATAGTTTTTGATCCCAGAAATGGTTGAAGTAATTGAGCCAGTCGACAGCTGACTTCAACCCCAATGGTTCAAGCTTGTTGATCCGTTCTCGCCCGCTTGAACGCACTGAAATGAGTGCGCCCTCTTGAAGGATATTGAGATGTTTTTTGACCGCAGCACGCGTGATATCAAAGTGCTCAGACACATCTCCAATGGTCATATCTCGTTCTGAAAGCAGCATTAATATTCCGCGCCTTGTAGGGTCTGACAGCGCTCTGAATGCCCCTTGGCTTTCATATAATTGCGAGTTGGAAACATCATTTGAGTTTGTTTCAGTGATCATTTTGCACCTAATTTTAAATAATACCTTTTGGTTTCATAATTTATATACGATACCTTTTGGTATTATGTCAAGCGCATTCTCACAAAAATCATGTTTTGAGATTTTTCCGCAGAAAAGCACGTATTCTTGCAAATATTGACCCAGATCAAGGTTATTTGGCCTGTTTTTGTTAGTTTTAAAAACAACAGCAAAGGAGACATCATGTTTAGTAATATCTTGATACCAGTAGACCTTGGCGATATTGCCCGCGCAAAAGATAACCTCAAACGCGCTGCAGAACTCATTGAGGAAAATGGAAAAATCACGTTAATTAATGTAGTTGAAGAAATCCCAACCTATGTGGAGTTTGATTTACCGGAAAACTATGCCACTCAGCATGTTATCGCAGCACAAGACCGTCTTGAAAATATGATCAAAACAGAAAACATCAAAGCAGATTTTGATATTCTTCGCGGCCAACCAGGTTCTACAATAGTCGATTTTGCCGAACAAAATGGCGTAGATCTCATCATTATGGCGTCTCACAAGCCTGAACTTATGGATTATTTGATCGGTTCGACAGCCGCGCGCGTCGTTCGCCATGCAAAATGTTCTGTGATGGTCATTCGCTAAAGCTCAAACATATCAAAAACAATGGCACCGGTTTATCGATCGGTGCCATTACATGCAGCGCTGATCCATCCTCACTTGCCACTCACAAAACTTTCATTTCCAATTGATCTCGTAATCCCTGACACATAAGCTTATTAAAGCCATAAATATTGAATCAGTTTTGGGGAGATCAAACTATGGACATCATGATGGAAAGCCCGTTTGCGCTATTTGTAATCAGCGTGCTTGATTTACTGTCGACATTATTTGTTGTCGCTCTTGGCGTGGTTTTCGCCATTATCGTGGTGATGTTTATCATTGATATCACGCAATCCTCTGATGCCGTTCGACGCAACTATCCAGTTCTTGGCCGCTTTCGATATTTATTCTCAGAACTGGGTGAGTTCTTTCGTCAATATTTCTTCGCAATGGACCGCGAAGAAATGCCATTTAACCGCGCTGAACGCGACTGGGTTGATAGAGCAGCAAAAGGCAAAAGCAATACCATCGCTTTTGGCTCAACGAAGAATTTAACCCCTCCTGGTACTTCTATCTTTGTAAACTCCCCTTTCCCCGCGCTTGATGAAGAAGCTGATATGGTGCAATCGTTGCAAATTGGCCCCTATGCCAAAACACCTTATGATGCGCCTAGCTTTTTCAATATATCCGGCATGAGTTATGGTGCGCTGTCTGGCCCTGCTGTTCGCGCGTTGTCGCATGGCGCGAAAATGGCAAAGTGCTGGCTGAATACTGGCGAAGGCGGCGTTGCTCCCCATCACCTTGAAAGTGGTGCGGATATTGTATTCCAAATCGGCACGGCAAAATATGGAGTGCGCGATAAACAAGGCAATTTGAGTGATGAAAAACTTCGCGAAGTTGCTGCTCACCCGCAAATTAGGATGTTTGAACTAAAAATGAGCCAGGGCGCGAAACCCGGCAAAGGCGGCATCTTACCTGCTGTTAAAGTAACAGAACAAATTGCAAAAATTCGGGGTATTGAAGAAGGGCAAGCATCTATATCACCAAATCGCCATCCAGACATCAGCTCAGCGAACGATATGTTGGATGTGATCAACCGTATTCAGCAAGTCACAGGTAAGCCAGTTGGTTTTAAAGCCGTTATTGGTGAATTTTCGTGGATTGAGGACATGTGCATTGAGATCCACAAACGCGGTATTGAACATGCGCCAGATTTTTTCACAATTGATTCAGGTGATGGCGGCACAGGTGCAGCTCCAATGCCGTTGATGGATAATGTTGGCCTAACAATTCGCGAATCTTTACCAGCTGTTGTTGATTTATTATGTAAATATGGACTTCGCGAACGCATTCGCGTGATTGTTGGTGGCAAGCTCATCAACCCTTCCGAAGTCGCATGGGCGATCGCCACCGGTGCAGATTTTGTCACCTCTGCGCGCGGGTTTATGTTCTCACTCGGCTGCATTCAAGCGCTTAAATGCAATAAAAACACCTGCCCAACAGGTATCACAACGCACAATCGCCGCCTTCAACGTGGACTTGATCCAGAAGACAAAGCGGTACGTGTCGCCAATTATCACAAAAACCTTGTGCATGAAGTAGAGATCATTTCCCATTCTTGCGGTGTAGGCCGCCCTCGCCTCCTTGAACGCAAGCACGTACGCGTGATGCAAGATAATGGTAAATCCATGCCGATGAATGAACTTTATCCTGAACCTAAAGCGAAAACAGAATACGCAAACTAAATTCACTTATAGGAAAATGTCATTATATTTTGCGCGTTTTCGTAACGATAATGCACGCGAATGGATTAACAGATTTAGGTATTTATACCATATGGTCACTAATTTTTACCGTTTGGTTATTGGGCTAAATAAAAAACTGGTTGTAAAAAGTTGTATTTTTTCAATCAATTATCACAGCCATTAATTTGCCATTAATTCTGTTTGCAAAACGACTTTACAAATTAACGCTGTTTTGGAGCTTTTTCGCCATACTTATTCCCAACGAACCCAAGAAAAAAAATAAATGGGCATCACAAGGGAAGCAAAAAGATGATTTATCAAAAATCAACAATTGAGCGTATCGCAGATTTTATTGAAGGCATAGGTTCAAGTAAAAAAGCTGAAGCCAAACGCATTGCTAAGCGTAACTTGAACATGCAATTTTACCAAAAAGGCCATTCATCTGCGCCTTATAATCCAGTTGCTGCACAGCAGAGACATATTGAAACTGCATTTCGCAAACCTTCTCGTGAGCACTTTGAGACATATCTTGCGAATAAAACAGATCATACACCACGTAAAACCAAGACGGTTTTCGTCTCTGGCAGCTCGTTAAAAATCGCAGCTTAAACATAAATTCTCGCTATATCGGTGAAAGTCGATATTCAAAGCGCAAAAGGCCTGCTGAGCAACCCCGCAGGTCTTTTTTGTGGTTTTTTCAATTATTCCGCAGGCTCAATTGCTTGATTTAGCATTTTGCCTTTGTTTAGCTCTGCCTTTAATTCAGAACGTTTTTGTGCAGCAGCATCAATTGATTTTTTCTTCACATGACCAAATCCGCGAATATCTTCGGGTAATTGTAATAGAGCAAGTGCTACATCCACATTCAAGTTATTATTTTCACTTGAGACAGCATCTATATCTTCTTGATATTTATGAATTAAACTACGTTCAAGTTTTCGCTCGTGTGAATATCCAAAAATATCCAATTTGCTGCCACGAAGGCCTTTTAGCTTTGCTAATAATTTAAACATTGGCATAACCCATGGTCCAAATTCACGCTTTTTAATTTTACCCGTTACTGGATCAGGTTTTGATAAGAATGGCGGCGCCAAATGGAAGGTAAGCTTATAATCTTTGCCACTTTCAGCAAATTGACTCTTTAAGCCGTCAGCAAATGCGCCGTTTGAATAAAGCCGTGCAACCTCGTATTCATCCTTATAAGCCATAAGCTTAAACGCATATTTCGCAACAGCGTGTGTGAGTTGTTTGCCATTTGTTTGATCAATCGCTTTGATTTGATCAACCATCGCTTTATATCTGTTTGAATAAGCTTGATCTTGATATGCTACGAGAGTTTCCGCACGATGGACTATCAACTCATCAAGTGATTTTGTCTGCGCCGATGGTTTAACCAAGCCATCTGCGCCCGCTTCTTTTTCGATAGTTTCTGGTTCAACGACCCATTGCCGACCTTTATCAAATGCTTGTTTGTTTAAATCTATCGCAACGCCATTTAGCTCTATCGCTCTAAATATCGCATCGCGAGATAGCGGCAACAAGCCTTTTTGATACGCCACCCCCACAATGAACATGTTGGACGCAATCGCATCACCAAAAAGCTTAAGCGCTAGATCACTGGAGTTTACGCTGGTTAGATTGCCATCCAAAACCGCATCCTTGAGGCGTTTGTGCATGAGAGCAGATGGCATTTGCAAATCCGGCTGCATCGTAAAATCACCGGGCATAAACTCATGTGCATTGACCAGTGCTTTAGTGGACGGATTGAGCATACCAAGAACTTTTTGCCCCGAACTCACGATCAAGTCACCACCTAAAAGCAAGTCAGCACCACCTTCAGCAACACGAATGGTTTTGATCTCTGCGGGATTTGCGGCAAGCTTTAAATGCGTAGTGACGGAGCCGCCTTTTTGCGCAAGACCTGCCATATCAATAATACCGCACCCCTTGCCTTCTAAATGCGCTGCCATCCCCAGTAGTGCGCCAATGGTGACAATGCCCGTACCGCCCACGCCGGTGATCAAAACCGAATATGGTTGATCAAGTGAGACTTCGACAGCTGGCTCGGGCAATAGCTTAGTTTTTGCAGCCCTTGCCTTGGCCTTTTTAAGCTCAGCACCAGTGACGGTAACAAAGCTTGGGCAGAACCCGTCAATACAAGAGAAATCCTTATTGCAGCTGAACTGATCAATTTTGCGTTTCCGGCCAAATTCGGTTTCAACGGGCTGGACTGCAACGCAATTGCTGGCGACACCACAATCACCGCAGCCTTCGCAAACATCTTCATTGATGAAAACGTGTTTATCAACGCCCTTATCAATTGGGTCCATGATACCGCGTTTTCGACGGCGGCGTTTTTCAGATGCGCATGTTTGATCATAAATCAGTGCTGTTACGCCTTTGATCTGCGCAAGTTCGCGCTGGACCGCATCTAATTCATCGCGCGGATAGACTGTTACCCCTTGCGGCAAGCGACCAGTATTAATGCGCGCCAGCTCATCGCCAACAAAAACCAGCTTTTCAACACCAATGGCTGAAATCTCATCAGCAATGCGATAAACATCAACGCCGCCATCCATGGCTTGGCCACCTGTGAGCGCCACAGCGTCATTATATAGTAGCTTATAGGTAATCGTGGTATTTGAAGCGACGGCTGCACGCATGGCTAATATGCCCGAGTGATTATAAGTTCCATCGCCAAGGTTTTGGAACACATGTTGCGTGTTAGAAAACTTACTTTCACCAATCCAATTGCTGCCCTCAGCACCCATATGGGTATAGGCGTTGGTTTGGCGGTCCATCATGATCACCATTGTGTGACAACCAATACCAGCATAGGCACGCGAACCTTCGGGTACATTTGTTGATGTGTTGTGCGGGCATCCAGCACAGAAAAACAAACCACGATCAATTGGCAACGCTGATATTTCACGCGTGCGCAATTCTTGCAACTCAGTTATGCGATCTGAAAGCTTTTTATTCTTTTTCAAGGAAACAAGGTTTTTGCCAATGACGATCGCAATTTGAACAGGGGATAAATCCATTTCAGATTGCAGCTGGATCTCCCCATTTGCATCTTTCTTGCCGGTAATTTGTGGACGGATCGGCAAATCATAAAGGATCGATTTTAACTGATCTTCAATCAGCGCTCGCTTTTCCTCAACGACGATTATGCGCTCAAGGCCTTGGGCAAATTCACCAATACCATGGGGTTCCAAGGGCCAAGTGACCGCAACCTTATAGATTGCAAGACCTAGCTTATCAGCCTTTGCCTCATCAATGCCAAGTGCTTCAAGCGCCTGGTGTGTATCCATGTAGGACTTACCGGTGGTGATAATACCGATTTTTGGATTATCACCACCCGTATAGACGATTTTATCAAGCTTATTTGCACGTGTATAAGCACGCACAGCATCAAGCTTATAACGATGAAGAACTGCTTCACGCGCCTGGGAGCTATCACCCATCTGAATGTTTAGCCCTTCCGGCGGCATTTCAAACTCGGGAAGGATTGGTTTGAACTCTTCATATCGATGCGTGATGGATGATGTTGATTCGATATTGTCTTTCACGCATTTAAGTCCGCACCAAACTCCGGCAAATCTGGAAAGCGCCCATCCATGCAACCCATATTCTAATATTTCGGCGACACCCGCGGGATTAAGAACAGGGATCATGGCATCTGCCATAGCAAATTCGCTTTGGTGACACGTGGTTGAGCTTTCACATGTGTGATCATCGCCCATGACAACGAGCACGCCGCCATGTTTGGAAGAACCTGCTAGATTGCCATGGCGAAGCGCATCCCCTGAGCGATCAACCCCTGGGCCTTTGCCATACCATATGCCAAACACTCCATCATACTTGCCCTCGCCTCTGAGTTCAGCTTGCTGTGTGCCCCATAATGCTGTTGCCGCTAGATCTTCGTTGAGCCCAGCTTCGAAAATTATGTTGCGCGGCTCCAACAAACCTTTAGCACGAGTGAATTGTTGATCAAGCGCACCTAGTGGTGAGCCCCGATAACCAGAGATATAGCCAGCGGTGTTTAATCCATTATTTTGATCAATATGGCTCTGAGCCAAACACAGACGGATTAATGCCTGCGTACCATTTAGGAAAACTTGTTCTGAATTGATGTCGAATTTATCATTGAGATCAACATCTCTTAAGTCCGGTTTGTGCAGCATAGTTCCTCCAACTATCAACACATAAGCAAATTAGTTTCCAAGCGGCAAGTAGCGGCAGGTAAAAGCCAATATTTTATCATATTTTAAAATGTCCTGCTGAGGCCATTATCAGCGTAGTTGTTTTCAATCTAAGATTCGTTTTTGAAGCGGAATCATCTTTTTGATCAAGTGATCAATAACGTTTTTTATCACAGATTTTATGCTAGTTTTCTCATTTAGAACATTAAATAGTTCACAAATTGCCGTATTTCTTCGCGAATAAATACTAATAATTTTCTTCTAAAAAACTTTTTTTCGAGTAATTTTACGCTATAATTTAAGCAATATGTCTCAGGCGAAATTTTGCCCAATTTGCCTAGCACTTGGTTTTAAACACTTTTTCCATTTGTAAGTACCAATTTTGTCATTTCAAGACTTTTGGAGTTCGAAATTGATCACATTTTTGTGCACAGGATTTGTGTTTTCAAACGCAAAAATCGGGACTATATTCCAATCATCGAAACGCCAAACGGCACTCGGATCAGACGGCCACAAACCTTGATCAGAGATTTCGATAAAACAAACTAAATGAAACATGACGGTGCTCCACAAACGAATTTGCACCACACTAAAAGGACTAAAATTATGAAAACTCTTATTGCTCTTGCTACTGTATCTTTGATGGCTGTTTCTGGTGCGTCTGCACTATCTTTCGGTCAAGTTGACTCAGCTGTTGGCCAAAGCGACGAAATCTCAAGCGTATACGCTGGTGACGGTTTCGTATCTTACGACGAACTACGTGGCAAAACTGGTGCTTTCGACCGCGCAGCTTTCAATGCTGCTGACGCTGACGGCAACGGCAAATTGACACCAACTGAGTTCAACACTCTTGGATAATTGATTTGATTAATTCCTAAAGGCCTTTACGGGCCTCTAGGGATCATTGATTAGGTCTGATCCACTTAATCGTTTGATGTTGGAAGCCTGTGCAGAAATGTACAGGCTTCATGCTTTCTTGCCCGCCAATCATATGGCATTCAAGCTCATAGTCATCAAAAAAGTAATAGGCATAAAAAAAGAGAGACGCCACAAACATCTCTCTTTTAACACGTACCGGAATGCCACAAATCATTCCGAAAACCTAAAAGGCTCATTATGAAACATGTACAAGATACAAATAATGGTATTTTTACGGCTTTGTCAATGTCAGAAATAACTTACTGCGCAAAAGGTGCGACATTGTTGCATTCTCACATCACCCATTTGTTACCAAAGCCACCTCGAAATGAGAATTTATTGCACCATATGTAAGATGTAGAGGCGCACATGATCAAATCAGACACACATATGCTGATCTTGCGCAATTACGTGTCCTCTCATTTGAAACACGCCCACTCACGCCTTTGTGCACAAGCGTTAATTTTAAATGAGCGAGTTGAGTGTTAAAACATAGTTAATCCGATGCCCCACAAACAACGATATGGCATCAAATAAGCTTTATGAAACTTAAAGTGCCACTTTAGAAATACCACAAATATTTCGGCACGAGAAAGAAAGGAATGAGTTATGAAACATGTACTATCCATCCTTGCAATCACATTTCTATCTATAAATGTTGCAAGTGCAGCGCTAATTTCTGGCGACGCCAATTACGCATCAGGCATTAGCCCTATTAGCATGACACCAAAAGGTTCGGTTTCTATTGAGAAATACCCAGTACGAACTGGTCCAAACTTTATGGAGTCTCGTTTGTACATCAATGAGATCAACCCAGAAATCGGATTGATCCCATCGGAGCTTATGAATTCAGCAACTTAAAGGCTGTCTCATTCACTGAAGAGCGTAACAAACCAGTTACGCACTCCCTCACCCCGCAATCATCTCCCAGGTTGCGGGGTTTTTGTTGCCAGTAAGAAACCAACAGAACCAATTGTGCATGCTAATTAAAATGAAACGCCCCAAATGCCAAAACGAATAGGCATCTAGAGCGTTTGGCGTCCAAGTCTTGGGAGGATAGATCACGCAATGATCATTTTCATGGACGACCGCCAGCGAATAAAACGCGGCGACTTCATAAATTTTATTCGGTGAGACCCCCTCATCGGTTCACCTAAAAAATGTCTACAAAAACGGATTTATTAAATCGAATCATAAACATATGTGAACACGTAGATGCTACGCTCGAATAAAAAGGGTAACAACTATCAATTGTTACCCCTAAGAAATTCACGAAATGTCGATTTAGTATCAGCAGATGAGCTAAAAAATTAGTAAAAGTATCAATTCTACGAATTTTGCGCTGCAGATAGACCTTTATCCATTAAAGATTTAATTTGAGATTTTGATGTTCCGGCAACAATACGACCAAGTTCTTGATCGCCATTAAGCACCAAAAGTGTCGAGCGACGTGGGATTTTATACTTCGTTGAGATGTCTTCGCGTGCATAAACATCCCAGTCTACACGGACAAATACCATTTGGTTATAACTTGCATTTTCTGAACGTAATGCACTGATTGTGCGTTTTTGAGCAGCACAGGTCGTACACCAAGGTGTTGTATAATCAATAAAGACTGTTTTTCCCTCGCTCAGTGCAGTTTGCACCACACCTGGTTTATAATCCAAAACATCAGCTGCATTGGCAATGGTAAGACCAGATACCAACGTAGCACCGGCGAAAGCTGCGCCTAGAAATGCGCGTCGTGTGAGTGTTGATAAAGACATGTAATTCTCCTTCAAGTGTGATTTAGAGTATAACAGAAAAATCGAGCAACCAGGCTGGCAAAATTTGCAACGCCCAGAATTCAATAATGTGATGAACTTTGAAATAGATCATCAGGCCGACAGCAACGAACACCATACCAAGAATTGGTTTAGATCGTTCAGCCAAAGATTTGAGAGCTTCGGTACGAGTTCTGAGCGCAGATTGAGCCCCCCATAACAAACCGAGAATTAACGTTGAAACACCAAATGCGAAAAAAAGCATGATCAACGCGGCCCAAAAGAGACTTTCTCCCTGTGACGCTAATGCTATTGCCCCGCCGAGCGTTGGGCCAATGCATGGAGACCAAACTGCTCCTAGTAAAACACCGCCGAAAAACTGGCCGGAGTTCCCGCCTAAATCGAGACCCAGCATTTGCTTATTTGCAGCACCTGCAACACCTTGTGTAGCGGCTTCAAATCTACGCGAAAATGCTGGCACCAATAAAACCAACCCGAACATGATCATCACCAGCGCGCCAATTTGAGCGAGCCGTTCTTGGGTGAGACCAATTGAATAGCCAATGGTTGTGACGAACAAACCAAACGCGACGAACGACACTGTTAATCCTGCAGCAAGCGCCCAAGGTCCAGATCGCCCTGCATTTAAAGCTGATGCCAGAACGATGGGTAATACCGGGATTACGCAAGGGTTTATCAGGGTTAGAAGACCTGCAAGATATGCAAAAATGAGTTCCATCTATTTCTGATCCTGACTGGAAATGCGTTGAACATTTGTAATTTTTTGCACCATATTTCTCAAGCGACATTCACCACACACATCATCACAATTTCGTGTGGTTATTCAGCTTAAAACAGCGCAAAACCGCACTAATAATTTGATTCTAATTACTCCACTAAAATCTTGATTTAAATGCAAAAACGCCCCGATCAATTTTGTGATCGAGGCGAAACCGAAATGCCCTATCGAGGGGGGTGATGTGGGGGCATTTCAGCACCACCTTTCTAACAACAGGAGAAAGGTGTCCAATACCGATGATGGTCTTATTTCGGTAGCAATACTGTATCAACGACGTGGATCACACCGTTTGACTGGTCTAGATCCACAGCTGTTACTGTACCAATATTACCGCTTTCGTCTTTTAGCTTTACTTGGTCGCCATCTAGCATTGCAACAATTGTGTCGCCTGATACTGTTTCAATTTCGAGCATGCCACCATCAGCTTCGCCAATCATTTTGACCAAGTCACCTGACATAATGTCACCAGCGACAACGTGTGCTGTTAGAACTTTTGTCAATGTGTCTTTGCTTTCTGGCTTCAGCAGTGTGTCGACTGTGCCTTCAGGCAATGCTGCAAAAGCGTCATTTACTGGAGCAAATACTGTGAATGGGCCATCGCCTTTAAGTGTGTCAACTAGGCCTGCAGCAGTTACAGCTGCAACCAAAGTTGAATGCGCATCAGAAGCGATAGCTGCATCAACAACGTCTTTTTTCATGCCGCCGGCAAAAGCTGTTGCAGATGCTGCGATTGCGATAACAGAAGCTGCTGCTGTGATTTTTAGAGTATTGATCATTTTTCTCTCCAATAAGATTAGGTTTGTTTAAAACCCGCAGTTATTAAAAGGAACGAGAACTGATCCAAAAAAGTTTCAAAACAAATCGAAAAAAGTTACATTTATTTTTTTACTGATATATTTCATATAGTTAAGCTAAGAATTTTTATAGAAAGACGGCCATATGATTATTGAAATCCGACATTACACATTAAATCCAGGTCGTCGCGAAGAGTTTATTTCTTACTTCGAAACCAAAAACCGCCAGGCCCTGCGAGATGCAGGAATGGTTGTATTTGGTCCAATGCGCGATTTGGAAGACGAAAACAAAGTTCATTGGATGCGCGCTTTCTTGTCATTGGAAAGCCGCGAGCAAATTAAAGACGCATTTTATGACGGGCCTGTTTGGAACGAAGACATTGAAGCTGAAGTGATGCCAATGATTGCACATTATGAGGCTGATATAACTGAGACGACAGCTGGGTTTGAGGATTTTGATGGCGAGCAGATCACGATTGCAGACCAGCCAGATTAAGAACTTGATATAACAAATTGCTTTCTTTGAGATCTAACGATAAGTTCTGAACTTGCGACCACGGGCCAGTCTTTTTGACAATAGGCCAATTCTTATCAGCTGATAACTTCTGCATAAATATGCGATCAATCTCGGCTTTTGAAAGCGTGAAATGACAAAATACCAAATAAATACTGAATGCCTCATCAATTCTGAAGAGGATCTGCGAGCTCTCTTCCCCCCAACCCACGAGCTTGCAATCAAAAAAGAGCAGACCAAAATAGATAAACATGCGCGCGATTTCATATCCCGCACACCCTTTGTCTGTATTGGCACACATAATGATGTCGGCTTAAGCGATGTAAGCCCGCGCGGAGATGCGCCTGGATTTGTATCTGTTTTAGATGAAACAACGCTCGCAATCCCCGATCGGCCAGGTAATAACCGCCTTGATACGCTGTCTAACATCACCCACAATCCAAATATTGGTTTGATGTTTATTATCCCAGGCTTTGACGATACGTTGCGTATTAATGGTACCGCGCAACTTACGAATGACCCTAAATTGCTCACATCCATGGCAGTAAAAGGTCAAACGCCAAAGATTGCGATACTGGTTGAAGTTAATGAGCTTTATATGCATTGCGCAAAAGCATTCAGGCGATCAAAACTCTGGGATCCAGCCTCCATACAAGATCGCAATGATATGCCATCATTGATGAAGATTATGCTTGATCAGGCGAATGAAGCGCCTGATGATCATCAAGAAATGGAAAAGCTTGATGAGGCGTTGGAAGAAGCCTATCAAAAGAGCATGTATTAGAGCGAAAACACACTTGGTGCCCTCACCCCAGCACTTATGTCTGCGTTTGGGAGATTGATAATGTCAGAATATCTGGGCGGCTGTTCATGCGGTGCGATACGTTTTTCAACGTCTAAAACACCACTACGCGTGGGTGTTTGTCATTGCCTTGATTGCCGTAAGCACCACGGAGCCACCTATTATGCTACCGCGATTTACCCCGTCGAAGATGTGACTGTTACCGGCGGTGCAAAAGCGCATAGAGGGCGATATTTCTGCTCTGAATGCGGATCATCTGTCTTTGCGATCACAGATGATGAAATTGAACTTCACTTGGGATCGTTTGATGAACCCAACCAATTCAAACCGACATATGAATGCTGGACTATACGACGCGAAGACTGGCTTGCATCAATTGTTGGCGCCGCACAGTTTGAGCGAGATCGGGGTTAAACTCGCGTCAATTCGCCAAGTGCAACCACTGGACCTTGAGCAACTCCCGTTGGAGAACCGCCAATTTGCTCAATAGAGATTGCAAATTTTGCATCTGGAGCGATTTCTAGGCCTTCAGGGTTTAATTTGCCGGACAAGACACCTAACGTAACCACTTCCCCATCGGATTTGACCAACCAAAGTTCATAGTCTTTATCGCTCGGCTTAATGCCAGTGCTTTGTGTTACCGTCAAACCTTGATCGGTGACTTGAGCGGCGAATGTAACTTGATAGTCTTCTAGAGCGTTAATTGAGCTTGTGTAGATGACTTGCGGGACTGACTGTTGAGCAAAATAATCCATCACACGCGGTGTTGCAGCAAAGACCAAGACCGCAAGTAGGATCGGGATACGAAAACGAGCAAACAACCCCATCATACCGCCCGATGCAACAGGCTCAGCAAAAAGCTTATCATCAATCGCAGCTTTCACGGTTGCTGGCGCTTGGACCTCATTAAACTCATGATTAAGGCCGGATAGTTTTTCTTCCCATGAGGAGACAAGACGAGCAAAGTTAACGTCGTTTTCGACGCGTTTTTGCACCTTTGCGCGCTCAGCACCTTCCAAAACGCCCAAAGCGTATTCGGCAGCTAAGTCATCATCTGTATGTTTAATGTCATCACTCATATTTATTCTTCTAACGTTTGAACGTTGAGGCAAACATGCCGCGTTCTAATTCGATTCAAGGCATTCACGCAAGCTTTTAAGGCTGCGGCGAAGCCATGTTCGCATCGTATTGAGCGGGATTTTATACTTATCCGCAAGCTCTTGATACGAATACCCTTCAATATAAGCAGACTTAACAGCATCTGCTTTGTCATCATCTAACTTGCCCATACAATAGTCGATGCGACGTGCCTCGCCCATATTAATGGCGCTATCCTCAGGGCTTGGCGCTTGATCTGCGACAACGTCCGACACATCATCTAAATCTGATGTCTTGGCCGCTGATGTTGGCGCTTTGCGTGTCCGAATGCAGTCAATTGCATGATTTCTTGCGATTGCAACAAGCCACGACATTGCATTGGCCTCCTGCGTTGCAAAGCGATCAGCTTTTTGCCACACGCGCACATAAACTTCCTGCAAAGCATCCTCTGCTTCAGCCCTGTCATTTAATAAACGTAACAGAACGCCAAAAAGTTTCGCACTTGTTTGAGAATAAATCGCATCGAACGCATCACGGTCGCGTAAGGCGACTTGCGCGATCAGTTCTGGGATATCGTAGGTCTTGGACAATTCAACTCTTTTCACGTCAACTCTTTTCAGGGAGGGTAAATCTCGTTGTTAGAATTGTAACCTTCTACGAACCTTTGATCATGGTGGATCAATAAAGCTTAACGATTTTATTCAAATGCGATGAAATGATGTGACAGTTTGTAAGGAATGTAACGTCAGCTTTTTATGCCTGTTGCGACGTTTACGGCATCTGAATAAGTCATTTGATCGCCATTAATGCAGTCTTTCATCGAATTTTCCACATCATAAATAAGTGCATGTTTCTGATCATCTGTCAGATCAATAAAAGCTTGCGCTATCGGCATGGAACCTAAATGCAAGGGAACAAATTCACTGGGTTTAGGAACTTTGATGGTCAATTGCTGTCGAACAATTTCAACATGCTCGAACTTCGCTCCGGACAATTGTTTGGCTAAATCGGACACTGACGGGGTGATCCTTTGCCCCCTTTGAATTTTCGCAATTTCAGGTGAAATATATTTCTCAACAGCACGGCAGATGGCTTTCGTGTATGCGCTATGGCCATCCCAGATAGAGATTGCGATACGACCTTGAGGCGCAAGAACCCGATAAAACTCGGCCAAGGCAGCAGCTTGGTCTGGAAAATAATGAAAACCGTGTTGTGATATCACTGCATTAAATGAATTGGATTGCAGCGTCGTATCAACAACATCGCTTTTAGTAAATTCTATATCCAAATCTAAAGCCAGTTCACGCGCTTTGATCAACATACCAGCGTTTATGTCTAAACCGGTGACATGACCCGAAGGGCCGACTTTTTCCTTTACCAAGCGAGTTGTTACACCGGTACCGCAGGCCACATCCAAGATGTTTTCACCGTTTTTGGGGTCAACGAGTTCGATCAAAGCTTCTGCCCATCACCCAAACCACAATGGCACCATTACATTTTCATATATTTCAGGTGCTTTACCTGATAACTGAAAAGACATATCCAATCCCCCGAAGGCTAACTTACCAGCATAAACTGGCAAGATGCTAGGTGGTTGGCTAGGATAGGTCAAATGCGACAGGTTAAACCTCTAAAACGCCACGCATAACATCGACGCTAGAGCCTGCGATTTCAACAATCGCGCCATCCTCAGCTTCATGCATTTTAAGCTGCATGGCGCTTGGACGCCCCATATCAACGCCTTGTGTGACGTTGTAGTATTCACCATTTAAAGGCTTAATCCCTAAATCATGAGCAAAAGCAGCCATGGCCCCGCCTGCGCTGCCGGTTGCAGGGTCTTCGTATGGCGCACCTCTGAATGTATACATGCGCGCTGACCAATCAAGGCCATCTTCTACATCGCGGGTATAAGCGTAAATTGCTTTTGCCGGACCCTCGCCTACCATCGCGCGGGCTGCATATTCATTTAAGCGCAAGGCATTCAACGCTTTTTGCGAACTAAGCTCAACCACCACAAAATTAGCGCCAACACTGACATGTTGTGGCGCGTGATGAGTGGTTATTACATCTTCCAGTTCCAGTGATAACGCGCGTGCCGCATCAATCGGGCTATATTCAGCGCCTTTTAAAAGAGGCATTGGAGAAGTAATCGCTGTGGTTTCTACATCACCATTTTCTGAATAGGTCACATCAACTTCAACCAAGCCCACGCGTTCTTCAAAATTCAGTTTTTCAGGTGTGCCATTTGCGATGTTTGCCAAAACATATGAAGTACCAACATTAGGGTGACCCGCAAATTCCATCTCAGAATTGGGTGTGAAAATCCTGACATGGGCCGTGTTATTTGCATCTTTTGGCGCCAGCACAAAGCTTGTTTCTGAAAAGTTGAATTCTCTCGCGACTGTCTGCATTTGTTGCGTTGTCAATTCATCTGCATCCAGCACAACAGCCAATGGATTGCCGCCAAAGCGTGTTTTGGTGAACACATCAACGACGTGATAATATAGTTTCATGGCCACATCCAATATCTGATAAGTCAGGTTAGAACTAACAAAAGAACATGATAAACACACGTCAATTTTTTAGATGAAACGATCATTATTTTTCATTATGCGAATGTGAAGAAACGTATTATCAATATATCATGTTTGACTATTCACTATTACATTGGACAGCGTTTCTAACCGCTGCGATCTTGCTAAATATCTCCCCTGGGCCTGATATTGCCTATATGATCAGCCATTCAATCCGGGGCGGTAAACGCGTTGGATTTGCCGCAATGTTTGGCACTTGGGCTGGTACCATGGTGCATGTATTTGCAGCAGCTTTGGGTTTAACGGCAATCTTAGCGACATCTGCAACTGCGTTTACGCTTGTGAAGTGGTGCGGTGCGATTTATCTCATCTGGCTTGGGATTTCAGCGTTAAGGTCAAATGGAAATTCAACCTTCTCCCCAGACATCGATAAGCCAGCCAAACCCATGCGCAAAGTCTTTGTGCAAGGTGCTGTCGTCTCAGCGCTTAATCCAAAAATCGCGGTTTTCTTCCTAGCATTTTTGCCGCAATTTGTGGTCGAAGGTGCTGGGCCGATTTGGATGCAACTTGCCCTTCATGGTACGCTCATTCTAGCCGTATCTGCATTTATCGAACCTTTGTTTGTTGTACTTGCGGATAAATTGACAATCACCTTACGCGGCAAACCAAGATTTGGTTTGTGGCTTGATCGCGCTCTTGGTAGCACATTGATCAGCTTGGGTGCATGGCTTGCCATTAGTCAGCGCTAGACCAAAACGCGTATCTAAAAATCAGTTGGCATGAGGGCCAAACCAAGACGCGTTTTCCCACGTAAAGAAAACAACTGCGCCCATCGCTTACTCAAACACACTTTATTTTTCAGATCGTTTGGTTGATACTGCGCCCAGGGGGCTTTTCGTTGTTAAAGGGAAAGTAAAATGATCATCAGAATAATTTCAGCGCTCATCATTTTGGGGAGCGTTTCGGTTAAAGCTGAGGAGCTTCATATTTTTGATGCTCACATGCATTATAGCCATGACGCAGCATTGCAGATTCCGACCGAACAAGTTGTGAAAATATTTCGCGATGCCGGAGTTAAAAAAGCACTGGTTTCAAGTTCTGATGATGACGGCACTCAAAAGCTCAAAGCAGCAGCGCCTGATATCGTTGTCCCTGCCCTTCGACCTTATAAACGTCGCGGTGCGATTGGCACTTGGATGAATGATCCATCTGTTATTGACTATCTTGAAGATCGTTTATCACAGTTTGAATATGAAGCGATTGGCGAGTTTCATGCGTATGGCGATGATATCAACACCAAGGTTATCCAGCGATTGATTGAATTGGCAAAAGAAAGAGATTTGTTATTGCACCACCACGGTGACCGCGAAGCTGTTGATTTGATATTTGACGCTTGGCCGGAGGCAAGGGTTTTGTGGGCCCATTCTGGTTTTGATTCCCCTGAACGTGTTGCAGACGCACTTGCCACCTATCCAAAATTATGGGCTGATCTTGCCTACCGTTCAGATATGGCGAATTCAGAAGGTGTAGATGCGGATTGGAAAGAAGTCTTTATCAAATACCCAGATCGCTTCATGGTTGGCAGCGATACATTTGCTCCAGAGCGTTGGTATTATGTTGGCGCCCATGCTGACTTTAGCCGCGATTGGTTATCAGACTTACCCGATGATTTGGCACGAAAAATTGCGTTTGAAAATGCTGAAGCGATGATCGCATCGAGATGAGCAGGTCAGTTGTTTTTTCGAGCGTATTTGCGGCATGCTTCATCGCAACTCTCTCTCATGCAAGCGCTTGCGCGCCTAAAAGCGCGCTTGAGTTAAAAGCCACTGATAACGCAGCTTTACAAGCCTATGCAGACTTAGAGCTTGAAGCTATATCGAAACCTTTTGGGATAGATCTTTATTTTTGCTCTGAACAAAATATTCAAATTGAACGCATCAAAGTGGATGCGACAATGCCTGCACATCAACATGGCATGAACTACACACCAGAGATCACTAGCATGGAAAATGGCAATTTCTCAGTATCTGGAATGTTTTTTCATATGCCCGGGCTTTGGCAGTTGGAAATCAGCGTATATCAAGTTTCAAATGCGGATGCCCCACCCATGTTGTTTACCCTTGATATAAAGGCTCAGTAATGCGGCACGCATTCTCATTCTTGCTATTGGCCCTATTCATATTAGGAACCTCAATTGTAAAAGCTGAGATCTTGCTAAACGAAGATGAGATTGAACAGGCGCTTTTACATGGGCCTTGGCCCCCTGAATTTGATGTTGATCCGAGCAATAAAGTCTCTGGCAATCTTGACGCGATCAAGCTGGGAGACGCGCTTTTCGCAGATCCAATCCTATCCAAAAACGGTGAGATGTCGTGTCAAAGCTGCCATGATCCGACAACGGGGTTTTCAGATGCATTGCCGCGCGCTGTGGGCAAGAAAATACTTGATCGCAACACGCCATCCTTGATGAATTTGCGCAGCCATCATTGGTTTGGCTGGACTGGCGGCTCAGATAATATCTGGGCACAAAGCATTGACCCTATTCTTAATGCGGATGAGATGGGGCATGACCGCAATAGTTTGAAGGAAGCGATTACATCAAGCAGCTATTTAAGCGCATATGATGATCTCTTTGGCCCCATCGCGCAGCATGATGGCAATAAGGTTCTCGTCAATATATCAAAAGCGCTTGCGGCCTATCAGGAGACATTAGTCACCGGGCAAACATCTTTTGATCGCTTTCGTAATGCGCTGGAAGCAGGAGAATTTAAGGCAGCATCTAAATATCCAGCATCTGCACAACGTGGTTTAAAACTCTTTCTAGGGCGCGGCAATTGTGCTTTTTGCCATTCAGGCCCAGCATTTACCAATGGGGAATTTCACGATGCAGGTGTACCTTATTTCATTTCTGAAACCCGCGTTGATGAAGGACGTTATGGTGGCTTAAAAGCGCTCAAACAAAGCCCTTATACGCTCGCAGGTGAATTCTCAGATGATCCTGCTAAATCAGGTGCGTGGGCGGTCAATCAAGTGCGTTTCCAACATTCAGATTTTGGCACTTTTCGTGTAACTGGTCTGCGTGGTGCATTACATTCAGCACCCTATATGCACAACGGCAGCTTAAGCGATTTAGCGGCTGTGGTTGATCATTATGATATGATCAATATGGAAAGATTGCATGTAGATGGTGAAGCGATTTTGCAGCCTTTAGGGCTTAGCGATCGTGAGAAGGAAGATCTCGTTACGTTTTTAAAAAGTTTGAGTGATGATCTTAAATAAGTTTTCGAGGCGCATTTCAGGCTGGAGGTCCTTAAAATGCATCCTCGAAAGATTTGGGGATTTGATTTTTTGCAAGTTGCGAATTACGCAGCTGGCTGAGGTTCAGCATCTGAACTCGCATCAGCATCGCTAACTGGCTCAAAGTCAGCATCTTCAACATCGCGCTTAGGCTTTGCGATAAACGGCGCTGCCAACATTGCAAGACCCAACGCTGCTAGTGCGAAGACACCCAATAATGCCATTGTCATCACACCAAGACCCGCCATAACAAGGCCAACTAGCATCACTAAAGCTGAAGCAAAAGTTGTAGAGATTTTTTCGATTAGGTTTTTCATTTGTTTTGTCTTTCGTGTTCTTCGTTGTTTCGATGATGCTAATATGAAGGCGCTGTTTTACCAGCGCCTGAACACGAGTTTACATTTTTGTAAGGTTGGATTTTATTTTGCAAACTTCATTGTTGCGCGCAAACCGGATGGCTTGTTTTCAGACAATTGCAATTGAGCACGATGACGATCTGCAACGGCGCGGACCAATGCCAGCCCTAGGCCTGTGCCATCGGTTTTTCGAGCTGTATCAAGGCGCACCATTGGTTTGATGATTTCATCATATTGCTCTGAGGGAACGCCCTCACCGTTATCTGCAACACCTATTTCCTGATATTGACCGGACTTATTGGTAAATAGAGTGATTTCGTCACCACCATGGACAATTGCATTTTGAATGAGATTAGCAATCGCTTGGATGAGCATCTGTCGATCAGCCATCACAGAACCCTGACCCAAATTTTGCAAGACCAACTTTTTGCCTGCATCTTCAACCACTGGGCCAAATATATCTTCAATATCTGCGACAAACTCGTTGAGATCAATGGCTTCAAAGCCATCTTCACCCTGGGTCGCTTCAATTCTTGCAACGCGCATGATGGTGTCAAAAATCCCTGACAACCGGCCTGCTTCTTCAAGCGCTGCGCCCCGCTCTTCACCTTCGGGCAACATTTCAAGCTGAGCACGTAATCTTGCGAGCGGCGTACGCAAATCATGGGCAATACTGGCGCTTAAATGCCGAGTTTGGGCGACCAATCGTTCAAGCTCTGCGGCTGTCACATCCAATTGCCGGGCAAGATCATCTAAATCATCGGAAGCGGTTTCAACTCCGGTGCGCGCGCTCAGCTCCCCCGTGGCTAACCGCCCCAAGGCACCATTAATCCGCACCAATCGGCGCTGCGCTAAAAGACCCGCTGTGATGCCCAACAATAACGCAATTAACAGTACTAAGCCGGCTGTCGACCATAAAATTCCAGAAAGCAAGTCCAGCGCGTCTTCGCTATCTTCAATGGGAAGTGCCACCAATATTGGCGTGCCTTGATTATCTTCGGTGATCATGACGCGCCAGGCATCAAATTGTTTAAAATCATCACTTAAAAAGACGGTACCACCACCTTTTCTTATCGTGCGTTTAAACTGATTTGGCAAATTCCCCAGATCATCAAGCGGTCTTATAACGGCAATAGAATTATCATTTAGCGTTTCGTTGACGCTAACGGTTGAAGCAAGACTTGTAAGCGCTGTATCCACCCGCTCGAGCACTGCTTCGCGGCCAAAAGTGAGGGCTAAAAAGATAGAAACCGCCATACCTATCGCAAACAAACACGATAAGATGAGCGTTAAGCGCAGCATTGACGATTTTAACAGCCAGCGAAAAGGTTTTGCCAATCGATAGGCAAGCGTTTTTAAAAACCTGCTCGCTGCGTTGTTCTGGCGTTTTTCAATATTCTCATTTTCCGAAGACATAGCCCTCACCTCGTCTGGTGCGGATGAGCTCGCCATCAAAAGGCTTATCAACTTTGGTGCGTAAGCGGCTAATATGTGTTTCAACAACGCTTGTCGTTGGATCAAAACTCATGTCCCAAACTTGCTCAAGCAGCATCGTGCGGGTGACTAAGCGGCCAGGTCGGCGCATGAAATATTCTAAAAGCTTAAATTCCTTGGCCATAAGCTCAATTGCCTGCCCCTGACGCTCACAATGGCGCGCGACAAGATCAAGGCTTAAATCACCATATCGCAATGTTGTTGTTTCAATCGGTTCCGCCCCTGCACTATCGCGCCGACGACCCAGCGCGTTGACCCGCGCAGACAATTCAGCAAATGCAAATGGTTTGGTGAGATAATCATCGCCACCAGCTTCAAAACCTTCAACCCGCGCATCGACTTCACCCAATGCTGTGAGGAACAGCGCTGGTGTTGTATTTTTAGATGCACGAAGCGATTTTAACACCGCAAGACCATCAAGTCCGGGTACCATGCGGTCAAGGATCAATAGATCATATTCCTGTCCCATCGCGGCGAGCAGAGCTTCTTTGCCATCGGCAAATAAATCAACCACATGACCTTCTTCTTTAAGTCCTGATGTGACCCAAGGTCCAAGCTGGCTGTCATCTTCTAAAACTAAAATACGCATAAGGCTCCTTAGCTTTTATTGCTCAAGTGGTAAAGGCTGCCATGAATGACAGCCCAAGGTTATTGTAAATCAGTCACGAAGATTGCGACTATGATTTGCGTTTTTTCTTACCCTTTTTCTCGCCATCATCTTCTTCGACAGTCAGGACTTCACCGCTCTCTGCATTGATCTCGATTTCCATTTCAATGCCGTCAGCTTTGACGATCTCAATCTCATAAATCGTTGTGCCGTCTTCATTTTCAAGCTCGGCTTCCAACACAATGCCCGGCACTTGCGTATTGGCAATCTCAATTGCCTGGATCATGCTAACAATTGGGGCTTCGGTAATCACCTGCTTGTCCTTTGTGTCGGCCACAGCAACACCAACGATGCCACCTGCTAAAACCATGCCAGCTGCGATATTTCCGATGATTAGTTTCTTCATCATTTTACTCTCCATTTAGGTTGTTGAAAAAGACCTTGTTGTCTTTCGATGAACCCAAGATGGCAGCTGTAAATTACAGATCTCTGTGATGAAGTTTACAATTTTGTAAGGCAGTAAAAAAGTCTTCTGACACTTAGACGTTCCATAAAGAATACGCGTTTAACTATTGAGCTTGTGCTGTTCCCCATTTGCGTATTTCACGCAAAATTGGACCAAGGGTCTCACCCTTTTCAGTCAAAGCATACATCGTTCGAATGGGTGTCGTTTGATAAACTTCCCTTTTTACAATGCCTTCGTTCTCAAGCTTTTTTAGGCGGTCCGACAAAGTGTTTGGA
Source organism: Lentilitoribacter sp. (assembly GCA_039974935.1). Taxonomy (GTDB): domain Bacteria; phylum Pseudomonadota; class Alphaproteobacteria; order Rhizobiales; family Rhizobiaceae; genus Lentilitoribacter. The sequence goes on along the minus strand of JBDWIC010000005.1, from coordinate 209,186 downwards.
CTTATCCCGGGAAAGTTCTCCTGAAAATCTTGATAACGCCGTGGCCCCTGCAAGAACAAATCTCGCAGCAGCATTATTGTCCAACGTTCTCCAATTACATCAAGAGTTTGGGCGATTGGGCAGTCGATTTCATAAGAAGCAGGCATGGCTAATATATAGATTGACTCATTTTGATTGTCACTATATTTATTATAGTCACTATCATTTTTATATTAACTTTAGGACATTACAAATGAGTGCAGAAGATATTTTCTATTTCATCATTATCTATGGGGTTAGCATTGGGGTGTTACTCCATATGACCAAAACGCTTAAACTGGCTAGAAAATCATTAGGTGGCCGAGGTGAAAACACCGCGCAAACACTCATTACCGGATTGTGGATTTGGGCGGTTATTGCCAATATCTATGCCCTCTTATTAAGCGATAACAATATCATCTGGATTCTACCATCTCTATTGATTCCTATGGTTATTGTGATAGCGCTGACATTTACCGCACCAGTGATCCAATTGCTTAAACATGTCAGTTTACATCGATTGGTCGCGGTACAATTTTACCGAAATCTTGGAGCTCTTTTTCTAATCTCGCACTTTGTTTTTGGCAGCTATCTTTCACGAGAATTTGCCATAAATGCAGGTTGGGGTGATGTGTTGACAGGCATGCTAGCTCTTCCTGTTGCTTACATGGTTTATAAACGTATCAGTCTTTGGCAGATAGCCGTTATTTTATGGTGCTTTATCGGCATTGGTGATCTGATCTTAGCGCCACTCACAGCGCAGATTTTTGGTGGACCACACACCGATGATTTCCCAATGAGTGCTATCCCAATTTTCATAGGACCACCTATCGGCATCATTTTACATTTACTTACTTTCAGAGTGATGTGGCTTCAGTCTAGATCAAAAAACCATGCGGAAAATCTGGTGCAAGTTTCGGGTGGTGAGCACTAAATCTGATCGCTTATATCGTCTCCGATTTCATAAACACAGGAGACGATAAAATGGAATTTACTGGTAAAACAATCATCATAACTGGCGCAAGCAGCGGGATTGGCGCTTCCGCTGCACGTATCTTAGCGGGTTTAGGCGCAAACCTTGTTTTGGGTGCTCGCAGAGGTGAATTATTACAATCAATGAAAGATGAGATTACAAATTCAGGCGGCAAAGCAACATATCTAGCCGGTGACGTGTCCGATGGACAATATGCTGAAGATCTGGTCTCCATGGCTGTTGATACTTATGGGCAACTGGATGGTGCTTTTAACAATGCTGGTATGATTGGTGACATGGTCCCTTTGGTTGAGATGGAAGAGGCTAACTGGTCAAATGTTATCTCTGTTAATCTAAACAGCGCTTATCACGCTGCAAAACACCAAGTCCCTGCAATGAAGGCCGCAAATGGTGGTGCAATTGTTTTCACCTCATCTTTTGTCGGACATACTATCGGACTGCCCGGCATGGCTGCTTATTCAGCTGCAAAAGCTGGGCTAATTGGTTTAACGCAATGTCTTGCGGTTGAGCATGGCACCGATAATATTCGGGTTAATTCGCTTTTGCCGGGTGGCACAAAAACAGCAATGGCCGGTGATGATCCGCAAACGCATGAATGGGTCGCTGGTTTGCACGCTCTTAAACGCATGGCAGAACCTGATGAGATTGCGAAAGTAGCTGCGTTTTTACTATCAGATGATGCTTCGTTTATTACAGGTAGCGCGCTCATTGCAGATGGTGGCAACTCCATCAACAAGGTCTAGTTCTTTAGGTATCAAAGTCAGGGTGTTGATTTGAAATCACACCCTGGTTCCATGCCTCATCGCTTTCAAGCTGCATGGGTTCAACACCTGGCAAATCAAACAATCCATCGACGAAATGACGCTTTGCATCGAGATTAACTTGCACTGCAGGTGGCGCTAAATCAGGATTATCAAGCGACCCAATTGATAACTCAACGCCCTCCCCGTTTTCACTTTCAAACTCATATGTGAGCGGTGTTCCACATTTAGAGCAAAAGCCACGCCAATTCCTGTTTGATGAATGAAAAATACTGCGTTCGCCGCGGGTCCATTCCAGCCCTTTTGCGCTGACCAACGGGCCGAAAAAACCGCCAAATGCTTTTTGGCACATCCGGCAATGGCAAATAGAAGCGCGTCCTAAACCAGTTGCTTTATATCGCACGGCACCACATTGGCAGCCACCTGTAATGTCATCCATAATTGGCCTCATCGTTTTGCATTGGTTGCCCACTATCTTTACCCAATATTTTATCCCATGATAAGATCTAACCAAAGAGGCGCACATCTTTGCTCAACACAATTTTAGAATTCACCAATCTCACGCCTGATCTTTTATGGATTGTGATTGCGACCAGCTTATTCGCGGGGATTATTCGCGGTTTTACCGGCTTTGCGCTATCTGCAGCTCTCATGGCCATTCTTGCCAATTTCATTCCACCGATTGAGATGGTTGCGATTTGTCTTTTATTGGAAATTATCGCCTCACTGGTGATGATGCGCGATGGCGTTAAAAACGCTGATATGCGGGTTGTTTGGGCGATGGTAATTGGTAGCGTTATCGGCACGCCGATTGGGTATTTTGTACTCACAAATATCGATCAAGAAACGTCGCGAATCGTTGCTCTGTGTGTCATCACAACGCTTGCTTTGTTGTTGTTTATGAAGATCAAAGCCAGCATTTTGGAAGGAAAAGCTGGGCCATATATTGCTGGCACAGGCGCCGGGATGGCCAATATTGCGTCCGTCGGTGGCATGGTTGTCGCACTTTATATTTTGGCAAGAGACAGAGCTGCGAGCGAAATGCGCGGTACTTTGGTGATGTATTTGATGATTTCGATCTTAGGAAACATCATCTTCCAGCTTATTTATGGTTTGATGACAGTTGAAGCATTTAAACGCGCGGGACTTATGGCGCCATTTGTGATCGCAGGCATCATGTTTGGTAGCTACTTCTTTCAACCATCGTTGCAGAAATATTATAAACCTGTATGCCTGTTAGTGCTTATTGGTATTTGTATTGCAGGGCTTATCCGGCAATTGGTTTTGTAAGATGTTCACCGAGATATCCGCCTTTACCGGCTTATCCATCGATGTTTTGCCTTTTTTCATTGCTGCGATGTTTCTTGCAGGGCTTATTCGCGGCTTTTCCGGCTTTGCACTTTCTGCAACTGTGATGGCGTGTTTATCAAGCTTTATCGCGCCTATTGAAATCATACCGATTTGCTTTGCGCTCGAGATATTAGCGGCAGTCATCATGTTTCGCGGCGGGTTAAAAGACGCTGATTTTTCGCTTGTTAAAGGCTTAGCTATAGGCAATTTCATTGGTGTGCCGCTTGGACTATTCGTCCTAACGCAGCTTGATGTCTCAACCTCACGCATCGTAGCACTCACCATGGTTATGTGTGTTGGCACATTGTTACTATTTCGCGTTAAAGCCTCATTCCTCACCACCCAAAAAGGACCATATATCGGTGGTTTAACGGCCGGAATTGCATCCGGCATTGCCTCAATAGGCGGGATGGTCGTGGCACTATTTGTGCTGACATTGGATAAAGCAGCGAAAGAAATTCGTGCTTCTCTGATCATCTATTTAATGATCGCAATGGTTTCCTCCGTCATCTATCTCATTCTTTATGAAATCATGACGCTGGATGCAATCAAACGTGCCATTGTCGCCAGTCCCATCATGATAACTGGGATATTGCTCGGCAGCGCGCTTTTCAGGCCCAGTTTGGCTAAATATTACAAACCTATTTGTTTATTTGTGCTATTGGTGATTTGTGCGTTGGGCCTATTCAGGCAGCTTATAAGTTAGGGTTTAAAGCGCGCCAAACCAATACCAAATCCGATGAAAACAGCGCCTGTGATACCATTTAACCAACGCTTGAAGTTCTGTTTGAATTTATCACTCCGCGCAACATTGGAAAGCTTGGCCACCAAAATTGCCATGGATGAAAACCAAATTGCGTTTAAGATCGCTTGCGAGGTGACAAAACCATAAGCAATCGCAGCACTGGTTTCTCCAACTTCGATAAACTGCGGGAATGCGGACAGATAAAACAGCGACACTTTTGGGTTGAGTGCGTTGGTCAAAAAACCTTCCATAAAGGCTTTGATCAAAGTGCGCTTTCGTTTTGCTGGCGAGACATGTTTGACTGTGTGATCGCCTTTGATGGCAGAATATATCGCTTTTATGCCGATCCAGCACAGATATGCTGCGCCTAAATATTTAACGATCATAAAGGCGGTTGCGCTTTGCGTGAGCAGCACAGAAATGCCGAAAATCGCAAATGTGCCATGGACATAAAAGCTTGCGAAAAACCCCGCAACATTGGCAAATCCCGCTGCCCTGCCTGATGTTGGAACAGTTTTGGCAATCAATACGCCATTGGGGCCTGGAGACATGACCATAAGCGCCGCCAGCAACATGAATGATATAATGTTTGAACTGAATAATTCTTCAAAAAACATGGGTCTAATCTCCTGTTACTTTCAACTTTATCGCGCCGGTCATCTCTAACAGAGTTTTAGGGGCGATATCAAACACAGCATTTGGCGCGCCCGCTGCAGCCCAAACACGATCAAAATCAAGCAGATGTTCATCCAAATAGGTTGAAAGTTGCGTTAAATGCCCGATAGGTGACACACCTCCAATGGCAAAGCCTGTCACATCGCGGACAGCTCGTGCATCTGCCCGCCCTAACTCTTCACCAATGGTGGCTTTAACCGCTGGGATATCCACCTGATGATCGCCTGAAACAAGCAACAGCTTCATCTCACCGCTATCTTTCCCCATAAATATCAAGGATTTGACAATCTGTCCCACCGCACAACCGCAGGCTTGTGCCGCTTCTTCAGCCGTACGTGTACTCTCAGGCATGCGCTTAATCTCGGTTTCAGCGCCCGCATCCACCAATGCCTTTTCTACTCGTTTTACGCTTTTTGACATGGTAATCACCTTAAAACGACTGACGTTCAACCTTGTAGTCTTATGATTCCAAATTATATAATCATAGAATGAAAACCTCGAATGATTTTTTAAAATGCTACGATTTTTGCTGACAACTTTAGCTCTACCCGCTTTGCAACGCGCCTTGCCGCATATCATTCGTGCTGGCAAACAAGGCATGGAAGAAGCACGGGCAAAACGAGCGGAGAAAGAGCGCGGCACTGCCCATTATGACCGGATAGAAGATGTGGTGGTCGGCGTTGTCAATAAAATCGTCGATGGTGACAGTCTTTATATCGATACCCACGACAAGCAAGTGCGCCTTTGGGGCGTAAACGCGCCTGAACGCCACGAAGTGGGATATAACGCTGCAACTCAAAGCCTTCGGGATCTTGCATTTGGTCGAAAGCTGCGGGTTGAAATTGTTGGCATTGATAAATACGGCCGCACGCTTGGGCGTTGCTATTTCGAGGATGACATTGAGCTTAATCACGAATTGATCAAGACGGGCAATGTGAAAGAATATTTTCGTTTTACAAAGGGAGATTATTCAAATTTACGTTGATTCAGTTGGTATTTCTCGATTAAGTTTGAAAAAAAAATCAATATGCGTGAACTTATGAAGACCGTTACCCTCAAACACTTCTACCCTGCAGCGCCCAAAGACGTTTGGGAACTCGCAATTGAATTTGATGCGCTTCGTGAAGTGACAGAACACATGGTAACTTTTGAAGGCCTACCAGAAGGTACGCTCTATCAAGGTCAATCCATTGAGGTGATGGTGTCACTGTTTGGGAAACTTCCAAAACAACCCTATTACATGCAGGTTGTTGAGTGTGACCATGAAAAAATGATGTTTTTATCCAATGAACGTGGATCTGGTGTAAAGCACTGGCAGCACCGCCTTACAATTACGCCCCATGAAGGTGGCGCTTTACTGACTGATACAATTGATATTCAAGCGAAAATTGGGTTATTCACGCCACTTTTTGCGCTCTGGGCCAAGCATATGTATGAAGCGCGGCATCAACCGCGCCTAAAAATACTGGCGCGAAATGGTAAATTAAATTCAGGTGAGCCTGAACCGATTGTCGACTTGGCGTAAGCAAAGCTTATTTCGAGCAATAAATAGCATCCAACCAAATTCGAATAATGTCGAACTACGAACATAGACTCTCAAATTCCAATGGTCTAAAGCATCCATATGGATCAGTTAATTCTAGTTTATATCACCTATTTTTTGGGAGTTGCGAGCCCCGGACCCGCCAATTTTGCCATTATGCATACCTCGCTTGAGCAGGGCCGTGTGTCGGGAATGGCGTTTGCTTTAGGTGTCTTTTCAGTCTCGGTTTGCTTTGGCATTTCGTCTGCATTTGGGCTTGGTGCCATTATCGTCAACGCCCCATTGGTTTATGACACAATGACACTGATTGGTGCGATATACTTAATCTATTTGGGATACAATATTGCGCGCAAAGTTATTGATTTAAAAGGCAACAGCGTCGCACCACCGGCGAATGATAATATGCCCTCAAAAACGCTGATAACCCATTATTTACGCGGTATTTTAATCCACGCGACTAATCCAAAAGCCATCACGGTTTGGCTCACCATCATCTTATTGGCAACGTCAGGCGATGGTGGAAAGTTCATCTCTCCCTACCAAGTTGTTATCGGTTGCGCGATCTTAGCGTTCACATCAATGATGAGTTATGCGGTCTTCTTCTCTTCCCGCCCCATGGTGGCGCTTTATACCCGCATCCGCAAACCATTTACGCTCACTTTAGCAGGTGTATTTGTGCTTGCTGGACTTGTGATGTTATTCCGCGCCTGGGCACGTTTCGCTAAGACAATATTGAATTACGAATTGTTATCCTGGTTCGTCTGCTCAACACAGACCCAGGCCTGATAATCAAAATCATTGCCCGCATCAATGCATTCACCGATCAGGGTGATATTCTCGCGATTGGCAACGGTGAAAGCTGCCACGCAAGAGACCAGAAAAAACATAATAACCCAAAGGTTTTTTGGTTGAAACATGAAGCTCTAATAGCTGCTCTATTTGCGTTCATCAAGAGGCGCAAACTCTTCACCCACCAGATAAACACAGCATTCCTTTTCGCCATCTTCGGTTTGCACAATCACAGGTGTGCGGAAATAGCCCTCGCCCTCAAACTCATCAAGACGCGCCCAATGATCGGGTAGATCAAAACTTTCAAAAATATGAAATGGAACTTCTGGTCCTGTTGGATCTAGGATAAACCCTGGAAAACCATAATGAACACCCCAACCGGCTTTGATCAACTTGCCGCGCACTGTCCCCTTTGACCATACGCCCTGCATGCCATCCATTTGATTATAGTTGACCTCACCGGGCGCAAGTGACCCATAAGAAGCTAATCGGGTTTGAATTGTGTGGGTTTTGTGTTCGGTCATGTAGTGTGCTTTTGCTGTTTGTTGCTGTTTTTGGCAATGTTTTGCTGGGCACACTAACCTAATTATATGGCAATTGTCTCTGGAATTTTTTGCCTTAGCAAGCTCATAGCTATGTCTTTTAGAATTTCCAATGTTCCACCGCCTGCAGTAGACGCTAATTCTTTGATTTTCATCCAGTCTTCATCATGGCGAATAGCTTGAACAAAGTCATAGCCTTTATTTGTCATTCGATAAGCGTGGTTTTCATAACGTTGGAAAAAACCCGCGTCGACCAAGAGCTCACAATGAACAAATTTTTTAGCGGCTTCATCGGATGCACCAACATGAAGCGCAACAACCATGAACCATTCTTCCGACCGCTCAAATTCTATCAGCAAATCCCTGATATATTCGTTATCTCGTATCAAAACTAATTCCCAACCCAATGGCTTACCCTGTAAAATTACGCAAATTTAGCATAGCTAAAAAACAACTTATACTACTAGAATTAGTGATAATACTACCGGCGCTCACGAACATTTGATGTAAAAGTATTACTAAGTAGTACAAAAGTATCAAAAGCTCAACTGAATAGGTGAATGCATGTTGGGAACGTACTAGCCAATTTTTGTTGAACGATCTAAGTTTCCTACATAATGCGGCTTAAAAGCTCAAATTAATATTCTTAATTTTGCTAACATTGAGCGTTTTTACCTAATACACTTTTGTAAGCATCATACCCTTGCCAAACCACCCGCTCTGCTTTAGCCATTATCGCAGAAAAATTGCGGGGATTTTGCATGCCGTCTTATGACATTTTAATCGCCTTTATCATTGCAACGGCACTGTTTGGTTATATGCCCGGCCCCGCTTTGCTCTACGCTTCAGCGCGGACAATTGCAGATGGGCGGAAAGCTGGGTTTATGGCAGCGCTCGGATTGCACATCGGTGGTTATGTACATGTGTTTGCAGCAGCGTTTGGATTGGCTGCTTTGTTCACGCTCGTGCCCGTACTTTATACCGTTTTAAAGTTTGCTGGCGCTGCATATCTTGTGTTTTTGGGAATAAAGCTGATCATCTCAAAAAGTAAGCATGATGCAACTGCAAAAGACGTTGCGCAAAAGTCTCCAAAACGCGCGTTTTTTGAAAGTATGACGGTTGAAATACTTAACCCCAAAACCGCTATTTTTTACGTAGCTTTTTTACCGCAATTTACTGATGTTGCGGCGGCTTTTCCCATTTGGTTGCAGCTCGTCATTTTAGGCATTGTGGTCAACGTGGTCTTTTCCAGCGCCGATGTTATCTGCGTGTTCTTGGCCCATAAAATTGCAACGGCATTTAGAAAATTACACTCAGCCAATCGTTGGGCAGAACGCATGGGTGGCGGTTTGCTCGTAGGACTAGGTGCGCATCTCGCATTTTTTCAAAAGTAGGCAGATATAACTCATCGGTGGTTTTGGAAAATTTTGTTAATTTAGTGAAGAATTAATCCAGCCGACCGAAAATACAGCTCCGATTGTCATCATCCAAGTTCCTAAACAGAATAACGAACGGAATATCCATTTGCTAGCTCTTTCACCAAGTGTTACGCCACCAAAAGATTGAATGGCCCAACCCCTTTCTGAAAAAGTGGCCCATAGAAGCAGTCCACCTCCAATTATTATCAATAGAGCTGAAATTTTGGAGTTGTCGGATTGCATCCAATAACTTATCACGAATCCGGAGATAATTCCCCAAGTAACCGTTGCCACAAATACGGCAAATGAGTTCAACAATCCGAGTCTAATAATCTTGGAGCGATTAATAGGTTTTGTTGGATCATGTTTTTGAGCTCGTAGGATTTTATTGTCTTTTTTTTCTTCTTCATCAAATTTCTGAGGATTAAATATTAGTAAGAACAAAAAATATGCTTTCCTATGAAATGCAATTTTTGTCGGCGTGGTAGTAGCCATAGGTTTCCCTTCATCAAACAACACACCTCTGCATCCATAAGGTTTATTTCGAAAACATACAACTTAGTACCACGACAAAGGTACCGTGTTCGACACTTATCTCGCATTTTTTCAAAAATAGGCTTCGATAAATCCTAGTTTAGGGCTTTTACTGTTTGACCGGAACTTCGTTGTGAAAAACGCAGGTCGATATTTTCATTGTTGATGTGATTTGAGCGGCGTTGGTCGCGTTCTGCTTCGCGTTTTAACAATGCAGGCGCATCAACGGATGAAAGCTCGGTCTCGTCATCACGTTCGATTTCATCATCAGCAATGAGGGAAAGATAACGACCTGCACAAACCCGAAGAAATGATGTGAAATTGCCCAAATCATGATCAGCATCCACCGCTTCGAGATATAATTTGGTGATCAATTGGTTGGTCGTCATATGATCGCGTGCTGCGATCTCTGACAGGATGGCCCAAAAGAAGTTTTCCATTCGGATTGAGGTCGCAACGCCATCTATTCGCAATGACTTTGTTCGCGACACCCATTTATCACCTTCAGAACCTATGAATAACTCACACATTTTGGGCCTCCCTTTCGCGTTTATTTTATAGCAAAGCCATAAACTGCTTCATCCATGCAGGATGAGCGGGCCATGCAGGCGCTGTCACCAAATTACCATCGGTCACCGCATCTGTCACTTCGATCTCAGCAAATTTGCCTCCAACAGCCTCAACTTCTGGCGCACAAGCTGGATAAGCTGAGCAATTTTTACCAGTTAACACGCCTGCTGCCGCCAAAAGCTGAGCGCCATGGCAAATTGCAGCAACGGGTTTGTTTTCGGCAAAGAAATGGCGCACCATATCTAAAACATCATTATTTAATCTAAGATATTCAGGCGCTCGGCCACCTGGAATAACCAAAGCATCATAAGCACTCACATCAACATCATCGAAACTTGCGTTGAGCGCAAAATTATGGCCAGGCTTTTCTGTATAGGTTTGATCACCTTCAAAGTCGTGAATTGCAGTTTTCACACTTTCGCCTGCACTTTTATTTGGGCAAACAGCATCAACTTGATGGTCACACGCCAATAATGTTTGAAATGGCACCATTGTTTCGTAGTCTTCGGTAAAATCGCCCGTTATCATTAAAATCTTCGCCATGCGTATTCCTCCTTTGGCATAATGCGTAAGGAGAATGTGACATAAAGACTAAAGGCGTGGGTGTTATGTGAATACTACATTTTTAAACTAACAAACCCATTATTCATCCACCTCACGCATGAGCGTGCGCAACCACTCAATCTCGGTACCAATATCACTGGTTTTTAAACCATTGATCGCTGCATGACGAACTTCATCGGGTTTGTTTTGCGATAGCTTCCAAGTGCCCGACATATCGGGTTGCGTTTCACCGTCTTTTTCAATCTGATCAATGGTCAACTTAACCGGCACAATTTGCCGCGTCATCTTGTCAAAAACCTCTGGTGTCATCTTATCAATTGTCCACGGTTTTTTGGGTGCCAATCGCGCTTCAGTCACTGCGGATAATCTTTCCAAAACACCGCGGATATCTTCCTGTGGTAATCGCTCTAATTTACCTCTGACATGCACAGCAACATAGTTCCAAGTTGGCACCTGATCTGGCACTCCATACCAATCTGGCGAAATATAAGCGTCAGGCCCCTGAACTGTTAAAATAACATTTTTTGGTGTGTCCAAATGGCGTAAAATCGGGTTCGAACGAACCAGATGCATCTCCACCGATTCACCGTTTTCATCCAATAAAAATGGCACATGGGAGATCAAAATGCCTTCAGAATGGGCAAAAATCAACGATCCAAATACTTTTTTTATTAAAAGCTGATACTTTTTTGCTATATCGACGTTCCTAAAATTTCGGTTTGGATGCATTATATTTCCAATTTTTTCTTGTTTTGCATATATTCATAAAACTGATTATGTTTTATCAATTTCAACCTAATCGTTTGTAAAATATACGATATTCACTATATTGTTTCATTTCTCAAAATTATGACAATTGTTATACATTAGAAAATTATTCTAAGGCTTAATTCGACTCTTATAAATGGGCCATTGATACTTAGATCTGTTGTTAAGTTATCGTCAATAAAGCACACATAATCTAATTCAAAGTTTAGGCATTTTATCGACTTTTGTCGCTACCGCTCGATTGATAGAGCCCGTGTTTGCCATGTCCAATATCTTGATCGCAAATTATACGAATTCGCTATTCGTCGGGGATAATTTTATCATGCGTCTTTCTCATCAGTTATTACTTGCCATGTCGCTAACAACTGTCGTTGCAATTGGCGCAACCAGCTATACCGGAATCAAAGCTGCCTCAGGTAGCTTAGAAGAAGCTTATAACGAGAAGCTATCAGCAATTGCTGATGGTCGCAGAAACCAGCTTGAGACATTTTTCCAAGGTGTGAATGATAATCTAAGCTCGTTGGCGAAAAATGACAGCATGTCAGCCGCACTTAATATGTTTAAAATGGGTATTGAGCAAGTCAAAGCAGAAAACCCGGCAGATGCCATTAAAGGACTTTATGAATTTAAAGGCGCCAAAGAAGACCTCTTTAAGTATTATAAAGAAACTGGCCTAACAGGATACGGAACACAATTAAATAAATTTGGTCCCCTGCTTAAGCAATTTGCCGCTGATAACTCGCTAGGTGATCTTTATCTCGTCAACAAAAATGGTGTTGTTGTTTATTCTGCGGCTGCAAATGCTGAGGTTTCAACCAATTTGGACGATGGACCTTTCACGCAGACAGCGCTTGGTTCACTTTACGCGCAGCTTAAAAAGGATTCAGCTGACAAAGCTGCTGAATTAGAGGCAGCCACTGAAGCTGGGACTGATCAAATTCAAGAACAAGCGGGCGCGGCTCAAGAAAAAACCGTCCGTCTTGAAGATTTTGCACCATATTCAACACTCAACGGAAAACCTGTTGCGTTTGTGGGTATACCCGTTACCGATGCTAAACACTTCTTCTTTGGCGCGATTATCGCGCAACTATCGGAAGAACGCATTGCGAAAATTTTAAACAATGACACAGGTCTTGGAACATCTGGTGAAACTGTGCTGCTTCGCAGTGACGGGACACTACTATCAGATTCATTAAAAACTGCAGCCATCGACCCACTTGTCACAAAAATCGATCTTTCGCCAATTGGAAGCATTGAAGGCCGAGAAATCGTCTCGGGAACTTTAAACGGTTATCGTGACATGGAAACGATGGCCGCAATTGCAAAAGTCTCATACGGATCAGCACCTTGGCAGGTCGCAGCCATCGTTGATCACAATGAGGCACTCCAAGGTGCAACGACCATGCGCAACTGGATTTTATCCGTAGCAATGGTTGCCTTGCTCGCTGCCCTTGGATTTGCATTTTGGTTTGCGCGCAGCTTAACGCGCCCAATTAATGCTGCCATTAACAACATGCACGAACTTTCAAATGGCAATACAGACTTCAAGCTACGCGGTGAAACACGCAAAGATGAGGTTGGTGATATCGTTCGCTCAATCGAACATTTCCGCCAATCTGAAATTGATAAGTTACGCATGGAGGAAGAGTCTGTTGCAAATCGTGACCGTGGCGAAAAAGAGCGCGAGGCGAATGAAGCAGAGAAACAACGTCAGACTGAAGAAGTATCGCAAACAGTTGCACAACTAGCCAAAGGATTAGAAGTCTTAGCCGGTGGTGATTTGGTTACAACACTTGATAATCCGTTTATGGAAGGCATGGAGCCGGTTCGCCAGAACTTTAATGGCTCAGTGGCTAAACTGCGTGAAACACTCTCTGGCATTAGTAATACCGCAGGTTTGATCCGCGATGATTCAAACGAGATTTCATCTGCAACAGACGACCTTTCTCGCCGTACAGAATCTCAAGCTGCGGCACTTGAAGAAGCAGCTGCTGCATTGACTGAGTTAACTGAGAACGTTCGCTCCGCATCAGAGCAAGCGGCAGAAGCTGCAAGCCTTGCGCAAAGCGCAAAAACAGACACTGATCAATCAAGTGAAGTTGTTTCAAATGCAATGTCTGCCATGTCTCGTATTGAAACAGCATCAAGCGATATCAGCGGAATTATCAACGTGATTGATGAGATTGCATTCCAGACAAACCTACTTGCGCTGAACGCTGGTGTGGAAGCTGCCCGTGCAGGTGAAGCCGGGAAAGGCTTTGCGGTTGTTGCTCAGGAAGTTCGTGAGTTAGCTGGACGTTCTGCAGATGCAGCCAAGGAAATTAAAAGCCTTATCAACACATCAAATACCGAAGTTGGTGAAGGCGTCAAACTGGTTAAGAAAACCGGTGAAGTGCTTGAAAAAATTTCAGGACAAGTTGCAACCATTGAAGAGCGCATTGCGGCGGTGGCAACAGGTGCCAGCGAACAGCTTGGCGGCATTCAAACTGTGAACTCAACTGTGAATGAAATGGATCAGCGTATTCAACAAAATGCGGCCATGGCAGAAGAAACAACAGCTGCTACAACGCGCCTTGTTGATGAGATCAACCAACTTACTCAGATGGTTCAATCATTCCGCATTAGCGAGCAGCAAGCAGCCACACAAGCGACCCATCAGGTAAATCGCACAACGCCAATCGCTGCGCCAACTACTTCTTCAGCCTCTGCCCCTGCTCCTAAAGCACCGCAAGAGACGCAAACTAGCCAACTTAAAAATATGGCAACAGCGATGAAAACCACATCCCAAGTCAAACCTGCAGCTGCTCAACAAGAGTGGGATGACAATGATAGTGCCTGGGATGAATTTTAAGACAATGACAAAAGAATGATCAGGTTTTTCTACCCTTAAAACTGATCAATTTAAACCCGCCAGCCCCTCTACCTGGCGGGTTCTTTTTTGCCTTCAAGAACCTTGTTTATCATTTATTAAGGCTGTTTTATAATCCAGAAGATCAATAGTGATTTGTTAAATCAGCTTAAACATATCCTGTTCAAAATAGTATTTCAGATATTGAACGGATTTCAGCAAAACATGCGTCTGCCAACTAAAATCATAACCATTATTACTGGCTGCTCTGTGTTTGCAGCAGGTGTAAGCGCTTATGCAGCGATCTATATCACGTCAAACGGAACAGAAAATATCGGTTTGTGGGTTACCGGTGTTGCAGCTCTAGCACTATTGGCTGTTTTAAATTTCTCAATATTGACAGCTCGTGTGTCCACTCGCCGCGTTCAGATCATGCAACTGCAATTGCAAGAGCTTATAAATGGCAACACAAACTTTGTTGTCTACCGCGATAAGCAAAATGATGAATTTTCCAATTTAGCACATTCCATAGAAGCGCTGAGAACTCGTATTGCAGAACAAAAACGCTTACCAATTGATACTGACGATGAGTTAAAAGCATTGAATATCAAAACTGCGAGTGAAACTGATGTTTCAATAACCTCGCCAGATATTCAGGCTAATAGTTTGAAAAACACAGCCGAAATCATGCGCTTTGCAGAACTACCTGCTTACAGCAAAGACAACAATGATTGGGACGATGTTTAGATATAAAGAACCCGCCAGCGAATGGTCTTCGATGGCGGGTCTCATGCCCACGACATAATAAAATGTCGCCCCCGGCATTTATTCGAATTCAACGAATAGTCGTTTCGCTGTTTATACCGTATTATAATGGCCTGCAAGTTTTAACACGCTAATATCGCTGATGATCACCACCACATTAAACGCGCCTGACCATCAAACGGCCTGAATCAATATAATTTTGAAATCCGAATTTGCGATATAAATCTTGGGCATTATCAGTTCCCAACATGAAACTTGGCACTTGTTCGAGTTCTTGATGGCTCAAAATCTCGTGCATGAGTTTCTTTGCAATTCCATGCCCACGAAACCCTTCAAACACAAACAAATCAAAAATGTAGGCAAAAAATGCCTTATCTGTAACAACACGAGCGAATCCAATTTGCCGGTTGTGAAGCGGTCCATGACTTGGGTCGTGCAAGCGCGCAATAAAACACAATGAGTTTTCAAATGATGTTCTTATGGAGTAAGGAGAACGCCCTGCTCCCCAATAGGTGCTTTGCAGGAATGTACATACACGCTCAAATTCAATATGGCGTTTATCGGTTGTGATCTCGATGCCGTATGATTCTTTCATAAAGACGATGTTAGCGTTGATTGGCAAAAATGCGAGTGAAAATTTACATCGGAGATTTTGTGAAACAAGTTCAACAACTTGATGAAAACCTTGATCTTACCTCAATCACCTATTGCCATATCTTTCGTTAGATAAGATAAGCAATATATGGCACCTAAATCACAAAAGAACGACTCACAGCATTCAATTAAAGCTGCTAAGAACAAACCTTGGAAGAAAAAAATCCCCAAGGAACGTGATCAGACGCCGTCAAATTTGATCGAATTTGACTACCAACCACCTGCGCAGATGCCTGAAGTCATTTATTCAGACGATCAAATAGTGGTATTTAGCAAGCCGAGTGGGCTATTATCTGTGCCAGGAACAAGACCTGGGCGACAAGATAGTCTGGTAAGCCGCGCGCAAACGTTATTTCCCACAGCACGCATCGTTCACCGTCTGGATATGGATACATCTGGCCTAATCGTTATGGCGCTAAATGCAGATGCGCATCGTAATTTATCAATGCAATTTGAAGCAAGAAATATAGATAAAGTTTATCATGCATTGGTGGCGAACCATCCAAGTGACGATCAAGGCGTTGTCGAACTTCCGTTATTTGTTGATTGGCCAAACAGGCCCAAACAGAAAGTTGATTTTGAGCAAGGAAAGCCTGCAAAGACGGAATATGAAGTTATTGAAAAATATCAACGTGATGACGGATTTAAAACAGCCCGTGTCGCGCTTTTCCCCATTACGGGGCGCTCTCATCAGCTGCGTGTTCATATGCTTGAAAT
The DNA here is from genome assembly GCA_039974935.1 of Lentilitoribacter sp. Taxonomy (GTDB): domain Bacteria; phylum Pseudomonadota; class Alphaproteobacteria; order Rhizobiales; family Rhizobiaceae; genus Lentilitoribacter. The sequence continues at coordinate 192,931 of JBDWIC010000005.1, read as the reverse complement.
AGGCCATCCAATTCTGGGGGATGTGTTTTACGCAAAAGATGACGCACTCAAAGCCGCGCCGCGCCTTTGCCTTCATGCTACGAAGTTGAACTTGGATCACCCCACCAGTAATGAACGAATGAATTTCGCACAAAACTCTGATTTTTAATTCAAAAGTAACGATATACTCCGTAATTAACTTTGACATTAATTATGAAATTCTATTCATTTTTTTCATTTATACAGTGTTTTTGAGATTATATTTCTCAAGAAATGCGATAATACTCGCAGACTGCTTGACAAGCTGCAATATTACTTCTTCTATACCTATACTGGTACTTTTCCCTAATTGGCCGAAAGACGAACAGTTTAATGGAGCAAATAACGCGAGACGAGATTATGGAGTCTCTTGATCGGGTCTTAGCGTCCGATGAATTTGCGTCGTCTCCGAATCTGAAAAAGTTTCTGAGCTATATCATCGAACAAAAACTGGACGGTAATGAGGCGGGCTTAAAAGCTTACTCCATTGCGATTGATGCATTTGGTCGATCTGAGGATTTTGACTCCCAAATCGATCCAATCGTGCGGGTGCAAGCGGGTCGCTTGCGCAAGGATTTACAAGATTATTATGAAGGTTCTGGTGCGCAGGACCCCATACGAATTGAAGTGCCACGCGGCAGCTACAAGCCTGAATTTCATCGGCAAAACGTCGATTTAGAAAAACCCATAACTACAAGCACTGAAGCGATAGCTGTGCCTAAGCGTGCAAAAAACAACGATAATCGCACAGCAAGGATCGTGATTGCTGCATTGATCGCAGCGCTCGTCATCGTGTTGATCGCAGGTGTCGCCCGTCATCATTACTTTTCTTCGGGATATAACAATCCACCTAGAGCTGATATGAGACGTGCAACACCTGATACCATCAGCGTTGTTATCCATGGTGGATTGGAATCTGAGAACAACATAGACAGCAGCGACATTCAATTTGCTCAGGAATTTCGCCAAGCTTTATCACGCAACCCCTCACTCTCTATTATTTTTACCGAGGGGCATGATACCAGTATAAAGTCTGACTTTATCATTGAGCAGAGTTTTTTGGGTAGTCAATCTAACAGAATAATCTCCTTAGAACTGGTCAATGGACACACTAACGAACTTGTTTGGGGAAATACTTATTCTCGAGCGGATAACCCAGATTTGGTTACACAAACGATCCGCGACATGAGCAGTCAGCTTTTAGGTGCATCCGTGCGCGCACTTGAGGGGCGTGATCCCAATAGACTTTCTGCCCAACAACTCTTTATGCTAGCAACTTGGGTTCCAGGGCCAGCAAATAGTACATTAGTTTGGGAAAGAGAACGCATTGCCCTCGCCCGAATTGCGATCAAAAAAGATCCAAATTTTGGGCCTGCATATTCGGTCCTTGCAGATAAACTTGCCTATCTTGCCGCTGTTGATGGACCCTCAAACACTAAGGCGGCTTTAATAGAGGCTGCTGAAAGTGCCCGTCTTGCTATTGAGTTAAACCCAGGTGATCCAAACACCATTTTTAACATTGCGCAATATAACTGGCATGCAGGTAATATATACGATTCAATCCGATTACAGAACCGCGTTTTAGAGCTTGCTCCAAACCAAGGTTTTGCTGGTTTCTTTACAACGGTTCTCCCTTATACTTGTCTGCCTCCACCCGTGCTTGTTATAAGTAAAGCTAATACGTTTGATCAATCACTAAGCCCGGACAATCCAGCTAGGTGGCTTACTTTGAGTTGGATCGGATGGGCCCATATGCTGCGCGGGGAGTATCAGCAAGCGCTTGAAGCTCATGAAAAAGCAGCACAAATTTCTCAAAATCCTTACACGACGATCACGCGTGCAGCAATCTTAAGCCTGCAGGGAAAAAGTGACCAAGCTGCGCAAGCAATTTTGGAACAGCGCGCAAATTGGCCAAACCTCAGCCCGGAGCATTTTTTAAATGTGACCTACAGCAGAATATGCCGCGATGTTGAAAACCCGGATAAGGAAATTTTGCGGAATATCTACAAAAATCTTGCTGAGGATATGGTCGGACTTATCTGACAGTGAGTTATCCAGTTCGGCACGCATCTTGATCAGAATAATAATAAACAGCGCCCTAGCCTTTTCTTCAAGACTCAAATAAATTATTCCTCCCAAGGACAATCCATTAATTTTGAGAGCTATTTTATGACATACACACCTGCTGCTGATCGCTACGAAAAAATGACCTACCGCAAATGCGGAAATTCAGGATTACAATTGCCTGCAATTTCATTGGGTCTGTGGCACAATTTTGGTGGTGATACGCCTCATGATACGAAAATTGATATCTGTCGCACTGCATTTGACAATGGTATCACGCATTTTGATTTGGCGAACAATTATGGCCCCCCTGCTGGCAGCGCAGAAGAGGCATTTGGCGAGATTTTGAAAACAGATTTCCGCAGTTATCGCGATGAGCTGATCATTTCCTCAAAAGCTGGGTATAAAATGTATGACGGCCCTTATGGTGAGTGGGGAAGCCGCAAATATTTGATGGCATCATGCGATGCAAGTTTGAAGCGCATGGGCCTTGATTATGTAGATATTTTCTATTCCCACCGCTTTGATCCAAATACCCCGCTCGAAGAGACAATGGGGGCACTTGATCAAATCGTTCGTTCTGGAAAAGCACTATACGCTGGTATTTCATCTTATAACTCTGAGCGTACACGCCAAGCGGTTAAGATCCTAGAAGACATGGGTACACCAATGCTCATTCATCAGCCAAGCTATAACATGCTCAATCGCTGGGTCGAAAAAGATGGACTGAAGGATACATTGAAAGACCTTGGAGTTGGCTCCATTGCCTTCACCCCGCTTGCACAAGGCATGCTTACTAACAAATATCTAAAAGGTATTCCGGAAGGCTCTCGCGCCACACAGGGCAAATCTTTGCTAGATGGCTTTATCAACGATCGCTCTATCGGTTCTATCAAAAAGCTCAATGAAGTGGCGGAAAAACGCGGTCAAACGCTGGCGCAAATGGCAATCGCTTGGGTTCTACGCGAAGGCGGCATTACCACTGCATTGATCGGTGCATCTAAAGCGTCACAAGTAACTGATTGTTGTGGTGCGATTAACAACCTTGACTTTAGCCCAGAAGAACTCGCTTTGATTGACGAATACTCATCTGAGGAAGACATCAATCTTTGGGCACGTTCAAGCAGCGAGTAATTTCAAACACCAATAATTATGACATCAACTATGCTGCGCTTGTTTATTCAGGCGCAGTTTTTTTATTTTTCATTTCAACTTAGCTGACCGAACTGGCGCAATGGATACAAACATTAAACAAGCAGCAGAACAAACCAATCTGTCATGAAACACGTAACAAGCTTTGAAATTTTAAAAAGCGATATGTGCATGAATAAACGTACTTTTCCCGATGATTGGCCTATTGGCACCCCAGTGAACGACAAGAGACATATAAACGACCAGTCGCTTCAAACTGGAAGTGAAATCACCGAAAGCGAGATCATTGAACTTGCATGGTGTGATGAGACAACATTTGATAGCATAAAATCGCAAACAGGCAGATCCGAGCAAGATGTTATCAAACTCATGCGGTCTCGCTTAAAGCCAAGTAGTTTTAAACTTTGGCGCAAACGCGTATCCGGTCGACCGGCTAAACATGCGGCGAGATCGGTCCAACGATTGAAAAAGATATCCTAGGTTTTGATAAATTTAAGCTATAGCGCCTAAGCGTTCGCGATAACGAATTGGGGGAACACCCATTGTTTTACGAAACTCGCGACGAAAAGTTTCAGCAGATCCAAATCCGCATACGCTCCAAACGTCACTTAGTGGGACATCACCATTTTCTAAAAGTTCTGCCGCTCGGACCACACGCTCTGTTGTGAGCCATTTAAGCGGTGTTGTGCCCGCCTCATCTGAGAATTTGCGAGCAAGTGTACGCACGCTTGTTGCAGCCTCTTCGGCCATGCGCTCAATCGGCCAAGCCTCATCAAGTTTCGCGCGGATCTCATCCTGCAATGCGGCTAATCCAACGCCAACTCTCGCCTCTGGTTCAGGGCGCGGTACAAACTGGCGTTGCCCGCCATCACGTTGCGCGGGTAGGACAAGCCGCCGAGCTACCGTTGCGGCAGCTTTTGCACCAAAGTCTTTGCGGATGATATGAAGCCCAAGATCAAGACCTGCAGCGGAACCTGCAGATGTAAAGACGCGGTCTTCCTCAATAAAGAGCACATCTGGATCAACCGTTATGTCGGGGTATTTTTGCGCTAGTAAGTCCGTATAGCGCCAATGGGTTGTGGCTCTGCCCTCATTTAGTAATCCCGTTGCTGCAAGAACAAATACACCAGAACAAATGGAGGCAATTCGCGCTCCATTTTTATGCGCGACCCGCAATGCATCACACAATTTTTCAGGCACCGGCTCATGAGCCCCACGCCACCCAGGAACAATGACCAAACTTGCCGACTTGATAAGATCTAAATCGTATTCGGCTTCAATCGAAATCCCGCCAGCTGCACGTATTGGCCCCTCATCTGCTTTAACCGTGGCAAATTGGTACCAGTCATCAAACTCAGGCCGCGGCAGAGCAAATAACTCCACAGCAATACCGAATTCAAATGTGCAAAGTCCATCATAGGCTATCACGCAAACTAACGGGTCATTGTCAGTGGTTTGGGTCAAAGATATCATTTTGGCAGAATCCGACTGTACATTGTCATATCTGCCAGTATCGCAGAAAAATTCTCTATGGCAAGTATTGATCATAATTTAAAAACGGAGATCAAATTTATGCCTACACATTCAAGCTTAACCGATGCAGTTCAGATTTATTTTGACGCGCTTTATGAATGTAATGTTGAGAAACTAAACTCAGTATTTCACGAGACATCCAGCCTTTTTGATGTTGATAATGGCAAAGTGTTTGTTGAACCGATTGATAGCTTTAGCGCAGATGTTTCAACACGCGTATCGGCGCAAAGCAAACACCAAGTGCGTGAAGAAGAAATTTTGATGATTGATTACCTTTCACCAAAATGTGCGACTGTTAAAATCAGACTTCGCGCGCACCAAAACGTCTTTGTTGACCATCTTGGTTTTGTTTATGGTGAAAACGGCTGGAAAATTGTTTCCAAGATCTGGCACTTAGAAAAGCTAATCGAAGACGCTTAAGTAAGTATCAGCTCAATGAGTTCAAAACGAGCTGAAGTTGGTACCAGTATTTCCAAGTCTTTGAACAGCAAGTTGTGCCCAATCAAAGGAAAGCCGATTTAGGCGCACGGATGAACCATAATTGGGCGGTTTGCTACCGCCTAAAATTGTAACTGAGCCATCATCGGTAACTTTAACATCATCAATCTCAGCAATTGGAAAGCCTGTTTGTAAATCAGATATAATAAGGCTTGCTATTAACTGGCTCTGATCAGGACTGCGAACCCCATTGATTGTCACACTCGCACCTGTAAGCGCAGCAAGATTAGTGCGACTGCGGATGAAAGTGTTCTTTACATATATCGTCGCTTTTGCAGCCGTTGATCCGACAAATTTTGAATTGAGTTGATCTCGCGCATGCGGTCGAATGTGCGCACCAATACCGCCATAAAGGGCCTGGCGCTTTCCATCTTGATAGTCGCGCGAGAAGCGTTGACCAACACGGGAGAGTTCTGCAGTTCCTAATTTTGATTTTCGATACGCTGTCTCAATATCGGCAACGTGCATCGGCTCTATGGCACCATCAAAATTAATATCAATTTGTGCGATTTGATAGGTATTAAAATATGAGGGGCCAGAAGAAGATGAAGTGGTTTCACACGCAGATAAAACTAATGAAAAACACATCATCACAATGATGGTTCGCAACGTAATTGCAATATTGCTCATGTTCGCCCCTATTTAACCGCAACTTTCAGATTATAAATCCAGCGCGAGCATAATCAAGGCAAAGCTACACGTCAAAGCCCATATGTTGCATCAGCACCTTTTTTGCTGCACGGGTGGGTGATCCATCCTCATTTAATACAGGCTCACAGATGATCTCTTCAATGCATTTGGTGTGTGGGTGTATCGAACATGTGCCCCCATATTCAGCGGTATGTTCGAACAAAATACCGTCTCGTTGCGTGACAACTTCGTTGCATAGATAACAATATCCTAGAAAGTCGTCAGGCAATTGTTCTTTGCCAGGTTCATTCGGTACTTTCTCCGCTTTTGACGCTTTGTAAGGTTTTGATGGTGTTAAGCGTAAAAGCAAATCATCAAGTGCACTTTGCCATTCGCTGTCATCATCTTCCGCCCAAAGTTCAGATAGTTCGGATGATTTCGCAATGACCTTTATCAGGGCTCTCGCCTTTTTGAGTTGGTCACTGGTGACGGCTTGGTCTTTAAGATCATCAAGAGCAGCTATATCTGGAACTTCTGCTGGTGGTCTGCCAATTACAATTGCAAGAAGATCACATGCAGCAAGCGCAATTGATGCATCATCTGCATCTAATGGTTCTTTCTTCTGCACAGAAAAATGACTGATCGTTTCAAAAACTGCGTCGAAGCCATTTAAATCTTCGACATAATCCAATGCAGTATCATTGCTAAAACTGCCTGCACCCCAAGCACCCATTATCTACTCCTATAATTGAAGGCAGATATTTGCATAGGAGATGTTAATCATCGTTGAGTTTAAACATTCAAATTGTAGCGATCTGAATACACCAATCATTATTGTTGAACTAAGCTTCCTCCAAGCGATCTGTCGCAGGAGCTGGTGCGGTGCTTAGCGCTGTTATTTCATTATAGATCTCTGGTGTTATTTGAAATTTTTCGGCAGCTAATGACGGTAAGAGCTGCGCTTCAGACCTTGCAGAAACAATTGGTGAAAGCTTAGCTTTGTGCGCGGCAACCCACGCAACGGCGAGCGTTGCAGGATCTGTATCAATTCCAGCTGCCATTAATGACAATTCAACAGCCGCTTCGTGCATCCATGGCTGATCATAACGCGCCTTGTAACGAGTATCTTCAGTTAAACGCCCAGTTCCACCTGTTGCATATTTTCCCGTCAACAGTCCTCCACCTAGAGGAGAATACGGAATAACCTTTATATCTTGGTCTTCGCATGCGGGGATAATTTCAACTTCAGCCTGACGTTTAACCAATGAATACATGGGTTGAACGACATCGATTTTCGTCGACATTGATTTTGCTATATTCTGCGCTTTAACTATCTGCCACGCGGCATAGTTTGAAACACCAATATATCTAATCGCGCCTGCAGATTGCAGTTCTGATAATGTTTCAAAAGTTTCTTCAAGTGACGTCTCATCATCAAAGCGATGCATGTATAAAAGATCCACAGCATCTTCATTTAACTGCTGTTTGCAAGTTTCGAAATGCTTGAGAATGTTGTCCTTACTAGCTCCGCCGACGTAACCAACTTTTGTTGCAACAAAAATATCGTCGCGATCTTCCTTGATAAACGCGCCCAAGATCTTTTCTGACGCGCCGCCGTTATAGCCAACAGCGGTGTCAAAGTGATTAACTCCTGACAAACGTGCTCTTTCAAACATCAATTTGCTCTCGGTGATATCTGCCTTGCCGCCAAATTGCATTGTGCCAAAGGTAAGGCGAGATAAAGGTGCGCCATTGCGCGTGAGCAATTGTGTCATAAAATTCTCCTAAGGCGTGGCCACTAACAAATCTAGATGACAGTACTAAGACAATATTTGCAAGTGTTTCATATCAGCTATTGCAGGTGTAAAAGTGTGATTTTTATAATTTTAAAAAGCTGATATAAGTTTTTGTTTATAGAACGATTCTGCGGGAGAACGACATGCTTAGATGGGGAATATTATCAACTGCCAAAATTGGCGTAAAAGATGTCATTCCGGCAATATTTCGTTCGGACAATTCGATAGTGACGGCAATAGCCTCGCGCAATTTGTCTCGGGCCGAAGAAGTTGCTGTGCAATTTGGCATCCCACATGCTTTTGGTTCTTATGATGAACTTCTTGCCAGTGATGAAATTGATGCAGTTTACATTCCCCTCATAACCTCAGATCACGCACATTGGTCGATTGAAGCTGCCAATGCCGGTAAACATGTATTATGTGAGAAACCTATTTCGATCCAAGCGGATGAGATCCATGCGATCATCCTTGCAGCCGGTCGAAATAATGTGACGGTTTCTGAAGCTGTAATGATCACCTATCACCCGCAATGGCTTAAGGTGCGTGAGCTATTAGCAAATGGTGCAATTGGTACCCTCACCCATGTGCAAGCAGCATTTTCATTTTATAACGATGATGCGAGTAATATGCGTAACATCCCTGAGAAAGGCGGCGGCGCATTGCTAGATATCGGTATTTATCCTGTCGCTGCAACACGTTTTGCAACGGGATTAGAACCAACACAGGTTATGTCTGATATTCGCTATGATCCGAATTTTGGTACTGACACCCATTCGATAAACCGCATTTCCTTCGATGGTTTTGAGCTATCTATGTATGTCTCAACCCAAATGGCACTGCGCCAAGCCATCGTCTTCCATGGAGACAAGGGTTGGATTGAACTTTCAGCACCGTTTAATGCAGGAAAATACGGTGATGATACAGTGACACTGCACAATGTCGATCACAGCGAAATTCAAACATTCCGTTTTTCTGACATCAATCAATATACCAAGCAGATTGAAGCTTTTGCGCGCCACATTAAAGGCCAAGAGCAACCTGAGGGCATCAATATTCTCTCACTTGAGAGTTCGCTTGGTAATCAGCGTGTAATTGATGCATTGTTTGAAGCAGGGAAAACCGGTGGATGGGTTGAGGTGGCAAAAGGCAAAGTAAGCTAGTCGCCTAACACCGCATATTACCATCGATCGTTTTTGAGCTGTTAAACAACAACCGAAGATTTCGTTTAATGATGTTTTGCCAAAACAAATACGGCAGGCCTTTGAAAAAATCTATGCGGGACCCGGCGCCTGCACGATTTAGTGTGCGTAATAACACGGATGGTGTTGAAGGTCTGAAATAGCTTTTTATGCGAATTGGTTCGCCTTTTATCAATGATCGCAATGCTTCTCGCGTGGCGATTTCATTGTTCCAACCTGAGCGATAAACAACACAACCATGCTTATTGATGATGTAAACAGCGTTTGGCATGGAGCCGTATGCCTTGTGGGCATTCCCCTCAATATCATCAACAATAATTGTGCGTCTTTCACCGTCATCATCACGCAAAAGCTGAGCGCAATTTAGCTTCTCATCAAGGTTATTATGCATGGGAATGTCTTTACCAGGATGAGCTTCGCGCACATATAAAATGACACTCGATGTCTGTGGAAACTCTTCCTGAAATGTCATCATAGTTTTACGTCTTGCCTGAAATAATGGGCACGTGACGGACCCAAGCTCTAGAACCAAATAGTCTCCCTCAAAATCCAAGAGATCTTTCGGCTTGCCATTTGCATCCATTAGTTCAAAATCGAATGCTTTCTCGCCAACTTGCGGACCATTTGAATTTTCAAAGTCATAGTCGTCAGCGGAAAAATTACCATAATTGTAATCACCCATTATTTCGCTCCATTTGATTTGTTGACCGCGTCCGCATCCAACAGATTATATGTCATGCGGCTTAGCGTTTTAATTGTTGTTTCAATATCTTGCGGCGACAGTCCCTTGGTTGCTAAACCGATCATGTCGCGTGCAATCGGCACCAGTTCTTGCTCAAGATTGCGCCCCTTTTCGCTTGTTTTAATCAACACGCGCCTTCGATCTTTCTCATCATGCTCGCGTATCACAATGCCCTTTTTGACCATCTGATCAATAAACCGCGTGATTGTCGTGCGATCTCGAAACGTCACATCCGCTAATGCCGAAGGTGTTTGCTCGCCTTTACTCCATAAGATAAGCAGGATTGCCCATTCCTCAGTGCTGATGGAATGCCCATTATCTTCAAACTTTTGAGACAAGGTTTTGCGGGTCAAAAAACTCAAACGGTTGACCCAGTGAAGTGGAATTTTCTCATAATCAATCATAATACGTGTATTATACAACTATTGTAATATACATGTCAATTTTGATATTTGAAACATCTTGCGAGCCCCCCTTCTCGCAGATATGGTCATCCACACTTTGTAGGGATTTGGGGGAGATCTATGGCGCCATTAGATACAATATTGATATTACTCACAGTTATTGCGACAGCTGTGATGGCAGCATCTGGATCGTTGCAAGGGGTCAGGCAAGGATTTGACCCCTTTGGCACAGCTGTACTGGCTGTAACAACTGCTGTTGGTGGCGGAACGGTGCGAGATTTTTTAATAGGTGCAACGCCTGTTTTCTGGATGGAAGATATGAGTTATCTTCTGATTGCAATACCTGTTAGCCTTGCAACCTACTTTATTGGTCGCCGACTAAAGGAAGGCACCGGAAAACGTGATGCTGCCTTACAATATCTTGATGCAATAGGGCTTGGGTTATTCACACTTGTCGGCGTTCAAGCGGGATTAGACGCACAAGTGCCCTTCTTGGCCGCAATTATTTTGGGCTGTGTAACAGGTGTTGTTGGCGGCATGATCCGCGATGTTTTATGCGGCTTAACGCCAACGGTGTTAAAACAAGATCTATACGCAACAATCTCGCTTTTGGGTGGTATGTTCTACATTCTACTTTTAAACTATATCCGACCTGAAATTAGCCTAGTTGCAGCATTCTTATTTATCGTCATCCTGCGATTTTACGTGATTTGGCGCCGCACAAAACACATTGACTAAGGGGGGGAATTATGTCGAATAAGAATTACGAAGATATGCTAGCCGGCCGCGCTTATAGTGGCGGCGACCCTTATTTATTTGAACTTAAGAAAAAGGCTGCCGAAGCTAAAGCACGTTTAGATGCTGTATCAAATGATGACTTTAAAGCTCGGATAGAAGCAGGCAAAGACCTCTTTGCCGAAGGTAGCGGACCTGCCATTGTACTTTCACCCTTCAACATTCAATATGGTCGTCATGTGAAGGTCGGCAAATGGTCTTTTGTCAATTTTGGTGCAACATTTCTAGATGGAAATATGATCACACTAGGGGATCATGTTGCTGTGGGTCCAAATGTGCAATTTATCACCGATACCCATCCTTTACGACCTGAAGACAGATTTCAACCGCCGAAGGAAGGTAGCGACCTGCCCTTTAGTGTTGTGAATTACTCACACGCGATTACAGTTGAAGATTATGTGTGGATTGGCGCCGGCGCAACAATTTTGCCTGGCGTTACGATCGGGAAAGGCGCTGTTGTGGCCGCAGCTTCCGTTGTGACCAAAAATGTGGCGCCAAGAATGATTGTTGCAGGAAACCCAGCGCGTGAAATTCGATCCGTCGACGATGAATGAGAAGGTTGGTTACTTCAGGCGTTAAAACACTTTGCTGAAATATTCAGATCTCCACACTCATCTAACTTAATAGGAATATCGGGTGTTAGATTATCAATCACACTCCACCCATCTTCACGCGAGATCAATGCTGCCGGATGGATAACGCGCGGATTGGCGGATCGGGCATTGATGCGAATGATATTTTTGAGCTTAATTGCGCCGGATATCGCGGCAATACGCGGATCTGGTTCAGATGAATGATAAGCCTCAAAACGCACTTCATTTTGCGTGGCTTGGAGGATATGTCGCGATCTATCAGGCAGTGATTCAATAAGCTTTTGTCGTGCAGCTTCACCCGACTTTGCAAGACCAACGGCATCTAATTCAGGCGTAGGTTTTGATAATATAACAGCAAGAGCCCTTGCTTCATCGCTTGAAAGGCCAGTAAGGCGTGTTCGGTAATTAAAACCAAGCTCTATCCCACCTTGATTTCCTTGCAGCACCACGATGGGTAAGCCCGCTTCTGTCATTGCATCAACATCGCGCAGAATTGTGCGTCGCGTCACCTCTAATTCTCTTGCAAGTTCCAGCGATGACATTCGCCCTCTGTTTTGAAGCAAAAGCATGATCTGTAGCAAACGGGCTGCGCGCAATTTAAATTACCCTCATTCAAATATGACATAAGATGTCATATAAGAGTGTTTATATGGTTGGGTCAATTGAACAATCAAACTAGGGATTCACAGTGAGGTATAACGAAGCTAGCAGTAAAATTGACGCAGACCCGAAGACGATATGGGAGATCTTAATCAACGCAAAAGAACTTGTTGAAGGTGATATTGGGGTTACACGTCTTGAAGGTGACATTCGCTTGGGCAACAAGATTAAGCTCTGGGCCGAGGTGGGCGGGGATCGCGCCTTTCCTATCAAAGTGGTTGAAATGGATTATCAGCGAAAAATGGTTTGGCAAGGCGGCATGCCATTTGGCCTGTTTAAAGGGACACGGGTTTTCAACCTAACACCTGTCAAAGATGGAACAATATTTAATCTTCGTGAAGATTATACAGGACCGCTTGTGCCACTTATTCGGAAATCAATGCCAGATATGGCACCATCTTTTGAGACATTCGTCTTAGGTATAAAGCGCCTTGCGGAGGCAAAATCCAAATGAATATGATTACTTATGGCACAGGTGAACAAGATGATCCCTGGATCTTAAAAACACCTCCACTTAGCTCTGAATACCAAGCTTGGAAGGGCGTGACAAAAGATACCCCCGCGCTTGTCATTCAAGTTGGCAAAACACAATTATCCTATCAATTACGCGCAATTGAAGACTTGCACAAAATGTTGCTCGAGCATAATGACTGGATGCTTTTGGGCAACGCGGACGAGGGAAAACCGGTTAAAGATGACACCGTCGAGGCTTGGGCGCGATCAAAAGACAATCCAGTTGGTGGATATTATGGCTTGCGAAAAGGATATCGTGGCAGGTTTGCCAATTACGTGCCACCTGTGCTTGAGCTTTTAGGCCTTATCGAACTGGAACATAATGCCCGCAATAATCGCGCAAGAGCTATCGTTCAAAAGTGAAAGAACTTAGACATCTATAATGATGGACACTCGTGATGAAATTTACTTTGCCACGCTACATCAATTATCAGATTTATCAGTGTATATCGCCGTGACAATACCCTCAAATAACATAAAATCACCATCTTCATTAATTGGCATTCAGGACTTCATCATGGCGAAAGACTTCCCAAAACTGGAAGACAAACACTCAGCATTTATTAAACGGCAGCATATGTTTTTCACAGCTTCTGCGGCAAATGATGCGCATATAAATATTTCGCCCCGTTCCACCGATTACTTTAAAATTGTGGATGCAAACGAGGTTATATATTTAGATCGAACTGGATCAGGCAATGAAACGGCAGCGCATTTAAAAGCTGACGGTCGAATGACAATCATGTTTTGTGCTGTTGAAGGTCCTCCGCAAATTCTGCGTCTTTATGGCAAGGGTGAGATTATTCATCGAGACACAGATGAGTATACAACGCTTATCGCGCAATATTTCAACAATGAAGCACCAATGGGTGCGCGCCAGATCGTTCGGCTAAAATTCCATTTGGTCAAAACTTCCTGTGGCTATGGTGTGCCTTTATTTGAATATAAAGACGAGCGCGCCAGTATTGACAACTGGGAGCAAAACAAAGGACCAGAAGGCATTGCAAACTACTGGGCCGAAAAGAACCAAGTAAGTATGGATGGTCTACCAACAGGTATTTTTGACGAGCATGAATAGCTGAAATTTCCTATGTTATGCTCAACAAATTAGATCTATTGAAAAGGCTCTTGCCATATTCTCGCCATAAAATGTGAAGCGATGATAACCTAAGGTTACGTTACGTGATTTCATGATTTTAAAAGAATCAGGCATTGTGTATTTATTCACAGATGCAACCAGTGAGGTAATCACATGCGTTACGTTCCGAGTACTCGTCATATTTATATTGCGCCACAAAGTTCGGGAAAAGGTTTTGCAAAGGCCTTTACACTAAGTTTGTTTGGCATATCAGTTCTCGTTTTATTGAGCATATTCAGCTAGTTCAGCTGCATTATACCCATCCCGTATTATCAGGGCTTAGTACATCTATTGCTAAGTCTTGTTTTTACGCGTGGCCATATAAACGCCCATTGCAGCAACACCCATCCCCACCCATGCAAGCGGCGGCATGAGTTCATCTAAGACAATCCAAGCGAAAAATGCAGCAAGCGGTGGCACCATAAAGAACAGGGCTGAGACCTTTGCAACATCCCCTGCCCGGATCATGGCCCATAACAATCCTACACCAATTAAAGATGATCCAATAACCAACCAAAACAGCGATACGATCAATTGCCAGGTCCAGATGACCGATAGCTCTTCGAAAATGAGCATGAACGGTAACACTCCCAACAGACCAGCAGCAAATCCAACAAAATTTGCCGTCACCGGATGATGGGATGTTCCGAAACGCTTTTCCCAAAGCGATGCACTGGTAATACCCGCAAGTGCTAAAAACGCGAATGCAAAGCTTAGAACGGTTGGTGGCTCGATATCAGATCTTGCTAAAATCACAATTACAGCACCCAGCAAACCGAACACTAATCCTAGCCATTGCTTGAGCCCAACCGCCTCACCCGACCAGCGTGGCGCAATCAAACCAACCAAAATAGGTTGCAATGACAATAACAGCGATAATGTACCCACTGCCATTCCAGAATTAAAAGCCATGTAACAAAACCCGAAATAAACGGCTTGCATGAGCACACCCACAATGGCCAAATGCCCCCAGTCCATGGCTGTTTTTGGTAATTTCGGACGTAGGACAACAAACAATGCTGCCATAATGATTACAATCAACCCATAACGCAGCACCAAAAACGTAAATGGCTCGACAAAACCAAGGCCAAATTTTGCTGCAACATACCCCGTCGACCAGACAAACAGAAATATTGATGGCGCAAACACCAACCATAAGGGTTGTTCAGTTTTATCAGTTTGGAACATCTGCGACCTTTTTTGACAGCAATTGAAGATATCAATGACTAGAGTAATTCAAGAGGCTGATCAATCTATTCTTACAAGGAATAAATAAAATCAAATTTGCGAATTTTGAGAAAAAGTTTAGTTGATTTTGCTGATAGTAAATTGAGACTTATTTTAAACTAGAACAGATTAACCTGCGTCACTTCATCTCAACAGCTGTTTTACTTTCACTTTCGCAAAATCAGTATTTGGATTTGATGACAAAAATACCCCCTATTAAGGTTTAAATCTACACTCGGAAAAGTATAAAAACCTCTCAAAATCAAATTATATAGCAATTTATATCAAGTATCTTTGAGCAAAATCCGCATCCTAAATATTTTCAAGTATTTATATTTTTATACTTGTGAAAATAAATAAATAAATTTATATACTTTATATATGAAAGATAACTTACATGTTGTCGTGATTTTATTAAAGCATTTGTTAACCTAATGAGCTCAACTTGAAGAGGCAAAATTTACAACATAGTTATACGTAAAAATTGTAAAACACACTCACTTCTACGAATTCATTTTAACAGCTAACAGCTTAGAGAAATTGCGAAAAAAACTATGAACATGAACAAGACAGATACGTTGGATGAACGATCAAATTTCATCAAATTTGGTCAACGCGAAAAAGACGCCTTGTTAGATGCCAAGCCTGTGATTGATGCTGCAATCAACGACGTTCTTGATGAATTTTATGTTCAAGTTTCAGCTTACGAAACAACCAGCTCATTCTTCCAAAATCCAAATCATATGAACGGTGCAAAAACTGCTCAAATACGACATTGGCAAAACATCACAAATGCAAAATTCGATGAAGACTATGTGAACGCTGTCACCAAAATTGGCCTCGCGCATGCACGTATCGGACTAGAACCACGCTGGCATATTGGCGGATATGCTTTACTAACTTCCGGCCTCATAAATGCAATTATTGCCGACGAATGTGAGGGGTATTTCAATCGTAAAATTGCGAGCGAATTACCGGCAAAAATCACCAGCGTTGTGAAAGCCTCTATGCTCGACATGGATTATGCAATTTCAGTCTATCTCGATAAGCTAGCTGATGAAAAACAAATTGCGGAAGAAGCACAAGCCAAACAAAACGCAAAGCGTGACGAAGCGCTTGCCATATTCTCTGAAGCATTAGAAAAACTTGCTGCCGGAGATCTTGAGGTTCGCCTTAGTCAGCAATTACCATCGGAATTTACGGCCATGGGCATTGCCTTTGATAAGGCGATGGAACATTTATCTCAATCACTGGGCTCTGTGCGTCATGCGACTAACTCGACGCGCGAAAATTCTGAAAACATCTCCTCAGGTGCACATCAATTGGCAGCCAGAACCGAGCAGCAGGCTGCTGCATTAGAGGAGAGCTCTTCTTCGCTACATGAGCTGACCCAAAGTGTGGCAGCAACGGCAAAAACGGCTGTTGAAGCGCGTGAAACTGTTATCAATGTGAAATCTGACATCAATGACGCTGAAGTGATCATGAACGAAGCACTCGCATCAATGAGTGGCATCGAAACCTCCTCGAAGCAGGTCTCAAACACGGTTGCGATTATTGATGAAATTGCATTCCAAACTAATCTCTTGGCGCTAAATGCTGGCGTTGAAGCAGCTCGCGCCGGAGAAGCTGGTAAAGGCTTTGCAGTTGTTGCCCAAGAAGTGCGCGAACTTGCACAACGTTGTTCAAGCGCTGCAAAAGAGATTGCAGAACTTATAAAAAATTCAGGCAAACAAATCGAACAAGGCGTTATTCACGTCACTAAAACCAGTGAATCACTGACCAAGTTCGTCGCTGATGTCGAAGATGTGAACGTCATTATTGGCCGCATCACGACATCTGCTAGCGAACAATCAACGGCACTCACAGAGATCAATTCGGCGGTTGAGAACTTAGATCAGATTACCCAACAAAATGCCGGCATGGTGGAAGAAACGACCGCGGCAACCGCAGCACTTAGCGAAGAAGTTGCTGAATTGGTGAAAGCAATGTCTGGATTTAAGACAGGTACAACAAGTGACAGTCATGAAACAGAATTTCAATTAGCAAATACGGGATAACAAAAGCGGATTTAAAAATACTTGTTATCCAGAAAATCTCAATGTGATTAGCGACCATGAGCATTGAGAGGAGGCTGGGGTGCACCCCGCAATACTCCAGCCTCACTCATTCTAACAAAAGCATTGATAACAGATCGAAGTATTAAGAAAGTAGGGCGAGCTGCTTAATACAAATGAGCTAATTGCTTTTGCAACTTGAACCGGAAACGTTAACGCGCTTTCGGTTCTTTTTTTGTTTGAAATCAATGATATTTCATTTCAATTGAAATTTTTTTGAAAAAAAAACGAATAATTCCTCGACCTTTTGCGTTCACTCACTATTCGCACTGATTTAAAATGTAAAAAATGACAATGGCATTTGATCTTGCGAGCAAAACTCGGAGGAGAGAAAATGTTTAGTAAAAATCTAGTAACTGGCGCCGTAATTGGGGCTATGACAATCCTTTCAAGCGGTACAGCGATGGCTGCAGGTCATTCTGCTTGGACGTCAATTGGCGATCAATCCAGCATTGCCTTTGGATCTATCAAAAAGAATGTCGCCGGTGAAGTTCACCATTTTGAAAATATGGCAGCGACAGTTTCAGAAGACGGAAAAGTTGAGATCAAAATTGATCTAACATCGCTGGAAACCAACATTGACATTCGTAACGAACGTATGGCCGAACATGTTTTTAAAAACCGTGCAGAAGCGACGCTTATTGGCGAGATCGATATGGATGAAGTCAAGGAAATTGCCCCGGGTGATACGGGCCTTGTCGATATTGAAGCAACATTGTCCCTTGCCGGCATTGAGTTTGATGTAGAAGCTGAAATGCTCGTCGCACCACTCTCACCAACACGTGTCTTAGTCACCACTTCTGACTTTATCTTTGTTTCAACGGCAGATTTGGGCATTGAGGATGGCATTGACATGCTGATGAAGCTTGCAGACCTACCCGGCATCACACGCACAGTCCCTGTATCGGTTCGAATGGTATTTGAAAAATAATCTTTTCAGACCGCTTAAGATCAGCTTGCCTTGGGTAAACCTTCGGCTGCTCTTGGCGCTAGAGGTGGTCATTGTGCGATCTGACCACCTCGCTCTGCTTGAAAACACATCCTAGAAATATTTGATTGCACAACAACACGTTTTCAAAAGGTAACATTATGAAACTTATTACGATTACGCTTTCGACTCTACTTGTGCTTAGTGTTGCAGCGCTTGCAGACGGTGACATCAAAAAAGGTAAAAAGGTGTTTAAAAAATGCGCAGCATGTCACACGGTAAAAGAGGATAAACATAAGCTTGGTCCAAGCCTATTTGGAATATTTGGCCGAACTGCAGGCAGTGTCGAAGGGGTTAAATACTCTGAAGCCATGGTGGCATCCGGTATCATCTGGGATGAAGTTAATATGCGAGAATTCCTCACCAAGCCTAAAGACTACATCAAAGGTACAAGCATGGCATTTGGCGGCATAAAAAAAGAAAAACAAATGGATGATTTAATCGCCTATATGAAGGATAAAACCGTCCCAAAATAAAATGCTGTAATTCTCGTTTTTTAAATGTTTTTTGATGCAAATCAATTTCATCATAATTTGAGCTTGCTAAACACAATGCGAAGATGTGCGACAATTATCTCACTCTACCGCGCATCAGTTTTAGAATAATTTGATTTGCATAATCAACAAACGAGGTCTGACGATGAAAATGACACTGCTAGCGCTTGGCGCTCTTCTTGCGATTTCAACCCAAGCAATGGCTGAAGGCGATGTGGCAAAGGGCGAAAAGGTTTTCAAAAAATGTGCTGCTTGCCACACTCTTGAAGAAGGAAAAAACAAAGTCGGACCTTCCCTTTATGGTGTCTTCGGTCGAGCGGCAGGAACACTTGAAGACTATAAATATTCAAAAGCTATGATTGGCTCGGGCATTGAGTGGGATGACGAAAATATGGATGGATATTTGAAAAAACCACGTGCTTTTTTAAAAGGAACAAAAATGGCATTTGCAGGACTTAAAAAAGACGGTCAACGTGCTGATCTCATCGCTTTCTTGAAAGAAAAAACGACACCTGTTGAATAGAATTCTCGCCGATTTTGAAAACTTTAAGGAGCGGCATGGATCGCTCCTTCCTTGTCCAATGCATCGATTTTGATCATGCGTTCTTGATTAAATACCGCACCATTTCTGCAGCCATCTTACCACCACTGGTTTTATCATACCCCATGAACATGGGTCCGTTATTGAGCTCAAGGAAAACCAGCTCTTTACTCTCAGGATCTGTTTTTATGTCAATCGCGCAAAAATCACACCCGATATCAATTGTTAGATCTTTGATTTTGCTCAGCACATCCTGCGGAAATGTATCAATGTCGAGATAGATAATTGATCCTTGACGATCGACACGCGAATCCAAGGTTTCCGAATTAATGTTATAGGCAAAATAGCTTTCCCCAATTCGATAAACACGAAACTCTGGATATCGCAGCTTTTCTTGCATGAAAGAACCATCGTTAGGTAAAACAGATAAATCGGCTTTGCGTTGCTCGCTCAATTTGCGATAATGGGCCTGCAAATTAAATTCGGGAGCCTTTTATGATTACACTTTACAGCTGGTCGACACCAAACGGACGTAAGATTTCAATTGCATTAGAGGAAATGGGATTGAGCTATAAATCTGTTTCTATCGATATCGGCAAAGATCAACAATTTGCTCCAGAATTTTTAAAAATTGCGCCGAATAATAAGATCCCTGCGATAACTGATGGCAATTTTGCACTGTTTGAATCAGGTGCGATCCTGCAATATTTGGCTGCTAAAACTGGGAAATTCTCTCCCGATTACGGCACCCCAGAATACTGGGAAATGACACAATGGCTGATGTGGCAAATGGGTGGATTTGGCCCAATGATTGGCCAAGCACATCATTTCTTGCAGTTTAAGCCTGGCACATCTGAATATGCTGAAAAGCGCTTTCACACCGAAACTAAGCGTCTTTATAGCGTATTAGATAAGCAATTGGCGCAATCTGAGTTCTTGGTGAGTGAATTATCCATCGCAGACTTTGCCATCTGGCCATGGGCATCGCGCTTTGATTACCACAAAATTAATCTCAACGATTACCCAAATGTCTGCCGCTGGTATAAACAACTTGCCGCCCGACCAGGATTTATTAAGGGATATAAAGTGCCAAAAGACACAGGCGCTATTCCAATGCCGGAGTGAGGGTTTTCCCTCACCCAAATCCCTTCACATAATCCTGCAATGTCACGCCAAGGCGGCGTTTGAAGGCACGACGCATACGCTGCACATCGCCAAAGCCTGAGGTGCTTGCCACTTGTTTGAGTACTAAGCCTTGGGACAGCAACTCGCGAGCTTTGTCAATTCGGACTTGCTCGACAAACTCCGCTGGCGTGGTTGCAAACTGACTTTGAAATCTGCGTGTTAAAGTGCGGGCATTCATTGCAGCGAAATGTGCCATAGCATCTAAAGTCCATGGATGCGTTGGCTGTTGATTGATCTCACCCACCAAGCGAGCAATGCCATCTATTCCTGAAGATTTTGCTTCATATTGCTGGATTAGATAGTTGGAAAACTGGCTTTGACCACCTGAGCGTTTTAAATAAACCACCAATTCACGCGCAACTTCCAGCGCAGCTTTTGCTCCCAAATCCTGTGCGATGATCGAAAGCGCTAAATCAATCCCCGTCGTGACCCCAGCGGATGTATAAATCTTTCTATGGTGGTCTTTTGGAGCGATGTAAATCTTATCCAAATTCCAATCAACAAGGGGGAACTGTTCTTTGCTTTGCGCCTCCCGCCCCCAATGAGTTGTGGCTTCTAACCCATCTAGAAGCCCTGCATCTGCGAGCAACAACGCACCTGAACATATTGATATAATTCGATTATTTTGATCACTTGAGGCATAGCGACCTAATGCGTTTTTAATTGCATCATTAGCCAAGTATCGATCAACACCATTACCGCCTGGCACCAGCAAATCATCGGTTTCATTTCGTTGGCCGAGCTCGCCATCAGCATGGAGCCGCATGCCACAACAAGCTGTGATCGGCGCACCATCGATTGATAAATACCGGTGTTTATAAGCATATTCCTCCCCGCGTTTTGCAGTAGAGAATGCCTGTACGGGACCAGCAACATCCAAGATATTCATACCATTATAAATGAAGACATCAATTTGCCGTCGCTTTTGCGTATGGTTTTGTGTGTTGCTCATTAAAAGATGTCTTCCAACCGTCTGAGATTAATACAATTTGTCAATATTTGACTGCAAATATCATTTCAAGACATATTCATGATGTATTACAAGTGGCTTTGTCAAATCTCAATCAAGGTAACTCCCATGACAAATGCATCTGCCATCCCTCAGCGTGGCAATATTGATTTCATTCTTATTCTGATAGCGAATGCTATCTTAGGCGCTGCAATGCCGATGCTGATTGTGCTTGGTGGCTTGGCGGGACTAATGCTTACCCCATCGCCCGCGCTTTCCACCCTTCCGTTTTCGATGGGCATGTTGTCCGGCTTATTTGCTGCTGCGCCGTTGTCTTGGTGCATGGGCAAGTTTGGCCGAAAACTTGGATTTATTTTGGGCGCTATTCTTGCAGCTCTCGGCGGTTTGATGGGCGGCGCTGCGATGATCTACGAACAGTTTTGGCTTTTGATCTTAGCTCACATCTCCCTAGGTGCTGCACTTGTATGCTTTCAATATTTCAGATTTGCTGCAGCAGAAGTAGTCTCTGAAGCTTGGCAGCCCGTTGCAATCTCCCTTGTGTTATCATCGGGATTATTTGCAGCCTTTATCGGCCCCGAAATCTTTATTCAAACCAAAGATTTACTGGCGCCAGTCTCATTTGCAGGTGCATATTTCTCCATCATTCCACTCGCCTTAGTTGGGGTGCTACCAGTATTGTTCACACGCTTTGCTACCGTAGAAATTAAAGATGATAACAACGCGCCAACCGTTTCTATTCGCGAAGTTTTATCAAGGAAGTCCGTTGCTTTGGCTGTAACAGCTGCATCTGTATCAGGCGGGGTTATGGTTCTACTCATGACCCCCACCCCGCTCGCGATGGTGGCGTGCGGCTTTACAGATGCCAATGCAAGCGATGTCATCCGCTGGCACGTGATAGCGATGTTTGCACCAAGCTTTGTTACAGGTTTGATCATTAAACGCTTTGGCGTCACAAACGTCATTTTAACAGGTTTACTGCTGCTGGCAGTTGCCGCAGGGCTTGCAATATCGGGGATAGAAATCCACCATTTTTATGCAAGTCTAATTATATTGGGCGTTGGTTGGAATTTTGGTTTTATCGGTGCGACAAGCTTACTCGCAGCCTCATTGAAACCGCATGAACGCACAAAAATGCAAGGCGTCAACGACACCTGCGTCGCACTGGCCTTTACCATCGCATCATTTTCATCGGGCGTTATCGTCACCAGTTTTTCGTGGACTGTTGTGGCCATCAGCGCATTGCCAATATTAGCCATTATGATGTTTGGTTTGATAATGCTGCGCAAAGAGGTTTAGATAACGGGGCAAGAGCTTTCCCCGTAGCTATAAATGCATCAATACATTGATGAGCTTACCTGCGGGGTCACGCAAGAAAAATCTTCGTACGCCCCAAGGTTCATCTGTAAGGTTATACTCAATCTGAACGCCCATTGTTTTTGCGCGATCAAAAGTAGCATTCACATCATCCACCTCAATAGAGGCATCCGGCACAGGTGTTCCCGAGCCACCTTCACTAGCGATGCTGAGCTGAACTTGAGCGCCTTCACCTGATGTTAGCGTTGCGATCCACCCTTGATCCATGGCTACATCTAGTTCAAACAGCTCAATATAAAACCGTTTAACTTCTTCAACTGAGTTGGTCGCAATATCAAAAACAATGCGTTTGACTGTCATTAGCTCTCTCCTTGATGATTTATATCACATCAATTGCAGAAATACTTAACGCTTTGAAATAAGGTTTATTAGCTCGATATCTGAATAGGTTTCAAGGTCGAGCATGGCTTCATATGGATCACCTTGAAGCGCAAGAAGTTGCGCAAATGTGGGTTCGGTTTTCATACCATTTTGTTTTAGCAATGTGACCTTGCCCACCAATTCTGGGTCCAGAGCTAATAAACGCTGCTCGATATAAAAATGACGCACGCCCCATTGTTTTGCCGTTGATAAATTTTGACAAAACAGTTCAATCTCCCAATCAAGTGCGTTAAATTTGACCACAATTGCCGGTTCATTAAGGTTTTCAATATTAAGGATTTCAAAGCCGTTAAATTGACCAAACCGTTTTGTGGCGACGGCTACAAACGCATTTAAGTCAAGGCTTGAACACGCAATATCGATATCGCTGTTTTCAGTTGCAATACCTAATGGGGGTGTGCCGATCACCACCGGGTCAAACTTGGCGAGATGATCTAACAAACCAAGTTGATCAATGACGTTGCGATAGCAAGGTTTGCTCATTTGACGAGTTCTTCCCACCAGTTTGTATTAGAGAGATCCTCATTGATCTCGATGATTTCACCAATTAATGGCGTCACAAGAGCGACATCAGTCTCCGCCAAAGCCTTTGAAAACCGAGTTATAGGATCATGCCATGCATGATAAGATAGCTCAAACATACCCCAATGCACTGGCATTGCGCGTTTAGCCTTTAAATCAACAGAAGCTTTAGCAGCTTCTTCTGGAAAGAGATGAACGGCAGGCCAACGAGGATTATACTGCCCATCTTCCACAAGTGCTAAATCGAACGGTCCATAGCGATCACCGATGGTTTTAAAATGCGTATCAAATCCGGAATCTCCACTAAAATAGAGATTGGATGTCTCATTGCGCATAATCCATGATGCCCATAAAGTGCTGTTGTTTTTAATTCCATCGCGCCCAGAAAAATGCTGTGAAGGTGCTGCAACAAACTCAACGTCACTGATCACGTGCGTTTCCCACCAGTCTTTTTCAATAATTTGCGCGTCTGGCACTCCCCAACGGCGCAAATGCGAACTCAGACCAAGCGGTGCAACAAACGAGATATCTTTATCTGCAAAAAACTGAATAGAACCCATATCCAGATGATCATAGTGATCATGGGATAGCAGCACGATATCAATTGGTGGCAGCTCTTCAAGCGATAATACTGGCGGTTGGAAACGCTCTCCAATAAGCCCCAATGGAGATGCTACTTTTGAAAACATCGGGTCAACCATTATGATCGTGCCAGACATATTGAGCAAAAAACTCGAATGACCAAACCAGATCAGCTTAGTATCATCAGATGGCGCTAAAAATGCGTTTAAGTCAGGCTTAGTTTCCGGCAGCAATTGCTCTGGCCGTCCGCCACTTCGGTCTTCAAACCATTCAGCCAACATTGTGGGAATTGACATATTGGCGCGCATTTCAGCAAAGACTTCGGGGCGCCGGTTTTGAAATTCCTCAGTTTTACTGTTGAACTGTGGTGAAACTGCAAAAGATTTAATTTGCTCATCATTGGGGTGCTCCCCAAAGACAGGCGTTTGCAAGAACACATAAACTCCGATCGCCATTATCATTAAAAGCGATAGACTTACCATGAGCCATTTTGTTAGTTTTTTAATTATTTTCGCCACGCGACAATCCCGCTATTCGATCCGTTCATTTTCATAGGTGAATATCCAGCGTTTTAAAAGAGATGCTTTGCGATATAAAAGCAGTGCTTTTCCAACTATAGCCAATTTGTCACTCTTTTATCGCAAAGATTTTATGGTAACTTAGAGTTGACAAACCACGCGGGTACTCATGCTAAATTCATCGCAGAACATATCGCCATATGCAGATAGACGTGTCCTTGTGATCGGAGCCTATGGCTTTATTGGTGCTAGTCTTGTTATGCGCCTTCAACGCGAAGGGTTTGTTGTGTCTGGATTTGGACGAAGTCAAACCACTGCATATAAGGTAATGCCCGATATTAACTGGCATATTGCAGATCTTAAAGACATGATTACAGCTGATGATTGGCAAGATCATGCAAAAACCTACGACATCATAGTTAATTGTGCAGGCGCCTTGCAGGATGGCGCGAATGATAGCCTAAAAACGGTTCATTTTGATGCTATTAAAGCGCTTAGCGATGCGTGCAAATCCAATCAAACCAAGCTTATTCAAATATCCGCTGTTGGTGCTGAACTTGACGCAGATACCGCTTTTATGCGCACCAAAGCAATGGGTGATGATTATATTCGCAAAAACCATACCGATTACAACATTTTTCGCCCAGGTTTAGTGTTGGCAAAAAACGCTTATGGTGGCTCTGCGCTTTTGCGAATGCTGGCAGCTTTTCCGCTTGTGCAACCCATTGCACTTGCCAATTCACAGGTGCAAACAACTTCGATTTATGCCTTAACAGATGCAGTTGTGCTGGCTGCAAACAATCAAGTCCTCAAGAACAAAAGCTACGATCTTATTGAGAGGCAAACCCATTCTTTACGGGAAGTTGTTCAAGAAACGCGCCATTGGCTTGGTTTTTCATCTGCTGTTTGGCACATCACGCTTCCCAACTGGTCAACACAAATTACTGCAAAAACTGCAAACTTCCTGAGCTTATTTGGTTGGAAATCCCCACTTCGCTCAACTGCGATGTCCGTTCTTGAAAGCGGGATTAAAGGCGACCCTGCCCCTTGGAAGGACGTTACAAAACAAGATCTATTGCCACTTAAAAGTGCTCTTGCGCACATGCCAGCTGCGGCGGAAGATCGGCTCTTTGCCCGCATGTCATTGCTTATGCCGCTCATTATCTTTTGTTTAGCTGTATTTTGGCTAACTTCAGGCATTATAGGCTTGTGGCAGGTTGATCGCGCTGCGAGTGTATTAACTGATATTGGTTGGTCTGATCACATAGCAAAACTGAGCGTTAGGTTTTGGTCTATCGTTGATATCGCGCTTGGTTTGGGCGTTCTGATCCGCAAATCAGCAAAGCTTGCGTGTTGGGCTATGATTGCCGTTAGCCTTATTTATCTCATTAGCGCTGCTGTGGTGACACCTCAATTATGGACAGATCCATTGGGCCCAATGGTCAAGGTATTTCCTGGTATTGTTTTAGCATTGATCGGCCGTGTCACATTGGATAACAGGTGAGAATATGGATGGGTTTGAAATCGAAATATTTGCGCGATGGCTACATGTAATTGGCGCATGTGTTTTGCTTGGTACTGGTGCTGGCATCGCGTTTTTTGCTCTCATGGCCCATCGTACAAAAAACGTTACAGCGATCGCACACACCATGTCTATTGTGGTCATCGCGGATATGATTTTCACGGCAACAGCTGCTATCTTGCAGCCGATCACCGGTATTTGGCTAGCAGCATTAGTAGGTTGGCCCCTTACCCAAGGATGGATTTTGGTGTCTATCGGGCTTTATGTTTTCATTGGAATATTTTGGTTGCCAGTTGTCTGGATACAGATAAAAATGCGCGACCTTGCGCACAATGCTCTGCTTTTGGGGACTGATCTACCTTCTTCATATCATCTTCTATTCAAAATTTGGTTTGCATGCGGAATACCAGCATTCTTAGCCATCTTAGTCATATTCTGGTTGATGCTTGCGCAACCTGACATCACATTTTAATGGTTTGTTTACCAAAGGCTTCCAAAACTATTTAAATTGCGATCTAATTCTTTCATAGTCTCGTAAGAAAGTGCATATGGATAGCACCCTTATTTTTCGTAAAACCTGCGAATTTGCTTTAAGCATTTAACCGCAACTGGAGTTTTCATGTCGAGCATAAAAACAATCGCGTTGAGCGCAAGCCTATTTGTCCCAATGATGTTTGCTGGCACACCCAGCGCGCATGCTGAAGGCCTCTCTTTTAGCTTTGGTGGCATGGCGGTGATTGCACCAAAATATGAAGGCTCGAAAAGCTATAAAGCCATCGGATTTCCTCTCGTGATCCCACATTCAGCGTCAGATGCTGAAACCAGCTCTTTTGGCTCGCGCGTTCGCTTTAAGGGCTTAGATGACATCCGGTTTAATCTGTTGGGAGCAGATGGCTTTGAGATCGGCCCTGTGGCGGGTTATCGCGGTGGCCGTGAGCAAACAGATGGCGATTTACTCGGTGGTCTTGGCGATGTCGATGGCGGCTTTGTATTGGGTGGCTATGGCGCTTACACGACAAACGGATTTACCTTTGATGCATCATACGTTGACCAACTCACCGGTGATGATACAGGCGGTCAATTAAAACTTGGAGCTTCAACTAAACTTGCAGTCACCGAAGCTGTGGAAGTCACAGCTGGTATTGGCGCCACCTACTCTTCCAATGATTACATGGACACATTTTTCGGTGTATCTCCTGCGCAGGCAGGCACATCAACCTCTGGCTTAACTGCATATAACCCTGAGGCGGGCTTTAAAGATGTGAACTTTAGTTTATCGTCTGATATCGCAATAGCGCCAAAATGGACCATGAAACTTGGCGGTAAATATTCACGACTTATCGGTGATGCAGCTGATAGCCCGGTGATTGAGACCAAAAACCAATTTACTGGATCAGTCGGTTTGATCTACAGATTTGGTGGCTAAGCGACCGACATAAGATTTATCATTTAATTTAAGCCTCAGATGGAAACGTCTGAGGCTTTTTTGTCCAATCAAGCGCTTGTTCGAGACGATCATTTCCCCAAAACAATTCGCCATCGTCGGTGATAAAGCTCGGAGCGCCAAACAATCCTAATGTCTGCGCTTCTTCTGTGGCTTGGCGCAACTTATCCTTTATAGATTGATCTGTTTTTGCCTGGTTTAGCAAGTGTTCGCCGTCTTGCTCTAAATCACTTAGTATGCCGATTATCAACTCATCTGTGATCGATGCGCTTTGCGTAAACTGTGCTGCAAAAATTGCTTTAATGAATTCAACAGCCCAAGGTTCGGCCGCTTTATGCGTGGCAATACGAGCTGCGATTAATCCATTTTGCGGAAACGGTTCGGGCTTGGTAAATGCAGGTAAGCCATAATAATTGGCCTGTCGCTCCAGATCACGCCATACATGCCTGCCCTTAACTTCAAACACATTAAACGGAGAGGTTTCCAACCCTTGTGATTTGAAAATCGGTCCAAGTAAAAACGGACGCCAAATGATATCTACGTTTTCGCGAGATGCTAACGTTTGGATGCGCATGGCGGCTAGATAAGAATAGGTTGAAGCAAAATCAAAC
The DNA here is from genome assembly GCA_039974935.1 of Lentilitoribacter sp. Lineage (GTDB taxonomy): Bacteria > Pseudomonadota > Alphaproteobacteria > Rhizobiales > Rhizobiaceae > Lentilitoribacter. Next base: position 164,723 of record JBDWIC010000005.1, on the reverse strand, counting down.
CAGAATGTCAGCTTAGAATTAGTCATTTTGTAAGGCTAACACGTTTTAGAACTGGGAGAAAAGAAGCTGGCAAAATTATTGTGAGTTCGACGTTTGTCTTCACACAGATTTGAAGCAAGTTGAATGTGTGGCGTATTTTCATACCTCCAGAGGAACGTTAGTCTCTAGACGGTTCAACTTTATGGAAAAATCAATGCAGAAAATAATCTATATCTTTTCCGCGCTTCTCATATCAAATGCAGCGCTAGCGGAAACAAGAACAGTGCTGGTAAATCCAGGACAGATCAAAACGCTTATTCAACCGCATGCGAAAGGTTCCTATTGTTTGACAGGACAAGTGCGCGTTTCGATTATAAAGTCACCAAAACTTGGTTCGATTTCTGTCAAAGATAAGAAGGTAAAAGGTTGCAACGGAAAACGCGTGACATACCGCCCAAATAGCAAAGGCAAGGATAGCGCAACAATTAAGGTGAATTATCCAGATGGTTCAACACAAACCAACAAGTATAAGCTAAAGATCAAATAGTTAAGTTGTAAAATCGATCTATCGATCCGCCTTGTGGTCAATTTTATCTTCGAGATTTTTCAATGCTGACAAAATTTGCTGGAATTGATCATTGTGGTTTCGCGAACGCTCTTCAAGTACCATCACACGTGCGCGCAGCATGAAATGCGAACCGATCACACCGACGACTAACACAAGAAAATACATAAAGTCTTTGATAGCAATTTCCATCTTTGCAAATCTATCCTTCCTGTGTGTGCTAGAAGCGTTTTTCAAAGGGGCGTGTGAGAAAATACGCGCCAAAGATAATCATTTGCAATTGCCAATAATGGGGTGATAACGGATCTGTCTCCCCTTGCCCCAATACCTTGTCCCAGACTACTATTTTGAAGTTATAAATCACAAAGGGTAGTGCAAATGCAGGCCGTATCCATCGCGTAATCATGATGCGTTGTTCGGCAATCAGTATTGATTGCTGGGCTTCAAATGCGGCAATGTGCTTTGTTGCATCAATGCGCGCATCATCATTTTCCGCTGTTAATTTAGCTTCATATGCACGTGTAATTTGCCCACCAATTGCCTCAATCGCTCCGCCTGATAGCCACGACAAAATACCACTGATCATGACTTACCTAAAGGTGTTGTCGTGATTGTGCGCAGATACAAGTTCACTATAGCGATCATGATAGCATATTTGGCCTCATACCCTTTGGGTAAAACATCTAGTATTTCGCTCATTTCTAAAACAGGCATCACGGTGAGCAAGATGTTGACGACAAATGTGCGATAGCCTTTTAGGCAGTTTGTAATCTTGATAAAGTGATTCATTTAGCTAGCCTAACCTGTTGAAAAAGCGTTTGATTTTGTCAAAAAATGCTACACTAACCCCACAAATGATTGCAGCAATTACAACCAAGTTTTTTGTATTTGGTTTGTTAGGAACTGTAGGTTTTTGTTGTGGCGAATGGTAATTTTTTGCTGGCTCGTTATTTGGCAAAACAACGCGCTTCCCACTTGACCACAACACACTACCTTTTGATGTTGCTCGATATACATTGACGTTACCGTCGCTGGAATATCTCCCATCAAAAAACAAATTACACTCTGCTTGTCGGCGCGGAATAATCTCACGTGGTTTCCGCCATTTCATAAATGAACGCCGCGCGGCTTGCTCATGACCTTGATTAAAAAGCTTAACCCAAGATGCGCGATGAATACCGCCAGTATTGAAATCAAACGATACAGCCGCATCAAATTGCGATTGGGATAGCTCACTATTGAAGGCGTTTAAAACGCGTCTCTCAAACTTTTTAATATCGCAAGCAAAAATCTCCATGATTTTATCAAGTGGCAATTCCCCCTTAACTTTGGCCGGATCTGGGTGACCGGCATTTTTGGTATGTCCTATGCCAATTGTCCAAACGCCAACGCTATCTTTATATTTGGACATAACAATGCCTTCGTGGGCGGCAATTTCAGCCAGCCCTCGTTGTGAGGTTTTCATAATGTCTCTCCGAGATTTATTGAATAATTGGGGCGTTACTTCACGCTACGCAATCTGGTTAAAATCACCATTGAGAATTGTTTCCATCCGCGACTTCGTTAAAAGCCCTGCACTGACCAAGGCCTTTAACCCAATTGTGGTCTCAGGATGATCGAGGCTAAAATATTTACCGCCCATTGCCTTATCGTACCATAATTTTAAATTCGGATTAGACAGCGTTGCGCTTACTATTGCCAATTGCTCATCGGTGGAGAAAAACTTCATAAAATCTCTAAATTCACCTAGGCGCATTGAAAGGTTTTTAAGATCAGGTGGTTCAGATAATGCCTGATCTGGAATAGATTGATTAAGTTCAGTTATTGTGTGATGGGACCCATCATCCAGCCAATAGTCAACACCTCTATTGTCTTTTTGAATATGCCATTCATTACCATCAAAAACAGCCTTTTCCCCCTCGCCCGCTTGAAGTGGTTTAAGCGTGGTTGCGCATGCAGGGATAAGAAATTCACCTGCTTCCAATGGGTTAGCATCTGCGCGCGAAGCCCCCATATATTCGCCAGTCTGTGTATGAAAATTATATATATCCATTGATCACCTTTAGTATTTAATGCAGGCCAGCATAGCCATGTTGCGAGGGCGTGTTTCGCTACCACCGGTTTCTTGAGTGCGCCAAATATCGTTGTAGGCTGACATTGAGTTGACGGAGTCCGGTATGTAAGAGAATGTTGTTGGATAAGCACCATTTGCAAATTGTGTACCGTGGGTATGTCCGGCAGGCCCCTCAAGTAAGTGCTCATGAGCCTTTAGTTCATCGCTTTGATGCACCGCTAATGCGCGCGAAGCATCAACCCCTCGCCCATCATCCAAGCCACGCACAAACTCACCGCGCATATCTGGCAACTGGAATGTCGTTGACCCGTCACCTGTACCAAAAAGCGTACCTATTGCTGAGAAAAGCTGGGAGTAACTTGTGCGCGAAACTAAAGCGCCATTGGCTTTGAGCCAACCTTCGGGTGCATCTTGCTTTGCAAAAAAGGCAACCTGACCAACAATATTGTTTGATACTGCAAGATCTGTTTGCGCAAGATGCGCCATAATCGTTCTAACGCTTAAATCAATATAGCCATCAACCAAAACACCATCTAAAGCGAGATCAGAATTCTGTACCGGATTATCGCTATATTCGTTTATTGTGCTTTTGCTCATACATTCTCCTATTCAACCAATGTTGCATTAGTTTTTTTGTCTCAAGGTTTTCTTATGATGATTTTGGGAACGCAGCAGACGTGACAGCAACGTTTAAAACGATGTGTTTATGTTTGCATGACTGGGTCGTGATGTCTGGTTTGCGTTAGCGCGCGTGTTGAAAACTAAGCGTTTTACTCGTTTTCCTTGCCGCTTTCAGGCACATCAACATCCAAAACTGAATAATCATAACCATGATCATAATTGAAAAAGAACTGACCAAATGTGCGCACACAGGCATAAAAGAAATAAGACATTGCAATCGCCAATGTCATTTTACTATAGCGTAACCATCCGCGTTTTTGCCGTCTTGCATCATGCAACATCGCATATAAAAACAATCGATCATAATATTGACGATGCATTTCAGTATGGCCCATGCGGTAACCAAAATCATGATGGCGCCATGATGCATCTTGGAAAAACCACGAAACCCAATGCGTGATGATATATCTAAGCCATTGAGGGAACCAATCTGGTCCCACACCATTGCCAAAAGCTTCTTGCTGCTCGGGCGAAAGATCTGAAAAACAGGGACGATCGCGCAATTCACAATTTTCAACGTCGTGAAGCATCCGCACAAATTCGTTATTTGCTGACTTGTCGCTCATATTTTCCCGTTAGCCGTCCTCACCCAACAGTTAGACTGCGATGTGGGTACTGTTCAACTAAAATTTTGGTGATCAGGGCTGGTTTACACGCTTCAGGCATCAACACGCGAACCGCTATGGTTTCATATATAACCCATTTAACCTGTCTTGGCTAGAAAAATAGGATTATTTTCATATTTTGCAATTCTACCAATATTTAACGGCTTCACTTAATTGAACCATAGACTTAGATATTCCAACGACTAAACTCATACAAAATATACGAATCTCATATGCATCGGAGAATTGCTTTGACCACAGGACATGTATTTATCGCCACAAGCCTTGATGGATATATTGCGCGCAAAACAGACGACCCTGAGCATCGCCTAGATTGGCTTATGAAACAAGACACTATCGGCGAGGATCACGGATATGATGAGTTTATGGAGAATATAGACGGTTTGGTCATGGGGCGCGGTTCATTTGAAACCTTGCTTGCATTTACTGATTGGCCCTATCAAAAACCTGTCATTGTGATGAGTAAAACTTTGGAGCCTGAGGATATTCCAACCGAACTTGAAGGTAAGGTTGAACTCACCAGCCTCTCGCCTAAAGATGTGATGAATATGCTTGATAAGCGGGGTTGGAGCCGTGCCTATATTGATGGCGGTCAGATTATTCAAAGTTTTCTGCGCGAGGGATTGATTGCTGATCTTACCTTAACGCGCATTCCAATATTGATTGGGAATGGCCTGTCGCTATTTGGTGATTTAGATGATGATATTGATCTTAAACATACCAAAACCCAGGTGTTTGAAAGCGGTCTTGTTAGCAGTCAATATATTGTTGGGCAAAATGCGGTGGATGCATCCTAGCTTAAAATGCGCGGTGTCTTCATGTGTTTCGTACCCACAAAATACGTTTTGACATCCCTAACTTAGCTTTCGCCAATCGTGTCTTCATCAAAACACCACGCTGTTGTTTAGCCCTAAAAGGATAAACGGGCTAAACGATTGTTGATAATCTAGCTGTCTTGCGTTCAAGCAAAGACCCTAGCTTTTAAAGTTACCATTACCACCCAAACCGATTGTGCAGTTTGCTTTCAGTGGCACCCACATGCTTTTAGCATATTGGCCATTTGCACCCTTGGCAAAGAGACGGTATTTGGTGTCAATTGCATGATGAATTGATAGATTTTGTTCCAGCTCCACCATGTAATTGTTGCCCATTTTAACTGCGTTTGCGATTTTCATTGGGCTTGGATTTTGTCCCTGACGCGCAAAGAAATAGCTCACTTGGCCAGGTTTGTTTGTTTTAATCCAGGCTTTCATCTTACCTGCTGACGGGCAAGCATTGCTCGCTGGCGATTTGATAGCCAAAGTCACATTTGTCACTTTCATCTTGGCTTCTGTTGGCGCTTTGATGTTACCCGCTTGCGCGATGTTTAGCCCCATAAGAGCCGTTAGAACTGCTGTTGCTACTAAAGTTGTCTTTTTCATTTTGTTACCCTCCGGTTCATTTCATAATTTGATGAGATGAGTTTTAGCAAAGCTGCTTTGAACCTTATCTGAAAGGCTTGTTCATATTGGGTTAAGGCAGAAAATGCCGCTTTAAGAGTTATGTGTGGGACATACAAAACGATCCGCATCAGGGGTGGATGCGGATCGTTTATAAATTTGATTAAGTTTTCAAACTGGTTGAAGTTTGATGTCTACCCGACCACTTGCATAATCTGCAGCGCAAGCAATGTGCCAATGAAGCCTGTGATGACGAATTCTCGGATGATATCTTTTGTGCTCAACTCAAGTGTTACATCTGTTATATTCGTCATAATCTTCATCCTTCATTTGGCGGGAGAATTTGTTCCCGTTAGTTTGCGATGGTTCTGTTTTATATATGAGCGTTTGAATGCGGCATGAAAGTGATGTTCATGTGGTATTCATGTGACATTTATTCGTACCTAAAGCAGAAAAAACCCCGGCGCACTTTCGCGCCGAGGCTTTGATTCTTATCGCTGTGTTACAGTTATTTATCTATTGTAAACCGCTGTAATTTTTGAGCTTTTTATTGTATTTGCGCCAATCATAAACCCGATTAATGCGTTGCTTGCACCCTCTGGCAAGTCGATTTTTTCAATTGATAATGCATGCGCTGTGAAGATATAGCGATGAACTTCGCCCGGAGGTGGACATGCGCCACCAAAGCCTTTTGCGCCGTAGTCATTGGCGATTTCTTGAGCGCCTTGAGGCATATTATCTGTTCCGCTGGCACCCAATTCTAATGATGTCACATCACTTGGGATATTTACAACATTCCAGTGCCACCAGCCAGAACCAGTTGGCGCATCTGGATCATAAGCCGTAATGGCAAAGCTTTTCGTGCCTTGGGGCGCATTTACCCAAGAAAGTTGCGGGGATAAATTGCCCCCTTCGCAGCCAAAACCTTGAAAGACGAATTCGTTGGATAATTGCGAACCTTCTTCGATCGATTGACTTTGAAGTTGGAAATCAGCTGCTGACGCGCTGAAAGCAATGCTTGCGAGGATGGTTGCATTTGCGAGTAGATTTGTAAGTCTCATTTGTTTTCCTTTGGGGTTATTTGATAAACCCAACTTAGAAAAATGAACTTACAGCTGCTTCCGAGAAACACTCAACAAATATCGAAATTCGATCATATATCTGTAAATCTGATCATTTTGGGTGCAATATTAAACCTTTTTCGGAAACTATCAGAAAAATGCGATGGGGTCTTATATCCGCATTCAAGCGCAATCTGCGATATCTGCAGATCGGTTGTTTGCAATAGGCTTAATCCATATTCCAAGCGCGAATTGTTCAATATTTTAGAAAAACTCAAGTCAGATTTTGCCAACCACCGCCGAAAAGTTGGTTCGCTCATTGCCAGCATTTGCGCAATATCATTGGCGCGCCAAGAATGGCTAAGATCTTGCTCAATTATTCGCCTGATTTTGCTCAATGGCAGGTTATCGCTATGTGCAGACAGCGTAACGCCTTTCTCTTTGAGCCATAACAAAGGTTCAAGTAGTCTGTGTCGACGGATAACTTGCGGCAGTTTATTGTGATTTAACGTGTCTTTGATCAGCTCTAAAATCTCAAACGGCTGATGCTCATCAGCTCTTAAGATATAAACATCCTGTTTTTGCACATGAAGTGGCTGATCAGAAAATACCTCATCAATCAGTTTTGTGTTAAAGCCAACTCCGTCAGCACGGTAGTTTTTATCGTAGAGTGGACGGTTTTCCATTGTGACCGAAGCGCCCGCAGGAAAGATCATCAAGTCCCCTGCTTTTCCCAAAAACTCATCACCATTCGACAATGTGACCTTTTTTTCACCATGCTTGATGAAAAACAAAAACGGCATACGGAAATATAAATCGGCAAAAACTGCTGTCGTCGCTTGGGTGATCTCCAATAAAGACACATCGGCCTCTTCGACTAATTCTGACGGTTTATTATCTATCGCAACCATGATCGTTCATTTCTTTATCCCAACAAATTCTAACTATTAGGTCTTGGCAATGAAAATTACAAAGCAAAATTACATCATCTTTTGCTTTGCAAGAACACAAAGCACCGCTAAAACGGAAAGCAGAACTTTCGACTAGGATGCCTGCAGTGCTGACCAAAATTCTAACCATTGTGCTTGGCCTTGCGCTTTTGGTGATGTTCATCTTCTTTGAACGTCGCTTTAATGCAATCTTTAAAGGGCGTAGCCGCAAGTTTTACATTGGTTTGGCAGCAACAGGTGTTGCGTGTCTTGCAATTCTTTATACCGTTGATTTTCTTTATGTGCTTATTGGCTTAACAGTGCTGATTGGGTTTATTGCAATTGCCCCATGGCTGGCGGAGAAATGGGCAAACCGATGATGGTGGTTTTTCAAATAAGGGCATTATCATGAAAATTATGTGTTTAAATGGATGGGGCGGTAAGCTGCATGAAGCGTTCCTACCCTATATTAGCAACTCAGCACCTGATGTGTTGTGTTTGCAGGAAGTTGTTCATAGCCCTTTAAGCGATAAAGACTGGCTAACCTATCGTGATGGCGATCACATTCTCCCCCAACGTGCCAATTTTTTCCGAGATGTTTGTCAGGCTTTACCAGATCATGTGGCGACTTTTTGCCCAGCTGCGCAAGGGGTTTTATGGGATGATGAAAAATCCATCCCATCGCAATGGGGCTTAGCAACTTTTGTGCATAAATCACATCCAATCATCGCTCAGGCGCAAGGTTTTGTGCATAAATCTTATGGTCCCGATGGCTACGGCGAGCACCCAAGATCTCGCAGCGCACACGCCGTTCGCATTTATGATTATAGCGCTGATCGGCCAATAAGCATCACGCATATGCATGGATTACGCGATTTAAAAGGTAAAATGGATACGCCAGAACGTAAAACTCAAGCGCACAACCTTTTAAAACTATCCAATCAAGTTGCTGAGCCAAATGATCTTGCCGTGATCTGCGGTGACTTTAATGTTGAACCAGACAGCGAGACGTTAGATATTTTACGAAACAGCGGCATGACCGAATTAGTCACCGATCGCGGTTTTCAAAGCACGCGTAATTCCTATTACAAAAAACCAGGAAAATTCGCTGATTATATGTTGGTCAATCAAACAAGTGCCGTGAAAAACTTTGACGTTATCTACAACCCAGAAGTCTCAGATCATTGCCCACTTGTGCTTAAGGTTTAGTCCTCATGTTCGAAACGTTTTAGAATTAGCCACAACACGAGGATACTTAAAACCAAAAGACTGGCAAAAATAAAAGTTCCAGCCATCGCTTTAGAAAACCTATCCGCTTCTTCTAAAACTCCCTCATCAGTGTTTGCGATAAGCCAAAATATCGGACTAAAGATGCTTGCGCCCAAAATGAAACCGAAATTGCGACTTAAATTTAAAAGACCCGATGTCACACCGTGATCTTGGTGTGAGGTATTTTCCATCACCGAAGTATTCAATGCTGCCAAAAAGATCTGGTAGCTTGGAGTTAAACACATAAACGCTAAGATAAAACCGCTTAACCCAAACATATACGGTAATCCTGCCATTGCAGCTGAAGCGCCGCCCATTCCGATTAAACCAATGATAAGTGTTTTTTGAACACCTTGATTTTCGGTCAGACGACCAGCAGGCACCCCGCTGAACGCAGATGTTATGGGTCCAATTGACATCACCAATCCCATTTGCGCGGTTGTTAAGCCCAATCCCAACGTTAAAAAATATGGCCCAACGATGAGTATGCCCATCATGATTAAGGAAACCGTTGCATTCATGACAAGGCTGATACGCACGTGCAAAGATTTCAGAAGCTTTATCGGAATTAAGGGCGAATAAGCATATTTTTCAATCCAGCAAAACGAGGCAAGCATTAAGCACGTTATCGTAAGAAGAAGCATGGCCCCTTTATCAATCCCAGCCTTGATGTCGGACATGAACAACACAAAGAACGACAGCAACAAAATGAGTGCTAAGGCGCCTGCATAATCGATTTTGGATTGACGGCTTAACCTTGTATTGGCCTTTAAATAGATAATGCAGAGTATGAAAGTCAGCAAAGTTATGGGAACTTGGAACAAGAAAACGTAGCGCCAGTCAAAATGGCTGGCAATGATGCCCGCAAGCGCAGGACCCGATGCAGTCCCAATGGCAGACATTGTGCCCATAATGCCCATCCAACGACCCGTTTGTTCCTTGGGTACAATCTCACGCACTTGCGCTAGGGGCATTGCCATCATCGCCGCAGCGCCTGCTCCCTGAAACAATCGTGCAATGACAAGCTGCAAAAGTGTTGAGGAAAAGTATGAGAACACGATCCCGAATAAAAACAGTATAAGCCCACCAAGAAGTATATTGCGCTTACCGAACATATCGCCTGCGCGACCTGCGGGCACAATTAAGGCTGTAACAGCTAAAATATAAGCTGATACCACCAAACTTTGATCGAGCTGCGTGTTCTGAAACTCGTTCGATATTTGCGGTAAAACAACTGCCGCTGAGCTAATACCGAGAGCGGCTAATATCACTGACATGCTTGGTCCGATCAGCGCTTTTGATGAGTTTTCCTGCAAATCATTGTCATCTATTTTTTCCATTTTGCATCCTCTTGCATCTGCTAAAAGAACGGCCTACAACTTGAAGCTAAGTTCAAGTCAAGGGCATATTTATGGAAAAATTGATGGACATTGCAGACGTTGCCGAACGATCAGGGATAAGCACGTCTGGACTTCGATACTATGAGAAGCGAAAGCTTATTTCCGCAGTTTCGCGCAACGGATTACGCCGACAATACGAACCTGGCATAATTCAGGAATTAGCCTTGATTACTCTGGCGAAATCAGCTGGTTTCACGCTCAACGAAATTGGGGCATTGCTGCAACGACCGGTAACGACATCCCTGCCCCGCGGCAAGCTGGTTCAAAAAGCTAAAGATTTGGAACTACAGGCACAACGCTTGGAGAATTTAGCGCGCATGCTACGCCATGTGGCGAACTGCCCTTATGAAAGCCATTTCGAATGCGCACGCTTTCAAAAACTCTTGAAAGTCGCAACGCGCGTGGCTGAAGAGCCATAGATCGCGCATTATCCGAGGCGTTTGTTATCAGTCATCCTTCTTGCGGGCATCGCGGCCAAAACGCGGTGGTTCGATTTTGCGTTTTTTCTCTTCAGTAACCTGCTTAGGTGGCTCAGGGGTTTCAGCTTTTGGTTTGCGGTCAGCCCAAGGTCCTTCTGGAGCTTTTTCCTCGCGTGGTGCACTCCGCTCTTCTGCGCGGCTATCATTTGTGCGCTCATTGTTACCACGGAACATTTGATCATCGTTGTGAGCTTCAGCTTGAGCATCGATATCATTGTAATATGTATGCTCGCCGGCAAAACCGCCCAATGGATCATCACCATATTGGTTTGGTCCAACAGTACCTCGTTTTGTCAGCCAGAACAGCGCAAGAATGAGGCCGAGCAATGGAATGATAAATGCAAGCATCCACCAGCCAGAACGGTTTGTGTCATGTAAACGCCGCACCCCAACTGAGATAGCTGGAACAATCAATGCAAGTGTGATCAAAACAGAAATCAACCCATCACCAAATAACGCCGTTCCAGCAATATTTACGATTAAGTTGAAAAGAAAAAACCACCAATATTCTGATCGTTGCGCACGACCATTAATATCTGCAAACTTTTTAAAACAGATGGAAATTGCTTGTCCGAAATCCATTCTTGCGCCCCTCGTCGTGTCTCGACTTCTATCTAAAACTTTTATGTATCGTTTCTTTAAAAAACCAGAAGCAACAAAACCTGCTTGATGCATAATTTGCAACTTCGTAAATTGTATGACTGTAATTTAGGTATCGAAAAGCTGTTTGACAAGCCACGCAATGCGTTGCAATCCAAACCCAAACAACTAAAATATGATGTGCACCCAAGGGATACGATTTTCTTTTTCTGGGTTAAATTATTTGAAAGCTCTTCGATGACACAGCCAGAAAAGAAACAGAAATTTATTCGTAAAGAATGGGCCCGCTTTCGTGCTTATATCGATAGCCTACCGCAAAATTGGTTTTTAATCGCAGGCTATATCTTAGTTGCCATCGGGTTTTGCGCAGCAGTTTACGAATTTATCTGGCTTGGTATGCTTGGTGGGTAATGGGACATATCTGTGTCAGATCGTAAAAAGCAACTCAAAGATAGCGCAAACAAATTGAAGGCTTCTGTCGAAGAAGCGAACCGAACTAACGACTACTACTCACGCAGCCGTGCCCAAAAATCTACAGAAAGTGCAGGCGCTGGTATAACGCAGCGCTCAATGAGAAAATTCTCATCCACTATCCAAAAAAATGAGAATTTAACAGGGTTGAATAAAATGCTCGAACCAGGAAGTCCTGATAAACCTATTCCATCCAAGTATTGGCTTATTGCTTTGTTTATTATTGCAGCCGTATTCTTTGTTATAAGCCTATCATTAAGTGGTACTATTGCACCGGCTTGAATAATTAATCCTGGCCGACCTAACTCGACTTATAACGCTTGCTACGAGAGATTTTTAGAAAGCAACATTTTTTGACAAAAAAGCCATCAAAAAAAATACCAAAACCGTCAGCCGCAAAGCCGAAAGAAACCGAACTTTATGCCCCCATCAAGGCGTTGCTTGAAGGACAAGGTTATGAGGTAAAGGGGGAAATCGGCAAAGCCGACGTTGTCGGTGTGCGCTTAGGGGAAGATGGCAAAGAAGAAGATCCCGTTATCGTTGAATTAAAAACTGCGTTTTCGCTGTCGCTTTTTCATCAGGGGATAGATCGACAAGCGCTCTCCAACCAAGTTTATGTGGCAGTGCCGCGCGGATCTGGTCGCACGTTTTTAAAGTCTCTTCAAAACAATAAAAACCTCTGCCGACGATTGGGCTTAGGCCTCATTACTGTGCGATTAAAAGATGAATTTGTTGAGGTTCACTTAGACCCAGCACCTTACAAACCCATGCAATCAAAAATAAAAAAAGCGCGGCTTTTGCGCGAATTTGCGCGGCGCGTAGGTGACCCCTCACAGGGCGGCGCATCGCGGCAATCTCATATCATCACAGCTTATCGACAAGACGCTTTGCGATGTCTTAAATATCTATCAGTGAATGGCCCGACAAAAGCCAGCGTGATTGCAAAATCTCTGAGCGTTGAAAAGGCGCGCAATATCATGGCCGATGATCACTATGGTTGGTTTGAGCGCGCGCCAACGGACGCAAAAGGAATTTATCAAATTACGCCAAAAGGTGAAGCCGCTTGTGATGAATTTAAATCTGCTCTGAACGAAATTTCACTCACTATTTCAATGGATTAATTTATAAACTTGAAAAGTTGATTCATTAAGCTGAGGATTTGATTCAAGTGGGCTTTATCCGTCTTTTATAATCGACCAAACCTCCGAAAGGTTTTAAATATTCCACATGACACCTGATATTCGCTCGATAGCTTCCAATGACACCTATGCTATTCGCAAGGCCATCTTATGGCCTAATGGTCCGGAACATATGATTGTGATTGATGAAGATGACCTCCCCTCGACACAGCATTTAGGCCTATATGACGGTGATATTCATTTTGGAGTTATCTCGCTTTTCACCACCGATGATGGCCGCATGCAGTTTCGTAAATTTGCGATTTTAGAAGACTATCAAGGTAAAGGCGCTGGCTCTATCTTGTTAAGCCATGTGATAGATTTGGCTAAGGCGCAAGGTGTCTGTCAATTATGGTGTAACGCACGCGTAGAGGCAGCTCCATTTTATCAACGTTTTGGGTTTTCTTTTGAAAACGAGAGTTTCTTTAAATCCGACATCGAATACAAAATTGCCTATCAAAATTTCTCAAAGATTTAACTTCAAAATATTTGATAATTCCCGCATAGGTTTCTTGTGATTTTACCTTGTTCACTTTATGTTCTTTAGGAAATTAAACCTATTATAAAGGACCTGTAATGACTTTGAGACTTTTGCCAAGCCAAGCCCCTCATCCAGCAATTCCCGATCAAAATGATAATATTAATTCCGCACTTGATATTGCTGTGGGTGATTGGGCAGATGGCAATGCAATCGATATTGATCAATACCGACACCAGATGAATATCTGGCTTGATGAGGTGTTAAGTGGGCTTGTTTTGCACAAAAACGTCGCGCCAGAAGATATTCAGATCGATCAAGCTGAAATCGGTGGCTATCGCTTACCTTTAGTGCGCGTATTTGGGCGTCCGCAGGCAATGTTTTGGCCCTATTTAGAAAAACAAACTGTTTAACTTACAATTATTCACATTTTGGCGGGGGAAAACTATGATGCAAAGAGGTCGGCGCACTAAACGCGGGGTTATTTCTAATAAAAATGCAGTTATTGATATGCTAAGCACAGGTCGACTTGCTGCCATTCAGGTTTGCAAACAATCTGTTGTGACCGAGTCTGATTATGACGCGGCACGCAAGGTGGTGGAAGGTATAGACCTGTTAATTGGAAACCTGACAGGTGATTATGAAATGTTCCACACAAAGCCATCATCAACACCTGCGGGTCCCTCTTGTCGTAAAACATGATACATGACACAAACAACAAGCAACTCTAAAACATATGGCAAAATGATCGAATTATACACTTGGACCACACCAAATGGCCGCAAAATATCCATCGCACTCGAAGAGATGGGGCTTAATTACAAAACCCATTTAATAGATATCAATAAGGGTGACCAACATGGAAAAGACTTTGTCAAAATAAGTCCAAATCACAAGTTGCCAGTGCTGGTTGATGGTGAGAATACGATCTTTGAATCCGGAGCTATCCTGCTATATCTCGCTGATAAAACAGGGCAATTTATACCTGAAAAACACACGCCAGAATATTGGGAGACCGTGTCCTGGTTGATGTGGCAGAAAGCAGCTTTTGGACCGATCCTAGGCCAAACGCATCATTTTTTGACCTATCATCCAGGCAAAGCACCCTTTGCTGCAGAGCACTTTTCCAACACCACAGCAAAGCTTTATGAGGTGTTAGATCTGAGGTTATCGAGCCATGAATTTATTATGGATGAGATCACCATAGCTGATTTTGCAATATGGCCATGGGTTGCTCGCTTTGATCGGCAAAAGGTGGATGTTGGCGCCTATCCAAATGTTCAGCGCTGGTACGAGCAACTGGCAAAACGTGAAGGCTTTATCAAAGGCTACGCTCAGCCGTTTGATGTGGAAGCCATTCCGCAAATTACATCGGGCAACTAAGTCAGCTCTGCACGCAACCAGTTCGCTAGCTTGCGCACGTCAGGCGATAAATCGCCAGTTTTTGGTTTGTAAATTGATAAACCATCGGCAAAGGAAAGCTCCTGATCAAATGGACGGACCAATGTGCCATTGGCAAGATGATTTTCCACCGTGCGTGACCAGCCTAGCCCAATCCCAAGACCTGCAACTGTCGCTTCAATCATTAAGGGGTAACTATCATATAAAACACCCTTTTGGCCCACTTTAACACGCCGGCCAACGCGTTTTAGCCAGGTGTCCCAATCAATCCAGTCTTGCGGGTATACCTGATGGTGCAAAAGTTGGTATTCTAAAAGACGATCAATTGAGACATAAGGCCCAATCTTATCGAGATAATCGGGGCTGCAGACGGGAAATACCGCGTCACTTGCAGTAAATACCAATTGCGCAGGGCCTGTGTCTCGCCCAGTTGTTTGTAGCGCAAGATCGTAGCGCTCCTCAGCGTTTGCCAATGGGTTTTGCGATACAGTCACACGAACCGATATATCAGGATGCTCTTGATAAAACCGAGATAGTCGCGGCATCAGCCAATATAACCCCTCGCAGAGTTGCGAACGCAACACCAATTCATTGCTCGCATTAGACTGCCGTAAATGATCTGCTTTTTGCGCGATCTCACCCAACGCCTCACTCACTAATATGCCAAATTCACGACCGGCATCGGTGAGATAAACTGCGCGATTTCGACGATCAAACAATGTCACGCCAAGGTCATCTTCAAGCGCCTTAATCTGCTTGCTGATTGCCGCTTGGGTTAGCCCCAATTCATTAGCGGATTTGGTGATACTTGCATGACGGCTTGCGGCTTCAAAAGGCAATAGACTTGAAAGTGGTGGCAGATTTCGGCGTAAATTTTGCATAACTTTAAGTAATGTAAAAATGATTATTAGTCAATTTACCCATGCGCTTTGCACGTTTTATATATCCTCAGATTAATAAAACTGCGAACGTTATGAAACCTGACAAACCAACAAAAACCGATAATCAAATCCTCGCTATATGGGTGATCATTGGCACTGTATTCATCTTATCTTTTGGTGATGCTGTGATCAAAAACGTGCACTCAGATTTGGTTCTATGGCAGATATTTGTGGTGCGTTCGTGGATTGCGTTGATCGTGCTTTTGATCATACTTGGTGTGAAATTCCGGCACATATCTTTACGTCCCAAAGACATATTGTGGACATTAATCCGCAGCTTCTTAATGGGCATCATGTGGATTGCCTATTACGTGGCGCTCCCTCATATTCCGCTCTCTATTGCTGCTTCCGCATATTACACCGCACCGATATTTATAACGCTATTCTCTGCGCTTTTAATCGGTGATCGCGTCAATATATGGGGATGGATCGCTGTGGTAATTGGGTTTAGCGGTGTGGTGCTCATATTAAAACCATCAACTGAGGCCTTTAATCTATACGCCCTACTGCCGGTTTTATCAGCGATTTTATATGCATTATCGATGATCCTTACCCGCACAAAATGCCGAGATGAACACCCGCTAATTCTATCTGCTGGGCTAAATGTGACTTTCATATTCTTTGGCTTGATTGCAACATTTGGATTGGAAATACTCCAACCGGCTGATCAGTTCTCCGCTTTTTTGTCTCCTAAATGGGTTGAGATGAACATGACCGCTTGGATGCTGTTGGCAGGACTTTCAGGCGCTATTCTTATAGGCAGCATTGGCGCTGCCATTGCATATCAACGCGGAAAACCATCTATCATTGGGATATTTGACTTCTCGTATGTTGGATTTGCAGTTTTCTGGGGCTATTTATTCTTCTCTGAGACCCCAGAACCAACAGGATTGATCGGCATGATCATGATCGTGGCTGCCGGAATGCTCACCATGGTTGAGAAAACACCTGCTGAGCTCCTGCCAAAGCGTTTTAGGCGAAACGGATCGTCTTGATCATATTCGATGGACGCAAATGATATGGCAGCTTGTTTTCGCGATCTTCGCTCTTTGGATAAAGGTCTTTAAGATTAGAGATACGCTCTTGCTGAAAGTCCGATAAGAAGCACTCATAATATTCAGAATCAAAGGCGGAAGACACCGGAGAAATAAGCGATTTTTTCACAGATTTCGCTTCACTTTCAGAAACCTGGAAGAACGTATCGTTGAGCATTTCGATAAAGAAGTCGCGTTCTATTTTTCCCATCGAAATGGACGTATCAGCAAGCGCTTTTTCCACCAATTCCACCAAAGCAAGGCGATGGTTCATCAACGCAACAGATAGGAATTTATAGACTTTATTGGCGGTTAGCTCTTCAAGATCAACACCTTCGGGCAGCTCCAATTTTTCTAATAACTCCATCTGAACCAATTGCAGGAAGCCATTATAGACGGGCGCAAACATTTCAGATTTTAACGAGGCGCGGAAAATGCCATCAAGCAATGTAGAACGTTTGATGCCGTTGTGATCTAAATATCGATAAATGTTTTTCAGCATCCGAGTATTGTGGAAAATCATCACGATGAGCGCGAATTTCCGGCACTCCAAATAACCATCAAAATCCATGGTCGATGTGTGCATGATCATCTGCTCAAACTCGAAGACTGGCGATTTTTCATCACCATAGACCCCGGTGCATTCTGGGATAACGCGGTTGAGCGTGCGAATATCAAATTTATCAAGATATTCGGTCGCCTCCATCGGCGTACCTTTCAGCACAAGCGTTTGAGGCATGGAAAATTCATCAATATTGCTGTCGATAAGTTCTAAAATCCCTGAGACATAAGTCTCTTTGGTTTCTAACGGCAGCCCCAGCATCACATCTGAATAAGTCTCAACACCATCATCTGAAAACTCTTCAAACACGCTGATATCGAGGTTTTTGCGCTCAACTTGCTTCAACGTTTCAGGGTTCATGCTTTGCATTGCGGCGCGGATCATAATGGAATCCGGTTTTAACATTTTCGCATGGGTTAAAATCCGGTTGGCCTGACTTTTACCCGTCGAGCACCATACTTGTTTTGGGAAATCATACAGATCTTGTGATCTTCGGATGCCCTCAAACACATCCAAATCCTGTTTATACATGCCAAAATTCGGATCGGTGAATTCGACAATCGACATGTTGAGCCCAAGCTCTTGCTTTTTCTTTGCAATATATTCGATTTCATCACCTATGCGGCTTCCCTCAAAAAAGCGCACTTTTGAGAAATACTTAGTTCCCTGCTGGCAATAAGTGCAAGCATAAGGGCAACCACGATTTGATTCTAATAGCGGGATGGCATTGTCTTCAAAAAACACATCCATTGCGCCTGAAATATAGGGCGACGGGATCTCATCCAATGATGTTTTGCCAACACCAATGCGCGTGTCTTCAACTTCGCCACACATAAGTTCATCCAAAGCGTGATCATAGGCAAAACAGTTCATAATTTTAGCATGCTTGGTAGCGGCAATAGAGCGATCATTGACCTTATATTGTTTTAAGATTTCAAGCGAAACGATTTCTCCATCGCCTTCAACCAAAATATCAACCTGCGGGTTTTGCGCCAGGAAAGTTTCTTTACCCTCAAGATTTACGCTGACATTGGGTCCACCCATGACAATTAAGCAATTATCTAATTGGTTTTTTAAGCGTGAGGCAAAATATAAGTTCAACTCCTCGTTCCACATGTAGTTGCCGAACATGACGACATCAGGAGTGGTAGATTGAAGGTATTCTTCAAATTTCGAAGGTCGTTTAAAAAGCTCGATCTCTAGATCGCTTTCTTTGTAATTGAGCTTTAAAAACTCTGCGATCACCCCAATTGATAGCGGCATAAAAACGTTCTGCACTGAGCCGCTTTCATCTTCATGACTTAACATCAATAAGGCGATTTTCATTATATCTTGCTCCCCAAAAGCTAACTGCTACGCATCATCGTTTTACACAAATATAAAACGGTATCAGACTGATATACTTGGAATAACAATCGAGGCTTTTGCCAAAATGAACTTTTGGTTCTTTCTAACCACGCGCAAATATTCCGACTCAAGGAACGCTACGATACAAGGACAATGCTAAATTGGTAACAAGGAACATCACTCCCGGCAAGGCATGAAGGTGCGTCATGCACTGCTAACCAATGGGTTTGGCAGGGTTTCCGGCAACTTTTGCGCCTGCTGCGACGTCTTTGGTCACAACACTTCCGGCTCCAACAATCGCACCATCGCCTATTGTCACCCCTGGTAATATGATCGCGCCACCACCAATCCAAACATCTTCGCCAATTGTGATAGGGTAACCGATCTCATAACCTTGAGATCGTTCTTTACATTCTAAATGATGTAAAGGACAATAAAGTTGGACTTTAGGCCCCAGCAGTGTTCTAGCTCCGATTGACACCTTTGCAGTATCTAAAATAACGCAATCTGCATTTAAATAAACGCCCTCTGCAAGATGGATATTCATGCCATAAACACAATGAAACGGTGCGGTTACAATCGCACTTTCATGAGCGCTTGCAAACAAAGATCGCAATTTAGGTCCCATCAACCCGCGTTCGCTGGGATGCATATAATTATGCTCATGGACGGCATCAGCTGCTTTTTGGCGCAAAGCTTCAAGCTCATCATCAATACAGATATACCATTCGCCATCGCGCATTTTTTGAAGATTCGATTTACTCATTGGTTTATTCCCCACAATGCGCCGAGATGTGTTGCTGCTAGAATGACACCTATCCCAAAGGCGGATGTGACAGCAATTTCTGATGCGTGTTTCTTCACAAGTACATTTACAAAAATACCTAAAAGCCCCCAAATGGCAGACACAGCAAAGATGTAAGAATTGGTGATATTGGCAACAATTCCAACAATGACAGTGATAAAAGCAATCAGCAGAATAGCATTTTGCGTCGTCCGAGGGTCAAATCTGGATCCAGTTTTGACCAAAGTGGTGGCAAGATTTACCACAGATGTTGCGCATAACCATCCGGCGAAAAACTGTATTGGCGCTAGTCCAAACCAATATTGCAATGAAAATGCGTCTATTTGGGTATTGCTCAAAGACAATATCGTAAAAACCGCCATACCAGCGGCTGTACTTAACGCAATGACACTTGGTGGCCCCATTCCGTATTTGGGCACATAGGCCTGCCAAAAACACGTGCAGAGCATGATTAAGATCATCGGTAATCTAATGCTTTGCAACAGCTCACTTGATAGGTTTTCAGCCCTTGTCTGCCAAATGGCAAATGCCAAGATCCAAGCGAAAATGACAAGCCAAATGGCAAAGAACGGTCCAAACGGCACCAATGGTGTTTGGGCATCATCTTTTGCTAATGCGCCTGAATGATCAGCACGCTTAACCCGTGGCCAAGAACCGATAGCAATTTGGGCAATTGCAAGAATAACAACCGTAAAAGATAATAATCCATTTGTGGTTAGATATAATTCAAACATTTGGGACCTGTTGGTAGCTAAGCATCTTGCGAACATAACAGTAATTAAAACAATGGGAATGCATATTGATTATGAAATTCCCGCTCTACACCGATCATCACCCAATGAGATAGCAGATTGCGAGAATTCCGCTCCCATGTTAGGCATTGCTAACTAATTGATTTGGAGGACAATCAACATGCGGAAAATCATTTTACTCAGCACACACGGAATTGCATTGGCCATTGGTTTTGCATTGGGAATTTATTTATTACCTATTCTCATCGCGCCACCAAGCATTGATCAAGCCCAGCTTGAAAGCTCCGCAGAAAACGCGCTTTTTGAGGCAGAATTTACTAAAGACCTCGCTGGCAGCGATTTCCTCCACTGGGGAACGGGTAAAATTGCAGTTAGCGCGACGAAAATTGTCCATATGGGTGAACTTGCACCGGGACCGGATTACATCGTTTATTTGGTGCCAGAATTCGTCGATGATGAAGCAAGCTTTAACGCTGTAAAAGACCAGTCTGCTGCGATTGGAAGCGTTAAAACCTTTGATGGATTTATCTCAGAGATCCCTCAGGGAATTGATGTCGGCACGTATAACACTGTGTTGGTTTGGTGCGAAACATTCGGCGAATTTATCACGGCTGCAAAATACCGCTAATTTCGGAATATAATCAGCGGGCGTTCAACTTTTGCGCCCGCTTTTTTGTGCCTTAGTAGTCACACAAGCCATTCAAATGTATAGCCGACAGCTAATGAACCGGTTACGGCCAAGATCAAATACAGCAAAAACGGTTTGATCTTTAATACAGGTGCAATAGCCATAGCACCCCATATGCTGACAACACCACCTGACACCAAAAACGCCATTGCAGCACCGTTTGACATTCCATTTTCGATAAGGCTTCGCGCAAGTGGAAGCGCTGCGAACCCATCGATATAAGCGGGTGCGCCAACAAAAACCGCCGCTGGGATGGCCCAGAACTGATCTTTCCCCACATAAGGTGCGAGTGAGCCCGGCGTAAGGACAGAGTTTAGCGCAAATTCAGCTGCAAATGCTGGGATTAAGCAGATTAAAATCAAACGCACCGTTGCTGAAAACTGACGCTTAAACGCCCCTCGACGTTCGCTTGTTTTCCAAACAAAAGCATCAAAGCTAGCTGGTTTTTCACACGCACTTTTCGCCATGCCTTTTAATAACGCGTTATCGCGTAAAGCCTTATTCGACCATGATGTTTTTGCAAATATTGAGGTGATCGCTCCGCCATAAAGCCCCAAGCAAAAGGCAGCGAGTGTTTTTCCTATTGCAAAGCTTAATCCAAGTGTTGCTGCGGTCGTTGCGAGCATTGCAGGATCTGTGACCGGTGATGATAACCAAAACGCCATAATAGGTGCTAAAGGTACGCCCGCAGCCAATAAGCCCGCCATGAGCGGCAACACAGTAACACCACAAACGGGCGTTAGAGCCCCGATTAATGAAGCTAGAAGAATTGATCTCGCTGGGCGTCCCTCAAACGCTTTTGCAATATGGCTATCAGCGCCACTTGAAATAATCCAAGCTGTTAGGATTATGCCAGGAATGACAATCGGTGCGATGGTTACCAATCCCCAAAACACAAATGAAATCATATCGATAAACTGTGTTGGCCAAATAAATCCAGCTGCTACAAACAGCACAAACATCAAGCTTAAAAGAAACTTCTTTGTAGATAATTGTCGAACCGAGATACCCTGCAAAGCCATCGAAATACTCCTTTGGCCTTGTAATCTAAGTATCATTTAGACATAAATGAAATGAATAATACTTATTTCAGCCATCGGAAAATCATATGGAAAGTCTTGATAGTGATCTTTTGCGAACCTTCTTAGCCGTGGCACAAACAGGTAGTGTAACCGCAGGTGCAGACAAGATTGCACGCTCTCAATCAGCTACAAGTATTCAGATCAAACGATTGGAAGAGATTTTAGGACGTTCGGTTTTTGAGCGGCATGGTCGCGGTGTTGTTTTAAGCGAAACGGGGCGCCAGCTCATGCCAATTGCCCGGCAGGTCACAGATCAATTAGACACAGCTTTAAGAGATATTTCAGGTGATCCGGTAATCGGTAAAATTCGCTTTGGTATCCCTGATGATCACGGACGAGAAAAACTTGCGCAGATCATCGCAAATTTTGCTCAAAAGCACCCGCATATAGAATTAGACGTGACTTGTGCGCTAAGCACAGAATTTCCTTACGCGTTGCAAAAAGGTGAGCTGGATTTAGCCATTTATGAAATCGAAACTTTGAACTCGCAGGATGAGCTGCTCTTTGAAGACCCAACTGTATGGACAAGTTCAATTCACGCCGATTTTTCAAACAGCGATGTCTTGCCAGTTGCTCTGTTTGATCAAGCGTGCTGGTGGCGTGATGTGGCATTAAATGCGCTTAAAACACGCGGACAGCCCTATCGCATCGTATATTCCAGTCAGAGTGTGTCTGGAGTTGTTGCGGCTGTAGAAGCAGGCATTGCCATCGGCCTATTGGGCAGATCATCACTTCATAATGGATTAGCCGTATTGGGTAATGAATACCGCCTTCCCCCAACACCATCGTCAAAACTCATCCTAGCAGATGGGGGAAAGAATAATCGTGCCATTGAAGCATTAAAAGCGGTGATCCGATCCGCTTTTTTAAACTACGGCTAAGCTTAAATTGTAGCTAGATTTTCAGCTGATTGATAATCTAGCGAAAGCTGGCTTTTCCAAATGTATGATTATACTTTTTACAATGGATAAAAACTGAAGAATATTTAGATAAATCAATGCCTTTTGGCAGTGCGTAGGTTTGGCTACCTTTGTTCTTTTTCAATACCGCTACGATTTTTGTTGGCTCATCATTGCCCAAATAAACATATAGATCAGGCCCACTCGTTGTCTTAAAATTCGATGACAATTTGACAGAAGATTGCGTGATTTCAACGGATCCGCTGACGCGTTCTCCTTCAACACCTTTAAATGTGCCATCTGCGGCAAGGCCCTGCCCTGCAAGCATTATTGTCATTGATAAAACTGCGAATATTACTTTGATTGAATTGAACATATTTGCATCTCCATTATCTGATCCCTCGTAACAATTTGCACCATCAACAGCAATTCACACTCGCGTTATTGTGATTTGATGCATCCGCTGCAAATTTCGATGACGATGTGCTAAGCTAGAAGATAAAATGAGGGAGGCAACAATGTTCAAGTTCATCACCATCACTATCACTACCTTGATTACGCTTACATTATCCGCGCTCGCCGGACCTGAAGGCAACTTTACTGTAAAAGGTACAAACCCGGGTGGTCAGGGTGAGTATTCAGGTACAGTGAGCGTACATCAAACCGGTCAAACATACTCAGTCATTTGGAATGTTGGTGGAGTGAAATATACTGGTACCGGACTGGGTGCAGAAGATAGCAAAGGTTATTCCACCATGGGGCCTGCAAGCACCAATGATTCTTCCATCGCCATATCATATATATCCGATGGATCGTTTGGATTGGCCTATTATGTCGAGCAAGAAGATGGCACTTGGCGCGGTATTTGGACTTATGGTGGTTCGAATAAAATTGGCACCGAGGTCTGGACGCGACGCTAGACCGATGGCGCATTTAGAAAGCTGCTATTATATTTGCGAACGTAATTGGGCGTAGCTTGCAAGTGTGTCAGCACTGAAGCTTGTTGCACTGCTAAATGCTGCGACAGTTGGATCATAGTTGCTGCCGTTTTCCAAGTCGTACAATACGAGGAAGCGATTGATCATTTCATTGACTTTTTCGCTGTCTTGTAGGTCCTGAATATCTAAACGGCTTTCAATCAGCTGTGCCTGTTTATCGATGTCTGCAGAGGCAGTTTCCTCAGCAAGTGAAAGCGTAGTTCGAACAAATTGTCCGAGAGCTTCGTCTGCTAAGATCTCATAAACTGAGCTAATTGTGGGCGCAGTACGCGCGAAATAAAGTGCTAAACGAGCACCAACCTCTGTTTCACCCGCTTCTTCTTCCAGAGATTGGGTTACGTAGAGATGTTCAGTTTCAACAAGCCCACGTTCGTTTTGCACACCTGTCAGTGAAGATTGTTCAATACGCCCTAATTCATCAAAACTGAACGAACCTGCAATTTTCTGATAGCTCACATTTTCAAAGCTATTTGCATAACTTTCACTATCGTCCAGGTCAGATCTCAACAACAAACCAAGCACGCCATCTGCGAGGTCTTCATAGGTTAAGCCTTCGGATATCGCAATGAATTCAACGAGGCGTGCATCAGCCACAATTTCATCAACAGTTTCAAGCTCTGCCATACGTTCGCGATAGTAAAGAACCTCTTCTTCTGCAAGTTCTGCTGTCTCAGTTGTACTATCGAACATGGTCATTTGCGTATAATATGCTTTAGCAATACGCGTCATTTCGTTTTCTTCTTGAGCATATCGTGGAGATGTAATTTCACCTTTTTCATCAAAGTTCAAACTCTTGGCAAAATTGCGATAGCGTTCATCACCAAGCTGGTTCACGTATGAATCTGGATCACTAAGATCAGAAGTCAAGATTTTCTTTAGCTGAAACGTAGAAAGTTCATTCTCACCAATATCGTGAGCTTTGAGCAAATATTCACGCACAGTTTGCGCAGCTGACAAATCAGATAGCAAATCATCTAGATCGCTCGTATAATCAATATAACGGCTAAACTGCGATGTATCGGATAATCTTTGTTCTTCCTCTTCATCGTCATAACGCGTTGAATATAGCACCATCATATCATCGGTCTGTTCAGCAGTTTGCATTTCCTCACCGTCTGGAACGCTTCCATCTGAATTGAAGTTGAACGCTTCGGCTAGATCAACAAAACCTGAATCCATGTTATAAATTTCATGTTCTGGGTCTGATATATCTTCCGTCATTGCCCAAATCATGTCTGAAAATGACGTCGTTGTTGGCAATGAGAAAGACGATAAGATGATCTCGGACAACCTGATATTATATACAAGATCTTCTACAGTCGTCGCAGCAGCCAATTGCTCACGATAATAGTCTTGATTGATCAACATCGCGCTCCGCGTAAGCTCAGGCTCAGCGAGAATAACTTTTTCTTTAAAAGCTGCCACTTGCTCTTCAGTTTGAGCAGAGACACCATCAGCTAAGCTTCCATCTTCGCTGAAATTAAAGGCTTGCGCCATTTCCTGATAAATATAGGCTTTATCGACAAACTTTTGATACTGCTCAATTTGACGAGTTAGTTTATCGTATTCAGACTCATCAGTAGCTTCTCCGCGCTCTGTATACAAATCTGTTATCTGCGTCTGCCAGGTTGTTATATTATCAACAAAATTGACGTTTACATAAGATGTTGGGTCATCAGCATCGCTTGTGAGCACTGATCTGATTGTATTATAATCAAAAATATCAGGATCTATCTCAAACGCTTGGAACAACTGATCCCGCAGGGTTTGGTTATAGAAAATATCATCCACATCGGTCACGGTCTCAATCACCGCATCATAATAATCCAACTCTGCAGTGAGCGTATCGTTTCGCCGTTCAATCGCTGTGGAATAAAGATCGACTGTATCTTGAAATTGATCGTCGGTTTGAACTTCAGGATCTGCAACAGTATTACCAAAATCAAAAGCGGCAGCCATTGTTTTATAGCGCGTATCTTCCAGAAGATTAGCAAAACTGTCTTCGTCGTTTAAGTCACTTTCCAGGACTTGTCGCATCAAACCCTTTGCGTAGGTCAGTTCCTCAAGTCCAAAGGCTTTCATGGCATAGTTATAAAGACGATCATCGTCTAAAAACTCGTCCACTGTCGTGATCTGAGAGATGTTTTCTTTATAGTAAGCCATTTCACGCGAAATGATGGGATCAGCCTCGATCCGGGCACGAGTAACACTGGTATCACGGGTGTAGAATTGATAGGTCGATATACTGGTCATATTGGCTTAATCACGGTGCATTTTACTGACGCTTGAGCCAGATCACTCAAAGCTGATGACCAAATATAACAAACGCAGCTTGTCTATAGCTGAATTTAGCGATTATGAACGCGCAACTACTTATCTATGAGTTCTCTTTTAGAGAGCCTGAGAACTATGCCATTACTGGGTCTTTTGAACCCGCGATTTGATTAACTAGACAAGCAACGATAACTTCGAGTTCTTTGCGCTCCATACCAAGTCGCGCGCATGTAGACATATGATTGAGCGAGGACATGATAATCCAAGATTGATATTTCACCTGACTAGCAGACCAATCTGGGCATAAACGTATCAGGCATTTTTCTAAAGCCTTATCAAATAGCGCCAATTGCTCGCGAACAACTTTCCCAATTTCCGGATGATTATGAGTTTCTGCAATTGTTGTTGTGGTGAATAAGCAACCGCGTGGCGCATCTTTATCGTTTCCACAATAAACATCTAATGAGATTTTGAACAAACTTTCCAAAGCATCTCGGATGTCATCAGGCTCAATGAATGCAGGGGTAAATTTACTGACCAACATCTCGCTGTAAATCTTCACAGCCATTTGGTACATGGCATATTTATTACCAAACGCACTGTAAAGGCTTGGCTTTACCATTCCAGTTGCTCTTGATAAATCGTCAACTGACGTTGCAGAATATCCCTTACGCCAAAACTCATCCAGAATGGCTGTCTGTGCAACTTTTAGATCAAATTCTCTGGGGCGCCCAGGCGTTCGCTTATTATCTTTATTCATTCCGCCTACTCTTGAAACCGCCCTTATCTCACCGGGTTTATTACGAATTATTTTCTAAGTTTCAGACATGAGCGAACCTGACGCACACTCGAGCCTTTTTATTTGAGGATAATTTTCTATTTTGCAAGTAATATTTGGATAAAGTCTTAGAATATTTGTAAATTTCAATGCATATCTGAAAATAGTGTTTATTTACACTTTATAAGTGCTGCATTTTTACTGTTTTTGTACCAAAATGAGACTAAAACTACTTATTTTTACTAAAATTTTAGTAATTAGCACAATTTTAAAATGAAATTCTACTGAGCACTTACACGCGAATTCAAATCTTTTTTGAAGTGATTCTCCAGCCTCTCACAACATTCAAAACCAACCTCACAAAACATTAGAATAAGTCTGTATAGCTGCATTACTGTAAGAATGATGCCACCTTGAACATCCTATCAATTGCAATTGTGTTGTTATCAGTAAAATTGATTATTCAAACTCAGCTTTTTCTGCGATGAATACACAATCAGAACAGGCTATAATTATGAACGATCGCGCGCAAACACTCGATAAATCCAAACAAAACTGGACAATTGTGATCTTTGGCTTCTTGGCGCTGGCATTGTCATTTTCTGCACGCTCGTCCCTTGGTTTGGTCATGCCAGTTTGGCAGGAAGAATTTGGCTGGTCTGCAAGCTTCATTTCTTCTGTTGGCGCTACCGGCCTTATTGTTATGGCCATTATAGCACCATTTTCAGGACGAATCGCTGATATCAAAGGCCCACGTTTTACTCTAAATTTTGGTTTGGGATTACTCGGAATAGGTTGCGCTATCGTTGCTGCGATGAATTCAAAACTCATGTTCATCGTCGGGTTCTCGTTTTTCTGCGCAGCAGGGTTTGGTATTGTTGCGGTTCACGTCGTCGCGACAGCTGTCACGCGCAGCTTTGCTGACAAAAATACCGGCCTTGCCTCAGGCATTGCTTTATCTGGATCATCAGGCGGTCAATTTGTTATCATTCCGCTCATTGCTGGATTATTAGCTTTTGTATCATGGCGCTGGAGTTTTGGCGCGTTAAGCCTTGCATGCTTGGCGCTCCTTCCCTGCATTCAAGCATCATTGCCCGGGCAAAAAACCAATCCCGATACTGAAAGCCAAATAGAAGCTCCGCGAGCCTCCATGGTGTCAGATCTGGGTTATCTGATAAAAAAACCAGTTTTTCATGCGCTATTTTGGAGCTTTTTCATTTGCGGCATCACAACAACAGGCGTGATTGAAACGCATTTACTACCATTTGCAAGTTTTTGCGGACTTCCACCTTTGCCCAGCGCCACGGCGTATGGGTTGCTATCTGCGGTCAATCTTGGCGGCATGATACTCGCTGGCTGGCTATCGGATCGCGTAAACCGTGTCTTGCTGCTTGCATCCATTTATATACTTCGTGGCTTTACATTTGTTGTGCTTGCCTCACTGCCCGGTCAATCAATCGAAACGCTGTATCTATTTGCCATATTGTTTGGCGTGGTGGATTATTCAACGGTTCCGGTGACGGCAAGTCTCGTCAAATCATATCTTGGGTTGCGTACGATGGGATTGGCAATGGGCTTGATATCAGCTGGCCATTCACTTGGCGCGGCAGCCGGCGCATTTGCGGGCGGGTACCTATTTGACCTTTTAGGGAATTATGATTTGTTATGGACTGCATCGCTGTGGGCAGCAGTTGGCGCCGGCGCAATTGTTCTGCTCATTCCTCTCAAACCAAAACGTGACCCAGATGGGCTTGAGGGTATTGCTCCTGCGGAATGATCATAATTACTACATTCGTGCTTATAACTTTTTCTGCAGGAAGTAGCGCTTGTATTTACCTAAATATCCATCAATCTCAGCAACGAGTTGATACCCCTGCTTGAGATAAAAATCGAGCGCTTGAAATTCAAAGGTATCAACAAGCGCAAATTCACACTTATTCTCGCGAGCAGCTATCTCACCTGCATTCATAATCTCAGCCGCATGGCCTTTTCCACGATGCGCCTCATCGACCCAAAGATACTTTATCTCTAAATAATTCCATGAAAGAAAAGCCGTCATACCACCCATTAATTGACCATCATCATTGGTTAAATAAACAGAGAATGGTTTGTAATCATTGGGTGTAAACTTTGCATTGTAACTGCGTGTCTTACCAATAATTTCATTATCTAATTTATCATCTGGATCAAAACTGGTGGTTAGCTTCATGGCATCTACAGCCCTTCAGCCAACTCAGCGAGTTGTGAACACGTGGTCGTCCAACCATCATCAAAACCCATTTCTTTATGACGATAAGCGTCTTCTTCAGCAGAGTGTAAAATGCGCACTGAATATAAGCAGCCTTCATCATGGGGCTTCAGCTCAATGATGACGGTCATAAACGATCTCTTCGTTGGCCTATAACCACCACTTAAGGCGTCGGTAAAGACAATTCTTTGATGCGGCGTTACTTCTAAAAAGCAGCCAACGCTCGGATGCGCGTCACCATTTGGCATAACAATATCTGTACCAAAAACCCCACCTGGCGCAAATTTCATTTGGCTAACTTTTGTTATAACTGGCTTGGGCGTCCACCATTTTTCCAACAACTCAACTTCAGCCCAACACCGCCAAACGGCCTCCGGAGATGCCTTAATCACACGAGACATATAAAGATCACGTGGGTCTGAATTTAAGGTATTAGTGCTCATTTTGATCGCTTTTCTTATTGGGATAAAGTTGAATATCTGTCTTGCAGATCACTCTTATCTCGGTTTTTCGCAGCTGAAAAGGGCGATATCTGACGACTGGTAAAATTCCCATACCCACACGGCTAAATTAACTCATTTTTAACCATTCAATCCTATTTTGCACCCGTTACTTTCATGGGGAGTCCAAGAACATGAAAGCGTGCGAAAAAGATAACATATTGAAATAAAACACTTTTTTCTCCCTAACAAAACGTTAAATTTCTTTAACGAGCCTAACTTGTTGATTTTGGACAGTTTTTTTGTGCCTCTGAGAGCTTAATCGGGCCCTTAGTTCGCATGTTGAATTTAATGCAATTCGCTTCGGCTTACGCCCTTGCGAAGCCTGAATCATATTGTCAGCTTTCCTGCCTAAGCGATTCATATGACTCAACATTTGCAGGCTCTTAAAGTATGACTTTATGTTCATATTTTGCACAAAGCCAAACTCCTTCCCAGAACTGATGTTGGTTGAATCAATTCCTCAACTTATTGAATCAATTTATTAAAATTCGACACTAACAATCTGTTTTGCCGAACTTAATACGACATGGCGCAATCATCATAGTTTTACCCTCCCCTCGCCGTTAAACCGTCACATTGCTGGGCTCTATATAAAACACTTCCATTTCGATTATTTTCAAGGAAATGTACTTATGATCCAAGGTCTCTCACATATGACTTTTATAACCGCTGATCTTGAGCGGATGGAAAAGCTGCTGACCCATATTTTTAAAGCAAAGAAAGTTTACGATAGTGGAGAGCAAACCTTCTCCTTATCGGAAGAAAGGTTCTTTCTGATTGGAGACATTTGGATCGCGATTATGAAAGGCGATTCACTCGTTGAGAAAACATATAATCACATTGCCTTTAAAATAGACGATGATGATTTTGAAGACTACCTCACGCGCATACACGATCTTGGTCTTGAGTTACGCGAGGGGCGAGCGCGCGTTAAAGGCGAAGGTCAATCGATATATTTTTACGATGACGACAACCACATGTTCGAACTCCATACAGGCACTTTAGAAGAGAGATTAGAGCGCTATAAAAAAGCAGATTAGCACCATATTCTCATCATGCATCTTTGTTCATTGTTAGCACAATTTTACCAATGTGAGATTTCGTTTGAAATGATTTTTGGGCTTCTACAATATCTATAAGTGGAAACGTTTCAGCAACTAAAGGCCTGATCTCTCCCGCCTCAATACGGGCAATTAGATTACCAAAAACCTCTGGCTCAATAACTGTGCATCCGAAAAAGCTGAGGTCTTTGAGATAAAGCGTGCGCACATCCAATTCAACGATTGGGCCTGCAATCGCGCCTGAGACGGCATATCTGCCTCTAGGGCGCAACACGTCCAATAAGCTTGGCCACTTAGGACCAGCGACCAAATCAATCACCACATCTACTGAACTCTCACCGAGCGTTTCCACATAATCTTGATCTCGATGTAGTGTTTCATCCGCGCCCAGTTCTCGAAGTTCATCTGCTTTTGACGGACTTGTAACCGCAATTACTTTTGCACCACGCGCTTTTGCTAACTGAATACTAGCAGACCCCACACCGCCAGAAGCACCTGTAATCAAAACGCAGTCATTTTTGCCAACTCCTGCGCGCGTCAACATATTTTCAGATGTGGAATACGAACATGGAAATGAGGCAAGCTCGACATCACTCAATGAACTGCTGATCTTATGTGCATATCGTGATGGAACACGTGTATACTCAGCAAAGCCGCCATAAGTTTCAGACCCATAATAATAGGCGCTTTTTAATTCCTTGCTGTCAAATTCATGAAAACACGGCTCAACCAACACACGTTCACCGATACGAGCTGTATTAACATCCCGCCCTACAGCAACAATGACACCGCAAACGTCGGCACCTTGAATATGGGGAAACTTGAGTGCAGCACCTGCCCATGAAGCGTCGTTGCTGTCATTATCGCCTTTGGAGTACCAGCCAATACGCGTATTCAAATCAGTATTATTGACAGCTGCTGCTCCAACGCGGATCAAGACATCCTTCGGTGTTAGTTCTGGAACTTCAATATCATTTCGAAATTCAAGCATATCAAAGTCGCCATGACCGGTTAACACAACCCCCGACATATGTTTTTCAATCGTCATGAGATAGTCTCCATATTTATTGCCTAAGAAACCTAAAGGCTATTTTTCTATTTTAACAATGGTTATTTGCTGAGTCTGATAATGTATCCATAAATACAATTTTAAATCAGATTACACATTGTTTTTCTCATCAAAACACTCACACCAGTTCACAAACGCTCCTTTTTGAGCTCATTTCTCAGTCAAATACTGGATGAAAAACATCTTTATTGAAAAATTTTAAACTTTTCTCGAGAGCGTGTTCGTGAAGAGTTAATCGCTGTTAACCTTTATTCATAAGGACTTAGAGAAAAGCTATCACGCTTGTAAGCTAGAGTTTACACGAAACCTCACAGGCTCGTGTGTATATGTTAATTTATTTTCTCGTTTTCATAGCCTACATTTAGCTCATCGAAACGAACACGGGTTTCCACAAACACTCTCAAACGTTTTGATGAATACAAACTTAAATGAAACATGACGGTGCTCCACAAACAAATAAATTGCACCAAACTTAAAAGGACTAAAATTATGAAAACTCTTATTGCTCTTGCTACTGTATCAATGATGGCTGTTTCTGGCGCATCTGCTCTTTCTTTCGGTCAAGTTGACTCAGCTGTTGGCCAAAGCGACGAAATCTCAAGCGTATACGCTGGTGACGGTTTCGTATCTTACGACGAACTACGTGGCAAAACTGGTGCTTTCGACCGCGCAGCTTTTAATGCTGCTGACGCTGACGGCAACGGTAAATTGACACCAACTGAATTCCGCACACTTGGATAATCCAAACGGCAGTTCAGTCTCCCTTTGGTAAAACCAGATCAGAAGTCTTGAACCCCTCCCATTCAAGACTTCTGAGTATGGCAAGAAAGATCCGAAGGGGTTACGGCCTCCTATATAACCCACCCTGATCTCGCGATCTCCCGCTCGTCGCTCACCCTTGCGACACACCTTTGCGGTACTCCCTCAACAGCGCGACGATCATGGGTGGGTTATTTTCATTCAACAACTAAGTATTGTAAGTCTTTCGCTTTGCCCTAAATCTAAATGATCAACAACGCGCGAAAGACTTCAATATGCTCTTAGATACTCCACTTTGCGACTTTGGCTGGAAGGCACCAGAGTTCACTCTATCCGACCCTGATGGTCAAAAATTTATCATGTCTGAGCATTTGGGTGAGAAAGGTTTGCTTATCGCCTTTATTTGCAACCATTGCCCCTATGTAAAAGCAATTGGCGAGCGTCTTAAACAAGACACCGACGAGCTCATGGAAAATGGCGTCAATGTGCTTGCTATCATGTCAAACGATTATCACGATTATGCTGCAGATAGCCCTGAAAACATGAAGGTATTTTCTGCTCATTATGGCTTTAACTTTCCATATTTAGTTGATGAAACGCAAAGTGTTGGCAAGACATATAATGCCATTTGCACCCCCGACTTCTTCGGATTTAACAAGAACGGTGAGTTGCAATATCGCGGCCGATTGGATGATGTTCGCATGAATGCGTCTTCAGCTGATCGCACACGCGAATTATATAATGCGATGATGCAAATCGCTAAAACCGGAGAAGGTCCTCGCGAACAACAACCTTCAATGGGTTGCTCGATTAAATGGCGCTAGTAGCTCCCCGAGGTTTTCAACGCTAATTGATGACGCAAACAGCAGATTATCACTCATAGTGATCTTCAATTGCCACTCACCGCACAAAACGATAGAGATATACAAAATCAAATCGAGTAATCGGAGCGCAAATGCAGAACGAAGCCAACATAACCCGCATGGAAACAGCCAAACGGATGAGCAAAATAGTCAAACATAATGGTGTTGCTTATCTATGTGGGCAGGTTGGTAATGTTGAGAAGGGCCAGGATGTATCTGCCGCGCAGCAGACACGTGATATGTTGGACAAAGTTGATGTTTTGCTAGCACAGGCGGGCTCATCTAAAGAGAAAATCCTACAAGCGATCATCTGGGTGTCCGACATGAAGCACTTTGCAGCCATGAATGAGGTTTGGGATGCTTGGGTGCCAGAAGGCCATGCCCCTGCTCGCGCCTGTGGTGAAGCCAAACTTGCAAGACCCGAGCTGTTTGTTGAGGTCATCATTACTGCTGCTTGCGATTAGTCATTTTAGCATGGAATTAGTCGTTTTTGGAAATCTTTCGCCATTTTTCATCGCACTTGCAATTCTTGTCGTATTAAAATTTAAACTCTGGCGCAACGTGGAGACGATCAATTGGCCCCAACGTATTTGTGGGCTGATACTTCCACCTGTGGCAATGTTTTGCATGTTTTTACTATTCATCTTAATAGGTAATTTGGATGACGCCACACTAGGGCTTACAGTTCTTTTCATAATGTTCTATCTGGCATTGGCTTCATTTACCTTCGCAGTGCTCGTTCTTTTCATCAGAACAAAATCATTTCGAACTTTGCTTGCCATCGCAATCGCAACTCATTTGCTTTATCTATTTGGCCAATATTTATCGAACGACAATCCAAACCGAGCAGCAAATCTACTCGATTATGAAGTATTGAGCGTGTTTGCGATAAATTCCGTCATTTTCGCTGGAACATATTGGGCCTATATAAAGAATTGGCCTCGTATTGATCTACAATCAAAAATAGATCCAAACGAATAATTTGTACTCGTCACATTTGCAGTGTAAACTTCAATTAAGAGTCAGTTTAAAGGTGCGCACATAGATGATTGAACCTGTTCATTCTCAAGGTGATATTAAAATAGTTGTCAAACTCGCCAAAGCTATTTGGCATGAACACTACGCGCCCATTATTGGCACTGACCAAGTCAGCTACATGCTTGAGAACTTCCATTCAAAAGACGTTATTAAAGATGAAATTCAAAACCAAGGTCATCTTTATTTTCTAATTAAACATCAAGGTCGCGCTATCGGATATATGGGTGTTCAACCTCATAAAGATGAAGGTGATGGCGTTTTACAACTTTCAAAACTTTATAT
This sequence comes from Lentilitoribacter sp., assembly GCA_039974935.1. Classification (GTDB taxonomy): domain Bacteria; phylum Pseudomonadota; class Alphaproteobacteria; order Rhizobiales; family Rhizobiaceae; genus Lentilitoribacter. Next base: position 130,110 of record JBDWIC010000005.1, on the reverse strand, counting down.
CTTATCATCAGAGCGAAGCCGCGGCATAGGTCGCATGGCGATTGGCTATCTTGTTGATTTAGCAGATGATCTTGATCTAAATAGCATTCGATTAACGGTTAATAAGAACAATACACATTCTATCGCTGCTTATGAAAAAATGGGCTTTAAGAAAACTGACACAGCGCTAACAGATATCGGTGGCGGTTATGTGATGGATGATTACGTGATGGAATTGTCAATCTAAACCCCAAAAATCTGCAGAAAACATACGAAAAGTTTACGGCTCAAGCTGAGCTGTATTCTAACCGTTGAACTGTTGCTCAGCGCGCTTTGTGCAGGGAATAAAATCATCTGGGTGATCTATTAGAAGCTGCATTTTTTGATTAAGCTTACGTGTATAGCGTTTACTTGGAACACGGATTTTAATCTGTTGAATAACGCGCTTATCGGCTCTGGTTCTAAGCAAGGTTTTCGCCCAATCCAAGCCTTCATCACCATAATACTCATGCGCATCTTTGAGTGTGCGTTGCGCTGTTATTAGATAATTTCCCAGGGCTGCCAAGTGGGTTTGGCCACCTTCTGCCTGCAGCGCGCGCTCTCTTGCAAGCCACATGCGCGCTACAATGCTTTCCGGAGATGTAAGTTTATCAGAGAACTCACGCTCTTCGACGAGCTTTTGAACCACCCCACCTTTGACACTATCAAATGTCTGCAAGTTATCAGCTAAAATTGTGTATGGTTTGGTGCCAAAACATTTCACTTTAAGCGGATTTGATGAGCTTAGATCTGCAATCTCATCTTCAAGTGGATGCGGCGTACTCGGCTTTTCCTCTGCCATTTCAACCTTGGCATCATCACCTTCTTTAGCCTTTGGCTTTTCAGCGCTCTCAGAAGATTGTTTGTTTTCTTGTTTTTGTTGTGCTTCTTGTTGCGCAGAATCTTCAAGTGCCTTTAAAGCTTTTACATCGACTTTGCCGAATTCGGAGCTAACTCCACTGGACATATCAAGTCGAAAAGAATCTGCCAATCCGCGATCACTATCTTCTGCCAACATACTCATTGTCGTAATTTGACCACCTAAGAGGCAAACAGCAAAAACGAATAGAACTACACCTCTGTAGCGCTTTATGAGTTCATATGATTTTTTGTATGGCAGCATAACGACCCAACAGATTACAATTCACATGACAATATGAGGGTCATTTCATCGCTCATATTCATACCGCAACTCAATTATAATCGAAGAGATCATCGCCCAGCGGTTAAACTATAATAAATGTTTTGAGTAAATTTTTCATTACCCAACACGTTTCAAGCACTTTCTCAGCCTTTTCAGCGACGCCTTTATTCGCATACTCGCCTACTCAAGAGCTTGAGGATTTCTGCTGCAATAGTTGCTTTGCTCTTATGCTGCATGGGATAAATTTTGACACATCATGCGAAAACAGTTGCATATTTTGATTTAACCGCCGGGTGTAAAACTCCGATGGAAGGATTTGTTGAATATGCTCTGCCAATTCCCAATCATATTCAGTTTGCACCAGCTTTTGGGCCCATTTAAACCCATCATCACCGTAATATTGATGCGCGTCGATAAGCGTGTTTTGCACTTGAAGTAAATAGAGCCCAAAAGTGCGAAAACGTTGCGGCGTACCTTCCGCTTGCAATGCCGCTTCGCGCACCAACCATATCTCCGCCATGATTTGCTCGCGGGAAACAGGTGTATTTTCCGGCATACCTTGATCAATATAACTGCTCAGCAGCTTATAATTGAGGTCTTTCCAATCCTCAGAACGCGAAGTGCTAATCTCATAAGGCGTCACACGAAAGCACTTTGACTGGCTCGCATCCAGCTCGTTCAATTGATAAATTTTTTCCTGCAGCTGATCATCAGAATAGGCAGCTTGCAATTGAACGTCGGCATTGGCCAGGCGCACCAAATCCTTATTAGAAACTGCGTGCACAAGTTTAGACCCGCGAAGAGAAGCTGTTGTTATTGGATCAACTGATATTACCGACGTGCCATCCATTTTATATTGGTAATTTGCAAATTCAGCGTCTTGCTGATGCTCACCATCATCAAACGGCAAACACATAACCAACGCGATAGCAAGTAGCGCCCACGCAAAATTTTTTTCACGTTGATTTTGTTTATGTCTTTTAATTGTCATTGCCCGAACGTCTTTGTAACTTATCGTTATGTGGGGCAAAGAGTTTCACATCATCAGACAAACATTCCGATTGGCAGAAGTTCTATGCGCCACGCTACGAGGGCAGAGCCTATCAAGGACACGTTACCCTTGGATGAAATCAAACGTTAAAATTTTTTCTATTCCCGCCTAAGCAAACAAAAAGCGCTCGAATAAATTTGGAATATCGACAATAGAGCCTAGTTTAACGCTTAATTCGGCACACAAAGCGAGCATGTTCATTGCGCGCGCGAAAATTGTAATATCTGATTGTTTTAACCCGAAATATAACATCAAAATCGACGTGTAAATCTAGCGGGTTTTAGATTTTGTTAACCATAAATCTTCATATTACACAGTGATTAAGGGCGTTACCGTTTAGTATGAAATTATCACGAAGAAACTTCTGCAAAACACTTGCTGTGGCATCCGCTGCAGGACTTGGTGCATGTGCATCGCCCTATGGGTCAAAGTCGTCATATATCTCCCAAATTGTTCATCCGAGAAATCACAATACGGTTTTTCATTGGCTTGATATTTTACTCCAACAAATCCGTGAACAACGCACTCCACCACCACGCGCAGCTGTAGTTTTGGCAATGCCATTAACGGCAGGTTTTTTGGCTGCAAACGGTCTCGAGCAGCAATATGATGAGCATTTTGGGCTGCCTGAAGGTCCATTTGAAGGACTATCAAAAGTTGCCTATGCAACCGCATTTGTTACCGCAGCAGCAGATTTAATGGAAACACCCTTCGTTGCTGAAATTTCTGATTTTTACCGCAAATTTCCAGATGGTGTTGCCAAAGATAATGCGATCGCCTGGGGTCGTCATGTTGGTAAACACTTATTGCGAATGCGGGTCAATGATGGGTCAGAACCCAGCGAAGTGAACTACTATCTTGGACGTTACAAACGCCAAACCGGGGCGATAAAGTGGTCGCCAACAGGTCCATTTTATAGTGCAAAACCTGGCCCCTCATTTGGCAGCTTTGGGCGCGGTTTGTTTCCTGGGCAAGGCAAGATTACCCCTTGGACAATGCGCTCGTCCCACCAGTTCCGGGCAGATCCATTTTATGATGTTCAGGGTGCTGAATTTGCCGAGGAATTTAACTATATCAAAGCAATTGGTGGGAAAAACTCAACCATGCGGACCAAAGAGCAAGAAGAAATAGCTCTCTTTTGGGAGGATGGACCTTGGGGCATCACCCCACCTGGGCATTTTCTGCAGATAGCCATGCAAGTTTTGCAACATAAAGGTATGAGTTTTATTGAAATGGCGCGCGCATTTGCGCTTTTAGGCATGACCCAATGCGATGCATCCATATCCGCATGGGATAGCAAATATCATTATGATATCATTCGCCCTGAAACAGCCATTCGTTCCAGAGCATCTGAATTTCGCAATCGATATCAACAACTTCATGCGCAACGCAATTGGCAGAGTTTTTTGCCCACTCCTGAGTTTCCATCTTATACATCCGGGCACTCCACATTTGGTTCAGCGGGCACAAAAATGATTGAATTATTAAACGGTGGCGACCGTATTTCAATCAGTGGCCAACCTCCAGATCAGGTCATCTGGCCGCAAATCAAGGGGGTAACACGTCATTGGTCGAGCCTAAGCCAGATAAATGATGAAAATGGTATGAGCAGGATATATGGCGGCGTGCATTGGCAGCTGGATCATAGCCAAGCCGTGCGTGCAGGTTATGCGATCTCAGAACAGGCATATCACAGTTTATTTCCGCGGAAGGTTCGATGATGACACAATCAATGAAAATCGTGCTTTACACGAGCCTTGCCCTCGCCGCTATATCGACAAGTGCCAATAGCCAAGATCGCAGATTGTTTTATGATCAAATTTCAATGGTGGAAGAACCACTTGCGACACAGTTTGGTGACACCACTTTTTCGCTTAGAGGCTCGGTGGAAGTACCTGTAAAAGCGCTAAGCACCAGCAAAGAGGTCGATATCGGATTTCGAGGAGCATTTGAAGTAAAAGCCGAAACCCAACTTGAGAACTCGCTTAAAATCGCTGCATCATATGCAGCCGAATATGACTATTTAAACGACGATCAATTCACTGATAAAATTGTTTTATCGGCTTCGGGGTTTTTGGGATCGATTTATGTCGGTAATGTCTCAGATATGTTGCGCGAAAACCTAGCGCGTACATCTGGAGTTGGTAATTCTGAATTAGCTTATGATGGCAATTGGGGACAACTAGGACGCTGGTCTGTTGCCCATCTTTCGCGCCATGGCCCCTATCGGGCCGGCTTAGCGATTGATCAAAATTTTAAGTTTGAGCTTGGCTTTGTTTTCCAGCGCCCCGTACAGACACTTGAACATAAATACGCACTTCGTCTAACCAGTGGAGAATTTACCCCATCTGGAACAAATACAAACTTAGATACCATCACAGCTCAGGGTGTAGCGGAGCTTATTTATGGTAGCAGCCTCTTTAATCTTGGGGCTGGGATTGAACATATTAAAGGCCCTATCAGCAATGCAAACCGGTGGTTTGTTGCAGGTGGCGCACAAACCAAAATTGGTGTTGTTAGCTTGTCTGCCGGCGCTCAATACGGGCAACTTGAAGGGCAAGATACACTTTCAGCAGCTCTCGGTACACGCTATGATTTTGCCCGTGGTGCGTCGGTTAATCTTGGGGTTAATTACAAAAATGCTGATGTTCTTTTAGATGGTGTACAACTTCGCAAAGACGATGATGTCGTGGAAGGAATAGTGTCTCTAAGGTATGATTTTTAGATTCAATTATGTTTGATACCTAATTGAATTATATACATTTTAAGAGGTTGCACCGCATTCATTTGCAATGGGCTTTATCGCCTTTTTCAAGCCTCTAACATCAAATGTTGCGATTGAGATTTCATGATTAGCTTGCACTGCTCGAATGACCAACTCATCACCTTCAATGAGATCTGTTATCACAGGTTTGGTGCTTTGCGACTGCCAAACACCTATCATTTTTTGTGATCTTGATAAGCTCATTCTCATCACCTTAAGCACACGATCATCGACTTTGTAAAAAACTTTTTGATAGCCGTATCCGCTGATATCCATTCTTTTGAAGAAATCGAGATAGATGGAAATCTGGTCATTTATGCACCCAATGTGTAAGTCAGCGCGTTCAAACCCATTTCGGGTCAACACATTCTCATCACCAATGATCGTTAAAACATCACGTCCATTATGGTTGATGTATTCCCAAACAATAGGTAGCTCTTTCTCTTCTTTTTCATCCTCTTTGGGTTGGAACAAGACATCATAGCAAGCAAGGCGTTCTATATCGACGAACATTCGCGCACAATCTTGCGCGGTTCCCATTCCAAACGCACTTTTTGACAAAACCAGCAATACTACAAGATACAAAATTCTCATGGTGACGTCTCAATACTCAAACTAAAAATACACAATGAAACTAACAGATCACGTTTAACAGAGGTTAAAGAGTTATCATGGGAAATCACCATTTAAGACGCACAAGCATGTGAGTAGATTTACATTTCTATAAGGTTATCTTTTATTATTTTCGTTGCTTGCACAGGCATCATCGGCGCATTAAGTTTCCATTGAAAAGTATTTTAGGAGCAAGCACATGAAATGCGTAAACCTTGACGAAAAACTCTCCCAATTCTCAAGTCATTGGGATCCGCATGTGATTGCAGATTACAATGAAAATGAGGTGATGGTGGTAAAATTCAAAGGCGAATTTCCCTTTCACAAACACGACAATACCGATGATTTCTTTTTAGTGCTTGAAGGTGAAATGATCATGGATATTGAAGGCGGGGAACCGCAAATAGTTAAAGCCGGTGAACTTTTCGTCGTTCCCAAAAATGTCGTACATCGCCCACGCGCAGAAAAAGAAGTTAAAGTCCTTTTGATTGAACCTAAGGGTGAACCCAACTCTGGCGACGCGAAACGGGAACCTGCGCGCAAACCACGAATTTAGATGAGTTACAATGTCTGACAACATACCAACACTGCATTTAATGTGCGGGAAAATTGCATCAGGAAAATCTACACTAGCTGCAAATTTAGGCTGCGAAAAGGGTCACGTCACAATCTCGGAAGATGATTGGTTGGCAGAGCTATTTTCTGATCAAATGAGATCAATTTCTGACTATGTCCGATGCTCAAATAAACTTCAGCACATCATGGCATCTCATGTTGCTTCACTGTTGAATGCAGGAGTTTCTGTGGTGCTTGATTTCCCAGCCAACACAATTGCGCAACGTAAATGGATGCGCGACATTATCAATGCGACAGATGCCCAACACCAACTACATTTCATTGATGTGCCAGACAAAACTTGCATTGAGCGATTACATGATCGAAACGCGCTGGGCGAACATCCATTTTCAGCATCTGAAGAACAATTTGCACTGATATCAAAACACTTTGTTCCCCCCACCGATGATGAGGGGTTTAACATCATCTATCATCGCGACTAGTTCCTTCATATATTCATACAGCTCAACGCATTATGTGAGACCAAAATGACGACAGAAAATTCGCTTTTCACTCCATTTACTTTGCCTTGTGGCCAAGTGATAAAATCTCGACTTATCAAATCGGCAATGTCAGATTCGCTTGGTGATGGAACCGGTCATCCAACATCAGTGCAAATTCGCCTATATGAACGATGGGCAGAAGGTGGGATTGCAGCTTCCATCATTGGCGAAGTTCAAGGATTATCTGGTTTTGCTGAGAAACCAGGTAACCTTGTTTTAAACGCAAATTCAAACCTGGATAAGTTTACTAATCTTGCTGACCGAGCGCAGAAAAACGACAGTCTCCTGTGGCTGCAACTTGGCCATGCAGGCGCACTTTCCTATGCGCCCACAAGTTTACCCAAAGGCCCGACTGCACTTAAACTTGATGGCTTATCGTGTGAAGCCCTGACGTTGAACGATATTTCGCTTATCAAAGAACAATTTGCGCAAACTGCACGACTTGCAAAACAAGCAGGATTTACAGGCGTGCAAATTCACGCAGCACATGGCTTTTTGCTTAGCCAATTTCTATCTCCCCTCTTTAACAAGCGCGTGGATGATTATGGCGGCTCTATCGAAAACCGCATGCGACTATTGCTTGAAACCATATCTGACGTCCGCGAAGCTGTGGGAGAACGTTTCCCCGTTGCAGTGAAACTCAATTCATCTGATCAACTTGAAGGAGGTTTATCACAAGACGATGCGTTAGCTGTGGTCAATGCTTTGGAGCACACATCAATCGATCTCATTGATATCAGCGGCGGCACGTATTTCCCCGGAGCAAAAGCTGCTTCTGATGGTGCAGGTAAAGGTCCATATTTTCTTGATTTTGCTAAATTAGCCCGCGCAGTCACATCTAAACCGCTTATGCTGACAGGTGGGTTTAAAACCAAGGCTCAGGCTCACGATGCAGTACTGAGCGGAACCGTCGACTTTATCGGTTTGGCCAGAGCTGTGATCATTAATCCATCATTACCAAATGATTGGCAAAAGGGTGATAATACCGATCCTGAATTTCCCAGATTTTCTCATGCGCCGGAGGGTGGGGTAACAGCATGGTACACCATGCGCATTACTCAAATCGGTGAGGACGCGCCGATTAATACCAACTATGACTTGGATATAGAAAAAGCGATGGATGCCTATGAACTACGTGATCAAGAACGCACCGAAGTCTGGTTAAAGCATTTTAGCAAGTGATTTTGCACCGCGTGCCTTCCATGCAGTTACAATTCCTTATTAAATGTAATCTAGGCCGTATGTAGGGCTTATCCACCCTCACCTTCATTGATAAAATCCTGACTATCAGGCCCTTGCTTATCAGGCATTAAAAACATGCCCTTGGCTTTGATCGAATTGAGCCGATCATCGGTATAATAGCCTTTCAGAAAGTTTACTTCCAATAAGTCACGGTTGGTATTTACAAAAGTTTCAAAATTTTCACCGGGCTGCATGCGCTCTGCAATAATACTCATACAAGCTAGCGTCACGGTTAGATTGAATTTATCTGACGCGCCTGCCTTGATGGCTATTGCATCTAGAGATTCTGAGTAAATTTGTACGGCCATCAAAAAATCAAATCGCAGCAAAATTTCAAAGGCGACACCTATATGATCAAGATGGGTAAACGCTTTTGCATCAATGTCTTGATTTAAAAAATCGTCGGTAAATTTTTCATAGTTTCGGGTGACATTAATTGGGGCAGACAAATTCATCACAATACCTTGGCTAAAACATCCGAAACGTAATATCAGGTCATAAATACCGTATATTTACGTTAAAGTCTATTTCGCAAAAATTGCCAAACTGGAACATATAAGTCTTAAAGTTCAGATCTCCTTTTAATCGACAAGACACCTATGCGAGCCGGTTTTGTGAAAATATGAAAGACAAGCATTGGCAAAATGTTCAACCAATCGGCGTGGGCGTTTTTTATCATAACCAATCGACAAGTTTAGCGGAGGAATTGGATCTGTTATTGGCAATGAAACAAGGTCATCCCCGCCATAGCTTTTTGCTGTCTGCGGCTTCATGTTTAACACCGAACAACCAAAACCCGCCCCAACCAAACTTCTCACCATTTCAGTTGAGTTAGCATAGGCTGCGATTGAAATTTTACCAGCATGTTTATCAAACAGACCCTGATAGTACCCCTTTGCAATGGGGCGATTTAATATCACGAGAGGCTCTTTTGCAATTTGGTCAATTGAGACTTCAGATTGCGTGGATAATTTGTGCGATTTTGGCACTAAACAATAGGCAGGTGCTTCTACCAAAACATCGAAACCAATGGTGGGCTGAACATTTTCGCTGACAAACAGGATGACATCATATTTGCCATTTATCAGCCCCGCTTGAGCATTATCATTATCGCATTCTTCAAAATGTAATTCGACATCACTGTCTTTGGGGATGAAGGAAGATAAAATTGATGGAAGAAAAGCTGGCGCGACCGGAGCATAATACCCTATTCGTAACGTCCCATTCAGCGCGTCTTTAAGTTCAGCGCCTTCTTCTAGGATCATACGATAATCTTCGAGCAAACGTTCAAACTTTTGCGCCAATACTTGCCCACTCGCATTGGCAACAATCCCCCGCGATCTTTGCCTATTTACAAGCTTAAGACCAATATCAGCTTCTATCTGATCTATTGCAGAAGAAACTGCGGAAGCTGCTATATTGAGTTCAGCGGCCGCATTTGCAATGCTTTGGTGGCGAATGGCGCTGGTGAAATACATCATCGATTTGAGTGATATTGTCATATGAACCCTCACAACCTCTGAAAATCCGATTTAATTAATATATCAAAACTATTTTTCACAGGTTATGTTTTCTGTCAAACTTGCGTCAATGAATTCAAATGAAACGAGCGAAAAGCAGGTCTGAGAAAATGAGTAATACCCCGCTTAAAGGTTGGAACCATTCGCCGCCAGTACCGTTAAAAGTATCACCATTTTTCAGCTGGCCACCAAACCCACGTAATATGCTCGTCTGGGTCTGGAATTCATGGTTTTTGATCACAGAACGTCTGATCATCGTCGGAATAGCATTCATCTCTTTTTATTGGTTCCAACCATCTTTGGAAGTCACGAAAACACTCGCCTTTGGCTGGATAGCGGAGATGTTCATTCGCAATATTGTGCTAATGAGCGCCGTTGCAGGCGGATTACATCTTTATTTTTACAGCTTTACCAAACAAGGCAAAAAACTGCGATATGATGCCCGACCTTTGATGAAAAACGGGCGTCAGTTCACCTGTGGCGGACAAATCCGTGACAACATGTTTTGGACCTTAGCTAGCGGCGTTACGATTTGGACAGCATATGAGGCATTGATGTTTTGGGCATTAGCCAATGGCTACGCTCCGTTACTGACCTGGGCTGCACATCCTGTTTGGTTCATTTTTATGTTTGCGCTCATTCCAATATGGGAGAGTTTTTACTTTTATTGGATCCATCGTTTTTTACATATTCCGTTTTTCTATAAACACGTTCATTCACTCCATCACCGCAATATCAATGTTGGGCCATGGTCGGGAATGTCGATGCACCCCGTTGAGCATTTAATATTTTTAGGATCAGTCATGATCCACTGGATTGTTGCAGCTCATCCTGTGCATATTCTGTTTCATCTGCAATATTATGCACTCACCGCGGCAACTACGCATACAGGTTTTGAAGGTCTCATCGTCAAAGATGAAAATCGACTAGCGCTTGGTACGTTTCATCATCAAATGCATCACAGATATTTCGAATGCAATTACGGATCTCTTGAAATTCCGTGGGATAAACTCTTTGGCTCTTTTCACGATGGCACGGACCAAGCCAATGAGAAAATGAAAGCACGACGCATTCGCATTATGGGTGGTTAGAGAATACTAAGGGCAAAATGCGCTTTACGCTGAGCCCTTATCTTCTTTCACTGATTCCATAGCTACATAGGTTGATGAACTTGCTACATGCGGCAGCGCTGATATCTTTTCGCCTAAAACCTCACGATAAGCGTTGATGTCTTTGGTGCGCACTTTCAGCAGATAGTCAAAAGGTCCCGCTATCATATGGCATTGTTCAATCTCAGGTATGGTTTCAACCGCTTTGTTAAAGCTCAGCAATGCATTCTTGGTGGTATCTCGCAGTTTAACCTCAGCGAAAGCCACATGTCCGCGTTCTAGTTTTTGGTAATCTATGCTTGCTCTAAATCCAGTGATAAATCCATCATCTATGAGGCGACGCATGCGCACCTGACATGGCGTTTTAGATAAACCTACCTGCTTGGCAAGGTCGGTAACTGTCATACGGCCATCGACAAGTAACGCATCAATTATTCGCAAATCATACTGATCTAACTGACTTATAATTCCACTCATTAAGATCATTTTCTCCGTCAAATTGAATTTATTTAGTCAATAGTTATACTATTTTATAAATTGAAGTCAAAACGACCAATTGGAGAGTGTTACACTTTCGATCAACAAAGAAGGGATTAGCACTATGAATAGCTTGTCAGATCATCGCAATTCAATCCGCAAACTCGCACGTGCCAATGAGTTTGAGGTTTTATCGCAGCTTAAGCAAAGTTTTGAACCTGACGCTGCTATTCGCAATGCCACAAATATACGCGCAACGAAACTTGTTGAAAGTATTCGTTCAGATGGTCGACCTGGGCTAATGGAAGTGTTTTTGGCTGAATATGGTCTATCAACCGATGAAGGCGTGGCGTTAATGTGCTTAGCGGAGGCGCTATTACGAGTGCCAGATGCTGAAACAATTGATGAGTTGATTGAAGATAAAATCTCGCCGTCCTCCTGGGGTGAGCATTTGGGTAGTTCAAGCTCATCGTTGGTCAATGCCTCAACATGGGCACTCATGCTGTCTGGCAAGGTTCTAAAAGACCCCAAAGGCAATGGCATAGCTGATCTTTTGCACAGCGCGGTTAAGCGATTAGGCGAACCCGTTATTCGTCTTGCCGTACAAAGTGCAATGAAAGAAATGGGCCATCAATTTGTTTTGGGCGAAACAATCCAAGAAGCAGTTGAACGCGGAAAATCTTCGCAGGAATTAGGCTACACCTATTCATACGACATGTTGGGGGAAGCTGCCCTCACCTACAAAGACGCAACCACGTTTTTCCATGCTTATTGTGATGCTATCCGCACGCTCGCAACACATTCAAAATCAGATGATATAACCAAAAATCCAGGCATCTCGATTAAGCTTTCAGCACTTCATCCACGTTATGAGTTGGGACAGAAACAACGCGTGATGGATGAACTTGTGCCGCGTGTTCGCGAATTGGCTATCCTGGCTAAATCGGCAAAAATGGGTCTAAACATTGATGCAGAAGAGGCGGACCGTCTTGATATTTCTCTAGATATCATTGAAGCGGTCATGGGCTCAAAAGAACTTGAGGGCTGGGACGGTTTTGGTGTTGTTGTGCAGGCATTTGGCAAACGCGCATCTGCGGTGATTGATTGGCTTCACACCCTTTCCATCAAACTTGACCGTAAAATCATGGTTCGTCTTGTGAAAGGTGCCTATTGGGACACGGAGATTAAAATTGCACAAATTGACGGTGTTGAAGATTTCCCTGTCTTCACCCAAAAATCACATACTGATGTTTCTTACATTTGCTGCGCTAAACAACTGTTAGCAATGACAGATCGCATATATCCGCAATTTGCGACCCATAACGCACACACGATTGCAGCAATTCTAGAACTTGCAGATGATAAAACTGCATTTGAATTCCAGCGGCTCCATGGCATGGGTGAACCTCTGCATGATCTAATCTTAAAGACGCAAGGTGTAAAAGGCAGGATCTATGCCCCCGTTGGTGCACACAGAGATTTGCTGGCCTACCTTGTTCGTCGCCTATTAGAAAACGGTGCGAACAGCTCGTTCGTCAATCAAATTGTCGATAAAGAAGTACCTGCAGAAATCGTTGCAAGCGATCCATTTCAGCAACTAGATTTCGCACAGGCGACAACGCCATCAAATGTGACCAACCCCAGAGATCTATACCAGCCAGAACGTAAAAACTCACAAGGATGGGACTTAAGGAACACCGATGATCTGGTGCAATTCAACCAAGTGAGAGAGCCCTTTAAGCAGTTCACATGGACTGCCCAATCACTTATTGTAGGAAAACTCAATTCTGATGCCCCCGTTGAGATTACAAACCCTGCGGACTTTAATGATATCGTTGGAAACGTTTGTCATGCAACAGAACAAGATGTTGATACAGCACTCAATGCTGCGCAAAACTGGCAGACAACATCTGCAAATGATCGAGCAGATATTTTAAATAAAGCTGCCGATCTTTACGAAGAAGACGCTGGTGAGATTTTTGCAGCATTATGCCGTGAAGCGGGTAAAACACCGCTTGATGCAGTTGCTGAAATTCGCGAAGCAGTCGATTTTTTGAGATATTATGCAGCACAAGCCGTGCAACTTGGAGATCAACAGCCCCGAGGAATAATCAGCTGCATTTCACCCTGGAACTTCCCACTTGCCATTTTCACCGGACAAATTTCAGCAGCACTTGCAGCTGGAAATGGTGTATTAGCGAAACCAGCCGATCCCACACCAATCACCGCATCAATTGCTGTTAAACTTATGCATCGGGCTGGCGTGCCAAAAGAAGTCTTGCAGCTGTTGCCAGGAGCTGGAGCAGTTGTTGGCGCAAAAATCACCTCAGATGAGCGCGTGAATGGAGTATGTTTTACCGGTTCAACATCCGTTGCCCAAATCATCAACAAGGCCATGGCTGGCAACCTTGAGCCAGATGCATTGTTCATTGCCGAAACGGGCGGATTGAATGCGATGATTGTCGACTCCACCGCCCTACCCGAGCAAGCGGTGAAAGATATTGTGGAATCGGCCTTTCAATCGGCAGGTCAACGGTGTTCAGCGTTACGTGTGCTTTATCTTCAAGAAGATATCGCAGATGAATTTTTGGACATGCTTTATGGCGCAATGGATCAACTTTCCATTGGTCAACCTTGGAATATTGAAACCGATATCGGACCTGCAATTACTGCTATCGCGCATAATGAGATCACAAACTATATCCAAAATGCCGAACAGGACAAACGCTTGCTTAAGCGACTTTCCGTCCCAAGCTCAGGATATTTCGTTGCTCCTTGTGTTATTAAGGTCAATGGTATTAGTGACTTAGAGAAAGAAGTATTTGGGCCTGTATTGCACATTGCAACATTTAGAGCTGATGAGATCGATAAAATCGTCGATGACATTAATGCAAGTGGCTACGGGCTAACCTTTGGGTTGCATACACGGATTGACGATCGAGTAGAGCAGATTACAAGCCGACTTAATGTTGGAAATATATATGTTAATCGCAACCAAATTGGTGCAGTTGTAGGTTCTCAACCCTTTGGGGGTGAAGGTATGTCTGGTACCGGACCCAAGGCGGGTGGACCTGACTATGTGCCAAAGTTCATTGCCTCAACATTAGCAAATCACCCTGTGATTGATGATAATGCTGCTGATATGGAACAGTTGCAATTGATCCTTGATGAACTCGCTCTCACGCCGCAGCGAGTATTATCAACATCCGATCTTCCCGGCCCGACAGGTGAATCAAACAGACTATCCACCATTTCAAGAGGTACAATTTTATGTCTAGGGCCAAGTTTGGACGATGCGAAAGCTCAATTTGAGATCGCAAAGGAAAACGGTTGTGAAGCAGTCATTGTTGCGCCAAATGCGACCGGAAACCATGCTGTTGGTGGTTTTTTACCAAGAGAGGCATTGGCACAATTAAAACACATAGATGGTGTTGCTTTGTGGTCAGGCAAAGATGACCTTAACCCTGCTAGGCGCGCAATTGCACAGAGAGAGGGTGCGATTATTCCGCTAATGACCTCTACAGATATGGCGCATCAATGTCTTATTGAGCGACATATCTGTATTGATACAACAGCTGCTGGGGGCAATGCATCACTGCTTGCGAGCCAATAAGGATTAAAACCTAATTTTGGTTTTAGCCTGCCCGCCTTTTAGCTGCATATTCGCTTGCGATGAAATCAAACACCGTGCGAACGCGACGACTGGTGTGCAACTCTCTATGGGCAACCAGCCAAACGGGATAGGCCATTTTGCGAAAGCTTGGCATGAGCGATCTAACTTTAGGTTCTAGATCGCCAACCCGCTCGGGCATAATTCCTATACCAACTCCTGCCTTTGTCAGCTCCCAATGAACCAAATGATTACCAGGGCGTACAATGATATTGTTTTCTGAAATCTCTAAACCGATACCAGCTAACTGCTTGACCATTTCATCTGATCCATCAAACCCAACGAATTCGTGTTTTTTCAGATCTTTGAGTTTCGTTGGTACGCCAAATTTTTCGATATAGTCAGGAGACGCGTATAACATAGCCACCTCTTCACCAATCTTGCGTGCCACCAAATCATTTTCTTTGGGGCGATAGTTACGCATGGCGATATCAGCCTCCCGGCGGCGCAAATCTTTACTATCATCAGAGGCAGCGACTTCGACCTCAACGCCGGGATGAACTTTTCGCAACTTGGCGATAATTGGTGCTAAATCATAGATCGCAGTGACTTCTGTTGCAGTAATACATATCGACCCTTCTAGGGCTTCGGATCGCCCTGTTGCCGCTAAAGACATCTGACTTGCAGCTTCTCCCATACTGCGCACATGTGAGAGTAATTCATGTCCTGAAGGGGTGAGCGTAAGCCCCCGTCCCAATCGTTCAAACAGCACCACACCAAGTTCTTCCTCGAGTGCATCAACCTGCCGCCCTAATGTGGGTTGCGCCATTCCCAGAGCCTTAGCCGCTGCTGAGAGTGACCCCTCTTCCGCAGTCACCAAGAATGCACGGGCTCTGTTCCAATCAAATTTTATCGATTTCCAATCCATGCATATATGCATATCACTCTTACGAAATTAGTCAATTTACCATTCCATTACGCATTGGTATAAATCCCACAACAAACGAATAAACAACCCTAAGCGCTTGATCAAACCAAACTTTACATTTCTTTACAAACGGGAAACACCCATGACACAATCTTCCGTTAAACCTTTAATCCAAGATACAAAACAGGCAAATTCATCAGGCGACAATGATATGACTGCACTCACCATTCAAAGCAATTCACGCAACAACAGTGCGAACACCAAGGCTTCATTATTTTGGGATAAATTGGCGAAGAAATATGCAGCACGTCCTGTTGATGATCCCAAAGCCTATGAACACACTCTTGAGCAGACTAAAGCGCACTTAAAACCTACCGACCATATGCTTGAACTTGGTTGCGGCACGGGCACTACATCTTTGATACTTTCCGATTATGTAAGACACATTACAGCGCAGGATTTTTCGAAAGAAATGATCGATATCGCGGAAAAAAAACGCGAAGTTGATGGTACAAACAATGTGACATTTGCCCAGAGCAGTGTGCAAGATCTCCCAAGCTTTGAGACTTACGACGTGGTCTTTGCCTCATCGCTTTTACATCTATTGCCAGATTTGGATGATGCCCTATCACGCATCCAGCAGTCAGTTGAACCTGGTGGGTTATTCATCTCTAAAACAGTCTGCTTAAAAAACCAAAACCTGCTTTACAATATTATGATCCCGCTGCTGCGTCTGGTCGGTAAAGCACCTTATGTCAACTTCATCACAGGCGATGAGGTTGAAGAAAAAATCAAACAAAACGGCTTTGAAATCCTCGAAGCGGATGACCACAATAAAAAACCCGCCTGCCGTTTTGTTGTTGCGCGTCGCATAGCCTAACCACAACTTCGCTCAGCTCCACAAAAGCATAAATTGAGCGATGTAGACTATGGGCCGACGCTGCACTCAGCTCCACCTATCCCAGCCATCCCCCTGAAAGCTGGCGGATGGGTGGAGCTCCCCCATCGACTTTGCCGGAATGAGTTTTGGCGCGATATTGAAAGACAATCCGATGACCAACCATTTCTCCCATGAAGCATTTTCCGGTAATACATTTTCAAAAGACAGTTTTCTATTGAGCTTGCCAAAGCCAACAAAAATGAAAGCTGCAACCTATTCCAAATACGGCCCGCCAATCGTCGTTGGCATCCAAGAGGTTCCTGTGCCAGAGATCAAAGACCATGAGGTTTTGATCCGCATTCGTGCGGCCAGCGTATCCTCTGGCGACTGGCGGGCGCGTTCCTTAAACCTGCCGAAAGGCTTTGGCTTGCTGGGCCGTTTAATTTTCGGCATCACCGGCCCACGCAAACCAATATTGGGAACCGAACTTTCAGGCGAAGTCATCGATACAGGTAAAGATGTAACGGAATTTGTTGTTGGCGATCAGGTTATTGCGTTTGCCGATACTGAATTTGGATGCCATGCTGAATATCGCACATTTGACCAAAACGGATTGATCGCGAAAAAACCGAACAACCTAAGTTTTGAACACACCGCAGCCCTTTGCTTTGGCGGAACCACTGCGCTTAGCTTTTTGCGGGATAAGGCCAAAGTCCAACAGGGTGAGAAAGTGCTTATAATTGGTGCGTCTGGTTCTGTAGGATCCGCTGCTGTGCAAATGGGCAAATATCTCGGTGCAAAAGTGACAGGCGTTTGTTCAACACGCAATCTCGAAATGGTTCGAGAATTAGGTGCAGATCACGTGATTGATTACACCAAACATGATGTAAGCGAACTTGATGAACACTACGATGTGATATTAAACGCCAATGCCGAAATAAATATACAACAATATGAACGCATCTTGCGCCCGCGTGGACGGCTGGTTTTGGTGCTTGGTTCATTTGCGCAAGCTATTGGGATTGAACGGATGTCAAAAAAAGCTAGAAAAGCTGGCAAACGTGTCATTGGCGGTGTCGCAACCGCAAAACGGCATGACATTGAACTATTGGCGCATTTAGCAGCCAATTTGCAGTTCACACCGGTGATCGGACATGTTTATCCCTTTAGCGATATCATGTGCGCCCATGCGAGCGTTGAAAGCGGGCATAAACGCGGTAATGTAATCGTTAAGATGTAGATTGCTTAACCAGATTATATTGAATGCAATCTGATGCAAAAAATTACCCGCGCTTAACAACCCGCTCGCGCCACATCATGTAAATCCCCGACACCACGATTAGCGCAGCACCCATCAGCACCCAAAACCCGGGTTTTTCATCAAACAACAACACACCAAATCCCATTAAAAAGATCAAACGTGAATAACGGTATGGCGAGACAACAGAGACCTCTGCAGACCGCACAGAAGCGATAATCAAAAAATATCCAAATGCGCCAAGCATCACCATCGCTATAAGTGTGAATAGATGCTCGTTAGGTGGAATAAAGCTCTCGCCATTTATCATTATCCAAATCACTGGAACGGGTATCGTTGCCATCATTGTGTAACAAGCAAGGCTTGCTGATGACATATCAGGTGGTGTAACACGCGTTGTCAAATCACGCACAGACAATGCAACTGCAGCAATAAAAGCAAGAAGGACAGCTGGTTCAAATGCGTCAGCACCGGGTTGAATGATCATCAACACGCCAACAAAACCAGCAATAATCGATGTCCATCGTCGCCAACTCACCCGTTCACCAAGCCATAAAACCGCGCCAAATGTTACGAGCAATGGAACAGATTGAATAATTGCACCAATTGTAGACAGTTCAATCAAAGATAGAGCAAGAACCATACTAATTAATCCAATAATTTCAGCTATATAACGAATAATCAGTACTTTAGAAACAGCCCTTTTGGTCCATATCGTATCGCCTTGATAAGTAGCAAGCGACGCAAAAACGATTAAACCACCAGTGGTGAGAAAAAATATGGTTTGCGCTGGGGTTACCGCGCCCGAGACGAGCTTGATTAAGGTATCAGTTGCGGCAAACGCAAACATGGACACCACCATGAAGGCGATGGCTTTTGTATTCTTATTCATCGTCTTCAGTTCCGGGATTTATATCAATGAATTATGTCTATGCGTCACACGTATCAGAGATATTTCGATTGGCCAATTGCTTAAAGAGGATTACTCTAAAATAGTCCAACTTTTCAAATGCGTCGGAATAACCTTACAAAGACCAATAACAAGATCTCGTGACATGTATGGCCCTGCTTTTTTGCTTTTATCCGACGATGCGAGACAAAAATTATCGATGCCTTGCGGGCGAATTTGTGCGCTATTTTGGTCGTAAGAGAATTTTTGCATGATCGTTCGCTGGCATTTGACCAATTTTAAATTCCCCATAGCATTATCATTAACAACTTCCTTGGAAGCAATTTCGGCACACAAATTGTTGTAAGTTGCAGACTTGATTTGGCCCGTTCTCGTATCAAATGTAAATTGCACATCCCCACCTTGCTGTTTGCATGAATGCAGGTGCAGTTGATCGGACTTTCCTCGCCCGACAGTATCGATACAATAACCAAGTTTATCCTTTTCATCCAAATTGTTGGACAAGTGGATCACCGGCGCAGGTGTCTTTATTTTCGGCATTTGATCGCTGGGCGTTATGATTTGAGCTTGCGTTGGAATAGATAAAAAAACGAGCGCACTTATCCCGAGGCCACACACGGAATTTAACAATTTCTGTTCTTTGCTTGGCAATTTGCAGCTCCTTTTCGCAGTGCAACTCGCCCCCAGACCAACTTTAACTTAGCATAATCAGCATAAACTAACAATTAAACTCAACATCTCAGATCTAAACGATCATTTATCGTCAATCATATCAATGTGATAATTGTGTTAAAAAAAATGCATCCAAATCATTAATTGATCACACAAACGCCCCAATCACTTGTTGATGTGACTACTGATAGAATCTATAAAAAAATCGATATTTTTTACACCCAACGTAAAATTTATGACGTATAAGGCATTTATAAGAAATAATTAGACAAGTTTATTTCACCCACCACAATATGGAGATCGCATCATGACAGTAAATATCAAATTCCCTCGCCGCCAATTGCTCTTAGGCGCCGCAGCATTGCCGCTTGCAGGAAGCGCTGCAACCATCATGACATCGAATGCACAAGCTGCAGGACATTCCGCAGCAAAAGCGAACGTGCCTTATTCTCACTATAAAGTTGGCGACTTCATCGTTACCACTTTGCTTGCAGGTTCATCAAACGGCTCCGAACCGCAAAAGACATTTGGTATGAATGTATCTGCAGATGAATTTAATTCCGTGTCGGCTGAAAACTTGATTGCAAGTGATGCATTTAAAGCATTCTTTACACCAACTGTTGTCGACACAGGTTCTGAAGTCGTGCTTTTTGATACAGGGTTAGGTGGCGACATCCCAGGTGTTGTAACTGCGCTGGAAGGCGCCGGATATGCGCCGTCAGACATTACAATTCTTGTTCTAACCCACATGCATCCAGACCATATTGGTGGCTTGATGATGGGTGGCAAACCAACGTTCCCAAATGCAAAAATCTTTACCGGCTCAGTTGAATACAATTTCTGGTCAAAAATGGATGCTGGTAACCGCGTGGGTGATATGGTTGCGAAAATGGTGACACCGATGGCTGATAAAATCACATTCCTTGATGATGGTGGTTCAGTCACATCCGGTATTACTGCAATGGCAGCCTTCGGCCATACACCAGGACATATGACATACATGCTTGAAAGCAATGGCCAGCAACTTTTGATCGCGGCAGATTTTGCCAACCACTATGTTTGGTCATTGGCAAAACCTGATTGGGAAGTTCGTTTTGATGCAGACAAAGCAGCCGCAGCAGCAACTCGCCGTAAGGTGCTGGGTATGTTGGCATCTGAGAAGATCCCATTCATTGGTTATCACATGCCCTTCCCGGCTGTGGGATATGTCGTCGCCCAAGGCGATGGTTTCCACTACGCGCCTGAGACCTACCAATTGGCTTTGTAACTCTATTTGTGATTTACAACGAGATCGCGCGGTATGGAAACATATCGCGCTTTTTTTGTGCCCTTATAAAAAGCTGGTCACAATTACCAGCACCTCTAAGAACAACAATACAATGATGATTAATAACAAACGCAATCTAAGCACCATTTTTCGTGCTGGTTTATCATCTTCATCAACATGCTTTGCAATCGCTGATGTTAAAATATTTGCATATCCTACAGGCCGATCGGAGGAGTTTTTTTTGCGCAGAGCGTTCAATTGCAGCACTCAACTTGAGCGCCATTGCTAAAAAGATCAGAACAGCAAATGCTAATAATGTTACGAGTACGGGTACCATATAATCACCTTTGTGAATCTCTTTGCCAATTTCAAAGATGAAATAAACACCAGCAACCGCTTGAGGACAAGTCTAAACACCGCTAGAAAGAAGTGGAAAAATGCGCCGGGAAAACACCAAATGCCAAGCTTTAAATCAAAAATTTCGACCAGTGACGCACCTCAACACCCAGGTGAAATTATCCATAAAGCAATGAAAGATAGTAACTTGCATGTCCTGCAATTTTCCAAGATTGTTGGCATGTCAAAATTCTACATCAATGATCTGATCGATGGCAAAGAGCGCATCAATCGTGCCAGCGCCGGGAAATTCGGCAGATATTTCAAAAATGGTTCTGGAGCATGGCTTACGATGCAAAAATTACATGATGATTGGGTAGCAAATGGTGGTGAGATTGCACTTGAACCTGTGCTCAATCCAGAACCAGAAATACCTGAAGAACCACCTCGCCTGTCGCGTTCGCGCGGCATGAAATCGCATTAATTTTTCTGACAAATGAAGTGGGACGATCGCGAGCAAAGAATAATCTGACAATGCATTCAGAACATCGCTATATTCAACATTCAACGATATCTCGATTTGGAAATTATGATTAGTTACATCAAGCGCAAATTTTACGATTATCGTATCCGACATAAGATACTTAGCAAGCTCGACAAACACGCATCTGCTTCACGTGATTTCAATATCGATAAGATCTCTTTCTCGCATACGAAAGATTTGTTATCCCCCTGGGATATCTTAATCGAGCACCGTGCAAATTCGATAAACCTTGCTTGGCGTCCTGACATAGATCTTTGTATTGATGATGCGATTTATCGCTCGATTAAATCTCGCAGCGCTGCTTACCTTTATTATGCCGCTATGAGTGGGGAAAATGCGCATCACTTAATTTGTGATATTTCAGATGGAAACCACCCTAGCATGGCGGATGTGCGCTATTCATCACCTTTTGCTAATTCTGGGCTATTGCCTGATGTGTATTTTTTTGAGAATAGCGGTTATCTAAAACAACGTGCGCTTTACGAAACGCAAGCTGTTTCGTGGGCAGAACGAAGCGATGATATCATCTGGCGCGGTAACGTTACCGGAATGGGCTTACGGATTTGCGATGACAACCTGATTTCAAACGGTGCTGTAAACCAGCGCATTCGCATGGCTATGGCCTGCAAAAATACCGATATTGATTTTCGTTTTGTTGGCGCAGACGATGAAGTTAATGTACTTAAAGATATGGGCTTGATGGGTGAACGCATTGAAGCCGTTCGCTGGCTGGGTAAAAAATTTGCTATAGATATTGATGGCGCATCCAATGCTTGGGATAACCTTTATCATCGTCTATTGTTTGGCTGCTGTGTTCTTAAAGTTGAAAGCCAAGCAGGTTTTAAGCAGTGGTATTACAACAAGCTTAAACCTTGGGTGCATTACGTGCCGATCAAAGCTGATTTAAGTGATCTCAACGAACAAATTAATTGGGTTAGATCCCACCCAAAGGAAGTTGAACATATCGCCGCAGCGGGTTGCGAACTTGCGCATTCAATGACCTTTGAAACAGAAACTCAATATGCTGTTGGCGAGATTACTCGCATTTGCCGAGCAAAAAAAACTGCCAGCTAGTCAATAGTCACCGAATACATACCAGCCAACGCTACCTGTGTTCTTTTCTATATTCATTGGGTGACATGTCGTGGATACGTTGAAATTCTCTGTAAAAATTTGACCGCGTTAGAAAGCCAGACTGTTCGGCGACTTTGATCACACTGTCATTGCCACCAATTAGTAATTGAGCGGCATGTGCCACTCGAAACGTGTTGACATATTGCGATACATTCATTGCCTTGGTGCGATTGATTGCGTTTGAAACCTCACGTGCGGGCACATGAAGACGTTTAGCTATGCGCTGGACTGATAAGTAAGGGTCAAGAAACATCTCTTCATCGCGCATTATCTCATCAAAACGCATTTGAATGTCTGAATTGGCTGGCGCTGGATGAGAGAATTTGGCTGACTTGTTGTTGGAACGAGAGACCAGAGAGGGCAAAGCAATCAGCGCTGCTATTAACAGGATGATTAAAGGCACCGAGCCATAGGAGATGAGTTGCGGAACATTCGCGCCCTTATTTAATACAAAATCAAGCGCTATCGCTGTATCCAACACCAGTACAAAGATGATCAACATGAGGCCACGCAGCATCCAGTTGGAGAGACTTTGCGTGGTATCAACACGCACAAAGCTCAGCGCATCGGGCCCCTTTCGCCATAACTTAAAAAGCAGAAACGCATACAAAACATAACTAGCGCTAATGACCCAATCCAACTCATGCATATGTACGGAAAAGATCCAAAATATCGCGAGAATAAAAATCGGTATGGACAGGTGAAAAGCCATAGCCCGCGCAAATATTTTTGCTTCGACCGTCGCAGCATAAAACCCAAGATAAATCATAGGGCCCAAAAGCAACGGTAATATGCGTTGCAGCCAGATGAATTGCTCAACGCCATAACCAAATCTTAGCGCAACTAAAAAGGCTTCTGCAGCGCAAAGAATAAACAACCACGCAAATGTGTTTGATACACGCTTTATACCAAAATTCAGTCGCCACACAAAGATGGCAATTACACAACATAAAAGCGCAGTTAGCACGGGCAAAGGGAAGTTTATCACGCTGGATCTGTCCTCTTTTTGTCAGGAACTGTCCTTGATCAGGATCGAGGACAGCTATAGAGCGCCCACCCTATTGTGACAAGTATATAACTCATGCATCCAAGTGGTTATCAAACCACATAAAGGAACATGATATGAAACACATATTGATACTATTATCTGCCATATTGGCACTATCAACACCAAGCTTTGGCATTGAACCATATGCCGCTGGAATGCGTGCAATCTCAATTGATAACCCAAACGGACAACGCAATCTTGAAGGATTTTTATGGCACCCAACCGAGCATGGGCAACCAACTGAACTCGATTTTGATAGCAAGGTTTGGGTTGGAACCAGTGTCATCAAAGATGCTAAATTAAGCGATGGTCATTTCCCTCTGGTGGTACTGTCGCATGGTATGTTTGGCAACGCATATAACCAAGCTTGGCTCGCAGCAGCATTAGCGAAAAAAGGTTATCTTGTTGCAGCGGTAAATCACCCCGGCACGTCCACGTGGCTTCGCGATGAAAACCAGCGGAGAGAACTTTGGAAACGGCCACAGGATATTTCAAGAGTGATCGATCACCTCACCACATCTGATGCATATGCTACCCATATTGCCCCATCCAAAATTTTTATGGCAGGCCACTCTCTGGGTGGTTTCACAGCGGCATTATTAGCCGGAGCAAGATATGATGCACATAAATTTGAAGGGGTATGCGCAGAAGTTCCAGATGAACTTGTTTGCAAGGTTTTAAACGGCTGGGAAATTGCAAAAACACCAGAAGACCGCACTCAGATGGAAGCCGATTTATCAGATGATAGAATTAAAGCATTTGCGATATTTGATCTTGGTGGCACGCAAAGCTTTTCAACTCAAAGCTTATCGCAAATCACTCGGCCCATGCTGGTCTTCGGTGCGCCAATAATGAATTCGGGATTAACTTTGGATATTGAATCTCGCGCTTTGGTGAAGGCACTTCCAAAGCAAAATGTTGAATATATTGAACATGAAACTATGTCCCACTTTGACTTCTTTGGACTTTGCAAATCTGGTGGGTATGAATTACTTAAAAACGAAGAACCCGGTGATGAAATCATCTGCCAAGCTGGTGGCGATAAACGAGCTAAGAAGCATAAACTGATCATTGAAAACGTGCTCAAAGTGTTTCAATAAATAAGTTGAAAGGGCTGGTCATAAACCAGTCCTTCGCAAACTTCTTTCCAACTTTTGCATTGACTTTAGATAAATAAAATGTTCATGTTATGTTCTTATCTATAAGAGTCTTTATGAGGAAAAATATGATCAAAGGAAGTTGTTTATGTGGTGCTGTGAAATTTGAAATTTCAGGTACACCGTCCTCGTTAAGTTATTGTCATTGCTCGCGTTGTCGAAAAGCTGCGGGTGTTTTTTCCGCAGTATTAATCGGCAATGCAGATGATTTGACCGTCACTAATGGTGAAGACCATATTACAACTGCCCCTCTTCCCACAGAAACACCCTCTGGTCTTAAGCTTGAACGCAAATTTTGCAAAGCCTGCGGCACATCACTTGGTGATATGAAATCAGGCGATATCTATGTCGTTGCTGCTTCTGCATTAGATGATGATCCAGGCATAAAACCCTCACTTCATATCCACACTAAGTCCAAACCGGATT
Organism: Lentilitoribacter sp.; assembly: GCA_039974935.1. Lineage (GTDB taxonomy): Bacteria > Pseudomonadota > Alphaproteobacteria > Rhizobiales > Rhizobiaceae > Lentilitoribacter. The sequence goes on along the minus strand of JBDWIC010000005.1, from coordinate 104,885 downwards.
GGTATGAGATTGATGATAATCTACTAAAGTTTGATGGTGATTATGTAGCGGATTAATTTATCCACATTTCCAACTTAGAGAATAAGACTTGCTAACGCCCTTCAAAACACCAGTGCTTAGCCAAAACGCTTAAATCTTCACGCAGATATATCATCTGTTTTGATACGGATTTTGAACTTTTAAGACCCAAAACAGAACAGCAGTAATTTGTGACAGACAGCCCTTCGCCAGCAATTTTTTTAATACGCGTGACGGCTTCATTTTCACACCGGATATTGTGCCCGCATTTCAACAATGCACGGTTGGCATTTCTTATTACATCCTGCGCGTTGATCTGCTTTTCTGTTAATGTCATAGGAGCAGATGCGCAATCAACACGTTGGCGTGAATAATCAATACCTTGTCCTGTGTACCCTAAACAAATCATATAGGCCCCCATATATTTATGCCCGGCTAAAAACTGAGCTTCATCAATGCGTTTTCGATTGATCAGTTCGAGCAATGGATTATCGGAACTACGTTGAACGACGCGTATTTTAGGTGTCTGCAGCGACGGTTTATCTAACTGGTTTGTCTTTTGAGCATAAGGATCATCAACATGGGAAAGAACAAATCCATGGGTGCCTTTTGGTAGTTTTTTCGCACCTGGTTTGAGCTTAATGGAAGAAGGATTTGGTGGCGTATAGGTGCCTTGCATTTGAGTTCGCAATGTTCGCTCCATTTTTTGTTCCCAATCGGTTTTGCCAGCATCTTTAAGTTTATTGATGGCTTATATGACAACCTGACAGCTGGTAATTGTTCGAAATTTTGAAACACTTTTTAGCATGTCGCTTATCCGTTCACATTCACGTCTATTGGCGAAATGAAACTGATCTTTCGCCGTTTCCATTGGACTGATGAAAATCAAAACCACGAGGATATACATAGACTTACTCGCTATCATTCATGAATTGAATCACGTTCGAAAACCCATTCATTTCGTTTAAAGTCGACGCACACTCATCTCATAATGGTAAACACAATGACTGGAACGGCGATCGCCTTCGCGTTTTGATTTGTCCATTACAGGTGCTGCACAACACATCATACGAGCCCCTGCCTCCTGGTTGATATCATCCAAGCACCACGAACATGTTCCCTGTTTAAGATGCATAAATTCAACAGATCGGTTGATTGGCTTTTCAACAAGGATGGAAGGGAGTTTCCAATTTATCGTCGATACGGGCTTTAACTTGGCATTTGATTTAAGCCTCACCCCGTCTTTATAGCGATTTTTTTGGTAATTTAGATTGGGTTTATCGCAATGTATTGCGCGCTTTTCTTGAGCTTTGCTTGAAATGTCGGGCGCGATAGTCTTTGGGGGTAAATCATTCGGCCGCAGTTTTCGCAAGCGGCGGATTCGCCCTGAAATCATCGCTTTACTCAACCCTAGTGTGTCAGCGATTTGTTTGTAGGTTTGATTGCCCTTTAATCCATCGATTAAAATTACATCTTGCGCCTTGGTCCATGTGGTAACCCCCATGTATTCAACCTCATTTTAATCGAATATATCACCATGCTGGCGACCCATCTGACATATCCATTTGTTCATTTTTAGAAATAACATACGTATATTTCAGTGAATTACGACTTATTACGTATACAATACCCTTCATACGTTAACGTATATACGCATATATCTCATTTGACAAGAACGAATATTCGTATATGTATAAATAATTGAATGAGTATCCGCGTATCAACAACATTAAAAAGAATGGAATACGTTCATGGATTATCGGCAGCTATTGCGCATTATGCTCCAAGACACAAAGCAAGAAGAACTCGCACAGGAATTGGGCACTACCCAGGCGACAATTTCACGCTGGCTTACAGGTCAAGAGCCGCGCGGGTCCGCACTAGAGCGTATCCGTGGATTGGCGCGCGCACGTCGGCTGGCAGAAGATGCCACTATAGAGCAAGATCTCTCTGGCGATAACGGACATGCAGCAGGGTTGCAACAAAACAACACTGACCACAAGACATCAAAAAACATGCGCACTTTGCAAGATGCTGGTGATATTGCAAATCTCGCTCTTCGCACCGGGTTTGCGCAAAGTGATACACAATCTATAAATAATGGTGTTGCGATTAACGCAAACACCTCAGACGGATATTGGAGTTTTCCTGATCAGGTCAAAGCTGGATGGCAAAACATTGAGCAGACATATGCAATGCCAGTCACGGGCGACTCCATGGAACCAACGTTATCCAGCGGTTCGCATGTATTTATCGATACAAGCCATAAATACCCCTCCCCGCCGGATTTATATGCGGTCAATTATGGTCATGGTTTGACGATCAAACGCGTTGAACTTTTGCCCGAAGATAAAGTTCGGATCATCTCCGACAATGATCGCTATTCAGATTTTGAGTTTCACAAGCAAGATGTTGAAGTATACGGTCGCGTTGTCGCAAGCTTTCAATGGCGCGGGTAATATAGCTATGGAGCCGACATCTGCTTTGTAATTCCGGTTACTCCTAAAATGACGGCAGATAGCACAGCAAAAAGTGTCGCAATGAAAATCACGGTTTGAAAATCAAAAACTTGCGCAATTGCACCCGTTGCTGGTCCCGCTACGATAAGCGTCAGCATCATTGTGTTCCAATATAGCGCATTGCCATAGGCTGGACGATCGGTCGACAAAGATTGCACAAAACTGATTGCAAGTGTGGAAAACAGACCAAAATAAAAACCTTCCAGCGCAGCACCAACATACATATGAGCAAGGGAGGTTGTCGTTCCAATCACCAAAATGGCGATAATTGCCAGCACCGCTGTGCCGAACAATGACATTCTCAAACCAAAGCGACTGATCAAAAGTGGCGTGGAGAAAATCGCAAACAACTCAATGAATGTTTTCACCGTAAAAGCGGTACCCGGAGCAAAACCGGGCAAGCCAACTTCCTGAACAAAAAAGATAGGTATGGCAGAGAAAGTCAAAGAATGCGCCAGCGCCAAACAAAAAACAAATGCCACAGCAATTCGCAACTCCAAATTACGTGATTTACCTTGCACATTATCATCATTTTTTGTCTTTGGTTCCGTTAAAGCGTCTCGCGGCGCTGCAAACCACCAAACAGCCAGCCATAATAGCCCGGTAACAATTGCCACCTGAAAAACCATTGCATGGCTATAAAGATCAGCAATCGTAAAACTTAACGCTGGGCCGATCATCCATGATGTAGATGTTGTTGCACGCATATATGCATTAAACGTGCTGCGCTTAATGGCATACCGATCAGCAACAATTCCGCCGATGGAAAACTTTGTCGACATCGCGCTTGAGCCAATACCGAAACCTATTGCGCCGAAAATAACAGTTATAAAAAACCCTAACGAGAATGAAATGGTGACAGCTGCAATGAAAAAGCTCGATGCTGCTAACCCAATCATAAAGAACGGATTTGCGCCCTCGTCCATCTTTGCGGCTAACAGTCGGTTGGCAATAATGACGACAAAAGCAAAACATCCCATGTAAATACTGATGCTCCAGGGCGCCTTGTCCAGGCCTTCCACGAGATGAAATCCCATAAAAGACACGGCCATGGAATTACACACCGTGCCAATGAACAATAGAAATAAAAATGGAACATAGCCAAAGCTTGCCATTATCGACCTCGTTTAATTTGGAAAGGATAAAGTTGACGAATTTGAGTTTATTGCATTGAGGTCACCTTGCGCAATGAAACGATTTGAATGTATCATTTCAAAAATGAACGAACCGAATTTCAACTCAAAGCAAATCAACTGGGATGACTTACGTGCATTTTTAGCCATTGCGCGGGCCGGAGGGCTTGCGGCGGCAGCTAAGGATACCGGCTTAAGCGCACCAACCTTGGGACGAAAAATGCTGGCGCTTGAACGCGGCATGGACCAAGAACTATTTATCCGGCGTACCCATGGCTATGACTTAACTGATGCTGGGCGTTCCCTGATGGAAGACCTGGAGGGCGTTTCAGATCAGATTGGACGTCTGACAGCGCTGCAAAATCATGACGCACTTCCCTTGGTTAAAATATCAGCTGGCACATGGACATCGCATGAATTGGCGCGTAATTGGCAAAACATCGTAGGCACGCCAGCTGATGTGAGAATACGTTTTGTCTCAACAGAAACATTTTTAAGCCTTTCAAGACGGGAGATTTCAATTGCTATTCGCAACCGTCGCCCAACAGAAACTGGTTTGGCAGCACATAAATTAGCGGGTAACGAATTTTCAATTTATGCCACACCCAATGCGCCAGATGACTGGATAATTCACACCGTTGAAACCCCATCATCCACCTGGGCTAAAGAACGGGCAAAATCAGGGTTCTTTCATGAAGTGAATAATCCCAGGCTCGCACTTGATCTTGCTCTTGCAGGTGCGGGACAGCTCATATTACCCACCTTTATTGGAGATCAAGAAAGGACGCTAGAACGCCGCTCTGGCGCTATAGAAGAACTATCCCATGATGCGTGGTTGGTCTTTCATGATGACGATCGAAACCTACCGGAAATACGCCGGGTAATTGATAGAATTTACAGCCTTCGAAAACGTTAGCCCTACTTAATCTGTAATAACCTTTAACACAGCGCTGACAATTGCTTCAGGGCAATCCTCTTGCACTAAATGTCCAGCGTTTGCGATTGGGACGAGATCTTTATCTGAAATAAGATCAGCTAAACGCTGCCCGATAGCGATTGGGATCCACTCATCATTCTCACCCCAAAGCACATTGACCGGACAATCCATACGATCATAACGACTTTCCACTTCATCTGTGTAACGCTGGTCCATCTGCGCGATTTGGCGATAAAATGCGGCTTGGCCGATATCTCCTAACCAAGGCCTGCAATAAATTTGCATTGCTTCATCTGATAGTTTCTGATGCGCTGCCGTTTGCAAATAGGCTTCCAACATTGCACGGTGCATATAGTCGGGCATTTTGGCAAATGCTTCTTCATGCATCCGCACATGTTGCACAAACGCAGAACCCCACGGTGCCAGCGCAACAGCATCAAAAATTGTCAAAGACTTATAGCGCAAACCATTGATGTAATAACCGCGCAATGCCGTTGCTCCACCAAAATCATGAGCGAGAACATCCGGCCGATCAAGCTGCCATTCTTTAAATAATTGCGCCAAAACATCATTTTGCACAGCTAATGATACATCCTGACCTTGTCGCATTTCTGATTGTCCGTAGCCTGCCAGATCAAAGAAGTATACTGTTCGATGATCAGCAAAATGCGGAACAATTCGACGCCAAACCTGAGATGAAAACGGGGTTCCATGAATTGCTACAAGTGCAGGTCCCTCACCCAACTTACCCCATTTGATCGCACTACCATTGATGACAGAGACATGATCTAATTTAAGCATTGTAACATCCATATTTACATTTAGCTAAATGACTATATGATGAAATTCATGAATAGATCAATACAAATTAAAGCGATGGCCAGTGCACCACGCATCAAGGTTTTAAAGTTGCTGTTAGAGCCCGATGTACATTTCGGCCATCAATGGTCCGCAGATGCAAAAGAGTTTGGTGTCTGTATGACGCTTATTGCCGAGGCCTTGGATGTCGCACAACCAACTGCGAGCCGCCATATTGATATCTTAAAACAAGCAGGGTTTATTATCACCAAACGCCATATGAAATGGTCCTATTGCCAGCGGGATGAAGCCGCAATTAATGATTATTTTAATTGGTTGAAAATGGAAATCAGCAGCGCGGACCCAGATTAGACCTCTCTTTTTCAAGCCCGTGGCCGTAACGAATATTGACCAATAATTACGCTTGTAAACACAATCAGCATACCGAGTAATTGCGTAGCATTGAGTGTCTGGGATAAAATTATCCAGCCCAAGATCGCCGCGCTTAGTGGACTAAACAAACCCAGTATAGAAACAGCTGTCGGCTGTAGTAATTTGATGCCGCGCAACCAGATAACATAAGTTAGTCCAGCACCTATCAAACCAAGATAACCCAGACCAAACATATTGGTCATCGAAATTTCTGACCATGGTGTGGGTGCGAAAAAAGCAAATGGTATCAAAAGAATACCCCCGGCAGTAAGTTGCCATGATGTAAAAGTCAGTGCGGAGACAGGTGGCTGCCATTTTCGGCTCAATACGGTACCAAATGCCATGGAAGCAGAGCCGGCAATTCCAGCAAAGATCCCCAATCCATCAAGTTGAGCATCAGGTGTGAGCACGATGAGCGCAACACCAAATGCACCGGCTGCTATAGCAATGATCGAAATCGGTTTTATTGCGGTGTTTAATATCCCTCGTGCAGCAAAAATGACAATAAAGGGCTGCAAAGCACCCATAACAGCGGCCACCCCGCCTGGTAGCCGATAAGCTGAGAAAAATAACAATGACCAAAAAATCGAAAAATTTAGCGCACCCAATACAAACATTTTTCCAATCCAATGCCCATGTGGCAATTGCCGAACTAAACAAAGCAAAAATAAGCCCGCCGGTAATGCACGCAGCAATGAAATCGTGATGGGATCAAGATTGGGCAAGAATTGGGTCGTAATAATATAGCTGCTGCCCCAGATAATGGGTGCAAGTGCGGTTAGCGCAATGTCAAAATTTCTAAACATGAGAACATCCAATTTATCTTGACGTCAAGATATCTATTTTTATCTTGACGTCAAGATAAATAATTTTGTAAAACTATGTCTATGTTTGATATGAATGAAATAAGGGCTCAATGGGCCAAACAACGACCAGATATCGATACCGAACCAATGGCTTTGATTGGCCGCTTCATTCGGTTATCTGCTCACTTATCCGCTCAAATGACCAAAACCTTTGCAAAGCACGGGTTAAATGCTGCAAGTTTTGATGTATTGGCAACACTATTGCGATCTGGGGAACCCTATGCCCTTTCCCCTAATGACCTTTTGGCAACGATGATGGTGACATCTGGCACGATGACTAATCGGATTGATCAGTTGGAAAAAGAAGGACTAGTTGCACGTGTTCAAAACCCAAATGACAAACGCAGCGTGTTGGTTCAGCTCACAAATATTGGGCGAGAAAAGATTGATCGCGCGGTGACAGATCATGTCGATACTCAAAAGCGCTTGATAGAAGACTTCCCGGAAGAAGCCCGCGAGAGCTTGAATGAGTTGTTACAAAATTATCTAACTGCGATCGATAAAACCTAGCAAAGTCGTAGTGTTAGATACGTAATACTTCGATACCCACCCACTGATCACCATCACGTGCGAGGCGAAATCCTTCGCAATAACCAAAAACCTGACCCCATGATTGATGATCCTCATCAGGCAGTGCACCAATGGCCATCAGCTCCATGATGCCACCATGGGACACTCCCAATATTGTTTGACCATCTTCAATTTGCTCGAGATGCAATGCTAAAATATCAGCTTGTTTTTTCGCATATTTTAAGACACTTTTTTGCTTTTTTGCCGCTTGGCTCATCGCGCCAAAGTCTTGTGGCCATTTGCTCTTTTTATAAATTTTTTCAGGAAAATAGCCCAAGCTCTTAGCAAAAACATCTACCTCAAATCCAAAGCATAAAGCAGTTTCGATTGCTCGTGGTTTTTTCGACGTAATCACACCATGAAACGGAGCACTATTTTCGGCGCGCAACTCATCCCCAACCCTTAGAGCAAGATCAATACCTGCCTGACTTAAATGCTTGCGAGGTTTCTTTGCAGCAGATCTACAATTTTCATATTTCCGCCGCATGGTGTGACGACGCATCTCGAAAAATTTCATTCTCACCCCCGATTAGCACGATCCATAATGATAATTATGGGATAAGTTGAATTTATCAGCAAGTTTTTTGCACATTCAGCGTTAGTCGACAGCTCTTTATACGGCCTTAAATATATCGCTATCGATTGACATAGATCAATTTATTGATCGGAAAACGTATCTATAACTAATGGCAGAGTTACGGAGCAAATATACCCTCCCCGGCCTTTCCCCAATGAGGTCGACCGCATGGCGGCTCCGTCCTCTCCTATTATAAAGGCTTCAAGTTTTTTTTAACTTGAAGCCCTTTTTGGGAAGCTGACGTCACCAATGGTGGCATGAAAATTTGAACGGGTGCGCAGTTTTTTTTTTACAAAACTGCCAATAATTGTGTGCGCAGTTGATCTAGATCAATTTCATCTATTTTTATTAGATCTAGTATTGAGCCTGACGGAGCGTGGTCTCCCCCGAGACCGTGTTTGGTCCGACTGCTAAACACAACACGTTCCGTCAACTCGTCTTAGATTAGGCATCAATTGCTTTAAAGGTTAAAGCAGCGCCGTTTAAGCAATGGCGTAATCCGGTTGGCTCTGGTCCATCATCAAAAATGTGACCAAAATGTCCGCCGCATCGTCGGCAATGCACCTCGGTACGGGTTGAAAAGAAGGAATTGTCTTCCTTTGTGCGCACAGCATCATCGATATTATCCCAAAAGCTCGGCCAGCCAGTTCCGCTTTTATATTTTGTTTCCGATGAATAAACCGGCAGATCACAACCTGCGCAATGGAATATACCTGCGCGATTTTCTTGGAGCAAAGGATGCGTGAAAGAACGTTCAGTCGCCTCATGACGCAAAACTTTATATTGCATATCATCTAAGATATTGGCCCATTCTGCATCCGGCTTTGAAATTTCATAAACGAAATTTTCACCTGCTTCCGGCGGCCATTCATTTTTAGCAGCATTTGCAAAGCCAGATCGGGCTAAAAGTGCACCAGCGCCTAGACCTGTTGTAATGGTCAAAAAAGTTCTGCGGTTCATAATATTTCTCCTGTGGTCGTCGCATCAATTTGTTTTGTGGTTACTGATGTAACGATAAAAACCGAAGTTTAGTTTCAATTGAGGAGTTTATCGCAGAAACCAAGATCAACTGATATTAAAGAAAGCGTGAGAGCATTGTGATGGAATAATTGACTGTCCCTACTTGAGCCTTGATGGCGAAGCAGTCCTTCTATAAGTTCGCGTCAACGCATCAAAGGACCTTTCATGACTGACATCATTCTTCACAATTATCCGCAATCACCCGTCGCTGAAAAAGTTCGTGTTGCCCTGGGGATCAAAAAGCTGTCTTGGTATTCAGTCGAAATTCCGCGCTTAGCACCGAAACCTAAATTGACGAAGCTAACGGGCGGGTATCGAAGAACGCCTGTCATGCAAATTGGCGCGGATATTTATTGCGATACGCAATGTATTTTAAAGGAACTTGAACACCGTTTTCCATCTCCGACATTCTTCCCAACGAAAGATCGCGGTCTGATTTGGTCTTTAAGCCGTTGGACCGATGGCGCCCTATTTGATTTAGCCGTTAAAATCATCTTGGGTTCTGCAGGAGAGAACCTTCCTGAAGACTTTGCAAAAGACCGCGGGCGCTTATATTTTGGCCCTGATTGGGCGGAAGGTTTGAAAAAAGCCAATACGGATTTACCACATCTTGCTGCGCAAATGAGAGCGCAAATGAAATGGCTTGATGAAGAACTATCAGATGGGAGGGACTTTTTACTTGGTGATGAACCTGGCGCAATCGATGCACAATATTATTACATCGTCTGGTTTTTAAACGGCCGTTGGGAACATGGACCGATGTTCTTGTCTGAATTTAAACATCTTCAAAACTGGGTGTCCAAGGTCCAAGCAGTAGGACATGGAGACATGAAAGAACTTTCCCCAGAGGACGCAATACGCATAGCTGGAGAAACTAAACCAATGCTTTTAGACCACAGCGATCAAAATGATCCGCAAGGCCTTAAGGTTGGAGAACGGCTTATTATCTCGCCTGACTTAAACGGCGGTGAACAACCAGTCGAAGGCACAATGGTCTATGCAGATCACGAGCGCATCACCGTCAAACGCAGCGATGCTGATATTGGCGATGTTCATGTGCATTTTCCGCGCCTGGGTTACCGAGCAGATAAGGCAAGCTAGGGGTTTTAGATAACGTATAGAGCCCACACTAAAAAGCCCCTTTTCGCGCATCTGATACAACGCAACGACCAGTTTTCTGACTGCGAGTTAAACCGCTCACCAATCGCAATTTCTTGACTTTTATACGTTTTCGTATATACTATATACGCAGTCAATTGGCGGTTTGCGTAGCGTGATAAACAGACAATCCACACCCAACGAACCCTGGATATCCAAAGCGCATTGCAACTGCAGGCAAAACGGAAATTTTTGCCACAAACAGGAGTTTTTGTTATTTGTTGATCAATATGATTGCCAGTTTGTTCATGAAGCGGAATTGCGCCCTGTAGAGCTTAATGAAGCAGTGAAAGATTGCCAGGACACGACCATACAGATCATCCGAATGGATCAAGGGAATTGGTGTGGCGAAGATGTTACCGAAGACATCGCCAATGCTTGGTTGGATACACATGAGCCAGAACCAACTCACGAAGATACCCTGCCCACTTTTGTTTTAGAAAGTGAAGCTTGGCAGCTTTATAGAGAAGATTTTAAAGCAAGGTATGATGACGCAAATCATAACAGTCGACTTTAGTTTTAACGGTCTCTTGATAAACTACACTTCTACCTATTCGTGCTCTCTCTTCTGGTAAAAACTACTCACCGTAACGATGCATGAAATTTTGGATATGGTTATGTAAATTTTACTAATCCTGATAAAAACATCAAAAAAAGGTCTATCTCATTGCGAAACAGACCTTAATCCATAGGCTTTCATAAGAAACCCTACTATCCAGCCTATTATCTGGCTGTTTTTAGCAAGCTTTGATATTGATCTTATCGCCAATTTATCAAAGCAAATCGCGAAATTTTTTAAGAGTGCGAATAATAATTATTGCGTAACTTAGAGTATAAATACTCTATTTACGTGTAATTTAAAAATTACAAATTTGCATACAAGTGCTGTATTCATGCATTTTCGTTATATAAGGTGATCTTACGCGTAAAAATGCGATATTTGGAGTTAAAATACTCGATTTTTGGTCTAATTCTTTAAAACAAGCAGTGATTTTTTGCGATTTGCGATATTTCCATTGATTGGGCACCTATCTGCTCGCGGCGGAATGATAAAGGCCAGTGCTAAACATAAAACACCACAGAAACCAAAGACCCAATCCATATTCACCCCATTGCGAAGACATAAACCGATGACTACTGGGCCGACACCCTGCCCCAACGATATTAGGAAAAACGTCATCGCAAAACCAGACGCTGGCGCCCAATCAAAGACGCGTAGAGACCACATACCCAAAAACGCCGTTGTAACAATAAACCCAAGGCCAAACACCGCTGCGGAAACATATATAGCGTAATTATTGGTTGCTATCACTGGAAGAACACCTATAGAAATAGCCGTCACCACCATAAGCGCACAATACGATCCGCGCAGCCCAAAATTGGACGTAAGCCAACCTGCAAGAAAGCCAAATATGCCTGCAGTTCCTAAAACACTCCAAAAAATTATACGTATTTTATCCCCGTTTCCGGCGTCATAAAGTAAATCAACGGCAAAGGTCCAATAGGCGCTACTTGCCAGTCCATAAATAAAAGCAACCCAAAACAATGGTCTTGCCATATCGCTTTTCATCACAGCTCTAAAACCAGCATCTATCGGATCAATAGCTTGCTGCGATATCACTCCTTTTGCTGAGTTTTGAGAGGGTTTGGTGGTGAAAAAATTCCAAATGCTTGCGAGCAAAGCTAGACCAGCAAAAATGATATAGGCACTACGCCAATCAAAGGCTGAAAACAAAACGATTGGACCTGCAAGCGCAACACCAAAACCGGTGCCTGAGTTAATCCACGCATAAATACGGTCCTGATTTTGCTCTTTTATGCGTTTAACAATGATTTCTGAAAACGGTGGATAGCTTAGCCCAGGAGACGTGCCAGCAACGAATATTGCCAACAATAAAGTTGCTCCACTATCCGCAAACCCAACCATCAACATACCCATACAGGCTGCCAAACCACCAAAGACGATAGGCAAACGCGGCCCAAACCTCCTAGAAATCCAGGCAGCTGCTAGTGTTGCGCATAAGTAACCGATGTAAGAGGAGCCAGCAATCAATCCAATAATATCGGGTGACAATGATAGATCACGAGAAATTTCTGGTACAAACAAACCAAACCCATAGCGGGCAAGACCAAATGTCACCGCGACGATGGCCAAGCCTGCTAAGGTGAAATTTCGAGTTTGTTGCTCCAAAAAATCTCCATGATGAGACGCATCAGACGAATTTGTACCATCTTGCGTCTCTTCTAGGTCGGAACGATCTCCGACATTTAACATGTCTAAAGCTCCCAGAGCTAATTACGCAATGATATTTGAAATAATAAAGTTTCGTCTTGCGTGAGCGTCTCTTCCACAATTTTAAAGTGTTTATCTATCTCACGATACGCCTGATATTGCGAAAAATCAAACTTTAAACAGTAGTTTGAAACAAACAATTTCCGACGACGTTCTGCATCCAAAAACTCTTCGCACAATATTGCGGCAAAAATGTATTCACCATCCGAAGTCTGCACAGGAAGTAGATAAAAACGCCCCACTGAAATGGCACTGTCCTTAACCCCTTGCTCGAATGCAATGCGCGAGAAACGTTGCATCATAGGGTTACGGTAAAAGCTTGAGATATTCGCTGCGCTAGCATTACTATAGAGCTGAACCTCTGATAAAAGCATATCATCTTTGCGGGCAATTTGTTGCAACCAATTTGTTATTGTATACGGATCATCATTACCTTCTTGAAAACCGAGCATGGTAATTAATGCTGGTTCATCGGTTTGACCAAGATGCGCGCTTAAGGAGAAGTCTTCAAAAGATGCATTGACAAATTCAACAGGTGTTTCACCCAGAATCTCCTCAAAAACTGGCCGCAATGGAGCTTCCGATGCTGGGTTAATATCGACAGCAATATATCGCACAATTTTAACATTATGCTCGAGTAATTTTTGTAAGATGAAGCTAGTTTTTATTGGTTCAGGACCCAACTCAACGTAAATAAGCCCTCTCCCATTAAGGCGATTTGCAATCTTCTGAATGCTCACCTCCAACGCATCTTTAAATGAAACGCCTTGGTCATCAATTTGCCCTAACCTCTTTAGTGTCAGGCCTTGTTTGTTTAACGATGCCATCGCATCAACAATCTCAGTTAAGTAATCGTGGGTCTGCGTTGGGGCCTCTTCATCGTGATACTTATACTTGTTGCTTTGGGTAATTATTTGTCGCTCGGAAAATTCTGTGTGGGAAAAAAGCGCCCTTTTCACATTCATTTCCAGAGTTTGGTTTTCATCTATCTGCTGATTAAATCTGTGGCCATCACCGAAATCCACAATCAAATCTTCGTTTGTAATATCACTTATTAGAACCTTATCACTCATTTTATTACCTCGTTTTCTACAACTTTAGGGAACACTGATAAAAAACTAAGAGCTTGGCTCGTTAACTAAAAATTAGTATTTGCAGCATGCCATCACAGAATTTTATGGAGAGGTAAGAACAGCAACCTTGAAGAGTAACATTCACTTATAACGCGATAATTGGTTAGTTTATTGACCTATTTGCAGATAATACGCGATGTCAAAAAATGTCTTAAAATGTAAAATTTTATGAAGTTGCCCTGGTTTGGGACAACAATCTAAGATCGAATCTTTCAAAGAACTTATATTTAATCTTTTGTTAAATAATTGGGGTTGTGATCAGCTAAACACATGTATTTCGAATTGCAATTCCGCTTATCTGAATGCTATACTCGTTTAAGTAAGGAGAATTGAGAATGACAACCGGACGCTTAAGCATCGAGTTATTGGAAGCATTTGTGACAGTTGCGAAAACAGGTAACGTGACAAAAGCTGGAGATATTTTAAACCGCACCCAGCCATGTATCTCAACACAGATTAAACGTCTTGAAGAACGTGTTGGCAAACCACTCATTGAGCGTTCCGCGCGCACCATTCATCTTACACAAACCGGACGTATTCTTTTAGAAAACGCGCAAAACATTCTCCAATGCTACGAGACAACGCGTATGCGCCTCTCTGTGCCTGAACTCACAGGAGAGATCCGCATTGGCCTACCTGAATGGTTTGCAACCGACAAACTGCAAACTGTTTTCTGTGACTTTGCCCGCGCGCATCCCAGCGTTAATTTGGACATTACTATCGCCGATAGTGTGACGCTGCATAAAAAGCTCAATGATAGTGAGATCAGTATCGCAATTGCATTATCCTCGGATCAACGCCAGGAACCATTTGATATGGTGGAAGAGCCATTGGTTTGGGTAGCGAGCCAAAAGGATATTATTGATGAAAGAGTACCACTGGTTTTGTTTGAGCACCCCTGTCCTTTCCGTGAACACGTGTTTGATGCCTTAGCATCACAAGGTCGTCATTGGGATGAACGTTTAACAACAACGTCTGTCGCTGTGGCGCAGGTTGCGGTGTCATCTGGCGTTGGAATATCTGCATTTCCTGCAGGTGCCGTTTTGCCTCATCACAAGGTTCTGCGCGAAGCAGACGGTTTCCCCAAACTTCCATCTGTTAGTTTGGGTGTTTACACACCATCAAAAGATCAATCGCAAACCATTAGCTATTTTGCTGACCATCTTAAAAGCTTCCTCTATGACAGCGTCATGCAGCCATCTGTATTGTCTGATCATATGAGCCAGCTTAATGGCAACGAACTGCGGGTCGTATAACTGAATTTATATCAGTCACAGCGGCAATGGAATAAAACAGAGCACTGTTGAAACTGCGATGATTAATCCGCACTAAGATTTTGGCGCATTTTGTTAATGGACCGCACCAAGATTTCAAGTTCTGTCTTTGACAGTCCGGTTTCTGCAACCACACATTTTGTGATATTTGCTTGTTCAGCTTTAAGCTCAGCACCTTTATCTGTCAGCCTTATGAAAACCTGACGCTTATCCTTCGTGCCCTTTTGGCGTTTTATGTGTCCTGATGCTTCTAGGCGTTTTAAAATAGGGGTCATTGTGTTGGTGTCAGTCATCAGTTTATCGCACAACCAACCAACAGTTACACCGGTTTCTTCCATCTCGGCAGATGTTGCATCCGCATCATACAGTTCCTGCCATAATGCCGATAGCGTAATATATTGCGGATAAGTCAAACCTATACGTGCCAAATGTGGTGCATATGCTTTGTTGATCGCACTTGTCGTTGAATAAAGCGCAAAACAGATCAGATCTTCGACCTTTTGTGGCTTTTTTTGCGACATTCCAAACACTCCAATTCCATATCACCTTTGGCGATGAGAGAGAAAAACTCATTCTTCATACATATATATCGCACACGATGTAATTGACAAGAAGTAGGCTATATATTTATATCGTACACGATATAAATATAGGAGAAATTTGTCATGTCTTGGTTACCCACATTGATCACAGAAAATGCAGAAGAAGGTTTTAATCTTGCCATAAAGTTGTCACGTATGGGAGTTAAGAAAACCCAACCGGACGATGACATTCGTGCAAAATTGCGCCCGATTTACGAAAATGACCCTGATAGTCTGACAAACGTATCTCACGTGATTGCAACGAATTTTCAAACCGTAGCAGCTGCCAATAATTATTGGCGATAATATTCAATTCCGTCGGCGGAACTACACTGGCTATCTTCCAACTGCACGAGCAGTTTATCGCCTATGAGGCGATGTGGAAGCGGCTGGTGTCGGTCGATGCTTTTACTTTTGTAGATTGGTGTTAATTTGTTTTATCCACTTCGCACATTATTTTCTTTTGCATTTCTTATTTTTATTAGCGCAGCGCCATCGTTGGCGGAATCTCCGAAACAGCCTCCCGCGCTAACCCAAATGCCAATGATGATTGCGCATGATGATAAAACTCATGTTTTTAAAAGCAACCAAACCCGCGGCACTTTCGTACTTTATGATGTGGCGCAAGATACTTTGCACCTTGTGAATTCATCGCGTGCCAAACGGCCGTTTATTCCTGCCTCAACCTTTAAGATTGCAAACAGCTTGATTGCACTTGAAACGAGGGTTATCGCAGATGAAAACGAGATTATACCCTATGGTGGAGGGAGCACTTTTATCAAAGCATGGGCCGAAGATATGCCTCTACCTAAAGCCTTCGCTATTTCAAATGTGCCAGTCTATCAGGAGTTAGCGCGCCGTATCGGCTTAGAACGCTATCAAACTTGGCTGGACAAACTTGAATATGGCAATGCTAATCCGGGCAAAGACGTTGAGACATTTTGGTTACGCGGTCCCTTAAAGATAAGTGCAATTGATCAAACTAAGTTCCTAGCAAAGCTCGCTCATAAACAACTTCCATTGTCTGAACGAGCCCAATCGATTGTTTCAGATATCAGTATTGTTGATAAAAAAGATGGCAAAACACTGCATGGTAAAACCGGCTGGACGACAACGCCGAACCCAGATATTGGCTGGTTTGTTGGCTGGGTCGAACACGAAAACAACACATATACCTTTGCTCTTAATATCGATATGTCTTCGCGTAAAGATGCGAGCAAACGCCGCCAGATCGCGGAAGCGTTTCTCGCAATGTTTGATGTCTACTAGGGTGCAGCTTCTATAAGTTTGTTTTCATTACCGTTTAAAATCGGCTTTGAAAAAACATTACTTAATGGCCGACCGAGAAAACTTCCGCTTACAAGACCAAGCGTTGCAGAAAATATGACAACAAAACCTAATGACTGATACGTTTGCGGGCTCACGGCTGTCAGCACTCCTTGCACAAAGTTAGCCCAGAAAATCACCATAAAGCTTGCAAGCGAGATCCATTCACCTTTGAGCATCATATGGTGTTTATCCCGCTCCAGTATGTTGCGTTTTTGCCAGTAGAAAAAAACAACAACGCTGATGATATAAACTAAACCAAATACCACCCAAGCAATGGTTGCGTGTTCAAGAGCACTAATTGAACGCACCGACAACAACCCCAAAAAGGGTGTAAGATAGAATATAAAAATCGGAACTTTGCGGGTGTTAAATGATTTCACTCCAATGATGATTAAATAAACCAGTAAAAACCAAACCCAAATAGGCGGTCCAAGTATCAACCCCTTTACCCAGCCCATGATAAATTCAAATGTTTGATTTTCCATAATCATATTCCCAATATATTTGATCTGGTTAAACCATCATCACAATCCACATGGGTTAAAAAGCAGATATTCGGCAATCATCTCATTGCTTCGTCAACGGCAGGAAATATTCACTTCACGCTTCGCCAAATGCATTGGAAAAAGATCACCATTGGTAATTTTCGTTGTGGTGATTGCGCAACATACATCTTTGATTTTTCCCTCGAACCCACAAGCAGCCCTTGAGCTTTATAAATGGTAGGGTTAGTTTCAATCATCTTCGGGAATTGGTCCCGAAACGGAGTTTTTATGTCAGAGAATGTGGTTCGCCACTAAGTCTTAGCCTTTAAGCTGAGACATTTTGAATTCAAAACCACCTTTTGTATTTTCATGCAACGGGATAGCGTTTTGGCATGTTCAAATGGGAATGCGCTCAGCGCTCTTCCCCATTCTCGAGACGAACCATTGAATATTTCAAAGTTAGAACAACGTGCTTTGCACGTGCTCGCGCAAGGTGGATCCATCCACTACAATCGCGGGGAAAATCGTAAAATCAACAAAGTCACTTGCTACACGCGCGAGGGTTATGTGCTCTCAGATTGTACGCTTGAGATTTTCACACGGCTTAAAAAACGCCGCTTTATTAAATCAAAAAATGGCGCACCCTACCAAGCCACAAAGCTGGGTATTAGCGCGGTACTCTCACAACTGGATAACAGATAATGGCCAATACTTTAAACATCCGCCCGGCAACAGGCGAAGACTTAGACACACTTTCATGCCTGGTAGAAAAGGTGGAGCTCATGCCAGGTGACATGCTTGCGCAGAGCATGGCACCATTCTTTGACAACAAGCCTGATAATGAGCTTTGCATGATCGTCGAACTTAGCGCTGAAATCGTTGGTTTTTATTATGCGCGGCAAGAAGAGATGGCTGACAAAGTTTGGAATATGCTGATCATCGCTGTTGATCAAAGCGCGCAGTGCCAAGGTATAGGTAGCAAACTTATTGAGCATTTAGAAATGACTTTGCAAGATTTAAACCAACGTATGATTATGATCGATACATCCAGCGATGCGCAGTTTATATCAACACAAAGGTTTTATAAAAATTTGGGATATGAGCCTGTTGCGACAATCCCAGATTTCTGGACGGATGGTGAAGATAAAATCACTTTTATTAAGCAGCTATAGCCCTATGCACAGCCTTCGAGCCAAACATCATTAAAGTTGTTTGGCTCACATTCTTTATGGGCAAGCTTGGTGATCCGAGCCACACGTTCTTCAAGCGCAGCATCAGGCGCGGAAAGTTTCAACTGTGCGGGTGCGATAAGTACAGCTACCAGAGCGTTAAATTCGTTTTCGTCAAGTTTTGCCACGGGTTTTTGATAGATAATCTCAGCAGCTTTATGAAAACCTGTTATCCAACCATCAGGCCCCTTACCCATTTCAGCGGTATCTAAAAACAGGGCTACCTGTTGATGCTTGCTCAACACGCTATCCAACCCCAGCGCAAATCCAGACTGGCGAATTTTACCAATCCCGGGTGTGAATTTTTCAAACCCAAGCCGCTTAGCCAGAGACTGTGTAAGCGTTGTAAGCCCTGCACCTTTAGAGCTGAAATCAATGCCATCATGGTCATAAAACCCAGGGTCCTGAACCTTAATCAGCGTTTCAAGTTGCTGGGAGGTCAGGCTTTCAACGCCCCTACCACTGCTGGACAATTGCTCTGCTTTTGCGACGAACGCATCAGACATTTGTACAGCATCATACCAACCTTTGCCGCCATATCCAAAGATACCAA
This sequence comes from Lentilitoribacter sp., assembly GCA_039974935.1. Lineage (GTDB taxonomy): Bacteria > Pseudomonadota > Alphaproteobacteria > Rhizobiales > Rhizobiaceae > Lentilitoribacter. The sequence goes on along the minus strand of JBDWIC010000005.1, from coordinate 85,980 downwards.
CGATTAACGCCAACCCGGTTAAACCAATTCCATTTAGTGCTTTGCCCATAACAGCCCTCATTCGTTGTTTGAACGAAAGCTATTTCGACATCATGTCGTCACTGAGATGAAAATTAGGCATTATTTGGGTGATTGTGTGGGGGATGCGAAAATAGAAATGACTGTGTACAACCTATAAAAGATGTTTTTAATTTGCTATTCTTGATTGCAGCTGCGAAATATACCGTATAGTATTTGGCTAGACGTGGGAGAATGGATATTCTCAGAGTGATACTCAGCCACGATTAGCACTAAGCGGTGCTATGTGCTTTCCGAGCTGGAAAGTGCTAAGGTTGATCCGGAAGAACTCGGTGCAATGCATTGAGCAATCGAACTGGGCACCCAATCGATCGGCGCTTCAAGTGATCATAGAAGTTAGCCAAACTGCCGATTTAAGGGCAGTATAAATATACTGAGCGAACTTCATCGCTCAACCGGTTGAGCATCGCATAGGTATTATATCATGCGCATATCAATCAATGTGAAAGGACAAGTTAGCTATGGTGACGTTATCGGCACGATTGCGCTTATCCTGACGGTTGTAGGTTTATTCCTGTAGCGTTGAGCGGTCCTCGGACCGCTCTTCACTTATCGAAGCTCACGAAACAGCACGGCCCTCTTCCACCAGCGCTGCAACATTAAGCGGTTTGTTGACGAGTTCGGGCGTGCCATCCGGCAACATTTTCCACTCAGCTTGTGGGCGGTCGCGGTATAGCTCCAAACCATTGCCATCAGGATCGCTTAGATAAACCGCTTCGCTCACCCCATGGTCGGCTGCACCTTCTAACACATAGCCCGCTTGTTGAACTCGGTCGACAACCTGGCCCAACGCTGCACGATCTGGAAACACAAAAGCGATATGATAAAGACCTGTATGCCCTTTAGGCGGCGGTGTGCCATCTTTGCTTTCCCAAGTGTTTAAACCCAAATGGTGGTGATAATCATCAAAGGACATGAAAGCGGCTCGCGAGCCGTATCTCTGCATGAGGCGCATGCCGATAACATTTTGGTAAAACTCGATCGCGCGATCAATATCTGCAACTTTTAAATGCCCATGCCCAACATGCGCGCCCTTTACTCCATCCACATTTGACATGGCATATTCCTTTCTTGAGTACTTTACTCCGCTTTAAATAGGAACGACGTTTTTAAAGTCAATGTTGGGTGTGTTTGTGATCTGTTTTAAATATCCAACTCAGGCTGAAACGCTGACAACCCATAAATTTTATTCATTTAACCATTCAGAGTTGTGAATTGATTTTTCTTCTCTCCTGACTTATGAAATCGATTACAGCTTCTTTTAATTCTAACGCCACCCCTCATCTTAATCTTCTGCTTTCAGAGGTTCACATGCTGTCCAGCGTTGTTCACACCATTTCCCATTCGTGGAATGATCGCCTATTACGCATTGCGTTTTTAGCGATATTATTCATGGGCACAGCGGTTGCATCAGTTGCGCCATTTCAGTCTGTCATAGGCATTGAGCAGCTTGGTTTTTCCAATGCATCTTATGCAATCATCGTGTTTATGGGCTCAGTATTCTCCGTTGTGATATCTGTCAGTGTGGGGATTTATTGCGACCAAACGGGGCGCTATCGCGAAATCTTGCTTGCCTCAATCACCATGGGAATTTTTGCAGGTCTTTTGATGTGGATCTTACCCTCAAAATTGTCATTTTTAGCCGTTCATATCGTGCTGTTCCCGCTTGGTAGCACAATTTTCACCCAAGCATTTGCCATGGCAAACCTTGCCGCAAGGCGCAACAAAGCGCTTGACCGGGATATGTCTATGTCGATTGTGCGCGCAGGTTTTGCGGGCTCTTTTGCTCTCACCCCGCCAGTTTGGGCAATATTGATGAACAATGGTTTTGAGCTGCTATCCGTTTATGGATATGTCGCCATTATCCAATTCGTGATCATGATGTTGGTCCTCACCAGCTGGCCGAAAAAAACACCCGCACAGGAGAATGAGAAATCAGGAATTGGCTTTCTAGCATCCGTGGGCGAACTCGCTAATATGTCGATTTTCATTCGGTTATTATTGGTATCAACCATGATGGGGGCCAACACGCTTTATAATATTTTGCTGGGTTTGCTGGTCCTTAACAATATGGGTGGCACCGAGCCTGATGTGGGTTGGTTTGCAGGTGGTGTTGCGCTTTTAGAAGTCCCTATCATGCTGCTTGGTGCTGTGTTTTTAAGACACATCACCCGCACACAGCTGATGATGATTGGCATGATTATCTATACCGGTTTTCTTATAGGCCTTGGAACGATCACAAACATGAATTATGCGTGGTTTTTGATCATACCTGCTGGCATTGGTGCGGGGATCATTCTTTCTGTACCGCTTGCTTATATTCAGGATCTAAAGGCTGATCGCCCTGGTGCCGGGTCGTCACTCATTTCAATCACGCAAGTCGTAGGCACGGTGATTGCATCAACAGCATTTGCTTCAGGTTCTGCAGTAACGGATTATCAAGGCGTTGCTTTCATTGGTGCGGCGATGGGCTTTAGCGCAGCTTTAATCTTACTTCTTGTGGATATGAAAAAGCCACAAGGCGTTACAGCAAAATAGTTTGCAAGGAGACAAGACGAGCAAAAGGCGAGCAAGCCGCCTTGCACTTAAATTGAAGTTGGCATAGGCTCAACCCATTCAAATGGTCACATTTGAATTGCTGAACCTAAATCAACGTTTCTAGCGAAGAAAATTGCTGGACGCGTTTTTCGTATTCCCAATCTCAACTTTCAAAATGTCTTGTCTCTTATTCTAAAGGCAAAAAGATTTTTAGGTTCAATTTTCATGTTTAAACTCTTCGCGCAGTCCTTTTCTGATCGCCTCTTACGCATTGCTATCATTTGCATTTTTCTCTCAGGCTTTGCCTCTGCATCGGTTGCACCGTTTTTATCGATTGTCGCCATTGAACGATTGGCATTTAGCGAGTTTAGCTTTGCGATAATCCAGCTGCTCAGTGCGATATTGTGCATGATCGCATCCATTTGTGTGGGTGTTTATACAGACCAATCCGGCCATTATAAAAACGCGCTCGCTGTCAGCATTTTCGCCTATATACTTGCAACTGCGCTGATGTATTTTGCCCATGCGCAATTCATCTTTGTTATCTATATGCTGGTTTTAATGCCAATAGCTTCGACGGGCTTTTCGCAATATTTTGCACTTTCACGATTGGCGGCTAACAAAAACACATCGCTCAATAAGGACTTTTCTTCCTCATTAACGCGGGCAGCCTTTACGCTCTCTTGGGCCATCACCCCGCCCCTGATTGCGATATTCATCGCTCAAGGTATGGATTTGTTTTCGCTCTTTGGCATAGCCGCGCTGCTTGGTTGCCTTATCTTGTTTGTCATTTGGTCATCATGGCCCAATGAGGCAAAACCACCCAAAAAGGAGGATGATGAAATTGGATTTTTCAAAGGCTCATTCTTTAAAGGCTTAAAAGAACTTGCAGAATTGCCGATATTCATCCGCATCACGCTGGTATCTGCGATGATTGCCACAAATAACTTATTTGCAATCTTACTCGGTCTTTTGGTGATCAATGATTTGGGTGGGACAGAGGCTGATGTCGGCTGGTTTGCAGGCGGTGTCGCGCTCATGGAAATTCCAGTCATGTTGTTGGGCACATTCTTTTTGCGCTATGTCTCCAAGGCGATCCTGTTACTGATAGCAAGTGTTGTTTATGGCGGGTTCTTGTTTGGAATGGGTCTTGCAACCCATATTGATCAAGTGTGGCTATTGACCATCCCTGCCGGATTATCTGCGGGAATTATTTTATCGGTGACAATCGGTTATGCGCAGGATTTAAAACCGGATAACCCGGGCCTTGGCGGCTCACTCATGTCTGTAGCCCATTTCGCATCTCGGTTTTTCACAGCAGCAATATTTGCCGGCGGTGCGGCCATTACTGATTATTCTGGCATAGCATGGATTGGAGGCGCCTTGGGTATCATAGCTGCTATGCTGCTCGTCATTGTTGATCGTAAACCTTTAACGCCATCAGGAGAGCATGATGGAAAGCCAGCTTAAACGCATCATGATTACTGGCCAACCTGGGTCAGGAAAATCAACACTTGCCAGAGCCTTGGGAGATATCACCGGACTGCCCGTTGTGCATATTGATACCATCCACTGGCAGTCCGGCTGGATAGAACGTTCAAAATCTGAAAGAACGCGCCTTTGTGAAGAGGTGCATGCAAGCGACGAATGGATTTTTGAAGGTGGACATTCCATCACTTGGCCATCACGCGTTGCACGCGCGGATATGATTATCGCGCTTGATATTCCGTTGCGCGTTCGAGCATGGCGCGTATTTTGGCGCACGATAAAACACTATGGAAAAACCAGAGCGGATTTACCCGACGGGTGTCCTGAAAGATTTAATTGGGAATTTATCATCTGGATCTGGAATACACGAAACACCGCGCGCAAGAAACTTCTTACAACTGTTAAAAATGCGCCCGATGATAAAGAAAAGCATATTTTGTATTCAACTAAAGATGTTGATAGGTTTATCGCAAATATGAAAAAGGCCGCGGGTTAAAGCGCGGCCTTTGTTCGATCATTATGAAAGCTAACTTATGCAGACAAGCGCTGGTCTTGTTGAACTGTACCAACAGTACGGAACTGCGAGACAAGCTGCGATAGCGTTTCTGTTTCAGCTGATAAGCGATGCGTTACGGCGTTGGTTTCTTCAACCATTGCAGCATTGCTTTGTGTCACTTGATCCATCTCACTTACCGCACGGTTAATATCTGTCAAACCTGCAGATTGTTCAGCTGATGCGCGCGCAATGGACTGAACATGCTCTTCAATCTCATTCACTTCAACTGAAATGTTGCGCAATGCTTCACCAGTTGCCTGCACGAGCGACACACCGTTGGAAACTTCTACACCTGAATTTGTGATCAGGTCTTTGATTTCCTTAGCTGCATTTGCTGAACGTTGTGCAAGTTCACGTACTTCCTGAGCCACAACTGCAAAGCCTTTACCAGCCTCACCAGCGCGCGCCGCCTCTACACCAGCGTTCAACGCAAGCAAGTTCGTTTGGAAAGCAATATCATCAATCACACCGATAATCTGTGAGATCTCTTCGGACGCTGATTCAATGCGTCCCATTGCTTCCACAGCATCTTTCACAACTTCACCAGACTTGTTGGTGCTTTCTTTTGCTTGAGTTGCCTTACTGCGTGCTTCGCTTGCACGATCAGCAGATTCTTTCACCGTTGCAGTAATCTCTTCAAGCGCTGCAGAGGTTTCTTCAAGCGCAGCAGCCTGCTGCTCTGTACGCATTGCCAAATCATCAGCTGCTCGACGAAGTTCGTTGGAATCGTTGCTGATTTCAGTGGTAGATTCATTGATCTCATTCAATGCGCCAGACAGTTTAGAAATAGAATTTCCAAAATCGTTTTTCAGCTGCTGGAATTCATCAGCATATTCTGTTGAAATTGAACGAGACAGATCTCCATCTGCAAGACGCTGAAGTGCGTTCCCTAAAGACTGAACCACAGTTTCTACTTCTCGATTATGCTTTTCTTTAGCCTGCTCATTCGCTAGACGAGATTGATCAGCACGCTCGCGCTCTTCTTCAGCTTCTTGTTCCATAGCAATGCGCTGCAGTGCATTTTCTTTAAATGTTTGCAATGCGTCCGCCATTTTACCGAGTTCTGTTGGTTTACCCAATTGTGCATTCGCAATATTGGTGTCACCGTTTGCAAGTGCTGCCATTTCATCTGTTGTGCCGCGCATTGCTGCTGAAATCGAACGGGCAATAAAGAAACCGCCAACAGTCGCAAGAAAGAGAACAACAATTGAAATACTAGCAACTACGATCATCTCGCGTAGGTAACCACTTGATACTTTGTTCGCACCTGCTTCAATAAGTTTGCCTGTTTCAATCTCCATTTCACGAAATTTTGCAATGCGTGCCGATGCAACGTTGAACCAAGTCTTGGCGTCTAATTCGATATGCGCTTCACCTTGAGACTCTTTTAGAAGAGCATTGCGGTATGCATCGACCTGCGTGTTATCAATAGCAGCCAACATCTTCTTAAATTTATCTTGGTATCTAAGCGGTTGGTTGTGAATAAAGTTATCGACCAAGGTCTCTTGCTTACCAATTGATTTTTCAAGCTTTACCAGTGCTTCAGTTGAAACTGTACCTGATGCGATCAATCCGGCGACCAAACCACGCTCTTGCCCAGCATATTCTTTCGCCTCTGCAAGATCGAGCATCGCAACAGTTTCAAGCGCCAATTCAGCATTGTTTGCCATTTTAGATGCATGGAAACCAATCTTAATGATATGAGCGATGGTTGTCGAATACTGTTTCATTGCAGTAGCTAAAGTTACTTCGCCGGCATCAATTCTCGCGCGATACCCTTTAAACTCGGCAATTTCATCTTCTAGGCTAGCAAGTTCATCGACCATATCGGTGGCCTCCACTTGCTTGACATGCTCAAGAACTTCATGAAGTTTGGCTTTTTCAGCATTTGATGCCAATCTTGCATCAAGCAGAGCTTGTTGAGGTGCGCTTGCACCAGAACCAATGAAAATGGCTGTCTGTCCGCGTTCGACTTGCAGTGTTTCAGTCAACGCTGCGAGCTCGTTAATTGTTTCAGATACATAACCCAAGAAAACCATCGACTTATAGTTTCGATAAGCTTCCCAGGTTGCAATTGAACCTAATATTATAAGACCCAGCATTGGTATAGTAATGCCGAGCGCAACGCGTTTTGTTATTGAAAATTTATCTAGCATGATGGACCCCGAAAGTTATTTTTGCCATCATGGCTGCATCAATACATTCATCATGAATGCGAAGTTGAGGAACTTTAAGAAGATATTGGTTAAAAAAACCTTATGATTTCAATGCAAATGATTTTATTTGTAGTTATTTTTTGGGTATTACAAATGATAGGTCTATCATAGCCAAATATACAACCAAAAATATTATTATATAATAAAAGTATCATTTAAATGTCGACTTAATATTAGCATAAGCGAAATTAGTCTCATTATTTAATAATTGGATTCGTTTATTGGCTGATACTATTCAATTATTCTATAGTAATATTACGCTCAGCTTTGACCTTTTAATCAAAACTGAGCTCTTAATTTATTATGCAGGTAAGGCTGATGCATCGTAATTGGCGATGAATTCTTCGTTTGGTGGAATGGGTTTTATGACATCTATCAGGACACCATTCGGATCTAAAGCAATGAAATGACGCTGACCAAACACTTCATCCTGCAACGGTTTAGCAATTTTCACGCCCGCCGAATTCATCTTCTCATATTCTGCATCAACATCTTCAACCTCAAAGTTCAGTATCACACCTGATGATAAACCTCTGCCAACTTCGGGAATGGTTTCGTGATCATGTTGCAACACAGCCAGGTTCACATGTTCGTCGGTTTCTGATTGCAGATGAATGTACCAATCACTGTCAAATCGAGACACGAAACCAAAATGTGTTTTGTAAAACTCTGCTGTCCCCTCAACATCATTTGTTTGAATCACGGGATAATATTGCGTCAATTTCATAACTTGCTCCTTTTAAATTTACGTGCATACTGTATGTAAATGAAATAATTAACATACAGGCTGTATGTATGCAAGAAAAAACAACTGAACGACGCAGCAATGCTGCGCGAACTGCTGAAACAACTGAGAAATTTGTTGCGATTGCCCGCGCTTTATTTGCCGAAAAAGGCTACGCAAACACGTCAACGCCGGAAATCGTAAAAGCCGCTGGTGTCACACGCGGCGCGCTCTATCACCATTTTGGTGACAAACAAGGGCTCTTTCGTGCCGTAATCGAGCGCGAAGCTGCATTGGTTGCCGACGACATCAATTCAAAGTCTATAAACAGCGAGACGCCAAAACAGGCGCTATTAGACGGCGCTCTTGCTTATTTTGATGCTATGGCTGTTGATGGACGTGCTGAATTGTTACTGATTGAAGGTCCAGCAGTTTTAGGATTTGAAGCCATGTCCGAGATTGATCAAAGGTATGGCGGTAATGAGTTGAAGATTGGTCTTGATACAGCGGTAGAACAAGGTGTTTTGCCATCAATGCCAACACATCATATGGCTGACATCTTATCAGCGGCTTTTGATCGCGCAGCATTGGCATCAGCAAAGTCACCTGACCAAAGTGGGCAATATATTGATGCATTTAAACATTTGTTTATGGCCTTATTTGACTATAACGCGAAGACTAAAAATTAAGAAAGGGGATTAAGATGCCAACTTATGTGGTTGCCATGATGTCGATTCATGATCCTGAAAACTATAGAAACTATACTGACCGCACGCCGCCGCTCGTTAAAAAATATGGTGGCAAGTTTTTAACGCGCGGCGAAGATATCACTTGCGTTGAAGGCAACGACTATGACGGGCGTATGGTGCTACTTGAATTCCCGACCAAACAGCACGTTGATGATTGGTATAATGACCCACAATATCAGGAAGCGGTTGAATTTCGAAATGCTGCTTCAACAATGAATATGTTATTGGTGCAGGAAGGTGGCGTTGATACAGAAGCGCCTGACCCGAAATTATAGATTGAGCTTAATGGTATTTTTCAAACACCTTTTTTAGCCATCCAAAGCAAGATGCGAGCATAGAGCTTGTGAAATCCTGAAAGTGCGTGGAACAAAAAACCCTTATCGCCCTTCTCATTGAACGGTAAAATCGCCGAGCCGAAATAAAACAAAGTTCTGCCTTCATTTTGCTCGGACATAAGCCAGGTTCGAATTTGCCCGTCTCCAACTTTCATAAGTATTTGATTATCGGCTCTATCTTCAACCTGCCACACCGCAAAGTCATCAGCACGGCCAGATATCAAATCATCAACGCTTTGTTCGCTAGTTTTCTTACCTGTTGTCAATGCGATAATGATACGCTCAAGTTTAAACACAGGTGAATTAAAAAACGCCCGCGCGTAATCCTCAAATGAGATATTTTGATCAACCTCTGTTTTAAAACAATCTGTATATGCATGGTTTACCGCATCATAACGCGCAAGAAGACCGCCATCAGGAATTGCGCCCATTTGTATGCTCATTATCATCTCCAAATACTCGTGTTTCTTAATATCTAGCAATCAATGATGCCCTGCCCCAGATGTCGAATTGACGCAATTTTAAAAAGTGCACCTAAATCAATTTTAATCTGGCACTATTGTGCAATTGATTTGGCTCTATAATATGATTTGAAAGTGAGGGTTGTGATGACGCGACGATTAGTATTGAGCATATATTTTTTCGCAATCTTCTTACAATCAGGCACATATGGCCTAACGTTTTTGTTGCCAAAATTATTTGCAGAATTTGGCGCGAATGAGAAAAACGTTGGCTTTATGCTGGCGCTAACGGCTGTATCAACGCTTATTTCTGTTTATTATTCAGGACATTTGTCGGATAAGCTCGGGCGTATGATGACCCTTGGCGTTTCTAGCTTTTCGCTCACCATCGCGCTTTATTTATATTCTATCGCAAATTCTGTCGGTATCATTTTGACCATCGCAAGTATCATGATCGGCTTTGGTTGGGGGTTGATGTACACGCTTGGCCCTGTCGTTCTGACGCGCCTTTCAACACCACAATCACGCGTACAAATCTTCTCAGCATATTCAGTTTTCTTGATGGGGGGATTTGGTTTATCACCCGTTTTTGCCTCCTATTTGGAAACACTTGGCTATGGTGTACGCGATTCATTTTGGATTGTTGCTATTCTTTGTATCATCAGCGGAATAGCGTTTATTGCTTTGCGCAAACCAATCAACGATATTGCAACAACAAAAGCACCAGATAATCGTTCAAAACTATCTATCCCCTCGGTCATATCGATCTTAACCTCAAGAGCTTGGCTGCCTGTTACCATGGGAATGCTGGGTGCATCGGTGTTCGCCGGGATGAACAACTTTCAGACCGTCTTTGCTGAAAGAGAAGGTCTCGCATATGCTGATTTCTTTCTCTACTACACACTAACCGTTGTCATTGGTCGCATTTTCTTAGCGAGATTTTCAGGTGGCAGATCGCCATATAACACAATCGCGCTTTTGCAATATGTCATGGCAGGAAGTGTTGTTTTGTTTATATTTGTTAACGGCCATCAGAGCTTATATATCGCAAGTGCCGTACTCTTTGGCATAGGCTATGGTGTGTCCTACCCAATTCTTGCGGCCATGGCGGCAAATGATGCACCGAGCGATTTAATGCCCCAAACCATGCAGCTATTTTCGTTATCTTACTTTATTGGGATTTTTGGCTTCCCGCTTGTAGCAGGCATCATGATTGTGGATTTTTCAATCCCAGCATTATTGATTTTAGTTACCGCTCTTGCTTTCATCGAAGCGAGCATGGCGCTTTCCCGCCACTTTAATTCCTCCCGATAGGATTAATAGCGACCAACACCCACTAAAAAGTGTTGGTCGCCATCATCCATTGTCACTCACGTTGGGGGCGTTAACTGAGCAACAATTTCAGACCTAGATTCAAGCTAATTAGATACAACTACGGGGATAGTCATTGTTCCATCTCGACCTAGATCAAGCTCTAATGCGAGAAACATAGAGCTACTATACTCAAGTGGTAGTTGGATTGCCCGCGAACCACTTACTTCCATACTTGCTTGATCGCTTAGGGGTTGATCGATCGAGCGTAACGCTACGCCATTGATACTAAGGGATTGAACACTAATTGTTTTGCCAGAGAAATTGGCAAGGTTTAGATCAAGCATAAGATGATCCTCGACCATCTTTATTGATGTACTCGCAAGCACATGCTGGCGGACATCATCTTCATGAGCAGATGCAAAGTGGGTGGAGAACGTTGTTAGAACAGCGGTGATTGCGATTAAATTTGCAGTGACAACCCATGCGGCAAGATGTTGCTTGGTTTTGTCTGTGTAACCCATCGTGTTCGCCCATAACTTGATTTCGTTGAGACGTAATATGATGAGAGAAATAGAGTTCACTATGAAGCAAATATGGAGAGAATGTGTAAAATGAGACTTCTTCGTATTTTATTTGTTGGGATTTAGCCTCAAACTACAAATCTTTGACCAGTCTAATTGCGTCATAGATTGCTGCATGTGTGTTGCGCGCACTAACTGCGTCGCCGATACGGAATAATTGAAAGCTCCCTGTAGCATTCCGGTTTTCCCTCTGCGCACGCCCCTCAATCAAAGCATCATGATCAACCGCACCTAAATTGGTGGAGAGCGGCTTTAATTCAAAATAAAGCTCATCAAACGGCAAAGTTCCGTAGTTTACGATAATCTGATCATATTCTTGTTCCTGAACGAGATCGCTGTAATCCGTGCCGATAATTGCTTTTCGTTTATTCCCAGCTGTTTTCACATCTAGCAGGCGCCGCGTGACAGTAAACGTCACATCCTTATCTTGCAGCACGCGCATATATGGCACCAAGTTCATCGCCATAATTTCAGGTGCGAATGTGCGATCCGGCGTCATGATTTCAACTTTACAGCCTGCAAGAGCAGCAATTTCTGCAGCCTGCAATCCCGGATGATCGCCTGATTCATCGTAGATCAATACATTCTCTGCAGGTTTCACATCGCCTGAAATAATGTCCCATGAAGTGACAACATTTTGCACCTCAGACTTTGTTTCAAACAATTCGGTATTGGGCAAACCACCCGTTGCAATAATCACAATGTCGGGATTGGCAGCAGAAATGGTTTCAACATCCGCCCATGTATTGAAATGAAATTTAACGCCCAGCTTCTCGCATTGGGCCATACGCCAATCGATAATGGAAATCATTTCACGTCGACGCGGATTAAGCGCGGTTAATCTAATTTGCCCACCAGCATGGGGTTGCGCTTCAAACACGGTCACTTTATGTCCGCGCTCTGCACCAACGCGCGCAGCTTCCATACCCGCAGGCCCTGCCCCCACGACAATCATATTTTTGATGGCTTCGGCTTTCGGAATATCATGCGGTATCGTCAGCTCTCTTCCCGTTGCTGCATTATGAGTGCATAACGCTTCCCCGCCTTGATAAATACGATCAAGGCAATAAGTTGCACCAACACAAGGGCGAATATCATCCTCGCGACCCTCGATGATTTTGCGAACGATATGTGGGTCTGCCATATGAGCGCGCGTCATACCCACCATATCAAGTAAGCCCGATGCAACGGCATGGCGCGCTGTTGCCACATCGGGGATCCTTGCTGCATGAAACGTCGGTATGCCTGTTGCCTTGCGCACTTCCCCCGCAAAATCTAAATGTGGTGCGCTCGCCATCCCTTGCACAGGAATAACATCTGTCATAGCCGGATCAGTATGGATGCGTCCCCTGATAACATTGAGGAAATCGACCTTACCCGTTGCGGCAAGTTTTTTGGAGATTTCCAATCCTTCTTGTGCGGTGATACCACCTTTTTGCGCTTCATCCGCTGTGTAACGCATACCAACGATGAACTCATCGCCAACACGCTTACGTATCGCATTAAGCACATCAAGGGGAAAACGCAGTCTGTTCTCCAAAGTATCAGCCCCATAGGGTCCGGTTAGATCATTTGAAAGTGGCGACCAGAACTGGTCTAACAAGTGGCCATAAACCTGCAGCTCAATGCCGTCCATGCCACCTGTTTGCATACGTTCCGCAGCTTCTGCAAAATCATTGATAATGCGTTCGATATCCCAGTCTTCAATCAATTTCGGGAACGCACGATGGGCCGGTTCGCGATGCTTGGAGGATGAAACGGAAGGCAACCAATTGCCCTTATTCCAATTCGTTCTGCGACCCAAATGAGTTAATTGGATCATCACCGCGCAATCATGTTCATGACATGCATCAGTGAGCTGATTGATCCACGGAACCACCTCATCGCGATAGGCCAAGATATTGTTAAATACAGGCGGACTATCTTTGCTAACCGCAGCGGAACCTGCAGTCATAGTCAACGCAACACCGGCTTTTGCGCGCTCTGAATGATAGGCTGCATAACGCTCCTTGGGCATGCCATCTTCGGCATAAGCTGGCTCATGGCTTGTCGTCATGATGCGGTTTTTCAGCGTTAAATGCTTTAGCTTAAAAGGTTGCAACAAAGGATCTTTAGTCATCTTATTTCCCAATACCTATGCATCGCTAATACCAAGCATCTTCCATTGAAGCTTTTTTCTGTGCGATAAAATCTTTGAGCTCTTCGTCAATCGCCACATCTAAATAAGGTTTTTCGTAGTCGTTCAGCATTTGCTTCCAGCGGGAATTAGCGCGGGTTGCCATATCAATTTCGCCTTGTTCATCCCAGGTTTCCCAAGGTTGATTATCATCAAGTGCACTGTCGTAATACGCAGTTTCATAGTGACGCATTGTGTGCGCTGTTGAGAACAAATGCTCACCCGGCCCCTGCTCTGCCAGCGCTTCAAATGCTAACGTATCATCATCTATTTTCAAGCCATTGAGATAGGCATGTAACGCCCCACAAACATCGGTATCCATGACAAATTTCTCATAGGACATGGAAAGCAAGCCATCTAAAAAACCCGCTGAATGAAGGATATAGTTAGCGCCACCTTGCACGGCTGACATCATTGACATCATCGCTTGTTGCATTGCCTGTCCATCAGGTAATTTCGACGTTGAGAAATTCCCTGCGCAGCGCAGTGGCAAGTTTAATCTACGTGCCAATTGCCCCATCACAAGCGAACCGAGCGCAGGTTCAGCTGTGCCAAAGGTTGGCGAACCAGAACGCAATGCCATGGTGCTCAAAAACGCAGCTAAAACTGTCGGCGCACCAGGGCGCACAAGCTGTGTTAGTGCGCAAGAGACCATGCTTTCTGCGAGCGCATGCGCAACAGATCCTGCCATAGTCAACGGCGAAACAGCGCCACCGAGCAAAAATGGTAGATGGATTGACCCTTGATTGGCAGCAGCATAGGCGCGAATGCCTGCACATGTCACACCATCCATTACGAGCGGAGATGTGGTGTTAAAATTCCCCATGATGACGCAGTTTTTATCGGTAAATTCTTCGCCAAAAACAATGCGGGCTAGTGCAATGGAATCCTCAGCGCGTTCGGCCGCTGTAATTGAGCCCAAAAACGCTCTGTCGGAATATTTGATATGGCTATAGACCATATCTAAATGGCGTTTATTGACAGCTACATCTGTGGGTTCGCATATCGTGCCGCCTGAATGATGAAGCCACGGAGAAGACTGGGCGAGTTTGATGAAATTTTGAAAATCTTCGATCGTGCCATAGCGACGCCCCTTATCAAGGTCCATGACAAATGGTGATCCGTATGCGGGTGCTAGCACCACCGCATCACCGCCTATTGCTACCGATTTCGCAGGGTTACGCGCGTGTTGGGTAAACTTTGCAGGTGCGGTTTTTAAGATCTCTCTGATCATACCGGGCTCAAACTTAATGTTCCAGCTTTTCTCGGTGAGGTTTGTCACCTTCCCACCTGCACGACGAAACAATTCAACAGCTTCAATATCTTCCCAAAACTCGATGCCAATTTCAGAAAGTATTCGTTCTGTGGTCGCCTCAATTTTTACAAGGCTCTCTTCGCTAACAAGATCATAGGTTGGAATATTGCGAATGATATACGGCACTTCAAGATGTGGGTTTTGACCCGCTTCGGATGAACGTTTTTCCCGACCACCACGCTTTCGAACACGCCTTTTTGTCTGCGTTAAATCATCCATGTTAGTCTCCCAGCTAACTTAAATTAACAACATTTCGCACAGTTAATTGACATGAGTGTCATAAATATTGACATAGGTGTCAAGTCATATAATGTGAGGCCATGAATATCGAAAATGTATCGCGCCAACGCGGGTCGGAAGAAGTCTGGCTTAATGCTGCTTATGAAATGCTTCGAGGGAATGGCATTGAAGCAGTAAAGGTCATGCCACTCGCTAAAAAACTTGGGTTAACCCGCACCAGTTTTTATTGGCATTTTACCGATCGTGACGCTTTGCTTGAAGCAATGATTAGGCGTTGGGAGCAAAAGAATACTGGCAATTTAATCAATCAAACCAAAGCATTTGCAGAAACAATTACCGAAGCGATGCTCAATGTTTTTGATTGTTGGCTGGATGAAAATCTGTTTGATGCACGGATGGATCTCGCCATTCGCA
Source organism: Lentilitoribacter sp. (assembly GCA_039974935.1). Taxonomy (GTDB): domain Bacteria; phylum Pseudomonadota; class Alphaproteobacteria; order Rhizobiales; family Rhizobiaceae; genus Lentilitoribacter. The sequence continues at coordinate 70,795 of JBDWIC010000005.1, read as the reverse complement.
ACTGGGCGCGCAATAATAAAGAGCTACAATCACGGCTAGATTTAGCTGATGCCAGACGCGCCGACGCCCTCTTTGAGATGTTCAAAAAATTTGGTTATGATGATGCACAAGCGCAAGCGAGAAGCATGACAGTGATCTATACTCAGATTGGATATATCTCGATGGAAATTCATGAAAACCAAGTGGAACGTATTTCCAGAATGCCAGATTACATTGCTGTATTTACCGGAGAAACGCCTTCACATTCTGAATTTGAACGCTTTAAGGCGCGGCATCGTGACCTGCTAAACCAAAGCTGAAACACTATGCTAAGCTTGATCCACATCGGCTTTTTCAAGATGAGGCGCTTCGTCTGAAACCTTACCTCGACAATCCCCTGCCATCCCCCATTTAATCGAAAGATCGCTAAGCTGATTTAAGATATCACGTAACTCTAATCCTCTATCTGTAAGAGAATAAGATACCTCAGGTGGAATCGTAGGCTTATAAGTGCGCGTAACCAACCCTGCCTCTTCCAATTTACGTAAGCGTTCGGTCAATACACGTGAAGAAATACCCTGCACCATACGTTTTAATTCACCAAATCTCACATTTTTATTGTTCGATAACCTCCACAATATGTAAGTCGTCCAAGGCCCTGAAATTACTCGCAAAAGTTCGTCCATAGGGCATGAAATAGGTGATTTAGAAAACTTCATAACGTTTATTCCTTACTTAGTTACTTTTAAATACCTACTTTTAAAAAAATATCAAGGATGTATTTATAACTCCATTACACAATTTAGGAATACATTATGGAAAACACAAAGAAAGTCATCGTCATCTACCACAGTGGATATGGTCACACGAAAGTACAGGCGGAAGCTGTGCTTGCGGGTGCGCAATCTATAGATGGCGTTGAGGCTGAGTTAATCGATGCAAAGGAAGCTGCAAGCAACTTAGACAGGATCGATGAGGCTGACGCAGTGGTATTTGGCTCCCCTACATATATGGGAACTATCTCAGCTGAATTTAAAGCCTTCATGGATGCATCATCATCAAAATGGATGCAACAAGGTTGGAAAGACAAAATTGCTGGTGGCTTTACCAACTCCGCAAGTCAAGTGGGCGATAAAACAGGCACATTGCAAGCTTTGTCGGTATTTGCAGCTCAACATGGCATGATTTGGGTTGGCCTAGACTTACCTCCAGGAAACAACTCTTCTGAAGGCACAGATAACAGCCTTAATCGCATGGGTGCAAGTCTTGGTGCAATGGCGCAATCACTTGCAGATCAAGGCCCGGATGTGTCCCCTCCGGATGCAGATCAAAAAACAGCACATTATTACGGTGCACGCATTGCGCAAGCGGCAATTCGGTGGGCAGCGTAATTTATAGATAAATAGCTTGGGTTACGACCATTCATCCAAGCAACCGCCCATGCTCTACCACAAATAAAGGGCATGGGCGTTATTAACGAATGTAACTAGCCATCATAAGCATAGCCAACACCGTAGACAGACCTGATCAGCTCGCCTTCGGTTGAATATGATTTTAGCTTTTGGCGAATGTTTTTAATGTGACTATCGACTGTGCGGTCAAATACCATTGCATCGTCAGGAAAGGCCAGTTCAAGCAATTGTGCCCGTGAAAAAACCCGGCCCGGGCGCTTGAATAATATGTACAACAACCGAAATTCACGACGGGTAAAATCAAGCTGCTCTGAATCAAAGAAAACAGTCCAATTGTCCTCGTTCATCTGTAAACCGTCTGAACCAACATCATCACTTTTATCCGACGGACTCACACTACGTTTTGTTCGACGTAATATTGCTTTTACACGCGCTACCACTTCACGCGGTGACCATGGTTTGCAGATGTAATCATCCGCACCCAATTCAAGGCCTAATAAACGATCAATTTCTTCAATTCGTGCTGTTTCTAAAATAATTGGCACATCGCTTTTTGCGCGAACCTCGCGGCAGATCGACAATCCATCTTTACCTGGCAACATGACATCCAAAATGACCAAATCTGGTTCTTCTGACAAGATAGTGTCAACCGCATTGTGTCCATCATTTAAAACGGTCACCCGCATATCAAGTTGCGAAAGATAATCTTTCAAAACATCTGCAAGTGCTTCTTCGTCTTCAACGATGATGATGTGATCTTGAGCCATCTTATTTTTTTCGTTCCAGTGGTAGTTTTATAATCATAGCCAGTCCACCCAATGGTGAGGGTTCTGCAATAATCTGACCATCATGCGCGCTCACGATGAGTTTGCAAATAGATAATCCAAGGCCTGAACCACCTTTTGCGCGGGCGCGCGATTGATCTTCTCGATAGAAACGATCAAACAATTTTTCTCTTGCATATTCCGGCGGGCAATTATTGCTATCATCCACGCGGATCGTCACATATTGAGCATTGTCAGATGTCACACTCAGTTTGATAATGCCTGGTGCATTTGTATAGCGCCGCGCATTGGTTAAGATATTATCGATTAATTGCCCAATACGCATGGCATCACAATCAGCCATCAAACCTTCTTGCAAATTGGTTTCAAGGGTAAGCCCAGCATCATCAATCAAACCTTGTGCTTTCTGAGCTGCTTGAGCTGCCATAATTGAAATATCTTCACGCGTCCAATTGACGAGCACCCGCCCTTCCCGCGCATTTGATAATTGGCTAATATCTTTTACCAATGCAGATAAACGCGTGACCGATTGGTGCAGTGTATTTAGCGTCTTTTCATCGGCGTTTCGCACACCATCTTGCATAGCTTCAATCTCTGCACGTAACACGGCAATCGGCGTTTGCAGTTCGTGACTGGTATCAGACATCCATTGGCGCTCTGCTTTTTCTTGCGCGCTTAGCTGCGCAGCCAGCTTATTAAACTGTTCAACTAAATTGCCAAATTCGTCTTCACTTGTCTTTTCAAGACGCAATTCATATTCGCCTTTTGACAGCGCTTCTGTGCCCGAAACGAGACGATTGACTGGCTTTGTGAATTGGCGGGCCAACAAATAAGCTGCAACCGCTGAAAGCAAAAGTGCCATGAATAATGTCAGACCCAGCACCCGCACCTGATCTTTTAGGAATATTGCATTTGCCGCATTATCATTCGCGCCAGGCTTTACAATTGAGATATAGCCGAGGACTTTCCCATTGGGGTCGGCGATGGCGCGCAATCCGCTATTTGAATAATTAAACCTTGCACCAACAATCAATTGTTGGTTTGCATCCACGACAGCCATTCTTCGGCCCAATGACATCGGATCGTTCAACCCAACCCGTCTTGGTTGGCGCTTTTGATCGCCATCTCGTCTTGGCGGCGGCTTTCGTTCACCTAGTTGTGGTCTTTGCTGCCCATTAGGTCCTACAGCTGGGGGTATTGTTTGTCGAATAAGCTCGCTAAATTGGCGCCTGTTGCCTCGCAATTCAGGCCAACCAGGATTGGAGGCATCATGGCGTTCAACTAACTCTTCAATTAAGGGATCAAATCGATCAAGTTCGGCTTGTAAGATGTAGTTGATAAACCCAGCACGCATAGAAAATGTGACCAACAGAGCAATGAATATTATCACGGCTATCGCCGTCATCATCATTGCTATGAATAGTTTTTTACCAATAGAAAGTTTTGACCACATCTTCTTCATATCACTTATATTGCTAGCTAAATGTGAAGCGATGATGAAGCAAATATTTGCAAATCTGAGCAAGTTTTCATTCAAAACATGCCATTCTACACATTTGCTACATATTTTCTGCAAACTAGCATCACGCTCCCCCCTCATGATGGCAAATATCGGAAAGCGACACCCCTTCGCTAATCGATATACTTTAATCAGGTTAGAAGCGAGAAATTGCCATGACACAAATTCCTGCAGAACAAATGCACAGCAAAACCAAATTTGTAGCGCTTGCAGTTGCCACAGTTGCCGTTGGCGTATTAAGTGCGCAAGCCATAGCTGCATCAAATTCTGTGAAAATTACCGAGACCAATGGCCAACGCTGTGTTACTTCTAACAACATTCCAGACCATCAGACGGGAAAATTCCCTAACAGCGGTAACCCCAATTCAATTTCATCGCAAAGTATAAAACTGTGTGTCGATGCAACACCGGTTAAGGGTTCATCACCTAAAGATATGCGCGGGACTATCGGCTTTGCACTTAATGGTGTGATTATTCGCCCAGGTACTGCAGACTGGTATGATGCATCAGCATCGCGCGGTCACTCTCGGGATCGATCATCAGGTTGGAACCTTGATGGTGTTGGCGCGCGAGAATTGTTGGGTCTTGATAGTAATAATGCACATGTTGGCCCTGATGGTGAATACCACTACCACGCCCCATCTGACGGGATTTTAGCCGCAGCACAAGGCACGCTGATAGGATATGCAGCTGATGGTCATGAAATTCACTATGTTGGTTCTGGCGCGAAGCCAAGTTGGCAATTAAAGTCCGGAACTCGTGAAACCGCTCCGGGTGGACAATACGATGGCACATATAATCAGGACTTCGAATTTGTCGCTGGATCAGGCAATCTAGACTTATGCAATGGCGGCACGATGAACGGTGAATATGTCTATTTTGCCACTGACACGTATCCTTTCTTCCCGCGTTGCGCCTATGGAGAAATTTCATCTGATTTTGCTCCGGGAGGTGGCCAAAGGGCCGATCGAAGCGGGAAAAATGAACGCAAAGGCAAAGGTTTAGGTGAGCGTTTTAGTAATCTTTTTGGTAAGAATGACAATCGCCCTGAACAAGCAAATTTAGACAGCGCTGAGCGCCCAAATCTTCAGCAGAGACGCGGTGGTGGACTAGATGCTAACCGGGGTGGAAATCGCCGTGGTCCTCCACAATTCGCATTTGCAGCATGTGAGAGTAAAGCTGTTGGTAATTCATGTTCAATGACGACACCACGAGGACAGATTTCTGGCCAATGCGTGTTAACACCAGATCAACAAACAGCCTGTCGCCCGCAACGTCGTTAGCCACAATGACGATGTTGCTTGCAAAATTAGTTGTTAAGGCATTCTCAGCCAATTTTGCACAAATTACCGAGGAACTTTCTACAACCTTTGTAATTTCACGCTGTTGGTTGAAGGCCCAAGTAATGTTTAGACCTCATTAATTTACTTTGGCCCAACTCAAACACCCAAATCTCCGCTGGATTTGGGTGTTTTTTTTGCTTTTTTGAAAAGCGTAAAATGAAAAACTATAATGATCGTATAGGCAAATAATGCGATCAAAGCGTATTCAAATATGGTCGAAAACTCCAAATATCCGTCTTTAAGATAGCGCCCAATACTACCGCCAAGTCCGACGGCCACATTGAGCATCAGAAAATATCGGGTCGCTAAGATACTTGTTTTCAAACTTTTCATAGGACCGCTCATTTTACTGTAAATCTATACTATATCTTAAGGTGTATTGTTATTAAAATACACCTTTAAATATACATTACAATTTAAAAACACTTACGCAATTAAAAGAGCACAACGCCTATCACCCGCTTTTCAATTCATCACATTCCTGCTTGATTTAATCTTTAATGGGTCTAAACTTTACAAATGTGTTTAGCGGTTCGTTTCTGAACGGCGTCTTTTCGACAAATAGTACAATGAAAAACAAAATCTTTTCGCTTTCGGCCCTCCTCATTGGATCGGGTTTCTTATTCTTTGCCGGTGGCCTTAACGGCCTAATATTACCTGTGCGCGGGGCGGCGGAAGGCTTTTCAGCTTTTAGTCTAGGCTTACTCGGTACGGGCTGGGCTGTCGGCTATATCGCAGGCTGTTTATACGTGCCGCGCCTTGTGGCCAAAGTGGGCCATGTCCGCTCATTTAGCGTTATGGCAGCAGTTGCATCTCTATCAATTTTACTGTCGGCTCTGATCGTGTTCCCAGCTTCCTGGATAATTCTACGCTCACTTTCTGGATTTGCTTTTGCAGGTGCTGCCATGATTGTTGAGAGTTGGCTTACCAGCACAACGGATCCCAAACAGCGCGGCTCCGTGTTCGGCACATATACGATGATCAACCTGCTTGGCAGCACACTCGGCCAATTATCTATTGCAGCCAGCGGCACTATCGGTCTTGAATTTTTCATTATTGGTGCAGTGTTTTATTCACTTGCGCTGTTACCCACCGCAGTTTCAGCATCATCAGCCCCTGCTCCATTGTCAGAAGCCAAACTTGATTTAAAAGCTTTGTGGCTCAACTCTCCCATCGCAGTGGTTGCGGTGGTATGCGTAGGGGTCTCTAACGGCGCATTTGGAACTCTTGGCGCGGTATATGCAGGAGATATTGGGCTTTCCGTTGGCGCTATTTCATTGTTTATGTCTGCCCCGATTTTGGCAGGCGCTTTATCGCAAATCCCTGTTGGTTATGCATCCGATCACATGGATCGCCGTTATGTTCTTTTAATTGTAGGTGTCTTGGCAATCATTGCTGACATCATGTTCATTGCTGTGGCAACCACAAGCCCAACCATTTTGATTGCAAAAGCTGCAGGTTTTGGCGCGTTGATTTTTGTCATGTATCCAATCTTAATTGCCCATGCCAATGACCACGCAAAAGCAGGTTCAGCATTGCAGGTGACAAGTGGTTTATTGTTGCTTCAGGGCGTGGGCACGATCTCAGGACCACTCATTGCGGGTGGTTTGATGTCGATATACGGACCTCAAGGATTGTTTTACATCATTTTGCTAGCGCATGTTGTTATCGTCGTTTACGCGGTCTACCGAATGGGTAAACGACGCGCGGTGGTCGCAGCAGATAAAGCAAAATTCATTCTATCAAATCCATTACGAGGCAGTACTCCGCAAACCCCTGTCTTATCTGGTCGCTCGATGGGAAAGATATCTGCATTCCTTGAAGAAAAATCTCAAGGCAAGAAATAATGATCATCAGACGACTGGATAATCGAGATGTGTCTGAGACAAAACTGTTTCTTGACTGCCATATAGAAACATCCATGTTTTTGCGTTCAAACATCGAAAAGGCAGGATTAGAGTTTCACGGTGAACTGTATCAAGGTGACTATTTCGGTGCGTTTATTGATAGCAAACTGATGGGTGTAATTGCCCATTACTGGAATGGCACCATGTTGATGCAATCACCTGATTTGGATGTGTTATCACAGCTTTATAACAAAATAGTTTCAAATATGACGCGCTCAGTGAAAGCCGTTGTGGGTGATGCAAACCAAGGTGGGTACATTCTAAATCGTCTTGCAATTTCCGAAGATAAATTTGCGCTAAACGCTATAGATAACTTGATGTCGTTGGAATTAAGCCAACTTCATATTCCGCATGCAAATAACACATCGCTTACGATGGTTGAGATCACCGAACGCCACTTTGATATCCTTAAAGAATGGACACGCGGGTATGAGATTGAAGCGCTCGGCACTACAGATGATGACAAACTTACCGAAAAGTCCAAACAGATCGCGCATGACCGCATTAAAGATAGTAACTGTTGGATTTTAGAGGCCGATGGAATGCCAGTTGCTCTTTCTGGGTTTAATGCACAATTACCTGAAATTGTGCAGATCGGGCCCGTTTGGACACCACCTGAACATAGAAACAATGGTTATGCCCGCCATCTTGTTGCTCGCACACTTGAGCGCGCACACTGGGTGTTCAAAAATCCATCCTATTTACAAATGCGCCCGCAGCCCAAAGAGCATATGAAGCCATTGGCTTTAAAGAGATTGGTAAGTTTCAACTCTCATTGTTAAAAGAACCTATTTATGGCTTATCTCATCAATGAACAGTCTTACAAGACCATGGCGTGGGGCATTGGTTGGCCAAATAGCGTAAACGTCGATCATATCGAGCCGCCATTCAGGCAAGACATAAGCAACCTCCCCCGTTTTTACACCCGGTTCTGCGATAAATTCTGGCACCATAGCCAATCCGCATCCTGCCTTTGCCAATTGGTATAATGCGCGCGCATCATTGGCCGTTAATCTTGCATCTGGACGCAAGATAACTGGTTCGGCTCCATCTTTATAAAATGTTGGTTTGATGTGTTGCACGGGGGAGAGTTCCAACCACTCCCAATTCGACAGATCATGCGGATTCTGCACTTTCTCACGATCCGAAATATAGCCAGCCGATGCAATGAGGCGCCTCAGCACTGAAAATAACTTACGTGACGAACCAGTCAATTCAGGCCGCACACCCATGCGAATAGCGATATCAAAACCATCGGCAATCAATTCTTTTCTTGTATCAGTGAAATCAATTGAAAGCTGAATACCTTCGTAGGTTTGTGAAAACTTGGCCACCAAATCCATAAAATGCGATGTCGAGAGCACCGATGGCGCTGTAATTCTTAAAATACCACTAGGCTTGTTGGATGATTGAGACAAATCTTCCAATCCAGTTTCAGCTGCTTCAATCATCTGTTGGGCAGAGATTAAAAACCTTTCGCCCTCCGATGTTAGCGCCAACTTGCGGGTCGATCGGTACAGCAATGCACATCCAAGATGTTCTTCTAATTGCGATATATGATGGCTCACAACTGAAGGGGATAAGCGCAATTCATGCGCCGCACCACGAAAAGAGCCGTGATCGACTGTTTTCGCGAAAATTGCAATTTGGCGAAGTTTATCCAACATAATTTAAATTTTCCGAACAGTTACTTTTAATTATCGTATATTATCGATTAATCGGGAAATGTCTATAACCAAGATCGAGCAACCACAAATATGAAAAGCTCTGCAACCAAAACGATCTTGGAGGATCAGATATGATGAACAACAGACTTATCGCAGCGATTGTTTCGCTGTTTATGGTATTTTCAACCGGCAGCGCTTTGGCCAATGACAAAGCATCTGTTCAGGCATTTTATGACTTTTTGAGTAATCCTGCTTCGCAAAAACATGCAGCTGCGTTTATGGCGAACACATCTGACACATGGGAAAGCATTGGCGACTATTCAGGTAAATCAAAAAATCGCGACGGCTTTGCGGCACAAATTGGTGGATTTGGTAAATTGATCCCAGATCTGAACTGGGCAGTCGAGGAAATGCTGCAAGATGGCAATCGCTTTGTTGTGCGCAGCCGCGCAACAGGTACACCTGTTGGTCCAATGTTTGGCGTTGATGGCCAGGGACGCGGGTTTGATATTCTCGCGATTGATATTCACACCGTTGAAGATGGAAAAATCGTCCGTTCATACCATGTGGAAGACTGGGCCACAGCGCTCCGTCAACTCTCCGGCAAATAGAACGAAGGCTTAAGCGGGCAAGATACTGAGCCCGCATTTTCCTTTGGCAAACACATTTTTTGATAGGAAACATTATGAACAGACGAACAATGATGAAAGCAACTTTGGGAACAGCACTTGCAGTGATGGTTGCAAAAAAAGCGAATGCAGGCGAAATGGACAAAGAAAGTCAGGCTACATTTGATACCGTTATGGCATTTATGGGAGCGATGGGCGCAGGTAAAATGGAAGATATGTCGGCATTAATGGCGGACGACATGGTCTGGCAAAATGAAGGTGACAACACCCTACCCTGGATTGGAACTTGGAAAGGCAAAGAAGCAATTTTTGGTTTCTTAGGTAACTTTTCCAAGAATTTGACGACTACCCATTGGCAAAACGAAGATGCTTTTGCAAAAGGTGATACGGTTGCTGTTTTTGGCAAAATGAAAGTCAAAGCCACCAATTCTGGCGCAGAAACAGAGGAATTCACCTTCGCCCTGCGTGCGAAAGCCAAGGATGGAAAAGTTGTTCTCTGGAATTGGTTTGAGGACTCGTTTGCAGTGAGCAACGCCTATCACGGACGATAATCAAAAATTGTATGATGAAATACGACGATGCGGGGTTTGCTCGCGTCGTCTGCTCAATTTGGGTGGACTACCGCACAGCTGTTACTTTACCTCGCCGGCAGCTTGATTTGCTGGAATAAACATCGCGTGAAGGAGATGCAGCGATCAAGTCTGCGAGCTTTGAACCTTCTTCAACCTCACCCCCAAGGCCGATAAAGAGCTCTGAAATCATCCACTCGCCGCGAACGCGTTTACAATCGATGAAGACTTTGTCAGATGCACCTTTTCCAAAGGATCGATCGAAAGCTGAATAGATCTGATTATCAGACAAGACCTTGCCGATATTGTTTTTAAACAATTGCCCAACTTTGGATGCGTTTAGTTGATCAAGAATAAGAATTGAATCACGATAATATTCGGTTTCATCAGCGCCACTGTTTTCGCCAGAGTTATACTTCTCATAGCATGTGCCGTGTTTCGTCCATTCATGACGGTGTAAAAACCCTGATTGAATACCGGGCATTTTGCTCTGCAAGGCATTGCGCAAATCAGGTGGTAAATCGATTGATGCAAAAGGCTTGCGGCGTTCATTACATTTTAGTGGCTTTTTCAGGTGACAATAACAGGGGTAGATAACGTCATCATCAAGATCATTTGGCCACAACCCATGAATGGAAAATTGGCTTGCATAAACATCTCGACTGCTCAGATTTTTACATTCTTTCGCCCGTTGACCCGCATTTGTTAAACAAAACGTTGGCAACCAAGATGCAGCCATGAGATTTTCAATACTGTCGCGCTCAATACCCTGCAGAGGTTTTGCACTTGCTTTTTTATCGCTTTTTTTCTGATCTCGCGCTTTTGCAATATCCCGTTCTTCATCACTTAGTGGTCTGAGTATGAGAACACGGTTTGGATCATCAAGGGCAACATCTCCACATTCTACACCAACCCAGCGTTTTGTTATGTCAGGTGCATTTGGCACCTTAATCAAAAAATGACTGGGTTCTGAACTGTTGAGCGCTAGTAGGTCATAAATCTCACCGACTTCAAGCGTGATATTTCCCGGATTTCCAGAATTGAGCTTTTGAGTAGCTTCGCACGCACTTTGAGCTTCAAACAGGCCTGTGACTTTCTCATTTGCGTGAAGTGGTGTGTAGATATTCAACAACCAGACCATACAAACTACTCTTGTGATAAAATTTGTCACATGCATACCCTTTGAAACTTTTTCGTTCTTGACTTCGTTACTACCATTGAAATTCAAGGAATTGAACGGAAGTCTAGCGATTTTTGCCATCCGTTTTTGCATATTACACGTAACCTCACGTTTTTGTGCAAATACGTTAATTTCAATTTCTACAACGCATAACTATATTCAAATCAACGAGGAACACATTTGAGGATTTGTGAATGAGCTTTAAATCATCATCAGCAAAAGCAACACTGGCTGCTTTGGCATTTTCCATCACCGCACTTTCAGGTCAGACTGCTATTGCGGAAACAAAATCAGCATATTTTGCTGGCGGTTGTTTTTGGTGCATTGAAAAAGACTTTGAAAATGTTGACGGTGTGAAAGAAGTTGAATCCGGCTATCAAGGTGGTGAGATTAACAACCCAACTTACCGCAATCACCCTGGATATATTGAAAGTGTGCGGATTGATTATGATCCAGCTGCAATTAACTACGCGCAACTTTTAAAAATCTTCTTCCGTACAGTTGATCCAACAGATGAGGGTGGTCAATTCTGTGATCGAGGCCATGCTTACACAACAGCTATTTTTGCAAATGATGCTGAAGAAGCAAAACTAGCAGAAACAGCAAAAGCAGAAGCTGCAGCACAACTTGGTCAAGATATTGCAACAGTGATCCGCGGTGATGATAAGTTTTGGAAATCAGAAGACTATCACCAGAACTATTACAAGAAAAACCCTGTTCGCTACAAGTATTACCGTTTCCGCTGCGGACGTGACCAAACGGTCAATAAACTCTGGGGTGACCAGGCTTATCTCGGTGTAAAGAAATAAATTGCCTTCATAACGTGTTAAATGATCCACTTATTTTTTTACCACGTATGAATATTAAGAGCATGAACTGAAAGACTATAAACAGGACCACAAAATGTTTAAATTTGTCATCACATCAGTATCACGTGCGTTTCGTAAATTTGAGTGCTTTGTGTCTGAGCTTTCAGGCACTAACCAACCACAACGTTTGGGCTATTTCAATGGCCGCAAGCCGGTGCCAGTTCGCATTAAATCTTATCATCGACACCACTATCGACGCTAAGTTAAACCAGAGATCTCCAGCTTTCTGTAGGGACCCCTCCCTTGCAGAAACCCCAGACGCGCAAAACCAAGTATCCCCCTCCACTTGTTGCGCAATCATAATCTGGGCATATCAGACCAATGCTTCTTTACCGCCATTTAGAAGCATTGGTTTTTCTTTGGTGTGAACTGATTTTACTTTTCAGCTTCGGCTTTAAAGGCTTGGTTCATCTCATCGAGAATAGGTGGTACTCCCTCTTGCATAAAGCCTTTCATCAGCGGCAACATCATGCCGTTGAACACTTCAGTGTGCTTGAGCAATGTGCCATCATCTGTTGCTTGCAATTCAAACACTTTGTCATTGGTAAAGATGATGCCAGCCCCCATCACAGCACGCCAGCGATAAGATTTCCCTTCATCAAAAGAAATGATTTTAGATGCATATTGCGGACCAACTTCACCCGGATTCTCACCACGCATGGTGACTGTGTGAGCCGAACCAAGGCTTACAATACCCGTTGACGCATTGATTACTGAATTAAAGTCAGACCACTTTTCAATGTCGGTCACCACCTGCCAAACCTTGTCGAGAGGAGCTGCAATTTCAATCTCGCTTTCAATTTCCATTAGGTTTTGTGACTGGGTAAAAAGATAAAAGACCCCAACGGCTAGGATAAAAAGTACCGACAACGATAATTTCTTGATCATAATGGCACCTTAGCTTTGAAGCTCTGTAACAATGTCGGCAATAACATTGAAACCTGCACCCCAACCATGCCCCATATGATCGACCATCCCAGCAAAGCAAGCAATTTCGGCATCTGTTGCATTTAATGGCACTTGCGTGATGGTTACTTTGGTTTGCGCACCCATATCATCAAAGACAAATTTTGTATCAAATAGACGCGGCCAATCCGGCATCATCTGGCTGGGTTGTGGTGTCCAGTTTTGATCCGTTGATGCCAGTTCAAAATCAATATTGGTTTTAGGATCCACCTTGGTAAATGTCATTTGAGAAAAATCGGACATGGGGGAACCATCTTTACCCTTCATACGCATTTCATTGCGCCAAACACCACCAACTTTCATGTCAAATTCATGGATCACAGTTTCTACCCCCGGCCCATACCATTTTGCTAACAATTCAGGGTCCGTCCAAGCCTTCCAAACAAGCTCTAATGGTGCATCAAATATGCGTTCCATCGTAAATTTAGGAAATTGTGTCATAAGTTACGCCCTACTCTTTGTGATCATCATTATTGTGTTTCATATCTTGTAAAAGGCCATCAAGCTGATCAAAACTTTTGACCCAAAATTTCTTGTATGTCTCAAGCCAATCCGCAGCGATCGCCATATTCTCAGCTTTCAAACGCGCTGGGCGTCTTTGCTGATCAATGTCGCGTTCTACAAGCCCTGCCCGCTCGAGGACTTTTAGATGTTTTGAAACCGCTGGCTGACTCATTTCAAACGGCTGCGCAAGTTCTTGCACAGACGCCTCACCTTGCGTCAATCGCGATAAAATCGCACGTCGTGTTGGATCCGCCAACGCTGAAAAAATAGCATCCAAATTTGCAGTTGATGCTGGATTATGTATATAACCATTCTGTTCCATAACTAAATGGTTATATTACTGTGAATGAATTGTCAAATCTGTTTTTCAAACGTAACTGGCACTCTACAATCCATGTGAATAATCATAAAGAAAACATTCATATCGGGAATTCATAAGGTACCACTTGCGTACACAGGACCAATCGGCTACACCCGCGCTTCCTTTTGCGATCTCTTACTGCTCCGAGGCGATTTATCAAAATGACCACTCTAATAAAGCCCCATGTTTTGGGGATAGATTTCGGCACGTCCAATTCAGCTGTTGGATATGCTATTGATGGAAAACCGCGCCTGATTGCCATTGAAGACGGCCAGGACACCCTCCCCACCTCAATCTTTTTCGATAGTGCTGCACAAGTGCATCGCTTCGGCCGCGCTGCCAACGCGTCTTTAATTAATCGTGATGAAGGACGCTATATGCGCGCGCTCAAAAGCGTTCTTGGCACCTCATTGATGCATGAACGACGCTATATGTGGGGCAAGGTGATGACATTTGTCGATGTTATTTCCTACTTCCTTAAAGAGGTAAAAACCCGTGCTGAAGCCACAACTGGGCAAACCTTCACCCATGCACTTTCTGGTCGGCCAGTCTTTTTTCATTCCGACAATGAAGAGAAAAACCAACGCGCACTGGAAGATTTGACCGCATGTTATCATGCAGCGGGGTTTGACCATGTTGAATTTATGTTTGAACCCGAAGCTGCAGCGATTGCCAATGGCGGCTTTTCAAATGGTGCGTTGACTTTGATTGTTGATATCGGTGGTGGAACATCAGATTATTGTCTGTTTCGCGAAAGCTCAAATAGCATTGATGTAATTGCCTGCAATGGCGTTCGCATCGGCGGCACCAATTTTGACCGCACATTATCAATTGATCACGTCATGCCGCATTTGGGTTATCAAAAACTCATCCGTCGAGAATGGGGTAAAGAGACCCTTACAGCGCCAAACCATATCTTCCACGATCTGGCGACATGGGAGAAAATTCCATCACTTTATGCGCCAAAATCTCGTGATCTTGCAGAGGACTTAGAAAAGTTGGCGTTAGATCCGCATCCCTTTTCCCGCCTTGTAACGGTGCTAGATGAAGAACTTGGGCATGATATCGCATTTGCAGTTGAGCACGGTAAAATCCAAACCAACACATCTGGGCAAAGCCAGATTGAACTGCAGTTTATCGAAAAAGAACTTCAGGCTAATTTAAACCGCGACCAACTCAACGCGTCCTTGCAGCCATTTGTTGACAAAATTGCATCCGCTTCCCTTGCCACACTTGTCGATACTAATATTTCAGCAGAACAACTCGATAAAGTCATTTTTGTTGGCGGTTCAAGTCTTATGCAGAATATCGAATCTGCAATTTCACCTATATTCCCAAATGCAGAGCTTAAATATTCCAATGCCTTTACCGCCATCATCGATGGCCTCGCCATAGCAAGCGGGCGATAGAGATCTCTCGCAAGTTTCGGGTGGCTGAACATCTGCAACAAATATATCAACCTCCTTCAAACAAGGAGATATTTTGATGGATTTTACAATTACCGGCTTACCCGTTGACGATTTTTCACACCTTTTTGGCCTATCGGATGATGAACTCGCTTCCCATGGCGCCAAACGCTATATTTGTGATGAAACGCCAGGTTTCCCAGATCGCATTGAAATGCGCGACGCGGAGATTGGCGAACAGCTAATTTTACTTAACCACACAAGCATGGAAAAGAACTCACCCTATCGCGCTACGCATGCAATATTTGTGCTCGAAAACGCCAAGCAAACCTATCAAGCGATAAATGAAATTCCACCTGTGATGTATAATCGCATACTCTCACTTAGAGGGTTTGATCTAGACGGCATGATGGTGGACGCAAAAATTGCTAAAGGCAATGATATTCGTAAAGCTGTTTTGGAACTGTTAACTAATAAACGCGTGGTTCACATCGATGCGCACAACGCAGCACAAGGCTGCTTTTCAGGGCGCATAACGCGCGTTTAGTAGTCCCGACCTTCTTTGTGCCAAAACTCCATAGCTTTGGCGCGGCCTGGATATTTCTCTGCTTCAAAACCGACTGTTTTGCCTGTTGCGATCGCTCCGAAAATACCAATCGCTTTCATATGTGCACCATCATAGATGAAGGAGCGCATCGCATCTTGATCTTTCCAAACCGTAATTGTGTGGTGATATCCATCCTTTGAAAACGCCAATGCCTTGACATTCCCATCTGCGGCCCGGGCTTGTTGATAGGCCGGTGTTGCGTGTCGCCAAAACACATACAGATGCCATGGATACTTCCATGTTCTCCTAATTTTCAATCCGGTTATTGAAATATACATCTCGCACTCACGTTTTAAAGCCCTTCAAGCAATACAAGCGTACATTTTGCATTATTTTCGCGCAAAGGACGCACCGGCGCATATACATCACTTTTCATAAAGGCTCGCGCCTTTTCCATATCTGGAAATTCGATCAACACAACACGGGTGGGTGACCAAAGATCATTATCGATAATATCCATGGCGCCACCGCGGGTTAAATATTTGCCGCCATAGCTTTCAGCAATTGGCCGCGCCAAAGCCTTATATTCCTCATAAACTTCAGCGTTTTCAATTTTTGTGTCGACGAGAATATAAGCAGGCATAGTGTTGATTCCTTTTCTGAAACGAAACGCAATATCGCATATTTAAACGTTAAGTCGAACAGCCGATTTGCGTTTAAATAAAAACCATCCTATCCACAGAACAAGATATAACCCAAGTGCTGCAAAGATAGCAGGCTGCGGACTTTCCGGTGAACTGATGGATCCAGCATAGGCAGCAATCGCGACATACGGCATGGTACTAATTGCAAAACATAACGCATATTTAGCGATAGCCATACGCGTTGCCCCTGCCATGCAAGCTGTAACTTCGGGCAAAATAGGTAGTGCGCGTGACAACATAATCATTGCGGGACCGCTTTTTGAAAAAGCATCGACAAGTCTTTCCCATTCATTGGGATCTTTAACAAGAAAGGCGATGGCCTTTTCTCCCCAACGAGAACTGATTGCGTAACCTGAAAATGCTGCACTCGTCATGCCAACAAATGCGGCAGCAAACCCCAAAGGGAAGCCCAAGAAAAACCCTGCTAGAATCGTGATGGTGAGCGTCGGGACAGCGACAAAGAGATCTAAAAACAGTAACGCAATTACCGTTATTATGATCCAAATCGGGTCCACGTTTTGCGCTATTTCAAGCCAAGACCGCACGTTATCGACAGTTAGAATGCCTAAAACACGGCCCAAAATAAAGGTCGATGCAAAGATCACCGCCAAAATGAGCATAACTTTGATAAGTGGTTTCATGATTTAGGCTGCCTTCATGATTTTGGTTGCAATGGAAGGTGATAATCGCTCGATCACTCTCAACAGTCTGACTTTACCGATATTGATGTCAGCTTTGTTGCTCTCAATTCCTTTAATGATCTGAAGTGCGACTTGATCAGCGGGTAATTTTGCCCCGCCTCGCCCTTTAGTCATAGCGGTTTCAACAAGTGGCAAGAAAGCCTGATTGACGGAAATATTGGTCGCTTCCAATTGATGGGAAAGCGATTTTGAAAAGATGTTCAGTGCACCCTTGGTAGCGCAATAGATCGCAGAACTTGTTTTGGGAACCAATGCAAGGCCTGAATTAATGTTGACGATATTGGATGGTGTATCTTTCAACAACAAAGGCAGCAGCAAGTAAGTCAGTGCACATATAGACGTGAAATTGATATCAATCTCGCGTTTGATGGTTTCATAGCGAAAATCATCATCAATGAATTTTGGTGTGTGCTGAACGGCAGCATTGTTGATCAAGACATCAATTTTATCACCGCGCTTAACCAGAGCATCAGCCGCCAGCTCAACCGATGCGACAGCCGCGAAATCGGCTTCATAGATATTGATGTTTTGATATCTCTGGCGCAAGGCATCTAACCCACGTGATGGACGCGCAATCACGCTGATTTTGTTGTTTGTTTGCAATTGTTCGACAAACTCAAGACCAAGGCCTGACGCACCTCCTGTAATGACTATATGTGAATTATTAAGTTTCATTTTCTAACTCTTAAACACTGGTTCAATTTAATTATGTGGTCTAGGCTAGTGGTAAAAATACGTCGTGGAATTAACCTGGGTTAAAAACCGTGAAATTATCTGATTTTATCGCTGCAAACGGCAAACCATTGCGCAAAGACATGGGCGAATATGTGTTTGCGCAGGGCGAAGAAGTATCATCGCTCTATCTCGTCAAAAGCGGATTATTAAAGGCCTATTACCTTTCAGACGATGGGAAGGAAAATATCAAATCCTTCATATTGCCGGACGATAATATCGGTAGCTTAATGGCAAGTTATGCAGGCAAAACCAGCACTTTCAGCCTGGTTTGTGTTAAACCTACCGAGTTGATCCAAGTTGAGTTTAAAGCACTTTATGAGGCAAGTCGGACGGATGCCGAACTCTCATCTGCAATTGTTGATTTCCTATTGGCTTTTGGCATGAAAAAAGAGATCCGTGAATATGAGCTTTTATGTTTATCAGCTGAGGATCGATACCGTCGTTTATTAGAAAATACGCCGGAACTTTTTGATCATGTGACTCAAAATGATATCGCAAGATATTTGGGCATAACGCCTGTTGGCCTCAGCCGGATCAAAACGCGCATAAACAATTAATCGCAAATTTTCCCTTGCATTTACCTATTTCCACTCTATATGTTGACTAAAGCAACATATAAGATGTTTTTAGCAATATAGGTATGATATGATGGATCAATCGCTTCAATCTCAAACTCTCAAAGTTCGTAAGTTTAATCGATTTCACACAAAGCTAGTCGGCGCTTTGGATGAAGGTCTGCTGAAATCAGATTTTTCTTTGGTACAAGTGCGGTTAATGTATGAGCTTAATCATAATGATAATTTGGCTGCGGCAGATCTTATGGAAATCCTTAAACTTGATCGCGGATATCTCAGTCGTTTGATTGCTTCACTTGAGGAGAAAGATCTCATTGAAAAGTCCCCTGATCCTAAAAATGGGAAAAGATTGGTTCTTTCACTCACAGAACAGGGCAAGCATGTCGAAGATGGTCTTGAAAAGCTATCGTCAAATCAAGTTGAGGACATCTTAAAACCATTAACCCAAACACAACAACGCCAACTCGTACGTTCAATGGAAAACATTGAAAAACTGCTTGGCTCCCCTCTTGCTGATCCATCATATATTCTGCGCGATCCGGAACCTGGCGATATGGGATGGATCGTTCACCGTCATGGCGTTTTATATACTGAAGAGCAAAATTGGGATGTCTCGTTTGAAGGGGTCGTGGCTGAAATTGTCGGCGAATATCTTAAGAACTACAATCCAAAGCGCGAACGGTGCTGGATTGCAGAACATGCTGGTCAAGTCGCTGGCTCTGTTTTTGTCACCGAGGGTGACGCAGAAACGGCGAAATTGCGATTGCTTTATGTAGAACCGGAAGCCCGAGGTCTTGGCATAGGCGCAAGGCTCGTCTCTGAATGCATCAAATTTGCGCGTCAGAAGGATTATAAACGCTTGGTATTATGGACCCACTCCATTCAGGAATCAGCGGGTAAAATCTACGCTGCAGAGGGATTTCAGCTCACCAATGAAACCGAGATGGATGTGTTTGGTGCAAAGCTTAAACGCCAGAATTGGGAATTGATTTTGTAGCTATTACTCACCAAAAGCTGGGAGAAACTTCAAGACACCTTCTGGTGGTTCATTATGAAAACTAATCCACATGACAGCCTCTTTTGGCACATTGGCATAACTTAGCTTTCCATCGTTTTGAAAGCCAAAGCGTTTGTAATATTTTGGATCACCAATAAGCGCGCAACCATTTGCACCAAGTGCCTTTAATCGAGCAAAACCTTCCTTGATCAAAAGACCCCCAATACCTTGCTTTTGCAAATCAGGGTGTACTGAAATCGGCCCTAAGCCGTACCAGCCATTATGAGATGAATTGATGGTGACTTTGGAGAATGCAACATGCCCGACAAGGCGGGTATCGATCATTGCGACCAACGAAATTATGAGATCACCATCGGCACGAAGCTTGCCCACAAGCGGCGCTTCGGTTCCATCGCTATAGGCCATTGGTTTAAACGCAATTTCTGTCAGATCATATATCGCTTGCGCGTCAGTTTCTTGCTCATCTGTGATGATGATAGTGGTCATTTGGTTTACTTCTTGATAGTTTTAAATCAAATCAACCTTAGCGCCAATTGCTCGCTGCTCGCAACCGTATTCATATTGAGATTTATCATGACCACACCAGTTTACGACACATCAAAACCCGCGCTGGTCACAGGCGCGACAGGCTACATTGCAGGCTGGATCGTGAAAGGTTTGCTCGCCCAAGGCATCCAAGTTCATGCAGCTGTGCGTGATCCATCTAACACAGCCAAATATGCGCATCTATCAGCTTTAACGCAGGACAATCCCGACCAGTTAAAATTCTTCAAGGCCGACCTTTTAGATGAAGGCTCATTTGATGAGGCCATGACAGGATGCGGCGTTGTTTTCCACACTGCCTCCCCGTTCACCTCCGCCTTTAAAGACGCGCAAAAGGAACTCGTAGACCCTGCGGTAAAAGGCACACGCAATGTGCTTGAGAGCGCCAATCGCAGCGACACCGTCAGCCGCGTTGTAGTAACTTCATCTTGCGCTGCAATTTATGGCGATGCGGCTGATTGTTTGACCATGCCAAATGGCACGCTCACAGAAGAAATTTGGAACACGTCTTCTCGCCTTGATCACCAAGCTTATTCTTATTCTAAAACGCAAGCCGAAAAGGCTGCATGGGAGATCGCAAACGCACAAGATCGCTGGAAAATGGTCACGATAAACCCCGCTCTTGTTATGGGTCCGGGCGTTGTATTGCAGCCAAATTCCGAGAGTGTTTCAATCCTTAAACAATTTGGTGACAGCACAATGAAACATGGCGTGCCAAAATTTGAAATTGGCATTGTCGATGTGCGCGATGTTGCCGATGCGCACCTTCATGCTGGATATTTAAATGGAGCCGAAGGGCGCCACATCACCTGCGCCAAAACTATGAGCATGTTAGAAATTGGCCAGACATTGGAAAAAAAGTTTGGCACTGATTGGCCATTCCCAAAATCAAACGCACCAAAATGGCTTTTGTGGGTATTTGGCCCGATCTTCAACAAAATGTTCACGCGCGAAATGATTTCGAAAAATGTTGGTCATTCATGGAAAGCTGATAATTCCAAATCCAAAGAAAAACTTGGGATAAAATACCGCAATGCTGAAACCGCTATCACAGATATGTTTGAACAAATGATCGATGAAGGTGTGTTTGGGAAGAAATAGTTCTCATCATTTTCACAATGACTGGGCACTGGTCTGATCAATTGTCAGGTTTTTACGTCAAAATCGTAGAATGCCGGGATGGCAACTACATTCCGTGCGCGATATAATTTATGTATCGAACTTAAGTCTAGAAAGCACGCCCATGAAACTGCATCCAAAACTTCAACCTATTCTGTTTGGTTTGATTTTGTCAGGATTTATGTCTGCCATCGTTTCTGGCGTTACGCTTTTGCGCACGACGGGACTGGTCGATGGATTTGGCGGATATTGGCTAAATGCCTGGGTCTGGGCTTGGGCTGTTGCCTTCCCAGCTGTATTGGTTTTTGCACCAATAGCGCGCCGAATTGTAGCACGCATGTTTCGTAATTCATAAGGTTGTTAGAATGGGCAGGCTTTGTTTTGCCGGATCACATCAGCCTGCCAATTTCTGATTTTTAGCTAGCGATTTTGACGTCTTTGTAATGCGCGTCAACCAATGCTTCCACGCCACTGCGCAATTTTTCTGTTAGCTCAGCGTCTTTTAAAACACCTTTTTCGCTATCGAACTTTTCAGAGAATGGCCCGACAGAAAAACTAGCTTTTAAATCTGCTTTGAAAAATGATGCAGAGTTGTTTGCAATCGATATGACACTGGCGCCGCCATTTGGTCCTAAGGATGCTGACATATGTAATGTGGGTTTGTCCTGAAATACTTGCATTTTAATGCGAGATGCCCAATCGAAAACATTCTTATAAGCGCTTGTGTAATTGCCGTTATACTCAGCAAAAGAAATGATAAGCGCGTCAGCGTCAGTTATCTTATCGAAGAACTTTTGCGCTAGTGGATGCACGCCGTCAGCCTTTTCACGGTCTGGCGAATAGATTGGCATTTCATAATCATTTAGATCTAAAATCTCGATATCTGCGTTTGTATCAAAGTCTGATTTTAAAACCTCAGATGCATGAGTAACCAATTGTTTATTAATCGAATTTTTGCTGTTTGTGGCAGCGAATGCGAGTACTTTCATAATGAATTTCCTTCAACTATACTTCTTTGCTAGCGCTTGTATCGCATATAATATTTATATATCATAGATGCTGAAATGCGCATTATATGCGCATATTTGCGACATAAATGTTTTGGGTATATCATGGATAACTGGAACGAGATTAAAACGGCTGCATGCGTGGCTAGATGCGGCACTATAAGTGCTGCAGCAGATGAGCTTGGTGTTCATCGCGCAACGATTAACCGTCATATCGACGCGTTAGAAGGACAGCTGGGCGGTAAGCTTTTTCAACGACATGCCAGAGGGTTTACCCCAACGGAGCTTGGCCGTGAACTGTTACGAATCGCAGATGCAACAGACGAGCATTTTGCTCAGTTAAAACGTATTGCAAATCGAACGTCGGATGAGCTTACAGGCGAGTTTATCATTACATCAATTGGCGCACTTGCACCTTCAATTTTACCCATCCTTGCGGATTTTCGCAGCAAACATCCCCAGCTCAAAACTCATTTTCACGCAAGTAACGCATTGGTAAAACTAGAATATGGCGAGGCACATATCGCCTTTCGCGCTGGACCAAAGCCGCAAGACCCTGACAATGTGGTTATGCCCTTTGTTAAAATACCAGTTGGGCTTTATGCCTCAAAAGAATACGTCGACCATTACGGCCAACCTGACAAAATAGATGAATTTTGTGATCATCATTTTATCGGCACAAAGATCGAAAATCCACGTGCACCTGCTCTCAAATGGCTCATTGACAATGTACCAAATGAAGCCATTACATTTACCTCCAATCACATGTCGATTAATAATTTGGCTGTTCACTTGGGAAATGGAATTGGCTTTTTAACAGCTTCAGAAGCTGCCAATAATGAAAACCTGGTTGAGATCATGCCGCCACGGGCGGAATGGATGACTAAAAGTTGGGCCCTTACCCATGTTGATCTTCATAGATCACCAAAAGTGCAAGCATTTTTAACGATCATGAAACAACATTTGACATAGCGAATTTACCGCAAGGGTTTTGATTTTGCCCGCCCCATGGTCGCGCTTAAGCCGCCCGCAATGATGAACGCAGCTCCAATCCAGAATCCAAGAGTGGGGACATCTGCGAACACCACATAGCCCAAGAACACAGCACTAACGACTTCAAGATACACAAAGGGCGATAAGGTAGACGTCTGCGCATATTGAAATGCAAGTAGCGTTAATCCGTGCGCCGTTAGGGATACAACGCCCATTGCAAGGATGAAGAAAAATTCAGTTTGTGTGGGGGTATCCCATGCATAAAGCGCCAGCGGCGTTAAAAACAACGCCCCAACAACACACTGAAATGTTAGAGTTTTTAACGGATCACTTTGCTTGGCTGTCATGCGTGTCGTGACAATATACATACCATAAAACAAGCCAGTTAACGCTGCAAACACGGTACCTATTTGAATTTCTATCGTAGGATTTATGATGATCATAGCACCGATAAAGCCCATAACCAGCGCCAGTAACTTTGGCCAAGTAAAGTTTTCACCCAACAGATAGACCGCTGCAATAGTTGCAATGATCGGCGCGATCATGGTGACCGCAGATGCAGTTGCCAACGGGGTTGTCGATAGCGACACAAAAAAGAACAACATTGCTGTGACAATGAAAAACGTGCGCATGAAATGTGATTTTAGATTACGTTTTGGGAAAATCTCCCGACCAAACTTCCAAAATCCGAAAGGGATGATCATAATTGCAGCAGCAAAATATCGCGCCCAACTTACATAAAGAGGCGACATATCTTGTGAAAGATGTTTGGCAATGGCGTCCAAACCCGGAATAAGCAGCATTGCGCTTGAAAACAAAACAACACCGAGCAGAATATTATCATTTTTTGGAATAAATTGATCAGACATCAACAATTCTTGCGCCAAATTGTACCAGGAAGTAAAGCAAATTTATTTTTAGTTTAGATTTTGGCACCGATTTATTCAAAAACAATACGAATTCTTTGCAGCAATTGATCACCGCCAATCTCATCACACAAAAAAGACGAGAGATTTATCATCCCTCGCCTCATCATCTTTTAATTATCTCAAAGCCTAGTCTTCGAGTTTATCCGCTGTGCGCAACTCAAAATCAGACGCGTCATGACGTTCTGGTAATTGTTGTGATTTATCATCACCCCATGAACGGTTGACCATGATGCCGCGTTTAACTGCTGGACGCTCTGCAATTTCTTCAGCCCAGCGGACAACGTTTTTGTAAGATTTCACATCCAAAAATTCAGCTGCATTGTATAGTTTGCCCAGTACAACACCACCGTACCAAGGCCAAATCGCCATATCAGCAATTGAATATTCATCACCTGCGATAAATTTGTTATCTGCAAGTTGTTTATCCAACACATCAAGTTGACGCTTGGCTTCCATAGTGAAACGATCAATTGGGTATTCAAATTTCTCAGGTGCGTAGGCATAAAAATGACCAAAACCGCCACCAAGATATGGCGCAGAACCCATTTGCCAGAACAACCAGTTCATTACTTCTGTGCGTTTTGCACCGTCTTTAGGTAGGAAGTGGCCGAATTTTTCTGCAAGATGAAGCAGGATCGATCCAGATTCAAAGACGCGGACCGGCTCATCACCAGAACGATCTTCTAGGGCTGGAATTTTGGAATTTGGATTAAGCTCAACAAAGCCAGAACCAAACTGATCGCCCTTACCAATGTTGATCAGATAGGCATCATATTCAGCGCCTGTTTCGCCAAGTGCAAGAAGCTCTTCAAACATGATCGTGACTTTTTGACCATTTGGCGTCGCCAGTGAGTGCAGTTGGAATGGGTGCTTGCCAACTTCTAATGCTTTTTCTTCACGCGCGCCCGCTGTTGGTGCATTGATGCTGGCCCATTCGCCACCATTTTCCTGTTCCCAGGTCCAAACCTTTGGGGGTTCATATGTATTTTCACTCATCTTGGTCGCCTTTCATATCGCGTTTTACACTGTATTTGGTAATCGCGTTTCAACAAACTTTTATGACGATTTTTTCGCCTGTCCGCTCTAGTTGGTGATGAGTTGCTTGGCTTTCAAGCTAAGATCAATAGATGTCAGAACTTTAAGTGTTACAATCAGATGCAACATAATCAATTGCATCGCCGAACATCGATATTTTGAGCTTTTCACCTACTTCAAAAGCTCATTGGCAACACGGTCAAACATGGCTTGATCACCTGCGGTCTGGCTAATAATCATAGCACCCTGAAGTGCAGCCAACATGTGAACAGCGGTATTTGTTAAGGTTTCTTTAAGATTTGATTCAAGCGTTTGAGAAGTTGATTCATCTTGATAAGAGCTTGATTCTAATGCCGTAACCAACCAATTGATATTACTTTGAAAAAACACATTTGTATGGGCGCTTACTTCATCTGGCAATCCGCCAGATTCAGCACCTAGCACAGCGCATAAACACAGCTTTTTATCTCGTTTCAGTGCTTTTCGAAAAGCTGAAACATAGTGTGACTTGATCTCTAAAACGCTGTATTTATCGCCGCTGGCGTTAACAAGTTCTAAAGGCTTTCCCAATTGGTTTAAAAAGTTTTCGGTGTATCTTTGCACCACAGCTGAAACCATGTCCGTTTTGTTGGGAAAGTAATAATGAACGCTTGATGATTTAATTCCAGTTGCAGTGGCAACTTCACGCGCACTGACAGCGTTATATCCCTTTTGGCGGATCATAGCTTCTGTCACGTCTAAAATTTCATCTCGCTTGCTCATTAATAATTTTCTCGTCTTACCCAATTGCCTTTTCATCTACCTATAGATAGACATACAAAATGTAAAGACTGCTACCCATCAAAGCAGTGACAAGAACATTGTTAATTTTACCATATAGCAGAAAGGCACATTATGACTGAGGTGATGAATAATACTGGACTTGTTTTAATCGCAGGTGCCGGCAACGGACTTGGCGCCAGTCTAATGAAAAAATTTTCTGAAGCTGGTTATGATCCTGTTGGAATTAATCGCTCTAAAGCCGATGGTGATATTGATGTCCTACAAGCTGACCTGACCTCGATGATAGAAACTCAGGCAGCCGTGGAAGCAGCTATCGAAAAATATGGCCGTCCAAAAGTAGTTGTCCATAATACTGCGCAGCTCACCATTAAGCCGTTTTTAGATATGAACGAAAGCGAGTTTGAGCATGTTTGGCGCAATATGGTGTTATCAGCCCACAACTTAGCGCGCGCAAGCATGATCCCGCTGATTAATGGTGGTGGGGGTGCATTCATCGTTTCCGGAGCGACAGCATCGCTTCGAGGTGGAAATAAGTTCTCTGCATTTGCGTCTGCCAAATTTGCCTTGCGCGGCTTGACCCAATCCCTCGCCCGGGAATTTCAGCCCAAAGGCGTGCATATTGCGCATGTCATATTAGATGGGATCATTAATACACCAAAAAGCCGTGATCTGCACGGAATGGACCCCGCTCGCATGATGTCTTCTGACGATATTGCACAGGCTTACGTAGATCTTGCCAATCAACCGAAATCAACTTGGACGCACGAATTGGATTTGCGCCCTGCCTCAGAGAGCTTTTAACAAACATGCCTCTTCAAACAGACATTTTGATCGTTGGCGGCGGGCTATCGGGTCTTTTTCTCGCGCACCAATTAGAGCAAAGAGGAATTGACTATCAACTAGTTGAAGCACGCTCACGGTTTGGTGGACGAATCTACTCGCCAGCAACCGATGACGACCAATTTAATTTCGACATGGGACCGGCTTGGTTTTGGCCCGGTCAGCCACGTATAGCCAAATTACTTAATGAGATGGACATTCCATTCTTTGATCAAGCAGCGCGTGGCAATTTGGTTTTTGAAGACCCATCAGGATACATAAGGCGCGATCTCGATATGGCGACTATGGAAGGGGCGCATCGCGTAGAAGGCGGACTAGAACGGATTACAAATTCATTAGTTTCCCGTCTATCACAAAACCGATTACACCTTTCATCACATGTCAACAAAATTCAATTGTTCAGCGATGCTGTTCACGCCACACGAGAGGGTGATCTGACTGAGATTATTGCCCAAAGAGTGGTTTTATGCGTGCCCCCGCGATTAATTGAGCAAAATATAACATTCTCACCCACCCTTCCCCATCAAGCAGTTCATCAAATGCAAAATTGTCCAACATGGATGGCAGCGCATGCAAAATTCATTGCTGTTTACAAAAACCCGTTTTGGCGGGATATGGGCTTATCGGGTGATGCTATTAGTCATAAAGGTCCCATGATGGAACTTCATGACGCATCTCCACAAGGAGACGACATTTCAATTGGACCAGGTGCCATTTTCGGCTTTTTAGGGGTACCCGCTGAAATGCGGAAAACGCAAACAGATAGCCTCATCAAAGCGTGTACAGATCAACTTGTTTCCCTATATGGTGAACGCGCTGCTGACCCAATTCAAGTGCTTTACAAAGACTGGTCCGAAGACGAGCATACAGCGACACCAATGGATGCGAATGGACCACAAAGCCACCCGCAATATAGTCCTATTGTTATTAACGAGGGTGATTGGCAAAACCACCTATTTTTAAGCTCAACTGAAACCGCACGACAATTTGGCGGCTTCTTAGAAGGTGCTCTGGAAGCGGTGGAAGAGACGATTATACGCGCGCATCTATAGCGATATAATCTTCAAGATGCTCTTTAACCAATATGAGGCCTTATTGCGCAGCCGTCCTACCAGCTACACGATAAATAGCTTTTTCAAGCTTATGGAAACCACCCCAGGCGGAAAGACCACCAAACACAGTACCAAGCAATGGCGTTAATGGTTTAAGTGTTTCTGTAACAGCTGGCGATAATATCGCGGAGAGTATTTGCGATTCAGGGAACAATACCGTTGTTACCAAGCCTACTATACCAATAATTGTCTTTTTACCGTTAAGCAGACCACCCAAAGTTTTACCAAACGCATCACCCATCGGCGTGTTAATCGGTTGGTTGGCGGGGATTGGTTTCGGAGCTTTGTTTTGAGCTTCAATTAACTGCGTAAGCAACGCAATCAACGCTTCATTGCCACCATTTGCATTCGCAGGCTCATCCAATTGTTCTTCTGGCTCTGAAACCCGGGTTTCATTTGACCTTCTAATTCTATTGGTGGCAAGTGCTTGAAGCAACTCAATAATACTACTTGTATCAATGCCTTTGTAATTTTCGGGTAATTGCATATCTTGTTCTCCCAAACTTGATGATCCAGCGGGCAACTTGCTAATGAATTCGCGCAGTGCATGTGTCCGGTTTAACCAACCTTTTCCGTAGTAGTCGAAATCTTCATGACGTTTAAGGTAACCCTCTTGCACCTCGATATATGCTTGGCAAAGACGCTCAGGATTAGCTTTTTCAATACCGGACAGCGTTTGCTTACCGATAACTCCATCGATTTCAACAGCTTCTCCATTGACGATGGTTTTAAGCACATTGAGAGCTTCTTGAACAAATCGGCCGCTGCGTGACACACCATGTAATACCGCACCGTTATAAACCACAGTAGCAATTCGAGGATGCATTTGTTCGCATTTCACTCGATCAAAATAGTTTGCCTTAAATATCTTATCCGCTGTTTGTCGAGTTAAGTTTTTAACTTCAGCTTTACTTGCTTTTCGTCCCAGCCAACCAGTCAACGTTTGTTGTGTGATGCCATACTTCGTTGGACCGCCATTATCGCGCGGATTATCGGTATATTTTTCACCTTCCCACTTCATAACAAATGGATGAATAAGTTTAAATAAATCAGTATGTGACATGGACTGATCCTCCTCATAATCCTCAGGATCAAATGCAGGGCGATTAGGAAGATTAGTTGGCGGTTTAGGCGGCGCTTTTGATCCTTTCCAACTTTCGATCAAATCACCAAGCTGTTCCGCCCATGCTAAATCTCCCCCTTCTGGATACTTACCCAGATACAGTTGTTTCGATGATATTCCAGCCAATTGAATGTGCGGTTTTTCGATTAATTTTCCGGTCTTTCTCGAGTAAATCGGAGTCATGCCATTTTCTTTGGCAATCTCATGCATCCTCGTCCACGCGGCAGCATTATTACCTGTATCGTCCCAACTCCATTTGCCATTTTTCTTAAGGACAAAATCTACGGCAAGACCATATTGATGTATCGAACTCCATGGACCAGCCCAGGTGACCTTACTACCTGATCGCGTTCGACCTTGAGCATACAAATACTGCTGCCTAGAGGGAGTTCGAAATGCTTCAAACACCTCAAACGGTATATTTTCCTCATGGAGTTGCTTTCGAATTGCTTTGACAGATTGCCGAATAGCAGGATGCAATTTTGAAACATCACTCAGCCTAGCCATAACACCACCCCTAATTGCATTGCACAAAACACATAAGGGAACAAAATACAATTTATACGCTCCCAATCGCCAATTACACATCTTATCGTAAGGCTGAGTCAAGCATTATAGATTGTATTTTTGGATAAACATTCGCGTTAAAATGACTAAAACGCGCTTAATACCAAGCTATTTGTATGTTTTTACAAGCAAAAGAGACTTTCAGCCTTTAAACGTCGAAATTTTATAAATAATGAATTTTCATCTATTTTTATAAGCGAAAACACTACTTTCACGTGATCAAATGAAAATCCTTACTCAATATTTTGGCGTTTTTCACACTGCTTAAATTTCATTTGAGAACGGTATTTTGACGAAATGACGATCCGGAAGTTGACCACTTAACCACAAATATTTCGCGATAACGAGGATCGATATAATATCCTCTCGTTTATAATCCCAAAATTGCATGGCATGTGTCTGTGCGTTTTGGATGATCTGTTTCGCGTATTCTGGATTTGCAATCAAACCCTGCACAACATCATCAAGATCGGAAAAATCATCCCTAACCTGAGCGTAGTGAATTCCGGGCTGCAATTTTCCCTCCATAAACCAGCTTTCGTACTTCATTTCAGGTGAAATACATACGCTATTTGAGGACATGATCCATTTAAGATTTGTCGCCACATCATTTCCTTCAACAGATATGATGTATTTATGTGTAAGCTGGCCTTGCGGCGAAATTGGTTGCTTGGCGCGAATACCGCAGGGAGTGTTACCAACCATACCTATATCATGTTCGCTATGATCCTGGTGCGCAAAACACAATTGATCACGTTTTGTATTTGTTGCGCCGCCACGCCAAATGGCCGAAGGTTTTTTATCATCGAACTTCATCGAGTCTGAATAACGAATAAAATGACGGAACTTATCAAGTTTTAAGATGATGCTGTTTTGGTTTCCTTCACATATTGGACGACTTTTCACAAAGCTTGGCGTGGTTGGAATATGTGTAACATCGCCAAACAATGGCTCAATGAGCTTCTCCAAACCGAAAGCACGAAGATGCTGAAGTAAATCAAGGCGATAACGGCTTTTATCAAACGGTAACTTATCGGTCCGCAAAGAACCTGTTGGCACGGCACCACCCAGCTTATTGTAATAATTCACGCGTTCTAAAATGCTCTGCGGGATACCCGGCTCACACATGTTTTCTAAAAGTTTTCGCGTGCCAGGGCGCAAAACAGCGGGCGGCGCATATGCTAGAGATCCATTTTTTAAATAGTAATTTAGCTGCAAGGCAACTTTCGCGGGACTTGAACGCATCCATTTTGATTTTTTAAAACTGGAAAGCATTTGGTTTCAAGCAGCGAATGAGCGGTCCCTCTTTTTATCCTTTATTTATAGCACCCGCTCACTTTATTGAAACATTGCGTTACATTTATTCAGTGTTTTTTCATAATGGCATCAAGCTGTTGCATGATTTCTTGAGACAAAGGACCATACTTAATCACACCAAAATTATCCTTTGCTTGCGCAGGTGTGCGGCAACCAGGTAGCGGAATTGTGTGATCGCCTTGCGCTAAACACCAACCTAGTGCGCCTTGCGCTAATGATCTGCCATCTGCAGTTAGTAGCGTTTTGATTTGATCTATTTGCTGCAAAAACTCCTTCGAAGGCGCACCATTTTCATCAAAATACTTCATCCAATCAAAACCGCTTCCGCGAATATCATTCTTATCAAATGGGTTGGAATCCACGCTATATTTACCAGTTAATAACCCCATAGCGAGCGGTTGCCGGTTAAACGACCAAAGCCCAGCTTCCGCAGTTTTTAAAACCATTTCATCTGCAGGTGAGAAGAGATTTAGATCATGCTGTATCGCTACAAATCCATCAAGATCTTTAAACGCTAAAGCGCCATCTGGATCATCATTACTCCAGCCAAAGCCTGCAATTTTTCCAGACTGATAAGCATCTGAGAATGCTTCAAACACCCCATGGCTTTGCTCGATGGGATGAGTGTTAAGATGGAACTTTACCAAATCGATCTGTTCGACTTGCAAGCGCTTAAGACAATCATCAATCATTTGTGCGATCGTTTGCTTGTCATCGCTTGGCCCAACGATATTGCCATCATTATCACACACCAAACCAACTTTGGTGCAAATGACAAATTCATCTCGCGGAATATCAGATTGTGCCAAGGCTTTTGCGATGATCTCTTCTGAATGCCCACCACCATAAGAATTAGCTGTATCGATTATACGCACCCCCATATCAAACGCTGTGTGAAGCGTATGCAAGCTTTCTTGATCATCAACACCTGCCCAACCCGTGGGTTTACCCTCCCAATATTGCTCACCGCCCATGACCCAAGTGCCGATGCCAATTCGAGGCGCTGATTTTCCGTTCCAAGTTGTGATATTTTCCATTAGTGCAAATCTCCCTTTGTCTCGTAAATGCCCAGCTTGTATTTTAATAAAGCTTCGCAATTTTCGAGTTCTTTGCGCTTGTCTTCCAATCTCGCCTGATGAGATTTTAAAATATCGATCCGTTCAGATGTCGTATTATCATCGCTATGAACCAATTGAGCATAACGCGACATGTCTTTCATCGGCATTCCGGTTTGCCGTAAACACTGCAATAACTCCATCCAATTCAAGTTATCTTTGGAAAATGTTCTTTGCCCTGACAGATCTCGCGCGATTGTCGGCAAGATGCCTTCTTTTTCGTAATAACGAATGGTGTCTGGCGACAACCCGCTTACTTCTGATGCCTGTTTTATCCGCATAAAATCGCTTTCATTATGTTCAACTTAAGCTAAAAGTAGCAGCTTGGAGTAACTCCAAGTCAAGCGCCTATCAGCAATTCATTCATAAAAATTCTGTACCGATCAAAACAAATCATTATCGCTAGCTGCAAAACCTGATAATGCTGTTACATTCATTTATGGGCCCACAATGCTATCCGACACCTTAAAACCAGTTTTGATCATGATCACAGGTATGATGTTTATTCCTCTTGGGGATGCTGCTGGAAAACTCATGATTGTCAGCTACGGCGTAGCACCTCAATTTGTTGGTTGGTCACGATTTTTTCTCGGTATCATCTTCATACTGGCAGTTTATTTGTTTCGCGGATTTGATTATTCAATTCTCAAAAATTGGCGTATTTGGGTGCGCGGTGTGTTTGTCACTGGTGCAATCTCAAACATCTTGATCGCGCTCGAAACTGAATCTTTGGCAAATACCTTTGCGGCATTTTTCGTGGGGCCAATCGTCGCCTATTTCATATCCGCGCTAGTGTTAAAAGAAGCAATTTCAAAGTCTCGCACGGTGTTATTATTCTTTGGCTTTGTAGGCATGTTGCTGGTGATCAAACCCGGTGTGTCATTTACAATGGGTACTGCGCATGCCCTGCTCTCTGGCGTATTTTACGGTTGTTTTTTGGTTTCAACAAAATGGCTCGCAGGTGTTGCAAATTCCCGTAGCCTTTTGGTTTCGCACCTTATTATTGGATCCATTTTCATGGCGCCTATCGGACTTTCAAATGTTCCCGATTTATCCGATGCGATGCTTATCTTTCTTATTTTATTGTCGGCAATAGCGTCTGCCATTGGCAACCTTTTGCTGGTTATATCAAACAAAATGGCAGACGCATCAATGCTTGCTCCACTGGTATACACTCAATTGATATCTGCAACTTTTTTGGGAATATTAGTGTTTGATGACATCCCCGATTGGATCAGCATGGTTGGCCTTACCATGCTGTTATTTTCCGGGCTATATGGGTTTTATCAGAAAGCTAAAACGCTTTAAATCCACATACCTTGGTATTCCAAAACTTACATCAAAACCCAATTAATAAATCTGCCAAGGCCATGAAAATTGGAATACAAAGAATTGCAACCGGTGTACCAAGACCTGTGGATGTGCCGACATATGCAGATGGATTAGCTTCAGGCAAAGCACCACGCATTGTTGGGGGCCCGGAAATATCGGAACTAGAGGCAGCCATGATCGCTAATAGGACGACACCACCTGCTGAAAATCCAGTGAAACAATGCGCAAGCCAACCTGCTCCAAAACCGATTAATCCGTGAATTACGGGGGCGGCAAGTCCATAAACAATATAGGCAAAAGCTACACCTTTCAGCTCGGATAACCGCGACCAGGCTTCCATCCCCATCACAAGCATTAAGATCGACAATAGACCTTTAAACAGAGGTTCATAAAAACTGTCATAAACCGCATCTGGCTTACCTAAAAACCCGATGGCAATTCCCAATAAAAGTGCTGAAATCGCAGGAGATCTAAATGTATCGATCAATATGCCTTTAACGAGATCGCCATCCCAGCCGCTTGGGATATTAAATCCACCAGCGCCACTTGAAGCACCGCCAAGTGTTGCAGTTCCGTCGGTTTGAATATTTATCTGTTGTGCGGTTTTCCGCTCAGCGCTCATTTTTGCCAACACAATTGCAGTCACCAATGCCGCAATGTCCATAAATGGGTAGAGTGCGCCGATAAATCCCTCATAGGCAATACTTTCCGCGTCTAACATCGACATACCAGCAGCGAGTGTGGAAGCTGATACCGCACCAAATAAGCCGGCGGTCGCTAATCCATCCACCGTTGAAACTCCGCGCCACCGCGCCAAAGTTCCTCTGCCTAAAAGTATAATTGCTACTCCGGTTAGAACAGCCAATATAGCAGGTATTGCTAATGCGATAAAATCTGCTTCACGCACAGACATCCCCGCTCCTAAACCCACTTTTAACAGTAAAAGCATCACCACAAATTTATAAACAGGTTCTGGAACGGTAAGCTTGGCACCAAGCGCTGCAAGCACCATGCCGCCTACTAAAAATGTGAGGGTGGGTTTTTGAAATTGTTGCAGCATTGTGGCGCCGACTTCAATGATCATATCCATAATGATTACCTTCGATTTATGTTTCGAAGGACATGTGCCATAGAGTAAATTGAATAAAAAATATAATTATGCTATCAAAACGTTCTATTTAATAAATGTATTAGTTAAGAATCAATTCAACACATCGAAAGCCCAATATGGTCGCCAGTTTGAACTATCGGCATTTACGTTATTTCCGTGAAGTTGCGAATGAGGGCAATCTCACGCGCGCTGCGGATCAACTAAACTTATCGCAATCCGCGCTTTCCATTCAGATCAAAAAACTCGAAGAACGCCTAGGCCATCCTTTATTTAACCGAGTTGGCCGGCAATTGGAGCTTACGGAAGTCGGGCAAATCGTGCTTGATTATGCCGATAGGATTTTCAACACCGGACAAGAGCTTGTTGACACATTAAAACGTAGCGGTTCAACGGTACCGCCCTTACGTATGGGCGCATTATCGACACTATCTCGTAATTTTCAGATCAACTTTTTAGAACCTCTCCTCAACATACCTGATATTGAAGTCGTGCTTAAATCAGGTGGTGCAGACACTTTATATGAGGAGCTTAAATCTTTGGCGCTTGATGTGGTTTTAACAACCGAACCACCGCCAAGCATATTGGGTTCTGATTTTACCGCCCATAGAATTGCCGAACAATCTGTCAGCATTCATGGCAGCCCATATCGGCTTGCATACGATAACCTAACAGAACTGCTGGAGAACGAACCGCTTATTGTTCCCACAGGTAGTTCCATCCGCACTGGCTTTGAAAGTCTGATAGCGCGGATGGGTATTAAACCTCATATCATTGCAAATGTTGATGATATGGCCATGGTTCGTCTGCTCACGCGCGCGGATATGGGGCTTGCAATTGCACCTTCGGTGGTTTTAGCCGATGAAATCGCCATGGGTATGTTGGATACAGCACCTTTTGATCTGGATATTGTGGAGAGCTTTTATGCGGTGACAATTACCCGAAACTTCCCCCACCCCAAGCTTTCAGATCTGATTGGATCAAACACAAAATCTGTGTAGTGAACCGTAATCATCAATGACCAATCAAGCATTTTTGGCTTTTCCCAAATGTAGGAAAACAAGCGCGATAACTGAAGGCACTGTTTGCACATAAAGGATAGAAATCGATAGGGTGAGCGCACCAAATATGCCTGCAGCTGCGACAAATAGTAAAAAGCAGATCGCAACGTTTCGCCGCCATGTCGCATCTTTGATGACCAATGCCCACAAAAGCCCCACGACCAAGAACACGTTGTAAATGCCCTGATTAGCGGCAATCGCAGTGGTTGGTTCAAAAATTTCAGGCGAAAAGGACTTAAACATTTTTGGCCCAAGTGATGTCCAAGCAAATATCTCAATATATGCAATCACACAATGAAGCGCGGCAATCGCTCCAATCAGAAAATTGGCAATTTTGTTCATGTCATTTCCTTTTACGCGAGTATTGTACGCTTAATGCGCGATCATGTCGTCTTCAGCTGTTTTGATGTTAACACAACTATGCCACCTGCGATCAATCCCCAGACTGCAGCACCAAGACCATAGACCGTGATGCCGGAAGCAGTAACCAAAAACGTCACAGCCGCAGCTTCTCGATAGTCTGGATCTCCCAAGGCTGCGGATGCGGAATTTGCAAACACACCCAAAAGAGCAACGCCTGCTAATGTTGCAAGCAGCATCGGGGGTGCTAAGATCGCAACGCTTGTGATTACAATCGCAAACAAGCCAAACAAACAATAAAGCCCACCAGAAATCACAGCAGTCCAATAGCGCTGGCTTGGATCTTTATGCGAATCTTCATTGGCGCACATCGCGGCGGTGATGGCGGCAAGGCAAGTGGCTGGTGCACCAAATGGTGCTGAGACAACACTTGCAGCTCCGACCCCAGTGAATAGCGGCCCTGCCGGCGGTGTGTAGCCATTGGCTTTTAAAATCGCAATCCCGGGAATATTTTGTGTGGCCATAGTGACGATGAACAGCGGCAGGCCAATGCTTAAAAACGCGCTGATAGAAAAGATTGGCATTGTAAATTCAGGCAATGCGAAAGTTTGTTCGGGCAAAGTAATTGAAAAATCTGTTGCAAACCCTGTGACGATCAGTGCTGCAATCACTGCCGCAGGTACGGCAAATAGCTTATTAAAGCGACCGACGACAAACCAAGTGGCGATAACCGGAATTGCCGTCATTGGAACTTCTGCCATGGCCTTAAACGGCGCAATACACAGCGAGACCAAAACACCGGCCAACATGGCTTGGGCGAGAGGCGCTGGCACCGATGTTGCAAAGCGGCCCAAGGGGCGCCAAAGCCCTGCTAAGATCGTTAAAGCACCCGCAATGATAAAGCCCGCAACAGCACCGGCAAAACCATCCTCAATCGGAAGCGTAACCGCTAATAAAGCTACCCCGGGCGTGGACCATGCAACGCTGATAGGCATCTTCTTCCAAAGGCTTAAGCCAATACCAGCAACACCCATGGCAATGGCTGCCATCATTAAGCCCGACGCTGCCTGAACTTCATTGGCGCCGATAGATTTTATCCCCTGCAGAACAATTGGGAAGGAGCTGAAAAAGCCAACAATGGCAACAACAAGCCCCGCAGACATTGGCTGGGATAAGTTTTTCAAAGTGCTCACAAGATATCTCTGGAATCGATTAAACAGAGCAACAATCTAAATCGCGAATTGGATTTGAGCAATTGGTGATTTTGGGGGAGGTCTTAGTTTGATGCGGATTGGTATCGATTATGTGTAAAATCGGCGGGGAGAGATCCTAAGCCCTCCCCATCAAATTTTCTAATTACCTTCAGGCTGACCGCGATAGGCGACCATCATACGATTCCAGACATTGATCGTGCTAATAGCGAGGGTGAGATTTGCGCATTCTTCTTCTGAAAAGTGCGCGCTGAGATTATTGAAATCTGAATCCGGCGCTCCCGTCTTGCTGATTAGAGTCACGGCCTCGGTCCACGCAAGCAATGCGCGTTCCCGTTCGTTAAAGATACTTGCTTCTCGCCATACACAAACAAGAGAGATCCATTGTTCACTCAAACCAGCGGCGCGAGATTCTTTGGTGTGCATATCCACGCAATATACGCAGCCATTAATTTGCGATGCGCGCAATTTTAAAAGGTGAATTAAGTTTGGATCTAGCCCTGTTTTATTGAGGATATACTGCTCGAGACCATAGACTGTTTTAAGAGCCTCTGGTGTGATTTCGCGTAAATCTGGACGTGCGTTCATAATACTTCCTTTCTAATTGAAGTTTCCGGTAATACTGATTTTTTTAGAGTTACTTACTCTGGGACATGCCTCATTTGCATATCCATTAATTTGCAGCCGCGAGCAGCGATTGCACCATCACGATCGTCATTCATGAGTTGTGTGTTAATCTGCTCAATCGTTACTGCACGCAACTCATTGCGATAGGCTTGTTCTGCCCGAAGCATTGCTGCATTGATCTGACATGGGGATCGATAATGCTCCTTCGATAATGGGTATGGACCCTTCTGTCGAATTTCTTTGCATCTAAATGCAGGCTCCGGCCCTTCGACCGCCAAGACAACATCCAAGAGGCTAACCTTAGAAGGAGGTTTGGCCATTCGATACCCACCTTTTGGCCCCGGCACTGTTCTTACTAAGCCTGCGCGTGACAATGATTGCAGGTGTTTTAGCAAGTAACTGGTTGAAACACCGTGAAACTCTGCTAATGCAGCGGCGGACAAAACGCCTCCTTCAGGCAAACACGCCAAAACCGCAACACAATGAATTGCTTGTTCTACACCGTCACCAAACTTCATGCTTAACCTCCAAAAGAATCATAGATATAATTTATCCATGATTATATTTTTGTCAATACACATCGCTAAACCAGGCTTTAAGCCAAGCACGGTTTTATCGAATTTCCAACAAACAAATGCACAAAAAACCCCGCGAGATTGCTCCCGCGGGGTTGGTTTAACATTGCTACCTTCCAGAATAGCAACGCTATCTTTTAAAACTTACTCAGCCGCGTCAACGAACTGGTTCATTGTGTTGTCTTTGCCAGAAGCTTTGAGTGCAGCTTCGCCAGCAAAGTATTCTTTGTGATCATCACCCATGTCAGAACCAGCCATGTTTTGGTGCTTAACGCAGGCAATACCTTGGCGGATTTCTTTACGCTGAACACCCGCAACATAACCAAGCATGCCTTGGTCACCGAAGTATTCTTTCGCCAAATTATCAGTGGACAGGGCAGCCGTGTGATAAGTTGGCAGTGTGATCAAGTGATGGAAGATACCAGCTTCACGGGATGAATCTGCTTGGAATGTGCGGATACGGTTATCAGCTTCTGTTGCCAATTCTGTCTCATCATATGATGCGCTCATAAGTTTTGCGCGGTCATAAACTGACAAATCGCGCCCCTCTTCTTCCCAAGCGTCAAACACTTGCTGACGGAAGTTGAGTGTCCAATTGAACGATGGTGAATTGTTGTAAACCAATTTCGCATTTGGAATGGTTTCGCGAATGCGGTTTACCATGCCACCGATCTGACCGATATGTGGCTTCTCAGTTTCGATCCAAAGAAGATCGGCACCGTTTTGAAGTGAAGTCACGCTATCAAGAACGCAGCGGTCTTCACCTGTGCCTGAACGGAACTGGAATAAGTTTGATGGCAGGCGCTTAGGACGCATCATTTTACCATCGCGATTGATGATAACATCACCATTTTGCATATTGTCGGCTGTGATTTCTTCACAATCCAAGAATGAGTTATACTGATCACCCAAATCTCCTGGCTCATTAGAAACCGCGATCTGTTTTGTCAAACCAGCGCCCAAGCTATCTGTACGTGTAACGATGATGCCGTTGTCGATGCCCATTTCCAAGAATGCGTAACGACATGCACGAACTTTCGCCAAGAAATCTTCATGCGGAACAGTAACCTTACCATCCTGGTGGCCGCACTGTTTTTCATCAGATACTTGGTTTTCAATCTGAAGCGCACATGCACCTGCTTCAATCATTTTCTTAGCCAAAAGGTAAGTTGCTTCAGCATTACCAAAGCCAGCATCGATATCAGCAATAACCGGAACAACATGTGTTTCGTGATTGTCGATTGCTTTAAACGCTTCTTGTTCTTTTGAAGCATCGCCTGCTTCACGCGCAGCATCTAGATCGCGGAACAAACCGCCCAACTCACGCGCATCTGCTTGACGCAAGAAAGTGTAAAGCTCTTCGATTAATGCTGGAACAGATGTTTTCTCATGCATAGATTGATCAGGAAGTGGGCCAAATTCTGAACGAAGTGCAGCAACCATCCAGCCTGAAAGATAAAGGTATCGACCCTTTGTTGTTTCAAAATGCTTTTTGATGGAGATCATTTTTTGCTGACCGATAAAACCATGCCAACAACCCAATGACTGCGTGTAATTTGCAGGATCTTGATCATAAGCGTCCATATCTGCGCGCATGATGTCAGCTGTATATTTAGCGATATCAAGACCTGTTT
The DNA here is from genome assembly GCA_039974935.1 of Lentilitoribacter sp. Taxonomy (GTDB): domain Bacteria; phylum Pseudomonadota; class Alphaproteobacteria; order Rhizobiales; family Rhizobiaceae; genus Lentilitoribacter. The sequence goes on along the minus strand of JBDWIC010000005.1, from coordinate 31,028 downwards.
TAAAACGGTTCTGCAAACGCATACGTGCCACTGATTCCGCTTCAATTGCATTCCATGGGTTACCATTTGCGCCGATCAAGGTCTGTGCCTGGGCAATCTCTTGTGTGTATGTTGTCATAATCATGACTCCTTGGAAGTTTTACAAATATTTACACAGCTTCTTATTCGTTTTAATTTGGAGGTTGACCGGAGGAGAAACTGTCAATCAAACCGAATAAAACACTGTAACTGAGGTTCTTTTGCCATGTAGCAGCGCGAAAAACAGTCAAAATTTGTAAAATCACCACAAAAAGCGAGTCAATTTGTGGCTTTTGTAAAAATGGCTTTGTAAAATTGTAAATTTTGTAAAATTACCGAAATTTTCCTAATCTAAGTCGATCAATTCGATAATTTACGTTCCAAAACACCCTATTGGACCAGTAGGCTCCCCTCCCTCTTGACACTACCTTCCCATACTTTTATGCAAGTTACTGCAATGTTTTGCAGGATTATGCATGAATTTAAATATTCCCGATACGCGTCAGCAAGCGCTGGCGAAAAGACTAGACCAAGGCTCGCAATTGATTGCGCAGGAGCTTGCGGAAGAATTTGATGTTTCGCTCGACACCATTCGGCGCGATATTTTAGCGCTTGAAGCAAATGGCAAAGCTCGACGCGTGCGCGGTGGCGCTGTGCCCATTGCAAAACCCGTATCACCCATGCTCGAACGTTTGGCGTCGGATCATGGGGTTAATCAGGCCATCATAGATGCCACGCTTGCGCACATTGCGCATACGCCCACACTCTTGGTGGACGGCGGCACAACCACACTTGCGATTACTTCACAATTGCCGAAGCTGGATCAGCGTCTTGTTATCACGCCCTCACCTTGGATTGCCATTGCTGCGCAGGAACGCGGATGTGACGTGCACCTACTTGGTGGCAACCTCAGCTCCAGCGGCGGTATTGCAACAGGCAACACAGCACTTGCAGATATTAAAAATCTTGCGGTGGATATCGCACTTTTGGGGGTATGCGGCCTTGATGCAGATTTTGGTTTAAGCACCGATGATTATGCTGAAATGCATATGAAGCAAGCTATGCATCGTGCAACAGAGCGCACCATTGTGGCAACAGATCACTTAAAGCTGAATACCCGCGCACGTCATCATACGTTACCAGTCAATGAAATAGATCTCATCATTACCGACGCCTCTTCAGAGCAGATCCAAACATTTGAGCATACTGATACTGCCTTCGAGTTAGTCTGAGCTCAAAACATTCATAATTATAAGAAAGCAAATTCGTGAACGACTACAACCAAACAGCCCCTGCTCGCCTTTCCACCCGACTTGCATTTTTAGCCGCAGGATTTGCTATGGCATGCCTTGCGCCGCTCTTCCCGTTCATCAAAGCGCAAGTGGGCGCCAATGAGGGACAATTTGGATTAATTCTTTTGTGCTTAGGGCTGGGTTCAATCATAGCTATGCCGATCACGGGCGTTATCTCCGCGCGCCATGGCGCCAAACCAATGATCCTTCTGGGTGGCTTTGGCTTGGTGTTGTTTTTACCAGCACTTGTATTTGCTCCATCGCCAATTGTACTTGGTGCAATATTGTTTTTGTTCGGTGCATCCTTAGGCACGATTGATGTTGCAATGAATGTTCATGGCGCTGAGATTGAAGGGATTGAACAGCGTTCTTTGATGTCCAATTTTCACGCGCAATTTAGCATTGGTGGTTTTTTGGGGGCCGGACTTGTGACGTTATTGCTATCATTTGGCACGAAGTTTCATACGGCGGCAATTATTGGTGCGGTGCTCACACTATTTGCGATGATCTTGGCTCGCAGCGGATTGTTATCAGTTAGCGGGAAAGAACCTGAACCGTTTAAATTCCCGCGCGGTATTGTCTTACTTCTGGCATTGCTGGCCGGCATCACTTTTTTGGTTGAAGGAGCAGTGCTTGATTGGGGTGCTATCTTGATCATTGATCAGGAACTTGCCGCAAAAGAAAATGCGGGTATTGGCTATATCTTGTTCTCCGTCGCAATGGTGATTGCACGATTAAGCGGTGACCGCATTATTAACACTCTAGGCGGTTTTAAAGTATTGGTTTTAGGTGGTTTTATCACAATTGCGGGCATCGCAATCATATTACTGAGCCCTTCGGCGCTGTTTGCAAAATCAGGCTTTATCCTAATTGGACTAGGCGCAGCAAATCTTGTCCCCATTATATTCAGCGCGGCAGGCCGCCAAAAAATAATGCCATCTAGCTTAGCGGTCGCATCGGTAACGACGACTGGCTATGCAGGCATATTATTGGGCCCTGCTCTCATTGGCTTTGCTGCAAATATATCTAGCTTAAGCGTGGCATTTTGGTTGTTAGCTGTCTTAATCGCCGTCATTCCGCTTACAGCCAAAGTCGTCGCAAAGATCTAATTTATCCAACCAGATCGTCTAGGCTTTGCCCTACTGAGCTTTTGAACCCAGCTTTCTTACCACTTTCAACCATTTTTCTATCTGATTTTGGTTTGCAGCTCCCGCAGGTGCAAAATGGGTAATGCGCGCAGGCTTTATGCCGCAGAAATGAAATATCTGCCCTCTAATTTGTCGTAGTAATGCATTTCGATAAAGCAACCAAAAGAAAAACCCTGGCGTATCTGAAGTCACAAAGATACGTGCTGCTCGACCAGATAGCATTGGAAGTGGCATTCCTAATTTTGTTTTACGCGTATCAAAAGCCCATCCCGGTAAAAATGCGCGATCAAAGACGCCTTTAAGCTTTGCCGGCATCCCACCCCACCACATTGGTGTAGTTAAAACAATATGTTGCGCCCATTCGATATCCTGACGAAATGCTAAAAGGTCAGGTTCAAGATCCTTGTGTTGTTTATAGCCCGAATAGCCATGATCAATATCAAAGTTCATGTCATGCAGATGCGAAATGCGCACATCGTGCCCTTCATTTCGCGCTTCTTGCAAATAGGTTTCTGCAATAAGTTTAGACAACGAATTCTCCGCTGGATGGCCGTTTAATATGAAAATACGTTTTTGCGTCATGATCGATAATCCCTAGACATTGAAATAATTGACCACGGTCATAATTACGAAAATGACCGCAGTCAATATTTATTTTTGACCTTGGTCATTAAATCTGTATTTTTACATCATGATTAAACAAACTCAAAAACGCAGTATTGAAACGCGCGCGAAGCTTTTACGCACCGCAAAAGAGGTTATTGCAGCTCATGGATATGGCGCGATGCGCGTTGAAGAAATTGTAAAAACTGCTGGCGTCGCAAAAGGTACATTCTTTGCACATTTCAAAGACAAAGATGCACTCATGGACCTCATCATTGGTGCCGAAATCAACGCGCTTTTAGACGATGCCGAAAACGGGACTGATCCGCAAAACCTCGATGAGCTGGTTCTAAGGCTTCAACCATTGATGAATTTCATGACAAGCGAACGATACATATTTGATGTAATCGTTCGGCATTCAGGTGCAGCAGTAAAAGAAGAGATTGGGCCGATCGCCCAGACCTTTGAAAGAACGATCGTGATTGCCTCACAGTGGTTAGCGAAAGGGAATTTTCGCAAGGATGTGGCGGATGTTTTGTTAGCGGAAGGTATCCAGGCATTTGCAGTACAGGCGATGGCGCTACATTTTTGCGCCATCAATAACAAAGAAGAAATGCATTCTCGCTTTAAAACCTACCTTCAAGCTTGGCTGACCCCTTCCTCTCAAACCTAGGCATCAACTCAAGTCATGAGGGGCCGATTATTTTGAACGACAATCAATAGCCTGCCATTTGCAGTAAAATATGAAAGCCCATACCGGATACAATTGCACCAGAATATCGCAAAAAAGTCGCTCCGTCTGGGATCTTATCGGATAGATGACCGATAACGACACCTATCAGATGAAGACCAGCCGTCCCTATCATAAAGCCCGCAATATATGCCCCTGAACTCGCAAGTTCTGGAATTTCTTGACCATGCGCATAGCCGTGAAAAATTGCAAATAATGCAACCGATGCAAAGAGTATAAGTGCGTTTATGCGGCCACCGCCTGCAATAACCAATCCAAGTATGATCACCGATAAAACAATTCCTAATTCTATCGCTGTCAACCCGATACCAATCATTCCCAAAGCGCCGCCAAGTGCCATAACAATTACAAAACATGCCGGCACTGACCAAATGGCATGTTTGAATTTGTGAGCAGCAACTTGGGCTGAAACGATACCAACAGCAACCATTGCTAACAAGTGATCAAGACCCAAAACTGGGTGGCTTATACCAGCCATAAACCCTCCATCAACACCATGGGCGTGGGTTTGCGCAAACGCTAAACTAGGGAATAGTATTAACGAGATTAATATTGCAATTGGTAGCATCATCGCATCCTTCTCATTCGTTGATTATCAGTGATGTTTTGCCAACGAATATTGAGACTGCAATGAAGAAAAAATGTAGGGATTGTGGAAAAAACAAACAGTTTTAATCTATTTATTTACTGAGAATTAACAATAAAATCCACCGCCCCAAAAGTTCGTTGATAGCAAACCAAGATGGGACAATGAGTATTTTTGAAACGACATTGAACAATTAATCAATAGGAAATCGCAGGTGTCTGGCTTAAATATTTATCACTTTGTAGCTGAGCAACCATAAACTGGGCTGCATCTGCACGAGAAATTTTAAGCTCTAATCCATCACGCTTATAAGGTGAAAACCCGCGTTGATAACTGCCGGTTTTTGGACCATCTGTGAACGCACTGGGACGCACAATTGTCCAATCAAGATTTGATTTTTTAACGACGGCTTCTTGCGTGTGGTGATCCTCATACGCCGGGCGCAACAGTAAGCCGAACATGATGTTTTTCCAGAGGAAATTTAAATTACCACGGCTATCACCCACGCCCAAGCTAGACAAACAAACAAAGCGCTTCACACCGTGGATCTTCATACCTTCGGTAATGTGTTTTGTACCCATTGTGCGCACGGTCCCTTTGCGCCCTGCACCCAATGCACAGATTACACCTTCATGATCTTTCACAGCTTGGGCAACAGAATAGGCATCAAAAACATCACCTTTAACAACATTTAGCGCTGGGGAAGATGCGTGTTCAAACGTGCCTGAACGCGTAAATGCTGTCACTTCATGCCCTTCTGATAGGGCTTCTTGAACGACTTTTCGACCTAAAGTGCCAGTGGCACCAAATACGATAATTTTCATTTTTTATCTCCAAATTAGAATTGAGTTTGTTTCGCTTAGTTACTTTACACTGTGTCAATTGACACAGTGTCAAATATGAGTTACTTTACATCATGTCAAGAGAAAAAAATGAAACACGTCAAAAAATTTTGGATTCAACTTTAAAGCTGCTGGAGAAAAGTTCGGTCGGTAAAGAAGTGCGAATGAGCGATATTGCTAAAGATGCCGGGATAAGTCGGCAGGCAGTTTACCTTCACTTCCCTACCCGCGCGGATTTATTAATTGCGGTAACGTATCGTCTCGATGAAATTTATGATGCGGCGGGTCGATTGGTTAAACCGACCAATGCAAAAACCGGAATTTTGCGATTAGAAGCCTATATCGAAGCTTGGTTTGGCTATTTGCCCCTCATTTATGGTGTGGTCAAAGCGATGATGGATATGCGCGATCAGGATGATGCTGCAAAAGAAGCGTATGATTTGCGCATGCAGCACATTCGTAATGCCTGCGAAACGACGATTTTAGCTTTGAAAAATGAAGATCAATTGCAAGCGCATCTAACAACTGAAGTTGCGACGGACATTTTATGGACGATGCTCTCCATCCCAACTTGGGAACAATATCGTTTTCAATGCGGATGGACAGCGCAGGAATGCATCCAGCGAACTCAAACCAGTGCAAAGGCTGTGCTGCTTAAGCCGTAGCTTAATCAGCCATCGCTTCTAACATGAGTTTTGTTGCGTCATCAGTTGGGAACAACATCTCTATTTTTAACTCTGATAAAGCGATATCTTCCGTTGAACCAAATTGCGCGATTGTCGAAAAAAATGACAAGCGTTGATCGCCCATTTTATAAACAGCAGGAATGACAGCAGGCCCCTCACCGTCTTTAAAATTGTTCAGACCATCATCAAGCGCTTCGAGTTTTTGGCCGATACCTTCAATGGCTTCATCCAATATCTCGTCACCACCTAAATGCTCGTTTTCTGTGCGTAATCGAATATACATGGCGCGCAAAACCTCGGCATGATTTTCAATAACTTGCCCCATTACCTCATCATCTAAAAGCGCATTTAAAAGGCTACTCCCTTCGCTCAAACCAGCCCCGCCTAGCATGAGTGATGCGACGCGATTTGTTTTGACAACGTTCCAATGTCGATCAAGCGCAAAGGCGGGATAAGGGTCATGATTTTGTAACGTCCAGGATACTGCTGCTCTAATATATGTCATATCATCACCGCTCAGATCGCGCTTTTTATATAAAGGAGCAAAACCAGCCGAGGTTAAAAACGCATTGCGAGCTGAAACCGGCATATCAAGGGTGTCACACAACATCATCACCATGGATTGGCTGGGTCTTGAACGTCCCGTTTCCAAAAACGAAATGTGCCGAGCTGAGATATTGGCGGATAATCCCAGATCCATTTGGCTCATACGTCGACGACCACGCCATTCCTTTAAACTGATTCCGAAATTGTTTTGCATATGCACCTCCAATTGGGCAGTTTTAACCTATTCCCGCTCCAAAAACACTTACCTTGGAGGTAATGAAAGCTCATTATTTCCAATTTGAGAAATCTGTATTTACAAAATCCTCAATTAATTCAGAAATTTAGTCCGTTTTCAAAGTTTTTCATAGTTTCTACGTGTCGCTTTGGTCCAATTGGGCAAAAGCTACGTACAACCAATCAAGCAGCACTTTATGTTAGAAACTCGTTCAAAACGGAAAGTGATAATGTCCGAAATCATCATTACTCCCATTTATGTCGCATTAACGGCATTGATCATGGTTGTCCTCGCCAATCTTATCGGCATGCGCCGTTGGACGTTGCGCGCAGGTATTGGAGATGCTGGCGATTTAAAATTAGCGCTTGCCATCCGCCGTTTCGGTAATCTCATTGAGCACGCTCCAATCCTTCTGGTCATCATGTTCTTCTTAGAGCTTAAAGGATTTAGCGATACGTTTTTGCACGCCTATGGCATGAGTTTTATCATTTTCCGGATCCTGCACCCATTGGGTTTATTTAAAGATGTGAGTGTGCCAACCTCGCAAAAAGTAATGCGATTGATAGCCGTCACCGGAACAACAATCCTCTACATTGTTGGATCAATCAGCTTGCTCTTGGTGTCACTTCAAACCCTATCCTAAACAATAACGCTTACCTCCAAGGTAATTGCTTTCATTTGCCTTGGCGTAGATTTTCCTTTGCAGACACAAAAATTGTCAACCGCAAAGGATATTATCATGCATGTACAATCTTCCATTAAATGGCTCAAAATTGCGAGCGCTACACTTATAGGCTTTGGTTTTTTAAGCGTCTTGGGCGCACATCCATCCGTTGATGCTCTGGCGCGTTGGTTTATATCGATTGCGATTTGGCCATTTGCTGAGCTAACCGCCGTTACTGATACGGAAACGCGACTTTTGTGGGCGATTTTAGGCGGCATTTGCGTTGGCTGGGGCGTGATGTTCTGGCTATTAACAACGCATTTGTTTGAAGCTCATCACGAAAAACTTCGTCCCATCATGATTAAAGCAGTTCTATCATGGTTTATCGTCGATAGCTTGGCCTCGATTGCCTCGGGCGCTGCATTTAATGCTGTCTTAAACTTAAGTTTTTTTGCGTTGTTCCTATATCCATTATGGAGACCCGTTCAAAGCGATCATACATCTGCAAATCTTGAAGCGAAGATGTCATAATTAACGCAAATTGATTGTCTGAGATTCTATCCAGCTCTCAGGCAATCAAACCTTTGCCTGCTGACGGGCAATAATACCCATTGTGGCCGCAACAAGTCGTGAAACATTGAGCCCACCGATCCCATCAATATCCATCTCTGGCATAATCTCGACAAAATCCACCGCTGCAATATGTCTGCGATCAGCTGCGGCTAGGATGAGTTCTAGAACCTGATAATAGCTTAAGCCCCCAGGTGTCCGGCCTATTGTATTTGGCGTTACTGCAGGATCCATTGCATCGATATCAATGCATAAGATAATTTTGCTATTTAAATCTATCTCTTGAATGACAGGCGTTAGTCCCGCGCGATAAATATCAAAGCCTGTGAAGAACTTAGCGCCCCACTTTATGGCATCTTCAAAATCATCGGAGTGCCCAGAACCAATTCCACGCGCACCGATTTGAATGATCTTTTCGATATGCTTCATTTCCGATGCGCGGCGCATGGTAGAAGATAATCCGTGTGTCTCGCCCATATGGCTATCTCGCCAATCGATATGCGCATCTATTTGCAAGATCGTATAGCTCTCTCCTGTGTCTGCGAGCGCATCAATCATCGGGATGGGAACAGAATCATCACCCCCGATGAGAATTGGCACCACACCTCTCGCAATGATCTTTGAAATGCTTTCACGAATTACTTGTCTGTTGGATGCAAAATCGGTTTCACTCCAGGGTAAATCACCACAATCCACACCGCGTTTTGTGCCACTTGGAAATGTTGGTCCACCTAAATCAAAATTATGGCGATCAATATTGGCCGTCAAGGATGCTATTGCCTTGCGCAAAGAGGAAGGACCATTTTGGGCATATGCGCCAACCGAGCCATAAGGTGTTGCGCATGGCGCTCCGATGAATGCGCAAGACGCATCAATGTGCGCAAGGTCCTCGCATTTATCCAAACCAAGAAACGTTTCCGCGTCTATTGCACCAAACAAAGCACCAAGATCTGGTTTATCATTCATGGCTTTTTTCCTCTCAAGAACTCGGTCTGGTTAGAACATAAGCTGCTCCAAGCGACATGCCAACGCCTTGGATGATCAGCACCAAACCAGATGCACCAAAAATAGCGCTCGCGATAAATGTAATCGCCATCATCGACACAGCCATAATCTTATATTTAGGCGCGATTGCACCGGTTTCGCGCCAATCTTTTATGATTGGACCAAAGGTTTTGGTATTTTCCAACCAAGCGTGTAATCGCGGAGATGACTTTGAAAAGCAAAATGCTGCCAATATAATTAAAGGCGTGGTTGGTAAGATCGGCAAAAAGGCGCCAATTACGCCCAGAGCAAGAGAACATATGCCAGCGATATACCACCAACCTTTATGAACTCCCCGCAGCATTTTTTTAAATAGTTGGAACATTATAGCCAATCGCGATCTGCGGTTTTTCTTTAGAGTTCATTTACCATGATGAAGAGTTCTTGGCTTGATATGGCTCTGTTGCGCGCAAAAACAAGAATTTACACGGTAAATAGATAAAGTTTTAAATATCTACGCTCAAGGCTGTTTCTCACGGGCTCGCAAATTACTTTTAAAAAATTGCGACTACAACGAAATAGGAACAAAAATGACATTGCTTATATCTGGGCTTAAACTTGGGCTTAAATCTGCACTCCTTGCAGCTGCATTCACGCTTAGTGCGAGCCAATCACACGCCAGTGATTTAATCAAAGGATTTTACTTTGATGTAGATTTTGGCGCAGGTGCAACTGTCATGACAACGAATTCTTCGTTAGTTCCAGTGCCTAAAGTGTTTTTAGGTTTTACAGGAAGCGCGGAACTTTGTCAGTCAAATGCTATTACATTTGATATTTGCGGTGGCGTTTCAACTTTTCAACCTTTGGGTACACCACAAAAAATATCTACGGTGGGATCAGTCACAACGACCGTTGATGCAGATATGAGCGCTGTGAATGCTTATGCCAAGTTTCGCAAACGTGGTCTTGGTTTCGCCGTAGCTCCTTATTTTGGCCTAGGGAATGTGAAAAGTAGTTATAAAACAACTACATTGGGCTTTACCACACTGAGTGAAAAGAACTCAAAAGTGATGTTCGCCGGGATTGAGGTTGAGCGCAAAATCCTTTTGACAAATTTTGTGATTTCACTGAAAGCAGAAGCCGGTTCAGCCATCAAAAAATCTGACGACACCAAATACTACTCCTTTAAACCGAGCATTAAAGCTCGGTTTTAGTAATAGCTACATCCAGCATCGTTAAGTTTTAGAATTAAACCACATACGTTTAAACGTGTTATCTTTAATAATGAAATGATGGTGTAATGCCGCGACTGCGTGGAACTTTGACAGCTCTGTTATCAGCACCATCATAACAGCACGCTCATCTGTCCCAATTGCTCCTTATTGCGGTCGCAACATAAGTGATTAGCTCTGCAACATCATTTTTTTCTTAAAAGCCATTTCAAAATCGCATGGTTCGTTTCTTCAGGTTTTTCTTGTTGGATCCAGTGCCCGCAATCTAAACTGACGACATCTAGATTTGGTACAACGTTTTTGAGTGTTGGGGATTTCGGGATTAAATCCTGATCACCATAAATCATCAGTGTTGGCTGCGTGATAACTGGGTCAATGTCAGCGAGAATATGCCAATTACGATCAAGATTTCGATACCAGTTAATCCCGCCAGTAAAACCGGACGCTTTAAACGCTGAGGTAAAAACTGATAAATCATCATCACTCATGATGGCTTCACCCTCCGCAGTGGCACAATTAGCGAGATTAATCATCGCCATGCCAGGTTGCGGGGGTGCTGGTAGCACATTCTTACGAAATAGATTGGATATAAAATTTACTACATTCTCATCGAGCACTTTATCAGCAACACCGGGCTGTTTGTTGAAATGAACGAAGTAGAAATCCTCGCCAAACACCTCTTCCATAAATTCAATCCAAGGCCTATCGCCACGCTCTTGATATGGCAGTGCGAGATTTATGATCTGTCGCACACGTTTTGGATGGAGCATTGCAAGTGACCATATAATATTTGCACCCCAATCATGCCCCATAAAAGTTGCATCCTCGTAGTCATAATGATCGAGCAAAACGACAAGGTCGTCAGTTAAATGCCTGATGTCATATTTCTCAACATCACTTGGACAAGACGAGCGTCCAAATCCGCGCTGATTAGGAGCGATGACATGAAAACCTGCAGCGACAAGTGCGGGAATTTGATAGCGCCATGAATACGCAAGTTCCGGCCAACCGTGACATAAAACAATGGGATTTCCGGCATTTTGCGATCCTGCCTCGAAGACTTCTAGCTCTATGCCATTTAGCGAGATCGTCTGCGCGGTTGGGAAGTGAACTGAATTGGACATGCTTGTTCCTTTTAACGAGCGAATTTGTGATAGTTCATGCGCGCCATGAAACCTTAAAAAAGGATCGTTAACTCGCATTGCCATTGACTAATCCTAATTAGTGCCAAATATTGTCACTATTTGATGAAGCCGACCTGAAATGAATGTTCGCTCCCGACAAGATGCAATTGTGCGCAGCCTACGGCGCAATGGCACATCAACCATCGCAGAACTTGCGCAAGACGTTGGCGCGTCGCGTCGCACTATACTGCGCGATGTAAATGCGTTGCGTGATCAGGGTTTTGTTATTCACTCTGAAACAGGTCGTGGCGGCGGTTTGCAATTAGATCCGCAATCCATTCAGACAACCGCTAAACTTGCTGTGACTGAGGTATTTGCGCTTTTAATTAGCGTCGCATCCATGCGCGCTGCGGGGAACCTTCCGTTTTCTACTCTCGCAGATGCTGGACTAGCAAAAATTGAACAAGCACTACCATCAGATAAGGTGCGCGATTTGCGCCGTTTCATCGATTGCTTATTTATCGGTGAACTTTCACCCCTAATCGATACTTCTAACATTGGTGAGATGGATCCAGACCTACTACCAGTTTTTGAGAAAGGTTTTCTCTCTAAGCATCAGATTTGCTTTAACTATTGTGATGCAAATGGTGCCAAATCTTCGAGAACTGTTGAACCGCAGGCCATGCTTATCCTGCCACCACTTTGGTATTTGGTTGCGTGGGATCCAACTCGCAATGACTTCCGGCATTTTCGCATGGATCGGATCAACAACCCTCAATGTTTGGGGAATACACTATTTCGTCCGCGCCATGTCCCTTTTGAGCATCATGTCTCGCCCGTTCGAAATCTATCTCATTACAATCGAGATTGCACATAGACCGTCTAACGTTATCATAATTGCGCCGCCAAATCGCGAATTTGCGCTTCAGCCCAAACAGTAATGCCTTCTTTGCGCAAAGCTGCCGTTGTGGTTCCTACCCCCTTAAGCTTTACACTAGAAAACGAACCATCGTAGATAAAGCTAGATCCGCATGATGGCGAACCATCCGTGAGAACGGCATGTCGACATCCGTGCTTTTTGGCAAGTATCACCGCAGCATTTGCAGCTTGAACATAAAGCTCTGTGACATTAACGCCTGTCTCTTCAAAAACAAAAGCATCGCCATTTAAAACATCATTGCCGTCAATGACTTTTGCGCTTTTGATGCCTTTATCTTGAATTTCTGCAGGTGGTCGCGGGGTTGGAAAACCAACAGAAACTTCTGGGCAGATAGGTACTAAGCGCCCCTCTTCCTGCCAGAGTTTTAAAACATCTGCTGCTTCTGAGGGTTTATCGGTGCCGTTATAACGCACTGGACGACCTATAAGACAGGCTGAGACCAAGATTTTTTCCATAATTAGAAGCTAAAACTAATTGGAAAACGGGTCTACAATATTTTATATCCATGCACATTATTTTCGGCAGCAAAAAACATCGCTGCCGAAACTTTGTTTAATTTTACTAAGCGCTTGGCGCTTGTGCAAAAGGCAAATGTCCGGTTTTAACCCAAACCTTAGCACCATCATTTCCAGCTGTGGCATTTAGCTGTGACCCTTGAGGCATACGCAACCAAGAATGTTTTCGCAAATCCTCGCCACCTTCGTTAAAGCCACCTTCTAACACAAGGAACTCACCGCCTTGTGGCAGATCTATTGATACAGCTTCACCAGCTTGCCAAGCTTGGAAAGACACTTGTTCACGCGCATCTTCGAAAAGAAGGGCGTTGTGAGTTTCTTTGACTTGCTCATTCATATCGATGGTAATTTGTGTGCGGTCATTGGGGTCAAACTGCCAGAGTTTGACAAAGATAGTGCATCCTTCATCAGAGCCTGGGGTGTGACTTGATGTCGGCGGGTTACGAACATATGTGCCAACGGGGAAGTCACCATGTTCATCTTGGAACACGCCGTCAATCACGATGAATTCCTCGCCGCCTGTATGCGTATGGGCAGAAAACTTACTATTCGGCGCGTAGCGAACAATAGTCGTTGCGCGCGCCACTTCATCGCCAATTCGGTCGAGCATTCTGCGATCAACACCCGGCATTGGCGAAGCTTTCCATTCAACTTCATCTGAATGAACCAACACACGTTCATCAAAATTTGCATTCAAATTCATGGATATTCTCCTCTTAACTCACCTTAACCCGCCACACTTGGACGCGCAGCAACTTTTTCACGCCAAGACAGCAAATGCTCAAGTTCTGCCGGGATATCGATTTTCGCAAAATCAGCAAAAGCTAATCCGGCAAAAGCAGTGATATCAGCCATTGAGAAATTCTTCCCAGCCAAAAATTCATTGTTGCGCAAAACATCATTGAGATATTTCATGGTCGCAATAGCATTATCTTTTTGACGATTGCCCCATGAGGCGTTTTGATAGGTTTCAAGCTCCGGTCCCAAACCCGGTGTAGCATAGTGAAAATAAGCACCAACTGCATCTAAAAGATTTGCTTCTGCTCTCCTGTTCATCATGTGAATTACAGCACGTTCTTTTGATGTATCACCTGTTAGGGATGCATAGCCTGGTAGGTTTTCATATTCAGCATCAATATATTCAGTGATCGCAGTACATTGTGAAAGCATAGTGCCGCATTCAAGCTCCATACATGGAACCGACGCATCTGGATTTTTTGCCCTAAAATCATCGGTTCGGTGTTCGCCATTCATTACATCCACAGGGATAAATTCCGCTTTATCAGCAATGCCCTTTTCACCAAGCGCGATGCGAATGCGAGCTGGATTTGGGAAGTTTTCGATGTCGTAAATTTTCATAATGAGCCTCAAATTTTGTGGTTTAAGATTGTGGTTATATTTGTGATAACATTTATCTACCTATCAATAGATAGATAAAATGTCTAGGTAAAATTTTGCCAACGCTGCTCTGCGCCACTTACAAGAAGACGATGCCAAACATTTCTAAGCGCGCAATAAATTGATTCAATTCGTTATGAATTTGATTCATCTATTGGATCTAAGGATATGAAAATAAATAATAATTACAGCAAGCGTGGCAGCAATAAGCATAGTGCAGGCACCATCAAAATGATGGCAACGCGCAATAATTCGATGGTAAAAAACGGTATGACACCTTTGAATATTTTCATGATTGGTGTCTCAGGCGAGAAGGATTTAATCACAAAAACATTGATACCAACAGGCGGTGTGATTAACCCAAGCTCCACCACAATCAGCGCCAATATGCCGAACCAAATTTTCAACTCATCGATATCCATACCGAACGCAGCATCTGCTGCAGTTACATAATCCCCGCCATTTAACTCAACTAAAACCGGCCAAAAAAATGGCACCATTACAAGGATCATCGAAAGCGATTCCATAAAGCAACCAAGGATGATTAAAACAACCAGCATCGCAATTAAGATCATGTAAGGTTCAAGCGATGATGTTGCAGCCCATTCGCTTAATGCCATGGGCAAGCCCGAACGGGCAAAAAAGCCTTTTAAAATGTCGGCGGCAAATAATATGAAATAGATCATGCCTGCGGTTTTGGCGGTTTCTAAAAGCGCGTTTTTAAGCCCACTACGACCGATACCAATTTCAGCTTTACGTCCAGATTTAACATGTATGAAAATCCCGTAGACCAGGATCAGCGCAACCCCGACTGAAGCAGCGGGCGTTGGCGTGAACAAACCTAAGCCAAGGCCAATAATAATCACACCGAAAATCGAGACCACAGGAATAAGACGCCATAAGGCTTGCCGCCTTTCCTCTTCATCCATTTGGGGCAATTCAGGTGCAAGCGTTGGATATTTCCGCACTCTAAAGTAAACAACAGCGATAAAAAACAATGCTGCTAGAAGCCCTGGAATAATCGCTGCTTGAAACATTTCGATGATCGAACCCTCGACCACAATCGCATAAATGACCAGCGCAACGGATGGCGGGATCAATATCCCCAGCGTTCCGCCAGCAGCAAGAACGCCAGTAGCAAGCCCTTCATCATATTTAAAACGCTTGAACTCTGGCAGCGCAACTCGGCTCATAGTGCTTGCGGTTGCAATGGATGAACCACTCACAGCACCAAATCCAGCGCAAGCACCAATGGTTGCCATTGCGACCCCGCCGCGAATATTGCGCGTTAAAACGCTGATACCTTTAAATAAGTCGCGGCTCAATCCACCTTCGGATGCTAACAACCCCATTAAGATAAATAGCGGAATAACGGTTAGGTCATAGTTTGCAACACTGTTCCACAATGCGGATTTGAACTGCAGCAGATAGGGTCCAAACTTTAAAAATGGCGAAGCAAGCGAAACCACCCAAGAACCGATAATGCCTGTCACCAACATAGCAAGCGCTACTGGCACACGCAGCATGATCAAAACAAACACAGTGAGAAGACCAAAAAGCCCGATAAGTTCGCGTTCCATTATTTCACCTCTGCTTGCTGAGGCAAATTACCAAGATTTGAAAGACACGCAGCAAACCACAACAAACATGAAAATACACCTGGCAACATAAAAGCCCAGACAGGCCATCCAAGCACTGAAGTGACTGTGCCATCGCCCCTTGCCTCTTCAACACCTTGGCTAAGCATATAGGAAAAGAACAATGCGATCCCGGCCATTAGAAGAGTTGATAAAATGTGACTGAGCCATTGAACAGCGCGCGGTGCAGATTTGATGAAAACATCAACGGCAATATGCCCGCCATGCAATTGGCAGTAAGGCATCATCGTAAGGGCTGCAAATCCAACAAATAGCGTGACCATATCCTCATAACCTGGAAGACCAGACACATTGAAGCCGAAATTTCGGACAATCACGTTCGCTGAAAACCCAAGCGCATTGATCACGGTGACCAACACCGCAAGCATCAAGGCAAAACCGCCGAGCAATGCCCAGAACCTGATTATTTTGGCAAATCCAGTTTTGAGCGCGCTCATGAGATCAAGATGACTTTGCTATTGTTGCATTGTATTGGCTGAGACCGCGTTTTGCGCTTTTTCAAGTAATACTGCACCTTCAATGCCATTTGATGTGACTTCTGCAAGCCAACGCGCGCCAACTTCTTCGGCTTTGGTCGCAAATTCAGCACTTGCCTCGCTGGAAAGCTGATTAACAGCATTGCCTTTATCAATTGCGAGCTGAATACCTTTTGGCTCAACATTATCCCATAATTCGCCCATCTCTTTGGCAAATGCTGCACCAGAATTATCATCAATGATTTTCTTTAGATCATCAGGCAAAGAATTGTAGGAAGCTTTATTCATGGCGAATAAGAATGTTGAAGTGCCAAAACGCTTACCACCTTCAAGCTCAACAGAATAATCGGTGAGCTCTGCAAGCTTTAATGGAATTGCAATCTCAAACGGCACCAAGCCCCCATCAACCGTCTTTTTAGCCAAAGCTTGCGGCAGTGCTGGAACTGGCATTCCAACAGGTTCAGCACCCCAGCTTTCAAGCATCCAAGCACCTGTACGTGATGGCGATCGAACTTTAAGTCCCTTAACATCAGCAAGACTTTTAACGTCTTTGGATGTCAAATGTAGAGCATTTCCAGAATGGGTATGAACAAGAAGCGGGTGAATGTCTTTTAAATCATCGGCCAAATCTGGCAATAATGATTGAATGGCCGCATTGGTTGCAGCAGCTGAACCATTGTGCACATTTGGCAACTCAAACACTTCTAAACGCGGAAAAACACCCGGGGTATAGCCCGGAAGCGTCCAGATGACATCTGCAACACCATCCCGCGCCTGACCATAAAGTTCCGGCGGTTTGCCACCCAATGACATTGCGGGAAAAATTTCAAATTGGATACGACCATCTGACGCTTCTTCAATCCGTTTGGCCCAGGGCTCAATCATATCCGTATGCGTGATCGATTTTGGGCTTAGAAAATGATGAATTGAGAATTTAAACTCATCTGCAAGCGCAGAAGAAGCACCAAAGATGGAGCTCGTTGCCAAGATTGCAGTTGCAACCAACAAATTACGTTTTGAAAAAGTCATGAAAGCTCCCAGAATTAGTTGCACGCTTTTGCTGCTTTTATCACCCAAAAACTGGGTGACTTTAAGCAAGATATATATTCAAGAACCTCATTCTACAATGCGTTATTCCGACCAAAACCTGAATAATTGCGCCATTTTTTGCCTAAAAAAGACATTATTTACTAAACTAGCCATATCGCATGAAGTTTCGCTTACATAGTATTTTTACTGGTCGTAGATTAGCCCTAAAAATCCAGTTGTGTTTTATCCAAGCGTTAACTGATTTGCCATTACAACACTTGCCGAGGTGGACATTGGGATATCAAATTCCTACATTCTGCTCGAACAGATTTGATAAGGCAATTGATTCTCAAATTAGATACATTTGCCGACGCCAGGAAGAGGTAGACATGACATTTTTCATGAATGATGAAGACAAAGATAAAAATGACGAGAAGGATGCCAGCGCTGGCCGCATTACAGAGCTTTTGTTTAAAAGCCGTAATGTTTTAATCACTGGCGGCATCGACGACAAAGTCGCCCGTCAAGCCACATCACATCTTTTAGCTCTGGCTGAAGATTCAGATGATCCAATTAATTTATTTATCTCATCACCGGGTGGCCATGTAGAATCTGGCGACATGGTGCATGACATGATCAAATTTATTCGTCCAAAAGTGCGCACAATTGGCTCAGGCTGGGTGGCGTCTGCGGGTGCGTTGATTTTTGTTGGCGCTGAAAAAGAAGATCGTTACTGCTTGCCAAATACTCGCTTCTTGCTACATCAACCATCTGGCGGTGTACGCGGCATGGCGTCTGATATTGAAATTCAGGCAGAACAAATTCAAAAAATGCGTGAGCGTTTTGAAATCTTGTTCTCAGAAGCTACTGGACAGACACCTGAGAAAATTCACGAAGATACAAAACGTGATTTCTGGCTAAACACAGATGAAGCTTTGGCTTATGGCTTACTTGGAAAAGTAATCCGCTCGCAGGACGACCTGCCAAAAGCTTAAATTGGATTTTAATTATCTATTAGAAAACCCGCTTGAATTGCTTCAGGCGGGTTTTCTTTGTGCAGATCTTTGTTTTACGAGCGCCAAACTTGCATTTAAACCCGTAATCTGAGAACTAGTGCCAAGTTTCTTTCATAGGTTAAGACATGTCTATTATCATCTCTTTGAGCAGTATCCCTCCCCGCTTTGATAAAATCGGGCAAACTTTAGAGAGTTTGTTGGATCAAAGCGTAAAAGCTGATGAAATCCGTCTTTACATCCCAAAGACCTATGCTCGTTTTCCAGAGTATGACGGACATCTGCCTGATGTGCCTGAAGGCGTGACAATTTATCAACCCGATGAAGACTACGGCCCTGCTTCTAAAGCGCTACATGCGATTAAAGATAAGAGCCTTGATCCTGATGCAAAGATCATGTTCTGCGATGATGATGAGATTTACGATCACAATTGGGTTGCAAATTTTCTTGAACATTCAGAAGACTACCCAGATTGCGCTTTGTGTGGCAGTGCACTTTTGATGGACGATTACAATGGGATTGTGCGGACCTATTCACCTGACGAATTACCGCGCGCGGTTGAATTTCCGAGAAAGCTTAGCGGCGTCTATCGCATTTATTTGTTTTTCAGAGTTTTGTGGCAACAGGGCTTGCAAAAAGCGCTTAGCACAAAGCTCTCGCGACCATTGTTTCGTAAAAGCGGCTATGAAGACATCTTTGAGGGGTTTGCTGGTGTAATGGTCAAGCCACGGTTTTTTACAGAGGATATTTTTAATATCCCAGATGCAGTAAAATATGTTGATGATATATGGTTGTCGGCGAACGTAGTGGCGAACGGATTTAAAATTCGCGTTGTAAGTACGCAACTACGGCCAACAATGTCTGAAGCTGAAGAACGCAATCCATTAAAGCATGCGGTTTTTGATGGTGCTGGACGTCTTGAAATCAACGATAAAGCCATTGAATACTGCCAAAATAGATTTGATATTTGGAAATAAGCAACCTTCTAAATCAACAATAAAAATGAGTAACGAAATTGCCCGTCATCATATCACTGAGCACTATACCATCGCGGTTTGATAAAATCGGTCCAACGCTTGAAAGCTTGTTGGCGCAATCTGCTAAGATTGACGAGATCCGCCTATATATCCCCAAATCCTACCTCAGGTTTTCTGATTATGATGGCAATGCATTACCTATTATCCCAAAAGGCATTACGCTTATTCGACCCGATAAAGATGATGGCCCCGCATCTAAGGTGATTAACTGCTTAGTGGATCCGACGCTTGATGCGGATACACACATTATATTTTGCGATGATGACCGGATATATGATGAAGACTGGGCACAAAAACGGTTGGATCAGTCAGCACAACATCCTGATTGTGCAATCACCGGCAGTGGTTTGTTTGTTGAAAGCTTTAATGATCAACAACGTGAATTTAATGCAACGCAGTTACCGCGCGCTGAGCGTTATCCAAAATATATGGATGTCCCTTATAAAATTGCGCGCGCTTTCCGTATTGCCCTTAATGAGGGGCTCAAGGCGGCATTTACCACCAAATTTGCTAAACCAACTTTCCGCAAAAGTGGTTATATCGATATTTTTGAAGGTTTTTCTGGTGTATTGGTTAAGCCCCGATTTTTTACAAAAGACGTGCTCAACATTGCCGAAGTTGCACAATTTCAAGATGATATTTGGTTATCGGCAAATGTGGCTAAGAACGGTTTTCAGATTTGGACAGATGCGGGTGAATTTCGCCCAAAGTTTTCTGAGGCTGACGAGATGGAGCCGCTAAACCTTCAGATCTTCGAAGGCGCAAATCGCCGCGAGCTCAATCGTAAGATTATTCAATATTGCCAAGATCACATGGGTATCTGGAGATAAATATGGCCCCGCCATTTGAGATTAAGACACATGGCATCATTTTGGGTACGGAAAATTACGATGCATGCTGTACATTTTATCGGGATATAATTGGGCTTCCTGTTTGGTATGATAAAGGTCACCTTCTGTGTCTGCGTTATGGTGACGGGTATTTAATGATCGAAACAGGTGGTCACGCACATGATGGTGTTAAACCAGACTCAGACAATCCTACAATGCTTCGCTTTAACGTTGAAGATGTGAGGGCGGCATCTGATGCACTTCAAGCCCGCGGCGTTGATGTTGATTACAAGGAGTTTGAATGGGGTCAGGTTGGCACATTTTGCGACCCTGATGGCAATAAATGCGAGCTCAAGGATGCAGGTGACCCTTGGTTTAAATCGTCTGTTGAAAACCGCAACCTATAAAACAGGCTCACTATAACTTTAACGAATTAAGTGTATTGTGGTTTACCTATGATGGAACGGAGATTTTTATGTTCAAGGTTGATAGAGAACAAAACGATATTTCAAAATTAAAATCTCCAAGTTTTTCAGAATTGAATCTGAGAGAACGGGATCATTTGCAAGAATGGTTTGCCAAAAACCCATCTGCATTAGGTGAAGAACTTTTAATTATTCAGAAAGAGTTTAGTGGGTTTGCTGAAACCAATGAACGGCTAGATTTACTAGCACTTGATAAGAATCGCCAACTCGTCATTATTGAAAACAAGCTTGATGATTCAGGGCGCGATGTTACATGGCAGGCACTCAAATACGCCGCCTATTGCTCATCGCTCAAAAAATCAGACATTGTGCAGATATTTCAAGATCATATCGAAAAACACCAAGATCAAGACGATGATCGGATAGACGCAACAACACAAATTTGTAATTTTCTGGATGTAGATGAGCTTGAAGGCGTTACTTTGAACGAAAGTTATGACCAACGAATAATACTAATTGCAGCTAAATTCAGAACAGAAGTTACGGCTGCCGTTCTTTGGCTCCGCGAACATAATATTAATGCCGAATGTCACAAAGTGACCCCATATTCAAACGAGGATGAGCTCTACATCGATATTCAGCAAATCATACCTGTTCCAGAAGCTTCTGATTTTATGGTAAGTATGGTCAATAAGGAACAAGAACAAAAAACAACAAAATCAGTTCAACGACATTCACATCAATTGAGGTTAAAATTTTGGTCTCAAGCATTACCAGCTTTAAGGGCAAGTGGCCTCTCCCGCTACGAGACAGTTAATCCAACTAAAGATCATTGGTTAAATTGTGGCACTGGCATGAGTGCATGCATTTTTTGTATTGTGTTTGCGAAGCGAGAGATAAGGGTGGAAGTGGCAATACAACGCTCTGAAGCAGAAGTGAATAAGCTCGTATTTGATAAATTATATTCCCAAAAAGAATATTTAGAAGAAGAGTTTGGCTTACCACTGGAGTGGCTGAGGCTAAATGAAAAAATATCTAGTAAGATTGTACTTACACAACCTTTTGATGGTTTTGATGAAGAAAATTGGCCCGAAATGATTGATTGGTTAGTTCAGCATATGAGCAGATTGCAATGTGCTTTTGAACCCGCAATTAAAGTCATTAATTCAGATTTAAAACGCCCAGACGCACCCTAGTGGGCTTTACACACTAGACAGACAACCCGTTATTTAGTTTGTTCTGTGGCTTCTATCCTAGATGCATCATTTTCCGCTTCTGTATTATCCTGTGCGTCTTGCTCGGCTTCGTCACTCTGTGCTCTTAATTCCTCAATCTTAGGAATGCTAGCCACAGCTGCACCTTCAAATCGGCCGAGAACATTGGTCACAAATTTCTCTGAGAAACCGGCGATAAATGCCCAAACCAAAAGCTTGGCATAATCACTAAAACCATGCTTTCCATATTGTTCAAATATCGTAGGAAATCCCGTTGTTTTATCTGTTGAAAGAGAGACAAATTCGGGGAACATATCACCGCGCAATAGACCCGATAGGAAAATCAGATAAAGCACCATTGCCAAAACTCCACCCACCATCGGCGCGAGCATTAGATAAACTTTTGAGTTGGCCAACAGTTCCAAATCCTGAAGCGTTAAGTCTTTTAATCGGCGTTGAAGGCTTACAAATCCTCCAATAACCCCGCACACTAAGACTGAAGGCAAAGCGACACTTCCAACTGGTTTCGGCACGGTTTCACTGCTCGTCACATATGCAAAAAACCTCGGGAACGCATTGATTTGAATTAATAAAGTTGCCACCCCACCAAAGATCAATAACGCTAAAAGCGCTCTGAACAAATTGACGCTTACTTTGATAATTAACTCACGTGTATACGCAGCATTTGCCTGCTGTTCTGTCATGATTACACCCCAAAAATATTTCTATATTGGAGTTTAAATCATAAGTTAAAAATAATCTATAGTTGCAATACTTAAGCGTGTTCTAAATAAATATCATCACAACAGTCAACGCCATGATGGTTGCCATTGTGATCATGAAAATACGCCAGATGCGATCTGATTTTAAAAAGCCTGAGAGCAAATGCCCAACCGTTGTCCAAAACAAGCAGACAGCTAAATTTATTCCAGCAAACACGATAAACAGTCTAATCGCTTCACCCATCGGTGTAAGCCCTCCACCAAAGCCTGCATATGCGGCTAATGTAACCGCCCAGACCTTTGGATTGACAGCTTGGAATAAGATCGCTTCGATGAAGGTAAATGGGCGGCCTTTATCATCTGCGCGCCCTGCCCGTCCTGCTTGTGCAGTTTTCCACGAAAGCCACAATATCCAGAGTGCCGCAACGATCTGGAAAGCGAATTTTAAACCTGGAGCAGCAAGTAATATACTGCTCAAACCCAGCGCGCTGCATGCCGCTAAAATGCCTGTTCCAATAGGAACGCCCAACAAATGCGGCAATGTTGCACGAAAACCAAAACGTGCGCCAGATGCTGTTAGCATGACGACATTGGGCCCGGGTGAGAACAGACCAGCAGCAACAAACATGATAAGCGCGATGGGAAATGTCATAATTGGACCTTATAATACACTCTTTAAAAACGCTTGGCTGCGTGGATGTTTTGGATGAGAGAATATCTCTTCGGGCTTACCCTCTTCGATGATCTCACCTTCATGTAGGATGCAAACTCTATCGGCTGCTTCACGGGCAAAACCCATTTCGTGGGTTGCAAGGATCATCGTCATGTTTTGCGCTTTGAGCGCACGAAGTACATCGAGCACTTCTGCCACCAATTCTGGATCTAGCGCAGAGGTAACCTCGTCAAACAACATAATTTGCGGTTTCATTGCCAATGCCCTGACAATTGCGACACGTTGTTGCTGACCACCTGAAAGCTGATCTGGGTAATGATCCATGCGATCGGCCAAACCAAACTTTTCAAATAATTGCTCAATTTCAGGGCGCAGAGCCTCACGTGATTTATTATATATCCGGCGCGGCGCAAGCATAACATTTTCAACTGCACTCATATGCGGGAAAAGGTTATAACTTTGGAACACAATACCAATCTTTTGCCGCACAGGCTGTGGGTCTAAGCCTGGTAGCGAAATATCATCACCATCAAGCCAAATAGCGCCATCATCAATGGGTTCAAGCAGATTAATCGAACGCAATAGCGTTGATTTACCTGAGCCTGACGCGCCAATAAGGCATATCATTTCACCTTCATCAACGCTCAGGTTAAGTCCTTTTAAAACAGTTACTTCGCCAAAGCTTTTAACGACATTTTCTATGCGTAATTTGCTCATCTTATGATCGCTCGCGATTTTGCTTGGCAAGTAGATAATCCGCAAAACGCGTTGCCGGAATAGTCACCGCTAAGAAGATAATTGCAGCGCCAACATAAGGTGTAAAGTTTGCTAAAAGCGATTTAAACACACCTGCCTGCCGGAAAATCTCAACCGGGCCAATAAAGCTTAGTAGCGCGACATCTTTTTGAAGCGCAATCAACATATTCATATTCGCTGGCACAACACGACGGATTGCTTGTGGTAAGACCACATAGCGCATCACATCTGAATTGCTCAAACCGAGAGATGAAGCAGCAGCGCGCTGGCTTTTATGCACACTTTCAATTCCGGACCGGAAGATCTCAGCTACATAGGCAGAATATGTAAGCACCAGCGCAACAGAACCCCAAATATAAGGGCTATTATATGGTCTTGGCAGGCCTAATCCGGGAATACCAAAACCTATAAGATAGACGGTTAAAACCACCGGTACCCCGCGGAATATATCGGTGTAAATTGCACCAAAAATACGTAAAGGAAATAATGCTGGCGATTGGACATCGCGACACAATGCAATTGCTAAACCAAGTATGGCAATCAACGGTGCACAACACAAAAAGATTAAAACATCAATCCAAAACGCGCTTAGCAATTTGGGAAAGGTTTTGATGAAAACTTCTTTATTGAAAAAGCTTTTTTGAACCGCTTCCCAGCCTGGCGCCATAGGCACGAGTATAAAGATCAACGCCAGCACAATGAAGGTGCTGACGCTTGCTATGATCACCCCTTTACGCCGCTCTTTTCGCTCATAAACTTGGCGCGGTGTGAGGTTTTTAGTCGAATTTTGTAACACGAGTTGAACTTACTATTTGATCAACGGCACGCCCGTTGTTTCTTGCAACCATTCAGCTTCAATGCGCAATAGTGTACCATCTTCTTTGATACGGCGAACCCCTTCATCAACGCATGGTTTGATTGGATTATCATTTGACATCAACAGACCAAACTGGTCCGGATTGGTCGCCATTTCAGCCGGGAACTGGCCGAGTACAACACCATCATCTAATAATACAGCACTCGTGAACAATGCAGTTGGTAGATCGAACAAACCCGCATCAATCTGGCCTGCTTTTAACGCCTCAGTTACATTTGCCACATCATCATAAAGCAAAGGATCGCTATCTGGCTTGATATCATCTGTTATAAACCCAAGCGCTGTCGTAGATGCAGCTGCACCCCATTTTAACGTTTTTAGGCTATCCATCGTTGCACTAGCACCAGCTTCCATTGTTGGTTTTCGAATTAAAACCGCCATCGGTGAAGAGAAATAGCTTTCAGAAAAATCAACAACCTTTTCACGATCTTCTGTGATTGAGAACTGCTGGAGGTTAAAGTCAAAATCTTTCGGTCCCGGCTGAATTGATTGGTCAAAGCTTGCGCGTACCCACTCAACCTTATCTTTGCTATAGCCCATTTTTTCCGCAACAGCATAAGCAACTGCAGCTTCAAAGCCCTGACCGCTTTCAGGAGCATCATCAATTACCCAAGGAAAATATGCTGGATTACCCGTCGCAATGGTCAACACGCCCTCATTGACAGTCAAACCTGTGGCACATTTGTTTTCACCTGCATGCGCTGGAGTGAGCATTAAAGCGCTGAGCATTAGACCTGTAAAAATGGATAATTTGGTTTTCATAGCAATTTCTATTCCCGTACTAATAAGTTTGTAAGCCCTATTAAGACCAGTTTGTGGGAGACTGGCAAGACTAGGTTTGAATGTTATCCAAAGCTGCGCGTGTTCGGTTGCGAAAAACTTCAAAACTAATAATCAACAATATGACAAATAGTGTCGTTATCATGAACACATCCGAAATGGGATAAAAATCAGATAAGGCGCCAATCGATAGTGAAGCCAGCTGCCCGCCAACCGTTGTTCCCAAGATCATGGCTATTGAAAAACTTGAACTTCTTTGCGGATTAACATCCATTGCTCTTGCCAATAAAACAGGGAACATAGCGCCCATACCAAAGCCCATGGTGACATTCGCTGCGATCTGCAACTCAATATTTGTTGCAAATATGATGCCCAAATTTCCCGATAATGTCATTGCAAACAAAACTCTAACCAACCAAACGTTATGAATTTTATTTCCAATAATGATCGTCAAAAGCCGTATAAGTATCATTCCGGTTAAAAATGCGGCATGTGAAACTCGTGAGATGTTATCATCAAGGCCAACATCAATTGCAAAGCTTACGAACCAAATGTTGTGTGACCATTCCACAGCTCCCAAAAAACAAGCAGGGACTGCAAGAACCCAGATCGGCAAATATTCCACCTTCAATTCATCGCGCTCTGGTGTTTTGGCGCTCTCCTCAGCACTCTGATCAGATGAAATTTTAGCAGACCGAAATAGCGCCAAATAAGCCGTTGCACTTGTCATAAACGCGATCGCGGCGATTAAAAAAAGTGATTTCCAATCAAAACCTGACGAAAATAAGAAAATCAGTAACAAAGGTGAGATTACATTTCCAAAGGAGAACACCACATCAAGCGCACCCAGTGCTGATGCTCTGTTGTTCACAAATGTTTGTCCGACAAATGTGTGTCCTGCGGTAAAGGAAACACCACCCATTGTGCCCAAAAGTAAGAAGCTGGTCAGGTATAAAATAAAACTTCCGCTTAAATACAAAAACAAACAAAACAACGCAGACAAAAGCGCAGCACCGGATAAGATCGTGCCGATCTTATATCGATCTAGAAGAAACTTTGATCCCAATGAACCGATACTAAATCCGCTTGACCAAACGATGAAAATTAGCCCGCTTTGTGTGCCAGACAGCGTGAAAGCTGTAACGGTTTCTGGCATGAGTGGTCCGACCACTAAAGCCATGGCGCCCCAAATGAAAAAGGTGAAAGCGATAGCGGCATAAAGATAAACATTGAAAAACTTATGCAATTAATCGGTTCCAATTCTTGAATTTTAGATAGTGGGCAAAAGGGTTTAAATAAATTGGCCCTGGAACCAAAGGATTGAAGGATAAGCGCACAGCCATATCCAGAAGAACCGATTTAAACCAAATAGGAAAGCATTTGCCAAGTGAAATGTAGCAGCAATGAAAAGCGCCACATAGAGCGCATGAATATGTAAAAGTGAAAGCGGAAACAACAGCTCAAAACCTATCACACACCATGACATGATCAAGAGCAATTTAGGCTTGTCAGCAAACCCTCTCAAATGTTCTGAAACCGGATATGTCGTGTAGGCAAACACATCTTGCAAAGCCCTGCCCGATCGCCACTCGACATTTACACACTTGACCCAGCCAGAGATGAAATATGACAGGATTAATTGAACCGCTAAATACCCAAAAGCGATATTCTGCCAAAAAGAGTTTGGTGCTATGTGAGCTAGCGTAAGGCACACTAGGATTAAAAGCCCCATGCGGTCACTGCCGCCATTATAAGGTCCATTAAAACGCTTTAAGATGAAGAGTGATAATCCAACCAATCCCAAAAGCGCCAAAGTAGTGAGCAAACCTGACATCAAAATTGCGCTTAACAATATTCGACAAGTAAACAAAATTTTCTCGTCGCGCGGGCGATGCAAATGCTCAATACTCTGCTGGATAAAGGCTAACCCGAGCATAAACTCAGTAATCCGCATTGCGAGGTCAATCATCATAACGCGGCCGCATCCTTGCGCTCAAGCTTTTTGATCTCTGAAACAAACAAGATGTGTTTTTCCAAACCATGTTTTTGGCGGGAAATAAACGCAAGACGAAACTGCAAATACTGTTGTTCTTGCTTTAGCAGACTGGCTACTATGTCTTGCTCAATTCGCGTGAAAATCTCACAAACGCTGTGCGCGCCGTATTGTTGCTCATTCTTGATCAATCGCTCGGCGCAACTTGCAATAAACAAAGTTTCATTACGTGTTGGATTATAAAACATCCGCTTAAGCATGGACCAAGCTGAAAGCCTCTCCGGTCGAGGGCGATATTCTACCCACGTCTGTGAGCTTTCCTCTATCGTGTCTAACAACAGGTATTCAATACGGGGACTGGGTGCAATAGAATCAAAAAATCGCCACGACGGGATCAATGCCGGCAATAAAAGCAAAACTGGTTTTAAGAGAGACTGGATTGTCAGAGCCGCATTCCCGCGCTAAGTTACAACTAAGGTCAGTTTTGTGTACTGTATGACCAAGTTACCAAATTCAAAAAGAGTGTGTCATTTTATGTAAAAATAACAAGGCGGCAAGAACGTGGGCTCGTTTAATCCTCTTTGTCCAACATATTCAATGACACGATCAAACTCAAACTTGGCGGTTTGATGAGGTTACTGAATGAAGATAATTTACACAAATGGCGATAGTGCCAGCTGCAAAATTGAAGAGTTAAAACTGGCGGATAAAGTCGTGGCATGGCGCGATATTCTCCATGAAGGTCCTGTTGAAGGGCATATGCCACTTGCCAAACGTTCAGAATCTCGGGCAAAATTCATCCAAGAATTTGATGGTGGCGACCTTTCGGAAATCATGCAAGGCTTTAAAGAGCGAGATAAAACTCTGTTTTATCTCAACGAATATTCTAAGGTTGAGCTTTGGTTTGAACATGACCTATACGACCAGCTCCAGTTGTTGCAAATTTTAGATTTCGCACATCACAACTTAGAGCAACAAGACCTTTATCTTGCCCAATCTGACACATATCTTGGCGAAATGGATAATGACGCTTTTCAGGCACTGCCCGCTCTCGCAAAACCAGTAACGTACGAAATGAAAGCTTACGCATCAAAAGCTTGGAGTGCTCTTACTCATAACACACCCAATAATTTAATCCGAGTATTAGACAATACCGACATGCCATTTACAGCTCCCGCTATTCGACGTTTAGTAATGGAATATCCTGATAGTCGAACCGGTCTGCCAACCTCGAT
This sequence comes from Lentilitoribacter sp., assembly GCA_039974935.1. Lineage (GTDB taxonomy): Bacteria > Pseudomonadota > Alphaproteobacteria > Rhizobiales > Rhizobiaceae > Lentilitoribacter. The sequence goes on along the minus strand of JBDWIC010000005.1, from coordinate 2,176 downwards.
ATTTAATGCTTTCACACTTTTGCTAAATGGTCCGGCAAGTATTGGCAAGCTGTTTGAACATATGCAAAATTGTGAATTAGCAAAATTTATGGGGGACTTGTCATTTGCTAAATATATCGATGAGTTAGGTACATGTTTGCAGCCGCTTATTGCGGGCGAAAACGTAATTTACTCGACATCTAGAGCAAGCGGACGACAGGATTTAGAGCAGATCCAGAACTACTTTAAACAGAAGATTCATCTCACTGACTTTGGTAGAAAAGTGATGGAGCGAGAGGCAAACCATGTTAGCACAAACGGCATTAGCCGTTGGATTTGCGGCGTACACCTCACTCCGGAAAACCTATATTTTTATGACATGAAACGCGCAAAAATCGTGCGCGATCCAATGATAGATTAAATTATCAACCAGCTACGACCGTTACCAGGGTTTGGAACCAAGCAGCTTTTCACCCAGCTCTGTTAGAACCGCAGGTGATGCATTTTTCTTTTCCCAATCGCGTGGATCGCCGGGAAAATCTGGTCTGTTTGGCGGCTCCATTTCGCGCCACAAACGCACTCGTTCCTCACGTTCTTCAACATTGTCATATTCTGCAGGGTGCATTGAAATATATTGTGCCATACGCACTTTATTTTCTGAAAAATTAGGCCGTACACCATGGGCAAGTAAAGAATTGAAAATCATCAAATCACCCGGTTCCATGGAGATATCTTCGCGTACCAATCCAGTTGCGTCTGGCAAAATAGGATTGCGATCTTCCGGTTGGGTCTTTTCCCATTCTTCCAAATGCTCAAACAAATATGGGATACATTGGAAACCACCTGTTTCGCTATCTTGTTTCTTTAAGCTTAAAACCCCCTGCACGCCTATGGGCAGCGGGCGCTGTTTTGTATCCACATCCCAGTGAATAAAGCCCAATTGCTCGCCAGATTTATCTTGCTTTGGTGGGTTTAGGTTCGCCCGGTCAATTGTTGTCCATAGCTCCGTCATGTCCCAAATATCTACAAATGCGTCATAAACGCGTTGTTCCATCCGGTTGTCCCACAAATATTGATGGTGATAGATCTCAACCATACCCGCATTATTCAATTCTGCGCGGACATGCGGGCGTCGTTCAGGCGCATACCATGTGGAAGGATCATCTGGGTCTTTTTCGTCAAATTCCCAAAGTAAATCTGCAAGCCTGTCTGCATTTTCACGCGGAATAGCATTGCGCACGATCACATAACCTTTGGTAATCCAGTGCTGCCAATCTTCTTCGCTTAAAATACGTAAGGGAAGCTTCTTTTTAATATCTTTAAGTTGAGTGGTAACTTTAGAACTAATTGGATGGCTAATATCTGCTGCGGTGTGCTGCTCTTCTGCTCTCATTTTATCCTCCCAAATTCAACGAGTTAGATCGATACGATATCAACAAATGATTTTGTTTCAAGGGGGAATGATGATGCACTTTAAATATGTTGGAATTACTTACAATATATGCGATGGCTCTCATTCAAAAGTTTCATCAGCTCAATTATTAACCAGAGATAACATCATGCCTATCACAACTGTTCGTCCTGCTACTTCTGAAGACGCGTCAACCATTCGCAGCTTTATACTCGAATTAGCAATTTATGAAAAAGAACCTGATGCAGTGAAGGTTACAGTTGAGGAATTAGAAGCCCAATTAGCGTCTGATCGCCCACCGTTTGAAGCGTTAATCGCCGAGCTTGATGGAACCCCTGTTGGGTTTGCGCTATTTTTCCAAAGTTACTCAACCTGGGAAGGCAAAGCAGGACTTTATCTTGAAGATCTGTATGTCAGTCCTGAGCATCGCGGCAATAAAATTGGCACAGCTTTATTCAGGCAATTAAGTCAAATAGCGCTTGATCGTGACTATGCGCGCATTGATTGGCAAGTGCTGGATTGGAATGAGCCGAGCATTCAATATTACCAATCCATCCAAGCGGAAATTCGCAAAGATTGGTACCCATGCCGCCTAGAGGGTGAAGGCATTGTTGCTCTATCAAAAGCCTAAAAGGCTCAAAAACTGCAAAAAAGCCCACGCGGATCGAACGCGGGGCTTTTTCGTGTTGGTTAGAAACAAACTTAAAAAATAACCAACAGGAGTTTAACTGATTTCATTTTTCAGTTGGTATTTGGTTCAAAGTTTGTTGTCTGTAATTTGGAATA